>AHHB01000037.1 GCA_000242815.2 Janthinobacterium lividum PAMC 25724
GCCTTGCTGCGCAGCACGCCCGATATCGCCGTGGTGCTACTCGACGTCATCATGGAAACCCCGGATGCCGGGCTGCAAGTGGCGCACCAAGTTCGCACCGAGCTGCACAACAGCGCCGTGCGCATCATCCTGCGTACGGGCCAGCCCGGCCAAGCGCTCGAACACCGCATCGTCATCGACTACGACATCAACGATTTCTGGTGCAAGACAGACCTGACCACGCGCAAATTATTTACCACCGTAATCACCTCGCTGCGCACCTACGCCACCTTGCGCGAATCGCAACAACAAGTCACCGACCTCGCTGCTGCCCTGGCCCAGTGCGGCGACACGCCAGCGTGAGGGGCCGATGGCAAGCTTTGGAACGCCACCGCCACGTTGACAACGGCTAAGCAAACCGGCGCGCGCAGTGACATCAGCAAACAAGCAAGAAATCATGGGTAGATGCCGCGCTTGACAGCAAGCGTCGCCGACTGAAGACGACGACGCGCAGTCAGTGTTGATCGGCCTTGTCAGGCATAACAACAAGTGTACTGGATAAACATACAGGCCAATTCCCCACCGTGCCTTGGGCTGCGGCGACGCTGCATTTGCCACGCCGATCCGGCACCACTATCTAAGTGGCGGATTGTTAAGCGCTTTTTCAGATATCCACACGGACTGTGGATATCTTTGTGGATAAGGCTCTATTGACAAGCCTCAAAGCCACAGCCCGTGCGGCTTTCAATAAACTGCTCAATCAAACAGCAAAAATAAAACCGATTAAAATCAGTTACTTAGAAAATCAAACAATATCACCACAAAATTATTTCGCCAATTTCGCTAAGCCATGATTTGTGCATAACTGAGCCGTAGTGAGCAATCCGGCAACACCGGACTACGGCTGCCAGCAACACAGTTGCCGCGAGGATACTCAATGCACGGTCCGGCGGCGCTGCTCCGGATGCAACAGCACGCGCTCGATCAGTTCGGGGGCGACATTGTATGACTTCAAGTATTCCAGTGCACACAAGGTACTGAAGGCAGCCTGCACGGCAATGCCCAGGTTGACGATATCGCACATCTTCTGGTCGCTCCGGACATGCAGCACCAAGGTTTTGACGGGCATATGCAGCGTTTCTGTGTAATGAGACATGACGAACGACTCCTGCGAAGGGGATAGAGGGGTGGAAACGGCGTTGCGGCGCCGGCCGCGCTAACGCGGACAGCAACAGCGGTCGTGTTGCCTTTAAAGTATTGCTGATATATTCTTAATGTCAATAGCAGGGAAACATGAGCCACGGTTTTTTCTTGCAGGCACAAGCGCTGCCGAAAGCGATGGACAAGCGCAAGCGGCCACGGCGATAATCAACCATGCCCTCATCCCCCCTCGCCGCCCGCCCGCCCGACCTGCCCCACCCGCAACCGGCCTCGCTGGCCGACCTGTTTTTCTCGTTTACTTGGCTAGCGCTGCAGGGATTTGGTGGCGTGCTGGCCGTGATCCAGCGCGAAATGGTCGAGCGCAAGCGCTGGCTGACGCAAGAGCAATTTATGGAAGACTGGGCCTTGGCACAAATCATGCCAGGACCGAATGTCATCAACCTGTCGCTGATGCTCGGCGCGCGCTATTTCGGCTTGCGAGGCGCCCTGACGGCACTGGCCGGCATGCTGGCCGTGCCCCTCGTCATCGTGCTGTTGCTGGGCGTGCTGTACACGCACTTTGGCGACAACGCGCAGATGGCAGGCGCCTTGCGCGGCATGGCGGCCGTGTCGGCCGGCATGATCGCCGCCATGGGCATGAAACTGGCAGGCGCGCTAGGCAAGCATCCGCTGCCTCTGTGGCTGACCTTGTCCATCACGGTGCTGGGCGTGCTGATGGTGGCGATCTTGCGCTGGCCACTGCTGTACATCCTGCTGGGCCTGGGCGGCATCGGCTGCCTGCTGACCTATCGCAAGCTGTCCTCATGACGCCGCCTTTGCAACTGACCTTGAGCGCGGGCGACTGGCTGAACCTGTTCGGCCATTATCTGATGCTGTCGCTGATGTCGATCGGCGGCACCATTTCCACCACCGCAGAAATGCACCGCTTCCTGGTCGAACAGCATGGCTGGCTGACGCAGGCGCAATTCAATGAGTCGATTGCCATCGCGCAAGCCGCGCCCGGCCCGAACGTGCTGTTCGTCGCCCTGATGGGCTGGAACGTGGGCATGAATGCCGGCAGCTACGCGGCCGCGTACCTGGGCGTGCTGGTGACCATGGTGGGCATCATGCTGCCCAGCACCACCCTCACCTACGTGGCGGCCCAGTGGGGCTACCGCAACGCCGACCTGCGCGCCGTACGCGCTTTCAAGCAAGGCATGGCGCCCATCGTCGTCGCCCTGCTCATTTCCACGGGCATGATATTGGGCAGCGCGCATCACGACATCCGCACTGATTGGCCCCTCTGGAGCCTGTCCATCGTGGCCGGCCTGATCATCTGGCGCACGAAAATCCACTTATTGTGGCTGCTGGCGGCCGGTGCCATGCTGGGCTGGCTGCAACTGGTGTAGGTCGACACGGCCTGATGGCGCTGCGCTGGGCTGCACCACCTCGTCATCCATCGACTGCGCCACGCCGCTGCTGCATCCGGCCAGGAGCGCACACAGCGCCTGCCCTTAGGGAACGATGCGCGCGCCTTGCCCATTAGCCCTTGCGCGGCAAGCCTCTCAAGCGGCGCCAGCCCCTGCGTCCCAGCGGGTGCAGCAGCACGAAAGCGATCAGCCAAGGCAAAATGTATGCCATGGCCGTGATGGCGTTGGCCACCCCTTGCGACAGGTTTTCCGTAAAATTACCCAGCGCGCGCTTGACGGGGCGCCAGAATGATTGCTTGCCTTCGGCGCTGATATTCACGCTCAGCAAGTCCGTGTCGATGCGCTGCAGCAGCAGCGCATTGGCCGCTGTCGCCTGCTCCAGCTCCACTTGCACGCTGGCCAGCTCCTTGCTCACCTTGATCAGGGCATCGACGTTCGCACTCGAACGTTTTTCCAGCTCCTGCAGCTGGGCCTGGTACTGTTTGAGCATGTCCAGGCGTTTCTTGCTGTCGAGCACAGGACGGCCCAGGTCTTCCACCTTGGTGCCCTCGCTGCTGACGTCGCCTCCGGCCGCGACCAGCGCAACGAGCTTCTTGATGCCGGCCGGCTTGGCGCGCAGGCTGATGCGCGCATGCACGTAAGACCCGCTGTCGATAGCGGAGTCAAGCAACAGACAGCCGTTTTCCGTATCGGCCTTGCAGGCGGCGGCCACTTTTTCAACCAGGGGCCGCACTTGCGCCTCGCTCGTATCGACGCTGACATTGTGTTCATAGGCAAGAAACGCCTTGCCTCGTTCCTTGCCATCGAAACGCGCGGCACTGGCTAGGCTGGCGCCCTCGTCCTTGCCGCCGCAACCTGCCAGCAGCACCAGGCCGATCAGATATATCCCTACTGCTTTCATGATTTCTTTCTCACAGTTATTTGTGCTGCGACAGCAACGCAATATCGGGCAAGTCGCATTCATCGGGCTACAGCACGGGACAAGCCGCCAGACATGACAAGCAAGTCATGCAAAAAGACAATCCGCGATTCTAGTCGAAGTGGCCAAAAATCGTATGTTTCCTTGCGTAGCGACAAAGAAAATCCCAGCCTACAGCAGGCACAAGGGGCGCCGGCGACTTTGGCGGCGGCGCCGTAGCTGGTATCATGCGGGCAAACGCAGCCGGCCAGATAGGCGCGGCACATGCACCACCTTGCGCAACGGCCCCGCCACCGGGCGCGCCGCCGACGCCACCCTACAAAGCAGAGAAACGAGTTACCTATGAGTACATCATCGTCCCACCCATCGTTCTGGCGCCGCGTCCCGCTAGCCTTCGGCGCCTTCTTCAGCACCCTGTCGGACGCCGCCTATGCGGCCCGCGTGGAAAAACTGTCCTTACCCGTAGCTGCCCCGCCGGCACCCGCTCCGACACCGGCACCGGCCCCCGTGCCAACGCCAGCGGCCGCACCCGTCATCGTAAAAGAAGCCACGCCGGACGCCGCCCTGCAATTACTGGCGTTGTTGCAACGCGAAGCACGCCTGATCGACTTCACCCAGGAAAACCTGGGCAGCCATGCCGATGCCGATATCGGCGCCGCCGCCCGCGTCGTGCATGAAGGCTGCGCCAAGGTCATGCGCGAATATTTCACTATCGACGCCGTGCGTCAGGAAGCCGAGGGCAGCCGCATCGTGCTGCAGCAAGGCTTTGACAGCGCCCAGGTACGCCTGACGGGTAACGTCGTCGGTTCCGCACCATTCACGGGCACCCTCAGCCACCGCGGCTGGCGCGCCTCCAGCGTACGCCTGCCGAAACTGAGCGCGCAACACGACGCCGCGATCCTGGCACCGGCCGAGGTGGAACTGTGAGCGATGCGATGAACCCCCCCCCAAACACCGCGCGCTACGCCATCGGCATCGACCTGGGCACCACTCACAGCGCCTTGTCGTATGTGAACCTCAATGAGAGCGACGGCGAAAAGTCCAGCCATGGCGTGCTGAAAGTGCCGCAGTTGTCGGCGCCGGGCACCGTCGAAAACCTTGCCTTGCTGCCGTCGTTCGTCTATCTGCCGCACGCCGATGAAGTGGCGGCGGGCGACCTGGCCCTGCCCTGGGTCACCGAAGAAGCGCAAGCTCCCTTCGTCGTCGGCGAAATGGCGCGCAGCCGTGGCGCCACCACGCCCATCCGTTTAGTGTCGAGCGCAAAAAGCTGGCTGTGCCACCCGGGCGTGGACCGCCGCGCCGCCATCTTGCCGAACGATGCACCGGCCGAAGTGGCGCGCATTTCGCCCATCACGGCCGCCACGCGCTACCTGACGCATTTGCGCCAAGCCTGGGACCACGCCCACCCGCAAGCGCCGTTCGCGCAGCAGGAAATCACCGTCACCATTCCCGCCTCGTTCGATCCGGCCGCGCGCGAGCTGACGATGGAAGCGGCGCAGGCGGCCGGCTATACCTCGCTGACCCTGCTGGAAGAGCCGCAAGCGGCCCTGTACAGCTGGATACAGACCAGCGAAGGCCGCTGGCGCAAGGAAGTCAAGCCGGGCGACATCATTCTGGTGGTCGACGTGGGCGGCGGCACCAGCGACTTTTCGCTGATCGCCGTGTTGGAGCGCGACGGCGTGCTGGAACCGCACCGCGTGGCCGTCGGTGAACACATCCTGCTCGGTGGCGATAATATGGACCTGGCCCTGGCCCATCTGGTAGCACGCAAGCTGGCAGCCAACGGCAGCCAGCTCGACGCCTGGCAAATGCGCGCGCTGACCTATGGCTGCCGCAGCGCCAAGGAAATCCTGCTGGCCGACAGCGGTCTCGATGTGGCGCCGATCGTCGTGCCGAGCCGCGGCTCGAAACTGATCGGCGGCTCCATCCGCACGGAACTGACGCGCGCCGAAGTGTCCACCTTCATCCTCGACGGCTTCTTCCCGCAGGTGGAAGCGTCGAGCCGCCCAGCCGTGCGCACGCGCGCCGGCCTGACGCAACTGGGCTTGCCGTATGCGCAGGACGCTGCCATCACGCGCCACCTGGCCGCGTTTTTGGGCCGGCAAGTGGCGGCGACCAGCGAGCTGGCAGGTTTTGCGGGCCGCCAGGCAGCAGGCGCCAGCTTCTTGCACCCGACGGCCGTGCTGTTCAACGGCGGCGTGTTCAAGTCCGACTTGCTGGTGCAGCGCATCATGGCCACCGTCAACGATTGGCTGTACATGGAAGGCGCGGAACCGGCACGCATGCTGGCCGGGGCCGACCTGGACCTGGCCGTGGCCCGTGGCGCGGCCTACTACAGCTACGTGCGGCGCGGCCATGGCGTGCGTATCCGCGGCGGTACGGCCAGTGCCTTCTACGTGGCCATCGAATCGGCCATGCCCGCCATCCCCGGCATGGAACCGCCGATCCAGGCCCTGTGCGTGGCGCCGTTCGGCATGGAAGAAGGCAGCGAACTGGAACTGCCGGGCCAGCAATTCGGCCTGGTGGTGGGCGAACCCGTGCACTTCCGCTTCTTCGCCTCATCCACGCGCCGCAACGACCAGATCGGCGACTTGCTCGACTTCTGGGGCCATGATGAGTTACAAGAGCTGAGCGAAATCCAGGCAACCTTATCGGCCGAAGGTCGCCAGGCTGGCGACGTGGTGCAAGTCAAGCTGCACGCCCGCGTGACGGAAGCGGGCACCCTAGAGCTGTTAGCGGTATCTGCCGACGGCGCCGAGCGCTGGAAAGTGGAATTCGACGTGCGCGGCACGACGCAGCAATAAGCATGCGCAGCGCGAAGGTGCAGCCGGCCTGGCTGGTCGGCATCGACCTGGGCACCACCAATACGGTGGTAGCGTATGCCAATGCCAACGATCCGCAAGCCGGCATCGAGCTATTCGCCATCGAGCAACTGGTCGCTCCGGGCGAAGTGGCAGCACGCCCGCTGCTGCCCTCGCTGCGCTACCACCGCGCCGATGGCGAACTGGCGGCCGGCGATTTGCAGCTGCCGTGGCCACAGGACGCTGACAACAACGCTGCACGCCCGGTGCTCGGCGAACTGGCGCGCCAGCTCGGCGCGCAAGTGCCGGGACGGCTCGTTGCCAGCGCGAAGAGCTGGCTGTCAAATACGAACGTGGACCGCCAGGCACCCATCCTGCCGTGGGGCGCCGATGCCGACGTGGCCAAGGTGTCGCCCGTGGCGGCCAGCGCCAGCTATCTCGCGTATGTGCGCGCGGCGTGGAATCAGCGCTTCCCCGATGCGCCACTGGAAGACCAGGAACTGGTGCTGACCATCCCCGCCTCGTTCGACGAGGGCGCGCGCGCACTCACCCTGGAAGCGGCGCGCATGGCAGGCTTGCCCACGCTGCGCTTGGTGGAAGAGCCGCAGGCCGCCTTTTATGATTATCTGCACCGCCAGCGCGAAACGCTGCACCTAGACCTGGCGCAAACGCGGCGCATTTTAGTGTGCGACGTGGGCGGCGGCACCACCGATTTCAGCCTGATCGATGTCGCCTTTGATGACGATGGCGCACCGCAGCTCACGCGCAGCAGCGTGGGCAACCATTTGATCCTTGGCGGCGACAATATGGACCTGGCGCTGGCCCACCTGGCAGAAACGCGCATGGCGGCAGGCCAGGAAGGCGGCATGCGCCTGTCCGCCACACGCCTGTCGCAGCTGATGCAGCGCTGCCGCGCTGCCAAGGAATTACTGCTGTCGAACGATGCGCCGGAAAGCACCAGCATTACCCTGCTGGGCGCCGGCTCTCGCCTGATAGGTGCCAGCCGTTCCACCGACATTACGCGTGAGGAAGTGGCGACCATGCTGGTCGACGGCTTCTTCCCGAAGGTGGAACTGAGCGAAGTAGCCAGGAAAAACCGCGCCGGCATCGTCGAATTCGGCCTGCCGTATGCGCAGGACGCAGCCATCACGCGCCATCTGGCCACCTTTTTGCAGCAGCATCAAGGGGCACTGGGGGGCGACCTGCCCGACACCTTGCTGTTGAATGGGGGCGTGTTCCGCGCCGACGCACTGGCGCGCCGCCTGGCCGAGACGCTCGCCCACTGGCGCGGCGCGCCCCTGACCATCCTGCACAACGACAATCCCGACGTGGCCGTGGCGCGCGGCGCCGTCGCCTACGCGCTGGCGCGACGCGGCCAGGCGCCGCGCATCGGCGGCGGTTCGCCGCGTAGCTACTTCCTCGTGCTGGGCGAGGCGGGCAAGGACAACCGCGCCGTCTGCATCCTGCCCCGTGGCAGCGCCAGCGGCGAAGAAATCGGCTTGACACAGCGTTTGTTCGCGCTGCGCCTGGGCCGCCCCGTGCGTTTTCACCTGGCGTCCTCGATTGCGCAAACGGCCACGCCGCCCAAGCTGGGCGACATCGTCGATTTGAGCGTCGGCGAGTATCTGCGCCTGCCGCCGCTGGCCAGTGTGCTGCACGACAAACAGGATGCCAATGACAAGCGCGACATCACCGTGCAACTGGCCACCGTGATGACCGAAGTGGGTACCCTGGAAGTACACTGCGTGGCCGCAGCCGATGCCGGCCAACGCTGGCTGCTGGAATTCCAGCTGCGTGGCGAAGAGGAAACGCAGGCCCAAACATCTGCCCTGTCGCCACGCGTGAAAGAAGCCATCGAGAAGATCGAGCGCATCTTCGGCGGCAAGGCACAAAAAGTCGACGTCAAGGAAGTGCGCCAGCTGCGCCAGCATCTGGAACTGGGGCTGGGCGGGCGCGAGAGCTGGGATACGCCGCTGCTGCGCCAGCTGTTCGACGCCCTCATGCAGCGCGCTCGTGGCCGACGCCGCTCTGCCGAGCATGAGCGGGTCTGGCTGAACCTGGCCGGCTACTGTTTGCGCCCCGGCTACGGCGACGCGCTCGACCCGTGGCGCATCGAACAGCTATGGGCCCTGTTCGACACGGGCATACAGCATCACAAAGACAACCAGGTGTGCGCCGAATGGTGGACCCTGTGGCGCCGCGTGGCCGGCGGCTTGAGCACGCAGCAGCAATTGCGCCTGCTCGACGACTTCGCCTTCAACCTGCAAGCCGATGCAGCCCAGCGCGGCAGCCGCCCTGTCACCCTGGTCAATGGCAGCGATGACGACATGCTGCGCCTGGGCGCGTCGCTGGAGCGCATTCCCGGCGCCTACAAGACGGAAGTGGGCGCCTGGCTGATCAAACGCATGGAAAAGGCCAGCAAGAAGGGCGAAGCGGCGCAGACGAATACCCTGTGGGCGCTGGCCAGGGTCGGCGCGCGCCAGCCCTTCCACGGCAGCGCGCACGAAGTGGTCGACAGCGCCAGCGTGGCCGAATGGCTCACGATGCTGCTGGCGCTGGACTGGAAGAAGGTCGAGCCGGCCGCCTTTGCCGCCACCCACCTGGCGCGCATGACGGGCGACCGCTCGCGCGACATCGCCGACGATGTGCGGGCCATCATCCTGGCCCGTCTGAAAGCCGTTGGCGCCCCGCCCCTGTGGCAAGCCATGGTCAGCGAAGTGACACAGCTCGACGAAGCAGTTACCCGGCGCATGCTGGGCGAGGCCCTGCCGCCGGGCTTGAAACTGATCGGCTGAAATCATGGGTCACGTCGGATTAGCGTAGCGTAATCCGACAGGCATCGCCAACAATGTTGTCGGATGACGGCCTGCGGCCTGATCCGACCTACCCTTCGCTGCGCGCGCCGCAATACCGCGGCAAGCTATCGGCCAGCCATACCCAGGCCATTGCGGCACGCCGCCTTGCGCTAAATCACGGCGATGATCAACAACACCACCGCCAGCGGCGCCTGCACCAGCACGATGCCGGGATGCGTGCGGCGCAGCTGGGCCCAGACGGACAGGCCCGGCACCTCTTCGTGCGGATGGTGCGCTTCGTTGCGCAGCGACATCGCGTGCAGGAACATGCCGGCGATCAGGGGGCCGGGGTTGACCCACCAACCCTGTTCGAGCAAGCCGCGCGACAGGTAGATCGCCAGCGCACCGATGGCAAATGGCGAAGCCCACACCAGCAGCAGCATCAAGCGGATAGCATAGAATTCGAACAGGGTACGCAGGCGGTGCAAGCGGCTGAAATCGTGATCTTGCAGGCGCTGGTCGATGGCCAGCTCGGCACGGCCATACAATATCCACAGGCCGCCGAAGAGGCAGCCCAGCAACACGCCGATGACGATGTCGGCCACGAACACCACGTATTTATTCACGTCCGCCGTACCGATGCCCAAGGAAGCGTGGGCGGCCGCGTGCAAGTGCAGGCCAGCCTGCTCGCCTTCGGCCGTCGTGTAACGGTTACGTACGTCATAGCTGCTGCCGATATACACGGCGTTCTTGCGCCCTGCCACGGCAGCCACACCAGCCTGACCATCGATTAGGCTGGCGCGCATGCGCGTGGGATTGATGAATTGCCGCGCCACGGCAGCCGGGTGGAACGGCGCGGTGACGGCGTTCTGTTCGGCCGCGGCCTTGGCGTCGCCATGGATCACGGGTTCGAACGCCCAACGCGCCAACTCCTTTTCGCTACCCGCGCGCCGTGCCAGCTCGCATACGCGGTCGGCCAGCGCCAGCCCTTCCTTTTGCTGGGACAAGACGGCCGGCATGGGCTGCTTCTGCTCCTGCTCGTCGGCGCCATGCGCCAGCTCGAAGGCCACGGCAGCGAGCACCGGGCTTTTCAACTCGATGCGCGTGACGGCGCCCATGCGCTCGCGGATCTGCGCACTGGCGAAATGGATGCCGGCGGCGCAACGCGCGCGTATCCATGGCAGGTTCGCGTTCTGGTCCGATTGTTCGGGCAGGATCAGCACCAGTTGCCGGCCACTGCCAGCCAATTGGTCGAGCAGGCGATCCAGCGCCCGCTCGCCCGCCTTGTGCTGTTCATACACGGCCGGCGCCAGGTCCAGATCGATGGCCAGCACCGTGCCGGCGTGCGCGGCGGCGCTGGCGATCAATTGCTCGAGGCGCGTGCGCTCCAGTGGTTCGCGCTCATCGAAAACCCGTTCGAACGCAGGCTGGTCGATTTCAATGATGCCGGGCCGGTAGGCGGCACCCGGATCCTCGCTGCGCTTCGGTAGCTGTCCCTGTCCCTGTCCCTGTACAGCGCTGGCGCGCAGCATGGCCGCATCGAGCCATTCGAGCACATGCAAACCTTCCAGCGCCAGCATCATCGCAGCGATCAGGCTGGCGCCGATCACGTGGTGCAGCAGGTGCGTGCCCGTCAGCTTGAAGGCCGAGCCAAGCTGGGAAAATGGCCACAGCCAGCGCCGCCAAAGCGGAAGGCACGATTTGACTGGCTCGCTGTTTTCCACGGTATGTTCCCCTTGCGTACAGCGCCTGAATTATTATTAAAATAGCAAATTGTACCGAAATAATAGTGTATTGCAGTTGTGTCCGTTCCGCCGCACGGCTGGCACGGACCATCCTGCTGCGCCCTGCTTCGGCTTGGCCAGCAACAGTATGCCCGGCACTTCAACAATCTGATCTCGCCCGAGGTGGACTAGCAGGTGGGCAAGGTGTGGTGATTGGGAAATAGAGAACAGAGAATAGTGGCAGCAGCAGGTGCATCACTTGTCGTGATCGCCGTCACTGCCAGGAAAAAAGAAATGGCGGCGGACCGGAGTGCGCCGCCACTTTCATTCTGCCGCCAAGAATTACTGCTTGATCGCTTCGATCGCGAACGTCAGGGTCACATCGTCGCTGACAGCGGGCGCATATTTGCCGGCGTTGAATTCAGAGCGCTTGATCTTGGCCGTCGCGTTGGCGCCGCAAGCGTCTTTTTTCAACATCGGATGCGGCGCGCAAGCGAACGAGGTGACGCTCAGGGTGACAGGCTTGGTCACGCCTTTCAGGGTCAGGTTGCCTTCGACGGAGGCCAGCTTGTCGCCGTCGAAGTTGAACTTGGTCGATTTGTAGGTGGCGACCGGGAACTTGTCGGTTTCAAGGAAACCATCGCCCTGGATGTGCGTGTTGAACAGGGTCGAACCGGTGTCGACGGATTTGGTGTCGATCAGCACTTCGACGGCGCCCGTCTTGGCGGCGCGGTCCAGCGTAATTTTGCCGGTGGTGGTGTTGAAACGGCTTTGCTGAGTCGAGAAGCCCATGTGGGTGTACTCGAAACGCGGGAAAGTGTGGCTACCATCGATGACATAGACTTCGGGCGCGGCAACGGCGGACAGCGAGAAACCGGCGGCGGCGATAAAAGCGAGCAGTTTTTTCATGGTGGATTCCTGATAGGGAGTGGAGGATGTCAAAACCGCAAGCAGCAGCAGGCGAACCACGCATGCGACTATTTGTCTGGTTTCAGTTGCAATGAATTATGCATGGCATGAAGATCGATGTAAAACGGAAAATATACCTAGTTAGTATCGAAAAAATCGATAATAAGATCCACAGTAGCTTCTCTGATGCCGATTATTGTCTGCATTCGCAACAATATCCAGCGGTATCGGGCACCTCAGCTGGCGCCACAAATGACACCACAAATGAGAATGATTCTTGTTATTATTTGAAAGGCTTGCTATCATGGCGCGCTTTGATCACGGGAACATGCGCTGTGCTTGAACGCTATTACCAGCAATTGCTGCGCCTCATTTCGCGCTCCACGGGATGCCGCGATAAGGCACAGGACGCGGTGCAGGAAGCCTATGCCCGCATCCTGGCGCGCCAGCCGCAGGGCGGCGCGCACGCCCTGCGTGGCGATACGCCACCCGACAGCGGCCAGCGCGCCCTGCTGTACGTCACGGCAAAAAACATCGCCATCGACGAACAGCGCTTGCGCCAGAGGCGGCCCCATGATGCGCTCGACGAGCCGCACATGCAGTTGCGCGCGCCGCGCGCCGATGAACCGGAACAGCGCCTGCACGACCGGCAAACCATGGAGCGCCTGCTGGCCATCATCGAGGCCTTGCCGCCGCGCTGCCGCCTAGCCTTCGCGCTGTACAAGTTCGATGGCCTGAGCCAGATCGAGATCGCCGCGCGCATGGGCATCTCCGTCAACATGGTGGAAAAACACATCATCAACGGCATGCTGGCCTGTAAAAAAGGCTTGCCCGAGCGGGACCTGGTATGAAACAGCGCATGACATCACAAGACACGACGCTCGACGAGATCGACTTCCTGGCGGCGCATTGGCGGCTGCGCCACGACGCAGGCCTGGCCGCAGCTGAACTGGCCGCATTGCGGCAATGGCTGGCAACGGACACGCGCCACCAGCGGGCCTGGGATGCGCTGGGCCGCACCAATGCGCTGCTGGCCAGCTTGCCGGCGCAGCGCGTGGCGGCCTTCAGCCAGCGCGCCCCGGCTGCGGGCACGCCGTCATCGCTGCGGCAACGGCTGCGGCAGTTGCGCCAGACGACCACCTTCCCGCCGCTCGGCGCGCTGGCCGGCGGCGGCTTGCTGCTGTGCGCCGTGCTCGCATGGCCGCTGGCCAGCCATTTGCAGCAAGCGCGCTTCGAGCACGATTACAGTACGGCGCGCGGCCAGTTTGCCACGCAAGTGCTGCCCGACGGCAGCCGCATCGAACTCGATAGCGGCAGCGCCGTTGACGTAGCCCTGTACCGCGACCGTCGCACCGTGCGCCTGCTGCGCGGCCAAGCCATGTTCCATGTGCATGCCGATCCTGAGCGTCCGTTCCAGGTCATGGCGGGAGCGGCCACGGCGACGGTACTGGGCACGCATTTTTCAGTGCGCCACGTGGGCGCCACGACCCAGGTGAGCGTGGCGCAAGGCACGGTGCGCGTCGACAGCGACAACGGCGCGCATGCCGCAGTGCTGCGCGCGGGCGACACGGTGAGCGTCACGCAGCAGGGCGTGCAAGCGCTGGCCAGGGTCAACGCCCAGGCGGTGGGCAACTGGCGTGCCGGGCGCCTCGATTTCGAGGATGCCACCCTGGCCGAGGCGCTGGCCGAATTCCAGCGCTATGGCGATACCAAGCTGGTGCTCGACGATCCGGCCCTGGCCACCCTGCGCCTGAACGGCAGCTTCGATGCAAAGTTGCCGGCGCAATTTGCCGCGGCCCTGCCGCTAGCCTTGCCAGTGCGCCTGCTACCCCAGGACGGCAAGCTGCATATCGTCGCCCGCTGATTTACTCCAGCGTCCACATGCAGCGAAAATAAAATGCATGTGCACGTCAGGGTAAATGATACTCATTCGTTTTAACTATGAATGACTACCATATCACCATAGGAAAAACATGCACATGAACTCACCGCGCCATTGCTTGCACGCCCGCCTGTCTCCCCTGTTCCTAGCCATCGGCCTGGCCTTCGCCACGCCTGCCGTACATGCCGCTGCGCCGGTGGCGGCAGTGGAATGGCAGATCCCGGCGCAGCCTTTGAGCCGAGCGCTGAACGAACTGGCACGCCAGGCCGGCATGGTGCTGCTGGCCGACGCGCGCCTGACGCAAGGACGGCAAAGCGCGCCGCTGCAGGGCCGGCATTCGCTGCCCGATGCGCTGCGCCAGCTGCTGGCCGGCAGTGGCCTGCAGGCGCAGTTGCAAGGCGGCACGACCATCATCATCAGCGCACCTGCGCCCCTCGCTGCCGGCGCCGTACAGATCGGCACCCTGCGCGTGAATGGCCAGGGCGGCAGCGGCACGTTCGAGGCAGACGACACGGACCCGGCCGACCGGCCCTACCTCACGCCGGCCGCCTCTGTGTACATCGGGCGCGAACAGATCGAGCGCTTCCGCGGCACCTCCCCGGCCGACATCTTCAAGGGCGTGGCCGGCGTGCAGGTGGGCGACAGCCGCAACAGCGGCGCCGTCGACGTCAATGTGCGCGGCATGCAGGGCCAGGGCCGCGTGCCCGTGCTGATCGACGGCAGCTTGCAATCGTCGACCGTGTACCGCGGCTACGCGGGCATTGCCGATCGCAGCTACATCGACCCGGACCTGATCAGCGCCATCCACATCGACAAGGGCCCGAACCTGTCGGCGCAGGGTGCCGGCGCCATCGGCGGCATGGTCAGCATGCAGACCTTGCGCCCGGAAGACATTTTGCGACAGGGCCAGCGCGCGGGCGTGCGCCTGCGCGGCGGCATCCAGGACAACAGCGTCACGGCGCCCGACGATTTCGGCAGCGCGCCGCGCACGCAGCGCAACAAGCTGGGCGACCCGCGCAGCGGCTTTGCCAGCATTGCCGTGGCCACGCGCCAGGACGACTACGACTTGGTGGCCGCCATCAGTCAGCGCAGCATCGGCAATTATTTTTCCGGCACGCGCGGTTTCGAACGTTATCAGCTGCTCAACGAATGGGGCGACGACAATGGCGTGACGCAATTTTTCAAGCGCGGCGATGAAGTGCTCAATACGGCCAACCGCACTACCTCGGCCCTGCTGAAGGCCAATCTGCGCCTGCCGCACGAACAGAAACTGGAACTGGGCTACCGCTATTTCGACAGTAGCTACGGCGAAATCATGCCCTCGCAAATCTACCGCAACAGCACTGGCAGCATTCCCCAGTGGGACCACAGCGAGGTGCGCACCAATGCGCTGACGGCGCGCTATGAATGGAAGCCCGAAGGCCAGCAGCTGATCGACCTGAAAACCAATCTGTGGCTGACGGACATGCAGAGCAAGTCGCGCAACGGCGATATCTTCAGCAATCCACTGGAAGGCAAGCCCAATCCGGGCGACAACGAATGCAAGCAATGCGTGGAAGTGCTGTACCTGGCAAAAAACCAGGCGCGCAGGGTGGGGGCGGATCTGACGAATACCTCACGCTTCGCCACCGGCATGGGCGCGCTCAAGCTCGATTACGGCTTGTCCCTGCAAAACGAGAATATCGGCCCGGCCGACAGCGTGCGCATCGTCGACGCTGACCTGAACGCCAATCACACCCTGCGCAACGGCAAGCGCCACGAGCAAAGCGTGTTCGCCTCGCTGCAGTGGCAGGCGCGCGACTGGCTGAGCATCGACGCGGGCGGACGCTTCCAGCGCTTCGATACGCGCGACCGCAACCGCCGTGCGGAACAGCAATACCATCCACAAGGCTGGCAGTGGGTCACCATGTGGAACAAAGACGGCGAGCAGCTTGGCGCCGCGAAGTGGTATCAGGATGCGCAGGGCCGCTTCACTGCCGCCAACAATCCGGCGCTGGTGGGCGGCATGCTGGAACGCTATGGCGAGCAAGCGGTGCCACTGGACCTGTCACAGGTCGACCAGTGGAGCGGCAACAACTATGTCTACCGCGACGCCATCGCCGGCCTGTTCAAGTACAGCACGCCGATCCGTCGCAAGGACCACGGCTTTGCGCCCACGTTTGCGCTGACGGCGCGCCTGTCCGACAGCGTCAGCCTGTTCCTGCGCGACGCGCGCGGCCTGCGCATGCCCAGCCTGTACGAATCGACGATAGGTTTCTCGGCCACCTATTCGTCGCCGTTGAACGCCGAGCGCAGTCACAACCGCGAGATCGGCGTGAGCGTGATCAAGGATGGCGTATGGAGCGCCGCCGACAAGCTGCGCCTGCGCGTGGCGTACTTCGACAACGTTACCCACGGCTACATCACGCGCCGTCCGATTCCTGATTTGCCGGCCTACGCGCAGAATTTCTCGATGGCCAATACGGACAAGTACAGCGTCTCGGGCATCGAACTGCAGTCCTCGTATGACCGGGGTAGCGTGTTTGCCGATTTTTCCGGAACCTGGAACCGCAAGACACTGCTCTGCGACGCCGCCACGGCGGCCTATTTGCGCAAGGCCAGCAAGTGGCAATCGGATATCTGGAACACGCCCGACTGCTCGCCCATCGGTTTTAGCAGTTCTTACGTGAGCAACCATATCCAGCCCAAGCTGAGCGCCAACCTGACCCTGGGCACGCGCTGGCTGCAGGAGAAACTCAGCATCGGCACGCGCCTGACGCGCGTCGGCAAGCCGCTGGCACGCCAGGACGACAAGGCCGTGTGGCAGTCGTGGACGGGCACCTCGCCGCAAGTGCTGACGCAGGCCTACACCCTCGCCGACCTGTTCGCCAGCTACAAAATCACGCCCAATGTCACCGTCGACGCGGCAGTGGACAACCTGACGGACCGATACTACCTCGATCCGCTGACCCTGAGCCTGATGCCGGGACCGGGCCGCACGGCGCGCGTCACCCTCAGCGTTCGTTTCTAATTTGATTCATCCTTATAATAGAGAGCAGATATCCATGCATGCAGCAAGCGACACCAGCAACACCTTGAACGCCGTTCCGACCAACGCAAGCCCAACTCGCAGCCAGCGCCTGAAAGCCGACACCATGGCCACCCACGAATTGCTGGACCAACGCATCATGGCTAGCGCGCCGTTTTCCAGCCGCGACAATTACGCGCGCTTCCTGCAGGCGCAGTACGCGTTCCTGCGCGATGTCGACGCACTGTACGACAACGCGCAACTGGCCGCCCTGCTGCCAGACCTGGAACAGCGCCGCCGCTACGCCAGCATCGCCGCCGACCTGCGCGACCTCGATACCGCGCTGCCAGCCGATGCTGCCACGGCGCCGTTCGACGCGCAACTGGACCTGGCCACGGCGCTGGGCTGGCTATACGTGAGCGAAGGCTCGAAGCTGGGCGCGGCCATCCTGTATAAACTGGCTGGCAAGATCGGCCTCGATGAACACCACGGCGCGCGCCACCTGGCCGGCCACCCGGACGGGCGCGCGCGCCACTGGCGCGATTTCACGTGCGTGCTCGATACGGCCGTCCTTGACGATGCGGGCGAAGCGCGTGTGATCGACGGCGCGCGCGCCGCCTTCCTGCGCATGCTAGGCCACGTCGAGGCCTGCGCCTGATGCAAGAGCCAGTCATCCGGAGCGGCGCGCAAGCGCATACGGCGCGGCTGCGCCGCTGGGCCTGGACGGCCGCCGGCATGCTGATGGTGGCGCTGGGCGTGATCGGCGCCATGCTGCCCGTCATGCCGACGACGATCTTCCTGATCCTGGCGCTGGCCTGCTTCAGCCGCGCCTCGCCACGCCTGGAGCACTGGCTGCTGCACCACCCACGCTTCGGCGCGCCGCTGCGCCAGTGGCGCGAGCACCGCGCCGTGTCGCGCCGCGGCAAAGCCCTCGCTTGCCTGGGCATGACCATCGGCTTTGTCGCCATGTGCCTCGGCCATCCGCCCTGGTGGGTGATCGTCCTCGTGGCAACGATGGAAATCGCCGTCATCGTCTACCTGCTGCGCCGACCAGATGGGCCGGGGGCGGGGCCAGCGCCGGGGCCGGGGTCAGCGCCAGCGCCAGCGCCAGCACCAGCACCAGAAAAGACGGCGCCGACGCACTGGCACAAGCCACTGACGATTGCCACCGTCTTCGCCGTGCATGGCGCCCTGCTGGCATGGGCACTGTACCAGCGCGCTCCAGCAGCGCCCGTGCTGGCCATCGTGCCCGACGTGGCGCAGCCGGCCATGCTGCTGTATCTGCCGGCCACGGCCCCGCCGCGCCCCCTGGAGCAGAATCTTGCTGAACAGGCCAGCGCTGCGGCCGCGCCGTCGCGCGCCATTGCCAAAAAAACAACGCCAGCCATAGCGCAATTCGTGCCGCCGCAGCCCGATGCCGCGCCCATGGCGCCGCAGGCCGAGGCCGTCGCGGCCGTCGCCGAGGTGCGCCACGCCCCCGTCTCGCCGGTGCCGGCGGCCACGGCGTCTGTCGCGGCGGCGCCGCCCTCGCCTGCCCTGCCGCCTGCGCCGCAGGAGCTGCGTAGCGGCGTATCGAGCTGGGAAGGCAAGGTATTGGCGCGCATGGAGCGTTTCCGCCGCTATCCGGCGGCGTCGCGCGCGAAGCAGGAACAGGGCGTGGTGTATCTGCGCTGCCGCATCGACCGCGACGGCCAGGTGCTGGCGGCCAGCATCGAGCGCAGTTCCGGTTCCGCCGCCTTGGACCAGGCAGCGCTCGACACCTTGCAACGGGCGGCGCCACTGCCACGCATCCCCAAGGAACGGCCGGAGCCATTGGAATTATCGATTCCCGTCGAATTTTCCATCGGCTGAACCCACAAAAACCGCTTTTACTCTCGCTAAAAATCCATATAGACATTATTTGCATATTCAAAGCAAGATTCTGTCGTAGGAGCAACAACACAAACGGAGGTATACTACGCAACCGACGTAGCAGGCCGGGCGATTTGGCCCCCGCAAGCAAGCCTGTCACGGTCCAATAAAAAAGGAAACACTGCATGACCACACCACACCGTACGCCGGTGATTCGCATCGATGGCGCGAACAAGACCTTCGCGCTGCCCAAGGGCGAACAATTCCACGCGGTCAAATCGGTCACGCTGGAAGTCTATCCCGGTGATATTTTCGGCCTGATCGGCAAGAGCGGCGCCGGCAAATCGACCTTGCTGCGCCTGATTAACCTGCTCGAGCGTCCAGACAGCGGCACCATTACCGTGGCCGGGCGCGAACTGACCGGCCTGGGCAAGAGCGAATTGCGCGACGCGCGCCAGAACATCGGCATGATTTTCCAGCAATTCAATTTGCTGCAAAACGCCAGCGTCTTCGACAACGTCGCCTTCCCCCTGAAAATCCATGGCACCACCAAGGGCGCGCAAATCGCCGCCCGCGTCGAAGAATGCCTGGCGCTGGTGGGTTTGTCCGACAAGCTGCACAGCTATCCGGCGCAGTTGTCGGGCGGGCAAAAACAGCGCGTGGCGATTGCGCGCGCCTTGGCCAGCCATCCTGACGTGCTGCTGTGCGACGAGCCGACGTCTGCGCTGGACGCGGAAACTACGCGCGCCCTGCTCGACACTTTGCGCGACATCAATGCGCGCTTGAAAGTGACCATCGTCATCGTCAGCCATGAGCTGTCGGTGCTGGGCGCCATCTGTAATCGCGTGGCCGTGGTGGAAAACGGTGCCATCGCCGAACAATTCGATTTGAGCGACACGGCCACCCCACGCAAGACGGCGCTGGGACGCGAACTGGCGTATTACGGCACCGAGGCGTTTGAAGCCACCGCATGGAAGGATGCAACACATGTTTGAAGAATCGATCAAAAACGTCATCAACCTGCTGCCGGAAATCTGGGTGGCGCTGGGCCAGACCATGACCATGCTGGGCATCGGCCTCACCGCCGCCATCCTGATGGGCGGCCCGCTGGGCATTGTGCTGTTTCTCGTCTCGCAAGGCCAGTCACTGGAAAACCGGCCGCTGTCGATGATTTTGGGCTGGCTGGTCAATACCGTGCGCAGCTTTCCCTTCATCATTTTACTGGTCGCACTGACGCCGTTTACGCGCATCATCGCGGGCACCTCGATCGGCCCGCTGGCGGCTGCCGTGCCGCTGTCGTTCGCCGCCATTCCCTACTTGGCGCGCCTGGTGGAACAAAATCTGCGCGAAGTGCCGCGCGGCGTGATCGAGGCAGCGCATGCGATGGGCGCCTCGGAAATGCAGATCATCTTGCGCGTGCTGCTGGTGGAAGCGCGCTCCGGCCTAGTGCTGGCCCTGACCGTGCTGTCGATCAGTTTCCTGTCGTATTCGGCCGTGGCAGGCGTGGTGGGCGGCGGCGGCATCGGTGACCTGGCCATCCGCTACGGCTACTACCGCTTCGAGACTGACATCATGGTCGTAACCGTAGCTATCCTGATCGTGCTGGTGCAAACCATCCAGTTCGCAGGCACACGCATCGCCAAGCGCCTCGACAAACGTTAATCCAATTCAGAAACAAGGATACCTATGAACCACATTCGCCGCACCCTGCTCCTGGCCGCTACCAGCCTCGCTTTCGCCACCGCCGCCCATGCCAAGGACCCGAAAGAACTCGTCATCGGCACCAGCTCCGGTCCGTATTCCGACCAGCTGAAGCTGGGCATCAAGCCGATCCTGGAAAAACAGGGCTACAAGGTCAAGATCGTCGAATTCAACGACTACGTGCAGCCGAACTACGCGCTGGCCGAAGGCTCGCTGGACGCCAACGTGTTCCAGCACATCGTCTACCTGACCAAGTTCGCCACCGATAACAAGCTGCCACTGAGCGCATTGATCACCGTGCCTACCATGCCGATCGGCCTGTACGGCGGCAAGCAAAAGACGCTGGCCGACGTCAAGAACGGCGCCACCGTCACCATGCCGAACGACCCGACCAACCAGGCGCGCGCACTGGTCATGCTGGCCAAGATGGGCTGGATCAAGCTCAAACCGAACGTCGATCCGCTGCGCGCTTCCGAGCGCGACGTACTGGAAAACACCAAGAAGCTGAAACTGGTGCCATTGGAAGCGGCGCAGCTGCCACGTTCGCTGGCAGATGCAGACTATGCCTTCGTCAATGGCAACTTCGCCCAGGCCGCCGGCATGAAGCTGACCTCGGCTCTCGCCGTGGAAAAAATCTCGGACAGCTACATCAACCTGGTGGCCATCCGCACGGCCGACAAGGCCAAACCGTGGGTCAAAGACCTGGAAGCGGCCTACCGTTCGCGCGCCTTCCTCGACGCGACGAACAAATACCTGGCCGGCTACGAAAAGACCGATTACCAGCTGGCACTGGAAAAGACGGCGAAAAAATAAAGCGGCGTAAACAATGCAAAAAGGACGGCCAGGTGCAAACCCGGCCGTCCTTTTTTTTCCCGCGCTACGCGAGTATCTTCAACACTGACAGCGCCTGACAAAACCGTAGCGAGCGGAAGGAAGGCTCGGCGCCCCCGTTGGCTTGAGAAGCGCAACTGTACGAAGGTACAGTGAGCATCGCAGAGCGCAAATTCCGACGCGCAGTAGGTTTTAATGGGTGTTCTTAGAAGCGGTAGCCGACGCCTACGCCAATCAGGACAGGGTCGATCTTGACTTCGCTGACCTTGGCACCAGCAGCGGTCAATACATCGCTGCGGATCTGCACTTTCTTGATGTCGAAGTTCAAGGACCAGTTTTTGTCGAGTTTGTAGTCGACGCCGGCTTGCAGCGAGTAGCCCCAGCTATCGTGTTCCAGGCGCAGGCCAGGAATTTTGACAGCCGAGATATTCGTGTAGTTCACGCCCGCACCCACGTAAGGGCTAAACTGTTTTTCAGGCATGAAGTGGTATTGCAGCGACAGCGTCGGTGGCAGATGCTTGAACGTGCCGATATTTTGGCCCGACAAGGTGACGTCATGCTTTTGCGGATACGTCAGGATCAGCTCGGCAGCGATATTCGGGGTAAAGAAATACGAAATATCGATTTCAGGAATCGTCTTGCTGCTGACATGGATCAGGTCCGATGCGCCGACCCACCAACAGGCGTAGATTTATTCGCAGGATCGATGTGCACGGCGCGTGCGCGCACCAGCCATGGGCTTTCCTGCGCCATTGCATTGCCGGCCAATGCGCCGATAGCGGCCAGGACGATTGCTGCTGCAGTTGCGGACTTCTTCATTCTAGTTCCCTCTTTTTATCGTTAAGTAACGCTGCAAAGTCTAAGAGTGCAGTGCAACAAAAACTTTGATCCACATCAAATTGTGCCTGATAGCCTCATTAGAGGGATTTTTTCCTTTGCCCAGATCAAAAAAATGCGGCATTGCAAAAATTAAACAGCGCACTGACCAGGCTGGCGCCCGAGCCGCCAAACACGCGCCCGCACAGCAAATATGGCCCGCTACGCAATCGTCATTTGCGCCGCGGCCAATCGATGCGCCCCTGCCTGCGCCACATGCTATTGCGCGCCCGTACGATACAAATGAGAATAGTAATGATTATCATTTGCGATATAATGGCGTACCTCGCTCAGCGATCACAACAAGGAATGGGAGACATGGATATATTGAGGGAACTGCGTGAATCGGGCTTGAAAGTGACCATCCCGCGCTTGCGGATTCTGCAGCTGTTTCAAGAAGGCACAATCAAGCACCTGAGTGCGGACGATGTCTACAAACTATTGCTGGCTGAAAAAATCGACGTGGGCCTGGCCACCATCTACCGCGTGCTGATGCAGTTTGCCGAAGCGGGCATCCTGTTTCGCCGGCATTTCGAATCGGGCCATGCCGTCTTCGAGCTCAATCAAGGACAGCACCACGACCACCTGGTCTGCACCGCTTGCGGCAAGGTCGATGAATTCGTCGATGACGGCATCGAGCTGCGCCAGAACGAAATAGCCGCCGAGCGTGGCTTTGTGCTCCACGAGCACGCATTGTCGCTATACGGCACCTGCGCCGAGTGCACGGCAAAGTGCATTCCACCGCGCCGCGCCTGAGGCCAGCGCGCAGCGTAGCTCGGTCGCTTGCCTGCGCCACACTGCGCACAAGCTCGACAAAGAACAAGCATGTACATCGGAGAAATCGCCCGCATGGCGGGCACCTCGCCCAAGGCCTAGCGCCATGATGAAACGCTGGGCTTGACGGGCGACGTGCGCTGGCCCGGCGCCTGCCGCGTCTACACGCAGCAGCGGGCGCGCTGGCCGGCACAGGCACAGGCGCTGGCCCGGCGCCTGCAGGCCCGGCAACGGCTTGCCATGCAGCCATCTTGCATACTATTTTAACAATTTTGTAATCAAGCCGTCACATTCAAAGGTTAATATGATCACATTGCCTGTTTGTCAGTCGCCACACCTTCGCGACAACAACGGCCCGATCGTCATGTAAAGGTAGCCGCTGTGGAGTTCAACGCTTCTCGATTGCATCTTCCCCGTTATCGCACCTCAGTCGCGCTTGATCTGTGCATTGCCACGGAATCGGTGCAGGCCGACACCAGCAATTTCGCCGTACTGGAACTGTTTACGGAAAGGCGCGACATGATGAGCCTACCCGTTACGGAGCAGCAGAAGCCGATTGGTTTGATCAGCCGCAACATCTTCATGTCGCAGATGTCCAAACCTTTCTACCATGAGGTGTACGGCAAGAAGAGCTGCATCGCCTTCATGGACAAGGAGCCGCTGATCGTCGATGGCGCCATGAGCATCGAGGACCTCACCTTCCGTGCCGTGGAAGCAGGCGAAAAGGCACTCGCCGACGGCTTTATCATCACCAACGATGGCGCGCTGGCCGGCGTCGGCTTCGGCTTGCAGCTGATGAACGTGGTGGCCACCATGCAGGCCGAAAAGAACCGGCAAATCATGCACAGCATCGATTACGCCAGCGTGATCCAGCGCGCCCTGCTGCGCAGCTCCGACGCGCAATTGCGCCTCACCTTGCCCGACGCCCACCTGGAATGGCAGCCGCGCGACGTCGTCGGCGGCGATTTTTACTTCTTCGAACGCCATGCAGGCGGCTGGTTTGCCGCCATCGCCGACTGCACGGGCCACGGCGTTCCCGGTGCCTTCATGACACTGATCGCCTCGTCGGCCCTGAGCCAGGCCTTGCGTGAACTGGGACCGCACGATCCGGCCGCCCTGATCGGCGCCGTCAGCCGCGCCATCAAGACCTTGCTGGGCCAGGACGGCGCCAACTGCGGCAACACCGGCCACGCAGGCTCGAACGACGGCATGGATTGCGCCTTCCTGTGCTATGACACGGCCAGCGCCAACGTGCATTTCGCGGGGGCTAAACTGGCGCTGCAGTTGGTGGCGCCGGGCGCACAGGCCGTGCGCACCGTCGACGGCGCGCGCATGGGCGTGGGCTATGTCGACACGCCAGCCAGCTACTGCTGGCACAAGGAAACGCTAGCCATCCCCGCCGGCAGCCTGCTGTTCATCACGACCGATGGCTTGCTTGACCAAATCGGCGGCGCGCGCGACATCGCCTACGGCAAGCGGCGCATGCGCGAGCTGCTGCTGGCGCAGCGTGACGCCCGCGCCAGCGACGTGGCGGCAGCGCTGCTGCAGGACAGCGCCGCCTGGCAAGGAGCACAGCCGCGACGCGACGACCTGACCTTTTTCTGTTTCCGCCTGTAGTTGGGCGCCATCGAGCCACCTTATTAACAAGAAACCGGGTCACCGGCTAGCCAGGAGCACGCACGTGCTGTACGAAGAATTCAACGAGTTTTGGGATGTGGCGCGCAAGCGCAACATCATCTTTTTTTACGTGGGCTATTTCTCGCAGCACGTGGTCAGCGCCATTTCCGAAACCATCAAGGCGCGCCTCGACACGGCCGGCGCAGCCGGGCCCACGCGACGGCGCATCTTTTCCTCGTTCATTGAGATGTCGCAAAATATCATGCACTATTCGGCCGACAGCCTGACGCCCGATGCCCAACTGGACCAACAGATGCGGCGCGGCTCGTTTTGCATCGGCACGCACGACGACAGTTTTTTTCTGCTGTGCGCCAACCCCGTCTCGACGGACAATGTGGCGCAGATCCGCACCCGCCTGGAACCGCTGCACAGCATGACGATGGAAGAAATCCGCCTCGCCTACAGGAAGGCCCTGCGCGAAGAAACGCCGACCGACAGCAAAGGGGCGGGCCTGGGCTTCCTCACCATGGCGCGCGACGCCAGCGAGCCATTGGAATTCGAATTCGCCCCGGATCCGCAGGAGCCGAGACACACCATCTTCTGTATCAAAGCCATCATCTGAAAGAGCCGCCTCAGGAAAGCATATGCAATTACCGTCACCACTGTTCATCGCCGCGACCCCGAGTTCGCCTGAAATCGACTTCCGCTTCGAGCAGCACACCCTGTCGATCAAGGGCGAGTCGTATCCGGAAAACGCGGCCGCCTTCTATGGCCCGCTGATCGCCGCCGTGCGCGCCTATCTCGACGGCTGCTGCGAGAGCAGCATCACCGTCAACGTCTCGCTGGCCTACTTCAACAGCTCCAGCACGAAGATGCTGTTTACCCTGTTCGACACCCTGAACCAGGCGGCCGTAGAGGGCAACCAGGTGCGCCTGAACTGGTATCACGACGAGGACGACGACACCATCCTGGAATTCGGCCAAGAGCTGCAGCAAGACTTTACCGCGCTCGATTTCTGCGACCACCCAGTGCAGGGCAGCTAGAGCATGCGCGCCGCCCTCTCCGACGCCGAACTGGCGCCCGACCTGTTTACAGTGGAAGCGGCGGCGCTGGCCGCCGCGCGCCGCATGCACGCCGACGCCCATGCCAGCGGCGAGGCACAGCGCCGCGTGCTCGGTGAATTGATCATCCATTACGAGCGGCTGATGCGCGAGACGCGGCGCCTGATCGGCCGCAGCGACCGCGCCGAGCGCGACATGCATTTGCTGAACCGGCAATTGCAAACCCTGGCCGGACAGCTCGAATACCGCGCCACGCACGACCCGCTGACGGGGGCGCTGAACCGCGGCGCCGTGATCGAGCATGCCTCGCGCTGCCTGGCGCACGGCGACATGGCCTTAATCGTGCTCGACATCGACCTGTTCAAGCAGGTCAACGACGACTTCGGCCACCCGGCCGGCGACGGCGTGATCCAGGCCGTGGTCGACTGTCTGAAGCAGTTATTAGGACAGGAAACGGCTATCGGCCGGGTCGGTGGTGAAGAATTTTCCGTGGTCTGGCCGACCTCTTCGCGCGACGATGCGCTGGCCGTGGCGCAGCGCATTTGCGATAACATCGGCCGCCAGCGCCATGCGGCGCCCATCACGCGGCCCATCACCGTCAGCGTGGGCGTGAGCTTGAACCGCGCCGGCACGGCCTTCGAGACGGCCTACAGCCATGCCGACCAGGCCCTGTACCAGGCCAAGCGCGAAGGACGCAACTGCGTGCGCCAGTGGCTCGAGAGTTGAAGCGCAGGCGCTAGCGGCCGTGCTCGCGCAGCATGCTGGCATCGCGCTGCATGGCGGCAGCGGCGCGCTGCATGGCAGCCGCTTGCGCCTCGGGCACCTTGAGGTTACAAGCCAGGTAGGTATGCACGCGATTAAAGGTCAGCAGCGGCTCCAGCTTGCCCTGCCACTCTTTGCCGGCAAACGGCTTGCTGCCCGGTGCCATGCTCACGGCCCACAGGTCTATGCGCCCCAGCAGCAGTTTTTGTGGATTGAGCCACTCCTGCGTCACGGGTGCCACGCTCAGGCCACGCTGGCGCAGGTAGTCGTCGCGCGCGTCGCCCAGCACCGTGCCGATCACCAAGCCACGCGCATCGGCCAAGGTATGCAGCGTCCGATGCTGCTCGACCAAGCCATACAATATCCACTCGGCTTCGTTGAGGGGGCCGATCCAGCGAAATTGCGCTTCGCGCTCTTGCGTGCGCGTGGTAGAAAAGATGCAGGTATCGGGCTCGCGCAGCGCCTGCGCATAGGCGCGCTTCCAAGGCAGCAATTCGATACTGTAAGCAATACCGGCGCGCGCCATGATGTCGCGCACCTTCGCCGTTTCGCGCCCGACGACGACATCGCCTTCCATCATGCTCGCTGGCGGCAGGTGCTCGCCGACGATACGCAGGCCGGCGGCAGCGACCAGCACCGGCATCAGCAGCGTCACTGCCAGCAGCCATGCTATGCTTGCTTGTTCATGCTTGTTTCATGCTTGCTTTCATCTGCTACAGTCAATGCAAGCCGATGTCAGCATCGGCCCGCAGCAACATCGTTGCATATTTTCAATCACAGCATGCATGGGCGCCGCGTCGCAACACGCCAACGCCGCTACGATCACCATGCAGGGGGAAAGGGAAAAGAAGAATCACTGGCGGAAAACAGTAGGAGTCGAACCTACGGGAGAACGTCTGACGCCCTCCACCGGGTTTGAAGCCCGGCCACATCACCGGATGAGTGTGCTTTCCGCGGTACCTGAACTAGCTGTTGGGCAAGTCTGCAGTGTAGGACCATAGCGCCTGCGGGCGCAGTAAATGCCCATTGCCAACACGGCGAGTATAACCTACGCGGTCAAAAAATTCCAAGACCTGGATCGCCCGCTTTCGGCCCAGGCCGCTAGCGTCGCGGAAGGTGGCGGCACCCACGGCACCATTGCCGGCAGGCAAACCTTCTTCCTGTTCGGCTTTTTCAGCCAGACTGCGCACCAGTTGCGCCAGCTCGGCCAGCGCCGCCTGGTGATAAAACAGGTCGTGCACCACCTGGCTGATCTGTCCTGCCTTGGCAAGTTTGCGCAACAGCCGGCGCGTTTCATCTTCGGCCAGGCCGAAGTCGCGCGCCAGGTCACGCGTCCACGGCGGATCGTAGCGCCCCTGCAGCAACAGCGCCAGCAAGGGTTCGGCCAGCGCCGCCTCCTGCGCCGTCAGCTCCACGCTGTGCGTCGGCAGATGCAGGCTGGCACCGCGCGCCTGCACCTCGCCGCGCGCCAGCAAGCCTTCGACCAGGTGGCTCCACAAAGCGTCTTCCATCTCCGCGTCAACGATGCGCTTCAAGCGCCACAGTTCCGGCCCTGCCTCATCGGGCGCGCGCGCGTGGAACACCGCCAGGGCGGCCAGTAGCCGCTCTTCCAGCGCGGCCTGCGCCGCCGGCGCCAGCAGCAGGGCATCGTTTGCGCGCAGAGCGATGCGGCGCGTATCGGGCGGCAGCGCGATGGCGTGCGCCGGCAGCAGCGACAGGCGCACCAGCAGCGACTCGCGCAAGCCCAGCGGGCTTTGCGCCAGCAGCGCCGCATAGTCGCCGTGCGCGACAAAGGCTGCCAGAGCATCGAGCCAGGCAAGCCTGGCCGGGCTGCGCCGCTTGCGCGCGGGGCCGAACGGATCGAGCACCATACCGCCGCCCACCGTTTGCGTCGCTTGCGCATTGCGCACGACGAAGCGGTCACCGGGCACGCCGTGCATGGGTGCGTCGAACACCAGCTGCACCCTGCCCGTCTGCCCCGGCCCCAAGCTTACGCCATCGAGCATGACGGCGCGCGCCACCTGGTGCGCCGCCCCCAAGTGCACGTGCAGCGGCGACCAGGCTTTCAATTGCACGCCCGCGTCGGGCAGCAAAGTCAGTTGCACGTCGAGGCGCTCCGAGCATTGTGCCAGTTGCGGCGCAACGATCCAGTTGCCCCGTTCGATGCGCTCGCGCTCGATGCCGGCCAGGTTCAGCGCCAGGCGCTGGCCCGCCACGCCCGTGTCCGCCGCGCGGTTTTGCGCATGGATGCTGCGCACGCGCGCGCCTGTGCCGCCCGGCACCAGCTGCAGCGTGTGCCCCACCTTGGCCATGCCGGCCAGCGCCGTGCCGGTGACGATGGTGCCCTGCCCCGACAAGGTAAACACACGGTCCACGCCCAGGCGGAACAAGCGCCGCTCGTCGCGTTGCGGCAAGTCGTGCGCCACTTGCGTCAGGTGCGCCAGCAAGGCAGCCACACCGGGATCGTTGTCGCCGCTGGCGGCGGTGCAGAAAACCGGGCTGCCTGCGAGCGGCGTGCCGGCCAGCAGCGCCTCGATGTCGGCTGTCACCTGCGCCACGCGGGCGCCGTCAACGCGGTCGACCTTGCTCAACGCCACGGCGCCGCGCCCCACGCCGAGCAGCTGCAAAATAGCCAGGTGCTCGTGCGTCTGCGGCATGATGCCATCGTCGGCAGCCACCACTAGCAGGGCAAAGTCGATGCCCGTCACGCCGGAAGCCATGGTGCGGATGAATTTTTCGTGGCCAGGCACATCGATCACGCCCAGCACCGTGCCGTCCGCCAGCGGCAGATAGGCATAGCCCAGTTCAATCGAAATGCCGCGCGCCTGCTCTTCTTTCAGGCGGTCCGTGTGCACGCCCGTCAGCGCGCGCGTCAGCGTCGTCTTGCCATGGTCGATATGGCCAGCGGTACCGACGATCATGCGGATAACCCGGCGAGCTGCGCGATGAAAGCCGTCTCGTGCGGCGCCTCCAGGCAGCGCAGGTCCAGCCACAGCGCCTCCTGGCCAATGCGCCCGATCACGGGACATGGCAAGGCGCGCAAACGCTGTTCCAGCGTTCCCAATGGATTACTCAGGCGCGAGCCCGGCACGCTGCGGATGGCCAGGCCAAAGCTGGGCAGCTGGTCGATGGGCAAGGCGCCGCTGCCGATCTGGCTTTTCATGGCTTCGGCCGTCACAACGTAGGCTTTTCCCAGCACCTGCTGCAACGCCGGCAGCAGCAGCTCGGCTTGCGCGCGCATGGCGGCCGCAGGCCGCGTCAGCAAGCGCAACGTGGTCAGGCGCTCGGCCAGCAAGTCCGGCGCGCGGTACAGCTGCAACACCGGAGCCAATGCCGCCAGCGTCAGTTTGCCCACGCGCAGCGCGCGTTTCAGGGGGTTGCGCTTGATCTTCGCAATCAGGTCGGCGCGTCCGACAATGATGCCGCATTGCGGGCCGCCCAGCAATTTATCACCGCTGAACGTCACCAGGTCGGCGCCCGCCGCTATCGTTTCGCGCACCGTCGTTTCATGCGGTAGCCCGTATTGAACCAAATCAAGCAATGTGCCGCTGCCCAGGTCCACCGCCGTCGGCACGCCGTGTTTTGCACCCAGCGGCGCCAGTTCGTCGAGCTCCACGCTTTTCGTGAAGCCGGTGATCACGTAATTGCTACAATGCACTTTCATCAGCAAGCCGGTGTGCTCGTTGATGCCGTCCGCGTAATCGTCCAGATGGGTGCGGTTAGTACTACCCACTTCGCGCAGCACGGCGCCGGCGCGCGTCATGACGTCGGGAATGCGGAAGGCGCCGCCGATTTCCACCAGTTCGCCGCGCGAAACAATGACTTCCTTGTTCTGTGCCAAAGTGTTGAGCATCAGCAGCACGGCGGCGGCATTGTTGTTGACGATGGTGGCCGCTTCGGCCCCCGTCAGTTCACGCAGCAGCTCCTCGACCAGGTCGTCGCGGTCGCCGCGCTTGCCTGTCTCGAGGTCAAATTCCAGGTTCATCGGCGATTGCATCGCTTCCACCACGGCTTGCACGGCGGCGTCGGGCAGCAGCGCCCGACCCAAATTCGTATGCAGCACGGTGCCCGTCAGGTTGAACACGGCGCGCAGCTGCGAGCGCGATTGCGCCTGCAGGCGTTCGGCCATTTGCGCGACGATGGCAGCCAGTGATGCGCCCTCTTCACAGACGGCACCGGCCAGCATGGCGGCGCGCAATTCGGCCAGCACGGCACGCGCGCAGGCCAGGCTCTGCACGCGGCCATAGTGCGCAATCAGGCCCAGGCAAGCCGCGTCACCGAGGATGCGGTCGACCGACGGCAGGCGCACGGTTTGCCCTGTCATCATGGCTGCGCGTCCTCGCCGCTTTCGCTCTTGCCCAGCCACAGCAGCGGATTGCCGCTGGCGCGCTGGTAGCCCGCTTCGCCCACCAGCAGGTCGAGCATCAGGCTGGCCAGGTCGTCGGCCAGCGGCTCGACGTTGTAGTCATGCTCCTGATTGAAGACCTTGCGGTAGGTATGGCAGTCTTCGCAGGTTTCCGCGCGCGCCACCTTCTTGGGATCATTCGCCTTATTGGGCAATTTTTCGTCCTTCGCCGTCACGGGGTCGAACGGTGCCGCTTCGGCCGCGTCCAGGCCCTGATAGGCAATCTTGCCATTGTGTTCGCAGGTCGAGCACTTCACGCGCACCATATGCCATTCGCTTTCGCAGATACCGCAGTGCAGATAGCGATAGCCTTGCGATTGGCCGCCGATGCGGATCACGCTGGCGACGGGATGCGAACCACACACCGGACACAGGGTACCCGTTTCAAGGTCCGGCACGCGCGCGGCGCGCAGTTCGCTGGCCGATACCGACCACAGGATTTGCAGCGCTGCCGCAACGAAGGGCGCGTGCATGGGATTGAGGTTGTCGCCGTTTTCATCGAGCACGGCATCGGCGCAGGCATCGAGCGCTGACGCGTCGAGCGCGCGCAACTGGAGCAGCACCTGCGTCAAGCCGGCGGACAATGCCGGCACGCTCGCTGCCGTGACGGCCAGTTCATCGAGCACGCTGGCAAAGATGTCGCGCCACACGGGTGGACGGGCGCCGTTGACGGGCAACACGGGCATGCGGTGCTGCATCGCGCGGCGCAGCGCGTCGGGATCGGCGGCAGGCACGGCGCCAGGCGCCAGTTTTCCTACCACGGCGGCCTGCGCGTCGGCCAGCGCGGCCATCAGCACCAGGTAGCCCTGCATGCCCGCGTCGACGGGGATGCCCTTGATATTGCCTTGCGCCAACTCGCGCAAGCGCAAGGCGCGGGCCTTGAACAGGCTGTCAGGCTGCGGCAGCAGCAGGCGCGGAATCGCGTTGTGGTCCAGGCCTTCGATTTCGCCTGGCTGAAGAATGCGTTGTACCAATGGAGTTTTCCCATCAAAAAAGGCAAAGCAGAGCCAGCGGAGTTGGCTATGCTGTAAAAGTATTTTAATCGATATAGCGCAACGCAAGCCGCAAAGGAAAACCGGGGTCAGACCCGACGGGTCTGACCCCAGCTCTTGCACTTGGGCTACTTAAGCAAAAAACCGTTAATCCTTGCTGTTGCGTATTACCGCCTCAAACCACTTCGGATGGTGCTTGCGCGCCCAGCCGTAAGTGACGGTGCCGCGCACCATGGCGCCGATCGAGCCCTTGACCCACAGCGCCGCATAGATATGCACGATGATGGCGCAGATGATACCGAAGGCACAAACAGCGTGCAGCAAGGCGGCAGCGCGGATGACGGGAATCGGGAAATAGAACGCGAAATACGCGCGCCAGATCACGATGCCAGACAGCAACAATCCCACCATGAAAGCGAGCAGCGCGAAGAACAGGATCTTCTGGCCGGCATTGTATTTGCCGATCTTAGGAAGCTTTTCCTCACGGTTGTTGAGCACGTCGTCCATCTGTTTCAGCCACTGCTTGTCGCCGTCCTCGAACTGGTTGTGGTGCCAGAAGCGCACCACCAGGATCGCGAACGAGACAAACATCAGCACGCCGGCAAACGGATGCAAAATACGCGTCCATTGCCCGCCGCCGAACAGGTTGGCCATCCATGCCATCGAAGGATGGAACATGGCCAGGCCGGACAGCGCCAGCATGACGAAAGTGATGGAAGTGACCCAGTGATTGGAACGCTCGTTGGGATTGTAGCGTTCAATCAGGGGATTGCCATCCTTGTCGAACAGTTTGCCATCGTGATGTTCACTCTGCTGTTCACTGTGATTCATGCTGTTCCTCCCGGATACGCTTGGCCTCTTCCAAGGCTTCGTGCTCTTCTTTCTTGCTCACTTCGTTCGGACCGATGCGCGTGTAATGGAAAAAGCCTGCCAGTGCCGTGGCAGCTATGCCGGCCACTGCCAGCGGCTTGGACCAGCCCTTCCAGAAGCCCACCATCGGACTGATGCGCGGGCGTTCCGGCAAGTTCGAATACAGCTTCGGCTTGTCGGCATGGTGCAACACGTACATCACGTGCGTGCCGCCCACGCCCAGCGGATCATACAAACCCGCATTCTCGAAACCACGCGATTTCAGGTCGACGATACGCTCTTCCGCATGCACCTTCATGTCTTCCTTGGTGCCGAAGAGGATGGCGCCGGTCGGACAGGTTTTCACGCAGGCCGGTTCCTGGCCAACGGCCACGCGATCCGAGCACAAGGTGCACTTGTAGGCGCGGTCGTCCTTCTTCGAAATACGCGGCACGTCGAAAGGACAGCCAGCCACGCAGTAGCCGCAGCCGATGCAGTTTTCCTGGTGGAAATCCACAATGCCATTCGTGTATTGCACGATGGCGCCCGGCGCCGGACAGGCCTTCAGACAGCCCGGGTCCTCGCAGTGCATGCAGCCATCCTTGCGGATCAGCCACTCGAGGTTACCGTCGTTGTCTTCGTGTTCGGCAAAACGCATCACCGTCCACGATTGCGGCGTCAAGTCCGTCGGATTGTCATAGGTGCCATGGTTTTCGCCGACTTCGTCGCGCAAGTCGTTCCATTCCATGCACGCTGTCTGGCAAGCCTTGCAGCCGATGCATTTCGACACATCGATCAGCTTGGCCACGGTGCCCGTCACCGGGCTGCGCGCTTGCGGCGGCGTTACCGTGGTAGCCGACAGGCGCCGGATATCTAAGGATTGCAGTGCCATTATTGAGCTCCCATCATGCTTTTTCCACCTTCACCAAGAAGGACTTGAATTCCGGCGTTTGCGAATTCGCATCCCCCACGCCTGGCGTCAGGGTATTAATCAGATACCCGGGCTTGGCCACGCCTGCAAAGCCCCAGTGCAACGGCAGGCCCACGGTATGCACCTGCTTGCCTTCGATCATCAGCGCTTTGATGCGCTTGGTGACCACGGCCTTGGCGATGATGTGGCCTCGCTTGGAACTGACGCGCACTTCACCACCGGCGACGACGCCGATGCTCTTGGCCAGCTCTTCGCCAATTTCAACGAATTGCTGCGGCTGGATGATGGCATTCAGGCGTGCATGCTTGGTCCAGTAATGGAAATGCTCGGTCAGGCGGTAGCTGGTCGCCACATGCGGATATTGCTCATGCGTACCGAGCATTTTCCGATCCTCGGCGAACACGCGCGCGGCCGGGTTGCTGGTCGCCATCGGATTTTTCGGATGCATCGGGTTGTAACCGAGCGGATTTTCGAACGGCTCGTAATGCTCGGGGAACGGCCCTTCGGCCATGGCGCCACGCGCAAAGAAACGCGCCACGCCCTCGCCCAGCATGATGAACGGACCCATGCCATTTTCCGGCGGTTCGTCGGCCTTGAAGTCGGGAATATCGGCCCCGCTCCAATTCGTGCCATTCCACTCGATCAACTTGCGGGTCGGATCGAAAGGCTTGCCTTTCAAGTCGCACGAAGCACGGTTATACAGCACGCGCCGGTTCGCCGGCCACGCCCAGGCCCAGCCCAGCGTCTGACCGATGCCGGTCGGGTCGCTGTTATCGCGCCGTCCCATCTGGTTGCCCGCCTGCGTCCAACTGCCGGCAAAGATCCAGCAACCGCTGCTGGTGCTGCCATCGTCACGCAATTGCGCAAACGAGGCCAGCTGCTCGCCCTTCTTCAGCAACAACTTGGTCGGATCTTTGAGATCGTACAAGTCGGCCAATGCCTTGCCGTTGAATTCGCGGGCGATTTCTTCCGGCTGCGGGTTATGCGGCTGCGCATAATTCCAGGTCAGGTTGACGATAGGATCGGGAAACTTGCCACCCTCCTTCTTGTACAGCGTGCGCATGCGCAAGAACAGGCCGGACATGATTTCCAGGTCGCTGCGCGCCTGGCCCGGCGGTTCGGCCGCCTGCCAGTGCCACTGCAGCACGCGCGCCGAGCTCACCAGCGAACCGCGCTCTTCGGCGAAGCAGGTGGTCGGCAAGCGGAACACTTCCGTCATGATCTTGGTCGGATCGACTTCGTGATATTGCCCGTGCGGCTTCCAGAATTCGCCCGTTTCCACGGCCAACGGGTCCATGATGACGAGGAACTTCAGCTTCGACAGCGCTTCCGTGACCTTCTGCTTGTTCGGCGCGGACGCCAGCACGTTGAAGCCCTGGCAGATATAGCCGGTCATCTTGCCTTGATGCATGTTCTCGATCGCTTGCATCAAGTCATACGGCTTGTCGAGTTTCGGCAAGTAGTCGAAGGCGTAATTGTTCTCGGCCGTGGCAAAATCACCCCACCACGTCTTCATGAAGCTGACGTGGAACTTGCGGTAATTGCTCCAGTAGCTGAGCTGGTTAGGCCGCAGCGGCTTGGTCGCGCGCGCAGCGATGTAGGCATCGAAATCCTGCTCGCGCTCGTTAGGCAGGGTCATATAACCTGGCAACAGGTTTGACATCAGGCCCAAGTCGGTCAAGCCCTGGATGTTCGAGTGGCCGCGCAAGGCGTTCATGCCGCCGCCGGCGATACCCATATTACCCAGCAACAACTGCACCATGGCGCCCGTGCGGATGGTTTGCGCGCCCGTCGAGTGGTGCGTCCAGCCCAGTGCGTACAAGATGGTACCCGCGCGTCCCGGCACGGCGGTCGAGGCGAGTGCCTCTGCCACCTTGTGGAACTTTTCAGGCGACACGCCACACGTGCGTTCGACCATCTCGGTCGTGTAACGTGCGTAGTGCTTCTTCATCATCTGGTAGACGCAGCGCGGATGTTCGAGCGTCGGGTCGACCTTGGCATAGCCGTCGTCGCCGATCTCGTAATCCCAGGTGGCCTTGTCGGTGTACTTGCCTTTTTCCTTGTCATAACCCGAGAACAGGCCATCTTCGAACGCATAGTCTTCGCGCACGATGAAAGGCATGTCCGTGTAGTTACGCACGTACTCATGCTGAATCTTGTCGTTCGTCAGCAGATAATTGATGATCGCGCCGAGGAAAACGATGTCCGTGCCGGTGCGCGTGGCGCAGTAGTAATCTGCCACGGATGCGGTACGGGTAAAACGCGGATCGACAACAATCAGCTTGGCCTTGTTATGCGCCTTCGCTTCCGTTACCCATTTGAAGCCGCAAGGATGTGCTTCTGCTGCATTGCCGCCCATGACCAAAATCACATCGGCATTCTTGATATCGACCCAATGATTCGTCATCGCGCCACGGCCAAACGTCGGGGCAAGACCTGCCACCGTCGGTCCGTGTCATACACGCGCCTGATTATCAAAGGTCAGCATCCCCATGCTGCGCACTGTCTTGTGGGTCAGGTAACCGACCTCGTTGCTGCCGGCGGACGCGGCAAGCATGCCGGTGGAGAGCCAGCGGTTGACGGTCTTGCCGTCGGCATTCTTTTCGATCAGGTTGGCATCGCGATCATCCTTCATCAGGCGCGCGATCTTGTCGAGCGCCACATCCCAGGAGATCGGTTGCCATTCCGTGCCACCGGGTGCGCGGTATTCGGGCACTTTCAAGCGACTCGGACTGTGGATAAAGTCGATCAGACTGGCGCCTTTCGGGCACAGGGTGCCACGGTTTACCGGGTGATCGGCATCGCCTTCCACGTGGATGATGCTGGAGACGGCATTTTTCGCGCCGTCGCCCAGTCCATACAGCAGGATGCCGCATCCTACCGAACAATAAGGACACGTATTGCGTGTCTCGGTCGTGCGAGACAGCTTGTATTGCCGCACTTCCGCCATCGCCTGGCCCGGTGCAAAACCGAGCAAGGCGAGGCTGGAGCCAGCAATGGTCGCGCCAGTTACCCGAAGGAACTGGCGCCTGGACATCTGAACCATATTCAGGCCTCTATGATGTGAGTAAATAAAAAGTCATACGGTGTCATGGCGGTGTCATATCAATAAGATATAAGCACCATACCTGTTCCGCATGGCATCATTTTACCCCTCAAATCTCGTCAAGGCTTGGAGTGCTCGAATAAATTGCACATAGACAACATTTTTCCATAGGCAATAGGCGGCCACTCAAAACACTATCGCTACGCGAACAATGACTCCAAGCCGGTAGTGTGCGCACACATACAATTCTTCACTGATGAAAAACCAGGATCGCAAGCGACTTTTGAATGCGAACAAACTGCCAGGCTAGCGACAGACTGTCGCGCAAATCGTGCCCTTCGGCGCCGTCACGGTGAAAGTCGGCAAGCTTTCCTCAGGCATAGCCGCCAGTGGCGTGACACCCAAGGTCAGGGGCAAGGCCTCCCAGTACGGCACTCGTGATCGCCTCGCCTGCGCGCATGCGCTGTTGCTGCAGAGAAGACCCTGACTGATGCCTGACTATGCCTGATTGTCATGATATGGACATCAAGCAGTGCGGTGGAAGGCAAGGCAACATGTAAGTGATAGTACTTATTGACTAGGCAATTGGTGCAGAAAAGCAACAAGAAGTAAATATCGACAAGCAATTTAAATTGTTTGAAAAACTATTTCCGTGCGTCAATGCTATACTCGCCTCAGCTGGGCAGTAGCATTCCCACGCCGTCACACCCCTTGCTTTACCTCCACGGCGCGCACTGCGCGGCGCGGCGCCATGTCACCATGCGGCACCCGAAAACCACGATCCCCTGCGCCTTGCGGCGACTGCCTGCCCCTGCGGGCGGCGGCGATCATGACAATTAACTGTTAGGAATTACATGAAAAACCTGAACATCGGCAGCCGCCTTGGCGTCGGCTTTGCTATCGTATTGTTGCTGCTTGCCGCCTTGACCGTCACCGCTATCGTACGCATGCAAACGGCCAGCGCCCTGACTGACCGCCTGCTCAATACCAGCATCAAGAACCAGCGCATGGTGGCCGAATGGTCGAAGATCATCGAAGTGAACAGCGTGCGCGGCGTAGCCTCGTTTGAAATTGCGGATCCCGTCGTGCGCGCAAAAATCGAAGAAGATCTCAAAGTCGATGCGGCACGCTCGAGCAAGCTGCAAGATGATATCGCCGCCGCATTGCGCAATCCGGGCGTGATCGAGCAATTCAAGGTGGTGCGCAAGGTGCGCACCGACTATGTGACGACGCGCGCACGCGCCTTCAAGATGAAGGCCGACGGCGACATGGCGGGCGCCAAGGAAGTGTTCGACAAAGAAGTGACACCGATCACCAAGGCTTACCTGGCCGAAGTGAAGCAATTTGCCACCATGCAGATCAACGCTTCCGACGCCGTCGGCGCCAGCATCGTCGAGTCGTATAGTGACACCCGTGCCTTCCTCATCAGCATGGGCCTGCTGGCCGTGCTGATGGGCATCGGTTTCGCTTGGTGGATCACGCGCTCGATCACCGGCCCCATCCGCGACGCCGTGAAAGTGGCAGAAACCGTGGCAGCAGGCGACCTGAGCAGCACAATCACGGTGCAAGGCCGCGATGAAACAGGGCAGCTGATGCAGGCCCTGAAAAGCATGAACGACAGCCTGGTCGGCATCGTGAGCCAGGTGCGCAGCGGCACCGACACCATCGCCACGGCTTCCGCAGAAATTGCCGCCGGCAACCAGGACCTGTCGTCGCGCACGGAACAGCAAGCCAGTTCGCTGGAAGAAACTGCCTCGTCGATGGAAGAGCTGACATCGACCGTAAAGCAGAATGCGGATAATGCGCGCCAGGCGAATAAACTCGCTGGCGACGCGGCCGGCATCGCCAGCCGCGGCGGCGCCGTGGTGGCGGAAGTGGTCTCCACCATGGGCGAGATCAATACCTCGTCGAAGAAAATCGTCGATATCATCTCGGTCATCGACGGCATCGCCTTCCAGACGAATATCCTGGCCCTGAACGCGGCTGTGGAAGCGGCACGCGCCGGCGAACAGGGCCGCGGCTTTGCCGTGGTGGCCACGGAAGTGCGCAACCTGGCACAGCGCTCGGCAGCGGCGGCCAAGGAAATCAAGGGCTTGATCGACGACTCCGTGCAAAAGGTCGACGTGGGCACGGACCTGGTCGACAAAGCCGGCAAGACGATGGAGGAAATCGTGCAAAGCATCGGCTTCGTCACATCCATCATGAGCGAGATCAGCAACGCCAGCGAAGAACAGAGCGCAGGCATCGAGCAAGTCAACCAGGCCATTTCCGAAATGGACCAGGTGACTCAGCAAAATGCAGCCCTGGTAGAAGAGGCCTCGGCCGCAGCCGAAGCGATGCAGGATCAGGCGAGCGAGCTGGCGCAAGTGGTCAGCGTCTTCCGCCTGGACGCCAATGCGGCGACGACCGACCGTTTCAGCATGAAAGCGGCGCAACGCAGCACGCCTGCAGCGACGGCAAGCGCGGCCGCAGCGGCCCGCAAGGCTACGACCCCTGCCCTGCGCCTGCCCGTGACACGCGCCAACAGCAAGGCAGCCAAGCCTGCCGAAGGCGAGTGGGAAGAGTTTTAAACGCTGAAGATCGATGCGTGGCAGTGACTGCCACGCAGGCGCAGCAGCCAGGCATCAGCCCAGCCTGGCTTGCGCATCCTGAATCAGTTTTGCCAGCTCGCGCGGCGCAGACTGGGCCAGAAATGCCAGCGCCAGCGCCTGCGGATCGATAGCCGCATCCGCTGGCAAGCCATGCTCGAAGCCACCCACCATATAGCGGCAGAAGTGCGGCGATTCGGCCCGCGTTTCCACATACCAGCAACCCGCATGACTCTGTACAAAGTATTCGCCGATAAAGTAGCCGAGCGTGGTTTTCACCCACTGCCAGCTCTCGTCGCGGATGACGATGGTGCGCATGGCCGCATCGATGTAAGGCAGGTATTCGGCCGCATTCGTCAATACTTCGTGCGCGGGCTGGATACCCAGACGTTCGACAAAATTCACCAGCGACGCCCCCAGCGCGTCATAGTAAGCATCGAAACCCGCCTGGCTCTGTTGTAACAATTGTTCTTCTTCGTTCGACAGCATTCACACTCCACAGACATTCATCAATTACGTCCATTTTCAATCAACGGCGCAGATCACGGCATCGCCCATTTTACGCCGCGTGCACAGCCACGTCAGCGCTCTGCTGCAGGGCTTGGTTGCGGGCGGACAAATGCGGCAATGCTGGGCTACCGCTCCCCCCGGCAGCGACGCACGCGCCTTTCCTCAAGCACGGCATGCAGATGATGATGAACAGTCGATTCTGCGGCTCATGCGAGATTAACACCGTAGCAAGGTAGGGCAACAGACAAAAAAATAGCCCACTCGAAAGTGGGCTATTTTTTTCATCTGGAGGCGAGGACGGGAATCGAACCCGTCTAAACGGCTTTGCAGGCCGCTGCATAACCTCTTTGCTACCTCGCCAGAGGAACTGCTAGGGTGCGCCTTGCGGCCCACCTTGAAAACTGGAGCGGGAGAAGAGTCTCGAACTCTCGACCTCAACCTTGGCAAGGTTGCGCTCTACCAACTGAGCTACTCCCGCATTGGAGCTTGTTTACTACTTAGTCACGCCACATACTGAGCGGATAAAAAAAGGAAGCCAGCTTAGCTTCCCTTTAGAATTCTGGAGCGGGAGAAGAGTCTCGAACTCTCGACCTCAACCTTGGCAAGGTTGCGCTCTACCAACTGAGCTACTCCCGCATTGGAGCTTCTATTTTCTGCTACTGCCATCCTACCGTACTGCCTCCAGCTTGCACTGGAGCGGGAGAAGAGTCTCGAACTCTCGACCTCAACCTTGGCAAGGTTGCGCTCTACCAACTGAGCTACTCCCGCATACGAACTACTATTTTACTGCCTTTTACACCCGTTTACCAGTGCTGCTTTACTGCTGATCCAGCATTCACTGGAGCGGGAGAAGAGTCTCGAACTCTCGACCTCAACCTTGGCAAGGTTGCGCTCTACCAACTGAGCTACTCCCGCAGTGGACAACATTGTATCAGAAGCTCTACTGCACCGCCAGTACTACTTTTTACTGCATCTGCTGTTTTTACCTATGACACGATCCAGAAAACTGGAGCGGGAGAAGAGTCTCGAACTCTCGACCTCAACCTTGGCAAGGTTGCGCTCTACCAACTGAGCTACTCCCGCGTCATCAACAACAGGCCAGCATTATAGAGGGATTACAGGGACTGTCAACTGGCAATATCTGGTCTTTTGCAAAATATTTGAAGTCAGGGCATGTGGGCCTGCCCCCTTTCAATGCAAATTGCCGGCCTTTTCCTTGATCAACGGCCATGCCAGGCGCAGGTAATAGAACATCGACCATACCGTCAGCACGCTGGCGATCCACAGCAGCTTTTCGCCCCACACGTGGGTATCGATCGCGCCGAAGATCACGTCGTGATACAGCAGCAAGGGAATGGCCGTCATTTGCGCAGCCGTCTTGATCTTGCCGATCGAACTGACGGCCACCGATTTCGATGCGCCAATCTGCGCCATCCATTCACGCAATGCGGAAATGGTGATTTCACGGCCAATGATGATGAAGGCCAGCACGGCATTGACGCGATCGAGCTGCACCAGCACCAGCAAAGCGCCCGCCACCATCAGCTTGTCGGCGACCGGATCGAGGAAGGCGCCAAAGGCCGAGGTCTGGTTCCAGCGCCGCGCGAGAAAACCATCGAACCAGTCGGTGACGGCGGCAACAATGAAGACCAGGGTGGCGACGAGGTTCTGGTCGCCATGCAGCAGCATCGACGGCGGCAAGTAAAACACGCCGACGACGAGTGGGATCAGGGCCACGCGCAGCCAAGTCAAAAGGATGGGGATATTAAAAGGCATAAGCAAACAATCGGCCAACGGGTGAATTGAACATGAAGAAAGCGTAAAGAAAGCCCCCCTAGTCTACATGGCCCAGGGGCATTAGCCTAGTGCGCTTGCCGCAGCACCGGAGCAGGCAATCAGGAACCCGAACAAAACCACCGCGAGCGACGACGAATCGCCACGCACTGTCGATTTGCGCAGGCGTTCTAATGCAACTGCTTGTAAATCTCTTCCGCAAGCTGCGTCGAAATGCCCTCCACCGACATCAAATCCTCGACGCTGGCGTCGACCACGCCGCGCAAGCCGCCAAAACGCGACAGCAGTTTCTGCCGGCGCTTGGCGCCTATGCCTTCTATCTCTTCCAGGCGCGAGGTCTGACGTGTCTTGGCGCGCTTGGCGCGCATGCCCGTAATGGCAAAGCGGTGCGCCTCGTCGCGAATTTGCGCGATCAGCATCAAGGCTGCCGACTCTTTGCCCAGCGCTTGCGGCGCACGCCCATCGACGAACAGCAGGGTTTCCAGGCCCACCTTGCGCCCTTCCCCCTTGGCCACGCCGACGATCAAGCTGATATCGAGTCCCAGCTCGGCAAATACCTGGCGCGCCATTTCGATCTGCCCCTTGCCACCATCGATCAGCACCACGTCGGGCATCACGCCATCGCCATTGGCCACCTTTTCATAGCGGCGCATCAAGACCTGGCGCATGGCCGCGTAATCGTCGCCGGGGGTGATATCGTTGATGTTGTAACGCCGGTATTCGCCATTGTGCATGGCGTGGTGATGAAATACCACGCACGACGCCTGCGTCGCCTCGCCCTGCGTGTGGCTGATGTCGAAACACTCCACGCGCAAGCTGTCGATCTCTTCCATTTCCAGTCCCAGCGCCTCGGCCAATGCACGCGTGCGCGACTGCTGCGAACCCTGCTCTGACAGCAAGCGCGCCAGCGAAATCTCGGCGCCTTTTTGCGCCATCTCCAGCCATTGGCGACGCTGCCCCTGCGGCTGAAAGATCAGGTTAATGCGGTGGCCGCACTGCTCCATCAGCGCCACCATCAGGGCTGGCTGGTCAAACTCGATATTCAGTATCAGGGTGCCGGGAATGAATTTTTCCGTGTAGTGCTGGGCCAGGAAGGCCGCCAGCACTTCCACCTCGATCGCTTCTTCGGCAATCGCTGCCGCGTCGCTGAACTGACTGGGGAAATAGGCGCGGTCGCCCAGGTGGCGCCCCCCGCGCACCATGGCCAGGTTGACGCAGGCGCGCCCGCCCTGCACCAGCACGGCGAGGATGTCGACATCGGCGTCGTCCGTGGTCTCCATGCTTTGCTGGTGCAGTACGCGCGACAGCGAGCCAATCTGGTTGCGCACCACTACCGCCTGCTCGAATTTCAGCTCGGCGGCAAAGGCGTGCATCTTCTTTTCCAGGTCCGCCATCACTTCGCTCTGGCGCCCGCGCAGGAAGCGCGCCGCATTTTCCACGTCGTTTTTATAGTCTTCCTTGCTGATCAGGTCGACGCAGGGCGCGCTGCAGCGCCCAATCTGGTGCAACAGGCAGGGCCGCGTGCGGTTCGCATACACGCTGTCCTCGCAGGTGCGGAGCAAAAATACCTTTTGCAAGATCTGCATCGATTCCTTGACGGCCCAGGAACTGGGGAACGGCCCGAAATACTGGTTTTTCTTGTCCACCGCGCCCCGGTAATACACCATGCGCGGCGCATCGCCATGCGTGATTTTCAAATAGGGGTACGACTTGTCGTCGCGAAACAGAATGTTGTAGCGTGGCTGCAGCGCCTTGATCAGGTTGTTTTCCAGGATCAGCGCCTCGGCTTCGCTATGCGTCACGGTCGTTTCCAGGCGTGCAATACGCTCGACCATCATGGCGATGCGGGGGCTGGCCAGATTCTTTTGAAAATAGCTCGATACGCGTTTTTTCAGATCACGCGCCTTGCCGACATACAACACCTTGTCGGCGGCGTCGAAATAGCGATACACGCCAGGCAGGTTGGGCGCTTGGCGACCGTCGCCAGCACCTGCGCGCGCGGGTCGGGTGGCGTTTCCATGGAATTGAGATCGGATATTGCTTCAGTCATTGCTGGCTCATTGCGCGCTCATCGTTACACTGCTTGTTCCACGATCACGAACGCGACCGCATAGTCTTCTTCATCGCTGATCGTCACTTGCGCGCTCAGCCGGTTTTCTTGCATGAAGTGCGCCAGCACGCCACTGCACACGATCATCGGCTTGCCGCTGGCATGGTTCAGCATTTGCGCCGCAGGCCACGTCATCGGCATGCGCAAGCCCAGGCCAATGGCCTTGGAAAATGCCTCTTTGGCCGCAAAGCGGGTGGCCAGAAAACGCACGCCGCGCACCGCGTTCTTGGCGCTGCGGGCATGGAATTTCTCCATCTCCTGCGGTCCCAGTATTTTCTGCGCGAAACGCTCGCCGTGGCGCGCCAGTGCCGCCTCGATGCGCGCAATCTTGCAGATATCGGTGCCGATACCGTAGATCATGCTGCCTCCTTGGTGCGCGCGTTTATGCTTTGCTGCCCAGGCGCGCGGCCACCATGATGGCCTTCATTTCGCGCACGGCATTTTCCCAGCCGACAAACACGGCGTGCGCAACGATGGCGTGGCCGATGTTCAGTTCAGTAATGTCAGCAATGGCTGCAATCGCCTGCACATTGGTGTAATGCAAGCCGTGGCCCGCGTTGACCTTCAGGCCGCGGCCCACGCCGAACAGCACGCCGGCTTTGATGCGTTCCAGCTCGGCCAATTGCTCGGCGCCTGCCGTGTCGGCATAGCGCCCCGTGTGCAGCTCGATCACCGGCGCACCGAGCTCGGCAGCGGCAGCGATCTGCTGCTCGTCGGCGTCGATGAACAGACTCACGCGGATGCCCTCGCCTTGCAATTGTTTGACCGCAGCTTGCACTTCCTTGAAGTAGCGCACCACGTCCAGCCCCCCTTCGGTGGTCACTTCCGTGCGTTTTTCCGGCACCAGGCAAACGTCGGCCGGCTTGATGACGCAGGCGAAATCGAGCATTTCCTGCGTCACGGCCGCCTCCAGGTTCATGCGCGTGAGCAACTGCGGCGCGATGGCGATCACATCGGCATCCTTGATATGGCGACGATCTTCGCGCAAATGCAGGGTAATGCCATCGGCGCCCGCCTGTTCGGCCAGCAAGGCCGCGCGCAGCGGGTCGGGATATTGCGTGCCGCGCGCATTGCGCAAGGTGGCCACGTGGTCGATATTGACGCCCAGGTCGATGACAGGGCCGGAAGGCTGCAAAAAGCTCATATATTGGTATCCGTAAAGTGCCTTGGCGCTGCATGGCAAAGAGCAGCACTACAGCTGCATTAAATCGATCAGTATCTGGCGCGTGTTCAAAGTGGCGCCCCCCAGTTGATGGGCCAGCAAAAAGCGCATCAGCAGCTTGCTTTGCGCCTGCGTGGCCACGTCTAGATAATCTTCGCGCTGCATGTCGAGCAAGGTCTTGCCCGTGATCTTAGGCCAGGCATCGCTGGCGCATGCCGGGCGCGGCCCCCGTTCCGGGTCGACCACGTAGACTTGCCCCGCCTCGACGATCTGACGCGTGCCGGTGCAGTGCGTCAGGTCAGCCGCCACGCCCGTTTCCTTGAGCAGGGCGCGCTCGAACTTGCGCAGCACGATAGGCGGCGGCTCATTGTGCGCCAATTGATTCAAGGTGGCAACGTAATGGTCGAACAGGACCGGATGCGGATCGTCGCGCGCCAGCAATTTCACCAACAGTTCGTTCAAATAGAAACCACACAGCAGCGCGGTCTTTTCTAGCGGCAACATGCCACCGACCCATTCGGCACCCGTCAAAATACGCAGTTCGGATTTGCCCGTCCAGCCCGCTTGCAGCGGTTGAAACGTCTGCAGCACGCCGCGCAACTGCGAATGGGGCCGCTTGGCGCCCTTGGCGACGAGCGCGATGCGACCGTACTCGCGCGTGAACACGTCGACGATGAGGCTGGTTTCTTTGTGCGGGTAGCTGTGCAGCACGAAGGCTGGCTGGCCCGTGATGCGGCCGTCGCGCGCGGGCGCACGGCTGCGCCGGGGGGCAGCCGAGGTGGGCGCTGCGGAAGGTGCGGAAGGTGCGGCCGGCAGCGCGATGGCCACCGGCGGGGGCGCAGATGTGGAGACAGCAGGTGAGGCTGGCGCGATATCAGGCTGCGCTGGCGTGGTGGTGCTCATGCGTGTAGCGTCGCCCCCGGGTTGCCGATTACTCGTAGCCGTAAGCGCGCAAGCCCGCCTCGTTGTCGGCCCAGCCCGACTTGACCTTGACCCAGATTTCCAGGTACACGGGGCCGCCGAAAAGTTTTTCCATATCCAGGCGGGCCTGCGTGGACACTTCCTTCAGGCGCGCGCCCTTGTTGCCGATGATCATGGACTTGTGCGTATCACGCTCGACCAGAATGGCGGCGAAGACGCGCCGCAGATCGCCTTCCTGCTCGAATTTCTCGATCAGCACCGTGCTCGTGTACGGCAATTCGTCGCCGACAAAGCGGAAGAGTTTTTCGCGCACGATTTCCGAGGCGAGGAATTTTTCGCTGCGATCCGTGATGTCGTCCGGGCCAAAGATCGGCTGATTTTCCGGTAGGAAACGCTTGATCTCGTTTTGCAAGCCTTCCAACTGGAAATGCAGCTTGGCCGAAACGGGGACGATGGCGGCGAAGTCGCGCATGGCGGCAATTTTTTGCGCAAACGGCAACAATACGGCCTTATCCTTGACGCGGTCGGATTTATTGATGACGAGGATGCATGGTACTTCCTTCGGCAGCAAGTCCATCACTTGCTGGTCGGCCGGGCCAAAGGTACCCGCCTCGATCACGTACAGAATGACATCCGAGGAAATCAGGGTATTGGTGACGGTCTTGTTGAGCGTCTTGTTCAGCGCGTTCGAGTGACGCGTCTGGAAACCAGGCGTATCGACATAGATGAACTGCGCATCGGGCACCGTCTGAATGCCCGTGATGCGGTGGCGCGTGGTTTGCGCCTTGCGCGAAGTGATACTGACCTTGGCGCCGATCAGCACGTTCATCAGGGTCGATTTGCCCACGTTCGGGCGGCCCACGATGGCGATATAGCCACAGCGGAAGTGGTCGGGCATTTTGGTGGCTGTCATGCTAGTGTCGATTCTGTTTAGTGTGAGCGGCGATCGCCGGGGCCACAGGGGCTACCGCGGCGTCGCTCTGGATGGTGGCAATGCCGGCCAGCTTGAGCTGGGCGGCGCGCGGTTTGGGCTTGCGGCTGGCGGCAGGCGACTTCAGCAGCGCCTGCTCAGCCACGTCCAGCGCCAGTTTGGCGGCAGCTTGCTCACCGGCGCGGCGGCTTCCGCCACGGCCGTAGACCTGGATATTCAATTTCGGCACCAGGCATTCGATCTCGAATTCCTGGCTGTGGGCGGCGCCGTGGGTGGCCACCACATTGTACTGTGGCAGCGAAATTTTCTTGCTTTGCAAAAACTCCTGCAGCAAGGTCTTGGCATCCTTGCCCAGGGTTTGCGGATCGACCGAGTCGAGGATGGGAATGTAGAAGGCGCGGATCACCATGCTGGCAGCGTCAAAGCCCGTGTCGAGGAAAATGGCGCCCAACAAGGCTTCCAGGGTATCGGCCAGGATAGACGGACGGCGGAAACCGCCAGACTTCAGCTCGCCTTCGCCCAGGCGCAAAAATTGCGACAATTCCAGCGTTTGCGCGATCTCATATAGCGACTGCTGCTTCACCAGGTTGGCGCGCAGGCGCGACAGGTCGCCCTCGTCGATGGACTTGAAGCGTTCGTACAGGATGGAAGCGACCACGCAATTGAGGATGGAGTCGCCCAGAAATTCCAGCCGCTCATTATGCAAACTGCTGTGGCTACGGTGCGTCAAGGCTTGCTGCAACAGGCCAGCATCCTGGAACGTATAGCCTAAACGGTTTTGCAATAGCTGAAGATTCATTGTTGTTTCTGTATCATCTGAGTAATTCGGCTGGCCACCGCGCGCGACATCGGCGCGGTAGCCATGGGCAGTCTGCCTCGGCAGACCCGGCCGGCTTAGTGTATGCCGCCCACGCGTTTCGGATTGCTGAAGTTCATCCACACCAGGAAAGCTTTGCCGACGATGTTCTCGTTCGGCACGAAGCCCCAGTAGCGGCTGTCGGCGCTATTGTCGCGGTTATCACCCATCATGAAGTAATTGCCTTGCGGCACCACACAGGTAAAACCGTCTTCGTTGTAGCGGCAGGCATCCTGCTGCGGGAAATCCTTCACTTCGCGCAAGTTCAACGCGGGAGCAGGCTCGTCGTTAAGGATGCGGTGGCTCACGCCCGTCAGGTTTTCTTCCAACTGCTTGTGGTAGACCGTGCTTTCGTCGTCCAGATAGTCGTCCAGCGCGGTGTACGCCACATCCTTGCCGTTGACCGTCAAGCGCTTGTTTTCATAGGTGATTTTATCACCAGGCACGCCGATCACGCGCTTGATGTAGTCTTGCGACATATCTTTCGGGTACTTGAACACCATCACGTCGCCGCGCTGCGGATCGTTCACTTCAATGATGCGCTTGTTGACGATCGGCAACCGAATACCATAGGTGAACTTATTCACCAGAATCAAATCGCCCACCAGCAAGGTCGGCACCATCGAGCTCGACGGGATCTTGAACGGCTCGTACAGGAATGCACGCAGACAAAACACCAGGGCGATGACGGGGAAGAAGCTGCCCGAATACTCGACCCAGGTCGGCTGGCGCAACAGCGCTGCCTCGATGGTGGCGCGGCTACCGCCGGCGTCGGACTTGATACCCTCGGCGGCCAGCTTGGACTGACGCGCATCGAAGTCAGCCAGAGCGCGGTCGGCCGCCTGGCGGCGCTGCTTGGCCAGGTAAAACACATCGAGGCACCAGACCAGGCCCGTCAACACCATCAGCACGAACAAAATTAAAGCGAAATTTCCTAAAATCACTTGCAGGTTCATTGATCAACCATCCACTTGTAAAATTGCCAGGAATGCTTCTTGCGGGATCTCCACGGAACCCACTTGCTTCATGCGCTTCTTACCCGCTTTTTGTTTTTCCAGCAATTTTTTCTTGCGGCTGATATCGCCGCCGTAGCACTTCGCCAGCACGTTCTTGCGCAAGGCTTTGACGTTCTCGCGCGAAATGATGTTGGCACCGATGGTTGCCTGAATAGCCACGTCGAACATCTGGCGCGGGATCAGTTCACGCATCTTGGCGGCGACCTGGCGGCCACGGTACTGGCTGTTCGAACGGTGCACGATGATGGCCAGCGCATCGACTTTTTCGCTGTTGATCAGCATGTCGACCTTGACCACGTCGGCCGCGCGGTATTCCTTGAACTCGTAATCCATCGAGGCATAGCCGCGCGACGTCGATTTCAGGCGATCGAAGAAGTCCAGCACGATCTCGGCCATCGGCATTTCATACACGAGCTTGACCTGGCGGCCGTGGTAACTCATGTCCATCTGGATGCCGCGCTTGCCGATACACAGGGTGATGACGGAGCCGACGTATTCCTGCGGCATGTACAGATTGACCGTGACGATAGGCTCGCGCACTTCCTCGATGCGCGACGGATCGGGCATCTTCGACGGGTTGTCGACGTTGATCAGGCTGCCGTCGCGCTGGATCACTTCATACACCACGGTAGGCGCCGTGGTAATGAGGTCCATGTCGAATTCGCGCTCTAGGCGTTCCTGCACGATTTCCATGTGCAGCAAGCCCAGGAAGCCGCAGCGGAAGCCGAAGCCCAGCGCCTGCGACACTTCCGGCTCGTACATCAGGGCCGCGTCGTTCAATTTCAGCTTTTCCAGCGAGTCGCGCAGCGCGTCGTACTGGTTCGCTTCCACGGGGAACAGGCCGGCAAACACTTGCGGCTGCACTTCCTTGAAGCCGGGCAATGGCGCGGCGGCAGGACGGCTGACCAGGGTCACGGTATCACCCACCTTGGCCGCCTTCAATTCCTTGATGCCGGCGATGATGAAGCCCACCTGGCCTGCCGACAATTGCGGCAAGGATTGCGAACGCGGCGAGAACACGCCGATGTCTTCCACCAGTTGCACCGAATCGGTGGCCATCAGGCGGATCTTGTCTTTCGGTTTCAGGGTGCCGTTGACCACGCGTACCAGCATGACCACGCCGACATAGGCGTCATACCAGGAGTCGACGATCAGCGCCTGCAGCGGCGCATCAGGATCACCCTTCGGTGGCGGCACCTTGACGATCAGTTGCTCGAGCACGTCCAGTACGCCAAAGCCTGTCTTGGCCGAGCAATGCACGGCGTCGGCCGCGTCGATGCCGATCACGTCTTCGATCTCGGCAATAGCGTTCGGCGGGTCTGCGTTGGGCAAGTCGATCTTATTCAGGACAGGCACCACTTCCACGCCCAGGTCCAGCGCCGTGTAGCAGTTGGCGACTGTTTGCGCTTCCACGCCTTGCGACGCATCCACCACCAGCAGCGCGCCTTCGCAGGCGGACAGCGAGCGCGACACTTCATAGCTGAAGTCGACGTGACCAGGCGTATCGATCAGGTTCAGGTTATAGATCTGGCCATCGCGCGCCTTGTAGTGCAGGGCCGCCGTCTGCGCCTTGATGGTAATGCCGCGCTCGCGCTCCAGATCCATCGAATCGAGCACCTGCGCCTCCATCTCGCGGTCGGACAAGCCGCCGCACAATTGAATGATGCGGTCAGCCAGGGTCGATTTACCGTGGTCAATATGGGCGATGATGGAGAAATTGCGTATGTTGTTCATTAACTAATATATGTGCGAGTGACGACACTGCTTTAACAGGAATCATGGGGATCATGCTCGGGCCAAAACCGGGCGCCCCACTCATGATGAAAAAAGCGCTCCGAGCAGGACATCTGCATGCCCAGGCGAGCGCTTTTGAAGCGACAGAAGCTGCTGCCTCGGACAGTAGCTTTTTCGACCTCCCCATTTTACCGGATTTCAGAGCGGAAAGCCCGTCTTTCAGAGACCGGCACCGGGCGAGGCGACATTTTCAGCTGTTTTAAGCAGCAGAATGGTGCAATGCAGTGTCAATATTGACATTCCAACTATGCCAGGCAGCGACGTACGGCGGCCACATCCAGGAAATAATGGCATAGCTCGGGTTGGGTCAGGTCGCCAAACAGCACGGGCACAAGCTCATCGAAACGCGCCAGCAGCGAGGCATCGGGCGAAGTGTCGATATCGATCACATCTACCGTAAATGCTTGCTCAGGCGGCTGCAGCAGGAGCAAGGCGTCGAGCATGTCCTGGCATAAATGGCAGTAACTGCGGGAATAAAGGGTGAAATGCATGCGGAAAAAGGGGAAAGGCATCCCGGCAGGACCGGGATGCAGATTAGACCAGAAACCTACTTGAGCGCAGGACGCAGCGAGACGAACTGTGCCGTATCGCCACGGCGCACCAGCACCGCTGACGACTTCTTCGGATCGAGCTTGGCCACCAGGGCAAGGAACTGCTTGGCATCTTTCACGGCAACGTTATTCAATTGCAAGATCACATCGCCAGGCTGCAGGCCAGCCCGGGCCGCCACGCCATCGGCATCATCGACCAGCACGCCTGCATCGATCTTCAATTCCTGCTTTTTCGCAGCCGGCACATCGCTGACTTTCAACCCCAGTGCATTGACGGCTTGCGCCTCGGGCTCCCTGGCGCCCTTCTTGGCCGTTTTACCGCCTTCCAGTTCGACGACGGTAACAGCAATCTCTTGCTGCGCGCCATTGCGCCAGACGCTCACCGTCGACTTGCCATTGACGGCAGCGCCGCCTACCAGGCGCGGCAGGTCGGACGAACGCTCGATCAGGGCGCCGTTGAATTTCAGGATGATGTCACCGGGCTTGATGCCCGCCTTGTCTGCCGGACCACCGGGCTCCACCATCGACACTTGCGCACCCTTGGCATTGGGCAAGCCCAGCGATTCTGCCACGTCCTTGCTCAGCTCGCCGATCTGCACGCCGATGCGCCCGCGCACCACTTTCCCCGTCTTTTTCAGTTGCTCGCCCACGCGCATGGCTTCATCGATAGGTACGGCAAACGAAATGCCATTGTAGGCGCCGGACAAGGTGGCGATCTGCGAATTGATGCCGATCACTTCGCCGCGCATATTGATCAAGGGCCCTCCCGAGTTGCCGGGATTGACAGCCACGTCGCTCTGAATCAGGGGCAGGTAGTCGCCCGTGTCACGGGACTTGGCGGAAATGATGCCTGCCGTCACCGTATTTTCCAGGTTGAATGGCGATCCGATGGCGATCACCCACTCGCCCACGCGTATCTTGTTCGAGTCGCCGATGGTCAGGCGCGGCAAATTGGCGCCCTCGATCTTCAGCAGGGCCACGTCGGTGCGCGCATCGGCACCGATCACCTTGGCCTTGAATTCGCGCTTGTCCGTCAGGGTCACGTACACCTCGTCGGCACCGTCGACGACATGGGCATTGCTCAGGACGTAACCATCGTTTGAAATAATGAAGCCGGAACCGACACCGCGCTGGACTTCCTGCTCCTGCGGCACGCCGCGACGGCCGCCGCGCGGCCCCTGCTGGCGCGGCGCGGGCATGGCGCCGCCAAAGAAACGGCGCAAAAATTCCTGCATTTCCTGCTCATCCTGACCGCCCGCGCCGGGCGTATTCATTTTCAGGCGCTCAGTGGTGCGGATATTGACTACGGCCGGGCCGACGGCGTCGACCAAGTCCGAGAAATCGGGCAACTTCACGGCCGACACGGCGGCATGCGCTGGTGGCGCCAGGCCCAGCATGCTGGGAGCAAGAAAGACGCCAGCCGTACCGAACAATAAAGCGGAAAGCGTCTTCACTGAAAACGACTTGCTGGCGGCACACATGTTTTTTTTCATGGAAAGGATCTTTTCGAGTATATAAACGGATCAAAACGCGAATCAGGCGATTGCCTGCGTGCATGATTGGCCGTCATGACGGCATCCCAGGGGCAAACACACCTGGCAGCGCGCATAGCAAACAATGCAACAATATATCGCAAAGCAATATATTGCCTGCGCACAGTGTCAATCGTAGCGAAGTCCAGTGTCAAGAGGGCCAACAGGATATTAAGCCTGGCATAAGATGGAAGTACGCTAGCGCTGCACCAGCGATGCCGATTCCAAGGGCTCGGCCGCGGCGGCCGAAACGCTGGCAGTGGACAGGGGCGGCAATGACTGCGCAGGGACAGCCTGTCCGCCAGGCACCACCTCGGCGGCCAGCCGGCTGGCCAGGCGCGCGTCGAATTGGGCGCTCAGGGCATGGCCGCCCTGCTCCGAGCGCAGCACGTCGCCGATCAAGCGATAGGCCTGCCATGCCTGGCGACCCTGATCCATGTCGAGGGCGGCAAAAGCCAGTTCGCGTTCGCTCGCCGCCAGCTCGCCATCGACCAGGGCCGAAATCGTCTCGTGCAATCGTGTATGCGTATCCATGATGGGTCCTGCCATTTCAAGAGAATGGTTGCGCAAATAGGAGGCAACCATATATCGTTCATGTGTCCAAGATTACCAGCGCTTGTCAAGCGGCATGTCCAACAACGGTTTCAATTTCTCCGCTATCACTTCACGCGCGCGAAAAATGCGGCTGCGCACGGTGCCGATGGGGCACGCCATGATCGCCGATATCTCTTCATAGCTGAGGCCCTCGATCTCGCGCAGCACGATGGCGGTGCGCAAATCGATGGGCAGCAACGCCATGGCCGCATTGACGGTGGCGGCAATTTGCTTGCTGGCCAGCACCGATTCAGGCGTATTATTATCGCGCAATTTACTGCCGTCATCGAAAGACTCCGCCTGCTCGATGTCGGTATCGCTGGACGCGATGGCGCGCCGACCCTGCGTGGCAAGATAATTCTTGGCCGTATTGATACCGATGCGATACAACCAGGTGTAAAAAGCGGCATCGCCGCGAAAATGGCACAGCGCACGATATGCCTTGATAAAGGCTTCCTGCACCACGTCTTCGGCCTCCGACGGGTCATGCACGAGGCGCGATACCAGGCGCATCAAGCGGCGCTGGTATTTCGATACCAGCACATCGAATGCCCGTTTGTCGCCAGCCTGCACCCGCTCGACCAGTAACTGATCATACTCGCGCTCTGTGCTCACGCCGAATGTCCCTGTAGTCATGCAGCGTGGCGTCTGTATGGATATAGAGTTGGCCCGCTGCAAGAAGTTCAGTGTTCGCCCACGTTTATTCTTCGCCACTGCGTACCGCGATCGCCCGGCACGCCACGGCCAGCGGGCGAAAGGCGGCGCAACTGCCGCCACGCTGCACCCACACCTGCGTGCGCCGCCCCGCCGCATCGGCCAGGCACAGCACCAGCAACGAAGGCCACAGGGTCGAGCCCGGCAACAGGCGCAGCACAGGTGGCACAGGTGGCACCGACGGCCCCGCGCCGGCCGCTTCCGCCGCGCCGCCGGCAGCACTCGCCGGCATCCCGTCATGCTCCAGATATACCGTCAGCCGCAGCTGGCCGACCGGCGAAATATCAAGTACCTGCGGCTTTCTGCGCTGGCACAGCAAAGCGAGCAAAAATATGCCGCCAGCCACACTCGACAGCGCACCGGCCCAGCCCAGCGCATAAGCACCCACCAGTTGGCCGGGACCGGGACCGGGACCGGGGCCGGGGCCGGGGCCGGGAACAGAACTGGACAGGGCCGCAGCGGGCCACACGCCGCTCAGGGGCCAGGCGGCCAGCACCGCGCACAACCCCAGCGCCGCTTGCAGCAGGCGCAAACAGACAGGCGTGCGAATGACAGCCGCAACGGCAATTGACATATAGATAATTAAATGGAAAACATCAGGCACGCCGGCTTCGTGCCGGGCAAATTCAGGCGCCAACGGGCGTTGGAGCCGAATCAGCGCTCACTACGGTTTGACCGTAGCGAGCGCTTGAAAGTTCCTACTTATTTCGCTTTACCGAAAATCAGCGTGCCATTCGTTCCGCCGAAGCCGAACGAATTCTTCACTGCATAATCGATCTTCATATCACGTGCCGTATTGGCACAGAAATCGAGATCACAAGTCGGATCCTGGTTGAAGATGTTGATGGTCGGTGGCGACACCTGATGGTGCAATGCCAAGACCGTAAACACCGCTTCCAGACCGCCCGCGCCGCCCAGCAAATGACCCGTCATCGACTTCGTCGAGTTGACGACCATCTGCTTGGCATGCTCGCCGAAGGTGCGTTTGATACCCATCACCTCCGCCACATCGCCTTGCGGGGTCGACGTGCCGTGCGCGTTCAGGTACTGAATCTGATCCGGGTTCAAGCCTGCGTTGTTGAGGGCCGCGATCACCGATTTGCTGCCGCCGCTACCATCTTCCAGCGGCGAGGTCATGTGATAAGCATCTGCGCTCATCCCGAAACCATGCACTTCAGCGTAGATCTTGGCACCACGGGCCACCGCGTGCTCGTACTCTTCCAGCACCATGACACCAGCGCCCTCGCCCAGCACGAAGCCGTCGCGGTCGACATCCCATGGACGCGATGCCGTTGCCGGATCGTCGTTGCGGGTCGACAAGGCACGCGCCGAAGCGAAACCGCCGAGGCCCAGCGGCGACACAGTCGATTCAGCACCGCCAGCAATCATGACGTCGGCATCGCCGTACTCGATCATGCGCGCTGCAGCACCTATGCTGTGCAAACCGGTGGTACACGCTGTCACGATCGCCAGGTTCGGACCCTTCAAACCATATTTGATCGAAAGGTTGCCAGAAATCATGTTAATGATCGAGGCAGGCACGAAAAATGGCGAGATACGGCGCGGACCGCGCTTTTCGTACTCGGATTTGGTTTCCTCGATCAGCGGCAAGCCACCGATACCGGAACCGATGATCACACCGATGCGCTCGGCATTCTCCTCGGTCACTTCCAGGCCGGAGTCCTGCATCGCCTGCATGCCGGCAGCCATGCCGTAATGGATAAAGGTGTCCATATGGCGGGCTTCCTTACCGGAGATGTAATCTTCGATATTGAAACCTTTGACTTCACCGGCAAAATGCGTAGTGAATGGCAATGCATCAAACTTGGTAATCGTGGCAATGCCGGATTTACCTTCAATGATTGCGCCCCACGCCTCGGCAATAGTATTGCCGACAGGTGAAACGCAGCCCAGGCCGGTGACAACAACACGACGGTTTTTAGAACGGCTCAAGCGATTCTCCTGAAGTCGGTCAGACAGGCTTAGGCCTTGACGTGTGCGGTGGCGTAGTCGATCGCCTGTTGCACGGTGGTGATTTTTTCAGCTTGTTCGTCAGGGATTTCCATTTCGAATTCGTCTTCCAGGGCCATGACCAGTTCCACGGTGTCCAGGGAATCGGCGCCGAGATCGTCGACGAAGGAGGATTCGATTTTGATGTCTGCTTCTGCAACGCCCAGTTGCTCAGCGACGATTTTCTTAACGCGTTGTTCGATATCCGACATGTTATGGCTCCAAAGTGTGTGTTACGGAAAGTGCGCGCATTTTATCAGGTTTGCGCGTCCGAATACTAATTTCGGTGTCTGCTGCTAATTCGACCGAAGCTGCTGCTAAAAGATGTGATTATAGACAAAAATGAACGTTCAATCATGCCACAAACGCCCACCCCGTCTAGCTTTCACATCAATTCATGTACATTCCGCCGTTCACGTGCAGGGTCGTGCCCGTGATATACGCCGCTTGCGGCGAGGCCAAAAAGGCCACCGCCGCTGCCACGTCTTGCGGCTTGCCCAGGCGTGACAGAGGAATTTGCGTCAACAGGGCCGCGTGCTGCTCTTCGCTCAGGGCCTTGGTCATGTCGGTATCGATGAAGCCGGGGGCGATGCAGTTCACGGTAATGTTGCGGCTGCCGATTTCGCGCGCCAGGGCGCGGCTCATGCCTTCCACGCCGGCCTTGGCGGCCGCGTAATTCATTTGCCCCGGATTGCCCGACGAGGCCACCACCGAAGTGATATTAATGATGCGCCCGGCTTTGGCTTTCATCATGCCACGCAGCACTGCGCGCGACAGGCGGCCGACGGCCGACAGGTTGGTGGAAATCACGCTATCCCACTCTTCATCCTTCATGCGCATGGCCAGCTGGTCTTGCGTGATGCCCGCATTGTTGACGAGGATAGACAGGCTGCCATAGGTTTTCTGCACTTCATCGACGACGGCCGCGCAGCGCGCCGCATCGGTCACGTTCAGAACCAGGCCCTTGCCCGCCACGCCTTCGGCGGCCAGGTAATCGGTGATGGCTTGCGCGCCACTTTCCGAGGTGGCGGTGCCAACCACGGTAGCACCGTGCTTGCCCAGTTCGGTGGCGATAGCGCGACCGATGCCGCGCGAAGCGCCCGTGACCAGCACGACTTGATTTGCTAAATTCATGAGTATCCTTAAAAGCATGCGCGGCAGACAGGCTGCCGCAATCTGATGTTTATTTGAGCTGCGTCAAAATGCGTTCCAACGAGGCCTGGTCGACAATGGCATCGCCCACCAGCACCGGATCGATGCGCTTGGCCAAGCCCATCAGGACCTTGCCCGGACCGCATTCGATCACTTGCGTGATGCCATCCAGAGCGACCCTTTGCATGGTTTCCACCCAGCGCACCGGGCTTGCCGCCTGGCGCACCAGCGCATCCTTGATGCCGGCGACATCGTTGACGATGGCCACGTCGACGTTGTTGATCAGCGCGATCTGTGGCGCCGAGAACGCCAAGCCGGTCATATACTCGCGCAAACGGTCCGATGCCGGCTTCAGCAGCGACGAGTGGAACGGTGCCGAAACGGGCAGCTTCATGGCGCGCTTGGCACCCTTGGCCTTGGCCAGTTCGCAAGCGCGCTCGACCGCAGCCGTGTGGCCGGCGATGACCACTTGCGCTGGCGCATTAAAATTGACGGGCTCGACCACCAGGGCCGGGTTTTCCGCCGCAGCTTGCGCACAGGCGGCGCGCACGTCATCATCCGACAGGCCCAGCACCACGGCCATCGTGCCCTGCCCCACGGGCACGGCTTCCTGCATGGCTTGCGCGCGGAAACGCACGAGCGGCACCGCATCCTTGAACGAGATGACGCCGGCGGCGACCAGTGCCGAATATTCACCGAGACTATGCCCGGCCACGACCGTCGGCACGGGGCCACCCGCTGCCAGCCAGGCGCGGTAAAAAGCCACGGCTGCCGTCAGCATCACCGGTTGTGTGTTGGTGGTCAGGTCCAACTCTTCCTTCGGACCTTCGGCGATCAGCTTGCCCAGGTCGAATTGCAGCGCGTCCGACGCTTCGGCGACGGTTTGCGCCACCACGGGGTTGCCAGCGAAACCGTCGAGCATCGCAATCGCTTGCGAGCCTTGACCGGGGAAAACAAATGCAAATTGTGTCATGTCGACTCCGTTTTTTTACTATTCATTCAGAGAACCAAATACAACTGCTGGGGTCAGTCCCTTCGGGAGCGTATTTTCCCAACGGGTCTGACCCCGGTGCTGACCAGTTTACATTCTTGCGAGTACCGCGCCCCAGGTAAAGCCGCCGCCCACGCCTTCCATCATGACGTTGTCGCCCTTCTTGACGCGACCGTCGCGCACGGCGATGTCGAGCGCCAGCGGAATCGAGGCCGCCGAGGTGTTGCCATGCTGGTCGACGGTGACGACCATCTTGTCCAGCGGCAAGCCGAGCTTCTTGGCCGTGCTGTTCATGATGCGAATATTCGCCTGGTGCGGGATCAGCCAGTCGATCTGGTCCGATGTCATGTTGGCGTGGGCCAAAGCTTCGTGCGCGACCTTTTCCAGCACCGACACGGCCAGCTTGAACACGGCCGGGCCATCCATGTACAGGAATGCGCTGCCAGCGAGCGCGCCGCCAGCCAGGCTACCGGGCACGCTGAGGATGTTCGAGTGGCGACCGTCCGCATGCAGCTTGGTGGCCAGGATGCCCGGCTCGGTGGAGGCGGTCATGACGATGGCGCCGGCGCCGTCGCCGAACAGTACGCAGGTGCCGCGGTCATCGAAATTAAGAATGCGCGAAAACACTTCGGCGCCGATCACCAGCACGTTCTTGTGCATGCCAGATTGAATAAAACTGTCGGCCGTGGCGACTGCATACACGAAGCCGCTGCAGACGGCCTGCACATCGACGGCGGCGCAGTTGTTCGTGATGCCCAGCTTGTTTTGCACGATGCAGGCCGTGCTGGGGAAGCTGCCAAAGAAATCGGGGGTCGAACTGGCGACGATGATCAGATCCAGGTCATTACCGTTCAAGCCCGCCATTTCCAGCGCCTTCTTGGCAGCTTCCACGCCCAGGTCCGAGGAATTTTGCATTGGTGCCGCGTAATGGCGGGCCGAGATACCGCTGCGCGAGACGATCCATTCATCCGACGTTTCGATACCCTTGGCGGCGAGCTGTTCGGTCAAATCCTGGTTCGTCACGCGCCTCTCCGGCAAGTAGCTGCCGGTGCCGATAATTTTGCTGTAAGTTTTACTAAAAACAGTCATGCAAGTACCCGTCCACTAAATGGTAGAGCTTGTTGAAGTAGGTTCGTCCGGTACTGGCGTGCGCGGCATCAGCTCGGCGATCATACTGGCCAAGTGCGCTTGCACGTCATTTTTTGCCGCATCAAAGGCACGCCGCAAGGCCCATTCAAACGAATAGGCATCGGCGCTGCCATGACTCTTGAAGACCAGGCCACGCAAGCCCAGCAGGCTGGCGCCGTTGTAACGCGAAGGATTCAGGCGGTTACCGATGGCTTGCAAGGCGCCGCGCGCGATCAGCGCGCCCAGCATGGTGATCGGATTGCGCTTGAATTCTGACGTGAGCACGTCCTTCATGAAACGCGCCAGGCCTTCGATAGCTTTCAGGGTGACATTGCCGACAAAACCGTCGCAGACGACGATATCGGTCGTGCCCTTGAAGATATCATTGCCTTCCACGTTGCCGTAGAAGTTCAGTGCGCCACGCTCGTGGTCGGCCTGCAGCAACTTCGAGGTCAGTTTCACCACTTCATTGCCCTTGATATCTTCCGTGCCCACGTTCAGCAATCCGATCGTCGGACGTGCGATGCCTTCCATGGCGGACACCAGCACGGAACCCATGATGGCGAACTGATGCAAGTGATGCGGTTCGCAATCGACATTGGCACCCAGATCGAGCATGTAGGTCGGGCCGTTCTTTTGATTCGGCAAGATGCTGCAGATGGCCGGGCGGTCGACGCCGGACATGGTTTTCAATACATAGCGCGACACGGCCATCAGGGCTGCCGTATTACCGGCGGAAACGGAGGCTTGCGCCGCGCCGCTCTTGACCTGTTCGATGGCCACGCGCATGGAGGAATCCTTCTTGCGGCGCAGGGCCACTTCCAGGGGATCGTCCATGGTAACTTGTTCGGAGGCATGCAAGACCGACAGGCGCGGGTGCGTGTCAGCTTTATGTTTCTTCAGTTCGGCACGGATCACATCTTCCAATCCAACCAGGATCAGTTCTGCTTCAGGCTCATGTTTTACGAAGGAAATTGCTGCAGGGATAGTGACTGAGGGACCATGATCTCCGCCCATGCAGTCGATAGAAATTTTGATTGTCATTTGTGTTGATTCAATACCGCTGCGGGCGTGCGGCAAGATGTGAATCGGACTGGAGCATATTCAGGGCGTAGCACGTCATGCACGGACCTGGACAGCGTGATTCAAAATGACGGGTGTGCAAGATGAATTGCAGCCGATAAAAAAGAAGAAGCGGCGCCACGCCGAATAACCACGCAACACCGCTTTCATCTTACCCAACAAAAACGTCGATTACTCGTCGTTTTTGGTCTTCAACACTTTACGGCCACGATAGAAGCCGTTAGGGCTGATATGGTGACGCAGGTGTGTTTCGCCGGTAACTGGCTCGACGCTCAATTGCGGCGCGACCAGGAAGTCGTGCGAACGGTGCATGCCGCGCTTGGAAGGGGTTTTCTTGTTCTGTTGAACTGCCATGATGACTCCTAATACATAAGTTCTAAAATTTTAGCACAATCGATTGGCAAATACCTGCGAATCGAGTATCCCAGCGGCAAAGACTACCCGAAAATAGTCCGGACCGACATCGTTTATTACAATTACATTTCACTACACTTGCCATACTCGATTACAACACGCGTTTGACACGTTCTTTACTAGAAAAGCAGCAAAAACTGTCGCGCCACCTGCTCGCTACGGCTTTTGAGGCTCTCTACAAATCATTCCTACTTTATTCTGGCTTCAAGTCTTTCAGGGCCGCAAACGGCGACTTCTTTTCATTCTTGAGAGCATCGAGCTGCGACGTATCTGGGCAGACCTCATGTTTGGGCACCTGCGGCAGGGCCAGCAAGGCTTCATCTTCGAGCAGTGCCGCTGCATCCATGTTGCGGCTACCGACGATCACGTCGATCGTTTCATCGTTGATGATTTCTTCGATCTCGTCCGCGTGTTCGTCATCCTTGCCCAGCATCAGCGTGGTTGTTGAATCAATTGCGTAAGCATACGGAGTCAGGCAGCGCTGGCAAACCAGCTGAACGGTGCCGTTGACCGACAAGGTCAGTTGTGGGTAGCCCAGCTTGCTGGTGCCGCCAACGATCTTCCAGGCGATCTCGCCGGAAGCATCTGCACAATCCTTGGTCAACCGGGTCATTTCAGCGACAGCAGTTACACCCTCGCGGCTCCCGCTGATACGACAAAAATCAAAGGCGTCGATCACAAAAGCATTCATTGGTAGAAAATTTCCCCGGAAAACCTGCGATAATAACAGGGTTTTCAGCACCGAGTCAAAGCCTACGCACGTTTTTTGACGACTCGATTGCCGTATTTGTGACAAAATCAGTGATGAACTCGGCGGTAAGCCCTGTTGCAAACTCATCAACATGATTAACACCGTCATGCCGCATGGGGCTTCAGTGATGAGTCCTAAGCCCTGGAATTTGCGTGACATTCCACTGACATCGACCAAGGCGGCCATGCCGGCCGCCATCTAACACCGAATGATACCAACTTCCACCCCATTGCGCTTGATTCTTGCATCGAGTTCAGCCTACCGCAAGGAACTGCTGCAACGCCTGCGCCTGCCTTTCGAGGTCGCCGTGCCCGATCTCGACGAAAGTGCCCTGCCCGGCGAAAGCCCCAGCGCCACGGCCCTGCGCCTGGCCCAAGCCAAGGCACAGGCCGTGCTCGAGCGCTACCCTGGCAGCGTCGTCATAGGCTCCGACCAGGTCGCCACCCTGGATGACGCGCAGATCGGCAAGCCGGGCAATCACGCCTGCGCCTTGCAGCAGCTACAAACCATGCGCGGGCGCCAGACCGTATTCCATACGGCCCTGTGCCTGCTCGACGGGCGCCACTCGCCCGCCGTAGCGCAAGTGGAAGATATTCAAACCATCGTTACCGTGCGCGACTTGTCCGACGCCGAACTGGACGCCTACCTGCGCATCGAGCAACCGTATGATTGCGCCGGCAGCGCCAAGAACGAAGGCTTGGGCATCGCCCTGCTCGAACGCATCGACAGCGTCGACCCCACCGCCCTCACCGGCTTGCCGCTGATCGCCCTGACGGGCATGCTGCGCAAGGCGGGCGTGACGTTTTTTAAAATTTAAATACCCCTAACGACAACATCTGGGGTCAGACCCGACGGGGGAGTGCGTTCCAGTGGAGCGCACTCCGATCCCGAAGGGACTGACCCCGGCCAATACAAAGCTAACAATATGACCGGCACCCTGTACCTGATCCCCAACCACCTTGGCCTGTCCGAAGGCGCAATCGATCCACTGAGCCGCCTCATTCCAGAGCAAGTGCAGCACATCACTTCGCAGCTCGATTATTTCGTCGCAGAAAACGCCAAGACGGCGCGCGCCTTCCTGAAATTGATCGGCAACCAGCATCCGCTGGCCAAGCCCTTGCAGGACATAACGATTTCCGAACTCAACGTCAATACGCCTGTGCAAGCACTGGCCAGCTTGCTGGCCCCCTTGCTGGCGGGACGCGATGCGGGTCTCGTGTCAGAAGCGGGCGTGCCAGCCGTGGCCGACCCCGGCGCCGACCTGGTGCGCCTGGCGCATCAGCACGGCATTAAAGTACGCCCGCTGGTAGGCCCGTCATCGATCCTGCTGGCTGTGATGGCCAGCGGCTTGAACGGCCAGAGTTTCGCCTTCAACGGCTACCTGCCCACCGATGCATCGCTGCGGGCCAAGCGCATCAAGGAACTGGAAGTGCGTTCGCGCACGGAAAAGCAGACCCAACTTTTCATCGAAACGCCCTACCGCAACGCCGCCATGCTCGAAGCGCTGGTGGCGCAATGCGCGCCGTCCACGCTGATCTGCGTCGCCACCGACCTGAGCCTGGACACGGAAAACGTGCAAACGTGGAATGGCGGGCAGTGGAAGAAACAATTGACCGCCGGCAAGGCACCCGACTTCCACAAGAAACCGACCGTGTTCTTGTTGTTGGGACAGTAAACGACAAACGCCACGAACATATTTGCCGTGGCGTTTACTTTGTTCAACTACGATAGTTACGACACCTGACAAAACCGTAGCGAGCGGAAGGGAGAGGTGGCTAAGAAGCGCAACCGTACTCTAGTACGGTGAGCATCGCAGGCCGCCTATACCGACGCGCAGTAGGTTTGGTCAGGCGTCCTCAGACTCGACGTGTGCCGGTATTTTTCTGACCGCCCTTGCCCGTTTCCAATACAAACTTCGCGCCATCGTCGCGGCCCAGCACCTTGACCAGGTAAGGCATGACTTCGCGCAACATCGGCTCGAGCGTGTACGGCGGGTTCAAAATGAACATGCCGCTGCTGTGCAAGCCGAAACCATCCGGCGACGGCGTGTTGACCGTCAAGGTCACGTGCAGCCAGTCCGAGCTAGGCAATTGCTTGAGCTTATCGGCAAACTGGCGCGACTCCATGCGCTGCAGCACTGGATACCAGACGGCGTAGATGCCCGACGGGAAGCGCACCAGGGCGTCGGCCAAGGTGTCCTTGACCTTGCGGTAATCCATCTTGTCTTCGTATGGCGGGTCGATCAACACCAGCGCGCGGCGCGACGGCGGCGGCAACAGCGCTTTCAGGCTCTGGAAGCCGTCGGCCTTGGTAATCAGCACGCGCTTGCCGCGCACGCTAGGACGCTCGCCCTGGGCCAGCGCATGCGCCTCGACCTTGCGGAAGTTGTCAGCCAGAATTTTCGCGTCAGCTGGATGCAGCTCAAACAGGCGCAAACGGTCTTGCTCGCGGCTGACCTTGTCAGCGCAGTAAGGTGAACCCGGGTAATAGCGCATCTTGCCGCTCGGATTCATTTCCTTGATCAGCTTCATGTACTCGGCCAGCGAGGCCGGCAAGTCCTTGCGATCCCACAGGGGCGCGATGCCCGTTTCATACTCGGCATTTTTCGAGGCATAGCCACCGTCGAGCGCATACACGCCCGCGCCGGAGTGGGTATCGATATAACTATAGGCGGTATCTTTTTGATTCAGATATTGCAACAACTGAATCTGCACATAATGCTTCAACACATCGGCGTGATTACCCGCGTGAAAGGCGTGGCGGTAACTCAACATAAGCTGGCTAATTCCATAATAAAAATAAACAAAGGCGGGGCTGCGCTGACACCGGGCGGGGCATGAAAACAGACTGGAGGAGTCAGGCTGCGGGGCCAGGAAACAGCATGGACCAGCGTAATCAGCGCGCATTTACCAGCATTATCCACCAGAAAGGCCTGTTACATCAAAAAACACAGCGAAACAAGCGCATGCATTCTCAAGACCAAGGGAGTCGGGCGCGGTAGAATACGCGCCTCGGGCACCCCGCGCCCATCAGCCTACTAATATAGACACTGCCATGCACAGCCTGACCCTCACGACCGATAACCGCGCCGACGTCGCGGCAGCCCTGGCCGGCCCGCGCTGGACGGTGGCCTGCCTGTGCGCGCTATGGTGCGGCACCTGCGGCACTTACCGCGCCACGTTCGAGGAACTGGCAGCGCGCCACCCCGATAGCGTGTTCGTCTGGATCGACATCGAAGACCAGGCCGACGTGGTGGGCGACCTCGACATCGACAACTTTCCCACCCTGCTCATACAGCACGAGGACCAAGTCGCCTTCTTCGGCACCGTGCTGCCCGACGGCGGCCTGGCACACCGCATGGTGCAGGCGCAGCAAGCCCTCAGCGGCGATGAACTGGCGGCACTCGCCAGCAGCACACAAGAGCGGCGCGACTGGCAGCGCGACTGCAACCTGCGTACCCTGCTGGCCGCCAGCCTGGCCTAGAACACCCGAAAAAACCTGCTGCGCGCCGCCATTGGCGGCCTGCGGTGCTCACTGCGTCGCCACACAGCGAGGCCTCTGGCCACAACTGGCTGCCGCCCGCGACGCTATTGTGCGTGTTCTGCATCAACTTTAGCCGAGCCGTAGCGGCAAGCTGCGCAGCCGTTTCCCCGTCAAACTGAAGATGGCGTTGGCCACGGCCGGCGCAATCGGCGGCGTGCCGGGCTCGCCCACGCCTTCCGGATGCTCGGCGCTGGCGATGATGATGGTTTCCACCTCGGGCGCCTGCCCCATGCGCAGCACCGGATAGTCGTGGAAATTGCTCTGTTCCACCTTGCCATCCTTGAAGGTGATCTCGCCACCGAGCGCCGCAGACAAGCCAAACAGCACGGCCGACTCCATCTGCTGGGCAATGATGTTCGGATTGACGGCGATACCGCAATCAATCGCGCACACCACGCGTTGCACGCGGATTTCGCCGTTTTCCACGCTGACCTGCGCCACTTGCGCGACGATGCTGCCGAACGACTGGTGCAAGGCCACGCCATGCGCATGGCCAGGCGGGGCACTGCCCGCCCTGGCCACCGCCGCATCGAGCACGGCCAAGTGGCGCGGATGCTGCAATAGCATGGCGCGGCGAAAGGCGATGCCATCGTGTCCCGCCGCGTGGGCCAGTTCATCGATAAAACTTTCCTTGAAGAAGGCATTGTGCGAATGCCCCACGGAGCGCCAGTAGCCGATGGGAACAGCGCTGTCGGCGATGACGTGGGCGATGCGCTGGTTGGCTATTTCATACGGCAGGTCGAATTCGCCCTCGACCGTGGTCTTGTCCGGCCCTGCGGCGGGCAAGCCGAAATTGCGCTGCAAGAACTGGTGCGTGATCGAGCCGCTGACGGATTGATTGTCCCAGGAAGCGATGCGGCCATGCTCGTCCAGGCGTGCCGCAAAGCGCGCCAGCGCGGCGGGACGGTACATATCATGCTGCGTGTCCTGCTCGCGCGTCCACACCAGCTGCACCGGCGCGCCATCGCACTGCAACGCGATGGCCACGGCTTGCGCCACCATGTCCACTTCCAGGCGGCGGCCGAAACCGCCACCGAGCAGCAGCACCTCGATGGCCACGTCTTTCGCATCGACGCCGGCCACTTTCGCCGCCACGTCGACGGCGATGCCAGGCGCCTGCGTCGAGACCCATAGCATCACCTTGCCATCCTTGACCTGCGCGGTACAGTTGACCGGTTCCATGGCGGCGTGCGCCAGGAACGGCGCACGGTACTCGGCCTTGACGCTGCGCATGCCTTGCACGGCTTTACCTTCCGCCTCGCCGCTGACGTGGTACGCATGGCCCGCGTCGTTATCTAACAGGCGGGTAAACTCGGCATACACGCCGGCGCTGGACAGGCCCGCTTGCGCAGCGGCCTTCCACTGCGTCGGCAAGGCGGCCGCCGCCTGCCTGGCGCGCCACCAGGTGTCTGCCACCACGGCGGCGCACGAGGTGACCGATGTGCTGCGCTGCATCAGGTGCGGCGTCAGGTCGAGCACCTTGCTAACGCCGGGCATGGCCAGGATGGGCGCCGCATCGAAGGCAGCGAGGGTGTCACCGAGACGCGGTGGCAGATGCAGGGCCGCGTACAACATGCCCGGCGGCCGCGCATCGATGCCGAAACGCGCGCTGCCATTCACTTTGGAAGGCGTATCGCGGCGCGGCGCCGGCTGGCCGATCAACTTGAAATCCTTGGGCGACTTCAGCACGGGCGTGCCTGGATCGATGGCAGCGGCCAGCTGCGCCAGGCTGGCGTAGCTGGCGCGCCGGCCGTCCGGGTGGATCACGGCGCCATCGTGCGTGCGGCATTGCGCGGCCGGCACCTGCCACTGCGCGGCGGCAGCTTTCAGCAGCATGGCGCGCGCCGATGCGCCCGCTTCGCGCATGGGCCCCCAGCCATCCTTCACGCTCGACGAGCCACCGGTGACGATCACGCCCAGTTCGCGCGCCGCCTTCGCCACCGTCCATTGGGCCAGCGCCTTCAGGCGACCCTGGTCGTCCGGGTGGAACGGCAGGCTGTCCTTGAGCATGGCGACATTACCGAAGATTTTATCCATAGGCGCCTGGATCAGCTTCACGCTAGACAAGGGCACGTCGAGCTCCTCGGCCACCAGCATCGGCAAGGCCGTATGCACGCCCTGCCCCATCTCGCTGCGCGGCATGGCCAGGGTCACGCTACCATCGCCAGCAATGGCCAGCCAGCCGTTCAGCGCCACGGCGCCCTCCTGGAGCGCCAGCGGCACGCTGCCCTGCAGGCGCTGGCGCGGCGGCAGCACGCCCCAGCCCAGCACCAAAGCGCCCACGCCGGCCACGCCGAGACCGAGGCCGCCGAGCAAAAAACGGCGGCGCGACGTGGTGTGTGCTGCGCTCATGGAAACTCCCCTTATCTCGTTAATCATCGATCCAGCACGCCAGCATATCCTGTGGCAGCACCGGGCGGCTAAACAAATAACCTTGCGCCAGCTTGCAGCCATGACGCAGCAGGAAGGCGGCCTGTTCTTGCGTTTCCACGCCCTCGGCGATCACCGACAAGTGCATGCTCTTGCCCAACTCGATGATGGCAATCGCGATCGCTTCATCGTTCACGTCCGTCGAGATATCCTTGATGAAGGAGCGGTCGATCTTCAAGGTTTGCACGGGCAACTGTTTCAGATACGCGAGCGAGGAATAGCCGGTACCGAAGTCATCGATGGCCAGACCCACGCCGATGGCATGCAAATCATTGATGAAGCCGAGCGCGTCGCCCGTGTTCATGATCACCGATTCCGTCACTTCCAGCTGCAGGCGCTGCGGCTCGAGTCCCGTTTCCTGCAAAATATCGGCCACCATGCCGGCGATGCTGCCCCGCTCGAACTGTTTCACCGACAAGTTGACGGCCATCTTCGGCACGCGCAAGCCCTGCGCCTGCCAGCGCATCATCTGGCGGCACGCTTCGTCGAGCACCCATTTGCCCAGCTGGTTGATGAAACCGCTATCCTCGGCCAGCGGGATGAAGCGCGCCGGCGGCACCAGGCCCAGTTCCGGGTGGTTCCAGCGCACCAGCGCCTCGACACCAACCAGGCGACCCGTGTCGATTTCCACCTGCGGCTGGTAATTGAGGAACATCTCGTTTTTTTCCAGCGAGCGGCGCAAAAAGGTTTCCAGGCGCAGACGCTCGACGCCCTCGCCCGTCATCGACGGCGCATAAAAGCGGTAGCCATTGCGCCCGCGCGCCTTGGCCTGATACATGGCCACGTCGGCATTGCGGATCAGCATATTCAAGTCCAGCGCATCATCCGGATACAGGCTGATGCCCACGCTGCAGGTGATAAACAATTCATGGTCGGCCACGGTGAAGGGCTGATCGAACATGGTCATCAGCTTTTCCGCCACCTGCGTAACGCCGCACTCGCCATCAACGCGCTCGAGCAGCACGATGAACTCGTCGCCGCCCAGGCGCGCCAGCGTATCGCTTTCACGCAGGCAGACAGCCAGCTGGCAAGCCACTTTTTGCAGCAACTCATCGCCCACATGGTGGCCCAGGGTATCGTTGACGTTCTTAAAACGGTCCAGGTCAATAAACAGCACGGCCAGTTGCTCCTGGTCGCGCGCGGCGCGCAGCAGGGCGCGCTGCAAGCGGTCGTGAAACAGCAGGCGGTTCGGCAATGCCGTCAGTGGATCGTGGTGCGCCATGTGGTCGAGCTTTTCCTGCGACTGCTTGATCAGGGTGATATCGCTGAACACGCCCACATAATACTTGGTGTCGGCGCGCGCGTCGCGCACCGCGCTGATGGTCAGCCATTCGAGATAGACTTCACCATTCTTGCGCTGGCGCCAGATTTCGCCGCGCCAGAAACCGCTGGCCTTCAGTTCGCTCCACAGTGCCTCGTAAAACGCCGCATCATGGCGCGCCGAGCGGTTCAGCGACGAATGCCGGCCCAGCGCCTCGGCTTCGCTGTAGCCCGTGATCTGCGTAAAGGCGGGATTGACGGTGACGATGATGCCATGCGCGTCGACTACCATCACGCCGTCGGCGATGTGCTCGAGCACGGTGGCCGACAGGCGCAGCTTTTCTTCCGCTTCCTTGCGCGCCGTGATATCGGCATACACCCAGATGCTGCCTTCGTTGGGGTGCAGCGGATCGAGCGCGCTGCCACTGACCAGCGCCCATAACAGGCTGCCGTCGCGGCGCCGGTACTGGCGCTCCTCGCTGAAATCGACGCCATTTGCCAGCACCGGATACTGGCGCTCGCCCGCCTCTTCGAAGTCAAACGACGTCATGAATACGATGGCGGTCGACTTGCCCGTCATTTCGGCATGGCCGTAGCCAAACAGCTCCTCGCAGCGGCGGTTGACGGAAACGATGCGGCGATGGCGCACGAACATCACGCCAAACATCACATTGTCGAGAATGGCGCTTTGCTGCGTCAGCAGCGCCTCGATGCGCATTTCGTGGTGCTTGCGCTGGCTGATGTCGGCAATAATGCCGTCGACCCAGACGACGCCCTGCGCGCAGGCCTGCGGCTGGCCATTCTCGGCTACCCAGCGTTCGATACCGAAAGCGTCGATGATGCGATATTCCAGCGCATACGGGCGCACCTCCTGCACCGCCTGGCGCACGGCGCGGCGGTGCGCCAGCCGCTCTTCCGGGCTGATCAGGGCGGCCCAGGCATGCGTGGTGCCGCTCATGAACTGGCGCGCCGAATAGCCGCAGATGGCCTCGATGGCATCGCTGACGAAGTCGATCGCGCCGTCAGGCCGGTAGCGGAAAACGGCGCCCGGCACCTGCGTGACGATGGTGCGGAAACGCTCTTCACGCTGACCCACATCCTCGAATAGCTGGCCGATGGCGGCGCGCATTTGTTCGAGCTGGGCCGTCAGGCGTCCCAGCTCGTCGTTGCTGTGCGAGACCAGCGGCGTATCGAAATCGCCGTGCGACAGGCGGTCGGAAAAGCGCATCAGGCGGCGCAGGGGCCGCAACAGGCGACGGTTCAGGAACAATACGATCAGCGCCATCGACACGGCCAGCTGCGCGCCCAGCACAAAAAGATAGGACATCTGCTTTTCGCGCAGCTCCTGCTGGCTGCGTGCATCATCCATCTCGACGACGACGTGGCCGATGCGTTCGCCGCGCACGATAATGTCGCGCTCGGCGCGGTACAGATTACCCACGGGCCGCTGCGGTGCCTGCAGGCGGATGAATTGCGCGTCGCCCAGTCCCAGCACCGTCACCAGCAGCACGGCTTGGTCGCGCATCACCGACTCGACCAGCGAATGGGCCGAGTCGGCATTCATGTTCCACAGCGACTCCTGCATGCCCAGCGCCAGGATGTCGGCATTGCGCTGCAAGGCCTCATTCAGAGTGGTGCGCGCCGACTGGCGTTCATGCACGCCGACCAGCAGATAGCTGCCAAAAATGGCGGGCACGACCAGGCCGCCTAACACCACTAGCAGCAGGGCGCCATAGATCGACGAGCCGAAAAGCTGACGCAGGCTGGCGCGCAGGCGCTGGTAGGGCGAATTAAACATGCGGCAATAGGGCAACAGACATCAGGCAGGCAATCATGGAACGTTACAAGGGCATTCGGGTGATACGGCAGGAAGAAACTTTTTCAGCGCCAATTATGCATGGAAAAAGCGGGAAAAGTCACCAATAAACACGCACCAACGCCGACCTCAGGCCATATACATGGGACTGAAAAACCACACCTGGGCTGGCGCGTCCGGCCAGCGCCAGCAGAAAAACGCGCCGCTTGCTATCATCGCCCCACTTTACCTAGAGGAACCACCATGACCTTCTCCATCTACTCCGCGTCGATCCCCGTCTTCAAACAGATCCTGGGCAGCCTGGCCGCCATCCTGGACAAGGCGGAAACGCACGCGCAAGACAAGAAAATCGACCCGAACGCCCTGCTGCAATTCCGCTTGTTCCCGGACATGCTGCCGTTCGTGCGCCAGGTGCAGATCGCCACCGACTTCGCCAAGGGCTGCGGCGCGCGCCTGGCCGGCGTGGCCGTGCCAGCGTATGAAGACAGCGAACAAAGCTTTGCCGAGCTGAAGGCGCGCATCGTGAAAACCATCGCCTTCCTGGAAAGCCTGCCGCAAGCGGACATCGACGGCAGCGAAACACGCGCCATCACCACCGGTAGCGGCGAAAAAACCAAGCACTTCACGGGCCAGACCTATCTGTTCCACTACGCACTGCCGCATTTCTTCTTCCACGCGACGACGGCGTACGACATCCTGCGCCATAACGGCATTGAAGTCGGTAAAAAAGACTTTATCGGCAGTTATTAATAGTTGACGCTGAAAGATCTGGGGTCAGACCCTCGCGCACGCTAGCGCTGAGCTCTGCGTTAGCGTCCTTGGGGGTCTGACCCCGGCAGTTAGGGGGTCTGCCCCCGGCAGTTCAGCAGTTGCTGCTGGCTAAGCTACGTATTGCGGCGCGGATACCCTTGAGAAAGAATCCGCACCCACACCACTTCCTTCTCTGCATCCGTCATCGACACCCAGTGGGCCACTTCCACCACACTGCGCCCGCAGCCGCGGCAAATTTCGTCGAACGTCGTCGAGCAGACAGCCACGCAGGGCGTATCGGCACGGGGAGGTAATTGCTTGTCCGCCATCATGATGCCTGCGGCAAGCCGAGCTTGGCCCAGCCTTCGACGCCCAGATTTTCCAAGGTGGCGATATTCTTATCAAAGATTTCCGACGCTTCCGGGAAGGCCTCGACGGCGCGCTCTATGCTGTCTTCGCGCAGCAAGTGCAAGGTCGGGTAGGGCGAGCGGTTGGTGTAGTTGCTGATGTCATCCTCGAACGTCTCGGCAAACTGGTAGTTCGGGTGGAAACTGGCCACTTGCAGTTCGCCGGCCAGGTGCATGTCTTCGACGGCGGCGTCGGCCACATCGAGAAACTCGTTGTAGTCGAGGAAATCGTTCAAGGTGTACGGGTGGATCAGCAAGGTCGTGTCGATCTGCTCGGGGGGCGTGTCGGCCAGGATTTGCAACTCGTCCATCAGCATGGACAGCAAGTCTTCCGGATTGCTCGATTCGCACACCACATAGCGGATCTGCTGCTTGACGTGCACGGCCTTGGCGAACGGCACAGGTTCAGGCCGATGACGGCCTTTTCCAGCCAGACAACGGTATTGGCGATGATGACGGCGTTGTCGTCGTCATGGCGCGGCGGGGTGTTCATATGCATGGCTCTCTATCAATATGGCGGCCGGCAGCCCAATGGCCGGCACTAACCAAATTGTACGCACTGTCCACATTCTTTGCGCAGTCTCATACGGAATGCCTGCCAAACTTGCGCGATCGTCCTCGCCATGTATGCTATAACAACGGCCGAATCGCGCATCGGACGAATAAAATTTGCAATGATGACGGTACTTACGAATGGAAACCCAGGCGTTTACCACTTATTGACGCTTATTTCCTGTCATCATGCTGACATAATTCTTGACTGTGGCATGGGGATATCCGTACACTCGCACCTTGATCATGGGTCTGTCCGATGTTTCTCCGACGACAATAATGGAACACTATGCACGAAAACTCCTTTACATCTACCGTCCTGGCGGCGTTGGCCCTGGCGCTTGCGCCCGCCCTCAGCCAGGCGTACGAAGCCGGTGTTGAGAGCGATAACGCACCAGTCGCCACCACCACCGCACCGGCGCTGATCCCGATGACCGCCCAGGTCACGGCAAAACTCCCCACCCTCGACAACCGCCTGCAAAAGACCGACCGTCTGCTGAAAAATCTCAGCGACAATTCCGATCCGCTGCGCGAAGCCGACGTCTGGGGCCGCATCCGCAGCGGCTATGCGATTCCCGATATCAATAACCAACTGGTGGCCAACCACGTCAACTGGTACGCCACCCGCCCTGACCACATCGCCCGCACCACGGCGCGCGCCTCGCGCTACATCTTCCACGTGGTGCAGGAACTGGAAAAGCGCGGCATGCCGACGGAACTGGCCTTGCTGCCGTTCATCGAGTCCGCCTTCAACCCGCAGGCATTCTCCAGCGCCAATGCAGCCGGCATGTGGCAATTCGTGCCTGCCACGGGGCGCGACTTTAACCTCAAGCAAAACATGTTCAAGGACGAGCGCCGCGGCGTGCTGGCCTCGACCGATGCGGCCCTGACATATCTGCAGCGCCTGTATGACATGTTTGGCGACTGGCAACTGGCGCTGGCTGCCTATAACTGGGGCGAAGGCTCGGTGCAGCGCGCCATCAAGAAAAACCAGGCGCTGGGCAAACCTACCGATTTCGACAGCCTGGCCGACCTGATGCCGGCAGAGACGCGCAATTACGTGCCCAAGTTGCAAGCGGTGAAAAACATCATCGCCAATCCAGCCCAGTTCGGCCTGACCCTGCCCGTAGTCGACAACCAGCCGTACTTCACGGCCATCGACAAGACCAGCGACATCGATATGACTGTTGCCGCACAACTGGCCGAACTGTCGATGGATGAATTCAAAGCCTTGAATCCGCAGTTTAACCGCCCCGTCATCATCGGCGGTGAAAAAACCAAGATTCTGTTGCCGCAGGAAAATGCCGCCAAGTTCACCACCAACCTGGCACAGTGGGGCCATGCCTTGTCGAGCTGGACCACGCACAAGATCACCAACGCGCGCGAACGCATCGAAACGCTGGCGTCGAAATTTGGCACCACGCCCGACGTGCTGCGCCAGGCCAACAATATCCCCCAGCGCACCAGCCTGCGCGCCGGCTCCACCATCCTCGTGCCGAAAACCTCGACCACGGTGAACAAGGACATCAGCCAGGAAATCGCCGACAGCGCCACCATGCTGCTCGAAGCGGACCGCCCGGAACGGGCCGCCAAGACACTGCGACGCGCGACCAAGGGCGGCAAGGTGCAGGCGGCGCCAATTTCCCTGGTAAAACCGCGCATCCAGCGCGGCGGCGGCAACAGTCGCGCCAAGGCCCGCCATTGAATGCACCTGACGTGAGCGACACTTCCGGCCGGCGTTGCTAGGCCTTGCAAGCCACCCGGCATCGGATTTCCACCGGCCGCCACAGCTTTGCTGTCGCGGCCGGTGACACATCCGCCCTGGTCCGTTTACTCTCCCAAACAGGAGTCGTCATGGCTTTCTTGCAAGGCAAAAAATCCTCATCACGGGCTAATGCCGTTCAGTCAAGGATTTTGGCGTGATTGATGAGCGCCAGTAAATTCGCTAACCCCAGTCCTTGTTCTTGGGCTAAAAAAAGCATCACTGACACTAACTGAACGGCATTACTCATCCCGGGCCTGCTGATTGGCAACAGCTCGATGGCCTGGCGCACGCCATCGGTTTTGCACCGCGGAAGCGATCGACGACGACTTCCTCGACGGCTTATCGCGCGACAGCTTCCACATTGCGCACGATATTTCCGCCTACAACTTCCCGGCCATGACCAAGGCCGCACTGCCGCTGCTGCATCCGGGTGCATCGGTGCTGACCCTGACGTGCTTGGGCGCCGTACGCGCCGCGCCCTATTACAACACCATGGGGCTGGCCAAGGCGTCGCGGGAAGCGTCGGTGCGCCACCTGGCCGAATCGCTGGGCCAGCGCGGCATCCGCGCCAATGGCATCTCCGCCGGCCCCATCAAGACGCTGGCCGCCTCCGGCATCAAGGATTTCAGCAAACTCCTGGGCTTTGTGGCCAAACACGCGCCGCTGCGTCGCAACGTCAACATCGAGGAAGTGGGCAACACGGCCGCCTTTTTGCTGTCCGACCCGGCCTCGGGCATCACCGGCGAGATCACCTGCGTCGATGGCGGCTCTTCACAAGTGATGGCCGTCCATACAGAGACAGAGCAATGCGCCGGTGATCGATACTTCACGCGCGCCGCTTGTCGTCTCTTGATAGCCAGAAACCCATCGGGCCGGGAAAACGCAGCCGCCGCCGCTGCCTGCCGACATCGTGGCAAGAGGCGATTGAGCGGCTAAAAACTGCGTCATTTTACTGATTTTGCATAGGAAACATGTGCAAAACGTGGTAGGACTTTCGTTTTTCCCCATTTATACCGTGCAAAACGGCGGCAAATACGGTATAGTGTCGTTGTGCGCTGCAATATGTTCCCTTGAAGCGATAGCAATACCGCAGTAAATGCACTACAAACGCAGTACAAACTTAGCAGCTTCGCAAGCCTTAGCGCATCCACAGGATGCCGCTTATAAAGCCCTCCCGCCTTGTGTGTCGCACCTGACACCGTCCCGGCGCAAAGCTTTTGTGCCGAAATTTCTTTCTAGTTGAGTCATTTCGTTTTGGTTGGCGTTGCTATTTTGCGTTCTGCTTTTTGCAAGAACGCTGATTTTTACGAAAGAAAAGAATGACATTTGAATCCTTAGGCCTGCATCCGTCCATCATCGCCGCACTGACCGAATCGGGCTACACCGCGCCAACCGCGGTACAGTCGCAAGCGATTCCCGCCGCGATCGAAGGCCGTGACTTGCTGGTCTCGTCGCAGACCGGTTCGGGCAAGACCGCAGCGTTCATGCTGCCGTCGTTGCACAAACTGGCCAGCGCCGAACAAAGCGCCGCCGGCAAGACGCCAAACCAGGAAATGCAAGCATCGCGCGCCCGCGGCGAGCGTCCACGCTTCAAGGCAGCCCAGCCAAAAATGCTGGTGCTGACGCCAACGCGCGAACTGGCCCTGCAAGTGACCACCAACACCGACAAATACAGCAGCGGCATCCGCCGCATCAAGGCTGTGTCGATCCTGGGCGGCATGCCTTACCCTAAACAAATGCAATTGCTGGCCAAGAATCCTGAGATTCTGGTCGCCACCCCTGGCCGTCTGATCGACCACATGGACTCGGGCAAGATCGACTTCTCGCAACTGGAAATCCTGGTGCTGGACGAAGCCGACCGCATGCTGGACATGGGTTTCATCGACGACATCGAAAAAATCGTGGAAGCGACGCCAGAAGGCCGTCAAACCATGCTGTTCTCGGCGACTCTGGACGGCGTCGTTGGCAACATGGCGCGCCGCATCACGAAAAACCCACTGGTTATCCAAGTGGCAAGTTCGAGCAACAAGCATGAAAACATCACCCAGCGCGTCCACTTCGTCGACGATCTGTCGCACAAGAATCGCCTGCTGGACCATCTGCTGCGCGACGAAACGCTGGATCAAGCTGTTGTGTTTACCGCCACCAAACGTGACGCTGACACCATCGCCGACCGCCTGAACATCGCCGGTTTCTCGGCTGCCGCCTTGCACGGCGACATGCATCAGGGCGCGCGTAACCGCACCCTGGACGGCATGCGCCGCGGCCAGGTCAAAGTGCTGGTCGCCACCGACGTTGCCGCCCGCGGTATCGACGTACCGACGATCACCCACGTATTCAACTACGATCTGCCGAAGTTCCCGGAAGACTACGTCCACCGCATCGGCCGTACCGGCCGCGCTGGCCGCAATGGCCTGGCCATCTCGCTGGTGAACCACGCTGAAGGCATGAACGTCAAGCGTATCGAACGCTTCACCAAGCAATTGATCCCAGTCAATGTCATCGAAGGTTTCGAGCCTAAGAAAACGGCATCGGCACCACGTTCGAGCGCCCGTCCAGGCGGCTGGAAACCAGGCGACAACCGTGGTGGCGCAAAGCCAGGCCAGCGCACGTTCAGCAAGCCGGGCGCACCACGCAAGGATGGCGCGCCTAGCACCGGCGGCGGCTACAAGGGTTCCAACCCGCGCAGCACCGACGGCGCACGCCGCAGCTATGGCGACCGTTAATCACGGCGCCCCGCCGCCGATAGGCGGCAAGCAATAAAAAACGGCCACCAGATCACTCTGGAGGCCGTTTTTTTATGCGCGGCGCATTTATTTCTTCGACACCTTCTGGCGCGACAGCTTGCGCAGCTTGGCCTGTTCGAAGCGCACCTGCTGCTCCGGCGTCTCCAGCACCAGCGGCGGCACGGCCACCGGCTTGCGGTCGGCGTCCACCGCCACCATGGTGAAATAGCAGCTATTGGCATGGCGCACCAGACGCTGCTGGATGTTTTCCGTCACCACGCGGATGCCCACTTCCATCGAGGTCGTGCCTGTGTAATTGATGGCGGCGAGGAACGTCACCAGCTCACCGACGTGAATCGGCTGCAAGAACATCACTTGGTCCACGGACAGGGTCACCACATAGCTGCCCGAATAGCGGCTGGCGCAGGCGTAGGCGACACTGTCGAGGTATTTCAGGATGGTGCCGCCGTGCACGTTACCGGAAAAGTTGGCCATATCGGGCGTCATCAAGACCGTCATCGTCAGTTCGTGGGCCGACCAGTTCATCGCGCTGTCCAAAAGTGTTCTCCAAAGGGGATATAAAAGTGTGGGGATGTAAAAACCGGCCTCAGGGGCCGGCTGCTCGGTGCAAAGTCTAGCCCGGCAGGCAAGCTCTTCTGCTGACAGTGCATCAGGTGTGCGGACAAGGGGCGCACAAGACGCGTGGCAAGCCACGCGGCGACGGACAAGGCAGTCCCCCGCGTCTGAGCGGCGCCGGCAGACGATGTCTTCATCTACCGGGAGAGGCGCTTACAGGCCCAGGGTGTCGATGTCGACCAGCGAGTCGCGGCCCTTGTCAGAAATGTCGTGGCCCTCGCCTTCCGCGCGCGCCACGATGTGGGCTTTCTTACCCAGGAAATAGGCCACCTCCGAGTCCAGCTTGGTCAGCGGATCGGCGGCGACGGCGCGCAAACCCATGATGCAGCGGCGCAGGAACAGCAGTTGTTGTGCTTTATCGGTGATGGACAGACGGCCATCGCGTGCATAGCTGAGCAGCTTCAAGCCGGACAGGCGCTTGGCATTGCGGGCAACGCAAGCACTGGGGCGCTCGGTCTTGATGCCGCGTGCAACTTGCTCCAGCGCGTCATATTCATCGGTTGTTAATTTCTCGTTCTTCATTACTTTTCCATAAAAGGCCAGGTGTTCGGCCCTCATGGTACGCGCCCAGCAGCGCATCGGCAACAGGCAACGTAATTCAGTCGCCGCCAACACCACCGACGGCATGCTGAAATGCGCGCAGATTGCGCCTATTTGTAGCTACGCAGCAGCAGCCACGCCAGGCCGCAACCGGCCACGGCGCCTGCCAGGGCCAGCGCTACGAGGTTTTTGCCAGCCATCACAGGGCGTCGGCCCAGATAAATTTTATTATGCAAGGAATTGCCCACGGTGGTCTCCTGTACAAGAATTTTTATGATGTCTTATTATAAGAACAGAATCGTGACGACCACATGACACACAGCAGTTAGCGCTTGATTTGTATCCATCAGGCAACACTTATTGGCGTTTCTGTTGTTTAAATGGCGCGGCGATACTGCCGCCTGCGCAAACCATTTCCGAACAAAAATAGACAGCGCGCGGCTGTGGCCCGGCAGCGTAGCTAGGCGCACGTGCTCGAATGCTTGCTCTTAAGCCATCTTGACGGGTGGTGGCGGCGGCGTCGGTTCCTCGACCGGCACGGGATCAGCGTACGGCGGCTTTTCCAGCGGCGGCATCAGCGGATCGCCTTCGGGCGGCGGGCCGATATCCGGTTCAGGCGTGCTGTGGGCGCGCAACGGGGCATGACGCGATTGTGGCTGCATGGTGACCTCCTTTGCCACACTGTAAGCGATGATGAAAAACACTGGCGCCCGCGAGGCGCGCGCTCCTTGCTGCCGGCGCCGCACCTGGCATGACTAGCTCAGCTGGGATAGGCATGCAATTGTGAGGGACAAATCGAATGTCGATTTTTTTTACATACGCGCGAAAAACGACCTATCTATTTTTATAAACTATTGAATTTAAATACAAATATTACATGGTACGAATTCTGCTTCAAGGGCGTATGAGGTTATCTGCGGCAGCCGCCACAGTGACCTGCTCCGATTCACCCTCACGCTGAAGGAAATACCATGAAACCGCTGTCCTCAGTCCTGCGTCTCGCTCTATCTGCGGCTGCCATCGCTGCTGCGCTGATCAGTTCTCCCGCACTCGCTGGTCCTTTATTTACCGCCGATGAAGGCTCCGTTCCCGGTACCGCTCCCAATCTGGTGGTGGCCGACCGCATCAGCTTTGAATATCACTCGCGCGTCGAACAAACCATCGTTGGCGGTTTGGGTGGTGGCAACGATCCCTTCACCCAAACTGGCTTCCTGACCAAGGCCGCTTTCGGCAGCCCCAATGGCGGTAGCGTTCCATCGCAACTGAACGCCCTCAATGGCTATGGCATCTATGGCCTGTTTACCATCACCGGTCAGTCGAATGGTTTGGGGTCCGGTATCCTCGCCAACTTTCAAACCCTGAGCATGACGCTGTACATCGACCCCAACCAGAACACGTCATTGTCGGTCAGCAACGTAGCCGGTTCGCCGGTAACTGTGGGCGGCGTCTCCGCAGATGACTATGCGATCGTCACCTACACGCTTGATGTGGGCGAAGCACACGTTTTCAACGGTCTGGCGCAAGGCGACTTCAAGGCCTTGATGAACGCCACGCTGACGCCGCAAGGACAGTTATTCTTTGTTAATCCCAACCCGTTTTTCCCTTTCGAGTCTCTCAGCGGAAATACGAACAGCTTCGTCGGTGGCAGCTTGACGAATAGCTTCATCGCGATGTCCGACGGCGGCGGCCTGGAATTATTTCAAGCAGCTGTACCTGAACCAGGCACCATCGCCCTGCTCGGCATCGGCCTGTTTGGCCTGGGCATGACTGCGCGCCGCCAGCAAGGCGGGCAGCGCCAGGCTTGACATGCGCTGATCGAATTGACAAGCCGCTCATGTCTGAGCGGCTTTTTCCACTGCGGCAGCCGGCAAACTCCTGCCGCTCACACAGGCATCCTCGCATCGACCGGCGCCACCAGCAAATCTTGCAGCGGCCGGCGCAGCGAGCGCGCCTGAGCCGCAGGGCCGGCGCCGATGCGGCCAAAGAACACGGCCCGTTCGAGCACCGCCGCACCGAGTACGCCCTGGCATTGCAGCGCCAACTCCTGCGCCAGCTCCTGCATGCCTTCGGTGCGCGAAAAGGCTTGCCGTTCGCGCACATAACGGGCAAAAATCAGTGGTGTCAGTTCCGGCTGCAACTGCACTCCCAGCTGCGTGGCCGTCAGCCAGAAACGCTGCATGGCACGGCCCGCCGCCACGTAATCGTCGATGTGGCGCGCCGGCGCATCGGCCAGCAGCACGAAATGTGCGGCGCAATACAGCCCCGGCAGCAAATCCATCTGCAGCCGCGGGGCAATGGTGCCTCCCAGCCAGGTGTTGAAAAAATCCACGCGGCGCCAGCTATGCATGACCCAGCGCATCAGGCGCCCTGTGATCGGATCGATACCCAGCGCCTGCTCCGGGATGCGCTCGCTACTGAAACGCGCGCCCCATTCGATCACGTCACGGTGCACCTTGTGCGCTTCGGGCATGGTCAGACGCAGCTTCGCATTATCGAACAGCAGGCGCGCGCAGGCCAGGCGCGCGCGCCAGCCTTCGAACCATTGCACGCCGTAGCCGGGCGGCAAACTGGCGGCCAGCGCCGCCTTTTCGCTGGCGCGCAGGCGGCGCGTGCTGAGCCGTCGTCGCTGCACGCTGCGCTGTGGCAGGAACGCCGCCAAGGGGTCGGGCAGCATGCCTGGACTGTCGGCAAAGCGCACGTCAAACTTGGGCAAGGTTTCGGGCAAGCCGCCGCGCCGGTGCGCCTCCATGCACAAGCCATGGCTGCTGGCCGCCAAGGCCAGGCTTTCGAGCAAGGCGCCCACCGATAGCTGGCTGGGATGGCCGTCAAGGTCATACACGCAATGGCTGCGCGTATCGAAGCCATGCACGACGACATGGCGCGGCGCGACGACTTCAAAGCGCCACGGTTGCGTATTATCGCCGCTGGGCGCCCAGCGCGCCTGGTCGAGGATGTTTTCCAGCACGGGATCGAGCAGCAGTGCTTGCGCCATTTACGCCCCCTGCGCGGCGCGACGCCGCTTGATGATGGCCATGCTCAGGCGTTGCAGCGGATGACGGTTGCCCCCGGGACGCCATGTGTGCACGAGCTTGTTGCGGTAAGCGTCGAAATGCATGCCATGCGGCGCCGCCATTACCTTGCCGCGCTTCAAGAGTATTTTTAGTGCCTCGGTGGCGGCAGCGCCCGCACACAGCTGGCACCCCATGATGGTCGACGGCCCGCGCCGCTGCTTGAGGTTGATGGCCGACGGGTCGACCAGGTAGCGGCCGTGCAAACCCGCCGGCGCCAGCCCGACCAGAAAACGCAAGGCTTTTTCTTCTTCAGGCAAGTCACCCCAGCCAAAATACGCGTCGAACGTCATGCCGCCCGGCATGAAGTTGAGCACGGCCGTCCCCATGCCCAGCGGCGCGGCCGTGATGGCAGGGATGCCGAGGCGCGCACAGCAGGCGAAGGTGGCTTGGCGCGCGGCAAAGGCGAAGAAATCCAGGCCGTCCACATACAGGTCGACACCGGCAAAAAACGCTGCCAGATTGCTGTCATGTATCCCGTCTGGAAACTGTTCAATCTCCAATTCAGGATTGATGTCCGTCGCCATCTGCGCCAGCACGGCGACCTTCGGCTGGCCCAGGGTGGACATCATGGCGCCGGCTTGGCGATTGAAGTTGGCGATATCGAAAGTGTCGAAATCGGCGATGTGAAAAGCACCGATACCCAGCCGCACCAGGGTCAGCAAATGCACGCCCCCTACGCCACCCATGCCGGCAATGGCCACGCGCTTGCCACGCAAGCTATCCTGCTCGGCCGGCGTGACCCAGCCCAGGTTGCGGGCGAATGCTGCAGGATAAGAAAAACCGTCTGTCATGCCAACCTCTTCTGTATGTTCCTAAAGAACCAAGAATAGTTTGACAGACGGTCGGGCGATAAGTTCCCGCCAGGATGACGGCTTAGCGCGCCAGACGGCGTGGCGCAGCCACTGCCGTGTGCAAGGGCAGCGCCACATGCCGCGCCGCTGCGTCCACCTTGAACACGCTGACGATCTGTGCCAGCCCGGCCGCCTGCTCGTTCATGGCTTGCGCTGCTGCCGAAGCCTGCTCGACCAGCGCCGAGTTTTGCTGCGTCATGTTATCCATCTCGGCGATGGCCTGGTTGATCTGCTCGATACCGGTGCTTTGCTCGGCGCTGGCCGAGGAAATCTCGGCCACGATATCGGTCACATGCTGCACGCTGCTAACGACTTTTTCCATCGTCTCGCCCGCCAGCGCCACCAGTTTTTCACCGGCGCCCACTTGCTCGGCGGAACTATCGATCAATTGCTTGATTTCCTTGGCAGCGGCCGCCGAACGCTGCGCCAGGTTGCGTACTTCGCTGGCCACTACGGCGAAGCCACGGCCCTGCTCGCCTGCACGCGCCGCCTCCACTGCGGCGTTCAAGGCGAGGATATTGGTCTGGAAGGCGATGCCGTCGATGACGGCAATGATGTCGCCGATCTTTTTCGACGAGGCATTGATGGCACCCATGGTGTCGACCACCTGGCTCACCACACCGCCCGCCTGGGTCGCCACTTGCGAGGCAGAAATGGCCAACTGGTTGGCCTGGCGCGCATTGTCCGCATTCTGGCGCACAGTGGAAGTCATCTCTTCCATGGTCGACGCAGTTTCTTCCAATGATCCCGCCTGCTGTTCCGTGCGCGCAGACAGGTCGTGGTTACCCGAGGCAATCTCGCCCGACGCCGTGGAAATAGCATCGGCATCGTTGCGCACCTGGCTCACCAGGTGCGCCAGATTGTCGCGCATGGCCTTGATCGCCATCAACAAGCTGTCCGTATCGCCCGGGCGCGTATCGATGTGCGTGGTCAGGTCGCCCTGAGCGATTTGCGCGACGATGCTGACCGCATAGTCGGGTTCGCCGCCCAGCTGGGCCAGGATGCGGCGCAACATCAGGGCCGCCAAGGCGCCCACCACCAGCATCAGCGCGCCGCCAATCGCCAGCAGCACGCCGGCCTGGTCCCAAAACTTATCGTTGATATCATCGATATAGGTGGCGGTGCCGATCACCCAGTTCCAGGGCGCAAATTTCACCACCGCGTACATCTTCGCCACGCGCTCCTTCACGCCGGGACGCGTACCGTCGGCTTGCACCAGGCCGATGCGGCTACTGGCCAGCGCTGCCCGGTAGCGGTCACCCGACTGCTGCATATTTTTTTGCGGCGTGCCGATGCGCGCAGGATTCGGATGTACGTACAGCAAGTCGGTACTGAAGTCGCGCACAAAATAATACATCTCGTCCTTGACGAAACTGCCGAGGGCCAGCTTGGCCTGCTGCTGGGCCTGCTCACGCGTGAGCTTACCCGACTGTTCCAGCGCATACGCCTTTTCCACCGACGCATTGGCCAGCTCCACCAGCACCGTCAATTGTTCGACCCTTTCGGCCATCATGGTCTGGCGCAAGGAATACAGAGAGAATGAAGCGATGAGGACGATGCCCAGCAAGGTGCTGAAACACAATAAAAGAATGCGCGAACGGAGAGTCATGGTAGCCCGTGTAAAAAAATGCAGCGTGGAATTATAAACAATTTCCATAAGGAAATCTTTTCAAAAATGCAAAGCGGGCGGCGCTACCAGGCTGATGCCCGGCAGACACCGCCCGCTTTGATACTACTCGAATGTCGTTAGCAGATCACGCCAGCGCTTCCTTGGCTGCCTCTTCCGGCGTCAAGCCATCGTAAAATTGATCGGTGAACCATTCGACCTGCTCTTCGATATGGTCTTGCGCCTGCGCCACAGTGGCGCCACCAGCCACGAGGAAGCCTTCGACCTCGATACACCAGTTGATCAACTCCAGGGTTTCCGGGTCGAGCTCTTCTTTCTTAGCCATCGTATTTCCTTGCTTGTAAAATTGCGATATCAGATCAATAATGCATAGTTTAACAGCTTCGGCGTCCTGCGCCCCCTGCTGCTAAACAATAAAAATTACTTGACAGCAACTTCTTTGCGTTCCGGGTAAAGCACCACTTGCACATAATTGTGCAAGTCCAGATAGCGCTGCGCCGCCTGCTTGACCGCTTGCGGCGTGATGGCGCCCACGCGCTGCGCATAGCGCAGCGTATGCTCAAGATCGCGGCCCTGCGTCACAGAACCCATCAGTTGCTTCATCCAGTAACCATTTTCCCGCAAGGATTTCTGCTGGCGCGTGATCCAGTTCAGCTTAACCTTTTCCAGGTCGGCTATGGACGGCCCCTCGGCCTTCATTTTGTTGATTTCGGCAAAGGCCGCAGCGATTACCTTGTCCACGTTCTCCGGCCCCGTCGGCAAGTTCAGCGCCACCGAATAATGGCCATACGGATGCTGGCCCATGAAAGTTTCAAAGCCGCCGCCATAGATCATGCTCATTTTTTCGCGTAGCACTTCGATGACTTTCAGGTTCAACACCTCGCCCAGCGCTTGCAGGGTCAATTTTTGCTCGTCCGAATATGCCACGGCGCCATTGAAGGTGATGGAAATCGTGCTCTTCGGCTCGCTGCCCATGTAAATATCCTTCTTGACGATCCCGGCCACCGGGCGCATGCCCACGTCGCGGTAGGCGTGCGGCAGCTCGGCCACCGGCAAGGTACCCAGGTAGCTGGCGATCAGCGGCTTGATCTTGTCGAGCTCAAAGCTACCGGCGAAGATGAAGGTCATGTCGCGCGCGCTGGAAAAGCGCTGACGGAAGATCTCCAGCGAGCGCTCCAGGCTCACCTTGTCAAAGTCGGCCACGCGCGGCACGCCATCGACGCGCGGGTTGTCGCCGAACATGGCGTGCTGGATGGCATCGTAAAACACGGCTTCCGGCTGTGCCATACTGTTTTTCGCAAAGTCCTGCTGCTTGCCGATGAAGGACTGGTACAGACCGGCATCCTGGCGCACGTCATGGAAATACAGCGTCACCAGTTGCAGCATGGCTTCCACGTCGGCGCTGCTGGACGAACCGCCAAAGCCTTCGCTCAGTTCGCCCAGCGAAGCGCCCACATTGACGGTCTTACCGGCCAGAACCTTTTGCAAATCGAGCGGCGCCAAGTCCTTCAAGCCCATGCTGCCGACCACGGCGCTGGCATAGCGGGCGTTGTAGATGTCGGCATCGCCAAACAGGGACTGGCCGCCGAAGCGGGTCGAGCCCATCAGCACCTGGTCATTCTGGAAGTCCGTCGGTTTCAGCAATACGCGTACGCCGTTGCCCAGGGTTAGCTGCGTCACGCCGGTGGCGCTATTCAATTTTTCGGCGACGATGCTGCCGCCGGCCGGCGGGCCGTCCATCAGCTTGCTGGCAAACACTTTTTCCTTGCGCGGCTCGACTTTTTGCTGCTCGGCGCGCGCCACTGCGTCGAGCAATTGCTGCTGCGTCGGCACAGTCGAGGCCGTATCGCCGGCTTTCGGCTCGGCACCCATGAAAACGACGAGTTTCTTTTGCTGGTCGGGGATGCCCCTGGCCGCCGCCGCATTGATTTCCTCTAAGCTGAGCTGCGGCATGAGTTCCTGCGCGTACAAAAATTCATTGGCGATGCCGGGGATGGCTTCCTGCTCCAGGAAATTGAGCGCATATTCGGCGACGAAACCGGCGGAATCGGACTTGTCGCGCTCGCTGTATGCGCGCTCGTAATTGCGCAAGCTGTTCTTGCGCGCGCGGTCCAGCTCATCCTGGCTGAAACCGAAGCGGCGCGCCCGCTCATCTTCCTGCACCAGCGCTTCAATGGCCGGCTGCACGCCGCCCTTGCCCAACAAGGCGTACGCGCTGAACGACTCGTAGCCGCGCACCAACTTGCCCATGCTGCTGCCGCCGTCGATGAAGGGCGGGTTGGCTTGCTGCGTCAACTCTTGCATACGCGCGCTGAGCATCTGGCCGTACAGATTTTCGATCATCTGGCGACGGTAATCGGCAATGGTGACGAGCTCTTGCGCAGGGCGGATCTGGTAGCGGATGAAGACTGTGTCGACCGATGCTTCCTTGTCCGTGATCACCAACGCTTCCGTCTGCGCGCGCGGCGGCACTTCCGCATACAAACGAGGACGCGGGTGCACGGGGTTTTTCAGCTTGCCGAAATGCTGCTTGATGAGCTTTTCAGCCTGTTTCGGCTCGACGTCACCGACCACCATCACGGCCATCAGGTCGGGCCGGTACCAATCCTTGTAGAAACGCTTGATGGCTTCCGGCTTGAACGTTTTCAAGACAGATTCCTTGCCGATCGGAATACGTTGCGCATAGCGCGAACCGTTGAGCAGCTTCGGATACAGGACCTTGTTCATGCGGTCGCTGGCACCCTTGCCCAGGCGCGCCTCTTCCAGCACGATGCCGCGCTCGCTGTTGATGTCGGCCGGATTCAAGTTCAAGCCATGCGCCCAGTCTTCCAGCACGAGAAAACCTTTTTCCAGGTTGCCCTTTTTTGTCGTGGGAATCGGCAAGATATACACGGTTTCGTCAAAGCTCGTGTAGGCGTTCAAGTCGGCGCCAAACTTCACGCCGATCGATTGCAAATAGGAAATCAACTGATTACGCTTGAAATGCGTGGACCCGTTGAAGGCCATGTGTTCCGTAAAATGCGCAAGGCCTTGCTGATCATCATCTTCCAGGATGGAACCGGCTTTCACCACCAGGCGCAATTCCACTTTCTGGGCCGGACGGGCATTTTTCTTGATGTAATAGGTCAAGCCGTTCGGCAATTTTCCTACGGTAACTTCTGGTGCCAGCGGCAGCGGATCGCTCAAACGGATTTCTGCCTGGGCCATGCAGGCGCACGCCAGCAAGACAGCGCCCGAGATCAGGCGTAATTTACTCAGCTTCATGTATTCTCAAGGGTAATATTGGGTCACCATACCTTACACTAAAATCATCTTTCCGCCCTTAAAAACAGCTTAGGAGAAACTGTTTTTCTTATGCAACTTTGCCCGACAAGAAACTTGACAGTGCCTCGCCACACTTTTCATCTGTGCTAAAGTATTGCCGCCGGTCATGTGGACCGGCACAACAATACGTCTTCGGGGCGGGGTGCAATTCCCCACCGGCGGTAAGACCGGCAACGGTCAAGCCCGCGAGCGCCTGTCAAACATCGTTTGGCAGGGTCAGCAGATCTGGTGTAACTCCAGAGCCGACGGTATAGTCCGGATGAAAGAAGATGTGCAGTAGTGTGCTGTCCCATCGCCACGGCGATGCGGTCAGTTGCGTCTATTCGCTTGCCCTGCAGCGTTTTTCGCCTATGCGAGGAGCGTTTCGCCATGTTAGTCAACAGCTACACCCTGCTTTCCAATGACTTGGAAGGTCGCATCCAATCCGCGCTGGCCGCCATGCGCGCCGGTATTCCCGTCATTCTGCTCGACGATTTCGACCGCGAAAATGAAGCCGATCTGATCTTGTCGGCGGAAAAAATCACGCACGAAACCATGGCTTTGCTGATCCGCGAGTGCAGCGGCATCGTCTGCCTGTGCCTGCCGACGGACGTCGTCAGCGCGCTGGAATTGCCGCCCATGTCGTCCGACAATGGCAGCCGCTACGGCACGCCATTTACGGTATCGATCGAGGCGCGCGACGGCGTCACAACGGGCGTATCGGCCGTCGACCGCGTGACCACCATCCGCGCCGCCATCGCCAAGGACGCCAAGCCGGCCGACCTCGTGCGCCCTGGCCACGTCTTCCCCCTGCGCGCTGCGCCCGGTGGCGTGCTAGAGCGCCGTGGCCACACGGAAGGCTCCGTCGACCTGTCGCGCATGGCGGGCCTGAACCCTGCCGCCGTATTGTGCGAACTGATGAACCCGGACGGCAGCATGATGCGCGGCGACGATATCGAGCGCTTTGCCGAACTGCATGGCATGCCTATTCTGACCATCGAAGAACTGGTGGCGTGGCGCAGCACGCGCGAACAGTAAGCGCTCAGGCGGCGGCCACGGCCTTGGGCAAATGTACATGTTTGTACACGAGGCCCGCCGCCAGGCCATACGCGACGGCAATCGTCGCGTAGGCCAGCGGCAAACGCAGCGACCAGTCCTGCAGCATGTGCAGGATGCTGCCGATCAACGCCACGCCCACCAAGGCGCCGATTTGCCGGTTCGCATTCAGGGCCGCCGCCGCACTGTTCGCATGCTGCTTGCCGGCCACCCGCATCACGGTGGCCGTCATGGCGGGAATGGCAATGCCGATGGCCACGTTCATGACAGCCGTGCCCAGCGCCAGCAGCGCGTACGGCGTACCCGGACGCAAGCCCATCAGCAGCAAGGCCATGACGGCGCCCACCAGCAAACCAGCCAGCATGGGCAAGCGCGTGCCATGACGTGCCGCAATACTTCCCGCCATGAAGTTCCCCACCGTATAGGCCGCCATCATGGGCAACAGGCGCAAGCCCGACTGCAAGGCATCGGCGCCGCCAGACTGCTGCAGGAACAGGCTCAATAAAAACAGCTGGCCAAAAACGCAGAAATTAATCAAGAAGCCCACGCCATTGGCCGCGCCAAAGCTGCTGCTATAAAACAATTCACGCGGCAACAGCGGATGGCTGCCGCGACGCTCGCGCCGCAACAATTGCCAGGCCGACAGGACCATCAATGCCCCCGCCGCCAGCACGCCAGGCGACAGCCAGCCCAGCACTGGGCCTTCGATCAAGGTAAAACTCAGGCCCGCCAGCGCCGCCACACCGAGCACATGGCTGAACAGCGACAAGGCGCGCTGCTGGCGCGCCGGCGCGGCCAGCAGCACTTGCGCCATGACGATGGCCAGCACGCCCAGCGGCACATTCACCCAGAAGACGCTGCGCCAGCCGAACTGATGTACGAGGATGCCGCCGATCAGGGGGCCGGATGCGCCCGCCACGCCCACCAGCGCCGACCAGGCGCCCAGCATGCGCGTGCGTGGCAGCCCGGCAGCCTAGCCGCACACAATCATTCTCAAAAGAAACTTTATTTCTTATGAGTCTGATAAAATTCGCAACCCCGTCGCGCCCAGCCGCCGCCACGCCGCCGCGGGATCCCTCAATCCTCATGGAGAATTTTTATGCTTATCTGGCAAGGCTTCGGCATACTCGCCCCCCTTATCTGTTTTATCGTCGTACTGGCCGCACAAGCGCTGTTTGGCGCCACCCTGGGCGAGGAATACACGAAGAGCCACACATGGACCCTGGCCCTGGCTTTCCTGCTGGCAGCGGCCGCCAGCTGGTATGCGGGCGTGCGCCTGAACAGCGCGCCCGGACGCGAATTGATCGACCCGAGCACGCAGGAAAAAGTGATCTTGCGCAAGCGCCACACCCTGTTCTGGATTCCGATGCAATACATCGCCGTGCTGATGGTCGTGATGGCCGGCTTCGCCCTGTTCGAATAGGCGCGCACGCTAGCCGTGCTTGACGGGGCGGGCTGATGTTAAGATGCCATGATGACCGTTTCCGTCTCCCTCATCATCAGCCTGCGCCGCCTGCACCGAGCCAGCATGGCTTGGCTGGTCAGCTGGTGGCACATGCTGCATTTCGCCACCCTCATGTTTTCGCTGGCCCTGTCGCCATCGAGCTATCAGCGCGCCAACCGCCCCATCCTCGCGCACCGCCTGGTATCGGATACGGCGCCCAATCTCGTGTGGTTCAGCGTCGCCTGCGCGCTGCTCAGCCTGGTGCTGATCCGCATCGTCGTCGTCAGCGCGCAAAGCTACGGCCTGTCGCACTATGCGCTGGAAATGGTGGTGCGCGTGCTGGTGCTGGAACTGATACCGCTGACGGCTGCCCTGTTCGTGGCCCTGCGCCTGAGCCTGCCCGACGGTATCGCGTTTGCGCAAATGCGCGCAAGCGGCATGCTCGACACCATGCAGCGCCAGGGCGTCGATCTGCTGCGCCGCGAGTACTTTCCGCGCGTCATGTCGGGCATCTTCGCCGTCTGGATGCTGGCCATCGTCAGCTGCGTCAGCTCGCTGATACTCGCCTATGTCAGCATCTACGGTTTCACGCCGTGGGCGCTGCCAGGCTACACGCGGGTGGTCGGGCAAATCTTCAATCCCGCCGTGGCCCTGATCCTGATGCTCAAGGTGATCTTTTTCAGCTTTGCCGTGGCGCTAATCCCGCTGGCCTCCTCGTACTATCAGACACCGGCATACGGCCGGCGCAACCGCGTCTGGGCCGCGCACGGCCTGTCCGAGATGCTGCGCTTGTTTTCCGTCATCCTGCTGATCGAAGTCGCTACGCTGATGGGCAATTACTACTGATGCCCCGGCGTGCCACCGCCAGCGATCCCCCAAACCATCCCTACGAGAGCCAGAATCGATGCGCCAGAGCCAGCCCCCCAATCCCGACCAGGTCGACGTCACGGCGCCCGCCGGTCTCACGCACGATGCGGTACTGCCCGCGCCACCGCCCGTGCGCCACGCCGAGCTGAAGGCGGCCATCCTGCTCGTCTTCCTGTTCGTGCTGCTGCTCGGCTCCGTCATCTACCTGATGTATGCGCGCGGCGCCTTTGAGTCGACGCAAACGCTGGTACTGACGGCCGGCGATTCGGACGGCGTGAACGTCGGCGCCGACCTGACCTTTTCCGGCTTTCCCATCGGCCGCGTGCAACGCATCGAACTGGCACCGGACGGCCGCGCACGCGTCATCATCGACGTGCCACGCAAGGATGCGCATTGGCTGCGCAGCAGCTCCATCTTCACCCTGGAACGGGGTCTCGTGGGCGGCGCCAAGCTGCGCGCCTACAGCGGCATCCTGACAGACCCGCCGCTACCCGACGACGCCACGCGCGACCTGCTGGTGGGCGACATGGCGGCGGAAATCCCCCGCCTGCTGGCCGCCGCCAAAGACCTGTTAAACAATCTGGGCAGCCTGACAGGCAGCGATTCGCCGCTAGACGGCACTCTGCGCAATGTGCAGGCCGTCACCGGCAAATTGAGCGGCCCGGGCGGCGCCATGGGCTTGCTCACGGGCGACGACAAGCAAGCGCGCCTGCTGTTCGAGCGCACCAATGCCCTGCTGCTCACGACAGAGCGGCTGGCGCGCCGTACCGATGGTCTGGTGGCCAATGCCGATACGCGCGTCTTCGGCGAAAAAGGTGTCATGACGGATGCGCAGGCGAGCATCGTGCAGCTGAACGCCCTCTTGGCCGATACGCGCGCCAGCTTGAAAAAAGTCGACGCCGTGCTGCTCGAGGCGCAAGCCGTGGGCGCCAATGTCAGGGCGGCGACGGCCGACCTGGGCCCGCTGCGCGCGGACGTGGAAAGCAATCTGCGCAAGGTCGAGCAGCTGGTCAATGAAATCAACCGAAAATGGCCGTTCAAGCGCAATCCGGAGATCAAACTACCATGATCAAACGCTCTCTCACCGCGTCGGCCCTGGTCACGCTGCTGTCCACCGTGCTCGCTGCCTGCTCCAGTGGCCCGCCCGTGCCGGACTGGAAAATGAATGCACAAAGCGCCATCGAACGGTTTCAAACGGCCTATTTGAATGGCAACACCCTGGTCGAGCAGACCGAATTTCGGCGCGCCCGCAGCCAGGTTGCAGGCACCGGCAAGCTCGAACTGGTGGCGCGCATCGAGCTGCTGCGCTGCGCCGCGCGCGTGGCCAGCCTGGCCTTCGGCGACTGTGCCGGCTTTGACGCCCTGCGCGCCGACGCCAGTGCCGCCGACCGCGCGTACGCAGCCTACCTGGCAGGCCAGGCGCAGCCGGCCGACGTGGCCCTGCTGCCTGAAGCACAGCGGGCGGCCGCCGGCGCCAGCTCCGACACGGCCGCCGCCAGTGCCGTGGCGGCCATCAAGGACCCGCTATCGCAACTGGTGGCCGCTGGCGTGCTGCTGCGCGCCGGCCGCGCCACGCCGGACCTGCTCGATACTGCCGTGGGCACGGCCTCGGACCAGGGCTGGCGCCGCCCGCTGCTGGCATGGCTGGGCGTACAGCGCTTGCGCGCCGAACAGGCGGGCGACATGCCAGCGGCGCAGCGCCTGGCTCGGCGCATGGCGCTCGTCGAGCAGCCGCTGGCGCCTTGAACCTGCCGATGAGCGGCCAAACAAAGGAAGAATCAGGCATAATCGAGGCAGGACGAGATGAATGCCGTGCAGCCAACGAGGTATGACGATGCAATTCGAGGACTTCGACCTTTCCACCCCCGAGGCCAGCCGGCATGCCAGAGGCGCGTCCGGCGAAGAGGCACCTGCCGCCACAGCCGTGCGCCTGCAATACCTGCTCGACAATACTCCCTCCATCATCTATTGCACCGTGCCCAGCGGTGATTTCAAGATGACCTTTGTCAGCAACAATGCCTTCAATGTGCTGGGCTACCGGCCCACCGACATGGTGGCCGATCCCAATTTCTGGTTCGACCACATCCACCCCGACGATGCGCCCGGCATCTTTTCCAGCCTGGCGCAAATCTTCGTCGAAGGCGCGCGGGCCTATGAATACCGCTTCCGCGTGAGCGACGGCAGCTATCTGTGGATGCATGACAGTCTGCGCCTGGTACGCGACGAGCATGGCGTACCGTTCGAGGTGATCGGCTCGCTGACGAACATCACGGAACGCAAAGGCATGGAAGCGATGCTGCAGGCGCGCGGCGAAGAGCAGCAACTACTGATCAGCAAGCTGCAAGAAGCGCACGACCAGCTGCTGCAATCGGAAAAAATGGCCTCCATCGGCCAGTTGGCAGCCGGTATCGCGCATGAAATCAACAACCCGATCGGCTTCGTCAACTCCAACATGAGTTCGCTGCAAGCGTATGTCGGCACCCTCTTCGGCGTGATCGCTCAGTACGAAGCGGCGATGCGCGAAGCGCCCGCCACGCCCGCCCTCGCCAACTGCGTGGAACAGGTGCGCACGCAAGCCGACCTGGCCTTCCTGCAAGACGACATGGTGGACCTGGTGCGCGAATCGATGGATGGCTTGAAGCGCGTGCGCGACATCGTGCAGGCGCTGAAAGATTTTTCACACGTGGGCGAGACGGACTGGCAGGTCGCCAACCTGCACGCGGGCCTGGACAGTACCCTCAATATCGTCGCCAACGAATTGAAATACAAGGCGCGCATCGAGAAACAGTATGGCGAACTGCCGCCGATACGCTGCCTGGCCTCGCAGCTGAACCAGGTATTCATGAATTTACTCGTCAACGCGGGCCAGGCCATCAGCAGCGACGGCGTGATCAGCATCCGCACCGGCCTTGCGGGCGACTGGGTGTGGGTGGAAATCGGCGACACGGGTTCCGGCATCGCGCCCGAGCACCTCAATCGCATCTTCGAACCGTTCTTTACCACCAAGGCCGTCGGCAGTGGCACGGGCCTCGGGCTGTCGCTCTCGTACGGCATCGTCAACAAGCATGGCGGGCGCATCGAGGTGGCGTCGGAAGTGGGCCGCGGCACGCGCTTTACGGTACACCTGCCGCTGCAACCGCCACTGGCCAGTGCCTAGTTTTCCTTCAGGGGTGCGTACACGCGGATGCTGAGCCGGCCGCCATTCTTGCCTTCGAAATCGAGCAACTGGCTGATCACGCGGGGCGTCAGCACATGTTCGGCAGCGAGCAGCATCAGGCCATCACGGCTGATCAAGTCGCGCGACAACATCATGCCCGGCTCCAGCTGGCCCGACAGCACCGTCAGGTCGCGCGCCGGCGCTTCTGTCTCTTCCATGATGCTGCGAAAGGCAGCCACTACGGCGGGGTCGTAGCGCTTGCCGACGCTGTCATAGATCAAGGTACGCGCTTCGTCGGCGCGAAGCTTGCGCTGCACCATGGCGCCGATCTGCAAGCCGTCATAGTCCGATGCCAGCGCCAGGATGCGCGCGCCCAGCGGAATGGCAAGACCCACCATGCCATCGGGAAAGCCGCCACCGTCGTAGCGTTCCAGTTGCGAGCGCAAGATCACCGAGACGGCACGCAGCTCCTCTAGCGCCATCAGCAATTGTTCGGCGCGCAACGGGTGCTTGCGAAAGGCGGCCAGTTGCTCGCCCGTCCAGGCGCTGGCCGGCAGTTCCAGCACATCGTCGCTCAAGCTGAGCTTACCGATATCCTTGAGCAATGCCGCGATGAACACGTCGCGTGCTTCCTGCCCTTCCAGGCCCAGCGCCTGCGCCAGCTTGCGCGACAATTCCGCCACCCGCCGCGCATGGCCGACCAGCTTGCCGCCACGCATCTCGATCAGGTTGGAAAACACCTTGATCGTCGTCACGAACGTCGATTTCAAACGTTCATTGGCCGCCTGCACCTCGTCGTGCGACTGCTTCAGCTGTTGCGTGCGCATGGCCACCTTCGCTTCCAGGCTGGCATTGAGCGCTTGCAGCTGCACGTTCTGGCTCGCCGTCAGCGCTTCGAGCTGCACTTTTTCCTGCTCCAGCGCGCGCCGTTCCAGCGCGTGGCGCACCACCAGCACGATATCGTTCTCGTCCCAGGGCTTGGTCACATAGCGGTAAATTTCGCCTTGGTTGATGGCGTCGAGGATGGACTGGATATCGGCATAGCCCGTCAACAGCAAGCGCATGGTGTCGGGCCAGCGCTGGCGCACCTGGGCCAGGAATTGGGCGCCATCCATCTGCGGCATGCGCATGTCGGAAATGACCAGGTCCACCGTCTCGTTCTCGAGCAAGACCAGGCCCGCCGCGCCGCCGTCGGCCGTCAGCACGCGGTAGCCGTGCGGGCGGAACAAACGCCGCAGCGACGACAGGATGTTCGGTTCATCGTCGACGCACAGGATGGTCGGCGGCGCGATCACGGTGCTGGTGCCGATGCTGGTGCTGGTGTTCATGCTGTCCCGTTCATTGATGGTCATGGTGTGGCAGCCTGCGCCTGGCGCACGGGCAAGGTGATACGGAAGGTGGTGCCGCGGCCGATGACGCTGTGCACGTCGATGCGGCCATGGTGCTTTTGCACCGTGCTGTAGGCTAACGACAGCCCCAGTCCGGTGCCCTTGCCGATGGCCTTGGTGGTAAAGAAGGGGTCGAAGATGCGCGACAGGTGTTCGGGCGCGATGCCGCCGCCCGTATCCTCGACTTCGATCCACACTTCCGCAGCATTGTCGCTGCCCGTGCGCAGCGTGATGCGCCCGTGCTCCTCGCCCATGGCGTGGGCGGCATTGACGACCAGGTTCATGATCACCTGATTCAGTTCGGAAGGCTGGCATTCAATATCGGGAATATCGCCATACTCGCGCACCACGTCCGCCTTGTACTTGACCTCGTTATTGACGATATTGAGCGTGGTATCCATGCCCCGGCGCAGGTCGACCCAGACCCACTCCTGGAGCGCATCCGTGCGTGAAAAATCCTTCAAGTCTTGCACAATGCGACGCACGCGCGAAATGCCTTCCCTCGACTCGACCATCAGCAGCGGGATGTCGGTGCGCAGGAAGTCCAGGTCGATCTTTTCGCGCAGCGCGCGCAGGCGCGCCGCCACCACGGGATCGGCGACGGCCGGCTCGGCTTCCTTGTAGGCATCGAGCATGCCGAACAAGTCGTCCAGATAACCGTCCAAGGTGCCGACATTCGAAAACACATAGCCGATGGGGTTATTGATCTCGTGCGCCACGCCAGCGGCCAGCTGGCCGATCGAAGCCAGCTTTTCAGACTGCAGCAGCTTTTGCTGGGCCACCGACAGCTTGCTGTTCAATTCCATCAGGGCCAGGTTGCGCTCGCGCAATTCAAGATCGGCGATCTCGCGCTGGCGGATGTCGTCGGCCAGGCGCTCGTTCATTTCGGCCAGCTGGGCCGTGCGTTTGGATACCAGGTGCTCCAGATTATCGTGCGCCTTGCGCAGCGCCAGCTCGGCCAGACGCCGTTCGCTGACATCACACAGGGTTTCGATGGCGCCCACCAGGCGCCCTTGCCGGTCGCGCAGGGGCGCTGCCGTGAAATGCAGCCAGTGCCCATTCTGGCCGATATCGGCAAAATAGTCTTCGGCCTCGTAAGCGCCGGGAATCACGGAGGAACGCTGCAGCTTGCCAAGGTAGAGTTCATTTTCGCCGAAAGCGATATTATCGGCCACCAGCAAATCGGCCAGACAGGCGCGCGGCTGCGGATAGAACGCCTTCCAGTGGTCGCGCGTGCCAACCATCTCGGCGGCGCTAAAGCCCAGCAGCTGTTCGCAGGCGCTGTTCCAGTGCGTCACCACATGGTCCGTGTTGATGGCGAAGGTGGCCACCGGATGGCCATCGAAAAACGCCGATAGCGCGATGGCATCGGTCTGACGGCGTTCCGGCATGGCGATCTGCGCCTGCGTTGCATCAGTTTCCATGGCCTCTTTCCTGTTCATGCCAGCATGATCTGCGACATTTCATCGAAGCTGTGTTGCGTTTGCCGCAGCAGCGCCAGCCAGGCTGGCTCGTCCAGGGCAAGCTTGTGCCAGACTGCGGGCGACAGGGGCGGCACCAGCGCGTCGTCGATACCGGCCAGATCGAGCGCCAGGGCGACGGCGTTGGCCATATGCACAGCCAGCGGCAAGCCGCCCGCCTCCAGCCGGTCGGTGGCATGGTGCTCGGCTACCGCCTGCTGTATTGCCTCGGGAAATTTCCAGTAAGCGGCCAAGGCGCTGCCCACTTGTGCGTGATCGATGCCGATGACGGCCATTTCCGCATCGGCCATCTGGCAGTCATGGGCCTGGCGGTAGCTGCGTACGAGCGCGTGCTCGGCCGGGAAGCGCGTCACCAGCACCAGGATGCCCAGGTCGTGCAGCAGGCCAGCCGTGAAAGCGGTCTCGGGATCGACATGCAAGTGCGGCGCCAGCAGGCGCGCGGCAATGGCCGTGGCCAGCGAATGGCGCCAGAAGGCTGGGAAATCGAAGTCGCCGCGCACCGGCGCGAAGCTGTCCGTCAGGACGCAGGCCGTGACCACGGTACGGATACTGTGAAAGCCCAGCACGGAAACGGCTTGCGCGATACTGGTGACCTTCGATTGCATGCCGTAGAACGAGGAATTGGCGATACGCAAGGTCTTCGCCGCCAAAGCCTGGTCCAGCTCGATCTTGTGCGCCAGCACATGCACGTCCGTATCGTCCTGCTCCATGCTCGACAGCAGTTCCAGCACCACCACCGGCAGCGAGGGCAATTCATGGACCTGGCGGAGGATATGTTCAAAACTGAGCCGTATCATGCCCCACTCCCTTGCCGATAGCGCTGCAGCAGCGACAGCAGTTGCGCCCCAGGAGAGTCGGGCGGCGTGGCGCGGAACAGCACGGCCAGCCGTTCCAGGCGGCACACCCGTTCCTGCTCGGCATGGGCCTGGGCGACGGGATCGACGTCATCGTCGGCGACGACGTGGCAGCGCTCCACATTGCGCCTGCGCAAGGCCGTCAGGCTGGCCGCCGTCAGGACGGCGCCCTGGGCCAGGAGCACGGCGCCGCTGGCGTCGCTCAGCGTCTGCGCCAGCACCATGCCTTCCTGTGCCTGCTGCATGGAAATCTCGCGTCCGCTTTCACTCGCGTGTTCACTGATGCGTTCACTCATGCGTTCGCTCATACAGCCGTCCCATGCCGGCTCAGGGTGACCAGGCTGCCGCGCGAGCGCGAACGCACGCCCATGGGATGGACCGCAACGGCATAGGCCTGGCCATCGATGGCGGCCAGACAGGGTGCGCCCGGCCCGTCGAATAGCTGCGGCAACACCAGCACGGCCTCGTTGCCCAGCAAGGCCGCACCACGCTCGAACAGGTTTTCCGCCGCCGCGTTGATGAAAGCGATCATGCCATCCTCGTCGAGTCCGATCACAGGCAGGGGCAGAAATTGCAGCAATTCGCGCGCGATACCCAGGCTGATCTCGTCGCGGCTGATCTGATGCTGCTGCTGACTCACCAGCGCCTGCATGGCGGCGTTGGCAGTCTCTAACGCCTGATTGGCTACACGCAGTTGCGCATTGAGGCGCGCATTGTCATCATCGATGCCCTTCAGGCGGAAGGCTTCTGCGATATGTTCGCGCAGCTGATGATCTTCCCAGGGCTTGGTGAGGAATTTGAAGATGGCGCCCTCGTTGACGGCATCCGTCACGGCCTGCAACTCGGTAAAGCCCGACAACATGATGCGTATGGTTTGCGGATACAGCAGCTTGGCCTTGCGCAGGAAGTCAGCGCCCAGCATGCCCGGCATGCGCTGATCCGATACGATCACATCAACCGCATGGCTGGCCAAGATGTCCAGCCCTTCCTGGCCGCTGCCGGCCGTGAGGACATGGTAGGCATCGCGCCGTAGCAGGCGCTTGAGGGAAGCAAGGATATTGGGCTCGTCGTCGACCAGCAGCAAGGTGCGCGCCGGCAGCACCGCAGTTGCTGACATACCATGCTCGTCGTGCACATCCATCGGACCATCCTCTCGTCGCCACGCGATATGGGAGCTTGCCTGGAGGGGAAATCTGCAGCGCGGCATCGTCTTGCGCAGCAGTCCGCTTGCATACAAATTATACGACTAAATATTCCCTCATGGCACTTATCGGGTATTTATCGGACACTTATCCGCGCCGTGCCGGACAAGGTATGTCGCGGTAAAACACAAAGCCACCCAAGCCGATGGCTTGCGTGTCGGCCTTCACGGCGTACACCAGTGTGTTCCTGGCCGCCTCGACCCGCAGCAGATTCTGGTGCAAGGCCGTTTGCGCGTGCGCCAGCCCCAACGATGGCGTCGGCGCCAGTTGCAAACGCAATTCGGACGTCACCGCATCATAAGTCCAGCGGCCCGGGTTAAAAAAGGCGAAGCCACCGTCGAAACGCAGGCTGCCATCGTTGAACTGGGTCAGGCACATGCCGGGAAATTCGCTGGGCGGGTTGTACCAGGTGGCGGCCACGGCCGCCTCGGCCAACCTCTTGCCCGGCATCTGCAAGCTGCGCTTGTCAGCGGCATGGTTGCTGTTCCCGCCCGTGCCGGCGCAACCGGCCAGCGCCAGCGCACAAGCCAGTGCGCCCGCGCGTTTGATGTTTATCATGTGCATTCCCGCCCTTTACTTTATTGATAGAAACACAATCTTGGCCCGGCAAGCCTGGCAGTTCCAGCCGTCAGCGCAGATACAGGAAACTTAATTGCCCTCGGCCGCCTTGGCAGCGGCCTCGCGCAATTTATCCTTTTTACTCTTGCGCGCGCCCTTCACGCCGCCGTTGAGCGTATCCGTCAGCGCACTCACGGGCGCGGGCAGTTGCGTCGGCTCGAAACCGGCTACCACTTCGCGCACGATGCGCAAGTCGTTGCGGTTTTCGATCAGGCGGAAATGTGCTTCCATATCGGCCGTGACAAAACTGATGGCCGTGCCGCTTTCGCCCGCGCGGCCCGTGCGCCCGATGCGGTGCGTGTAATCGACTGCCGAGCGGGGCAAGTCGTAATTGACGACGGCCGGCAACCCGGCGATGTCGATGCCGCGCGCGGCCACGTCGGTGGCCACCAGCACCTGCAAACGACCGGCCTTGAAGTCAGCCAGCAACTGGCTGCGCGTACCCTGGCTAAATTCGCCGTGGAAGGCGCCCACGTGCAGGCCGGCGCGCTGCAGCTTGTCGGCCACGTGTTCGGCTGCGTACTTGGTGGCGACAAACACCAGCACCCTGTCCCACTGCTGCTGCAGTATCAGGTAGCGCAGCAGTTGCGTGCGGCGCGGCACGTCGACCGTGATGGCGCGCTGCACGATGTCGGGCTGGTCCTGCGGTTCGGACGCCACTTCGATGCGCGCGGGTTCCTTGAGCAGGCTGTCGGCCAGCGCCTGCACGCTGTCGGGGAAGGTGGCCGAGAAGAACAGGTTTTGCCGTGTCGATGGCAGCAGCGCCAGAATCGCCTTGATTTCTTCGCTAAAACCCATGTCGAGCAAGCGGTCGGCTTCATCGAGCACGCACAGCGACACGCCGCCCAGTTTCACGGCATTTTGCCGCACCAGGTCCAGCAGGCGGCCCGGCGTGGCGACGACGATATCGGCACCGCCACGCAGTTGCATCATCTGCGGATTGATCGACACGCCGCCGAACAGCACGGAAATCTTTAACTTAATGGGCAGCGGCTTGGCCAGCGCGTGTACCGTCTGCCCCACCTGCGCCGCCAGTTCGCGCGTAGGCACGAGGATCAGCGCGCGCACCTGGCGCGGGCCGGAAGCGGGCACCATCAGCGCCTGCAGCAGCGGCAGCGCGTAGGCGGCCGTCTTGCCGGAACCGGTTTGCGCCGCGCCCAGCACGTCGCTGCCGCGCAGGATGGCGGGAATAGCGGCCGCCTGGATGGCCGTCGGCGCGGCATAGCCGGCCTTGGCAACGGCGCGGACCAGGGCGGGAATCAGACCCAGTGAGGAAAATGGCATAGCGGGCCTTCTTTATTCGTCAAGTGAGACCGGCCGCGAAAGGCGGCCGGTCGGATAGGCTGACAGTATAAAGCAAGGGTAGGACTCAGCGGACAAAATGCTCCGCGCTGGTCACCATGCCGCTGACGGCAGCCAGTAAGACAAGTCAATGGAACAATGCCGTGGGAATGTTGTCGGCTACTGCCTGGGCATTTGCAGCTTCGGGTAGCCCGCTTCGTCATAGCCGGGCATGGCGCGCCGGATGGCGTGCGAAAAATCTGCATCCTTGTTGGCCGCCCGCGCGCGTGCCGTGATGTGGCCGCCGTCGCGCAGTTGCTGGAAGCTCTGGCCGGGCACCAGACCGTTGACGTCGAACAGGTAGCGGTCCAGATAGCCCGAGGCCAGCAAGCGGTAATCAAACGGCAGGCCCGGCACGACCCGACGCACCATCTCGAAAACGAGGGTGGTGCAGTTGGCCGTCAGCGTGTGATAGAACTGCGGCTTGGCCTTCAGCGCTTGCGCCTCGTCCAGGTAGGCCAGGAACAGTGAGCGCATGGCCGCCTTCGGCATCATCACGCGGTACAAATGCATGTCCTCGCCGCGTGCATTCGTGCGCACGCGCAGGATGTCGCGCTCGTCAGCGGCGATCAGGCTCATCTCGAAATGCTTGAAAAAACCACCGATGGCGGAAAAGCTCTCGCCCTTTTCCTTGCGGATTTCGATGGAAAACGTCAGGAAGCGCCCGTCCGCAAAGCCGAACGAGATCAGGGTGTGCGCAATATACGGCCCGGTCCAGTACGACAGCGCCGCGTCCAGCGTGCGCAGCTCGTCGAGGTCATAGCTGCGCTGCTCCCACTTCACCGTGTAATCGTCATCGCTGCGCCAGTCGAAATTGCGCACATTGTCCAGCGTGACGCGATTGCCCGTCACCGTGCCCGTGACATTGCGCGCCACGTCGTCGGCCCACACGCGCTGCTGCTGTGGCGTGATCAAGCTCCACCACAGCAGCAGCAGCGCGAACCCGGCCGCATACGGCAGCAGCACGCGCACTTCGCCGCGCGTCCACCACAGCACCACGCTGGCCACGCCCAGCGCGCCCCACAGCAGGGCGCCGATGGCTTGCGCCGCCATGCCGCCGGAGAGCTGGTACCACAGCGCCAGCGCACCCCACAGGGCCGTCAGCAAGAGCATCAGGGAAACGGCCATTTTGCCGATGCTGCCCAGCACGCAGCGGGCACGATGTGATAATGAAGTCATGCCTCGATTATAGGGGCAAGTGCTGCGAGCATGACGGCAACGCCACTGCCAACGCGATCGGGCATGTCGATGCTGGCGATGGCAAGCGCTCGCCAAAGTGCGCGCTTTTATCAATTTTCTGGGCCAGTAATTGCCGCCGGAAGCGGCGACAGTAGCGTAGTCAGCTTAGACTATAATATTACTATATGGAAATATTATGAAGGAGTAAGTTTTGCTAGTCATACTGGGATTTCTCATCGTCGTGTTTTCGGTCTTCGGCGGCTTCGCCATGCAGGGTGGCCACCTGGCGGCCCTGTTCCAGCCGCTGGAATTGCTGATGATCGGCGGCGCCGCACTGGGCACCTTCTTTGTCGGCAACGACGCCAAGGCCATCCGTGCCACATTCGCCGCCCTGCCCACCCTGTTCCACAGTTCGCAATACACGAAGGCGCGCTATATGGAACTGATGGGACTACTATATGAAATCCTCAGCAAAATCCGCAAGGAAGGCTTGATGGCGGTCGAGAACGATATCGACGACCCTTACCGCAGCCCCATCTTCGTGAAATATCCGTACACGCTCGGTGACGAGCACATCCTGGAATTCATCACCGACTACCTGCGCCTGATGGTGTCGGGCAATATGGATGCTTACCAGATCGAAAACCTGATGGATAACGAGATCGAGACGCACCATGAAGATGCGGAAATGCCGATCCAGACGATTTCACAGCTGGCCGACGCCATGCCCGCCTTCGGCATCGTGGCCGCCGTGATGGGCGTGGTGCATACCATGGCGTCCGTCGGCTTGCCGCCGGCCGAGCTGGGCGTGCTGATCGCGCAGGCGCTGGTGGGCACCTTCATCGGCATCTTGCTGGCTTATGGCTTCATCGCACCGCTGGCCAGCTTGCTGCGCCGCAAGCACCATGAAACGGCAAAGATGTACCAGTGCGTGAAAGTGACTTTATTGGCTAGCCTGAACGGCTACGCGCCGGCGCTGGCCGTAGAATTCGGCCGCAAGGTCATTTCCGCAACGGAACGCCCGTCGTTCAGCGAACTGGAAAACCACGTGCGCCAGGTGCGCACGAAGAACTAGCCAGATCCGTTTCAGCGACATCATCAACCTACCCGGCGCTGTAATGCCGTTCAGTTAAGGGTTTTAGCGTGATTTATGAGCGCCAGTAAATTCGCTAACCCCAGAGGCAAAGAGCAGGGGTCGGACCCTCAGGGTCCGACCCCTGTCCTAGTTCTTGGGCTAAAAATAGCATCACTAACACACTAACTGAATGGCATTAGCCCGGCGATGGCTTTTCTTCGCGTCCCTCCTAGCCAGCGCAATCGAGGCGCTTGCGTGCAGGGACGCACGATGATCACGCTTTAGTTGAATCAATCACCACTACTGAGTGCGGCTACGGCATGCCATCACAGCGTAAAGAATTGCCAATCCAACCATGGATCCAGCTGCGCCCAGATGCTTACCCACAAAAAAAGCAGCACTACTGACAGCAAAGCACATTGCAACGAGAGCGAAACCTATCACTTTCGTATTTTTTTCATTATGGATCAAGTTTATCATTCAATATTCGCAGTGGCAGCTGCTGGCAGCCAATAGCGAACGGCCGGAACGGCTCAGTGTACGAAGTTATTGCCTTCATGATAAGCAAGAGCTTTTATCTCGCGCAGCAATTCCTCGCCCTGCCATTTACTGACTCGGCACCGTCTCGTCCGGGCAGCTGACCTCGTCCTCTGGCGTGTATAAAGTCATCGGCACGCGCTGGCCGTCGACTTCCAGCTCGCGCACTTTCGGCGGCACCAGCTGAAATTGACCGGCCTGCAGTTTCTCGCGCAGGGGCTTGCAGCGCAGCGTATCTGCGGGGATTTGTCCGCGCGCGTACCAGCTGCCATCGTCCTTTTGCGCCAGCAAGACCGACGAGGCACGCGGAGTATTGCTGATCAGCAGCACGTCCTGCTTGCCATCGCCATCAAAATCGAGCAGATAGGCGTCACACTGCGGCCCTGCCCGCTTCAAACAGGCGGGCAGGCGCCAGGCAGGACTCACTTGCGTCCAGTCCTGGCGCAGGAAACTATCGGGCAGCTTCGCCGTGGCCGGGCGCAGGGTCAGGTTGATCGACACGTCGCTCAGCGCACCCGTCTCGTCGAGGCGGTTCTGGCGCTTGAGCATGGCTTCGGCGCGGGCCCGCACGATCGCTGCGTCGGCGCCCGTCGTGCGCTTCGTCAATTCCTGCAGGGCCGCCTGGCCATAACGCGCGCCCTGGAAGCGCAGGTAGTCGAAATCGAACTTGTCCACGCTCACTTTACCGCTGTCCAGGCGCGCCATCTGGCTGGCCACGGCAATGCGCGCCGGGTCGGCCAGTGGCGTGAACAGGGCGAACAGCACCAGCAGGGTAACAAAGGCGGTGGCCACGTTGACGTTGGCGATCAGGTGCAGCCAGTCGCCATACTTGCTGGCCGCCCAGGCATAGCCGCCAGCGTAGCAGGTGGCGACCAGCAGGCAGGCGCCGGCGATCAGACGGTCGGCCGTCCAGCCATGCGACATCACGCGCAGGGTCAGCGCATAGATGGCGATGCCCACCACCCACGGCAACAACAGACAAGCCAGGCGCGTGCCCAGGCGGATGCCGCGCGCCACGCCGTGGCCCACTTCGCCGTTCTGGAAGGCGGCATTGATCAGCACCACCAGCACGCCAGCCATGCCCAGCAGCACGGCGGCGGCATGGCGCGTGGCCCACAGGCGCTCGAAGCCGATGAATGGCAAGGTCAGCAGGAAGCCGGACACCAGCACGGCGGCGATCGGCATCAGCCACGACAGCAGCACCAGCAGCAAGGTGCGGATGCCGCGCACGATGGACGGGCGCACGTCGGTGATGTGGATGGCGAACGAAAATGCGAAGCAGATGACGGGGATCACGAACCAGGCCTGGCCCAGCAGCTTTTGCAGGAAACTGAGCTTGATCAACAGGAACAGTTGCCCGCCCAGCCACAGCACCAGCCACAGGCCCAGCACGAACAGCAGGGAAAACAGCAGCTGGATGCCCAGCTTCCAGGCGATTTCAAAGTACGTGGGATAGCGGGCGATGCGCTGGCCATCCTGGGCGCTGGCCAGCACCAGCGCATGGGCGATATACAAGCCCACCACGCAAAAGCCGAACAACTGAGCGGAAATCACGCGCAGCGGCGCGCCCGGCTTGTAATTACCCCAGATGACGTGCTCGGCGCCACGCGCCACGTCATGCCATGCCAGCACGGCCAGCACGACGCCGGCACCAGCCATCCACAGGGCGATGCGCTTCGCCGACATATGGCCCAGGCTGGACACCAGCAAAATGGGCAGCAGCAAGCTGATCAGCATTAACGGACCCAGCAGATAAGCTTCCGTGGCGGGCCACACCTTGTCTTGCGCCGTGCTGTACAGCCAGTACAGCAGCAAGCCTTGCAGCATGCCCGTCACCAGGCGCGTCACCGCGATGCGCGGCGCCACCACCGGATCGAGCAAGGCCATGTTTTTTCCTGCGCCATCGTGCTGCATAGTCATTTCCTCAAGAGTCGTTTAGTGCTGTAAAGGCCGGCCATTATTGCATTTCGTTATCGTCATCTCAACAGCGATTCGTGCGCCGCCCCTCGCCGCACGCCTGCGCTGGGGCGTAATGGCAAGCTTTGCGCCAGGCCCCAGGCCAGTTCCGGCGCGAAGAACGGCACAGCACGGACTGGCCCGTGAGCAGCAGCGGCCACGCCGCCGAGGCGCACCTGAAGGGGTTCAGTTGCCAGATGAAACAGGAATCCATGCAGATCGTCGAGATGGCGCAAGCGACACCATTGCGCCGCAACGCCGTGCACCGGGCTGAAAAACGCGGCTAGCACAGCGCAAGGTCGCTAGCAAGGCGATCATTGGAGGGCGCGGGGGCGCGCAAGATAGAAGGAACAAGCGAGGAACAAGCGCTGAAAAACAAAAAACCGCCTGTGCGATGCAGCAGGCGGTTTGATCTGAGGCAAAACAGGCTTACTTGGCGGCCTTGCGGCGACGCAGGAAGCCCATCAGGCCAAGGCCAGCCAGCAGCATGGCGTAGGTTTCCGGTTCCGGCACGGCGGCCATCACGGACACGTTGTCGATGACGGCGCCAGAGTAATTGTCGAACCGCGTACCAGCCTTGGCGGCGCTGGCAAACGACAGGGTCGCCAAGCCAGTGGTGGCGGCCGTGAAGTTCAGGGTATGGCTGTACAAGGTGTTCGAGGCGGCGGCAGTCGAGTAAAAATCGCCTGCCACGCCGCCGAACTTGACAGCCACGCCCTGGCCTGCCGGACCGCTGGAATTGCGCGCCATGTCAAAGCTCAGGCTATACGTCTGGCCAGCCACGACATTGAAATTTTGCGACAGGAAACCCGGACCTGGCGTGCCCAGCATATCGATGCTGTAGCCATTGATGGCGTTGTAGGCATTGCGGATCAGGTCGACGGAACTGGCGCCCACGGTCCAGCCCGTGATTGCCGACGAGCCGCTGGAGACGACTTTAAAGCCACTGCCGAAGGTGTAGCCGGGCGCGAGCGTTTCAAAATTGCCATTCGTGATCAGGTTGACGGGGCTGGCACTGGCCGTGCCGGCAGTAAGCAGAGCGACAACTGCTGCGATGGTAGCGATTTTCATGAGCTGGTTTCCTTGCCTTAATGGCATTAAATTTACCCTGAGAGCAATCATATCTCAGCCTTGATGGAAATCAAAGAACTTTGCAAAAATATATTTTATGTAGATAATTTGCAACATCTTCAACACCTCCAGACGGGAACGGCGATAGCGCAAGCGAGACCCTGACGCACCACCAGAATGCCACCTCCAGCATGGCTGCATGGGCGTCGCACAAATTGGTGGCGGCCAAGGTCTTGGCACTTCCTTTGTTAGTAGCCGATGGCGACGATGCTATGCCTTTTGTAGCCCTGCGGCACGTGTTTTACCGCCCACGCCCACGGCCGTGGCAATCGCCAGCGCCTGGAAGACGCCGATGAAGACGAACAGCAGGGCCGGATGGTCGCCATCCATCAGCGCGCCGAAGAACAGGGGCCCCACGGCCAGGCCGCTGTCGAGGCCCGAATACACGACGCCATACACGCGCCCCGTGGCATTCTTGGGCGCTGCGGCGCGTATCATCAGGTCGCGCGACGGCCCCGCCACGCCGGATGCCAGGCCGATGGCACCCATCAGCAGCAGCGCACCCCAGGCTGGCACGACGGCCATGGCCAGCAGCACGGCCAGCAGCGCGGCGACGGAAAAAGCGATTGCCACGTTGCGGTCCGGCTGCTCGCTGCGCGCGCCCAACACGCCGCCGGCCAGCATGCCCACGGCCGAGGCCAGCATATACGCCGTGTAAGCGCTCGTGGCCAGCGCCAGGCTCATGCCGTACAGCCTGACGAGGGCGACGCTGGCAAAGCTCTGGATGCCACCCAGGGCGATGGCGGTAATGAAAAAGAAGGCAAAGCACATCCACACGGCCGGCAGGCGCAAAAAATCCAGCGTGCCTTCGCCACCGGCAGCCTGGCCCGGCGCGACCTTCGTGGCAGGCTCGGGACGGATGGCATGGCGGTTCAACAACAGGATCAGCAGCACGCCAAAGGGCAGCACGGCCGCGCATTGCAGCGCGATTCTCCAGTCATACTGGGTGGCAACATACGTCATGAATAAAGGTGCCAGCGCCCAGCCGATGTTGCCGCTGATGCCATGCACGGAAAAACCGTAAGCCACGCGGGCTGCCGAGACACGCTGGTTGAGGATGGTGTAGTCGGCCGGATGGAACACGCTATTGCCCATGCCAGCGAGCATGGCGCCCAGCATCAGCGCCGCATAGCTGTGGGCGGTGGACAGCGCCAGCGCCGACACGCCGAGCAAGAAAATGCCGGAAAACAGCACGGCACGGGCGCCGAAGCGGTCGACGACAAAGCCGGCCAGCGCCTGCCCCACGCCCGAGATAATGAAAAATACCGTCATCAGCAGGCCCAGTTGCGCATACGACAGGTCGAACGCAGGTTTCAGCCAGATGAACAGGGCCGCGAGGATCAGGTGGTAGAAGTGCGAAACGCCATGCGCCAGGCCTACCAGGGCGATGACGCGCACGTCGCTGCGCAACGTTGTTGGCAAATGTGCAGGCAACTGCGTTGCCGGCTTGGTTGTTATCATGTCCGCCCCTGTCTTATACTGGTGAAGCTCAAGTGTATGCAAAATACCATCGTCCGTTTTTCGACGGAACGACATAATTTATCGAATTAAGGCCAAGCTGATGGGTATACCTATCCTCCACCATACCCGCATGTGTCCGCCGCGCGAAGCACCCAGCGCGACTATCCCCGTGACGATGATCGCGCGCGATCTGCAATCCGAGGAATTCTTGTTACCACACAGTCATCCCTGGGGCCAGGTCACGATGGCGCTCGAAGGCGTGCTGCGTATCACGGCCAACAACAGCAGCTGGGTGCTGCCACCCATGCGCGCCATCTGGATCGCACCCAACGTCGAGCACGCCGTCACGATACTGGAAAAAACCCGCTTGCGCCCCCTGTGCATCCATGCCGCGCGCGCGCCGTTTGCGGGACATGATTGCAAGGTGCTGGAAGTATCGAACCTGCTGCGCCAACTGATCATGGCACTGGAACAACTGGACCCGGGCCAGGAACCGGCGCGCGAAGCCTTGCTGGCCGAACTGATACTCGATGAATTGAAGCGCTCGGCCACGCGCCCCATCCGCGTCCCCTTGCCTGGAGACAAACGTTTGAAGACGCTGTGCGACGGCCTGATCGAGAAACCGGGCTCGAATCAGACCCTGGAACACTGGGCGCAACAGGTCGGCGCCTCGGAGCGCACCCTGGCGCGGCTGTTCGAACGGGAGTTGGGCATGAGTTTTGGCCAGTGGCGCCAGCAGGTGCGCCTGGCGCACGCGGCGCCCCTGATCGCACGCGGCGTGCCACTGTCACAGGTGGCGGAAGAACTCGGCTACGCCAGCCAGTCGGCCTTTTCCGCCATGTTCAAGAAGACTTTCGGCAGTTCGCCATCAGCGTTTTTTGCCAAGGGTGACAGGCTATAGGCGGCGCGCCGATACGGCGCTCAGGGCAAGGCGGTGCGCTTCAAGCCATGAAATCGAATAGGGAGTTTTTGCCCGTATAACCGGGCAGGGCCGGGTTCGTGCCCATCTGTTCCTGGGCCGAATACGCTTTCACCAGCGCCTGCGCCTGCGCCGTCAGCGCCTTGGCCAGCACGGCTTTCTTGTTGTTCAAGGTGGTGATCTCCTTGCCCACCGATTGCACTTCCTTGCGAATGATGCTCGTTTCGCCCGTCAGTTCGCCGATCTTGCTCGAAAACTGGTCCGCCACGCCCTTGCCCTTATTCGTAAACAGCTTGCTGACAGCGTCCGGATCGGCGGCGATGGCGGCCTTGAGCTTCTTATCGTCGATCACCAGCTCGCCGCTCTTGCCCAGGCTGACGCCAGCGCTGCCTAATATGGAAGCGGGCACACCCGTGCTGGCCGTGCGCAGCACCTGCTCCATCTGCGAGCGCACCTGGCCCAATGCCGTGTCGGACTTCAAGTCGCCTTGCTGCAGGCTTTGCAGCTTGCTGTTGAGTTCATTGTAGGCCGTGACGAAGCTGGCCACATTGCTGGCAATCTGGCTGCTATCCTTGGTAATGACGAGCTCGGTCATACCCTTTTTCTTCAATTCGATGGTGGCGCCCTCGACGGCTGTCGTCAAGGTATTCGTGGCACTCTTGATGTCCTTGCCGTCAACGCTGAGCAGCGCGTCCTGCGCGGCAGCCGTCTGCTGTAAACCCTTGCTGGCCCCGGGCGCATAGCTGAGCAGATTGCTGACGGCAGCGTCGCCGGACACGCTGATACGCATGCTGCTGTCGGCACCGCTCTTGCCGTTTAGAGTCAGCGCATAGCCGTCCGGGCCTTTCACCACGCTGGCGTCGATGCCCTGCTGCTTCAGCGCAGCGGCGATGCCGTCGAGACTATTGTTGCTGCTGTCGATGGTCAGCGAAATGACCTTGCCACTGCCGGGGGTAAATTGCTTGCCGTCGGTCGCGCCCACTTCGATCTTGAGCAACGCAGGCGCGCCCGTGCCGATCGCCGCGCTTGATGATTTCTGCGCGCCGCTGAGCAAAGTCTGCGCCTGTGCCAACTGTTTGACATTGAGTGCATGGCTGCCGCTGACAGCCTTGTCGGTGGTGCTGGCACTCAGGACATCCTTGGCGCTGGAGGTAGCTGCCGTGGCCAAGCCGCTGCCGGCCATGTTCTTGGCCACGGCTTGAAATTTCGCCAGCGCCGATTGCAACTGGCCCAGTCCAGAGAATTTGGCCTGGTCGCGCGCCAGGCTGGCATTGAGCTTGCCGACGCCCGAGTTCTGCGACTGCATCTGACGCTCCACCTTCGCATACACATCGGCCGAGATGCTACCCTGCGTCGTCTGTTGCGTGTTGTTGGTGTAAGCCTTGCTATTAATGGTCGAGTTAAACATGGTCGGCGCTCCCGTCGGGTCTAAGGTCATGGCACACGGTCCAGATCTCGGCCGCGCTGCGCTGCAATGGCAAAGGACGGCAGGCGCGTCTGGCGCGGCAAGGTCCTTCTTCTGCTTGCTCATTATGCAGCATTGGCTGAATATTAAAACAGCGAACAGAACGCGTTTTTCCCGGCTACAAAGCCATATGCACCATTTTAGCGCATTGCGCATGCCACGCGCCTAGCGTGCCTCAGCGCATAAATTTCGCGATGGCGCTGCTGACAGCCATGTCCAGTTGCTGGAAAGTAAATCCGACCTTGAAACCTGCACTGCTGAAAATGCAGTGCGAGACGGACACGCGCGCCTCGATGATGTGCGCCGAGCCATCGTAAAACAACTCGAACAACACCTTGCCCTGCTTGCCTGTCGGCACCGGATCAGAGATGATGGCGACCATGCCGCCCGGCCCCACATCAAGGGTGCGGGCCGCTACGGGACCCGCGCCATCCATGACCAACATTGCCTTAGCACGCAAAATCTTGCGTGCGCCCTGCCTTTGCTCAACTGACACCGTATTCCGCTTCTCTATCCATGCATTACCGATGCGGACTCGCGAGACGAATCCATCGGACTGATATTATAGATCTAAACGGAAACTCTGTTTTACTTGCGCTAAAATTGATATTTAAACCACGCCAACACTTACTCCAGGTCGCGCAACTTATTGAACGCTTCGTCGATGCGCTCGACGCCGATGACCTTGATGCCTTCGATGGCTTGCTTGGGCAGGTTGGACTTGGGCACGACGGCCAGGGTAAAGCCCAGCTTGGCCGCTTCGCGCAAGCGTTCCTGGCCGCGTGGCGCGGGACGGATTTCACCGGCCAGACCCACTTCGCCAAATACCACGAGGCCGCGCGGCAAGGGTTTGTTGCGCATCGACGAGTTAATCGCCAGCAACACGGCCAAGTCGGCCGCCGGCTCGGTGATCTTCACGCCACCGACGGCATTAATAAAGACATCCTGGTCGAAGGCGGCGATGCCAGCATGGCGGTGCGCCACGGCCAGCAGCATGGCCAGGCGGTTCTGCTCCAGGCCGACGGACAGCCGGCGCGCATTCGGCAGATGGCTGGTATCGACCAGGGCCTGGATTTCCACCAACAAGGGGCGCGTGCCTTCCTGCGTCACCATCACGCAGGAACCCGGCACCTGATTGTCATGCTGCGACAGAAACAGGGCAGACGGGTTCGACACGCCTTTCAAACCCTTTTCTGTCATGGCGAACACACCGAGTTCATTGACGGCGCCGAAACGGTTCTTGATGGCACGCACCAGGCGGAAGCTGGAATGGGCGTCACCCTCGAAATACAGCACCGTGTCGACGATGTGTTCAAGCACGCGCGGACCGGCCAGCGCACCCTCTTTCGTCACGTGGCCCACCAAAATGATGGTCACACCGGTCTGCTTGGCCGCGCGCGTCAGCTGCGCCGCGCATTCGCGCACTTGCGCCACGGAACCGGGCGCCGAGCTGAGCGCGTCAGAATACACGGTCTGGATGGAGTCGATCACCACCACTTCCGGCTTCAAGTCGTTCAAGGTAGAGAGGATCTTCTCCAGCTGGATCTCGGCCTGCAACTTGAGTTCCTTGGCGTCGATGACGAGGCGCTTGGCGCGCAGGGCGATCTGGGCGCCGGATTCCTCGCCACTGACATACAGCACGCGCTTGTGGTGCGACATATTGGCCAGCGCCTGCAGCAGCAGGGTCGACTTGCCAATGCCCGGGTCGCCGCCGATCAGCACCACGCCGCCCGCCACCATGCCGCCGCCCAGCACGCGGTCGAATTCCTCGATGCCCGTGCCGAAACGGGGCACGTCGATGGCGTCGATATCGTCCAGCGACAGCACGGGCGCCGTCTGCGCCAGCGCCATGTGCTGCGGGTTCGAATAGCGGTTGTTGCCAGCCGTCTCGGGCACGGTTTCCACCATGGTATTCCACTGATTGCACGAGGTGCATTGCCCCATCCATTTATTGCTGCTGGCGCCGCAATCGCTGCACGTGTAGATGGTCTTGACTTTTGCCATGGTGTATTGTGCTCGGGTAAAGTGAAACAGCTGGTTATATATACAGTAGAATCATAGTATAACCAATTCGCCGCTCGCGGTCACGCCTCGTTCACTGGTACGCGGGGCGCCAGTGCACACATCAGCTCGTAGCCGATGGTGCCGGCGGCCATGGCCACCTCGTCGATCGGCATGCCTTGCCCCCACAAGGTCACGCTGCTGCCAACGCGCGCGCCGGGCACGTGCGTCAAGTCCACCATCAACATGTCCATCGAGACCCGGCCGATGAGTCCCGTGCGCACGCCGTCGACCAGCACGGGCGTGCCATCGGGCGCATGGCGCGGATAGCCATCGGCATAGCCGCAGGCCACCACACCCACCCGGGTCTTGCCGGCCGCTTCGTAGCCGCTGCCATAGCCCACCACTGCGCCAACGTCGATATCCTGGATGCCGATGATACTGCTGCGCAAGGTCATGGTGGGCAGCAAACCCAAGGCCTGCGCCGCCGCGCCGCCGGGCGTAGCGCCATACAGCATGATGCCGGGGCGCACCCAATCGCTGTCCAGATGGTGCAGCAGCATGGCGGCCGAATTGCACAGGCTGCGCGGCAAGACCGTGCCCATGCTGACCGTAGCGATGCTGGCCACCCCGGCCTCGAAACGCGACATCTGCTGGGCCAGCGGCAAGCGCGTGGCCGCCGCCGCGTCCGCGTTGGCAAAATGCGTGATCAGGGTAATCGTGCCGATATGCGCCATGGCGCGCAGGCGCGCGTATGCGGCGGCCACAGTGTGCGGCGTAAAGCCCAGGCGGTTCATGCCCGTATTCATCTTCAGGTGCACATCGATGGCGTGCGGCAGGCGCGCCGCTGCCAGCAGAGCGATCTGTTCTTCGCAATGCACGCTGCCATTGAGCTGGTACTGCGCCATGACGGGTAAATCGCTGGCATCGAAAAAGCCTTCCAGCAGCAAGATGGGCTTGGTCCAACCCAGTTCACGCAAGCGCACGGCGTAATCGAGCTCGACCAGCGCCAGGCCATCGGCGTCGGCAAACCCGCGCATGGCCCGCTCCAGGCCGTGACCATAGGCATTCGCCTTGACGACGGCCCACACTTTGGCGCCACGGGCGCAGGCACGCGCACGCGCCAGGTTCTGTTGCATGGCATCAAGATGGATGGTAGCGATGAGGGGCCTGGGCATATGCGTGCTTCACGGCAAGTGGGAAAGCCCTATTTTACCGGATGGGTTTGATGCGGGCCGGCAAGCCTGCACGGCCGATGAGCGCGACGCTTCTCGATACTCGCCCAAGACAGCAGGTATAAAATGTTCACATGTGATGTATTTTTCTACCGCACAAAAATTATGCTTCGCTTAGGCAAGACTATGCAAAGCAGCCCCGTCCAAACTTGGGGTTTGCCGTTTTTTCGTGGTATAAAGCAAGCCAGATATGATTTCAGGCAATCCAGAATGAATCGTGGTTTTTATACCATCATGGCGGCGCAGTTCTTTTCCTCGCTGGCAGATAACGCCCTCTTTTTTGTCGCCGTCGATTTATTGGTGTCCATGCAATCTCCGGCGTGGATCACACCGCTGCTGAAACTGTCGTTCGTGCTGTTTTACGTGCTGTTGGCCGCTTTTGTCGGCGCCTTCGCCGATGCACTGCCGAAAGGCAAGGTCATGTTCATCGCCAACATGGTCAAAATTTTCGGCTGCGCCCTCGTCTTCTTTCACGTCCACCCGCTGCTGGCCTATGCCGTCGTCGGTTTCGGTGCGGCCGTGTACTCGCCCGCCAAATACGGCATCTTGACGGAACTGCTGCCGCCGGAAAAGCTGGTAGCAGCGAATGGCTGGATCGAAGGCTTGACCGTCACTTCCATCATCCTCGGCACCGTCATGGGCGGCGCGCTTGTTAGCGGCCACATGTCCGGCATACTGCTGTCGTTCGATTTTCCGCTCGTCGATACCAGCATCAACACCAAAACGGAAGCGGCCCTGTGCGTGGTAGTGGGCATCTACGTGCTGGCGACCCTGGCCAACCTGAAGATTCCTGACACGGGCTGCGTGTATGCGCACCAGGAACGCAATCCTATCAAACTGATCACCGATTTTGCCAATTGCTATTCCATCTTGTGGAAAGACAAGCTGGGCCAGATCACGCTGGCCGTGACAACCCTGTTCTGGGGAGCTGGCGCAACCTTGCAGCTGATCGTGCTGGAATGGGCCAAGCAATCGCTGAACATGCCTTTCGACAAGGCGACCAGCCTGGTGGGCGTGGTGGCCATCGGCGTGGCCGCCGGCGCCGTACTGTCGGCACGCTTCGTTCCGCTGCGCAAATCGCTGACCGTCATTCCGCTCGGTATCGCCATGGGCGTGATCGTCATGATGATGACGCAGGTACACTCCGTGTGGATCGCCTACCCGCTGCTGATACTGATCGGCGCCCTGTCGGGCTTTTTCGTCGTGCCCATGAATGCCCTGCTGCAACATCGCGGCCACGTCCTGATGAGCGCAGGCCACTCCATCGCGGTGCAGAACTTCAATGAAAACCTGTCGATTCTTACCATGCTGGCCATGTACTCGATCATGATACGCCTGCACCTGCCGCTCAATATCATCATCACCCTGTTCGGCCTGTTCGTCGCCGGCACCATGTACATGATCATGCGCAGACACAAGCTGAATCAACTGGAACACGACAATCTTTCTTTGATCGGCGAGCATAAACACTAATTTTGGGGTCAGACGGGGACGCCGGGTCCCGGCGAGGGAATGTATCCCAATGGAATACATTCCGATCGCAAAGCGACTGACCCCAGCATTACGCTGGCAGCGTGCCTGCCAGCCGCCGCGCGGCAGCCTGCTGCGTCCAGTCATGCGGCACGACAAAACCGCGCGTGCGCTCCACTTCCCAGCCGTCCACATGCTCCACCGTGGCCACCATCACCGCTTGCGCCAAATCACCGAACTGCAAGCGCAAGGCATCGCGTTCCAGCACGTCCACGCCCTGCCCCTTGAACGGCGCCAGCCATTGCAGTCGCGGCAGCACGACATAGCGTTGCTGCGGCAATTGAGCAGGCGTGCACCAAAAGCCATGTCCATGTTCCTGAGAAATTCCATCCATGCCGGGCGCCGTGTCCGGCGCATAAAACAGCCAGCCCTTGACCAGCGCCTGCGCCGCCCGCACGGGCTGCGCCAGCAGGCTTTGCGCGGCCGGGTGGCGTGACAAAGCTAGTTGCTTGTCGAGAATCTTGCGCATTTTCAATCCCAGGGTATCGGCCAGGTTAGGGCCGATCAAGTGATTGAACACGCCAGGATCGGGCGCGCCTTCGAGCAGGTAGAACTTGGTGGCAAATTCCCAATGCAGCAAGTCGCTGCCGTCACGCAGCAAGAAATCGAATTCGCCCACCGTGTCGTTGCGGTTGACCTGCACCTGCAAGCCATGCGCCTGCAAGACGCCTTGTTGCTCGAAATAAAAGGCCAGCAGCTTTTCAGCGTACAGGCCCAGGCGGGAATAAAATTTGGCGCCCAGCGCTGCATCGAGCGGCGATGGCTCATCTTGCAGCGCTGCGAGCCAGGCGGCAACCGAGGGGGTGACGGCTGCGAGGCTGGCGATGCGCCCTCCCCAGTGGGGGCTGACCGGGTCGAGCAAGTCGGGCGAGTCGAGCAGCCAGGCCAGCGCGCGCACGCGGGGGTGCGTCAAATGCCCCCAGCGGCGTTCGAAGCGGGCCTGGAAGGTGCCGCCGGCCGCGTCAGCCGCCGGCATGCGTGCTTTTCGCCAGGCACAGGTCGGCCCAGGCACGCGCCTTGGCCTTGCCCGTCTCGTCCTGCAGCAGCATTTCCGGGTGGAAGGTGGCGACGACGGCGGCATTGCCCAACTGGCGTACCTTGCCGCGCACGGGTTTTTCGCCCGGATTGATGCCGGCGGCAGCCATCGAACCCAGAGTGACGATGGTGCGCGGCTGCAGCAGGGCCAGTTCGCGCTCGAAATACGGGCGACAGGCGGCGGACTCCGATTCGGTAGGCAAGCGCTCCTGGCCCGTCTCGTCGAGCGGACGGCATTTCAGCAAGTGCGTGATGTACACCTCGCTGCCTGCATCGACCTCGATGGCCTTGAGCATATTGTCCAGCAGTTTTCCTTGCTCGCCCGGCAAGGCGCGCCCTTCGCGCTCTTCCGCGCGGGACGGGCTGCTGGCCAGCATCAGCCAAGCACCCTGGCGCTCGCCACGGCCCATGACGACGCCCTTGCGCGTCTGGCACAAATCGCAGCGCGCACACTTGGCCACGGCCGCCGTCAAGCCATCCCAGTCGAGCGCGGCAATCTCGGCATCGCTCAGCTGTTTGGCCGGCGGCGGCGCAGGCGCATCGTCGAACCAGGCAGTGTCGTCGGACGTGGCGGCAGGCTCTGGTGTCACGGCCACAGCAGCGGCAACAGCAACGACAACGGACGATTCTGCGTTCAGCTCGGCAACTACCTCGCTGACAGCCTCGAAGGCGTCGAGCACGGTTGGCGCTACGGCGACACCGCTCGCCACGCCAGCCTCGGCGACGACGTCAGCAGCCTGCGGGGCCGCGCCCTGGCGCAAGCGCCACAGGGGACCGACGCCCATTTCATCGAGGAAAACGGCGCTGCGACTCATAAGGCGACTCATAAGGCATACCGCATCACGATGGCGTCCTCACGTTGCGAGTTGCTGGCCGGATAATATCCCTTGCGCCGGCCGATCTGTTCAAATCCATAGCGCTGGTAAATATCGAGCGCGCGCACGTTCGACGGGCGCACTTCCAGCAGCATCGATTCCATGCCCAGCTGGCGCGCGCAGGCGCAGGACTGGTTCAGCAGGAAACGGCCCAGACCCTGGCCCTGGATGGCGCCTTCGACTGCTACGTTGAGCAAGTGCGCTTCATCGACCACCAGCATCAGCAGAAAATAGCCTAGCAGGGTGCCATCGACATCGCGCAGCACCCAGGCCGGATAGCCGCTGTTGAGCGAATCGATAAAGTTGCCATGCGTCCAAGGATGCGGATACACGCGCTGCTCCAGCGCCAGCACCTCCAACAGGTCCGCTTCGAGCATAGGCTGATAGTCGAGACGCAGCAAGTCCCAGCCTGCCGCACTGTCGTCCTGCGTCACTGCGTCCTTGCCCTCCTGCATCATTGCGCCGACTCCGTAGCGGCCTTGGCCTGTTGCATCTCGTGCCGCTCCGCGCTCGTGTAGGCGATCTTATTGCGCAAGTATAAAGGCTGCGCCTCGGCCGCCGTCACGGCATGACCGGCCGCAAAGGCGATGCGCGCCAGCTGCGCCACCTGCACGGCGTGCGGCATGATGGCGGCATCGGCGGTGGCGGCGCATGGCAGCGCGGCCAAGGCGTCGGCATAGGCGCCAAAGCCGTTGCCGCAGCCGATGACGTCGCCTTGCGGCGCCACGCCGGCTGGCGCGCTCAAGGCTGGTGGCAGGACAAGCTGCAAGCCATCCTGGTAGGCATATTGCGCCCAGTACACTTCGCCCATGCGGGCGTCGAGCACGCTCACGATGCGCTGCGCGCCATGCTGCTGGTGGCACGCCAGCGCCATGGCGTCAAGTGTCACGATGGGCACGACTGGCAGCTTGGCGCCATAGGCCAAGCCTTGCGCGATGCCGCAAGCGGTGCGCACGCCGGTAAACGAGCCGGGGCCGGAACCGTAGGCGATGGCGTCGACGTCGGTCAGGGTCAGGCCTGCTTCGGCCAGCAATTCCTGCAACATAGGCAGAATCGACTGGGAATGCGTGCGCACGCCCGACGAGGCACGGGACAGGACCATATCGCCGCGCAACAGGGCGCATGAGGCGAGTTCGGACGAAGTTTCAATAGCAAGTAAGGTGGGAAGTAAGATAGGCATGGCGTATTTTACCTTGCCACGCCATGGCGCGGCACTCCCCCGCTGCCCCATGCCGGCAGCAGCCGTGCACCAGCAGGGCAACGATCAGGCCGATACCGCTAATACGGCTTGCACAGCGGGGCCGCGAGGACGGCTATAATAAAAGACGCAGCTCATTATTTGACCGGCATCCAGTCTGCCGTGCCAAGCAATCGCTTAGCGACATCGTTTTTCCACCCTTGCCTTGGTCCGCTCCGTGAATCCACTTCTTGCTAAACTGCAACCATATCCATTTGAAAAGCTGCGCCAACTGTTTGCCGGCGTGACGGTCAACCCCGAGTATGCGCCCATCAGCCTGGGCATGGGCGAACCCAAGCACCCGACGCCAGCGTTCATCGAGCAGGCGCTGGTCGACAATATCCACGGTCTGGCCAGTTATCCGACCACCATCGGTTCGGAAGCCTTGCGCAGCGCCATCGCCGGCTGGCTGGAACGCCGTTACGCCATCCCCAAGCTCAATCCTGGCACGCAGATCCTGCCCGTGAACGGTTCGCGCGAGGCGCTGTTTGCGCTGGCGCAAACGGTCATCGATCCAGCGGCCGGTTCGCTGGTGATCAGCCCCAATCCGTTTTACCAGATCTATGAGGGCGCGGCCTACCTGGCCGGCGCCGAGCCGTATTTCGTCAACTCTGACCCCGCGCGTAATTTCGGCTGCGACTACGACAGCGTGCCGACCAGTGTGTGGGAAAAGGTCAAGCTGCTGTTCCTGTGTTCGCCGGGCAACCCGACGGGGGCCGTGCTGACCCTGACGGACTGGGAGCATTTGTTCGCCCTGTCGAGCGCTATGATTTCGTCATCGCCGCCGACGAGTGCTATTCCGAGATCTACCATACCGACACGCCCCCGCTGGGCGCGCTGCAGGCGGCGCACATGTTGGGCCTGTCCACCATCGAGCGTCCGTATGCGCGCCTGGTGGTCTTTTCCAGCCTGTCGAAACGCTCGAACGTGCCGGGCATGCGCTCGGGCTTCGTCGCCGGCGACGCGCAAATACTGAAAAAATTCCTGCTCTACCGAACCTACCACGGCGGCGCCATGAGCCCTGCCGTGCAGGCGGCCTCCGTCGCGGCCTGGAACGACGAAACCCATGTCGAGGAAAATCGCGCCAAGTACCGCGCCAAGTTCGACGCCATCACGCCGCTGCTGCAAGCGGTGATGGACGTGCAATTGCCGGACGCCGGCTTCTACCTGTGGGCCGACGTCAGCCGCACGGGACTGTCCGACACCGAATTCGCGCAACGCCTTTACGCCGAATATAACGTGACGGTATTGCCTGGTAGCTACCTGGCGCGCGACGCGCACGGCATCAACCCGGGCCGCAACCGCATCCGCATGGCCCTGGTGGCCGAAACAGCCGAAGGGCTGGAAGCCGCACTGCGCATAGTAAAATTCTGCCAGCAGCTTTCCGCATCCGCATCAACCCCCGCATTAACCAATACATAAACAAGACATCATCATGAGCCAACAACTGCAAAACATCATCGACCAAGCCTGGGAAAACCGCGCCGAGATCAATCCGGGCAATGGCACGGCCGAACTGCGCGACGCCGTGTCCCACGTCATCAATGGCCTGGACAATGGCAGCATCCGCGTGGCGGAAAAAACCTCGGGCGACTGGGTTGTCAACCAGTGGGTCAAGAAAGCCGTGCTGCTGTCGTTCCGCCTGGAAGACAACGTCGTCCTGCCGTCCGACGGCACGATGCAGTTCTACGACAAGGTACCGACCAAGTTCGCCAACTACACCGCCGAAGACTTCGCCAAGGGCGGTTTCCGGGTAGTGCCGCCAGCGGTTGCCCGCCGCGGCAGCTTCATCGCCAAAAACGTCGTGCTGATGCCGTCCTACGTCAACATCGGCGCTTACGTCGATGAAGGCGCCATGGTCGACACCTGGGCCACGGTCGGCTCCTGCGCGCAGATCGGCAAGAACGTCCACCTGTCCGGCGGCGTCGGCATCGGCGGCGTGCTCGAACCGATGCAAGCGAACCCGACCATTATCGAAGACAATTGCTTCATCGGCGCCCGTTCGGAAATCGTCGAAGGCGTGATCGTCGAAGAAAACTCGGTCATCTCGATGGGCGTCTACATCGGCCAGTCGACCAAGATCTACGACCGCGCCACGGGCGAAGTGACGTATGGCCGCGTGCCAGCCGGTTCCGTCGTGGTGTCGGGCAACCTGCCTTCGGAAGACGGCAAGTACTCGCTGTACTGCGCCGTGATCGTCAAGCGCGTGGATGCAAAAACCCGCGCAAAAACGGGGATCAACGAGTTGCTGCGCGGCATTTAATTACTGCGCCGCGTAACGCACGCAGCACCGTGAATGTCCCGCTCCGGCGGGACAATTCATTTCAACAGCCCCCATTCAATCGTCGCGCTGTGCTTCCTGTCCGGCTTCGGGCGGGCGCGGCGCGCGTGCCGGACTGTCCGTGCTTCGGCCCGCCAGCATCAGGCAAGACGGCGCCATGGCCTGCGCAGGGTCATCACAGGGCCGTGTTGCAGCGCCGCATCGACTGCCGCATCGACTGTATAATGGTGGCTAACACCGCAAAGCGTGCCAGCGCAAGCACCGCGATCAAGCGTAGCGCATTGACTCCCCTTAGCCCGACCACTATGACCATTACACTCTACGGTATCCCCAATTGCGATACCGTCAAAAAGGCCCGCACCTGGCTGGCCGCGCAGCAAATCGACTTTACCTTCCACGACTTCAAGAAACAAGGCCTGGAACGCGCCAGCGTCGAAGCGTGGCTGCAGCAATTGCCGTGGGATGTGCTGATCAACAAGAAAGGCACGACCTGGCGCGCCCTGTCCGACGAGCGCAAGGCCGCTACCGTCGACGCTGCCAGCGCCCTGGAACTGATGCTGGAAAACCCATCCATCATCAAACGCCCCGTGCTGGATAAGGATGGCCAGTTCAGCGTGGCGTTTTCCGATGCACAATACTCAGCCATTTTCGGGCTGTAATTTTTTCTGACAACAGAACCACCCTACACCTGAAATGCTGGGGTCGCGCCCAAGAGTACGACCCAACCCTACACCATGACCACCTCCAAAACCCTCGCCCTGACCGAAAAACTGCTGGCCCTGTCTTCGGTCACACCCGATGACAAAGGCTGCCAGCAGCACCTGATCGAACTTCTCACGCCACTGGGCTTTGTCTGCGAGACGATACAGTCGAACGGCGTCACCAATCTGTGGGCGCGCCGTGGCACGACCTCCCCCGTGTTCGTCTTTGCCGGCCATACGGACGTGGTGCCTAGCGGCCCCGTCGAGCAATGGCGCTCGCAGCCCTTCATCCCAACCCAGCGCGACGGCAAGCTGTATGGCCGTGGCGCGGCTGACATGAAGACCTCGATCGCCGCCATGGTGATCGCTTGCGAGGAATTCATCGCCGCCACGCCCGAGCACACGGGTTCCATCGCCTTCCTGATCACCAGCGACGAGGAAGGTCCGGCCACGGATGGCACCGTTATCGTCTGCAACAAATTGAAGGAACGCGGCGAGCAAATCGACTATTGCCTGGTGGGCGAGCCGACGTCGAGCGCACAACTGGGCGACATGATCAAGAACGGCCGCCGCGGTTCGCTGTCGGGCCGGCTGACGATCAAGGGCGTGCAAGGCCATATCGCCTACCCGCACCTGGCAAAAAACCCGATCCACGAAGCGGCGCAGGCGCTGGCCGACCTGGTCGAGGAAAAGTGGGATGCGGGCAACGAGTACTACCTGCCAACGTCGTGGCAAATGTCCAATATCAACGCGGGCACGGGTGCCAATAACGTGATTCCGGGCGGCATGGTGATCGATTTCAATTTCCGCTTTTCAACTGCCAGCACGGCGCAAAGCCTGCAGGAGCGCGTGCACGCCATCCTCGACCAGCATGACTTGCAATACGATTTGCAGTGGACCCTGAACGGCCTACCCTTCCTCACGCCGCGCGGTACCCTCTCCGATGCGCTGTCGTGCGCAATTCACGCGGAAACGGGCATGGTGACGCAGTTGTCGACCACGGGCGGCACCTCGGATGGCCGGTTTATCGCGCAAATCTGCCCCCAAGTGATAGAATTCGGGCCGCCCAATGCCAGTATTCACAAGATCAACGAGCATATCGAACTGCGTCACATCGATCCTCTGAAGAATATTTACCGGCGTACGCTGGAGCATTTGCTGCCCGCCTGAAGCAGAATACCGAGGCCCGTCACGGCGGGCCAGAACACCGTCTTTTCGAGAATGCCATGAACCCGAACCCGTTTTCCACGCCACGCGACCTGCTGCGCTACGCCGTTACCCGTTTTAATACCGCCAAGCTGTTTTTCGGCCACGGCAGCGCCGAAGCGTTCGACGAGGCAGCCTATTTGATCTTGCACACCTTGAAGTTACCGCTCGACAAGCTCGAACCGTTCCTCGACGCCAAGCTGCTGCCATCGGAAATCGCCAGCGTAATGGCAGTCATCGACCGTCGCAGCATCGACCGCGTGCCAGCTGCCTACATCACCAAGGAAGGCTGGCTGGGCACGTATAACTTCTACGTCGACGAGCGCGTGATCGTGCCGCGTTCCTTCATCGCCGAGCTGATCCCTGAATATTTCTCGCCATGGGTGACGGAACCGGAAGCCGTGGAAAACATCCTGGAACTGTGCACCGGCTCGGGCTGCCTTTCGATCATGATGGCCGACGCCTTCCCGAACGCCAGCGTGGACGCCGTGGACATTTCCGCCGACGCCCTGGCCGTGGCCAAGCGCAACGTCGACACGTATAAACTGCAAGAGCGCGTCACGCTGATCGAATCGGACCTGTACGCCAATGTGCCGGTCAAGAAATATGATTTAATCATCAGCAACCCGCCGTATGTCAATTCCGCGTCGATGGGCGCCCTGCCCCAGGAATACCTGGCCGAACCGCAAATCGCCCTCGACGGCGGCAGCGATGGCATGGACCTGGTGCGCAAGATCATCGCCGGCGCAGCCGAGCGCCTGACGGACGACGGCATCCTGATGATAGAAATCGGCAACGAACGCGCATATGCGGAAGCGGCCTTCGGCGAGCTGGGCCTGACCTGGCTGACGACGAGCGCTGGCGACGACATGGTATTCCTGCTGACGGCCGAGCAGCTGAAGCTGGGTTAATTGACAAACGCACGACCTCACTCAACCCAACAGCAAATGCCGGGGTCGCCCCCTCAGGGTACGACCCCAGGTTTGCGCCTTTGGGTTAAAACACAAAGAAAAAAATGATACGTTTCCTACAAGTAAGCCTGATGCGCGGCATCAAACCGTTGCTCGAACAAGTCGATGTCACGCTCAACCCGGGCGACAAGATCGGCCTGATCGGCGCCAATGGCGCGGGCAAATCGAGCCTGTTCGCCATGATGCGTGGCGAATTGCACCCTGACCAGGGCGAGATCGATTTCCCGGCCAAATGGCGCGTGGCTTACGTGGCGCAGGAAACGCCGCCACTGGACCGTGCCGCGCTCGACTACGCGATCGATGGCGACGCCACCTTGCGCAAACTGGAAGCTGAACTGGCGCATCTTGAGTCGCAAGCAGAGAGCACGGAAAACGGCATCGCCATCGGCAATATGTACAGCGCGCTGGCCGACGCCGACGCCTACACGGTGCAGTCGCGCGGCGAGCAATTGCTGCTGGGCCTGGGCTTTACGCTGGACCAGATGCAGCAACCGGTGGCAAGTTTTTCCGGCGGCTGGCGCATGCGTTTGAACCTGGCGCAGGCGCTGATGTGCCCATCCGACCTGCTGCTGCTCGATGAACCGACCAACCACTTGGATCTGGACGCCATCATCTGGCTGGAAGACTGGCTCAAGCGCTACGCCGGCACCTTGCTGATCATTTCCCATGACCGCGACTTCCTCGATGAAGTCGTCAACGTGGTCGTGCATATCGACGAGCGCAAGCTAAAGCGCTACTCGGGCAACTACTCGAGCTTCGAGCGCCAACGCGCGGCGCAGATGATCCTGGCCGCCGGCGCGCTGGAAAAGCAGCAGCGCAAGCGTGCCCATTTGGAATCGTTCGTCAACCGCTTCAAGGCGCAAGCGTCAAAAGCGCGTCAGGCGCAAAGCCGCATGAAGGCGCTGGCGAAGATGGAAGAACTGGCGCCCTTGCGCGCTGCCGCCGAATTCTCGTTCGAATTTCGCGAGCCTTTGAGCGCACCGAATCCATTGATGGTGATGGAAGACGTCGATGCGGGCTACAAGATCGAGAACGAAGCGACGGGCGAAATCACGCACAAAACCATCGTCAACGGCATCAAGTTTTCGCTGCAGATCGGCCAGCGCATCGGCCTCTTGGGCCAGAACGGCGCCGGCAAGTCGACCCTGATCAAGACCATCGCGGGCGAACTGATGCCTTTGAACGGCGACGCCACCATGGGCAAGGGCTTGAACATCGGCTACTTCGCCCAGCACCAGGTGGAAATGCTGCGCCACGACGAATCGCCGCTGTGGCATCTGGCCAAGATCGCCCCCACCGTGCGCGAGCAGGAACTGCGCAACTTCCTCGGCGGTTTCAACTTCCCCGGCAACATGGTCACCGCGTCGATCGCGCCATTCTCGGGCGGCGAAAAAGCCCGTCTGGCACTGGCCCTGATCGTCTGGCAGCGTCCGAATTTGCTGCTGCTCGATGAACCGACCAACCATCTGGATCTGGAAACGCGCGAAGCGCTGACGGAAGCGCTGGCACAGTTCGAAGGCACCCTGGTCGTCGTTTCGCATGATCGCCATTTGCTGCGCGCCACCACCGATGAATTCATCATCGTTGCCGACGGCAAGCTGCAGCCGTTCGACGGCGACCTGGACGACTACAAGGATTGGTTGTTCAAGACCAAGCTGGGCAAAGGCACCGACGTGCTGCCGGCTGCCGGCAAGGCCAACAAGACCGATTTTCCGGTGACTTCTGCCATACCTTCACCGGTAGCGGCCGCCCCTGCTGCACCCGTGCGCGACAAGCGCCAGGAAGCGGAAGAGCGCCAGAAGGCAGCCGCCTTGCGCAAGCCGATCGAAAACAAGATCAAGCGCCAGGAAGAGCAGATCGCCAAGCGCAACGCGCAAAAGGCGGAAACGGAAGCCAAGCTGGGCGAACCGACCATCTATGACGCGGCCAACAAGGCCAAGCTGAAGCAGTTGCTGGCTGACCAGACCTTCTTCACCAAGGATCTGGCGCAACTGGAAGCGGAATGGCTCGATTTGCAGGATCAGCTGGAAAAGCTCGGCTAACTAAGTAACGATAAAAGACGACTCCCGGGTCGTCTTTTTTTAGGCTGCCTGCATGGGGCCGGGGCTGCGGATCGCCATCAGGCGGTCGATGTCGACAAGGATCAGCCGGCGCCCGGCCAGCGTGGCCAAGCCCAGCAGGTATTCGGCTTCCGCTGCGCCCAGATCAGGCACGGCGGCGATGTCGGCCGGGGCCAGGCTGACGATATCGGTCACGCCATCGACCACCATGCCCACCACGCCATTGCTCAACTGCAGGATGATCACGTCGGTGGATGGATCGGGTGCGTCCCCGGTACTGTCAAACGCGGCGCGCATATCGACGATGGGGATGATCATGCCACGCGAGAGAGCCACGTTGTGCAGCACTTCGCCTTCCGAGGAAAAACGCTCGAGCTCCTTGAGCGGACGCAATTCGCGCACGCAGCGGTAATCGAGGCCGTATTCCAGGCCGCCCGAGTGGAAACTCAGGTATTGCACGGTACTGCGTTGCGCCGTTGCTGTGGCGCCAGGCGTCGTCGTGGGCTGCATGATGATCCTTTCATCGGGTAAGCGCTGCCAGGATGCGCAGTGGCGCAACGTTGGCCCCATGCTAACGAGCATCGGCGCACACGGCGTTGAGAATCATCAACTTTCCAGGAAGACATCATCGGCCGATCGCCCCAGCCTTGCGCCGGCGCAGCCATCTTCCCTTACAATAGATGATTGTTTTTCCACAGGCAGGCCATGCAACACCTTGTCAATCGCGCTGAAGTTGAATTTTCCGCCATCCGCGCCCAGGGCCCGGGCGGGCAGAACGTCAATAAGGTTTCCAGCGCCATCCATTTACGCTTTCCCATTGCCGCCTCGTCGCTGCCGGAAGCGTACAAGGAACGCCTGCTGGCCTTGCGCGACAGCCGCATCAGCAAGGATGGCGTGCTGGTGCTCAAGGCGCAGCAATCGCGCAGCCAGGAACAGAACAAGGAAGAAGCCTTGCGCCGGCTGCAGGACATCATCGACAGCGTAACCTTCCTGCCCGCCGTGCGCCGCGCCACCAAGCCCACGCGTAGCTCGCAACGGCGGCGCCTCGACAGCAAGAACACGCACGGCATGCTGAAACAATCGCGCGGCAAGGTCAGCGACTGATCCAGCCGGCCACCGGCTCGTCAAACGCGCGACGGGCCAGCGCCTTGCCATCTGCGTCAGCCGATAGTGCTGCAAAGTAAATCCTCGCGCAGGCCTTGCCTCCCAGCGTCACACATTGAACGATTTGACTCAATGGAGCAGGATAAAAACAGTAGGACACAAGCACGCGGCGCGGCGATGTGCCTGACGCAGCAAGAATGGCGGCGTGCGGCGTCCAGATGCAAACAGGGCCATCCCTTGCGAGATGGCCCTGCCTGATGCGGTGCCCGTAACCTAGCGGCGCGGCGGATTCGAGTAAATATCCTGCCCTACTTCATTGATCTGGCGGCGCAGGTCGCGGCGCTCGTCGGGCGTCAAGCGGCCCGTGCGGCGCGAGGCGTCGGCGCCTTCGCTGGCGCGGCGCTGCTCTTCGGCACGCGTGTCGAACTGCGTGCGTCGCGCTGTTCGCGCAGTCGCGTATCGTTGTTGCTGTTACTATTGCTAGTGCTGCGCTGTCCCTGATCATAGCGCTGGACCTGCACTTGCGGCGGGTCGTCACGGCGCGGCGGCTGGTTTTGCGCCAGCGCCATGCTGGCGAAAAAGACGGAAAAAACGGCAACTGCGGATACCACAGTCGTACGTGCGGCCGTAGGTGCGGCCGTAGGTGCGGCAATAGCTGCGCTGGGAGCGGCGTGAATTTTTTTAGTAAAGATATTCATTGAGTTCCTCTTCCGCGATGCCGTATAAGCTTAAAGCTGATTTCCACTGTGGCCCCAGTGTATGATGCTTTACACGGTGCAGTAAGAGTAATTGGGTAAAGTTTGTAACACTTTGTAATGGGTTGCCATACACCCTGTCGGCACCGCGCGAGGCGTTACTATAGCAACTAATATAAGATAATACGACACCCTAAATGACCACAACCTCCACTTCCGGCAGTAATACAACAATGCAATCGATCCACGGCCACCAGGCGAAGATCATGGTCGTCGATGACGACGTGCGCCTGCGCGATCTGCTGCGTCGCTACCTGACCGAACAGGGTTTCAATGTCTTCACGGCAGAGAGCGCGACGGCCATGAACAAATTGTGGCTACGCGAACGCTACGACTTGCTGGTGCTCGATTTGATGCTGCCCGGCGAAGACGGCCTGTCGATCTGCCGCCGCCTGCGTGGCGCGGGTGACCAGACACCGATCATCATGCTGACGGCCAAAGGCGAAGATGTGGACCGCATCGTGGGCCTGGAAATGGGCGCCGACGACTACCTGCCGAAACCGTTCAACCCGCGCGAACTGGTGGCCCGCATCGGCGCGGTGCTGCGTCGCAAGGGTCCCGATGAAATCCCGGGCGCGCCGTCGGAAACGCCGCAAACCTTCGAGTTTGGCCACTTCGTGCTGGACCTGGGCACGCGCACCCTGAAAAAGAGCGGCGAAACGGTGCCCCTGACGACGGGCGAATTTTCCGTGCTGAAGGTATTTGCCCGTCATGCGCGCCAGCCGCTGTCGCGCGAGAAACTGATGGAACTGGCGCGCGGCCGCGAATACGAAGTATTTGACCGCAGCCTGGACGTGCAAATCTCGCGCTTGCGCAAGCTGATCGAACCCGATCCGTCGAGCCCGCTGTTCATCCAGACCGTGTGGGGCCTGGGCTACGTCTTCATCCCGGACGGACAGCCGCGCTGATCGCAGGCAAGGCATGATGAAGCTTGTTCCCGATATCAGCCTGGCGCGGCTGAAAAGCGGCCTGTTCTGGCGCACCTTTTTGCTGCTCGGCACCTTGACCACGGTCAGCATGATCACCTGGATCGGCATGATTTCCGTCATCCAGCGCGAGCCGCAAGCGCAGCAGATTTCCGCCCAGATCATTTCCGTCGTCACCATCACGCATGCGGCACTGACGCACTCGGCGCCCGAGTTGCGGCGCGAGCTGCTGTTCGACCTCGTCAGCAATGAAGGCATCCGCATCTTCTCGCTGGAAGAGGACGACCGCATCGAGCCGCCGCCCGACAATTACCTGATGCCCGAGATCGAGGCGCAGGTGAAAGCCAAACTGGGCAAGGACACGCGCTTTTCCGCGCGCGTCAACGGCGTAGCCGGTTTCTGGGTCAGCTTCAAGATCGACGATGACGAATACTGGCTGATGCTGGACCGCGAGCGCCTGCGCGGCCTGACGGGCTTCCAGTGGCTGGGCTGGGCCAGCCTGGTGTCCTTGCTGTCTCTGCTGGGCGCGGCCATTATTTCGAGCCTGATCAATTTACCGCTGTCACGTTTGACGGCGGCCGCGCGCGATATCGCCAAGGGCAAGCAGCCGGCGCTGCTGCCGGAAAAAGGCCCGATCGAAATCATCGAGGCGAACCGCAGCTTCAACCAGATGGTCGATGATTTGAAGCAGGTAGAATCGGACCGCGCCGTGATCCTGGCCGGTATTTCGCACGATTTGCGCACGCCGCTGGCGCGCATGCAACTGGAAGTGGAAATGGCCAACCTGTCGGACGAGGCGCGCCTGGGCATCCAGTCCGATATCGGCCAGATGGACGCCATCATCGGCCAGTTCCTCGACTACGCCAGGCCGACGGAAGCGTCGAGCTTCACGGACGTGGACCTCAGCGGTTTACTGAGCGACATGACGCGCGAAGCGATGCGCCTGCCGGACGTGAGCATCCATGCCAGCATCGCCGAAGGCGCGCATGCGATGGGCAATCCTACCGACTTGCGCCGCGTGCTGAACAACCTGATCGAGAATGCCCGCCGCTATGGCAAGTCGCCAGGCAGCGACCTGACGGAAATCGACATTGCCTGCCATGTGCGCACCAGCCACGGCGTGAAAAAGGTGATTATCGAGGTACAAGACCACGGCACGGGCGTACCGGCCGAGAAGATCGAGCAACTGATGAAACCGTTCACCCGCCTCGACACGGCGCGCGGACAAGCCAATGGCGCCGGCCTGGGCCTGGCCATCGTCGAGCGCGTGCTGCAGCGCCATGGCGCCGAATTGCAGGTACGCAACCGCGAAGGCGGCGGCCTGGCGTTTCAGATCAGCTTGCCAGCGGCGTAAAAAATAATCGGGCCTGCTCACTCCGGTGTTTGCGCCAGCGGTGCAGGCGATGTAGGTCGGATTAGCGGGAACCGCGTAATCCGACAAGAACAGCCAACAATGTTGCCGGATTACGGCCTTACGGCCTCATCCAGCCTACGCTGCCGACGCCGCTTCCTGAACCAGCACTTTATTCATCAGCAATTCCGTTGCCCCGTAACCGTACAGGGAATCGCTTTCCATGCCCGGCGTATCGAAGGGAATCGATTCTTCACGGTCCAGCTTGGCAGGGTCGGCGTCGGCATAACTGGCGCGCCAGGCGCGCTGCAATGAGGCATTACGGCGGATAAAGGCCGGCATAGGCCAGGCCTCGCGCTCCCAGTGGCGGCTGTCGCCCAGCAAGGGCCAGCGCGCGTTAAGGATGGCCATATCGCCCGTGCGCAAGCGGCGCACGGCATGTTCCGGGCGCAAATCTTCCAATTCTTCCAGTACAGGCAAGCGGTCGCGCTTCGGCCCGAACATATACGCCAGCATGATGCGCCCGGCAGGCGCCCGGCGCGCTACCACGCCGGCGGCATAGCCGCCGCCAGGCAAGGGTACGGCAAACCAGCTGCCTTCTCGGTATGGCAATGATCTCATCGTTGCAAACTCTTCCAAAATCGTGTTCGGCACACAGTCTACGCGAAGCACCGCGCATGTGGCGCATGGTACGCCACAGCGACAACGCAATCGTTACCCTATGTTCTCGTCATAGTGATACTGAGCAACGATCGGCCCCGCCTTGAACAGCGCCTCCTTCATGGCCGCGTCCAGGCGCGCATCGCGGCGACGCATCCACTCGAGCAGCATGGCCGCTTCCTTGCGACTGGTGTCGCCCGCATGCGCGAGCACGCGACGCAGTTCCGGGTCCGTGCACGCCTCGAAGCGCTGGCTGTTCAAGTCCAGTGCCTGTAGCGCGGCGATGGTGGCGCCGATGGCGCGGTGCATATCGAGTGCCGTGGCAGGCAAGCCCGATTCTTCCAGTGGGACGGTGGTCATGCGCATTCCTTTTCGCGTGGTGGTAACATCGGCTGCATTCTCCGCCTCGCGGGCGAAAAGCTCAAGCGTCCACGACGCGTTTCCAGCCGCGCACCACGATTTCCTGCTGACCGTCGACGACGGCAAGGTACGCTAACTGCGTTTGTAGATTCGCGCCACACTGTTGTAAAACGCACAGCCAGATGGGACAGCAGGCCGTGCTTCATGCTAAGCTGTCACCTCGCTAGGGGTCCTGGAGCAGTCATCCGGGTGAGAGATACCCTTCGTACCTGATCTGGATAATGCCAGCGAAGGAAAGCGCAAAGTACCTCCCTCCTTTGATAGCTCCTGCGTTGGCGCCAGCCGAACAAGCAGCCTGCCGTACTCTCCCGAGAGTCGGCTTGAACCACGAGCAATCTATGTCCACACCGAATTTATCCGTTTCTGTCCTGACCCTGGCCATCGTGCAGGCGTTTGCCGCGCCAGCGCTGGCAGCGCCTGACACCGCCGACGCACAGGCCGACACGCCAAGCATGGCCGAAGTCATCGTCACGGCCAGCAAGACGCCGGCCGCCAAGCGCGCTTCCGTGGGCGGCTTTTCCGACGCACCGCTGCTACAAACGCCGGCGTCCGTCACCGTCATTGCGCAAAAAGACATGCAGGACTTGCAGATACGTAATCTGAGCGACGCCGTCAAGCTCGACGCCAGCATCAACGACGCCTACAACGCCGTCGGCTATGCGGAACAGTTCACCATCCGCGGCTTCAAGCTCGATAACAATTCCAGCTACCGCAAGGATGGCATGGCCATTCCTGGCGACACGCAAATTGCGCTGGAAAACAAGGAGCGCATCGAAGTGCTGAAAGGCCTGGCCGGCTTGCAGGCGGGCGTGGCCGCGCCCGGCGGCGTGATCGACTTCATCGTCAAGCGCCCCACCGCTTCGCCACTGCGCACGGTCACCGTGGAAACGCGCGAGCGCGGCACCCTGTACGGCGCCGTCGACCTGGGCGGTCGCCTGGAAGACACGCGCTTCGGCTACCGTGTCAACGTGGCGGCCGAGCGCCTGCGCTCCTACATCAAGGGCGCCGATGGCAACCGTAAATTCATTTCTGGCGCCTTCGACTGGCAGATATCGCCACAGGCGCTGCTGCAGCTCGATGCCGACTACCAGGACAAGGCGCAGGCAACAGCGCCCGGCTTCCAGCTGCTGAACAATAAAACCTTGCCAACGGGCATCAGCGCCAATGCCATGCTCAACTTGCAGCCATGGACGCGCCCCGTGGAAACCGTCACCACCAACATCGGCCTGCGCTTCCAGTACGCGTTCAATGACGACTGGAATGCCACCCTGTCGGCCAACCAGCACGCGTTCAAGCGCGATGACTACACGGCCTTCCCGTATGGCTGCAGCGGACAGGACCTGTACCCTGGCTTCTGCGGCAATGGCGACTACGACGTGTATGACTACCGCAGCCTGGGCGAAACGAAAAAGCCGCTGAGCGCGCAAGCCATGATCGAGGGCAAGTTCGCCACCGGTAGCCTGCGCCATGCATTCACGGCCGGCGTCTCGACCTTCCGCCGCAAGGACCGCGCCGGCCTGTACGTGTACGACTGGGTGGGCGTGAGCAACATCTATCAGCCGCAAATCGTCGGCACCTCGCCCGGCGTCACGGGTCCTGTGCGCCTGGTGCGCAAGGATACGGAAAACTCCGTCTTCGTGCAGGACATCATCAGTCTGACGCCGAACTGGAAACTGCATGGCGGCTTGCGTCATATCAATGTCGATGGCTACCAGTATGTGCTGAAGGCCGACACAGAAATTCGCGCCAAGCACGACTTCCTGCTGCCCAATGTATCGCTGGTCTATACGCCGCTCGACAATGTCTCCGTGTATGCGGCCTATTCGCAGGGCATGGAACATGGCGGCACGGCCGACCGCAAGGCAATGAATGCCAACGAAGAGCTGACGCCGAGCCGCTCGAAGCAGATTGAATTGGGCGTGAAGATGGATGTGACGCCCGACTTCATGCTGGCGGCCAGCCTGTTCCAGATCCGCAAGGGCCTGGAATTCCAAAACGCTGCACGCTATTTCGTGCGTGAAGGCCAGGCGCAGCACCGGGGCCTGGAATTATCTGCGCAAGGCAAGGCTGGCCGCGACCTGAACCTCGGCGTCTCGCTCACGGCCCTGAACAGCCAGCAGTCAGGCACGGGCAATGCGGATCTCGACGGCAAGCGCGTGCCCAATGTGCCCGCCTTGAAGGCGGCCGTGCATGCGGATTACGCCGTGCAACAGGTGGCGGGCTTGAGCGTCAATGGCAGCTGGGAATATGCGGGCAAGAAAGCGTTTGAATACAACAACACGACTTTCGTGCCCTCGTACCATGTGTTCAACCTGGGCGCCGCCTACGCCACGCGCATCGCCGGCACACGCGCCGTGCTGCGCGCCGCCGTCAACAACGTGGCCGACAAGTTCTACTGGCGCGACGTGACGCCGGAATCGGATGGCTATCTGTATCCGGGCGCCAGCCGCACGTTCAAGGTCTCGGCACAGTTCGACTTTTAAACACCTAAGCAAAGTTTGTTAGGTGTTGTAAGGAAAAGCAATGGCAGGCGCTGCAGCAAGCGCCTGCCGCAGCAGGGGCGCCGCCTGGTCCAGGCGCGCCTCCAGGTTGTCGTGCAAGACGTGGTAGACGATGCCACGCGCGTCGAGCGCATTGAGCAGGTAGCGGTAGATCAATTGACGCACGGCTTCCGACTCGCGCTGCAAGCCATCGGCCACCCACGGGCTATCGGGCGCCGTCACCAGGGTCACGTCGTACTGCGTGGCATCAGCCAGCGCCGCCAGTTGCGCGTCCGCACCATCAAAATAATGGCGGCTGTAGACGGCCGTCATCAGCGGCGTCGTATCGCAAAACAGGAAGTCGCGCGCCTGCGGGGCGGCTGCCGCTTCGCGTTCGATTTGCGTTCGAGCAATACCAAACTGATCGGCCGCGAGGGGCACCCTGCCCTGCATTTCGACAAATTCGCGCAAGTATTCCGGCACCCAGACTGTGCCGTAGCGCGCAGCCAGGGCGGCCGCCAGGGTAGACTTGCCCGACGATTCCGCTCCCAGGATCGCCACGCGCACGCAAGGCCGCATCACTTGAGGACCATGGCATCGGGCGCGGCCGGTGCCGACTTTTTCCACGCCAGCAAGCCGATGATGGCCATCACCACGAAGAAGGCGTACAGCACGGCTGTCAGGGTCAAGCCCTTGTGCAGGTACAGCCAGACATACAGCACGTCGACGATGATCCAGGCAATCCAGTTTTCGAGCTTTTTGCGCGACAGCAGCAATTGTCCCACCAGGCTACCGGCCGTGAGGAAACCGTCCGCTTGGGGCACGTCCGTATCTGTCGTCGTCAGCAGCCATGCGATGAGCAGGAAACCGATCAGCCAACCTGCCGCGCAGGCCAGCCAGCCGCGGCCATCGAGGCGCGTGACGGGCAAGATCTTGCCGCCGCTGGCCGGATGCAGCCACTGATACCAGCCCCAGAACGAGACGCTGATGAACAGCAGTTGCAAGGCCATGTCGCCATACAGGCGCGAGTCGAAAAAGACGAATCCGTAAGCGGCCGAGGAAATGATGGCGAACAGCCACGCCCAGTGATTCTGGCGGATGTTGAGCGCAACGGTTGTCAGTGCCAGGACAAAGGAAATCAGTTCAAGCGGCGTGGTGGCAAAACCCAGCAGGAGAAGCGTATCGTTCATGGGAATCTTGATGAGGCTGGTGGTGCAGTATGCAATACCGGCCCTGAATAAGCAAGATTGCCCGCAGCGTCACGCTGCTGCGTGCATAGCCCTTTAGAGGGTTGCGGGGGCGCGCAGGGCCTGCGGGGGCCTCAGGCCAAGCCTGCGTTGACGGCGCGCGCCAGCGAACGCTGCACAATCAGCTTGTGGAAGGGGCGGATTAGCATAATGTAGGCGCGCCCCACCCGATTATGGCAATGCACGACGCTAGTCACGGTCACGCTGCCGAACTGTTGCTGCCCCGCATGCCGGTTGCGCAGCAGCGACAAACGGAAATCGAGGTGGCTGTCATCCTCGCCCACGATGATCTCGTCGTCACTGACGGCGTAGATGCGAAAGATGCCGATGCGCTTGCCTGGCGTCGCTTCCATCTGCCTGGCAGTCTTGATGCCGAAGCGCGCCACGATAGCGTCGCGCAACACCATCAGGCTCTGCGCCCAGCCCGGCTGGCTGCCCAGCAACTGGCGCGCCAGGCTTTCCATGTCGAGCACGCGGGCGCGCGCGTTCGAAAGGTCGACGGCGTAGGCATCTGCCAAGTTGCTGCCCGGGTACAAGGGGGCGATGCTGGCGCCAGGCGGCAAGGCCACGGCACGAACGGCCGTGTTGCGCACCATCTTGTTCAGCTCTAGCATGGGCACTCCATATGCTCAGTGAGGACACGGCCATCATACACAACAAAGTCAATAGCGATCACATCGCATTCGCCCTGGCCGCACCCATTCACTACCGGCTGATGTTCGAGCACCAAGACGTGCGCCAGTTGTGTTCCATCGCTTCCGCGCCGCCCTATCCGAGATCAGGAAGGGATATATCCATCAAATGCCAGGTCACGTCGTCGTCAGGCAAATCGAGCAACCAGTCGCGGCGCGGTTGCGGGAAAAGTGCGCCTTGGGTCAGCCAAGCCTGGCGCCAGTACTGGTTGACGATGGCCTGCAGCGGATGGTCGGGCGCTACCCACGGTTGCCAGACGCCGCTGACCGGACAGGCTTGCCCGCAAGCACAGCTCAACCATGGCTCGGGCCGCGCCACTTCGCGCAGCAAACCGCGCGCTGCGCGCGGCTCCACGGCGCCTTGGTTGTGCCGTATCGTCAGGCACTGTTCCCACGTCACGCTGCCGTAACGACTCTTGCCAGCGGCATCGAGCACGCTGAAATAGCGGAACTCTTCGCCTTTGCGAAACAGCCGGGCCGGCTCCGTCAAACCTTGCCCACCGGCAGGTTGCCAGTATGCGGAAAATGGCGCAGTCGGTGCGTCGCTGGGCAAGCCAACAGGGAGCCGCGCATAGTCAGCGGCCAGGAAATACGGTTCTTGCAACAGCGAGGCGGCGCTTGGCTGCGCGATGGCTGGCGGTGGGCGCACGCCCATGGCGGCGTCGAGCAAGCTTTTTCGTTGACCATCCCACGGCGGCAGATCGGCCGGTGGTAATGGCAAGATTTTATCGAGGTTGGGAAAGCGGCGATTGGGGTTGAAGCCGAGGGCACGATTAAGTACGCCGTAACGTTCACCGCGAGCTTTGTCCACATATGGCGCCAGCATATCGGCAAGATCAAAAGGTGAACCGAATTCAATTGCCAATGCGCTCGCACATTCTGCGCAGCCAAACTTGACTCCCTCATGCAATACATTTAGAGCACGCTGTTTGGTTGTAGGAGTTCGATCGCCAATCTCATCGCCATTCGCAGCTCTTGGTATTGCATACAAGTAGTGCAGGTTAAACGCAGCAGGCCCGTATCCTTGAGAAAGCGCACATGCCATCATTTTTATCGCTACAGGAATATTGGCCCAATATCCAGGAATCGCACCGTCTGTCCCCGCTCTTAATTTGTCGCCTAAAAATGCCATCGCCTGAGGATTTCCCATGACAGCAGCCTTTTGCCAGAAGGCATAAGCGCGAGTGATGTCGCCGTCAACGCCAGTGCTATTCGCATAATACGTTCCCATCCGGTCATATGCCGCCGGTATGCCCAGCAGCATCGCCTTTTCCACCATTTGCACCGCCTCTTCATTACCGTATAACGGATCGCGCCCTTCCACATATAAGCTTGCCAAATTGAGCATCGCCTTCCAGTGCAACCGCTCTGCCGCTTGACGCGTCAGAGCGACGATTTTTTTGTAGTCGCGGTCTTCCACGGCGATTTCAGGATCTTCCATGGCGCGCGCTTCGAGGAACCAGTCCTCGGCTTGCGCATCGATGGTTGGCACCTTGCTCGCCTCGATTTCACAGATAAAATCCGCGACATGCGGATCGAAAAGCGGCAGGCTTTGCTTACGTGGCAAGACTTCTTCTTTGTCGTTTGGCATTTTGCAGGCGAATAAAGGGATACACAGGACAACTACCAATACGGAACATGGCAGGCGAATGAATATATTTTGATACTGTTTCATGCTCACCCCAGACGTATGGTGGAACTTCGGTTATCTTCTAATGGCAACAAAAAACCAATCATTTTTTTCAACTTTGCTCCTCCTTGTTTTGCCAGCTTTTTCGTCCGATTGGCCTTCATTAAGTTTCCCCAACTCTCAAAAGCAGCCACAATCTCCGCCTTCGTCCCGCCCCCGCCATCGACCAAACCGCCGCTATGCATGCGCCACACGCGCTTGCGCAAATCACGCGCCACGCGGTGGTCGATGGTGGCGATATTGATTTCGCTGTCGACGGCCATGCTGCGCTGGTTCAGGTTGGCGCTGCCCAGCGTCATGAACACGTCGTCGACCAGCATCAGTTTGGAATGGATGTAGATTTCACGGTAGCGCCAGCGGTCGTTGTCAAACGCGCTCACATTGAGCATGGCCACCGACACCTTCAGCCCGAATTCACTCTCAAGCGTCATCGCGCCGGGTTTGTGGATGCCTTTGGCATGGCGCACCACGTCGGGCAACTGGACTTCCGCCTCGGCGGAAATGCCGAATCCTGCCCTGACACGCCGGGTTTTCGGTCGCTTGTTGTAGTCGTCGATCATGGTGTTTTGCCCCGTCATGCCAGCGTGCTGCCCAAGTGCCGCCAGCGTGTCGTGGGTGCGCGGCACCATCTGCGCGCGCTCCGGCACTGGAATGACGATGAACACGTGCATGACCGGCATATCTTCAAGACTCTTGCCCGCCTTGACACTACCAGCCTTCCAGGCGGCCACAACCTTCTTGCGCTCGGCCAGCAAATGTTGAGCCCATTGTTCATACTGGAAATACTGGTTTTCCACATACAGGTAGCCGGCCGCCAAGCTGGCCTGAGTCACGGCGCGAAAATAGGTTTCCTTGATGGTCTTGTCTTGTTCCTCGGGCTGGGTCAGCACGATCTGCACGGTGGAGTCGCTTGGCTCGGCCTTATCCAACAGTCGCGCCGGTGGGTTGCCGCATGACAACTCTCGGCTAACACAGTCGGTGGAAGCCGAACGCGTGCGGTCGTCGATAGCGCGGTCCCATGCCTTCACGAAATTGTTGTACAGCGCGATGAGCGCACGGCCGCCGTCGATGCGGCAGGCATAGTCCTGATACGGTTTCAGCGTGGCGAACCCGCAGTCCGCAGCCATTGCCTGCAAACACTCGCGCCGCTCGTTGACGCCGCCCTGTTCGCGGCGCGTATCGTCGAGCAGATGGGCCGTCGTGTCCCAATAATCGGTTACCGAGTTCAGCCCCATCACATAACCGACGGCCTTGGCCCCCTCTTCATAGTCGAAATCGATCAGGACCGGCTTCTGGTGATGCGTGCCCAGGTATTGCATACCGAGCTTTTCGATCTCCCCCTTCGTCAAACCGCGCGGCTGGTCTATTTCGGTCGCGATACTCTTGCTGATCGCGGCGCTGTCGCCGTGCCGCAAGCGAATCTCCAGGCGCCCCAACAAGCCATGGAGCGCGGCCGCATACCAGCTGTGACAGTATTCTTCACGCGCCATGATCGGGATATTCTCGGGCCGGACGTACTCGCCCCATTGAGCGTTGCCTGCAACCGGTTTCTTGTTTTGGACCGCATCGTGCAACATCGCCAGGCTGGCTTTTGCACTGATGTCATCAAAGCGCTGTCCACCGGTTTTCCATGGCGAGGTGCCGTGCGAATAGCCCGGCATGGTGCGCGCTATCGGCGAGCCGACCCGGTCATACCAGATCAGCAGGCGCACCCTGACGTGACGCCGCGTGGTGGCGTCGATCAGCAAGTCGCCAAACGTTTCGCCACGCGGCCAGGTGGCGCTGTTGCCGCGCACCAGTTCCATGCCCGGGTCGAAACCCCAGCAACACAGGTCGATGGACTTTTTAGCCTTGGCGATCTCGCCGGCGATGTCGGCGAACCCTTCCTGTCCGCAAATGAACAGTGTCAGCTTGTTGTTGTGCGTGATCGGGTGGCTGGCCTTGCCTTTCAGGTTGCGGTTTTCCAGCAGCCACTGGAGCGAACTGGTCGCAGTGCGTCCGACTTCGTCGATATGGGTGGTTTCGATGCGGCTGCTCGATTCAGGCATGGTGCTCTCCCGTCAGTGTCGTGCATCATTGAACAGCGCGGCCGTCGCTGGTGTCGTCAAACGCGCGCAAACCGTGATTCGACAGCTTGTGTTCGCCGTCCGGCGCCGCGTTCGGGTCGAAGCGCGCGCTCGCTTGCAATGAAAACTCTTCGCCATTGCCAAGAACGACACGGTAGCGCGGCGTACCATCCTGATGCGCGATCAGGATGCGGCCGAATTCGTCGGTCAAGCCTTGCTCGACTTCGGCTTCCCCCTTGTACAGCGTGTACGGCACATTGGCGTACTGACCACCATCCACATGGGCCTGTATCGTATGCTGCAATTGTCCCGCTACCGGCGCGATGGGCGGCTCCAGCTCTGGTTGCGGCCGGTTCTTGGGCGCCAGCGTTTCCAGGTTTCCATGAAACAGCGTCGGCGACGCGGTAAAAAACTGTACCTTGTCGCTAATTTCAAGCATGCAATTAGCGCCATGCAGGCGTACGCCTTTGCGGCCGCGAATATGCACCCAGTCGGCCTGGCTGATCAGCTCCAGCACCTTGTTGGCGACGATATCGACCGTATCGGTTTGCGCCGCGATCTGCACCGGGCCAGCTGCGGCGATCAGTTTCATGCCAGCCTTGTGGACGAACAGGCGCAGCGCAGCGCCGATGCTGGCGAACAGGCCGCCGCCGGCCGCCAGCGACAGATCGCACCCGGTCGTCAGCGCGGTGTGCTCGGCGCTGGCGATGTGCGTCGATTGCGCGCTCGTCGTTTCGATACCGGCCGGACTGGCCAGCACCAGATGCGGCTTTGACAATTCGGGAAATGCATTTTCGCCACTGCCGGCACCGCCCTTGATCCCGGCATGCTGGGCTTTCAGCACATCGGCGGCGGCGCCCTGCTGGGCGACACTTTCTTGCGCGCCGTGATGCTGCGCCAAGGCGGCAAGCGCCTTGTGCCGTTCAGCAGCCTCGGCCAACCGGCGCAAGGTTTCATCCATGCTCTTGATATGCGAGGCGGCGCCATGGCGCGCTTCGGTGGTCAGCAACATGCCACGGCCGGCGCGCGCCACGCCCCAAGCGTCTGACGCCAGTTCCCAGCCCTCGCCACGCGCATCCTTGCGCCCGCTGGCGTCTTCGATGCGGCTGATGCAGCCGAGCGACAATTGGCTGTGCTGATGATCGCTTTTCAATTGCACCTGGATGCGCTGGTGCGTATCGTCGAGTACCAACTGGTTGCCGCGCACGCCGTAGCCCCCACTAGGCATCAGCTCGGCGCTGCGCCAGCCGCCCAGCATGCGTTGCCCCGGCAAATTCCACGGCGGCGCATGCTTGCCGTTGTACACCGCACCGACAATGACGGGACGGTCGATATTGCCGTCGAGAAACTGGATCAGCACTTCCTGGCCGATGCGCGGCAACGCGATCTGGCCGAAGGCCTGGCCCGCCCATGGCGTCATGACCCTGATCCATGGCGAACTGCCGGCGTCGAACTTGCCCAGCCGGTCCCAGTGGAATTGCACTTTCACCCGGCCCAGCGCGTCGGTATGGATGGTTTCGCCTGCCGGCCCGGTGACAATCGCGGTCTGCACGCCGGGCAAGGCACAAGGCGTGCTGTTGAAATGCCGCCCCGGATACCAGCGGATGCTCTTGCGTATGCAACTAAAACGGTTTTCATAATGCGACTTTGCGCCCGTCCCTGCCTGGTAATTGTTGCTGGCGACATGATCGACCGACAGGATCAGGTATTCACGCGCGCGGATGTCCGGGCGCGCCGCTTCACCTCTGGCCGGCACGGATTGCTCGCCGCTGAAGTGGCCGCCCAGCGTGAAACTACGCCCGGCCTGGGCGCAGCGGTGATTGCCGTCAGCTTCGAAGGTTTGCGCCTGGCAGTTATTCGCCTCCATGCGGCGTTGCGCCAGCGCTTCGCCAGCGCCCATGTCGGCATAGCCATAGCCGGTGTCCTGATACAGTTCATGGGCAAACACGTCGCCCTGCTGGTACAGCGCATAGCCGCTGGCGCGGCTCGCATAAGGATGCTTATAGTTGAAGCTGGCCAGCGTGAGCGCGCCGGAAGCGATCTTGCGTATGGCTCGCCAATCGCGTATGCCGTCCCCCTCGAGCGAGCCTGCATCGTTGCGAAACAGCATCTCGTCGGCTGCGCACGCATCGCTGTCGCTTGGGTCGATGCTGTCGGTCAGCCAGGTATTGTCGCCCAAACACAGCGTATGACCGTCGGCCCGATGTTCATACCAATAATGGAGTCCCTGGTCTTCCCAGCGCCGGTGCAAATGGTTGTAATCGGTTTCATTATGCTGGTTGGCGCAGCTCAATATCGCTTTTTCCTCATGCAGCCGGTTTTGCCAGTCGCGCTGCACATAATGACCGAAGGTCGTTTCGCTGATGTCGATGACCGTGCGCTCGTGGAACGAGACGTTGTCCATGCGCAGCCTGGAAAACGCCAGCCAGGGTTGCAGCACCATTTGATAGAACGCGAAACCGCCATCGCTGCGCAACAAGCGAAATTGGCCGACATAACCATTGAAATAGCGCAAACTGGCGTCATCGCGCACCATCGAAATGGTGACCATGCGCCCCATCATCGCGGTCAGGGGAATGTGGAGATTGTCGGACAGCAGTTCGGCGTCGAAGCGAAAGTCGCGTGACATTTCCTCGTGCGCCCGCAAGCTGTTGACCAGCAGCGCGGTATCGGGCGGACCATCGTTGTGCGGAAAATCCATGCGCAGCAAGCGGCTGTCCTGGACTCGCCGGCTCGCTGCAAAAAGGTGCGCAAGATCGGCTGCCAGCTTGCCATCATCCATATTGCCTCCTTCATATTTATTCCCCTGGCCCATGCTAACCATGGTGAACGCCGGCATCTTGATGAAACTCAAACTCGTTGACCATACGAAAAAAAGCCGCATCGGCCAGTCAGGCGGATGCGGCTTTGTTATCGCGCAAGTTACAGATTACTTCTTCGCAGCTTGTACAGCCTTCGGATACTTGATGGTCATTTCCTTGAGCAAGTTGTCGGCATGGTCGACTTCTTTCATCACCCACAGCAGGTAGCGGATATCGAGGTGGATGGCGCGCGTGATGGCCGTGTCGAAGTACCAGTCCTTGGTGATCGATTCATACGTCGAATCGAAGTTCAGACCGATCAGCTCGCCACGCTTGTTCATCACGGCCGAGCCGGAATTGCCGCCCGTGGTGTCCGCGCTGGTGAGGAAGTTGACGGGCACCGTGCCCAGTGCCGGGTCGCGGAACTGGCCGTAGCGTTTTTGCTTGACGGCGTCGAGCAGCGCTTGCGGCGCTTCGAACGGAGCCTTGCCCGTGACTTTCTCGACGATGCCTTCCACGGTCGTGAATGGTCCCTTGGTCAGCCCATCGCGCGGCGAGAACGCCGAGACCGTGCCATACGTGACGCGCAGAGTCGAGTTGGCGTCAGGATAGACCGGCTTGCCTTGCGATTTTTTCCACGCGATCACCGCTTGCATGTATTGCGGAATCACACGTTCCAGGTTGCCGTCGATTTCCTTGCGACGCTCTTCCAGCGCGGCATCGACCACTTGCAGCTTGATGGCCAGTTGCATGAAGGCGTCGTCGGATTGGACGACAGCAGCCTGGTCTTTTTCCAGCCAGGCCAGGCGCTTGGCGGTGTCAGCCAGTTGCGTCTGCAGGTACAGGGCCGCCACGGCGCTTGGTGCCGGCAGCAGCGCGTCCAGGCCTTGCGGATGGCTCTTTGCCGCCAGCTGCGCGTAACGCTTCAGGCCCGCTTCAAAACGCGCCTGATCGACCTTGTTGACATACGACTGCTCGAGGCGGGCCAGACGGGCCTTGATGAAAGCCAGGTCACGCTGCTGGAAGCCCGATTCACGCTCGGCATCGGCTTTCTGGCGCTCCAGCGACAGACGGTAGATGGTGCGCGCGCTTTTCAGCAAGTCGCTATTGGTGGCCACCGACCAGGCAAACTCTTCTTCGCTCAAGGCCATGTCGCTGGCGATTGCCGCGTCCAGTTCGGCCAGCAAGGTGGGCGCGACGTTAGCCTGCTGCGCGTACCAGGCGCGGAACTCGGCATCTTGCACGTCCTTGATGACGGCAATGTCCTTGCGGGCGAAACCGTCGAGCAAGCCCTGGGTTTTCTTGAGCACGTTGTTAATACTTTTGACCACGCTCGCATAGCGCACGGCAGCGGCAGCGTCGCCCTTCGTCGCGGCGGCCATCACAGCCAGGTCGGCTTGCAGTTCGGATACTTTCAGGGGAAAGGCCGTATCGCGCGCGAACCGGATTTCCGCCGGCAGCTTGTAGCGGCTGGTGCGGCCGGGGTAGCCCGCCAGCAAGATGCCGTCACCGGCTTTCAAACCTTCAGCCGACACTACCAGGAAGTCCTTCGATTTGTACGGCACGTTGTCGGGCGATGGATCGGCCGGACGGCCATCCTTGCCCACGTAGGCGCGCAGGAACGCGTAGTCGCCCGTGTGGCGCGGCCATTCGTAGTTGTCGATGTCGCCGCCGAAGTTGCCGATCTTGTCCGATGGCGCGTATACCAGGCGCACGTCGCGTATCATCATCTGGCGGATGCGGTAGTACTCGAGGCCACGGTGGAAAGCGGGCACGGAGCAGCGGTACATCTTGTCCGTCTCGCATTCGGCGATCAGGTCCTTGATGCGCTTTTCCACCGCTTCGTGGCGGGCGCGGCCCGTCATGTCGGCCGTCAAGCCTTTGAGTACGCGCTCGCTGACGTTCTCTACCTGATCCGTCACATACACCAGACTGTTCGGACCGCCCGGCAACTCGCTGGCGCGCGTCTTGGCCAGAAAGCCGTCGGTGATGTAATTGTGCTCCGGCGTGGCATTGCGCTGCACGGCGCCATACGCGCAATGGTGGTTCGTCACCACCAGGCCCGCGTCGGAGACGAAGGCGGCAGAGCAGCCGCCCAGCGAGACAATGGCACTCATGGGATGCTTGCTCAGGTCGGCCAGTTTTTCCGCAGGAATGTCGATGCCGACCCGTTTCAGTTCGGCTTTCAGCTGTGGCAGTTGGTGTGGTTGCCACTGCCCTTCGTCGGCGTGTGCACCGGCGAACGCGCCCAACAAGGCGACTGGTAAAACGATTGTTTTGAACACGATATGCCCCTCCATAAATAGCAGGCGAAAGTATAGCCTGTCCAGGCACCCTGAGTTGGCAAAAATCACCTCATTGCAATTTCCATATCAGGCGCCAGGCAGCCCCGCCGGCAGCAAGGGAATCTGCAGGGACAGCCGGCAACCGACGCCCCACGCTGGCATGCCAACGTCGAATTGCCCACCCAGCGCCGCCACCCGCTCGGCAATGCCGATCAGGCCAAAACACTGCTTTTTGCGCTGCTGCTGCGGCGTGATGCCAATACCGTTGTCGCTGATGGCCGCATACAGGGCACAGGCATCCGAACCGAGTTCGATCTCGACCTCGCTGGCCTGAGCATGACGCATGACGTTGCTGAGCGCTTCCTGCACGACGCGAAACAGGACGATCTCGACCTGGCTGCCAATGGCGGCAAACACGGCCTCGTCACGTATCAGCAGGCGGCAAGCGACGCCGCTGCGCTTGCGAAAGTCGCCCACCTGCCATTCGATGGCGGCCTGCAAGCCCAGCTCCAGCGCCATCGGGCGCAGCTCGTTCATGATGCCGCGCACACTCTTGATGGTGGTGTCGACATTGCTGAGCACGGCACCAACCCGCTGGTGCAGGCGCGGATGGGAACCCTCGGTGCGCGCGCTGAGCATGGAAATATCGATGCGCAGCGCCAGCAGGTTTTGCCCCAGTTCGTCATGCATATCGCGCGAGATGCGCTTGCGCTCATCTTCCTTGGCCGTTTCCATGTGCAGCGCCAGCTGGCGCAGCTGCGCATGCGACTGGCGCAGGGCGCACTCCATCAGCTTGCGTTCGCTAATGTCCGTGTGCGCCACCACCACGCGCAGCGGCCCTTCGCCCAGGAAACGGCTGATCCTGGCCTGCCACCAGCGCGGGCCTGAGCGCGTGGCAAACTCATACTCGAGCGCAAACGTGTCCGCGTTGCCGGCGATGACGGCGCGGATGCCATCGGCCAGCTCGCGCCCGGCGCTGCGCTGCCAGCGCGGGTCCCGTTCACAGAAGTCCAGATAATGGAGCTGCTCCGGCGCCTGGCCGACAAAGGCCAGGCAAGCCTGATTGGCATGCACCAGGCAGCCGGCCTGGTCCAATACCAGCACGCGGTCGGTCAGCGAATCGATGGTGGTGTGAAAGAAACGCTCGGCCTCGCGCAACGCTTCCTGCGCCCGCTCGCGTTGCTGTACCTCGCGCTGCAAATGCAGGTTGGCCCGCACCAGCTCGGCGGTGCGGTCGAGCACGCGCTGGTCGAGCTCCCGGTGCAATTCGCGCAGTGCAGCATCGGCCAGCTTGCGCTCGGTGATGTCGGAAAACACGCCGACAAAATGGCTGATGGCACCGTCTTGGCTGCGCATGGGCGTGATCGACAGCGATTCGACGAAGCGCTCGCCGTTCTTGCGCCGGTTCACCAGTTCGCCATACCAGCTGCCATCCTGGTGCAGGCTGCGCCACATGGCGGCATAGAATTGCGGCTCGTGCGTACCGCCGCCCAAGAAGGAAGGATCGCGCCCGATAGCCTCTTCCGCCTGGTAGCCGGTGATGGCGGTAAAGGCGGGGTTGACGGAAATGATGCGGTTGTCGCTGTCCGTCACCAGCACGCCTTCGCGGATGCTGTCGAGGATGACGAAGGCGCGCCGCAAGGCCGATTCGCGCGCATGCTCGTCACCCAAGTCCGTTACCAGCATGCGCACGCTGGCGCTGTCCACATCGACATTGGCTTCGATGCGCACGACGCCGCCGCCGCCCAGTACATCTTCGAATAGCCGCACTTCCAGTACTTGCCGCGTGCCACTGCTAAAAATCGCATCGAGAAAACGGCGAAATTCACCCTGTGCCTGCAGCGCTATGAATTGCTCGAAACGTCGCCCCAGCAATTGATCCTTGTCGCGTTGCAGCCAACCGCAAGCCGCCACGTTGACGCGCGTGATCAAGCCCTCTCGCGTCAGTGAAAAGTAGCTGACCGGCGCCTGCTCATACAGCTGCGCATAACGGTCGCGGCTGCTTTTCAATACATTCTTGAGTGGTTCCTGCTCCGCCAATCCGGCGTTCTGCATTTCCAGCTCGATCTGTCTCACCTGCAACTCGTGCAGGTGGCGCATCAACTCTTCGTTCGACAACGGCCCTGGCGCTGGCAGCGCTGGCTCCACACGCCCGCACAAATGCCCGTCAACGGGTCCGCTATTGCACGCCTCATTCATTGCGCCCCCTCACCTGCCCCTGCGCTCGCCGCTGCGCCCGACTGTATTAGGCGCAGCTCGGCGTCCAGCAACTTCGACTCGGTAATGTTGATGAAGGTCACCACCACGCCATCGATCCTATTGTCCACCGTGCGGTACGGCATGATGCGCACGTTGTACCAGCGTCCCGTCTTGGTTTCCACTTGCCGCTCGCAAAACACCAGGCTGCGGATCACTTCCAGTGCATCCGTTTCCAGGTTCGGGTAGGTCTGGTCGTTGACGATGTCGCTGGGCGGACGGCGCAAGTCCGTGTGGATCAGCTTATAGATTTGCGTGGCCGGCGCCGTGAAGCGGCGGATGCGCAGCTCGCTGTCGAGGAAAATGGTGGCGATATCGGTGCTGTTAAGCAGGTCTTTCATGTCGCTGTTGACCAGCGACAAATCATCGACCTTCGATTGCAGCTCGGCATGGACCGTGTACAACGCTTCATTGAGCGACTGCATCTCTTCCTTCGAGGTGGTCAGCTCTTTGTTAGCCGATTTCAACTCTTCGCGCGAGGTCTGCATGGCGTCGCGCGCAGCCTGGATTTTATTGCGCGCCGGGATCAACTGCTGCTCCAGTTCCAGCACCTTGGGGTTAGGCGAGCGGCTATGCCGCGCAGCGCTCCGGGCTGGCGCGAGCCGTCGCGCGCCATCGCGTGGATATCCCAGTTGGCCTTGCCTGCTGCCGGTTCCAGCAAGGCACCCGTACGTCCGTTGAGATACGGGATATCGCCATCCTGGTTCAGCAGCACGGCCGCTGGCGAGTATTTCTGGAACAATAATTGCTCGACGTGGGACTGGGTTTTCCCGGGCATGCTGACGTCTCTCGTGTCGCTGGGCGATGGCAAGAATGGCCGACGTTACCTTCGTGGAAAAGCATGTCGGCAAGCGCTGGCGGGCCAAATTATCGAGGCGCCGGTAGCGCCGGGTGGATGTCGTCGTCAGGGGCGCAAACCGCCCGGAAAAATGTCCGGGCGTGCCATCGCTGCCCATGCCGGACAGAGTCACGCCCACGGCCAATGCGCGCAACTCAGCGGCCAGACTTTCGAAGAAAGCATTGATGGGCAAGCGGCGTCCGCGCAGTTGCAGCGGCTCGCTGAGCACAAAGTGCCTACCCGACAGGCCCAGGTCGGCGTTCGATGGGATCACATAGATGTGCTTCGGGCGCAATTGGACGCGCTGCGTGATTTCCGTGACGGCAATGCTGGTGGCGCGCTGCAGTAGTTGCGGCAACATGGCTTTTTGCGTCGGATCAAGGTGCTGGATCACCACACAGGCGATGCCGCTCTGCGGCAACACATGCGTCAGGAAAGCGACAATCGGGGCGAGACCACCGGCAGCAGCGCCGATGGCCACCATGGGGAAATCGATGGCGGCCACCTCCTGCGCTGAAGCTGTGCTGTGTTCGCTGCGTATCATCATCGGCAAGAATGCAGCCACGGCACGCGCGCCTGGCTGGCGGATGGATAATCGTCCATTCTAGCATCCGAGGCGCACGGCAAAACGCGAATTTTGCGCAGGTCTTTCAGCCTGCGCCAGCCCGTCCCCCTACTGCGCCTGCGGCACCTGCCAGCCGCCGCCCAGCGACTGGATCAGGGCCACGGCCGTCGTCTGGCGGTCCGCCTGCACCTGCACCAGGGAACGGCGCGCCGACAGGGCCGTCACTTGCGCCGAGACCACGTCCGTGTAGCCGACCTGGCCCGCGTTGTAGCGGTTCAGCATCTGCTGCTCGACCTGGTCGGCGGCCGATGACGCCTGCTGGCGCAAGGCCAGCTGCTCGGCCAGCGCGCGCGTGGCCGACAACTGGTCTTCCACGGCGCCAAAGGCACTCAATACCGTCTGGCGGTAGCGCGCCACGGCCGCCGCATGCCCCGCCTTGGCCGCGTCCACGCTGGCCGTGGTGGCGCCCGCGTTGAACAGCGTTTGCGCGGCCGACACGCCCAGCGACCACAGGCTCGACGATGCATTGAACAGGTCAGCCACACGGCTGGCGCCGGCGCCATAGGAAGCCGTCAGGTTCAGGCTAGGATAGTAGGCCGAACGGGCGATGCCGATCTGCTCGTTGGTCACGGCCACCCGGCGCTCGGCGGCGGCGATGTCGGGACGGCGCTGCAGCAGGGTCGACGGCACGCCCAGCGGCACCTCGGGCACGCTCAGGGTCCACGGCGCCACGGCCAGGCTGAAGTCGGACGGCGCCTTCCCAAGCAAGATGGCAATCGCGTGTTCGAGCTGGGCGCGCGCGCGCGTCTGGCTCGACAGGTCGATCTGCGCATTGGCCAGCTGCGTCTGCGCCTGCAGCAGGTCGGACTTGGCGGCAATACCGGCGTTAAAACGGTTGCTGGTGATGTCGAGCACGCGCTTGTAGCCAGCGATGGTGGCGTTCAACAGTGCGATCTGCGCATCACTCTGGCGCAGCGAAAAATAATTGGTGGCCAGCTCGCCCTGCGCCGACAGGCGCGCAGCAGCCAGGTCGGCCGCGCTGGCACTGGCGCTGGCATCGGCCCCCGTCACGCCGGCGCGCAGGCGGCCCCATATATCGGGCTCCCACGACGCGCCGATGGCGCCCTTGTAGTTATTATTGGCCTGCTGCTCGCCACCGCCGCCGGAACGCGCGCCGCTACCCGTCAGCTTCACGCTCGGGAATAGCGAGGCGCGCTGTTCGCGCACCAGCGCGCGCGCCTGCTCGTACGCAGCAAGGGCTTGCGCCACGTTCTGGTTCGAGATGTCGATGCTGTCGGCCAGCTGGTTCAATTGCGCATCGCCGAACAGGGTCCACCAGGGGCCACGCTCCAGCGTGTCGGCCGGCGCAGCGGCTAGCCAGCCGGCCGCTTCCTTGAACGTTTGCGGTGCGGCGGCCACTGGCACCTCATACGCGGGGCTGACGGCGCAGCCGGCCAGCAGCAGGCAAGCGGTGGCGACGACCAGCGACGGCAGATGGCGTGCGGGGATGGCGGACAACATAGGTTTTACTTGCTTCATGATTGTGTGCTCGGCTTATCTGGCCCAGGAATGCGGCTCAATTGCTGCTCGTCGATGCTGCGCGTGCGCAGCTTGTCGAGCAGGATGTAGACCACCGGGGTGGTCAGCAATGTGAGTAACTGGCTGGCAATGAGCCCGCCGATGATGGCAACCCCCAAGGGCTGGCGCAGCTCTGAGCCTTCGCCAAAACCGATCGCCAGCGGCAAGGCGCCAAGCGCCGCTGCCAGGGTGGTCATCAGAATGGGGCGAAAACGCAGCAAGCATGCCTCGCGCACCGCGGCCAACGCTGTCAGCCCGCGCGCACGCTCGGCCTCCAGCGCGAAGTCGATGATCAATATGGCATTTTTCTTCACGATACCGATCAACAGGAATACGCCGATCAGGGCGATGATGGAAAACTCCATGCGCAATATCAGCAGCGCCAGTACGGCGCCCACCCCCGCCGACGGCAAGGTCGACAGTACGGTAATCGGGTGCACCAGGCTTTCGTAAAGGATGCCCAGCACGATGTAAATCACCACGATGGCCGCCAGGATCAAGAGCGGCTGCTCCTGGTTGCTTTCCTGCGCGCTCTTGGCCGAGCCCTGGAAGCTGCCGCGCACATTCACCGGCATACCGATTTCCGATACCGCCCGGGCCACGGCCGCCTGCCCGTCGCTGAGCGGGTAGCCGTCGGCCAGGTTGAACGACACGGTGGTGGCCAGTTCCCCGCCCTGGTGGTTGATGGACGTGGCCGTCGCGCTTTCGGCGAAGCTGCTGAACGACGACAGCGGCACCATGCGCGCCAAGGTCGTGGGCAGAGCCGAACCACTGGACGGGTCGCGCGCCGCCGTGGTATTCGGCGTCGCCGCGCTCGGCGTCGCAGCGGTGGTGGTTGCCGACGCGGTAGCGCTCGTGGCGGCAACGGCCGCCGCATTCGACGCCGGCACATACACGGAGCGCAGCGCTTCCGGGCTTTGCGCATAGCGCGGCGCCACTTCCATGATCACGTGATACTGGTTCAGCTCATCGTAGATGGTCGCCACCTGGCGCTGGCCGAAGCTGTTGTACAGCGCATTGTCGATGTCGCGCACCTGCACGCCCAGCTGCGTGGCGCGGTCCTTGTCGATGGCAACATAGGTTTCCACGCCATTTTCCGCCTGGTCCGTGTCGACGTCGATCAAGGCCGGCTGCAGCTTCATCTGGTCGGCCAGTTTCGCCGCCCATTTCTTCAAGTCGGCCTGGTTGTCACTGATCAGGGTGTACTGATAGGTCGAATTGCTGGCCCGACCGCCCATGCGCAGGTCCTGCACCGGGTTGAGGAACAGCGAAATACCCGTCACCTTGGCCAGCTGCGGGCGCAAACGGGCGATCACGGCTTGCCCCTTGTCCGTGCGCTGCGAGGCAGGCTTCAGATCAATGAACATGAAGCCGCCCCCTGCCCTGCCACCGCCCGTAAAGCCGACCACGGTGGCGACGGCGGGATCGTCCTTGATGATGTCGACCAGTTGGCGCAGCTTGCCCTGCATGGCCTGGAACGAAATGCTCTGGTCGGCGCGCATGCCGCCACTGATCTGGCCCGTATCCTGCTGCGGAAAGAAGCCCTTGGGCGCGGCTGCGAACAAGTACACATTGAGCCCGACGACGAACACCAAAATGGTCATCACCAGCGCGGCGCTGGACAATGCCCAGTCCAGGCAGTGCTCATACACTTTCAGCATGCGCTCGAAGCCCCGTTCGAACCAGCGCGCGACCAAGCCCGGCGCCTTGCGCTGCGCGCCGCTTTTCAGCAGCCAGGCGCACATCATCGGCGTGGTGGTCAGTGAAATGACCAGCGAAATCATCACGGCCGCCGACAGCGTGACGGCAAACTCGCGGAACAAACGCCCTACCTGCCCGCCCATGAATAGCAGCGGAATGAAGACGGCCACCAGCGACAGGCTGATCGACAGCACGGTGAAACCCACTTCCTGCGCGCCCAGCAGGGCCGCCTTGAAACGCTCCATGCCCGCCTCGATGTGGCGCTGCGTGTTTTCCAGCACCACGATGGCATCATCGACGACAAAGCCCGTGGCCACCGTCAGCGCCATCAAGGAAAGGTTATTCAGGCTAAAACCGAGCATATACATCACGCCGAAGGTCCCCAGCAAGGAAACGATGGTGGCCACGGCCGGGATAATGGTGGCGCGCACGCTACGCAAAAAGGCGCTGACCACCAGCACTACCAGCACGATGGAAAGGAGCAGGGTGAATTCGATCTCGTGCAAGGACGAGCGGATGGAGTTGGTGCTGTCCGATGCCACGTGCAGCTTGATGTCGCCGGGCAGCTGTGCCTGCAGTTGCGGCAGCAGCGCGCGCACGCCGTCCACCGTGGCGATGACGTTGGCGCCCGGCTGGCGCGTGATCAGCACGATGACGGCCGGATCGCCATTGAACAAGCCCAGAGTATTCTTGTTTTCCACGCCGTCGACCACTTCGGCCACGTCGTCGAGGCGGATGGCGGCACCGTCGCGCCAGGCCACTACCAGGCTGCGGTAGTCGGCCGCGCTACGCCCGCCCGAGGCCGTGCTGGCAGACGAGTAGATCTGCAAGCTGCGCCCGTCGCCGGAAATGGCCCCCTTGGGGCGGTTGGCGTTGCTGGCCTGGATAGCCGCACGCACGTCTTCCATCGACACGGCATAGTGATTGAGCTGGTACGGCAGCAATTCCACGCGCACGGCAGGCAGCGAGCCGCCACCGAGCTCGACGTCGCCGACGCCCTTCACTTGCGCCACCTTTTGCTGCACCAGGTTCGATACGGCATCGTAGATCTGGCCCGGCGTGCGCATTTTCGACGTCAGCGCCAGGATGATCACGGGCGCATCGGACGGGTTGGCCTTGCGGTAGGTCGGGTTGCTGCGCAGCGTGGCCGGCAAATCGGCGCGCGAGGCGGCAATGGCCGCCTGCACTTCGCGCGCGGCCGAATCGATCTTGCGGTTCAAATCGAACTGCAGGTTGATACGCGTCGAGCCCGTGCTGGACGAGGAGGTCATCTCGTTGACGCCGGAAATGACGCCCAGGCGCCGCTCCAGCGGCGTAGCCACCGAGCTGGCCATGGTCGCGGGGCTGGCGCCGGGCAAGCTGGCGCTGACGGAGATGGTCGGATAATCGACCTGCGGCAGCGGCGAGACGGGCAGCACGAAGAAGGCACCGATGCCCGCGAGCGCGATGCCGATGGTGAGCAGCACGGTGGCGATGGGCCGCTTGACGAACGGTAAGGACAGGTTCACGCGGCACTCCCCGCATTATCGCCTGGCTGCTCCAGACTCGCCTCGCGTGTCTTCGGCTGGGCCCTAAAGCGCTGGCCCAGGCGGTCGAAGCCCAGATAGATGACGGGCGTCGTAAACAGGGTCAGCACCTGGCTGACGATCAGGCCACCGAAGATGGCCAGGCCAAGCGGACGGCGCAACTCGGCGCCCTCGCCCCAGCCCAGCATCAACGGCACGGCCGCGAACAGCGCTGCCAGGGTAGTCATCAGGATAGGGCGAAAACGCAGCAGCGCCGCCTGGTGGATGGCTTCCTGCGCGCTCTTGCCCTGGTCGCGCTCGGCCTCGATGGCGAAATCGATCATCATGATGGCGTTCTTTTTCACGATGCCGATCAGCAGAATGATGCCGATGATGCCGATCACGCCCAAGTCCTGCCCGGAAATCATCAGCGCCAGCAAGGCGCCCACGCCAGCCGACGGCAGGGTCGACAGGATCGTCAGCGGGTGGATGTAGCTTTCGTACAGTACGCCCAACACGATGTAGACGCAGACGACGGCGGCCAGGATCAGCCACAGCTGGTTCGACAGCGAATTTTCATACGCGCCGGCCGCGCCGAGGAAGGTCAAGCTCACCGAAGGGGGCAAGGCGATGTCTTTCGCTGCCTGGCGGATGGCGTCGACGGCGCTGCCCAGCGCCACGCCTTGCGTAGTATCAAAGCCGAGCGTCGTGGCCGGGTACTGCGCCACGTGCGTGATCTGCAGCGGCACCTGTTTTTCGCTGACGCTGGCAAAAGCGGACAAGGGCGTCGACTTGCCGGAACCCGTGCGCACCTGCAGTTGCGACAAGTCGGCCGGCGTGGTGACGATGCCGGGCTGCGCTTCGAGAATCACGCGGTACTGGTTGGTTTCCGTGAAAATTGTCGAGATAATGCGCTGGCCGAAGGCGTTGTATAAGGCGTCGTCGACGGTGGCCGTGGTGACGGACATGCGCGCAGCGCTGTCACGGTCGATGGCTACCACGGCAGCGGCGCCGGTGGCACCGGCGTCCGTGACCACGTTGCGCAGTTGTGATTTTTCGCGCATGCGGGCCGCCAGTTTGCCCGCCCACTCGGTGACGGTGGCCGTATCGGCCCCTTCGAGCGAGACGCGGTACTGCGTCGGCCCCGATTCCGCATCGATGGTCAAATCTTGCGTCGGCTGCAGGTACAGGGTCACACCGGCCACCTTGGCCACGCGGTTGCGCAGGCGCTGCATGATGTCGTCCTGCTTGCCACTGCGCGAACGCTTCAGGTTGATCAGCATGCTGCCCGTGTGCAGCATGGTGTTGTTGGCCGCATCGACGCCCACCAGTGAACTGAGGGTATCGACATCGGGGTCTTCCAGCAGCGCGCTGGCCGCTGCCTGCTGCAAGGCGGCCATGCGTTCGTACGATACGGCTTGCGAGGTTTCAATGCGCGCCTGCAGCTGGCCCGTGTCCTGCGTGGGGAACAGGCCTTTCGGTATCGTGATGTACAAAATCACCGTCAGCAGCAAAGTGGCCAGGGCCACCAGCAAGGTCAGACCCTGGCGTTGCAATACCCACACGAGCGCATGGTCATACTGACTGATGACTTTATCGAGCAAAGCCTGGAGGCGCTGGCCGGTGGCGCTAACGTTTTCATCGGCATGGCTTTTCAGCCAGCGCGCCGACATCATCGGCACCAGCGTGAGCGAAACGACGGCGGAAATCAATATCGTGATGGCCAGGGTCATGGCAAATTCGCGGAACAAGCGGCCCACCACGTCGCCCATGAAGAGCAGTGGAATGAGTACCGCGATCAAGGAGACCGTCAGCGAAATGATGGTAAAGCCGATCTGCGAGGCGCCCTTCAGGGCGGCGGCCATCGGTGTCTCGCCCTCTTCGATGTAGCGGGCGATGTTTTCGATCATGACGATGGCATCGTCGACGACAAAGCCGGTGGCGATCGTCAGCGCCATCAGCGACAGATTGTTCAGGCTGTAGCCAAGCAAGTACATGACGCCGCAGGCGCCGATCAGCGAGATCGGCACGGACAGGCTGGCGATCACCGTGGCACGCAGGCTGTGCAAGAACGCGAAGATCACCAGCACCACCAGCAGCACGGACAGCAGCAGTTCCATTTCCACGTGTTCGACGGAAGCGCGGATGCCCGTGGTGCGGTCGCTCAAGACGTCGAGCTTCATGGCCGCCGGAAGGCTGGCCTGCAACTCGGGCAACAGGGCCTTGATGGCGTCTACTGTCTTGATGACGTTGGCGCCCGGCTGGCGCTGCACGTTCAAGATGATGGCCGGCTGCTTGCCCGACCAGGCGCCCAGGCGCATGTTTTCCGCGCTGTCGACGACGTTGGCTACGTCAAGCAGGCGCACGGGTGCGCCGTTTTTATACGTGATGATCAGGCGCTTGTAGTCTTGCGCCGTCACCAGCTGGTCGTTGGCATTGATCGTATACGAGCGCGTGGGGCCATCGAAACTGCCCTTGGCGCTGTTGACGTTGGCCGCCGCGATGGCCGTGCGCAGGCTGTCCAGGCCCAGGCCATATGAAGCGAGCAGCCTGGTGTCGCCCTGGATGCGCACGGCGGGACGCTGGCCGCCCGACAGCGACACCAGGCCCACGCCGTTGACCTGGCTGATCTTCAGCGCCAGGCGCGTATTGACGATGTTTTGCACCTGCGTCAACGGCATGGTGTCCGAGGTGATGGCCAGCGTCAGCACGGGCGCGTCGGCCGGATTGATCTTGGCGTAGACGGGCGGCGCCGGCAAGTCGGTGGGCAGCAGCGAGCCGCCCGCGTTGATGGCCGCCTGCACTTCCTGCTCGGCCACGTCCAGGGTCTGGCCGAGGGTGAACTGCAGGGTGATGATGGAGACGCCAGCGGCACTGGTAGAACTCATGCGCTGCAAGCCCGACATTTGCCCGAACTGGCGCTCCAGCGGCGCCGTCACGGTCTGTCCCATGACCTCGGGACTGGCGCCCGGATACAGCGTCTGCACCTGGATGGTGGGGAAATCGACCTGCGGCAAGGCGGCCAGCGGCAGCAACTTGAAGCCGACCAGCCCCGCCAGCACGATGGCCAGCATCAGCAGCGCCGTGGCGACGGGGCGCTTGATGAACGGCGTCGATGGACTCATTGCGCTGCGCCCTTCGCTGGTACCGTGGGTGGCGCGGATGCCGACGCCGATGTGCTGACCGCACCGTCAGCCTGCGGGAGGCGCTGGCGACGTTCGCCGTTCGCTCCAGTGCCAGCGTTGACGCCAGCGCCAGCCCGGCGGGCGCCGGACGGCTTGTCACCCGCCAAGGTGACTTTCGCGCCTTCCTTCAAGCGGTCGGCGCCTTCCGTGATGACTTGCTCGCCCGCTTCCAGGCCGGCACGGATTTCCACCATGTCGGTACTCGCCTGGCCCTGCGTGACCGGGCGCACGGTAACGGTCTTGTCGGCTTTGAGTACATACACGAAGTCGCCATTATTGCTGTGGCGCAGAGCCGTGACGGGTACCAGCACGGCGCCCTTGATATTGCCCAGCTCCAGGCGCACGTTGACAAACTGGCTGGGGAACAGGGCCATCTTGTCATTCGTGTAGCGGGCTTTGGCACGCACGGTACCCGTCTGCACGTCGACCTGGTTATCGAGCGCGCTCAAGCTGCCCTTGTCCAGGGTGTGCGTGCGCGTGCGGTCCAGCGCCAGCGCCGGCAGGACCGAGCCGGCATTGAGGCGCTCCTCGATAGTCTGCACTTTATCCTGTGGCACGGAAAACTGCACGTCGATAGGCGACAGCTGCGTCACCACCACCACGCCGCCAGCGTCGCTGGTGCTCACCAGGTTGCCGATATCGACCACCTTCAAGCCTGCGCGGCCGCTGATCGGCGACACCACTTTTGTATAACCGAGGTTCAGCCTGGCCGTGCCTTCGGCGGCGCGGTCGGTCATGACCGTACCTTCCAGCTGCTTGACCAGGGCAGCCTGCGTATCGACCTCCTGGCGCGCGATGGAGTCTTGCCCGAGCAGGGTTTGATAGCGTTTCAGGGTCAGGCGCGCGTTTTCTAATTGCGCTTCGTCTCGCTGGCGCTGGCCCGTGGCTTGCATGAGCGCCATCTCGAACTGGGCCGGGTCGATCTGCGCCACCACCTGGCCCGCCTTGACCATGCCGCCTTCCTTGAATTTCAATTCTTTCAATATGCCCGATACCTGCGCACGCACCGTCACGGTAGAGGCCGCCGTCACGGTGCCGAGCGCATCGAGCACCACGGGCAAGTCCGATTTCACCGCCGTGGCCACACCCACGGTGGTCGAGGGCCCGCCACGGCGTCCGCCAGGGCCTCCTGGGCCACCGGGACCGGCCATGCCGGCGCCACCCTGAGCACTGCTGCCCGAGTGGGTCAGGTACCAGGCACCTCCACCCAGCGCGGCCATGACGACCAGCGCGATGACACTGCCGACGATTTTCGAGCGGCGGCTGCGCCGTGGGCAATTGGGTGCTGTCTGCGTATCCATCGCTTATCCTTTTATAGGCCGCTGGCACGGCGAGTCTGTGGCGCCGGCAGAGGTGGAATACACTCAGGCTGGACGCCGTTTTTCGAAGTTATATATCAAGCCGCAGGAAATCGAGAGCTGAACAAAAGTTGATAATCAGCTCAAAAAAACATCGTTTCCCAGCACGAAAACGACTTTAGCATAGCCATGTATCTGTTTTATTTCCGCTTGAAACAATTCCGTACGGTCGCGCGCGCACGGCCGTACCATGCGCGCCAGCGGTGCGCTCGCCCGCGATGAGAAACGTTGGAAAAATCAGGCTTGCGGCGGTGAGCGCCACGGCAGCGCTGCGGCGCGCGCGCGCGCCGTGCAGATACAAACTCGCTACAAATCTCCCGCCAGCCCACTTGACCTGGCTACGGCCACGGCTACGCCAGCGCCTGCTCCTGCTCCTGCTCCTGCTCCTGCTCCTGCTCCTGCTCCTGAAATGAAACAAGCCGGGCGAAGCCGGCTTGGGGGTGTCAGATATGGCAGAATAAAGCTAAATAAGGCCAAATAAGACCTGGCAAAATCGTCGCCTGCGCAGACGCTTTGCTCAGGCCTTATTTGCCGCCCAGGGGCACCTCGCACAGGCAATGCGTGAGGGCCATGAACGGCTTGTGCTCGCGCGTGATGCCCGACAGCCAGGAGAGGTCCTGCGCCATGCCCAGCGCCGCGTCGGCCGGCAAGCCGGTCGTGGCAAGGCCCAGCTTCACGTGCTCGCCCAGCCCCAGGGTGGCCATGGCTTTGGAGCCGAACATGCCGATCAGGCGGTCCACGTTCGACGTTTCCTGCTCCAGGTAGGTCACGCGGTAGTCGCTGCCCAGCTTGGCCCGCTTGGCCGCCGATGCCAGTGCATCGCCGTAGCTGCCGATACGGTCGACCAGGTTGCGCTCTTTCGCCTGCAAGCCTGTCCAGACGCGGCCCTGCGCCACTTCATTGATCTTTTCCGGCGTGCTTTTGCGCGCCTTGGCGGCCAGGTTCAGGAAATCGCCATACACGTGGTTAATCGAACCCTGGATCACTTGTGCAAAACGCGGATCGAGCGGACGCAAAGGGTTGCCTGCATCGGCCAGCCAGGTGGTAGGCGAACCGGCTGTGTGGATGCCCAGCTTTTCCACTACCTTGTCGGCCGTCGGCAAAATCGCGAACACGCCGATGGAACCGGTGATGGTGGCCGCGTCGGCGATCACTTCATCGGACGAGGTGCTGATCCAGTAGCCGCCCGAAGCGGCCACGTTACCCATCGAGACGACCACCGGTTTGCCGGCGGCGCGCGTCAGTTCCAGTTCGCGACGGATCAGTTCCGAGCCGAAGGCGCTGCCACCCGGCGAATCGACGCGCAGCACGATGGCCTTGATCGATTTGTCTTCGCGTGCCTGGCGGATCAGGCGCGAGGTGGACAGGCCGCCGATGGCGCCCGGTGGCGCGATGCCGTCGCCGATTTCACCGGAAGCGATGACCACGCCGACAGCGTCGCCGATATGCACGGGGCGCAATCGCGCCAGGTAATCGGTGTAATTGATCTGGCGAAAGCTCGTGCCTTCGGTATTCTTCGCACCGCGCGCCATCATGAACTGGCGCAGTTCATCGCGCGTTTTCAGGCCGTCAACCAGCTTGGCGTTGAGCGACAGCTTGCCCAAGTCGCCGCCGGCCGCCGTCATCAAGGCAGGCAGATTGTCGATCGACTGCATGATGGCGCCGGCCGGCAGCTTGCGCGCCTTTTCCACGTCCGCCGTGTAGGTCGTCCACAAGCCATTGTTCAGGTAGCGGTCCGCTTCGGCGGCCGCTTCGGACGGGCCGTTGGCGATGAAAGGCTCGGCCGCACTCTTGTAGGTGCCCACTTTCAGCAGGTTGACCGTCACGCCAACCTTGTCGAGCGCATCGCGTAGTAATTGCGATAACGACCAAAGCCTTCCAGCAAGACGCCGCCCATCGGATGCAGATACACCTCGTCGGCCTTGGCCGCCACCAGGTACTGGCGCTGGTTGTAGCTCGAACCCCAGGCCGTGACTTTCTTGCCCGTGGCGCGGAAACGCTCCACGCCGGCCGCCACTTCGCGCAGCGACGCCAGGCCACCGCCCTGCAGCTCGTCGAGCAGGATCACCATGGAACCGATGTGCTTGTCCTTCGATGCTGTGTCAAGCACCGCCAGCACGTCGCGCAGCTGCACGCTTTTCTTGGCTTCGCCACTGACATTGGCCAGCACCGCTTCGCGCACACCGCCCGGCGTTTCTTCGACCAGCGGGCCTTGCAAGTCCAGCACCAGGGTGGTCTTTTCTGCCAGCGGCTTGGCGCCGCCGCCAAAGATGGCGATCAGGATGGCGATGACGATCAGCAGGAAAATCAGGTTGATGACCGTGCGGCGGGTGGCGTCGAGCGCGCGCCAGAATGCGCCAAAGCCGCGACGCAGCGGCGGGAAGGGATTGAGTGACATTGATACTCCGTGGGGTTAGGTACCGAAAGGAAATCAATATAGCTGAAAATGGCCGCGATCGTCTTGGGATTCGTCTTATTTTGACAAGTCTGCCGCACGCGAACCCGCTGGCGATGGCGGCGTGGAAATGAGGAACAGGGCGCACAGTACCAGGGCGCCATTCAGGATCAGCAATTCCAGGCCGATACGGTAATGTTCAAACAGGCGCGCCTGCCCCCCTTCGAGCAGCGCGCACAGCAGCGGCCCCGCCAAGACCGCCAGCGGCACCCAGCGCTCACGCACGCCGCGTTTGCACAGCAGGCCGAAGGCGAACAAGCCCAGCAGCGGGCCATAGGTATAGCTGGCCAGCTTCAGGATGACGACGATCATGCTGGGGCTGTCGATCCACTTGAAGGCCATGATGAGGGTCAAGAACAGTGCGGAAAACCCCAGGTGAACGCGGCGGCGCCAGCGCATCTGCGCCGCCGCACTCAACTCCGGCCTGCGCTGCACGCCCAAGATATCGATGCAGAAGGTGGAGGTGAGCGCCGTCAGCGCCCCATCCACGCTGGAAACAGGGCGGAAATGAGGGCGATAAAGAAAATCAGCTGCACCACGGCGGGGAAATGCCCGAGCACCACGGCCGGGAACAATTTATCGCCCGTGGCCGTCACGCCGGCCAGCGGCGCGTACAGATGTAAAAGCCCGCCGAGGAACAGGAATAGCAGCAGTACGCCAGTGAGCACCACGGTCAGGCTGAGCATATTTTTTTGCGAGTCGCGCAAGGTGCGCACGGAAATGTTCTTTTGCATCATTTCCTGGTCCATGCCCGTCATGGCGATGGTGATGAACATGCCGGCCACGATGTGCTTCCACACATAGGCGGGGCTGTCCGGGTCGACGTTGAAGATGCGCGTCAGGCCTTGCGCGCGCATCTGTTCGAGACTGTCGATGAGGGACAGGTGCATTTCACGCAGCAAAAACACGCTGCAAATCACCAGCCCTGCCAGCATGCAGGCCGTTTGCAGAGTATCGGTCCAGACGATGGTTTTGACACCGCCCTCAAACGTATAGAGCACGATCAGCAGCAGCACGACGCACGCAGTCAGCCAGAACGGCACGCCGAAGCTGTCGAGGATGCTTACCTGCAAAATATTGACCACCAGATACAAGCGCGCCGTAGCACCCAGCAGACGCGAGAGGATGAAAAATGCCGCCCCGCTCTGGTAGGAACGGCGGCCCAGGCGCAATTCCAGGTAGCGGTAAATGGAAGTGAGCTGCAGCCGGTAGTACAGCGGCAGCAAAATGAAAGTGACGGCCAGGTAGCCGAGCACATAGCCTATCATCAGCTGCACGTAGCCAAAACCGTTGCTCCCCACGGCGCCCGGCACGCTGATGAAGGTGACGCCCGTGAGCGTGGTGCCAACCATGCCGAAGGCAACCAGCATCCAGTGGCTATCCTTGTTGCCGATGAAAAAACTCTCGTTGGTGGCGTGGCGCGAAGTGCGCCATGCTACGCCCAGCAAGATCAGAAAATACGCGAGAACGACGGCAAACAGGATGACTGGGGACATGGGCGTTGCGCTGGCGGTAAAGATGAACAGGGGCAGGAATATACAGCAAAGCGTACAGCAAAGCGCACAGCCATGCCCCCAGTCAATCCGGCATCAACAGCCGCCCGCTTTCACGCGCTCCACTTCCAGCCCGAACCACGGACGCAAGCGCGTGCCGACGACGTTGCCCAGAAAAGCGCACACCAGCCACAGCCAGCCGTGCAAGCTGCCCGAGACGATGCCGCTGAAATACGCGCCGATATTGCAGCCGTAGGCCAGGCGCGCGCCATAGCCGAGCAGCAAGCCGCCGACGACGGCAGCGACGATCGAGCGCAGCGCGATGCGCCACACGGGTGCATAGCGACCGGCCAGCGCCGCCGCCAGCATGGCGCCCAGCACGATGCCGATATCCATCACGGAAGTCTTGTCTTGCATCAAAGGCGCGGCCAGGGCGGCGGCGTTGGCCTTGGTGGACCAGTAAGCCCAACTGGCCGTGTCGATGCCGACCACGGCTGCCGCTTTCGCGCCCCACAGGGCAAACGCAGACGTCACGCCCCACGGCTTGCCCGACAGCGCCAGGGTGGCGAAGTTCAGCACCACGAGCGCGATGGCGCCCGCCACCAAAGGCCAGGGGCCATGCAGCCAGGGCGACGCTTGCGCAGGCCGCACGGGTGTCGCGACGAGCTTGCCATGGCGACGTTTTTCAACCAGCACCGTAATGCCGGCGATCAGCGCGAAAACGATCCAGTTCAGCGCCAGCGCGGGCAGCAGGCCCAGGGTCGTCACCAGGGAAATGGGCTTGAGCTGGGGCAGCGAGGTCCAAAATGGCATGTGCGCCGTACCGATCACGGAGCCGACGATGAAGGCGGCCAGCGTGATGAGCATGCGCGTGCTGCCACCACCGACCGTGTAGAGGGTGCCGGAGGCGCAACCACCGCCCAGTTGCATGCCGATGCCGAAGATGAAGGCGCCGACGATCACCGAAGTGCCGGCCGGCGCGACGAGGCCCGCGACGGGCGTGCCGAACAGGCTACCGGCCGACAGCGCAGGAAAAAACAACGCCACGCCCACGGCCAGCATCAGCATTTGCGCGCGCAAGCCATCGCCACGGCCATCGGCAATAAAGACGCGCCAGGCCGAGGTAAAGCCGAAGGCCGCGTGATACAGCGTCATGCCGAGCAAGGCACCCACCACATACAGCGCGCATTGGGTGGCGCCTACCGTCTGCGCCAGATACCACGCGCCCAGCACGATGAGCAGCAGGGCAAGGGCCAGTGGTTTCGGATTGATATCGGCGCGCAGGCGCAGGGGGGAAGTTGCAGTATCGGACATGGGAGAATGAGGACGAGAGGAAGGTAAGCCCTATTTTCGCCCTTTTTGCTGCTTTCTGCCAGCCGGCACGCTGCGGCGCGCGCGGGGCCTGACATTGCCCGTTGGCACGTGGGACTTTTCAAGCTAGGCGATGTTGCTTAACCATTCCTCAATTGCCTCTCCAGTGATCGGCCGGCTATACAGATAGCCCTGGCCCTTGTCGCATCCCTGGGCGTACACCACGGCTGCTTGCTGTTGCGTCTCGATTCCTTCCGCGACGGTATTCATGCCCAGGCTACGCGCCACTTTCACCGTCGCTTCTATTAACACTTCATGATGGCGGCTGGTACCGGCCAAGGTAACAAATGAACGATCAATCTTGACGGTATCGACGGGTAACAAGTGCAAGCTTGATAGCGAGGAATAACCGGTTCCAAAATCATCGAGGGCCAGCTTGACTCCCAGCGCTTTCAGGCGAAGCAACTGTTCTTGGATGTCTTTTCCCTGCGCCGCCAAACTCTCGGTAATTTCCAACTGCAATTTATCTGGCTCCATGCCGCTGGCCGCAAGAATGGCGCTCACCTTGTCGCACAAATCGTCTTGGCTCAGTTGCGCGCGCGATAAATTGACTGCCAACAAGCGCGGCGCGCGCGCTCCCAAGCGCTGCTTCCAGCGTACAAAATCGCGGCATGCCCTTTCCAACACTTTTTCACCGATGGCGCCAATCAAGCCACAGTCCTCGGCGATACCGATGAATTCCACGGGACCGACTACTCCGCGCACCGGATGTTGCCACCTTACCAGGGCTTCGACGCCTGCTGTCGGGTCAACTTTACCGTCCGCCAAGAGTCGGACCACAGGCTGATACAAATTGTATAATTCACCGCGCTCTATGGCATACCGGAGATCGCTTTCCAAGCCGCCGCGCAACAGCGCATCCTCGCGCATCTGCTGGCGAAATATCGCAAAACGGTCGCCTCCTCCAGCCTTGGCGATGGCCATCGCTATCGCAGCGTCACGCAGCAGATCATCGGCATCATGCGCTTCTGAGTTCAGCACCACGATGCCGGCGCTGAAGGTGCATGTGATCTCATGACTGCCTATCATGTACGGTTTGCTCAGGCGCTCAAGCAAGCGTGCGGCAATGGCTGATACGACGCCACGCTCAGTGACGCCATCCAATAGCACAGCGAACTCGTCGCCGCCGACTCTGGCTATCAGCTCAGTCGAAGTGCGGCTTCCAGGTGGCCGGCTGCTCGATCTCAGATTAGTGCTCAGGCGTTCCGCCACAAGGACAATGACCTGATCTCCGACCTCGTTGCCCAAGGTGTCATTAATCTGCTTGAAGCGATCAAAGTTAATGAACAATACAGCGCAATAATCGCCGCTCGGCGCACGTGCGCGCTGCGTCATCGTGGATAACAATTCGAGCGCACCTGCGCGGTTCGGCAACTGTGTCAAGGTATCGAGCTTTGCGGCACTTGCCAGACGACTAGCCAGCAGTCGTTGCTCTCGCACCACCTCATGCGTAGCGTCCATCACTATGGCCATCAAGCGATTGCCATCGACTTTCAGCAAGCCCAGTGACAATACTGCAGGACTTTCCGGATGCTGTCGCTGATGCTCATTGACCGCGATCCTCATCCCCTCGCAGATCAATCCTTGCTCGGGCTTGAAGTTAGCGCACAGGCGCAGCAGGCCCGGCGCATACGGCTGTAGTACCTGAAATAAATTGACCAGATCGCCATCGGCAGACAGCGGCATTAACAATTGCGCGGCCATTGGGTTGAGCATCTCGATACTGCCATCTTTTTGCAGCTGTATGAGCGCAACAGGAGCACGATACAAAAACTGTACTAAAGACTCATAGGCACTATCCTGCTCACCACTCATGACCCACTCCTGTCTGCTGTGCGGGAAAATGCGCTGCCTCAGCGTCCAGGCATACGACGCGGTTTCGACCTGCGCGTTTCGCCGCATACAAGGCTTGATCGGCGCGTTTCATCAGTGCGTCGAATCCGCTCACACTATCGTCCATTACCGCAACGCCGATGCTGATAGTGTATGCGATGACATGCTGTTCATACATGGCGGGAATGAGTTGAACTTGCTTCCTTAAGCGCTCCGCTACCGCCATGACATCGGCCAAATTCACAGACGGTAAAATCACCGCAAATTCCTCGCCTCCGATGCGCGCCAGTATGTCAATCTGGCGGCATACGCTCTTCATCGTGGCCGCCAGATGGCACAGTACCGCATCGCCCGCCGGATGACCGTATTGGTCGTTGATCGCCTTAAAATGGTCGGCATCGAGCATGATCAGCGACAACGGCCGCAATGCGTTATTGCGGCGCAGCAACTCCAGATCGGCAGCCTCGAAAAAAGCCCGGCGATTTGACAGGCCGGTAAGATGGTCGCAATAAGCTGCCTTGCGCAGATTCTCGCTGACATCACGCTTATCTGAAATATCCCGGATGATCATGCAATAGGCAGGTTCTTCATCGCTCAGCTCGCAAGGCTCTGCGTTCTCTTCGATACGGGCAGGCAATGGTGAAATCATCGAACTACCCCAGAATTCGTGGCCATCGGCACGTAGCCGCGCGCCTTCATGCAGTGTCCAGCCGTTCTCGTCTGCCTCCCGCAAACGCTCCATTTGCTGCTCTTGCGTGGTCGCTCCGGCGGGGTAGAAAATTGCATAGGGCTGCCCTTTGACGCCAGGCGCATGGCCAGTGACACGCGCAATGCTTTCATTCCAGGACTCGATGCGGCCTTGCTTGTCCAGGCTAACCAAGGCGTAGTCGGCAATATTGGTCATGATCGCGTTAAGCCAAGCGTCGGTCTTGCGCAGCTGTCGTTCGCGCCTGTCTTGCAAGGTGATGTCGTTGAGCACTGCCATCAACCGCTCCTCATCGAGCTTGAGCATACTCAGCGATAGCACCTGCGGCCCGTTGGCGGCGTCGTCCGCGTGCAGGTATAGCCGAGTTGCGTCACAGATTTGGCCATAGCTTGCAGCAAACTGACTGCACTGCAACTGCAGGTCTGGCGCAACCGGTGCGAGCGCATCGAACAGGTTGGTCAACTCGCCATCCTGGCTCAGCGGCATCAACAGCTGGGCCGATAGCGGATTGAGCATGATGATGGTACCGTCTGAAGAAATTTGAACCAGGCCAACCGGCGCCATGTACAGAAACTGCAGCAGTGCCTCGTACTCCTCGGACTCCGTCGAATTGATGACGCTACTCATAAGCGATGCACCAGGACGTAGGATAGATCGGCCGCTGGATCCGACAGCAAGCGCAGCTTGACCCTCGTGGGCCGCATGCGCAGTGTCAGCACGTAGCTGATCGTATCGTCCAGCACTTGCCCGCTTTCATACGCGTCCGCAAAGCGCTGCGCGACCAGGAAATTGTTCATGCATGGCGCGACCACCATGAACAGATCCTGCTGCAGCACGCGCTCGACGCTGAGTCCCGCCGCCTTCGATTCGAAGGTGTTATAGCGCTGTACCCGGCCATCGCGCCCAAAGCCGATGACACCGAAGCCGAACGCATTGAGCGCCGCTTCCTCTGCCGTTTCCAGCAGCATGATGATGCCAGGCTGGTCAAACTGTATTTCTGTATGCATATTCATTGTTAGCAACTCCTGTACGGATCGCAAGAGGATCTCTGTTGTCGTGTTAATCAAGCTACTGCGGGTCTCCAAGCCTCACCCGGCAGCGCGTCCATACAAGCATTGCGAGTCCATCACACTTGTCCATCACGCATATCCATCTCTCTACGGTTCGCCTACCCCAGGGCCATCGCTGATGATCCAGTCGATGAGCTTGCCCTGCCGGTTCATCGGCAGAGCGGCGCCGATGGTGAACGATACCGGACGCGCCGCAGGCGGCAAGCGCTGCCTGACCCAGGCCGCCAGCTGATCCGGCAGGCACTCGGCACCGCCGAGGTGCGCGGCCACCACGAAGGCCTTCAGCCGCTGCCCTTCGTCCGCGCGCATCAGCCGCACATGGGCCTCGCTGACGCCAGGATGGCGCTTGAGCACCTGTGCCACCTGCGCCGGATAAACGTTCGTACCACCGACCTGCACTGCCTGGTCATGCCGGCCCACTGGGACGAAACTATGCTCGCCGTGCCAGTCGATCTGGTCCTGGCAGTCGCAGCGCAGCTCGCTGCCGTTCGACGCCTGGCGCAGCAAAGTATCGCCAGCCTCGCCGCGACGCCAGTAGGGCAGCAAAACATAAGGCTGGCGCGCATCGCTGCGCCAGCCTACCCCTGCGCTTTCGCTGCTACCGTATATTTCGGCCAGCAACAAGCCGGACGCCGTCAGTTGCAGCGCCACGTCGCGCGGGCATGGCGCAGTCGACGTCACGCCCGTCACACCAGCAGGCCAGCTTGGCGCTTGTCGCGCAACGGCGGCCCACAGTTCAGGATAGCCGATAATCACGTCCCCGTCTGCGGCCTGCGCGATCAACTGCATCGGCAGCATGTTTCTGGCATCGACAAGCGCGGCGCGCGCGGGGGCCAATGCCAGTGGCAGCAGCACACTGAACAGGAAGCCGTAAATATGATGCGCAGGAACGGCATACACGATGCGCCGCGCATGGCAGAATTGTGCTGCAAAAAAGCACGCCTCTTGCCATAGCATGTCGAGTGTGTGGGGGCAGCTTTTGGGCACGCCGCTGCTGCCTGAGGTTTTAAAGCTCAACTCGGCGCTGTAATGGTCGAGGCCCTTGCGCGCACAGGCGATCCACTGTTCCAGCGTCACGCACTCGAGCAACGCCTGGTCAGCACCACTCTGGTGCAGATGCAAGCAGGCGGACAGCGCCGTCGCCAGGGCATGGCGTTCAAGTGAATCGACACCCAAATCAGCTTCCAGTTGCCAGCTTTGCGGCCACGGCAACGACGGCAAACCTGCGCGCCCACGGCGCATCATGCTCAATTCAGCATGCATGAAGTCCGACACAAAACGGCGCAGCAACGCGCCGTCGTGCCACCAGTTGACGCAGGGCGGGTATGGTGTTTGAGTCTGATTCACGCCAAGCCTTCAAGCGCTACTTTGAGCATATGGCGCACAATATCATCAGGCGCCATCTTGCTGTATTTCTGCAAGTACTCGACCGCAGGGTCACAGGTGCGAGCGTAATAGCTGAACAATATAACGTCGGTAGGTAGTTCCGGGTTCAATTGCCCCGCCTGCTGCGCCAGCTTGACCAAAGCCTCCAGCTGCCGGTTCAGTTTCATGACTCGCAGCATGTACTTCACATTGCGGATCAACATATCGCGCACATGCGGGCTGCTCGATGGCAAGAACGGCAAGCCGCCGCCCAGGCGCACCCGCAGCGCCCACTCGAGCAGGGACGACAATTTCTGCACGGCACTAAGTGAGCTATCTAGCGCGGCGACATAATCGAGGGCGCCATCGAGCAGGCGTATCAGCGCCTCACCGACCAGCTCTTCCTTGGACTTAAAGTGCTTGTAAAGGCTCGGTTTGGAGATGCCTACCGTGCCGGCGACGTCATCCATGGTCATCAAGTCATAGCCTTTTTGGCTCAGCACCGCCGTCGCGGCATCGAGGATTGCGTTCTCACGCAGCTTAAATGCTTGATTTTTAAAGCTTAGTCTTGGGAGGATACTCATTGGTAAATTTAGATACTAATTAGTAGCTTTTGTTGTTTGATGGTAGTAATATTAGCATACCAGTACAAAACGGTCAGTATACCAAGCAAAACTACATGAATCCGCCACGCAAACGTATCGCCATCATCGGCTCCGGCATTTCAGGCCTGGCCAGCGCCTATTTCTCAACCGCAAGCACGACGTCGTGCTGTTCGAAGCCGCCGACTATCTTGGCGGCCACACCAACACCGTGGACGTGACACTGGAAGGACGCTGCCATGGCGTCGACACGGGCTTCCTGGTCTTTAACGAGCATACCTATCCCAACCTTGTGGCGCTGTTTGAGGAACTCGGCGTCGACAGCATCGCCAGCGACATGTCGTTCGGCGTGTCGGTCGATGGCGGAGCGCTGGAATGGGCAGGCACCAGCCTCGACAGCGTGTTCGCACAGCGCACCAACGCGGGCTCGCCGAGCTTCCTGCGCATGCTATGGGACATCCTGCATTTCAACCGCAACGCGGAGCGCTTTTTACAAAGCGCAATCCAGACCGCGCTGACGCTGGGACAGCTTCTGCAGCAGGAGGGCTATGGCGCGCGCTTCCGCGATGCCTACTTGCTGCCGATGGCGGCGGCAATCTGGTCCAGTTCGCCACGCGATATCCTGCAATTTCCGGCAGCGACTTTTTTGCGTTTCTGTCTCAACCACGGCCTGTTGCAGGTCAACGGCCGCCCGCAGTGGCGCACGGTCGCAGGCGGAGCGCGCAACTATGTCGACAAGATCGCCGCCACGCTGCCTGACGTGCGCCTGAACACGCCCGTACTGGGCGTGCGGCGCAGCGCGGGCAGCATGCAGGTGTGCAGCAGCAGCGTGGACGCCGAGCCATTCGACGCTGTCGTGTTCGCTACCCACGCGCCGACCACGCTGGCCATGTTGCAAGACGCCAGCCAGACAGAGCGCGCCATCCTCGGCGGCGTGCGCTACCAGCCCAATACGGCCTACCTGCACACGGACGCAAATCTGATGCCACGGCGACGCAAGGTCTGGTCGGCCTGGAACTACCTTGCAGGCGCGCAGGCGGACGGACAGCGCCCCGTGTGCGTGAGCTACTGGCTGAACCAGCTGCAGGCACTGCCGTTCGAGACACCGGTGATCGTGACGCTCAATCCGCACACCTTGCCGGCCGAGAACACACTGCTGGCCAAGTTCAACTACGCCCACCCGGTGATGGACCTCGCTACCGTGCGCGCGCAGCAGCAGCTGGCGCAGATCCAGGGCAAGGACGGCGCCTGGTTCGCCGGTGCCTGGACCGGTTATGGCTTCCACGAAGACGGCTTGAAATCGGCACTGCGCATCGCTGCAGCCTTCGACACGGCACCGACATGGAATGTGCTGCCATGAAGCAGCCTGCCGCCCAGCTGTTGCACGGCCATGTGACGCATGCGCGCCTGCGTCCGGTGCCGCACCGCTTCGTCTATCCGCTGTTTTATGTACGTTTGAACCTGGCCCGGCTGGACGAATGCCAGTCGCGCTGGTTCGGCGTGGACCGCTGGCGGCCGCTGTCGATACGCCGGCGCGACCATGGCCCGCGCGATGGCTCCAGCCTGGAACAATGGATGCGCACACTGCTACGCGAGCACCACATCGATGCCGACGGTGAAATCTGGCTGCAAACCTTTCCCCGCGTCGCTGGCTATGTGTTCAATCCCGTCAGTTTCTGGCATTGCTACGACACGGCTGGCCGGCTGCGCGCGGTGCTGGCTGAGGTTAACAACACCTTCGGCGAAAGCCACCGCTACCTGCTGCGCATCGCCGATACGGCCGGTGGCCCGTCCACCGCCACTGCCGACAAGCAGATGCACGTGTCACCGTTCTGCGAGGTGAGCGGACACTACCGCTTTCGCTTCCGTCTGGGCGGTGCCAGCCATTGCACCGAGCTCGACTATCACGACGATGATGGCGTGCTGCTGCGCACCGCACTGAGCGGCCGTGCCATGCCGATGAGCGACAGCGCATTGGCTGGCGCCCTGCTGCGCTATCCACTATTGGGGCTGGGCATCATGTTGCGCATACACTGGCAAGCGTTGCGGCTCTGGCTCAAGCACGTGCCATTTTTCAGCAAGCCACCTGCCCCCATCCATCAAACCACCGTGCACCAGGAGACTGCCCGATGAATCGCACCTTATCCACCGTCAAGCTGTCCGCGCCGGCCGGCGCCCGGCTATTTCTTAGCCTACTGAACAATATCAGCCACGGACACCTGGAACTGATCACCCCCTGCAATACACGCGTGGTGTTCGGCGATGCCCATGCATCGCCGGGCGCGACGCTGCGACTGCACGACTGGCGTGCCTGCCAGCGCATCCTGCGCGCCGGTGACATCGGCTTTGCCGAAGCGTATGCAGCTGGCTGGGCCAGCACGCCCGACCTGACAGCGCTGCTGCGCCTGGCGCTGCGCAACGAAGCGGCGCTCGACCATTTGGTGTTCGGCGGTGCGCTGGCGCGCTGCTGGTACCGGCTGCGGCACTGGCTGCGCCCCAATACGCGCAAGGGCAGCGAGCGCAATATCCACGCGCATTACGACATCGGCAACGACTTCTACCAGCTCTGGCTCGATCCCAGCTGGACGTACTCGAGCGCGCTGTTCGACGGCGACTACCAGCTGACGCTGCAGGAAGCGCAGCGGCGCAAGTACCAGCGCATCATCGACGTCCTCCAACTAAAGCCAGGCCAGAGCGTGCTGGAAATCGGCTGCGGCTGGGGCGGCTTTGCTGAGCATGCCGGGCAGCAAGGCATCGACGTGCATGGCGTGACGATTTCACCGTCGCAGCTCGAGGTGGCGCAGCGCCGCATACAAGCGCTGGGACTGAGCGAGCGGGTACAGCTTGAGCTGTGCGACTACCGCGACCTGCGTGGCGAGTACGACGCCGTGGTGTCGATTGAAATGTTCGAGGCCGTGGGCGAGCAGTACTGGCCGCAGTATTTCCACACCGTCACGGCACGGCTCAAGCCCGGCGCGCAGGCGTTGATACAGTCCATCACCATCGGCGAACAGCATTTTGCGCGCTACCGCAGCAGCACCGATTTCATTCAGCAGTACATTTTTCCTGGGGGAATGCTGCCCAGCGTTGAACGTTTTGAACGCCAGGCAGCACTTTGCGGCCTGCGCCCGGTCGAACGCCACGCCTTCGGCCGCGACTACGCCGAAACGCTGCGCCGCTGGGATGCACGCTGCCGCTTGCACCATCCGCAAATCACAGGCCTGGGCTTCGATGAACACTTTATGCGCATCTGGCATATGTACTTCGCCTATTGCGAAGCTGCCTTTGACGAGGGACGAACCGATGTTATCCAATTCCTGCTCCAGAAGGCCTAGTCCCGCCCGGCCATGCTCGGTCGGCCCGGTTTTCGCGCGGCGGCCCATTGTGACCGTGCTGATATCGGGGAGGCGCACGTGCGTCCCTTGAACCGGCCCATCAGTACATGGGCGGGCCGGCGCGTCTGGCTCGTTGGCGCATCGAGCGGCATCGGCGCAGCGCTGGCAGAGCAATTGCTGCAGGCAGGCGCACGCGTGGCTGTGTCAGCACGCCGTGCCGAGCTGCTGCAAGAGGTGGCCAACGGACACCCGCAAGCCATCGTCGCACCCTTCGATATCCTGAACCAGGATGCCTGGCGCGAACGCCACCAGGAACTGTGCGAACAGATGGGTGGCGTGGACTTGATCGTGTTCTGCGCCGCAGCCTATCAGCCGGAACGCAGCTGGGAAGTCAGGCCAGAGGGCGCAGCCCACACGCTGGCCGTGAACCTGGGCAGCGTCTACACGGGTCTGGCGGCGGTGCTGCCGACGATGCTGATGCGCGGCAGCGGCGGCATCGCCATCATCGCCAGCGTCGCCGGTTACATCGGCCTGCCCAATGCCAGCGTGTATGGCCCCAGCAAGGCCGCGCTGATCAACCTGGCGGAACTGCTTTACCTTGACCTGCAGCCGCGCGGGCTCGACGTCTACCTGATTAATCCCGGCTTCGTGCAGACACCCCTGACGGCGCAGAACACCTTCGCCATGCCTGCGCTGCAAACACCGCAGGCGGCCGCCAAGGCGATCCGGCAAGGGCTGGCGGCCGGGCAGTTCGAGATTCATTTTCCGAAGCGCTTCACGCTGGTGCTCAAGCTGCTGCGCTGGCTGCCTTACCGTTGGCGCTTCGCCGTAATCTCCCGTATCTTGCCGGCGCAATGAATGCTACCGAACCGCCGCAGGCGTGGCATGCCACGCCTGCCCCAGACACGGTGGGACCGGCAGCCAGCATGCTGCACGGCCGCCACGCTGCGGTGCTACTATAGGCCCACCTGAAGTGGGCAAGCTTTGCCGCAGTGCTGTGTTTCAGCGTCTGCCAGCACAAGCCCGCTCTACTCGAATAAACGATACCGCGCACACTACCGCGCATTACTAACAACAAGGACTTCTATCATGGATAATCAACAAATTACCTACCGTGTCGCCGGTACGCCAGCGTCAGAACGCATACGCGCCCGCTTGATGAATAACGGTGTGCGCTTCCACGCCAACGACAATATCGCCGACTACATCGAAGCGGGCGAAATGGATGAACTGCTCGACGAAGTCAGTCTGCGCATGCAGGGCGTACTGGAAAGTCTGGTAATCGACACCGCCAACGACCATAACTCGCAAGATACGGCGCGCCGCGTCGCCAAGATGTATTTGCTCGAAGTGTTCGGCGGACGTTACATTGCACCGCCTGCCGTCACGGAATTCCCCAATGCCGCCAACCTGAACGAGCTGATGATTATCGGTCCGATCACCGTGCGCAGCGCCTGCTCGCACCATTTGTGCCCCGTCATGGGCAAGGTGTGGATCGGCGTGATGCCCAACCAGCACTCCAACCTGATCGGCCTGTCCAAATATGCACGGCTGGCGGGATGGATCATGAGCCGCCCGCAGATCCAGGAAGAAGCCGTGGTCCAGTTGGCAGAACTGCTGCAGGAAAAGGTCAAGCCGGACGGTTTGGCCATCATCATGGAAGCCGATCACTTTTGCATGCAGTGGCGTGGCGTGAAAGACAATGATGCGCGTATGATCAATAGTGTCATGCACGGTTCTTTTCTCAAGGACGCCGCACTGCGGCGCGAGTTCCTCTCACTGATCAAACGCTGATATACCATCCAAAGGAGTTACCATGCTCGTCCGCTTACTCTATGCCAGCCACGCCGCAGACACTATCGATGCTGCAACCATTGGCGCCATACTGCAGCAATCTCGTCGCCACAATCCACCGAGCGGCATCACCGGCGTGCTATGCCACAGCGAACGGTTCTACCTGCAGCTGATCGAAGGCGGACGCGAACAGGTCAACGTCTTGTATGCCCGCATACTCAGCGATACGCGACACCGCGGCGTAACACTGCTGCGCTACGAAGAAATTAGCCAGCGCCGCTACGCTGGCTGGGCCATGGGCCAGACCAACCTCGACAAGCTCAACCCGGGCACGGTGCTGCGCTACTCGATGCTGCCCGAGTTCGATCCGTTCGCGCTAGGCGGAGAAAGTTCGCTCTCGCTGATCGACGAGCTGATGGCTGGCGCCGCCGTCCTGGGACGGGCATAAGGACGACGCTGCAGCGGCGCCCCCGCAAGCAGCGCAGTTGCGTCACCGCCGGTCTGTGCAGTCCATACCTGGTGCGCCTGCGTGCAGGGCATCAACGCAGCGCTCGCGCACTGGGGCCTGAGCATCAGATGCGTCTCGGTGTGACTTCTCAGGCCCAGACGCTACTCGTGCCGGGCTTGCACTAGCCCCTGGCGCAATCAGACGCGGTGGCGATTGCGTCGATGGTGCAGTGGTGGCAATGTGCCACCTGCCATACACGGACTCTGGCGAGCAATCAGCCGCTTGCGGCGGCTGATTGCTCACTTCTGTTGCATTTGACACCACTTCATGTGAGTCTACCCCCGCCTCGCTCGGCACTCGAACGGCGATGAACCGGATTTGTATCGCTTTCTTCGAGATGCCACCTCAATTAACAGCCAATTGCGCGATATAATTGGACATTATAGGTTCAGTATCGGTTCGTTTTATGGTGCAATCTTTACTCCCTCCTCCTGCCGGCAATAGCCCGCCTGTGCTATACCGCAGCGGGGTCGCTGCCAGACTTGCTGGCTTGCCCGTTGAAACCTTGCGCGTATGGGAGCGTCGTTACGGCATCTCCGACACCGGCCGCAGCGCGCATGGCCAGCGTTTATATTCCGAGGCTCAGGTTCGTCGGCTGCGGCTGATGAAGCAACTGGTCGACCAGGGCCATCCGATAGGCGCGCTGGCGAAGCTGCAGTTGGAACAGTTGGACCAGTTTGCATTGGCACCGGAGCCTGGCGCGCCGGTACAGCCACTGCGCGTGGCACTGATGGGCGCGGATTTGGCGCGACGCCTGGCCGTCGGCGGGCGAGAGTTACTTGCGCTCGATATCGTCGCCAGCTTTCAACATCTGGACGATGTGGCAGCAACATGGCCTGCCACCGGCGCGCAACTGCTGCTGATGGAAATGTCGGAACTCGATGAGCGCGCGGTGCCGACGATTTGCGCGCTGCGTCAAGCACTGGGAATGGCGGTGGTGGTGTTGTACCGCTTCGGTGCCAGCGCGACCATACGACAGTTGCGCACCCAGGGCTGCCTGGTTGCGCGCGCACCCAGCGATGTTGCGGAAATAGTGTTGTTGTGCCAAGCGGCACTGCCGGCATTGCCCTTGGCGCAAGCTCAGCTTGCGCAGCGGCGCCCGGCAGCGCCTGCCCCGCGCCGCTTCGACGATCAGGCTTTGGCGCAACTGGCGGCGGCCAGCAGTACCGTCCACTGTGAATGCCCGCGCCATATGTCGGAAATCCTGTTGATGATCAACAGCTTCGAGCGCTACAGCGCGCAATGCGCGGTACGCAATGTGGACGACGCGCTACTGCATGAGCAGTTGGGGCAGGCCGCCGCCGCCGCCCGCATGGTCCTGGAGGACGCGCTATTGCAGCTTGCCCGGGCGGAGGGCCTGCCTTTGCCGGCGGGCCTATGAGCGAAAAATCGTCCACTATCAGGAGCGCAAGCAGAAGCACTATGCCGCACGACAGCAGCATGAAAGCCCAGTGTGCACAGCTTCGGCTTGCGCTCGCCTTCACGTAATGGTGCCGCAAATCGCACTGAGCGGGCGCAGTTGGCGCTGACGCGAACGCAATCACACCACTCCATGGCTGCAAGGCTGACGCTGAGCAGCATGATCAAACCACTACCAAAAATCCCATGACTAACGCTTCTCATATCGCCATCATTGGCGCCGGCATCGCCGGCCTGGCCTGTGCCACGACCTTGCGCCAGGCAGGCTTGCAGGTCAGTCTGTTTGAAAAAAGTCGCGGCGCAGGCGGTCGCATGAGCACACGACGCGGTGACGGTTGGCAATGCGACCATGGCGCGCAGTACTTCACCGCGCGCCACCCTGAATTTCGCGCCGAAGTGACGCGCTGGGAACAGGCCGGCGTGGCTGGGCAATGGCATCTGCAATTGCCCAGCACCGCTGCCGACGGCGCCAGCGGCAGCGACGACACTCCTGCGCAGCGCTTTGTCGGCATGCCGCGCATGTCCTCCATCGCCAGTTGGCTGGCTGCAGATCTGCCATTGCACACCGGGGTTGCGATCAGTGCCTTGCAACGTGAAGACAGCGCTTGGCGCTTGCAGGCGCAAGATGCGCAGCCTCTGGCAGATCGCTATGACGCGGTAGTGCTTGCGGTGCCAGCGCCGCAAGCGGTGCCACTGCTGCGCCAGGTGGCCCCAGAGCAGGCCGCGCTGGCGGCCGGGACAACGATGGCAGGCTGCTGGGCAATGATGCTGGAGTATGCGCAGCCGTTAGCGCTGGGCTTCAATGCCGCTTTCATCAACGCCGGTCCGCTGCGCTGGGTGGCACGCGACAGCGCCAAGCCTGGCCGTAACGGTCACGAAAGCTGGTTGTTGCATGCCAGCGCGGAATGGAGCGAGGCGCACATGGAACTCGATGGCGACAGCATTGCCGCACAACTGCTTGCCTCTTTCATCAGTATGGGCGGGCAAGTACCGCAACGCTGGAGCGTGCACCGTTGGCGCTATGCCAGTACGCCGCAGGCGCGTAACGATGTCTGCGTGTGGGAGGCAGCGCAAGGGCTGGGGATGTGCGGCGATTGGCTCAATGGCGGCACAGTGGAGGCAGCCTGGCTTAGCGGCCAGGCACTGGCGCAACGCATCATCGCCCGCCCCGCTTGAGCGGGGCGCGCGTGGCGGCGCGCTGTGTCCTACCAGGGCAGGCGCGTGCCGTCGTATGCCAAGAATGTACCGCTGTCAGACGGGCTGAGGGTGTTTAATACAGCGAGCATGTCGCTGGCGGCGGCCTGCGCCGGACGTCCGATAAGCTCACCGCGAAATGGCTGCGACAAGCGCGAGCTGACGGTGCCCGGATGCAGCGCCACGAGCACGCTGTGCTTCTGGCTGCGCGCCAGTTCGATGGCTGCCGTCTTGACCAACATGTTAAGCGCGGCCTTTGAAGCGCGGTAGCTATACCAGCCGCCGAGCTGGTTGTCGCCAATGCTGCCCACTTTCGCCGATAACATGGCCATGATGGCGCGCTCACCGTCGAGCAGCGGCAAGAAATGACGCATGAGCAATGCCGGACCCATGGTGTTGGTTTGGAAAATTGTTTGCATCTGCTGATAATTGAGGTCAGCCAGGCGTTTCTCAGGCATGACAGTGCCATCGTGCAGCATGCCAGCGGCGTTGATGATCAGGTGGAAATGCCGCCTGGAAGAAAGCTCTCTTGCGGCCTCGGCAATACTATTTTCATCGGCAAAGTCGATGCGCGGTGTCGAATGACGATGCAGGCCGCACACAGATGCGCAGCGTGGCATGGCAGCGAGCAGGTCGACGAATGCGGCGCCGATGCCGCCCGAGGCTCCGATCACCAAGGCGTGAAACTGATCAGGAAGACTAGACATCATGGCAAGTTGCTCCATTCAAGGGTGGTGGGGGTGTTGCTGTCTGGCTTGTGCCACACCGTCGCGCCTTAGCTTAGCGGCCGGCGCCAGGGGTGTCCAGCGCGTTTTGCGCCCTCCCCGCACAAAAAGCGGTTCATTATCGGTTCTAAATATCGGCATATTGAACTACCAGCATGACCTTTTACCATGCTGATGGCCACCCCACCCAAGCTGCGCCGCGCCCAATATGAGCAACCGTGCTGACACTACCGCGCCTTGTCATTGGCGAATTTCCTGACTAGCCACTGGATGCCGGGACGCAGGCGCAAGAAGCCGCGATACAGCAACTCCAGCACCACTGGCATACCGGGCAATGAGCCCAATTTTCCCAACCAGCGCCAGCTCGGGTATAACAACCATAGCGCAACGAAGGCCGCCGCGCCGCTGAGCATCACGCCCTCTTTCGTCCGCACATGAAAGCGGGCCATCAACTCGCTGCAACTGCACCCCGCCATTGCGGCTTGCTTGTTATTGCTGACATCGACAAAGTCGATGGCACTGACCGGCACAGCAGCTTGATAGTGGCTGATTTCCCATCGACACAGAGGGCAGGAGCCATCAAAAAAAACCGTCGTCGCGACACCGTTTTCAGCAGGTTTGGGCATAACATGACCTCTTAAAATATATAGCACTTGTTGCGATGAACCTACATTGAACCATTTTACATTAGACTATGCGGTTCATTATAGCTACAATCTGCCCATGGTTGCTCGCGCAACGAAACATGCCGCATGGCATTAACAAGCAAAGAGGGCTGCATGAACAAGCGAGAATTGAAAGCCGGTGTGAGCGGTGCGCCAATGTCGGCATGTGCGCGCGTTGCCGGCGCCAGCTCAAGGCGGGAAAAGGTCAGCCGCATGATCTGCCGCGAGGGTGCCAGCGGCGGCACCGCTAACGACATGGTACGCGCAAAATGAGCCCGGCCCGCACGCCGCGCATCGTTGCCTGCCTCGCTTACGCCGGCCTGATACCGTTCCTTGCCTTATTGGCGGCGACCTGTCTCGATACGCCACGCAGCGGCATCTGGCAGCATTTATCACTGCAATACGGCGCTGTGATCCTCAGTTTTGTCGGTGCGCTACATTGGGGTTTCGCCATGAGCACACAGTTCATCAGTGATCGCAAGCGCAACGTCTGCTATGCCTGGAGCGTGATTCCCGCCTTGCTCGCTTGGCTGGCCTTGGCGCTTGATCCGCTTGCTGGCAGTGCCTTGCTGGCCACCGGCTTTGGCGTCCATTACTTGCAGGACTGGCGACTCTTCAGGCACGCCGGGCTGCCCGCCTGGTATCTGCCAATGCGACTGCAGTTGTCTATCGTCGCTGCAGCGAGCTTGCTGGGCACCAGCTTCGCCGGGCATTTACGCAGCATGCTGTGACGCACCATCAGAGCACTGGCGAGCCAGCTTTCATCCTCGACAAGCAGTCACGTCCCAAGGCTAACGCTTAGCCCCCAGGCAAGTCGCTCAGCGACTGAAGCAATCCACAATTTTTAGAACATCCGGTCTTTGCGCGCTGCGCCTGCATTGCAAGCAGTCCGATGCAACTCACTTCAGTTCGCAGCCCTGCCTGCTCGCTACAGCCGTCGCAGCAAAGAATCACCATTTATCGGACAATAGCTGCCTTATCGCCCCATCCGGCAACCTACATGGACACTTGCATGAACAATTCCACTCAAAGCGTCGGCACCCGGCTGGCAATCGGCTTCGGCATCACTTTTGCGCTGACCATCATACTCACCGGCCTGGCCATGAATCGGGTCGGCAGTATCGACCAAACGCTCAGCCGCGTCAACGATGTCAATAACGTTAAACAACGCCACGCGATCAACTTTCGCGGCAGCGTCCACGACCGCGCGATTGCCGTGCGCGACGTGGTGCTGGCCACTGACGACACGGCCGTGCAGGCGCAGGTAAAGAAAATCAAGGCGCTTGACGAAAAATACCAGCAATCTGCCGCTCCCCTCGATGCCTTGTTTGCCGGTGATGTGACTGCCGACGAAAAAGCGGCCTTGGCCACCATCAAGGAAACCGAGCGCCGCGTGCAACCGTTGATCTCCAAGGTGATTGAGTTGCGTAACGCCGGGCAGTTGCCGCAGGCTTCGAGCCTGCTGGCACAGCAGGTCAGTCCGGCCTTCGTCGACTGGTTGGCGTCGGTGAACACGCTGATCGACTTGGAAGAAAAAATGAGCCAGGAGGCTACCGCCGGCGCGCGGGAGCTGAGCAGCAGCTTTTTCACCTGGATGCTGGTGCTGTGTTCAATTGCCATTGCCGCTGGCGTAAGCAGTGCCTGGTATATCGGTCGCGGACTGCTGCTGCAACTCGGCGGACAACCCGATTACGCCGTCAGTATCGTCACCCGCATCGCTGCTGGCGACTTGTCCGTCGATATACACACCGCGAAAGACGACCACAGCAGCCTGTTGTTCGCGATGAAAAAAATGCGCGACAATCTGGTCGACATTGTTGCCCAGGTGCGCACCGGCACCGAAACGATTTTCAACGCCTCGACCGAGATCGCGGCGGGCAACTTCGATCTCTCATCGCGCACCGAGCGCCAGGCAGGAACGCTTGAAGAGACCGCCTCGTCGATGCAGGAATTAACCGGCACCGTGCGCCAGAATACCGAGCATGCGCAGCAGGCCAATGTACTGGCCGAGTCGGCATCCGCAGTGGCGGTACGTGGCGGGGTCGTGGTCGCGCAAGTGGTCGAAACGATGGCGGCAATCAATGAATCGTCGAAGAAAATTGTCGACATCATCGGCGTGATCGACTCGATTGCATTCCAGACCAATATCCTGGCGCTCAATGCCGCCGTGGAAGCGGCGCGCGCCGGCGAGCAGGGCCGCGGCTTTGCTGTCGTGGCAACCGAGGTGCGTAACCTGGCTCAGCGGTCGGCTTCAGCCGCCAGCGAAATCAAGACCCTGATTGGCAGCTCGGTGCAGCGCGTTGAAATCGGCGCGCGCCTGGTTGACGATGCCGGCGCGACGATGGAAGAGATTGTGAGCAGCGTAAAACGCGTCACTGCCATCATGGCGGAGATCAGCCTGGCCAGCCAGGAACAAAACACCGGCATCGAATCGGTCAACCAGGCCGTGGGCGAGATGGATGAAGCGACGCAACAAAATGCCGCCATGGTCGAACAAGCCAGCAGCGCAGCGGCAGCGTTGCAGAAAGAAGCGCAGATGCTAGCCGAAGTGGTCGGCGTATTCCAGCTTACCGCCAATGCGGCAGATAGCGCCAGCATCACGCATGCCGGCCTCAAGACGCATGCCTTGCTGACTGCCGGCCGCGTGGCCATACCGCGATAGACGCGTGCATGAGCGCATGTTTCAATGTTGGCATCGGGGTCTGCCGCACCAGCGACAGACCCCGTGACACTGGCATTTTTCGTGCTGACTGGGCGTTTTTTGTACAGTAGCAGCTACGCCGTGCATGCAGCCGCCGCAGCACCTGGAACTAGGCAGCGCCCTTGCACTAAAATCCATCATCTGGGCATCTGCTACACTGGTCCGATCACATCCGGGGCCATTGCATGAATTCAGAAAAACTGGCGCTGCTAGTCGCGCGCGAAATGCCATATGGGAAATATCAGGGACGGCTGCTGGCCGACTTGCCGGGGCACTACCTGGGCTGGTTCGCGCGCGAGGGATTTCCCTCGGGCGAACTGGGCAGTTTAATCGCGCTGATGTACGAGCTCGACCACAACGATTTGCGCAGCCTGCTCGATCCCTTGCGCACGCACAAGTCGCCGTGGCGGCCGGGTGAGTAAGGAGCGTAAGACCAGCCTTAAAACTAGCGCATTTTCTTCGCCAGCATGGCGCTGAACGCGCCATTTTCCACCAGCTTTTGCAGCTCGCTGGCGCCACCGATGAGAATGCCGTTGACAAAAATCATGGGGAACGTGGGCCAGCCCGTCCACATTTTTAAAGCATTGCGCCGGTGCCACTGATTCAAATAGCTGCCGTATTGCAGGTATTGATAAGGTGTGCCCAACACGTCGAGCATCTTGCGCGCTTTGCGCGGAAACGGATTGAACGCCATGCCGACCACCACCACCTGGTGTGTGGCGATGGCAGCCTGCACCTCGCGCACGATGTCCGTGTGCTTGCTGCCGATCAAAGCGCGGGCGGCGGGATGGATCTGGTCTTCGTCAAGGATGGCGCGGGTCATGAAAGTCCTGGGGTTGGTGGAACGTAGCGTGCGAATGACGTATTGTGCCATGCGCACAGGCTGGCGTGGGCATGCGGGAACGCAGGCACGCCATCGTCGTGAGGGCGGGCCTGCGAATGCCGGCCCACCGGTGCTTGCAAGCGCGTGATGCACGATGACCTGCTGGCAAAAGTGCAGCTCGGCATCGCTTAAGCGCTCACCGTTTCTAGGCGCAGTTGCCGCCCCTCGCGCAGCATCGCCTCGAATTGCGCCGCCGGCACGGCCGGACTGAATAGATAGCCTTGCAGCTGATCGCAGCCCAGTTCGCGCAAGAAGCGCATTTGCTCGGCCGTTTCCACCCCTTCCGCGACGATTTCCTGGCGCAACTGTTGCGCCATGGTCACGATGGCGCGGGCGATGGCGCAATCGTTTTCCTCGAAGGGCAAGCCGATCACAAACGAGCGGTCAATTTTTAATGTGCTGATGGGGAATTTTTTCAAATACGCCAGGCTGGAATAACCGGTACCAAAATCGTCCAGCGCCAGCGCCAGGCCCATGGCCACCAGCTGGTTCATGATGTCGATCACCTTGTCGGCACCGCGCATCAGCAGGCTTTCCGTGATTTCCAGCATGATTTGGTCGGGCCGCACCTGGTAGCGCTCCAGCACGGCAGCTATGCGCGCCGGCAACTGCTCATCGAACTGGCGCGCCGACAGGTTGACGGCGATAGCCGGCATATGCAAGCCACGGTCTTCCCAGCTGCGGATCTGGCGGCAGGCCTCGTCCAGCACCCAGGTGCCCAGCTCCAGAATCAAACTGGTTTCCTCGGCAACAGGAATGAAGAGGCCGGGCGAGACCATGCCGCGCATCGGATGCTTCCAGCGCAGCAAGGCTTCCGCGCCCACGATGCGGCCGCTGGCCAGGCTCACTTTCGGCTGGTAATGTAATTCCAGCTCCTTGTCGCCCAGCGCCAATCGCATTTCGCTTTCCAGACGCAAATGCTCCTTGGCCCGCCTGTTCATGTCTTCACGATAAAACAGGAAGGTCGATTCGATGGCCTGCCCCGCCTTGGCCACGGCCACGTCGGCAAAGCGGAACAGGGCGGGCGCTTCCAGGCCGTCTTCCGGATACACGGTAATGCCGATGCTCGCGCCCACGTGCAGGGCGTGCGCATCAATATTGATCGGTGCTTCAAGCAAGCTGAGCAGTTTTTGCGCCACATTCGCCGCGTGTTCGCGCTTTTCGATGTGCAACAACGCCACGACAAATTTGCTGTTATCGACGCGCGCCAGAATGTCGGCATCGCGCAGCGCGCCCAGGAACAGCCGGCCGATGGCGATCACCAGCTGGTCGCCCACTTCATGGCCCAAGGTATCGCTGATGGAACCGATACGACTGATGTCGATGACCATCAGCGCGCCATGCGTGCCCTGCCGTTTCGCTTCGGCCAGGCCCTGATCCACCAGTTGGTTCAGCAGGCAGCGGTTAGGCAAGCCCGTCAGGCTGTCGTAGTTGGCCATGCGCTGCATGCGCGCCTCGGCATCCTTGTGCACTGAGATATCGGAAAACAGGGAAAACACATGGCTGATTTCGCCAAATTCATCGCGCACGACGCTGATCGTGACATCTTGCGGGAATAGCTGGCCATTCTTGCGCTTACCGATGATTTCGCCGCGCCAGGAACCGTGGCCCCGCATGGCGGCGCGCACCTTGGCGCGGAAGTCGGGGTCGTGCACGCCCGAGCGCAGCAAATCGGGGGTGCGGCCGATAGCCTCGGCCGGCGAATAGCCGGTGATGCGGCTAAAGGAACTGTTGATGGAGACGATGCGCTCCTCCGCATCCGTGATCAGCACGGCTTGCTCGCTATCTTCGATGATGCGTGCGTGCAACTTCACCTTATCCACGTCGGACAGCGGTTCGCTCATGGCCGACAGGCGCACGGCCATGCCGCAAGCCTTGCCCGACTGATCGTAGATCAGGTGGCGGTGCATGCGCAGCCACGTCACCATGCCCGACTTCTTGCGCCGGCGCACATCGGTCGCCACGTCGCCCTGCATGAAATGCAGTTCCAGCACGCTCGCTTCCGCATCGTCTTCGGGATACAAAAACAGGATGTGCTGGCCCAGCGCCTCGAGTTCGGAATAGCCGAACATCTGTTCGGCACCATGGTTCCAGCCGATCAGGAAGCCATCGGGGTCGATTTCCAGCAAGGCATCGGCCGGCGCCACGCGCACCACGGGCCGGCCGGCGACGCGCAGCCGCTGCAGCTCTTGCTCCAGCCGCAACAGGGTGGCCCCCTGCTGCGGCCCGGCCTGTTCACGGGCATCCTGCGCCAGGCGCAGGCACAGCGCGACCTTCGCTTCAAGCATGGCAACCTCGCGCGTGTGCCAAGTCAGGGAAACATATCAGAGGCGCTGCGGTGTGTGTAATCATCAAAATCCCACTCAGGGGCATGGAGGTCAGGACAGAAAGACGGTGGAAATACTATGAATATGGTAACTTAAAAATGTTGACGTATGTCAACATTTTAAGACCTCAGCAGAAGCATATCGCACCGCGTCACGGTCTTGGCTCAGGCGCGGCCCGGCAGATGCTGTGCCAGGCGGGCAAATACATCGGGTTCGCGCATGCGCGCCATCCACCAGCGCAGCGCGGCGCCATCCTCGCCCACGCGCCACGCCAGGTAAAACGTTTCTGACGGTTTTGGCTCTTCCACGGCCTTTTCCACCAACAAGCCGCTGGCGATAGCGGCGCGCGCACACGGCCCCGGCAAGAAGCCAAAGCCCAGCCCCAGCACCTGATAATCGAACTTGACCTGCATGTTCGGCACGCTCAAGACATCTTGCCCCAACAGCACACCCACGGTGCGCGGCGCCAAATGGCGCGCCGAATCAGCCACCACCACTGCCCGGTACTGCTGCAAGTGAGCGCGCGACAAGGGTTGCGCCACCTGTGCCAGCGGGTGCGTGGGGGCGACGGCAAACACAAAGTCAAGCATGCCGATCGGCTGCGCAATGTAGCCGCCACCGGCCGGCCCGTCGCCGGGCGCGCCCAGCAGCAGGTCGACCCGCCGCTCCAGCAGCGATTCCCAGGTGCCCGACAGGGTGTCTTGCGACAGGCGCAAGCGCGTCTGCTCGGCTACCGCATAAAAAGCGCGCACGTCGTCGGCCAGCGCCACGGCGGAAAACATGGAATCGATGCCGATGGACAATTCCGTCTCCCAGCCGCAAGCCACCCGGCGCACGCGATGCTCGAGGTCCTGCGCTGCCTTCAGCAGGTAGCGGCCCTCTTTCAGCAATTCCTGGCCAGCCGTCGTCAGCATGACTTTCGGACCGTTGCGCTGGAATACCTGTACACCCAAGTCGTCTTCCAGCTTGGCCACCGTGTAGGAAATGGTGGACGGCACTTTATGCAACTCCTTGCCGGCCGCTGAAAACGATCCGCGGCGGTCGATGGCGTCGACGATTTGCAAAGCTTCCAGGCTCAGTCTTAACATTCGATTTTTTCGATCATAGCATGATAGATTTTCCGTTTTTCTTTCCAGCCTGGCCGGCCTATACTTGCTACATCGCGTAGAAAAGTCAAGAAAAGACGCCAAAGCAACTGCCAGGCAACGGTCCTTCGAAATTATCGCACATTCACTTATAGAAACGGAGTCCAGCATGTTACAGATTCGTCATAGCGAGCAACGCGGTGCCGCCAACCACGGCTGGCTCAATTCCCATCACAGCTTTTCTTTTGGCAGCTACCACGATCCGCTGCACATGGGTTTTGGCCCCCTGCTGGTCATCAATGAAGACCGCGTCACGCCAGGCCAGGGTTTCGGCACGCACGGCCACCGCGATATGGAAATCATTTCGTATGTGCTCGACGGCGCGCTTGAACACAAGGACAGCATGGGCACCGGTTCGGTCCTGCATTACGGCGATGTGCAGCGCATGAGCGCCGGCAGCGGCGTGCGTCACAGCGAGTTCAACCATTCCGCCACGGATGGCTTGCACTTCCTGCAGATATGGATCCAGCCGAACGTGACAGGCATTGCGCCCAGCTATGAAGAAAAACATTTCACGCCGCAAAGCAAACGCGGCAAGCTGCGCCTGATCGCCTCCAGCGATGGACGCCAGGGTTCCGTACTGATCCACCAGGATGCGGCCATCTACGCCAGCATCCTGCACGAAGGCGAGCAAGCTGAACATGCGCTGGACGAAGGCCGCAACGCTTATGTGCACCTGATCCGCGGTAGCCTGGTCGTCAATGGCACAGCGCTCAAAGCGGGCGATGCGCTAAAATTAATGCAGGAAGCGGCAGTGACGTTGACCCAGGCGCACGAGGCGGAAGTGCTGCTCTTCGATTTGCCCGGGTAGGGAGCCGTCTTGCAAAAGCCGGATCCGGCCGCAAATAAAGGAACAACACCAGACATTCCAGCATTCAAATCTCAGCCAGGGGAAATGGTTTCCCCTGCTTTTTGGTATGATGGCAGGGCGCGTCGGCACCGCAGTGGTACCGCGCGCCTTTATTTTTGACAATTACCTATATGAGCACAACCATGCAAAGCGGCGCAGACCTCCTGGCGACAGGCGAATTGGATTACACGACTTCCTGCGCACTGCCGACGCCGTGGGCCCAGTTCACGCTGCACGCCTTTGTCGAACACGCCACGGGCAAGGAACACCTGGCCATGGTGCTGGGCGATGTCGGCAACGGCGAACCGGTACTGGCGCGCGTGCATTCCGAGTGCCTGACAGGCGACGTGCTGTTTTCCCAGCGCTGCGACTGCGCGCCCAGCTCGAAGGCGCCTTGAAACGCATCGCCGAGGAAGGCCGCGGTATTTTGCTGTACCTGCGCCAGGAAGGCCGCGGCATTGGCCTGATCAACAAGATCCGCGCCTATCGCCTGCAGGAAGCGGGCGCCGACACGGTACAGGCGAATGAACAGCTGGGATTCAAGGCCGACGCGCGCAATTACACCTTGTGCAAGCCCATGTTTGCGCAATTCGGCATCCACAGCCTGCGCTTGATGACGAACAACCCGCGCAAGATCGCCGCCATGGAAGCGCTGGGCATCACGGTGACCGAACGGGTGCCGCTGCTGGTCAACCGCAACGCCTTCAACCAGCACTACCTCAATACCAAGCAAAGCAAACTGGGTCACATGATGACGCCGGAAACGGCGCCGGCGCTGGAAGACGGCGCCCTGTAATGGCCGGCGCGCGCAGCCTGGGCGCCGGCCCGCGCCAGCGTCGCTGCGGCTTACGCACAAAGGATGCATGAAATTATCTCACTACGCCTTCTTGCTGGCCGGCCTGTGCGCTGCCGCAGGGCTGCACGCGGCCTCCGCTGCCGCAGGCACCGCCACCGCAGCGGCGACCAGTACGTCGACTCCAAGCGCCAAGCCGCCAGCGGCCACCACTACGTCCGTCGCCACCGAACATGCGGCCTTGCCACCGCCCTCGTCGGCCGCGCAAAAGCTGTACACGGCCGCGCGTGCCGACATACTGCAAGTGCGCGTGCTGCTGAAGAACGGCCGCACGCAATCGTCGGTCGGCTCAGGCTTTTTGATCGGCACGGGCAACTTGGTGGTGAGTAACTATCATGTCGTGTCGCAATTCGCGCTCGACCCCGATACCTATGTCGGCGAATGGGTCGACACCAGCGGCCAGCGCGGCAATGTGGAATTGCTGGCCGTCGATGTGCTGCACGACCTGGCCGTCTTGCGCGTGAACCGCCACGGCACCGGTTTTTTCAAGATGCCGGAACCACTGGCACCCTTGGTTCAGGGCCAATATCTTTATTCGATGGGCAATCCGCTGGACCTGGGCTTCGCCATCTCGGAAGGCGCGTACAACGGCATCGTCACGCGCAGCTTCTACGACCAGCTGATGTTCACGGGACCGATCAATGCCGGCATGAGCGGCGGCCCCAGCGTCACCGCGACGGGCGACGTGGCCGGCGTGAATGTATCGAAACGCCTCGATGGCGAACTCGTCAGTTTTCTGGTGCCAGCCCGCTATGCCCAGCAATTGCTGGCCAAGGTGGCCCTGCAAGGCAAACCGCCGAAAGACTTCAAGCCGCTAGTGACGGCGCAGCTGCTCGCGCACCAGGATGCCATGCTGGCGCGCCTGCTCGACACGCCCTTGAGCCTGAAAGCCATGGGCCCATATCGCGTGCCCGTGCGCGAGTCGGACCAGATGCGCTGCTGGGGCCGCTCCAACGTCAAAGCCGACAAGCCCTACATGCTCGACAACACCAGCTGCGCCATGGAATCGGCGATTTTCATTTCTGGCGCCCTGCAGACGGGGCAAGTGTCGATGCGCCACGAATTCTTGCGCAGCAGCGAACTGGGCGCGCTGCGCTTTTCCGAGCTGGCCAGCACCTCGTTCAAGAATGAAAGTTTCGGCAGCTACAAGAGCGCGCACCTGACGGGTCCCCATTGCACCGAACAGTTCGTTAAGAACAGCACCCTGCCTCTGCGCGCCGTGCTGTGCGTGCGCGCCTACCGCAAGTTTACCGGCCTGTACGATTTTGCCCTGCTGGCCGCCAGCACCGATGCGCCACTCATGAGCTTGCAAAGCCGCATCGATGCGCGCGGCGTGTCCTACGCCAACGGTATGCGCGTCACGCGCACCTTCCTCGAAGCACTATCGCGGGCACCGGCCACCGGCGGGACAGGCCAGCCATGAAAGCACCGTACTTCATCGAAATACTCGCCGACAATGGCGAGGTGCGGCAACGCCAGCAAATGGTATCGCTGCCGATTCGCATCGGCCGTGGCTACGACAATGACGTCATCCTCGATGACGCGCACACGGCAGCCGAGCACGCCATCGTCGAAGATGATGGCACCGGCGGCCTGCTGTTGCGCGATCTGGGCAGCCAGAATGGCGTGATCCACCGGGGACAGCGGCAACTGCGCGTGGCCTTGAACGGCAACAGCATCGTGCGCCTGGGCCACACGCTCCTGCGCGTGCGCGCCAGCGACCACCCTGTTGCGCCCGAACTGAGCGACACCAGCAGGCACGAATGGGAAGGCTTGCGCCCCGCCATCGCCGGCCTGGCCATGATAGGCGCTTCGGCCGCCTTCAGTAACTGGCTCGGTGACGCGGAAGCCTTTGACCCGATTGCCAGCCTGATGATCATCGCTTACGCGCTCGCCGGCGGCCTCGTATGGGCGTCGATCTGGACCGCGGCAAATCGCCTGTTTGGGCATGTGGCGCGCTTCGGCCGCCACCTGTTCATCATCGGCTGCGGCTTGTTGTGCATGGAGGTGTGGGAACTGGGCAGCAGCGTCGCGGCGTATGCGCTGTCGCTGGAAGTGCTGACGCGCTACGGGCGGCATCTATTCATTGTCATTGCCTGCGCCATGATCTACTACCACTTGTGCACGATCAAACCGCGACACCGGCGCCGGTTCGGCCTCGTTGCCGTGGTGCTGGCCATCATCGGCTCGACCCTGATCCTGCTGAGCAACCTGCAAATCAACGGCCGCCTGGCCGACGAGGCCTACATGTCGGCGATTTACCCGCCTGCATTGCGCCTGAGTCCGGATCACACGACCGCGGCTTTTTGGCGCGATGCGGCCGCCTTGCAGCGCACCGTGGACGCCGAGCGCGGCAAAGCGGCCAAGGGCAGCGATGACGACGAAGACAGCGCAGAATAAGCTTCCATCAGACAAAAAGCCCGCCAGGTCTTGACAGACCGGCGGGCTTTTTTACATGCGCCGCGAAGCGCTCAGGCTAGTTGCTTAGAACTTGATGTTCTGCTTGCGGCGTGCGGTAAAACCCAACAAGCCCAGGCCGATCAACAGCATGGCGTAGGTGCTTGGTTCCGGCACGGCCGAGACCAGGCCATCGGTGCTGGAAAAGCTGGTGAAATTGCCTTTGCCGGCCTTGAACTGGACTTGCTGGCCGCCATCGCAGCAGCCTTCCAGGCCGAAGATGCTCAAGGTATGGTTACCTGCCGACAAGGTGCTCGAACCGGCGAGGAACTGGTTGGCATTGTTGTAATTACCAGCCCACCACAGGTCGTTGCTCTTCATATTCAGCGCCACGCCGTCGAGGAACAGGGCGCCGCCCTTGCCGAAGTCGACGCCACTACGGAAACTCCAGGCACCCGCATCGGCTGCGCTGACACCGAAATTGATCACCGCCTTGAAGGCGATGTTCGAACCGCTGCCGAACAGGCCGCGATTCGTGACGTTGTTGTAGCTGGCAATCGTCGTCGTACCATAGCCGGCGCCCGGCGTGGCGACGGCAGCATTGACCACGGACTGGTAAGCGCCAGCGGAAGTTTGCGCACCGGCAGTCGAGTAGCCAGTGGAGAGTGTGATGGTGCTAGCGTTTGCTTGGGCAAACGCAGCAACAGCGATCAGGGACACGGCGATTTTAGGCAAGTTTTTCATATAAGTATCCAGTCAGTAAAATTTAACGGGCACAGCAGGTTTGAAGGCGCTTGCGCTAAATACACGCTGCATTGAGGCGTGTGCGCGTCGCACGGAAATTGCAGGCTGATCAGTCAGGAGCGCAGCCTCCACACAAAACACGGTCTTGTGGCAGCGCCATGGCAACACTGAGCGCATCCTGGAAAGGGTTCGGGTTCCCGGGATAAAGCCTGCCAATTGACGGTTCAGGTAATACGATGAATCTATTCTAACTTAAATTTCATGGAAGAAAAGTATTTTTCTTTTTGCCATGTAAGATAATTTTATGACAACATCACTTTTGGCAGAAAAAACGGCCAGAAACCACAGGATGCGCGCCTGTCGCAGTCCTGTGCTGTCTTCTGACATGTCGCGCAGACACCACAAAGTCACCGGCCAGTGTCGCATCGTGCGCATTTCTTTTCGCATGCGGCTGCACCACGCGGCGAAACAGCGTGGCAAAATACATGCATGCCGCTATCTGTTCGTTGAGGGAGTAAGAGGAAATGGTCGACCTGGAAGAACTACGCTATCTGGCACTGTCGTTTCCCGACACCACCGAGGAAGAACACCACGAGCGTCCAGCCTTTCGCGTGGGCGGGAAGATCTTTGCCACCCTGCCCGACGACGAGCATATCAACGTGCTGCTCGATGCGGAAGCGGCGCATATCGCCACCGTCATCTCGCCGTCCGGCTGCGAAAAACTATGGTGGGGCGAACGGCTGACCGGCATCACGGTGCGCCTGGCCGATGCTGAGCTGGACATGCTGGCCGCCGCCCTGACTGCCGCCTGGCGGCGCAAGGCGCCTAGCGAGCTGGCCAAGACCATCTCGCCGGCAGAGTAGTTACAGCGGCCAATTGCGCAGCAGCAATCCCACCATCTGCTGCAATTGCTCGCGCGAGACACCCGCCGCCGCCTGGATCGCCATGCCCTGCGACAGGGTCACGACAAAGCGCGCCTGCTGCTCAGGACAGGAATCGAGCGGCAAATCGCCCTCCTCCTTGGCGCGCCGCAAGCGTTCGCGCAATTTGATTTCACTGCGCAAGCGGCGCGCAAACAATTCATCGCGGATCGGCAAGGCATCGTCGCTGCAGGCGAGCGCCGCATTCACGCCCATGCAGCCGTGCGGGCCATCGGGCATGGTTTGCGCGTCGACATACTGCGTCAGCAAGGCTTCCACCACCTGGCGCGCGCTCGGCTGCTCGAGCGCCGCATCGAAAAACTGCATGCGCGTGTCGCTATAGCGCTCCAGCGCCTTGTGGAATAGTTGTTCCTTATTGCCGAAGACGGCATACAGGCTGGGCCGGTTCATGCCCATGGCTTTCGTCAATTCCGGCAAAGAACTGCCTTCATAGCCTTTTTCCCAGAACACCTTCATGGCGCAATCGAGCGCCTCATCCGCGTCGAAGGTGCGCGGACGGCCCATTTTCGCCTTGGGGGCTTGCACTTCTTTGTCTTGTTTCATGCCGTTCGGTAAAAATTATTGACAACCATGTCTGCCCGGACTGACTATATACCGACCGGTTAAAAACCTCTCGCCTTTCAGGACTTCCCCATGCAAACACCACCGGCGCGGCCTGCATGGCATAGCAAGAAAGCCGCCTCAGATACGCCCGCGGCGAAACTCGCCTAGGAATTTGCTCACTTCGGCCGGCGTCATCACGACGTCTGCGTCGCCATGATAGGCATACAGGAAGGGCGTGCCGCCCAGGCGGTCCGTCAGCTTGGCCAATAATAAGAACCGGCTACCCAGCGGGTAGCGCAGCAGATCGACCAGACGACGCGAGCACTGCACGGCCAGTTCCGGCGAAAAAGCCTGGCCCGGTACGGGGCGAATTTCCACATGGCCATTGATCGCGCGCGATTCGACGGCAACGTGCCGGTATGCATAGGTATCTCGGGCCATCAGCGCCACCTTCACTGGAAGAAAGGCGCCATCTTAAGCGAAGATGGCGCCTGGCGTGCGACTGCGCCACGACGCCCGGCGGCGAAGCGGTCGATATCCCAGCCAGGAAGTCGCAAGCACGATCTCTGTCCTGCCGGCGGACAATGCGAAGGCGCTGGCTCAGGCGCGCAGCAGCAAGGCCACGGCTTCGGCCGCGATGCCTTCTTCACGTCCGAGGTAGCCCAGCTTTTCATTCGTCTTGGCCTTGATGTTGACCTGCCCCACAGCGACGCCCAGGTCTTCGGCCACGTTGGCGCACATGGCGGCGATATGCGGCGCCATCTTCGGGCGCTGGGCGATGATGGTGGCGTCGATATTGCCAATGCTATAACCGCTCGCTTGCACGCGGCGCGCGGCTTCGCGCAGCAGCGTGCGCGAATCGGCGCCCTTGAATTGCGCGTCCGTATCGGGGAAATGGCGGCCGATGTCGCCCAGCGCGGCGGCGCCGAAGATGGCATCCGTGATGGCGTGCAGCAACACGTCGGCATCGGAGTGTCCAAGCAAGCCCAGGTGGTGCGGGATGTTCACGCCGCCAATGATGAGGTCGCGGTTTTCCACCAGCGCGTGGCAGTCATAGCCCTGGCCGATACGGAAAGGCAGTACGGGAGTCGTCGTGTGCATGCAAGTCTCTTTAAAATTCAGGAATGGGCGAAGAATGGGCCAAATACAGCTCGGCCGTGTGTATGTCGCGCGGCAAGGTCACCTTCAGGTTGCGCGGATGGCCCTCGACGAGCATGGGTGCCAGGCCCAGCGCTTCGACGGCGCTGGCGTCGTCCGTGATGGCGTGCGGATCGGGCGCTTGCGACAGCGCTTGGTGCAGCAAGGCATAGGAAAACATTTGCGGCGTCTGCGCCAGCCACAGACCGTCGCGCGGCACCGTCTGGGCCGACATGCTGGCGCCACCCGTGTCCGCCCCCGCCCGCTTGACCGTATCGACCACGGGCAAGGCCAGCAAGCCGCCTGCCGGATGCGCGCCCACCTCGTTGATGAGCTTTGCGATCAGCGCCGGCGTCAGGCCGGGCCGCGCTGCGTCGTGCACCAGCACCTGGTCGTGGGCATCGATGCAGGCGTGCAGTGCCTGCAAGGCATTCAAAATCGTGTCCATGCGCGTGGCACCGCCACAGCGCAACACGGTGACGCCGTGCTCCGCGCCTTGATCTGGCAGCAGGCCATCGATCTGCCCATCGTCAGCGCTGACGACAATATACGTGTGCGCAATCAGCGCGCTGGCGAGAAAGGCGTCCACGGCGTGGCGCAGCATGGGCTTGCCCGCGATGGGCAGGTATTGCTTGGGACTGCCCGCTTGCATGCGCGCGCCCACGCCAGCGGCGGGGATCAGCGCAAAATAACGGGGGCGATTCGGTACTGCTGGCATGCGTTTCCTTGTCGTGTCAGTGCTGGGCGGCTTGTGTCTTGCCGGCCAATATAGTCTGGATTTCGCCATTGCACGCCTTGCTCAGGCGCGCATATTCTTGCGGTGTATCGATGGCCGCCTGCAAGACTTCCACCTTGCGCATCTCGGCCTTGACGTACGGCAACCAGCCCGTGTCGATCTCGCGCGCCAACGCCGACTTGGCCGTGCCGCTGGGCGCGTACAAGGGCCGGGCCTCGAAGCGCTTGGCCAGTGCCGCGCGCACGGTCTTTTCCACGCGCGGCAAATGTTCCATATAGGTTTTCATGTGCCGCAGCTCGTGCGTGAGTATTTCATCATACGCGCAAGTGCCGGGGGCGAACTCGCGGCCGATGTAAATGACCACGGGAGCGTAATTGAGCTTGACGGAAATCTGTGGCGCCACACATTCGTAGCCGCTGGCAGGGTCTTGCAACATCGGTCCGGCCAGGCCAATCTGCACTTGCGACTCGGTCTTCGTCAAGCCCAGCACCCAGGTATTGGCGCGTGCCATGCCCTTCATCACCGTCAAGGCCTTGTACGGCAGATGCGTGTCGATGCTGTAGCCGTTCTGCTGCGCCGTCAGTACCGACACCGTCTTGCTGATCGTGTCTTCGCAGCGCACCTGGAACGGCGTGCGCGCCTGCGCCTGGGCACCGAAGGTGACACCGGCAAGCAGCAGGAAAATCACCTTACGCATGCGCAGGATCAAGCCGTTTGCCAGGCGCCGCTGGTGATCTTGTCGAGCCAGAAGATGCCGATGACGGTTTTGACATCCGTAATCGTGCCATCCTTGACCCAGTCGAGCAGCTGCGGCACGGTGGCCGTAAACGTTTCGAGGAATTCACCGTCGTCGAGCTGGCGCTCACCGGCCACCAGGCCACGCGCCAAAAACAGTTCCAGGTGTTCGTCGGAATAGGCGATGGCGTTATGAATGGTGGACACGAAATGCCAGTCGCTGGCCGTATAACCAGTCTCTTCCAGCAACTCGCGCTGGGCGCACGCCAGGTGCGACTCTCCCGCATCGATCTTGCCGGCCGGGAATTCGATAAACACGCGGTCCAGCGGATAGCGGTACTGGCGTTCCATCAGTACGCTGCCATCGTCGAGCAGCGGCAGGATGACGACGGCGCCCGGATGCAGGATGAATTCGCGCGCCGTGATCTTGCCGTCAGGCAGGGCGACACGGTCGCGCTGCACGCGCAGGAAGCCGCCTTGGTAGACGAGCTCGCCGTCCACTTTGGTTTCAATCAATTGCGTATCGGTGGATTGGGTATCCATGCATTTCCTTATGTTCAATAAAAAACGGCGCCAGAGGCGCCGCTTTCGGTAGATGCTGCTAACGGCGTTTACGCAAGTAGCGTCCGACAAAGCCTGGGAACGCCAGCACCATGAACAGACAGCCGGTAATCGCATAGAACTCCCACGTCTGCGGGAATGCGTTACCGATGCGCGCTTCGAGACCGAACGCCACGGCGCCGACGATGAAGTACAGAATTACCATCTCCAGCAAGCGCAGTGCCAGCGGCTTGCGCCAGCTTTTGCCGCCCTCTGCCAGCTGCGCCCTTTTCAAGGGCACGGCGGCAAACAGTTTCTCGTTCAAGAATGGCAGGTTGGCGCCCAGGATACCCAGGGCGATCAGCAGCCAACTTGAGGCGGTGACATCCATCGATCAGGACGCCAGGGTCTTGGTGATGGCAGTGGCGCAGGCAGCGAGGATGCTGTTAGGCATCACGCCGAGCGCCAGGACGAACACGCCATTCAGGGCCAGCACGACGCGCATGTCGCCATGCACGACCAATGCGTTGCTGTCGGTCGGCTCGTCGAACCACATCATTTTCACGACGCGCAGATAGTAGAAGGCACCGATCAGCGAGAACAGCACGGCAGCGATGGTCAGCCACAACTGGCCCGTGGCCAGCACGGAAGCGAGCACCGAGTACTTGGCCATGAATCCCATCAGCGGCGGCACGCCGGCCAGCGAGAACATGAACAGCGTCATCACCAGCGCGAAGATCGGGCTGCGTTTGCCCAGGCCCTTGAAGTCAGCCAGTTCTTCCGCTTCAAAACCGTTACGTGCCAGCAACATAATCACGCCAAAGGTACCCAGGGTGGTAAACACATAGGTAATGACGTAATACATCGCGGCGCCGTAGGCGGTCGCTGCGCCAGCCGCGTTCAGGGTGTTGTTGGCTGCGTCCACGGTACCGGACAGCAGGCCCAGCAGCACGAAGCCCATTTGCGCGATGGTCGAATACGCGAGCATGCGCTTCAAATTGGTTTGCGCGATGGCGGTGAAGTTACCGATCGCCAGCGACATCACGGCCAGCACCAGCAGCATTTGCTGCCAGTCATGCGCCATCGGCAGCAAGCCCTCGCCCAGCAGACGCAGGGTGATGGCAAACGCAGCCAGTTTCGGCGCCGCGCCCAGCAGCAACGTCACGGCCGTCGGCGAACCTTGATACACGTCAGGCACCCACATGTGGAATGGCACGACGCCCAGTTTGAAGGCCAGGCCGGCGACCAGGAAGACCAGGCCGAAGACCATGATGGTACCGTTGGTCTTGCCGTTTTCCAGCGCCACGCGCAGTTCGCCCAGGTCCAGCGTGCCGGAGGCACCGTACAGCATCGAGATACCGTACAACATGAAACCGGAAGCCAGTGCGCCCAGGATGAAGTATTTCATGGCCGCTTCCGTGGCCTTGGCATTGTCACGGCGCAAGGCGATCAGCGCGTACAGCGACAGCGACATCAGTTCCAGACCCAGGTAGATGATCAGGAAGTTGTTGGCCGAGATCATGATCATCTGGCCCAGCAGTGCAAACAGGGCCAGCACGTAGAACTCGCCGCCCAGGTTGCCCGACAGCATGCTGCGGTCGGTGGCATAGGCACGCGAGTAGATCAGGGTCAGCGCCACGGCGCCGTACGAGAACAGTTTGAGCAACTGCGACATCGGGTCCGACACGAACATATTGTGGAACGTGTAGACGGTGGTGCCCGCGTTGAAGTCGCCCACGGTCAGCAAGGCGCAGCCGGCCAAGGTCAGCAGCGACAGCGCATAGGTGATCGAACGCTTCGCCGCAGGCAAGAACATATCGATCAGCAAGATCGCCGAGGTGGCGATCAGCAGAAAGATTTCCGCGTACAGCGGTACCAGATTAGGTGCATTAGTCATGTTATCGGTCTTCTATTTAAGGCAACTTGCTGATGGCGACATGCTGCAGCAGGTCGGCAACCGAAGTTTGCATCGTGTCGGTGAACGGGGCTGGGTACAGACCCATCACGAGCACGGCGATGGCCAGCACAGCAAGCATGAAGAATTCACGTTTGTTGATGTCGGTCAGTTCAGCCACATGCTTGTTCTTGATCTTGCCGAACACCACGCGCTTGGCCATCCACAGCGAGTACGCCGCGCCCCAGATCAGTGCCGTTGCAGCCAGCAAGCCGATCCAGAAGTTGAATTGCACCGCGCCCAGGATCACCATGAACTCGCCGACAAAGCCGGACGTGGCTGGCAAGCCGCAGTTAGCCATCGAGAACAGCACGAAGAAGGCAGCAAATTTCGGCATGCGATTCACGACGCCGCCGTAGTCGGCGATGTTGCGGGTATGCATGCGGTCATACAGCACGCCGATGCACAGGAACATCGCGCCGGAGATGAAGCCGTGCGAGACCATCTGCACGATACCGCCCTGCACCGAAATGTCGTTGAACATAAAGAAACCCAGGGTGACGAAACCCATGTGCGCGATCGACGAATAGGCGACCAGTTTTTTCATGTCAGTTTGCACCAGGGCAACCAGACCGATGTAGATCACGGCGATCAGCGACAAGGCGATCATGAAACCGGACAGGTAGTGACTGGCGTCGGGCGTGATCGGCAGCGAAAAACGCAGGAAACCGTAGGCGCCCAGTTTCAGCATGATGGCGGCCAGTACGGCGGAACCGCCGGTAGGCGCTTCCACGTGGACGTCCGGCAACCACGTGTGGACCGGGAACATCGGCACTTTGACGGCAAACGCCATCAGGAAGGCCAAGAAGATGAAGATCTGTTCGTGCATCGTCAACTTAAACGCGTGCCAGGCCAGGATGTCGAAAGTGCCCGACACATTGCGCAGGTAGATGATGGCAACCAAGGTCAGCAAGGACCCAAAGAAGGTGTACAGGAAAAACTTGAACGACGCGTACACGCGGTTTGAACCGCCCCAGATACCGATGATGATGAACATCGGGATCAGGGTTGCTTCAAAGAAGAAGTAGAACAGCAAGCCGTCGAGCGCGCAGAACACGCCGATCATCAAGCCCGACAGGATCAGGAAGGCACCCATGTACTGGGCGACGCGCTTCTCGATCACTTGCCAAGCGGAAATGACGACGATGACCGTGATGAAGGCCGTCAGAGGCACGAACCACAGCGACAGACCGTCGATACCCAGCGAGTACCAGATATTGAAGGTCGCTATCCACGGTGCTTTTTCGACGAATTGCATGCCGTGTGCGGCGTTGTCGAAATGCTGGATCAGCGGCAAGGTGCACAGCATGCTGAGCACGGCGCCAGCGAGCGACAGCCAGCGGGTGAAGCCCGCTTTGCTGTCACGGCCGAGAGCCAGGACCAGGACGCCGCAAATGATCGGCACCCAGATCGACAGACTCAGGTAAGGAGGTAATGTAGAAATCGTAGACTGCATCATGGTTCTCAGTATTCTTTTATCAGGTCAGCTTACTTAGCGGGCCAGAATGGCAGGAAATAGATCAGGAAGCCCAGCACGCCCAGGATCATCACGAATGCATAGTGATAGATGTAGCCGGTCTGCAACACTCGCGACAGCGAGGACAGCCAGGCGACGGCCTTGGCGCTGCCATTGACGACGAAACCGTCGATCAGCTTCTTGTCACCGAAGTTCCACAGGCCATTGCCCAACAAACGGGCACCGCCGGCGAACACGACTTCATTGAACTTATCCAGGTAGTACTTGTTGTCGAGCAAGGTGTGGATCGCGTGGAACTTGGCAAAAAACCAGGCCGGTACACGCGGGTTGACCATATAGCAATAGTAAGCTGCCACCACGCCGGACAATGCCAGCCAGAACGGTGCCGTCGACAGGCCGTGGATCGCCATCGCCATCGCGCCGTGGAATTCATGCGACAACTCTTGCATTGCTGGATGGTTTTCACCAACGAAGATCACGCCCTTGAAGAAATCGCCATGCAGCATCGGGCCGATGGTCAGGTAACCGATCAGCAGCGACGGGATCGCCAGCATCACCAGCGGGAACCACACGACGAACGGCGATTCATGCGGCTTCTGGCCAGGTTCCAGACCGTGGTGCGCGTGCTCGTCTTCGTCTTCTTCATGACCATGATCGTCATGCGCATCGCCGTGCGCGCCATGGGCCGCTTTCGGTGCGTGATGGTCGTCGTGACCGTGCGCGTGCGCTTGGCCGAAACGTTCCTTGCCGTGGAAGACGAGGAAATACATGCGGAACGAATAGAAGGCGGTCACGAAGACGCCAGCGAGCACGGCGAACTGGGCAAAGCCAGCACCCCAGATGTGCGTCGCTTCGACGGCTTCGATGATGCTGTCTTTCGAGTAGAAACCGGAAAACAGCGGCGTGCCGATCAGGGCCAGCGAACCGACCAGGGACGTGATCCAAGTGATCGGCATGTATTTGCGCAAGCCACCCATGTTGCGGATGTCCTGGTCATGGTGCATGCCGATGATGACGGAACCGGCGCCCAGGAACAGCAGTGCCTTGAAGAAAGCGTGCGTCATCAGGTGGAACACGGCCACGGAGTACGCGGACGAGCCCAGCGCGACGGTCATATAGCCGAGCTGCGACAGGGTCGAGTAAGCGACGACGCGCTTGATGTCGTTCTGGATGATGCCCAGGAAACCCATAAACAGCGCCGTGATGGAGCCGATCACCAGGATGAACGATAGTGCCGTGTCGGACAGTTCGAACAGCGGCGACATGCGCGAGACCATGAAGATACCGGCCGTCACCATCGTCGCGGCGTGTATCAGTGCCGAGATCGGGGTAGGACCTTCCATCGAGTCAGGCAGCCACACGTGCAGCGGGAACTGCGCCGATTTACCCATCGCGCCGATGAACAGGCAGATGCAGGCAACGGTCAGCAAGGCCCAGTCGGTGCCCGGCAAGCTCAACAGCGCCAGTTCCTCTTTCTTGGCGAACACTTCCTGGTAGTTCATGCTGCCGGCGTAGGCCAGTAGCAGGCCGATGCCCAGGATGAAGCCGAAGTCGCCCACGCGGTTGACCAGGAAAGCCTTCATGTTGGCGACGATGGCCGTCGGACGCTGGTACCAGAAGCCGATCAGCAGGTAAGAGACCAGGCCCACGGCTTCCCAACCGAAGAACAGTTGCAGGAAGTTGTTGGCCATGACCAGCATCAGCATCGAGAACGTGAACAGCGAGATGTAGGCGAAGAAGCGGTTATAGCCTTCGTCGTCTTTCATGTAGCCGATCGTGTAGATGTGCACCATCAGGGAGACAAAGGTGACCACGCACATCATCATCGCCGACAGCGAATCGATCTGGAAGCCCACTTCCATCTTCAGGGTGCCGATCGTCATCCAGTTATAGATCGTGCCATTGAATGTCGCGCCATCCATCACTGCCAGCAGTGTCTGCACCGACAGGATGAACGCAATCAGTACGCCCAGGATCGTCGCGGTATGCGACGTCTTGCGTCCGACCAAATTACCCAGAAACTGGGTGCCAAGCAAGCCTGCAATCGCAGCACCGGCCAGCGGCGCCAGCGGTACGGCAAGAAGGAGGTTAGGGTTGAGGAGTTGCCCCGCCATGATGAACCTTAATCGTTATTATTCGAGAGATCGAGTCTGAAAAACATCAGCCTTTGAGGCTGTCCAGGTCTTCGACGTTGATGGTATCCAGATTACGGAACATCACCACCAGAATAGCCAGACCGATAGCCGACTCAGCGGCGGCAACCGTCAGGATGAAGAAAACGAAGATCTGACCGGCCGCGTCGCCCATGAAATGGGAAAACGCGATGAAATTCATATTCACCGCCAACAACATCAATTCGATTGCCATCAGCAATACGATGATGTTCTTGCGGTTCAGGAAAATACCGACGATCGAGATTGCGAACAGGATCGCGCCCAGGACCAGGAAATGTGTGAGCGATAATGTCATGGTGCCTCCTTAACTTCCGGCTCAGCGGCAGGACGCTCGACAACCGCGTCCATCTTGATGATCTTCAGACGATCGTTGCGCTTGACGCGCACGGCATCGCCCGGAGCAAAATGCTTGGTGTCCTTGCGTTTGCGCAAAGTCAATGCGACTGCGGCAACGATGGCGACCAGCAGCACGACGGCCGCGATTTCGAAGGCGAACACGTATTTCGTGTAGATCAGCATGCCCAGTTCCTTGGTGCCGCCCAGGTTGACGTTCACCGGCGCGGTGCTAGGCGTAAAGTTGCGGAAACCGTGCCACAAGACAGCGGCCATTTCCAGCACGATGATCACGCCCACCGTCACCGACAAAGGCAGATAGCCCCAGAAGCCTTCGCGCATGCGATCAATATTAATATCGAGCATCATGACCACGAAGAGGAACAGCACCATCACGGCGCCGACATACACCAATACCAGCACGATGGCCAGGAATTCAGCTTGCAGCAGCATCCAGATGCCCGCTGCAGAGAAAAAGGACAGCACCAGGAACAGTACTGCGTGGACCGGATTGCGTGCCGTGATAACGCGCGTCGCTGCCAGAATCAAGATCAGCGCGAAGGCGTAAAACAAAATTGTTTTAAAGTCCATAAAAAACCCAATAGACGTACAGATGAACGAGGGGCGCGCCGCAGCTTATCAGCTACGGCGCATCCATCAGCGATAAGGTGCGTCGGCGGCGCGCGCAGCAGCGATGTCATTTTCATAACGATCACCGACGGCCAGCAACATCTCTTTCGTGTAATACAAATCCCCGCGTTTTTCGCCGTGATATTCCAGGATTTGCGTCTCGACGATCGAATCGACCGGGCAGGACTCTTCGCAGAAACCGCAGAAGATGCACTTGGTCAAGTCGATATCGTAACGCGTCGTGCGGCGCGAACCGTCGTCACGCTGTTCCGATTCGATCGTGATGGCCATCGCCGGGCAAACTGCTTCGCACAGTTTGCAGGCGATGCAGCGTTCCTCGCCGTTCGGGTAGCGGCGCAGCGCGTGCAAGCCACGGAAACGCGGCGAGATCGGTGTCTTCTCTTCCGGGAATTGCACCGTGATCTTGCGCGAAAACATGTACTTGCCTGTCAACGCCATGCCCTTGATCAGCTCACCTAACAAGAGGCTGCTGAAGAAATCTTTTACCTTATCCATTCGTATGCACTCTCTTACTTCCAAATATTCCAGGATGTCTGCATCCAGGCAGCGATGAAGACCAGGTAGACCAGCGTCAACGGGATAAACACTTTCCAGCCGAGGCGCATGATCTGGTCATAACGATAGCGTGGGAAAGTACCGCGCACCCAGATGAACACCGAGACGATGAAGAAGGTCTTGGCGAACAACCAGAAGAAACCGCCGAAACCACCCCAGAACTCAAGGAAAGCAAATGGTGCGGACCAACCACCGAGGAACATGATCGAAGCCAGTGCAGCGATCAGTATCATGTTGGCGTATTCGGCCAGCATGAACATGGCGTAGGCCATACCCGAGTACTCGACCATGTGGCCGGCGACGATTTCCGACTCGCCTTCGACGACGTCAAACGGGTGACGGTTGGCTTCAGCCAGGCCCGACACCAGATAAATGACGAACATCGGCAGCAGCGGCAACCAGTTCCACGACAGGAAGTTGACGCCCTTGTCGGCGAAGAAGCCGATTTGCTGGCCGCCAACGATATCGATGAAGTTCAGGCTGCCTGAAACCATCAACACGATGACCATCACGAAGCCCATCGGAATTTCATACGAAATCATCTGTGCCGAAGCACGCATGGCGCCCATGAACGAATACTTCGAGTTCGAAGCCCAGCCGGCGATGATGATGCCATAGACTTCCATCGAGGTAATCGCCAGCAGCATCAGCAAGCCTGCGTTGACGTTGGCCAGTACGGCTTGCGGGCCGAACGGCACGACCGACCAGGCGGCCAAGGCCGGCATGATGGTCATGATCGGGCCGATCACAAACAAGCCCTTGGCGGCCTTGGATGGGATGATGATCTCTTTGAACAAGAGTTTCAGCGCATCGGCGATCGGCTGCAGCAAGCCCAATGGACCCACGCGGTTCGGGCCGACGCGGATCTGGATCCAGCCGATCAGCTTGCGTTCCCACAAGGTCAGGTAAGCAACCAGACCCATCAGCGGCAACAGCACGCACAAGATCTTGATCAGCGTCCAGAAGAACGGCCAGGAGCCGCCCAGCAAATCCTGGCCGCTGCTGTTGATGACGTTTACAAATTCAGGCAGAGCCATCAGATTTTCCCCTCTGCTGTTTCAACTGTGATGTCACCGAACATGCCGCCCAGGCTGGCCGTCGAGGCATGCGCCGCCGACACTTTGACCACATTGGCTGGCAGGCCGGCATGGAGTGCCGCCACCAGGATGGCGCTGCCGGAGCCTTGCGCCACTTTGACCTTGTCGCCCGCCTTGATGCCCAGCTTGCCAGCCAGTTCGGCCGATAAATGGGCTTGTGGCGCAGCGCCATCGACCGTGCGTTGCAACGGTTCGGAGCGGCGTACCAGCGCGTCGGCGAAGTAGATCGGCACGTCGGCGATGCGTTGCAGCTTTGGTGAAGCCGGTGCGTACGTCGCCGCTTCCGGCGCGTTCTTGGCCACATTGTTCAGCTGTGCCGACAAATCGGTCACGCCGGCGCCAAACGCTTCGTCGCGGATCGCTTCGGAGGTGTCGTAGTCGAAACCGGCCAGGCCCAGGATGTTGCCCAGGACGCGCAGCACTTTCCAGGCTGGACGCGTTTCGGCCAGCGGTTTGACGCTGCCATTGAAACTTTGCGCACGGCCTTCGCAGTTCACAAACGTCCCCGAGGTTTCGGCAAACGGCGCGATCGGCAGCAAGACATCGGCGTAATCCATGCCATGCTTGAAGGCCGACATCGCCACGACCATCTCGGCGCTATCGAGGGCGGCGCGGGCCGCTTGTGGATTGGCGCTATCCAATTCCGGCTCGGCGTGCAGCAGCACGTAAGCTTTCTTCGGCACGGTAAAGGCAGCTTGTGCCTTGGCTTGCGCCTTGGCGACCAGATGCGCACCTACCGTGTTGGCAGCTTCCGTCAGGTAACCGAGCTTGGCGCCCGTCTGTTCGGCGATCCATTGCGCGGCAGCATGCAGTTGCGACGCTTGCGGGTGTTGCGTTGCCGCATTACCCAGCAGCACGGCGCCATGGTCGCCAGCCATCAGGCTGGCGGCGATGGCGACCGCCACGTCCGAGGCGATGACCGCTTCAAAACCGTTAGGCGCGGCGATATCTTTCGCTTTGGCAACAGCGACGACGACTTCCGACAAGGCCGCCAGCCAATCGCTAGGCGCGACAATCATCTTGTTGGCGATGGTGATCAGCTGATCATCGTCGCAAGCGTGCAGGATCGACAGCTTGCCGCCGCCCTTGACCGAGGCGCGCAAACGCGTGGCCAGCAAGGGATGATCCTTGCGCAGGAACGAACCGATGACGAAGGCGCGCTTGATCTGGCCAAATTCGCTGATCGGCATGCCCAACCATGGTTTCACACTGGCGTCGAGCGCGAAATCGGTCTGGCGCAGGCGGAAGTCGACGTTCTCGCTACCGAGGCCGTGCGCGACTTTTTGCAGCAGGACCAGCTCTTCTACCGTCGAATGCGCAGTGGCCAGCGCGGCGATGGCGTCAGCGCCATGCTCGTGCTTGATATTTTTCAAACCGTGCGCCACGTATTCCAGCGCCGTTTGCCAATCGACTTCTTTCCACTCATTGCCTTGTTTCAGCATCGGCGAAGTCAGGCGTTCGGCACTGTCGAGCGCATCGTACGAGAAACGGTCCTTGTCCGAGATCCAGCACTCGTTGACGGCTTCGTTTTCGAGTGGCAATACGCGCTTGACCTTGCCAGCTTTCACTTGCACGATCAGGTTGCTACCCAGGCCGTCGTGCGGGCTGACCGATTTGCGGCGCGACAGTTCCCATGTACGGGCGCTGTAGCGGAACGGCTTCGAGGTCAGTGCGCCGACCGGGCACAGGTCGATCATATTGCCCGACAGTTCGGAGTCGACCGTCTGGCCGACAAACGAGACGATTTCCGAGTGTTCGCCACGGCCGATCATGCCCAACTCCATCACGCCGGCCACTTCCTGGCCAAAGCGTACGCAGCGGGTGCACTGGATGCAGCGCGACATTTCCTGCATGGACACCAGCGGACCGGCTTCCTTGGGCTGCACCACGCGCTTGTCTTCCTTGTAGCGCGATTCGCTCTTGCCGTAGCCCACAGCCAAGTCTTGCAACTGGCATTCGCCGCCCTGATCGCAGATAGGGCAATCGAGCGGATGGTTAATGAGCAAGAATTCCATGACCGACTTTTGCGCCTGCACAGCTTTATCGCTGGCGGAGCGCACGATCATGCCGGCACTGACCGGGGTCGCACAAGCGGGCAAAGGCTTGGGCGCCTTTTCCACTTCGACCAGGCACATGCGGCAGTTCGCTGCAATCGACAATTTCTTGTGATAGCAGAAGTGCGGAATGTAGGTTCCCAATTTGTTGGCGGCGTCCATCACCATGCTACCAGCAGGGACTTCGACTTTTTTGCCGTCTATTTCGATTTCAACCATGGTGATCGTTACCTGACGCAGCTTAGATATATGCGGGCACTAAGCAATGCTTGTGCTCGATATGATATTCAAATTCTTCACGGAAATTCTTAATGAAGGCCCGTACCGGCATGGCAGCCGCATCGCCCAGCGCGCAAATGGTGCGGCCCTGGATGTTGTCGGCGATCGAGTTGAGCATATCGAGGTCGTCTGGACGACCCTGCCCTTGCTCGATGCGATGCACCATGCGGTACATCCAGCCTGTGCCTTCACGGCAAGGCGTACACTGGCCGCACGATTCTTCAAAGTAGAAGTAGGACAGGCGTTCCAGCGCCTTCACCATGCAGCGTGTTTCATCCATCACGATGACGGCACCCGAACCCAACATCGAGCCGGCTTTGGCGATCGAGTCGTAGTCCAGGTCGGTCTGCATCATGATGTCGCCGCGGATCACCGGCGCGGACGAGCCGCCAGGGATCACGGCCTTGATCTTTTTGCCACCGCGCATGCCACCTGCCAGTTCCAGCAGTGTGGCGAACGGGGTGCCGAGCGGCACTTCGTAGTTGCCCGGTTTTTCCACGTCGCCTGAGATCGAGAAGATCTTTGAACCACCGTTATTGGGCTTGCCCATCGCCAGATATTTCTCTGGCCCGATGTTCAGCACGAATGGCACGGCGGCGAAGGTTTCCGTGTTGTTGATCGTCGTCGGCTTGCCGTACAAACCAAACGAGGCAGGGAAAGGCGGCTTGAAGCGCGGCTGGCCTTTCTTGCCTTCCAGGGACTCCAGCAAGGCCGTTTCTTCGCCGCAGATGTAGGCGCCATAACCATGGTGCGCATGCAACTGGAACGAGAACTCGCTACCCATGATCTTGTCGCCCAGGAAACCGGCGGCACGCGCCTCTTCCAGCGCTTCTTCGAAACGCAGGTATTCCTGGAAGATTTCACCGTGAATATAGTTATAGCCGACGGTGATGCCCATCGCATAAGCGCCAATGGCCATGCCTTCGATCAGCGCATGGGGATTGTAACGAATGATGTCGCGGTCCTTGAAAGTACCGGGTTCGCCTTCATCTGTATTGCAGACGAGGTATTTTTGGCCCGGAAACTGGCGCGGCATGAAGCTCCACTTCAAGCCGGTAGGAAAACCTGCGCCGCCACGGCCGCGCAAGGACGAAGCCTTGAGGTCGGCGATGATCTGTTCCGGCGTGATTTTCTCTTCCAGGATACGCCGCAGGGCCGAATAACCGCCGCGGTTCACATAATCTTGCAAATGCCAGTTTTTACCATCCAGATCCTTGAGGATCAATGGATCGATATGGCGATTGTGGAGTGACGTCATTTCTTGAGTTCCTCCAGCATGGCGTCGATTTTTTCGTTCGACATCCAGCTGCACATGGTTTTATTACTGACCAGCAAGACAGGCGCATCGCCGCAAGCGCCCATGCACTCGCCCTCAACCAGGGTGAACTGGCCATCAGCGGTGGTTTCGCGGAAATCGATACCCAATTTCTGCTTCAGGTACTCTGCAGCGCGCACGCCGCCCGACAGGGCGCATGGCAGGTTGGTGCACACGGTGATCTTGTGCTTGCCCACGGGTTTCACGTTGTACATATTGTAGAACGTGGCCACTTCCTGCACGGCAATGGCTGGCATGCGGATGTATTCGGCCAGTTCCTTCATGGTTTCCGGCGCCAACCAGCCCAGTTCATCCTGGGCATGGGCCAGCGCGGCCATGACAGCCGACTGACGCTGGTCAGCCGGGTACTTGGCCAACTCGCGGTCAATTTTTTTATAGCATTGCTCTGATAACAACATACTTTTTGCCTCTTAGCGGTCAATACTGCCGAACACGATATCTTGCGTCCCGATGATGGTCACGGCGTCGGCAAGCATGTGCCCACGCGCCATCTCGTCGAGCGACTGCAAGTGAGCGTAGTCTGGCGCGCGCAGTTTCATGCGGTACGGCTTGTTGGCGCCATCGGACACCAGGTAGACACCGAACTCGCCCTTCGGGTGTTCCACGGCGCTGTAAGCCTCGCCTGGCGGCACGTGGAAACCTTCGGTAAACAGCTTGAAGTGGTGAATCAAGGACTCCATGTTGGTCTTCATGTCGACGCGGCCCGGAGGCGCCACCTTGCGGTTGCTGGTCATGACAGGACCTTCATTGTTGCGCAGCCACTCCACGCATTGCTTGATGATACGGTTCGACTGGCGCAACTCTTCCACGCGGACTAGGTAGCGGTCGTAGCAATCGCCGTTGGTACCGATAGGAATGTCGAAATCCATCAAGTCGTACACTTCGTACGGCTGTTTCTTGCGCAAATCCCACTGCACGCCAGAACCGCGCAGCATGGCGCCCGTGAAGCCCATGGCCAGCGCATCTTCGGGCGAGACCACGCCGATGCCGACGGTGCGCTGCTTCCAGATACGATTGTCGGTCAACAAGGTTTCGTACTCGTCCACGGAATTGGGGAAACGGCGCGCGAAATCTTCAATGAAGTCCAGCAGGGAACCCTGGCGGTTTTCGTTGAGCTTGGAAATGGCCTTGGCGTTGCGGATGATCGAGGCCTTGTGCTGCGGCATCGCGTCCGGCAAGTCGCGGTACACGCCACCAGGACGGTAGTAAGCGGCGTGCATGCGCGCGCCCGACACTGCCTCGTAGGCGTCAAACAAGTCTTCGCGGTCGCGGAAGCAATATAGGAACGGCCCCATGGCGCCAACGTCCAGCGCGTGGGTACCGAGCCACATCAGGTGATTCAGGATGCGCGTCATCTCGTCGAACATGACGCGGATGTATTGCGCGCGCAGCGGCACTTCCAGGCCCAGCATCTTTTCGATGGCCATCACGTACGCGTGCTCATTGCACATCATCGACACATAGTCGAGACGGTCCATGTAAGGCACGGATTGCAGATAGGTCTTTTGCTCGGCCAGCTTTTCGGTGGCGCGGTGCAGCAGGCCGATATGCGGGTCGGCGCGCTGGATGACTTCGCCATCCATCTCCAGCACCAGGCGCAGCACGCCGTGCGCGGCCGGATGCTGTGGCCCAAAGTTCAGGGTGTAGTTCTTAATCTCAGCCATTATTTCATCCCGTAATGTTCTTCGCGGATCACGCGCGGCACGTTTTCCCGCGGCTCGATCGTCACGGGCTGGTAAATCACGCGCTTTTGTTCCGGATCGTAGCGCATCTCGACATAGCCGGAGACGGGGAAATCCTTGCGGAACGGGTGGCCGATGAAACCATAATCGGTCAGCAGGCGGCGCAAGTCGTTGTGGCCTTCGAAGAGGATACCCAACAAGTCGAACGCTTCGCGCTCATACCAGTTGACGGCACGCCAAATATTCACCACGGACGGCAGCAGCGGCATGTCGTCGTCGGGCGCGAACACGCGCACGCGCACGCGCCAGTTGTGCTTGACCGACAGCAAGTGCGAAACGGCCGCAAAACGCAGGCCGTCCCAGCTACCATCGCCATAGGTCGAGTAGTCGACGCCGCACAAATCGAGCAATTGCTCGAAATGCAGGCTCGGATCGTCGCGCAAGGTCTGCATCACGGCCAAGTAGTCTTCGGCCTTGACGACCAAGGTGACTTCGCCCAGCGCAACAGTTGTGCTAACGCGATCGCCCAGGGCAGTGCCGAGGGCGATTTGCAATACTTCTAAATGTGTTGTCATAATCTGGAGCGCCCCGGTTAGCGTGCGATCGTGCTGGTACGCTTGATCTTGTTCTGCAACTGCATGATACCGTACAGCAAGGCTTCAGCGGTCGGAGGACAGCCAGGCACATACACGTCGACGGGCACGATGCGGTCGCAACCACGCACCACAGAGTAGGAGTAATGGTAGTACCCGCCGCCATTGGCGCAGGAACCCATCGAGATGACCCAGCGTGGCTCTGCCATCTGGTCGTAGACCTTGCGCAAGGCCGGCGCCATCTTGTTGCACAGGGTGCCGGCAACGATCATGACGTCAGACTGACGCGGCGACGGACGAAACACGACGCCGAAACGGTCCATATCGTAGCGGGCTGCGCCCACATGCATCATTTCGACCGCACAGCAGGCCAAACCAAACGTCATCGGGAACATAGACCCGGTGCGCGCCCAGTTGATCAGCTTGTCTGCCGAGGTGGTGATGAAACCTTCGCTTAATACGCCTTCAATAGCCATGGCTTATTCCCAATCAAGGGCACCTTTCTTCCAAATGTACCAAAATCCGACCACGAATTCAGCGATGAACACCATCATCGTGACGAAACCGGCCCAACCCAGGTCGCGCATTGCAACGCCCCATGGGAAAAAGAATGCTGTTTCCAGATCGAACAAAATAAACAGGATTGCGACCAGGTAGTAGCGCACATCGAATTTCATGCGCGCGTCTTCGAATGCTTCAAAGCCACATTCGTACGGGGAGAGTTTTGCTGCGTCAGGTTTGTTAGGACCTAACAGGCGCCCCAGGAGCTGGGGCGCGATACCGACACCAAGGCCGATAATAATGAACAGCAGGACGGGGAAGTAGTTTTCGAGGTTCACGATTGATAAGCTTATATTGAACGATCGGTTAAATGAGGACGCTGCGATCACTGCAGCGTATTCTAACGCACGACCCCAATCAAAGCTAAGACCAGGATCGAACGACACATCCTCGTAAAAAAAGCCAGCAACTTTGTACGAGCCATGGCTCGTGCGCCGTTGCTGGCTTCTGATTTCTGGTGCCGACGACGAGACTCGAACTCGTACAGCTTGCGCCACTACCCCCTCAAGATAGCGTGTCTACCAATTTCACCACGTCGGCGGTAAGGCCCGTATTCTACTCTGCTTTGCCGCTAAAGTTAATGCACAAATGCATTAAAACACAGATAAAAACGATAAATTTTTACATCTTCCAGCGCGTCACGACTTTTTCCTGCCGCGCTGCTAAAACATTGAGCAATTATCTGCCCGTAATGAGAATTACTCTCGACGAGGTATCGAGATACTACGTAGCAACTACGCAGTTACTACGCAGTTACTATCCAATTACTTCGGAATCGCGCCTGCCGGCGTGCTGGCAACCGGGGCTGCCGCTGCTGGAGCGCTGGCCGCCGGCGCTGCAGGCAGCGTCGTCGGGATGGCACCGGCGCCGGTGACTGGCACTGGCTTGACGACTTTATCCATCACGCCGCCACCGACCGTGGTGGCGCGCTGATTGGCCATCAGCGACAGGGCCAGCGTGGCGCCGAAGAAAATCGCGGCAGCGACACCGGTCGATTTCGACATAAAGTTCGATGAACCCGTCGCACCGAACAGGCTGCCCGAGGCGCCCGAACCGAAGGCAGCACCCATGTCGGCACCCTTGCCGTGCTGCAGCAACACCAGCGCGATAATCGACAATGCGGAAATAACCTGTACTACCACTACCAGATTGAACATCATGTTCATTGCAATTCCATTCTTAGTTTAAATTAATTCAATCAACGGCGTGAATAATTGCCAGGAAATCCGCCGCCTTCAATGCTGCCCCACCGATCAGACCGCCATCAATATCCGGCATTGCCATCAATTCTTTCGCGTTCTCCGGCTTCATGCTGCCGCCGTACAAGATCTGCACGCCGGCCGCCGCTACCGCATTCTTTACCGCCAACTGGCCGCGCAACACCTGATGCACGTCCTGCGCCATTTGCGGCGTGGCCGTCTTGCCAGTACCAATGGCCCACACCGGCTCATACGCCAGCACCAGTTTCGCCACGTCGGCGACGGAAATGGCCGCCAGCACGGCGCCCAATTGCTGCGCCACGACGGCGTCGGTCTGGCCCGCTTCGCGCTGCACCAGGGTCTCGCCGATGCAAACGATAGGCGTGATGCCTGCCGCCAGCGCGGCTAGCGTCTTGGCCGCCACCTGCGCATCGCTCTCGCCATGGTAGGCACGACGCTCGGAATGCCCGATCACCACATAACCGCAAGCAAAATCTTGCAGCATGGCGGCCGAGATTTCTCCCGTGTATGCACCACTGGCATGCGCAGATACATCCTGCGCGCCCCAGCCAAGCGCCGAGCCTGCCAATTGCGCCTGGCACTGCGCCAGATACGGCGCAGGCACGCAGACGGCGCTGGCGGCGCCAGAGGCAGCCAGACCAGCAACTATTTCAGACAATAACACCGCGTTCGAGGTGCGACTGCCGTTCATTTTCCAATTTCCGACGACGAGTTTGCGACGCATAGTAGCCTAAATTCTAATAACCCGTCATTCTAACTCCGGCACCGAGGCCGGTCAAACAGGCAGTGCCACGTTTCAGGCAACTTGCAGCATGATCTTGCCCACGTGCGTGCTCGATTCCATCAAGGCATGCGCTTCGCCGGCTTTTTCGAGTGGGAAAGTTTGATAGATCACCGGTTTGATCTTGCCCGCCTCGATCAGCGGCCAGACAGTCGTGCGCAGGTGCTTCGCGATGGCAGCCTTGAAGGCCACGGAACGGGGGCGCAAGGTCGAACCGCTGATACTGAGGCGGCGGCGCAGCACTTGCCCCAGGTCGAGAGTGGCCTTGCTGCCGCCCTGCACGGCAATCAGGCCGATGCGACCATCGTCGGCAAGACAATCGATTTCGCGCGGCAAGTAATCGCCTCCCACCATGTCGAGGATGACATCCACACCACGGCCTGCCGTCAGTTGCTTGACGATGGCAACGAAATCTTCCGTGCGGTAATTGATGCCCCGTTCGGCGCCCAGCGCCTCGCAGGCGCGCGCCTTTTCATCGCTGCCGGCCGTGGCGAACACGCGGTGACCGAGCGCGGCCGCCAATTGAATTGCCGCCACGCCGATGCCGGACGTGCCGCCCTGCACCAGCAAGGTTTCACCCTCGGCCAGCGCACAGCGGTCGAAGACATTGCTCCAGACGGTAAAGAAGTTTTCCGGCAGGGACGCGCCTTCGAGCGCCGTCAAGCCGTGCGGCAAGGGCAGGCATTGCCCGCTTGGGGCGGCACAGTATTCGGCATAGCCGCCACCCTGCACCAGGGCGCAGACCAGGTCGCCCTTCTGCCATCCGGTATTGGCAAAATCGCCATCGACGACTTCACCGGCCACTTCCAGGCCCGGCAAGTCGGATGCGCCGGCCGGCGGCGCATATTTCCCCAGGCGCTGCAACACGTCGGGACGGTTAATGCCGGCCGCGTGCACCTTAATGAGCAGCTCGCCCGCTTTAAATTGCGGCATGGGACGTTGCGTGATCTGCAAAACGTCGGCGGGACCTGGCTGGCTGATGGCAACTGCGCGCATGGGGCGACTCTCTCAAGGAAAAACGCCGATTGTACGCCAAGCCACCAACCGTTGCAGCCACCTCTTGCGGCCACCACTTGCGGCAGGCTGCGCGTCAGCCGGCACCCGTCTTCGACTGGCGCGGCAAGGGCGTGCCCGGCTTCCACTGCGCCGACAGGGCCTGACCTTCCTCGACTTGCTCATGCGTCATCTTGCGCAACACGGCGGCGCGCTGGTCGGCCGCATTGGCGTTGCCATTTGCCGCTGCCAGGTTCCACAACATGTAGGCGATGACGTTGTCCTGCTGCACGCCACCGATGTGGTAGCGATACATCAGTCCCAGCACCTGCTGCGCCTGCGCATGATTTTGTTCGGCCGCCTTGCGGAACCAGCTGACGGCCTGATTATGGTCTTGCAGTACGGCGTTACCCGTGTAATACATGGCGCCCACCACATACTGGGCATCGGCCTTGCCCTGCTCGGCCGCCTTGCGGTGCCAAAACATGGCTTGCCTGTAATCCTGCGGCAAGCCGCGCCCCATGTAATACATCAAACCCAGCAAATGCTGCGCGTCGGCATTGCCAATCTTCGCAAGGGGTACTATTTCCTTGTGGGCCAGCGCGTAATTCTTGTTGTTGTAGGCGCTGGCGCCTTCGACGAAGCCGGCCCGCGCGGGTAGCTGTATCGTCAACAGCATGAGTAATGTAATGATCAGTTTTTTCATCGGAATGGGATGTGGTCTGACTACTTATTCTTTTCCTGCGAATTTTTCCTACCTATAACACCTGCGGCAGGATGCTTTTATTTCCAGCTGACTTTACCCAAGCCATCGACGCTGACATCGCGGTTGGCTGGCTTGCCGTACACCACCACCGAACCGAGTCCGCTCAAGCTCAGCTTGGCATGCGTATGGGCATGCACCGTGGCATTGCCGAGGCCGCTCAATTCGAGGTTGACGGCGTCCGCTTCGAACTGCTGCGCATTCAGACTACCCAGTCCGCCCAGGCTGGCCTTCAGGAGGCGCCCGCGCCCCCCCAACACCACCGAGCCCGCACCCTGCAAATCCAGCTCGGCCCGCTCATTATTACCAACCCAGAGCTGCATGCTGCCCACGCCGCCCAGGCTGGCATCGAGCTTGCGGTAGTCGCCCACCAGCTTGATGCTGCCCGCCCCTTCCAGCGACAGCGTTAGCTCCTCGCCCTTGAAACCGCTGATGTCGGTGCTGCCAAAGCCTTCCGAGCTCAGTTCGCGCAAGTTCGGCAGGACCAGTTCGGCGCGTATCGCTGCGGGCGATATCTTGAAGCCACGCACTGCCGTCTCGATGTGCAGGGTATCGCCACTTTGCACCGTGCTGACATCGGCGATGTAGCGCTTGTCGGCCGTGATGCTCAGCGAAGGCACGTTACCTTGGCGTATGCGCACTTCCATCACGCCATCGAGCTTGACGCGCACCACGCGGGCGTCGATGTTGCGCATTTCCAGCAAACGCGTCTCGGCGACCGCGCCGCGGACCAGGCCCAGTGTGGCCAGGAACAGCAGTGCCAATTGCAATGTCTTTTTCATCTAGTGCATCCTCGGTATCTTGTTTTTATCTGTCTGGCCGCCAGCCAGGGGCGCCCGCCTTGCTCGCGCAGCAGCACTGTAGCAGCGCCAAAAATTGCTGACAATGATTTGACGCCGCATAGTATCGTCGCCCACAGCAGCGGGGCCCGGCATCGCGCCAGGCCAGGCAAGCAGAATTGCGCGCAGGCACAGAGCGCATCGGTGAGCGCGACCTGCAACGTGCAACGTGCAACAGAGGTTGCTCGCGGCCTTATGCGAAACGTGATTTTTCTGCGGCGCTCAGACGCTTGGCCTTGACCAAGACCACCGGCATGCTGGCCTTGCCATGCACTGCGGGCACGCTGGCCGTCGAGCTTGCCACTTGCAGGGCGGGAGCGGCCGGGGCGATGGCGTAGCAGCTGATGCTGAGCACGATGGCGGCGGCAACGGCAATGATTTCCATGTTTTTAGCGACGTTCATGATGTTCTCCTCGGGTGTCTGGCAGTGGGCTTGCGGTATGGTGTCACTATAGCCATACCGCCCCCGGCCTACACGCCGATTGCGACGAACTGCACTTTTGGCAGGCTGGCCTGACAAAAACGCGGATGAACGTGGCGCATCAACATTGCCTATCCACGTCGCCGATCAGCATCACAACTGCGGCGCGCTTAAAACTCTTCCCACTCGTCGGCGCCGGACTTGGCCGCCTTGAGCGGCTTGGCCGGCGACATCGGCTTGACCGGCGACAGAGCACGGGCCGGCGCGCGCGGAGCCGGCGCTGCCGGCCTGGCCTTGGGGCGCTTCACGGGCGCGGACGCCGCAGCAACACCCGCATCGCCCAGGCGGAACATGCCGACGGCCTGCGCCAGGTCCACCGCCTGCTCCTGCAGGCTTTCTGCTGCCGCGGCCGCCTGTTCGACCAGCGCGGCGTTTTGCTGCGTCATGGTATCCATGTGGGTCACTGCCGTATTGATCTCGCCAATGCCGGCACTCTGCTCGCGGCTGGCCACCGTGATCTCGCTCATGATGGTCGTCAATTGCTGTACCGAAGCGACCACCTGATCCATGGTCTGGCCCGCTTCATCGACAAGGCGGCCGCCAGCGTCCACCTTCTCCACCGAATCGCCGATCAATTCCTTGATTTCCCTGGCCGCCTGGCTGGAGCGCTGCGCCAAGTTGCGCACTTCTGACGCCACCACGGCAAAGCCCCTGCCCTGCTCGCCCGCCCGCGCCGCCTCGACGGCAGCGTTCAGCGCCAGGATATTGGTCTGGAAAGCAATACTGTCGATCACGCCGATAATATCGACGATCTTGCGCGAACTTTCCTGGATGCCGGACATGGTACCGACCACCTGCAGCATCACGTGGCCGCCCTTGGCCGCCACTTCCGAAGCGGACACGGCCAGCTCGTTGGCGGTGTGCGCGTTTTCCGCATTCTGCCTGACCGTCGATGTCAACTCATCCATCGAACTGGCTGTTTCTTCCAGCGCACCGGCCTGCGCTTCCGTGCGCGAAGACAGGTCGGCGTTGCCGGCGGCGATATCGGCCGACTCGCTGCGCACCATGGCGCTGATGTTGCGGATCTGCAGCAGCACAGTGGAGATCTTTTCAACGAATAAATTGAAGGCCTTGGCGATCTGCGCCAGTTCATCGGCGCCTTGCGCATCGAGGCGGCTGGTCAGGTCGCCGTCGCCGGTGGCGATCGCTTCCATCGCATCGCGCACCAGGACCAGGCGGCGCAGGGCGCGCGCCACCAGCGCGCTCAATACGGCGGCGGCCAGGGCCAGCACCAGCAAGGCCGTCAAGACCGAGGAGCGCAGCATGGAACTGAGCGCTTGCGTCGCTTCTGCGCGGTCGAGCACGGTCGCGAGCAGCCAGTCGCTGCCCGGCACCTTGCTCACGTGCAATATGCCATCGCGCTCGCCAATGCGAATGACGCCGCCATCGCCGCTCTTTTCAATATCGCCCAGCACCTGCGCGCTCAGGCCCGGCGCCAGCTCGGCCAAGGGCTTCAAGATCAGCTTGCCGTCCGGGTGGGCGATGATCTTGCCGCCGCCATCGACGAGGAAGGCGTAGCTGGACGCGGTTGGCTTGATCGAGGCCACATTTTGCAGCACGGCATCCATCATCACGTCAGCCGCCATCACCCCCGTCACGCTCCCCTTGCCGCCCAGCGGCTCGGCAAACGTCACCACCAGCTTGCCCGTGCTGGCGCCGATATACGGCGCCGTGATGATGGGACCGCCCGATTCGGATGCCTTCTTGTACCAGGGCCGCGCCGTGGGATCGTAGTCGGCGGCGCGCTTGCGCTCCTGTGAAAAGACCGCGTGTTTATCGGCATAGCCGATATACGCCATGTCAAACGTGCCCGCCTGCTCGGCCGCCTTCAAGGCCGGCAGCGGATCGGCCGCCGTGGCGGCCTGCTTGAGCGAAGCCACGGTGGCTTGCTTGGAGCGCAACCATTCGGCGATGGCCGCCGCATGGCTGTGCGACAGCTGCAGCATCTGCGTGTCGAGCGCGGCCAAGGTGCTTGAGCGCGTGGTGTAGAAATTGGCGATGGCAACGGCCAGCATGGCCAGCACGACGATGGAAACGGCGATGGCGATCAACCGTACCTTAAGGGAGGACAACATGGGGCATCCAATAGAAAAGGGGAATCGGGAAAGCATTTCCATCCTCAGGGAATACGATTTTATCGTCAAGCAATACCGACAGTCGATTACTCATAAACAACAATTGATACCGGATATAGACTGCATCTGACCGCGCAGCTTGCGCCAGGCAGCGCTGCCGGCGTGGGCGCATTGTCCAGCGGCACCAGAACACCGGACGCGACAACATGCAGCAAGGCGACGGCCAGCGCGCATCGTGGGCGCCTGCTGCATCTGCAAGTAAGAAAACGGGGCCTTGCGGCTGGTATCAAGATCGATGCACGAGTCGTGCACACATCTTCGATGGCGCACCAACAAAACGCAAAAAACCGCCAGGGCTTGCGCGCTGGCGGCTTTTGAGACTGCGGCCAAAGCCGCGGTCTGGCGAACTGAAACGAACTTAAGCGGCTGGCGCTTCGTTGCCTTCAGCAGCTTTCATCGATAGCTTCAAACGGCCACGGTCGTCCGTTTCCAGCACTTTGACGCGTACCAGCTGACCTTCTTTCAGGTAGTCGGCCACGGCGTTGACACGCTCATTGGCGATCTGCGAGATGTGCAGCAAGCCGTCCTTGCCTGGCATGACTTGCACGATGGCGCCGAAGTCCAGCAGTTTCAGCACGGTCCCTTCGTAGGTCTTGCCCACTTCAACGGAAGCGGTCAGCTCTTCGATGCGGCGCTTGGCTTCCTGGCCGGCAGCAGCGTCCACGGAAGCGATGGTGACCACGCCTTCGTCGCTGATGTCGATCTGGGTGCCCGTCTCTTCGGTCAGCGCGCGAATCACGGCGCCGCCCTTGCCGATCACGTCACGGATTTTTTCCGGGTTGATCTTGATGGTGATCAAACGCGGTGCGAAATCGGACAGTTCGGTTTTGACGTGCGGCATGGCTTTTTGCATTTCGCCCAGGATGTGCTCGCGGCCTTCCTTGGCTTGCGCCAGTGCCACTTGCATGATTTCCTTGGTGATGCCCATGATCTTGATGTCCATCTGCAGCGCCGTGATACCGTTGCGGGTACCGGCTACCTTGAAGTCCATGTCGCCCAAGTGATCTTCGTCGCCCAGGATATCGGACAGCACGGCAAACTTGCCGCCTTCCTTGATCAAGCCCATGGCGATACCGGCCACGTGTTCTTTCATCGGGACACCGGCGTCCATCAGTGCCAGGCAGCCGCCGCAGACCGATGCCATCGACGAGGAACCGTTCGATTCCGTGATTTCCGACACCAGGCGTACCGAGTAGCTGAACTCTTCCGCTGCTGGCAGGGCGGCGATCAGCGCGCGCTTGGCCAGGCGGCCGTGACCGATTTCGCGGCGCTTAGGCGTACCGACGCGGCCCGTTTCGCCGGTGGCGAATGGAGGCATGTTGTAATGGAGCATGAACGAATCGGTGAACTCGCCCATCAGTGCATCGATTTTCTGGCTGTCGCGGGCGGTGCCCAGGGTAGCGACGACCAGCGCTTGCGTTTCGCCGCGCGTGAACAGGGCCGAACCGTGGGTGCGTGGCAGCACGCTGGTGCGAATCGAGATCGGACGCACGGTGCGCGTGTCGCGGCCGTCGATGCGTGGCTCGCCGTCGAGGATTTGCGTACGCACGATTTTCGCTTCGATATCGAACAGGATGTTGTTCACTTCGGCGCTGTCGATGGACGCGCCACCGGCAGCAGCCGCTTCCGCCGACAGGTCGGCGATCACTTCCGACGTTGCCGCTTTCAGCTTGGCCGTACGCTCTTGCTTGTCCTTGGTTTGATACGCATCATTGATCTTGGCGTTGGCGAAATGCGCGACGCGGGCGATCAGTGCTTCGTTTTTCGGCGCTGGCGCCCATTCCACTTCCGGCTTGCCGCCGTCACGCACCAGGTCGTGAATCGCGTCGATGACGACTTTCATCTGGTCGTGGCCGAAGACCACGGCGCCCAGCATGATTTCTTCGGACAGCTGTTTCGCTTCCGATTCGACCATCAGCACGGCCGTTTCGGTACCGGCGACAACCAGGTCCATTTCCGACGTTTTCAGTTGCTGAACGGTTGGGTTCAGAATGTACTGGCCATTCGCGTAACCGACGCGCGCAGCGCCGATAGGGCCGTTGAAAGGCACGCCCGATACGCACAGGGCAGCCGATGCGCCTATCATGGCGGCGATATCTGGATCGATTTCCGGGTTAACCGACAGCACGTGAATGATGACTTGCACTTCATTCAGGTAGCCTTCCGGGAACAAGGGACGGATAGGACGATCGATCAGACGCGATGTCAGTGTTTCTTTTTCGGAAGGACGGCCTTCGCGCTTGAAAAAACCGCCCGGGATTTTACCGGCAGCATAGGTTTTCTCAACATAATCAACCGTCAAAGGGAAGAAATCCTGGCCTGGCTTGGCATCTTTGCGTGCCACCACCGTTGCCAGAACGACGGTATCTTCGATCGACACCAGCACTGCGCCGGATGCCTGACGCGCGATTTCGCCGGTTTCCAGGGTCACTTGGTGTTGACCGTACTGGAAGGTTTTCGTAACTTTGTTAAACATGGGGTATCCCTTTTCTAATTGCCGACAGATTTTCAGGGGCTGTCGTTCACCTCACCACAGGCGGCGAAAAAAAGTTGCCGCCTTTACTACCTTACTTTTACAGCATGATATCGATACACAGTACTGCACTTACCGACATAAATCCGGAATTCAAATGAAAAAATGCCCGCGTCAGCGAACTGGCGCAGGCATTTCTGTATAAACCTTGTACGGCAAAAATTACTTGCGCAGACCAAGTTTAGCGATCAGGTCGCGATAACGGGTAGCGTCTTTAGCCTTCAGGTAGGACAACAGGCTCTTACGACGGTTGACCATCATGATCAGGCCGCGGCGGGAGTGGTGATCTTTCGAGTGGGCTTTGAAGTGGCCGTTCAGTTCGTTGATGCGAGCTGTCAGCAGTGCAACTTGCACTTCAGGGGAGCCGGTGTCGTTTTGACCACGTGCGTTGTCCGCGATGATAGCGGCTTTGTTGATGTTTTCTACTGTCATGATAAACCTTTCACATGCGGTGCACAGAGTCTGAACCCTATCCACCGTGAACTACGATTATTAAAATACTGGTCTATGCTTACAACCAGACGCGCAAGTATATCGGAAAAAAGCCCGCCTGTATCCTGCAGTGCGGGCTTTTCTCGGCGCATGATCAGATTTTCCTGCATTTGAGGAGCACAAACTTGAAAACCATATTCAAATTTACAACACCGCTACTGCTTGCCCTGCTGGCGGGCTGCGCCAGCCTGGGCGCCCCGCCGCCGCAAGTGGGCGAACCGCGCGCCGCCGTGGAAGCGCGCCTGGGCAGACCGAGCAGCATTTACCAGTTGCACAGTGGGCTGGAACTCGAATATGCCACGGGGCCCTACGGCCAGTACACCTATATGGCCCGCTTTGGCCCCGACGACAAGCTCATTTCCTACGAGCAAGTGCTCGACACGCCCGGCTTTGCCCGCGTCAAGGTAGGCGTATCGAAGCAGCAAGACGTGCTGCACCTGCTGGGCCGCCCAACGGAAAAATCCTATCTATCGATCCCGAAATTAGTCGTCTGGTCTTACCGCTACAAGGAATCGGGCGTGTGGGATTCCATGATGCACGTGCACTTCGACCGCGACGGCATCGTGCGCATGATGCTGAACGGCCCCGATCCGGACAAGGAAGAACGGCGGTTTTTATGGTGACGAGCGTCTTGCATCAACACTAGCGCCTATCCCAAATGCAAATTATGGGATCAGTTCTTGCGGAATCGAAATGCGCCCCATTGGGCCGCATTCCCCCGACGGGTCTGACCCCGACCTACGGCTGCGGGTCGATACGCTCATCCTTCGCATGCAGCTTGTTCAGTGCCGCCAGGTAGGCCTTGGCCGAGGCGACGACGATATCCGAATCAAAGCCCACGCCGTTGACGATGCGCCCGTCACGCGACAGGCGCATCGTCACTTCGCCCTGCGACTGCGTGCCCGTGCTGATCGCATTGACGGAGAACAAGACCAGCTCCGCCCCACTGGCAGCGGCGCTTTCGATGGCATTGACGGCGGCATCGACGGGGCCGTCGCCCTGTCCTTCACAACGCAATTGTTTGCCACCGACGAGAAACTCCACGCGCGCATGGGGCACGGAGCCTGTCGTCGATTGCTGTGTCAGCGCAATGAAACGGTAGTGCTCACTGCCTTGCGACTGCTGCTCTTCGCTGACGAGGGCCATGATATCTTCGTCGAAAATCTCGGATTTGCGGTCGGCCAACTCCTTGAAACGCAGGAAGGCCGCGTTCACTTCGGCCTCGGATTCGAGCGCGATGCCCAGTTCGTGCAGCCGCTGCTTGAAGGCATTGCGGCCCGACAGTTTTCCCAGCACGATCTTGTTGGCGGTCCAGCCCACGTCTTCGGCGCGCATGATTTCATACGTCTCGCGCGCTTTTAATATGCCATCCTGGTGGATGCCGGACGCGTGCGCAAAGGCATTCGCCCCCACCACCGCCTTATTCGGCTGGACGGCAAAACCTGTAATCTGCGACACCATTTTCGAGGCTGCCACGATCTGCGTCGTATCTATGCCTACCGTCAAATTGTAATAATCGGCCCGCGTGCGCAGCGCCATCACCACTTCTTCCAGCGCCGTGTTGCCGGCGCGCTCACCGAGGCCATTGATCGTGCATTCGATCTGCCGCGCGCCGCCTATCATGACGCCGGCCAGCGAATTGGCCACAGCCAGGCCGAGGTCGTTATGACAATGAACAGACCAGATGGCTTGATCGGAATTCGGTATGCGTTCGCGCAAGCGCTTGATGGTATTGCCGAAGATTTCAGGCACGGCGTAACCGACCGTGTCGGGGAAATTGATGGTGGTGGCGCCCTCGGCGATCACCGCTTCGAGCACGCGGCACAAAAAATCCTCGTCGGAGCGGCTGCCGTCTTCGGGGCTAAATTCAATGTCATCGGTGAACTGGCGCGCGTAGCGCACGGCATTGCGCGCCTGCAGCAAGACTTCTTCGGGCGTCATGCGCAGCTTCATCTGCATGTGCAGCGGCGAAGTGGCGATAAAGGTGTGTATGCGCTTGCGCTCGGCTGGTGCCAGCGCTTCGGCGGCGCGGGCGATGTCGCGCTCATTGGCGCGCGACAGCGAGCAGATGGTGGACTCGCGCACGGCGCCGGCAATCGCCCGTATCGACTCGAAATCGCCCTGCGAAGCAGCGGCGAAGCCCGCTTCGATCACGTCGACCTTCATGCGCTCGAGCTGCTTGGCGATGCGCAACTTTTCTTCGCGCGTCATGGAAGCGCCCGGCGATTGCTCGCCGTCGCGCAAGGTGGTGTCAAAAATGATGAGTCGATTGCTGGTGCTCATGGCTGCTCCTGGCTGACTGAAGACTGGCGACGCTACCGACTCAGCGCATCAATGCTCTGGCTCGGTCTGGATGATGCTGACGGGCTTACCCTTCGCCATGCGCCAGAAAAACACGGCGTAACCGGACAGGCCATAGGCGATGAAAATCGGGAACAGCACTTTCGGCGGGTCGATGGAAATAAGCGCAAAGAACAGTGCCAGCAGAAATACCACGATAAAGGGCACGGACTTGCGGAAATTGACATCTTTAAAACTGTAGAACGGCACATTCGTGACCATAGTCAGGCCAGAGAACAGGGCGATCGCCCACGATACCCAGGCCAGCTGGTTGCCAGCAAACTCCAAGTCGTTCATCAGCAAGATGAAGCCCGCCACCATGGCCGCAGCCGCCGGGCTGGGCAAGCCCTGGAAGAAGCGCTTGTCGACTACGGCGATGTTGGTATTAAAGCGCGCCAGGCGCAGGGCTGCACCGGCGCAATACACGAAGGCGGCCAGCCAGCCCAGCTTACCCATGCCGCGCAGCGACCATTCATAGATCACCAGCGCCGGCGCGGCGCCAAAGGACACCATGTCGGACAGGCTGTCGTACTGGGCGCCAAATTCGCTCTGCGTATTGGTCAGGCGCGCGATGCGACCGTCGAGGCCGTCAAGGACCATGGCGATGAAGATGGCCCAGGCCGCATGTTCAAATTTCTGGTTCATCGCCATGACGATGGCGTAGAAGCCGCAAAACAAGGCTGCCGTCGTGAAGGCATTGGGCAACAGATAAATGCCGCGGCGGCGCAAGGTTTTCTTGCCAGTGCCGTCGCTCACCGGCTGGCGCACGAATTTGCTGAAGCGGGAAGCTTTGGAGACTGCGGGAGTGCCGTTCTTGCCTCTACGACGGGGGAAGTTTGCCATGTTGTTCCATATCTTGTGTACTGCGGGGATTCTGTGCCAGATGGCAGGCGCATTCGTCTTGCGGCATGCGCCTGCCGATGTTGCCATTATAGAGGAGCCGCCGCCAAAGAAAAGCGCGGCGGCGTCAAGCTGACAATATTGACCCCGATTCAAGCTCTATTTGAAGCGTATCTTCGCCACCAGACCCATGTTCAGCGTTGTTTCGCCGGCCTCGAAGCTCGGCTCGGCCACCTGCTTGCCGGCATGAGCGCCGGCGTCGGCACGCATGGCGCGTGCAGCGGCCAGATTGGGGCGCTGCGCATAGTGGCCGGAGCCTTCGAAATCGATGCTGTCGATCACTGCCTCACTGACATTGCGGCCCATGGCGGCAGCGATGGCGGCCACGCGCTCATTGAGGTTCTTGTAGGCGGCGGCGATGCGCTGCTCGTCGAGCTTGCCGATGGTGGCCGGTGCCAAGCCAAAATGCAAACGGTTCAGGCTTAGCACGCCCTGCGCTGCGGCAACCGTTTTCGGCAAGGCTGCCAAATTGGTGGTCGTCACCTGCAGGTACTGGCCCACTCTCCAGCCCGCGGGCACGCGCGGCTTGGCGACGCTGCCGGGCGGCAAGGGCGCCGCCTCCGGATACACGGCATACGTGTAGTAGCCCTGGGTTTTCAGTACGGCTTGCGGATCGGCCTTCTTGACGAGGGCCGCGCCATCGTTCATCTTTTGATTCACGCGCGAGGCAGCGGCGGCCTTGTCCTGGTCCCGCTCTTCGATGGCCAGGGTGATGCTCGCCTGGTCGTTCGCATGCACCACTTCGCCGTTCGCGGGCACCACCACGAGGCTGCCCGTGGTGACCAAGGTCTGGGCGTGCGCGCTCAGGGCAAGGCAGCAAGCAGCGGCGGCCAGCATCGCTTTCATGAAGCTCATGGAGTTCTCCTGAAAAATGATGGGGTGAAAACGCGCATGGGGCCAACAGCCCCATGCGCGCTTTAAAACAGGCTAATGCAAAAACCTCTCCACGCTGGCGCGCTTACTTGAACTTGACCTTGCCAACGACACGCATGTCGAGCGTGGTTTCGCCCGGCTCGAAGCTCGGTTCGGCAACGACGCTGTCTTCGGCCATCTTGGCGCCGCGCATCATCATCGGTGCGGCGGCAGCACGGCTTTCATTGGCGTAGTTGCCAGAACCTTCAAAGTCAACCGTATCGAGTACGGCATCGGAAACGTTGCGGCCCATGGCCTTGGCGATGGCGGCCACGCGCTCATTGAGGTTTTTATAGGTAGCGGCGATGCGCTGGTCATCGAGCAGGCGGATGGTTTCCGGCTTCAAGCCGAAATTCAAGCCATTCAAGGTCAACACGCCTTGCGCCGCCGAGATGGTTTTCGGCAAGGTCGCCAGATTGGCAGTCGTCATTTCCAGATACTGGCCGACTCGCCAAGCCGTTGGCTGGCGGGGTTTGGCGACAGCGCCGGCTGGCAATGGACGCTCTTCCGGGTACACGGGATAGGTGTAGTAGCCATACGATTTCAGCGCCGCCGACGCGTCGGCCTGCTTGACGATGGCAATACCCTTGTTCATCTTCTGGTTGACGCGCGACGCGGCGGCAGCCTTGTCCTTATCCTGCTCTTCGATGGCCAGGGTGGCAACGACCTGGTCATTGGCATGCTTGACTTCGCCAAATGCGGGGACCACTACCAGGGTGCCGCTGGTGGGCAGGGATTGTGCTTGTGCGCTCAGGGCAGCGCTGGCTGCGGCGGCAACAAGGACGATTTTCATCACGCTCATGGAACTCCTCGGTGGTTAATGGATGACTGACTGAGTGACTGACAAGAAGGAATGCGGCAGTGCACTGTGCTCAGCTGCACGCCGCATTCGCTTGAAAAACTTGTCAAACTGTGTAGATTCTAACGCCTCACGCATTCCTGTGGCGCAAATTAACAAATCGTCACAAAACGCGCCTGCCAGTCACATCTGCTCACATTTCAATACGCTGTTATTCAAAACAACGTTGTGCTCAATGACCGGCCACCGCGCCGCCACTGCGCCGGCCCGGCTTGAAACTGTAGCGGTGTGCGCGCCAGGCGATGGCCAGCGCCGCCAGTAGCAAGGCCAGCATGGCCCACGGGAACGAGGCGACGCCATAGCCATCAAGCAACATACCGCCGGCCAGGCCGCCGCCCGCGATGGCCACGTTCCAGATGGTTGCCACCATCGCCTGTGCCACATCCATGCCCTCGCCAGCGGCATCGGCCGACGCGGTCTGCAGCAAAGTCCCGGCGCCGCCGAAGGTGACGCCCCAGATGGCCATGCTGCCATAGATGACGGCCGGCGCATCCATCGCCAGGCCCAGTAACACCACCAGCAGGGCAAAAGCGGCGATGCAGCCCAGCACAAGCGGGCGCAGCCAGCGGTCTATGAGCCGGCTGACCAACCAGATGCCGGCCAGCGAGCCCACGCCATACACGAGCAGCACCAGGTCGACGCGGGGGCGCAAGCCCGAGGGCGCCAGGAAGGGTGCGATATACGTATATAAAATATTGTGCGCCAGCATCCAGGCGACGATCACCGCCAAGATCGGCCGCACGCCTGGCGTCATGAACACCTGGCGTATCGACAGGCGTTCGCCATTCTTTTGACCCGGATAATCGGGCACGGCCAGCAAGACCCACGCGACCAGCACCACGGCCAGGCCGGACATGATGCCAAAGATGCTGCGCCAGCCCAGCACACCGCCCATCAAGGTACCCAGCGGCACGCCCAGCGACAGGGCCAGTGGCGTGCCGATCATGGCAATCGCCATCGCCCTGCCCTGCTGCTCGACACGCACCATGCGGCGCGCATAGCCGGCCATCAAGCCCCAGGCCAGCCCGGCAGCCATGCCCGTCACGAAGCGCGAGATCAGGGCGACCATGTAGTTGGGCGAGAGGGCTGTCGCCGTATTGAAAATCAAGAAACCTATGATGGCCAGCAACAATACATTGCGCCGGCGCCAAGTGCTGGTGAGCGCCGTCAAGGGTATGGCCGTCAGGATGGAGCCGATGGCGTACACGGTGACGAGCTGGCCCGTCATGACTTCGGAAATACCGAGGCTCTGGGCGATCTGCGGCAACAAGCCCGCTGGCAATGTTTCCGACAGGAGGGCAAGAAACGCCGTCATGGCCAGGGCCAGCAAGGCCAGGATAGGAATGGAAGAATCAACAGCAGCCTGCGAGGGCGCCGTAGCGGTGATACGGTCAGTCATGAGGGTCCTTCAGCTTGCGCAAGCGGCTAAGAAACGAGCGCCTGGCACAGTACGATAGCGATGGTGCGCGTTGCGGTCGGCAGATACCGAAACAGATGCAGTCCAGAGGAAACTGCAAAGGAAGCTAGGAATTATATAGGAGGGAAGTGAAAAACGTGTGCACAAGAGAAAGGCCAGCTTAGCTGCCGGACCTGACTCGCATGTACCGCGCCGACAGCCATGGCCGGCATGCGGACTCAGGCATCGTTCGCCGCATTTAAGCTGCGGAAATAGGTATTGACGTTGGGACGAAACAGAAAGAATGCAAGAACGGCAAACGCCGCCAAGCCTGGCAGCAACGCCACTTTGTCCGCTGCGGTGGCCAAACCGATGCCGCCAGCGGCCAGATTCCAGCCCACATACAGCAACCGGCCCCAGTTGCATCGCTTGAGCATGGCAACCGCTGCCACCAGATTGACGATCATGCCGCACAGCGTCGTGTAGTGCAGCGCTGTCGCTAACGCACCCTGCGCCAGCAATTCAAGCGCCGCAAGCACGCAAGCCCACAACATAAGGAAGGTAATGACACCAAGGGAAATGGGACGGCGACGCAAGACATTGACGACATTCACGCTACTGACCTTAAAAACATTATGGGAGGCAATAATAACAAAAAATATGTCAATACCCGCAGATGCCGCCATGATGGACTCAAACGCAAAAAAGCCGGCTTGCGCCGGCTTTATCGGAACAATGATGACTGCTTAGTTCTTCGACTGGTCGACCATCTTGTTCTTGGCGATCCAAGGCATCATGGCGCGCAGTTTCGCGCCCACTTCTTCGATCGGGTGCTCGGACGTCAGGCGGCGGCGCGAGATCAAGGTCGGTGCGCCGGCCTTGTTTTCCAGGATGAAGCTCTTCGCATACTCGCCCGTTTGAATGTCTTTCAGGCATTGACGCATCGCATCCTTGGTAGCCGAGGTCACGACTTTAGGACCGGTCACGTATTCGCCGTATTCGGCGTTGTTCGAGATCGAGTAATTCATGTTGGCGATGCCGCCTTCATAGATCAGGTCGACGATCAGCTTCAATTCGTGCAAGCACTCGAAGTACGCCATTTCAGGCGCGTAGCCCGCTTCCGTCAGGGTTTCAAAGCCCGCCTTGATCAGTTCCACGGCGCCGCCGCACAGCACTGCTTGCTCGCCGAACAAATCGGTTTCAGTTTCTTCACGGAAATTCGTTTCGATGATACCGGCACGGCCGCCGCCGTTGGCCGAGGCGTAGGACAGGGCGATGTCGCGCGCGATGCCCGATTTATCCTGGTACACGGCGATCAGGTGGGGCACGCCGCCACCCTGGGTGTAGGTAGCGCGCACAGTGTGGCCCGGGGCTTTCGGCGCGACCATGATGACATCGAGGTCGGCGCGTGGCACGACTTGACCGTAATGCACGTTGAAGCCGTGGGCGAAGGCCAGGACGGCGCCTTGCTTGGCGAACGGCGCAATGTTTTCGTTGTAGACCTGGGCGATGTTTTCATCTGGCAGCAAGATCATGATGACGTCGGCCGCTTTCACGGCGTCGTTGACTTCCGCCACTTTCAAGCCAGCTTGCTCAACCTTGGTCCACGAAGCGCCGCCCTTGCGCAGGCCGACGGTGACGTTGACGCCCGAATCGTTGAGGTTTTGTGCGTGCGCGTGGCCTTGCGAACCGTAGCCGATGATGGCGACGTTCTTGCCTTTGATCAAGGAGATGTCAGCGTCTTTGTCGTAAAAAACTTTCATGGTATTTCCTATCATTTGATGATGCGTTGTTATTTTAAAAGCGGCGCCAGGGCCGCGTAGTGCTGCTATGTACTTTTAGACTTTGAGGATGCGTTCGCCGCGGCCAATGCCGGAACCACCGGTGCGGACGGTTTCCAGGATGGCGGCGCGGTCGATCGAATCGATGAACGCGTCCAATTTGACCTTGTTGCCAGTCAGTTCGATCGTGTATGTCTTTTCGGTGACATCAATGATGCGGCCACGGAAGATATCGGCGGTGCGCTTCATTTCCTCGCGCTCCTTGCCCACGGCACGCACCTTGATCAGCATCAACTCGCGTTCGATATGCTGGCCTTCGGTCAGGTCGACCACCTTGACTACCTCGATCAGGCGGTTCAAGTGCTTGGTGATCTGCTCGATGATGTCGTCCGAGCCGCTGGTGACGATGGTCATGCGCGACAAGGTCGAGTCTTCCGTCGGCGCCACCGTCAAGGTTTCGATGTTGTAGCCGCGCGCCGAGAACAGGCCCACCACGCGCGACAGGGCGCCCGCTTCATTTTCCAGCAAAACAGAAATAATATGGCGCATGATTACAGATCCTCCGAGCCAAGCATCATTTCGGACAGGCCCTTGCCGGCTTTCACCATCGGCCATACGTTTTCGGACTGGTCAGTAATGAAGTTCATGAATACCAGCCTGTCTTTCATGCCAAACGCTTCCTTCAGGGCGCCGTCAACGTCGCCCGGTTTTTCAATTTTCATGCCCACGTGACCATAGGCTTCAGCCAGCCTTTCGAAGTCGGGCAGCGAATCCATGTAGGACTCGGAATAGCGCGAACCGTAGTCGATTTCCTGCCACTGGCGCACCATGCCGAGGAAACGGTTGTTGAGCATGATGATCTTCGGCGTCAGGTGGTACTGCTTGCACGTGGCCAGTTCCTGGATGCACATCTGGATCGAGCCTTCGCCGGTAATGCAGGCGACGGTGGCGTCCGGATTGGCCATCTGCACGCCCATGGCGTACGGCAAGCCGACACCCATGGTGCCCAAGCCACCGGAATTGATCCAGCGACGCGGCTTGTCGAAGCCATAATATTGCGCCGCCCACATTTGGTGCTGGCCCACGTCGGAGGTAATGAAGGCGTCCCCCTTGGTGATCTGGAAAACTTTTTCCACCACTGATTGTGGCTTGATGACCAGGTCGGAGCTCGGGTATTTCAAGCATTCGCGGCCACGCCATTCGGTGATCTGCTTCCACCAGTTACTCAGTGCATTGACGTTCGGCTTGGCTTCGGCCGCGTCGAGCTGCGCCAGGAATTCGATCAGCACATCCTTGACGTTGCCGACGATGGGGATATCGACCTTGACGCGCTTGGAAATCGACGATGGATCGATGTCCACGTGGATGATCTTGCGCGGATTCGAGGCGAAATGTTTCGGGTTGCCAATCACGCGGTCATCGAAGCGGGCGCCGATGGCGATCAGGACGTCACAGTTCTGCATCGCCATGTTCGCTTCGTAGGTGCCGTGCATGCCGAGCATGCCGACATACTGATCGCTCGATGCGCGGTAGCCGCCCAGACCCATCAAGGTGTTGGTGCACGGGAAACCCAGGCGATCGACCAGCTTGTTAAGCTCGGGAGAAGCATTCGCCAGGATCACGCCGCCACCGGCATAGATCATCGGGCGTTCGGCTTGCAGCAACAGCTGCACGGCCTTGCGGATCTGGCCCGAGTGACCCTTGTCGACGGGACGGTAAGAACGCATTTCGACTTCCTTCGGATACTCGAAATGGCATTTATGCATGCTGATATCCTTGGGGATATCGACCAGCACAGGTCCCGGACGGCCGGTGCGGGCGATGAAAAAGGCTTTCTTGATCGTTTCCGCCAAATCCTTGACATCCTTGACGAGGAAGTTGTGCTTGACCACGGGACGCGTGATGCCGACCGTGTCGCATTCCTGGAACGCATCCTGGCCGATGGCGTAGCTCGGCACCTGGCCGGAGATCACGACCATGGGAATCGAGTCCATATAGGCGGTCGACAGGCCTGTGACGGCATTCGTGACGCCCGGACCGGACGTGACGAGGGCGACACCGACTTTGTTCGAGCTGCGCGAATAGGCATCGGCGGCGTGAATCGCGGCCTGCTCGTGGCGTACCAGAATATGCTGAAATTTATTTTGCTGGAAGATGGCGTCGTAGATGTACAGTACGGCTCCGCCCGGGTATCCAAAGACGTGCTCGACGCCCTCTTCAGCCAGACAGCGCACGACAATTTCTGCGCCGGTGATCGGTCCTGCTGGTGCTTCGGTATTCATGAAACATTCCTTTCAAGGTCCATTGGAGATTGATCGGATGTTCTTTCCTGACGAAGTACGCCTAACGCGACAGTGCTCCTGCTTCCCTTTTCATGCGGTCACGCCATCTCTTTGGGCACCCATAGATACCTTACAAAACAACGCTTAACGCAACTCGTTTGGCCGGAGCTTCTGTGGCGCCTGTGCGAACCGCTCGCGCTTGTGGCGCGGGTTAGAACAAACTGCCTACAAATGAAAGCGCGTCTTGTCGCGGATGGCCTTGTGTGCCGGTCGCGACTTGACCATAGGGCTTTGGGGTGTTCAAAGCGTCCCATACGGTATCGCGTTGCACCATGATGGTCAAGGAAAATGTCAGTGCCGCTGCATTTTTGCTGACGCGACGTGCAAAAACCCTGCGGTAACGCACATTTTTTGCTAGCATGCACGGGGGTTGCAAAAAGCATACCCACACCAATTCGCCCACCGCACCCGCAGCCGCTAAGATCCCCACACCGCATGGCAACAGACAAAGAATTATCCGACTTTCTAGAAAATGTCGAGCGGCGCGCTTTCAAGCAGGCCGCCTACGCGGTCCGCAAGGAAGAATCGGCACTCGACATCGTGCAAGATGCCATGATCAAGCTGGCCGAGAAATACGGCGACAAGCCGGCCGCCGAGCTGCCGATGCTATTTCAGCGCATCTTGCAAAACACCATCCTTGATTATTTCCGCCGAGAAAAAGTACGCAACACCTGGGTCAGCCTGTTTTCCGGCATGAAGTCCTCGGGCGACGAGCATGAAGATTTTGATATACTTGACACTTATGAATCAGAACAAGGCTCGAGTGCCGCCGAATCGTCGGCCGACCAGGTCGAACGCGCGCAAATCCTTGATTTGATTGATATTGAAGTACAAAAACTGCCGCCACGTCAACGCGAAGCCTTCCTCATGCGTTACTGGCAGGATATGGATGTGGCTGAAACAGCGGAAGCGATGGGTTGCTCCGAAGGTAGCGTGAAAACACATTGCTCTAGAGCTACCCACACGCTCGCCGAATCGCTGAAAGCCAAGGGAATACAATTATGAACACCGACGATCTCAATTTCGCTTACAAAGTGCGCCACGCACTGAACGAAAAACTCGACGACCTGCCCGCCTCGGCCACCGATCGCCTGGCAGCGGCACGCAAGCTGGCCCTGGCGCGCAAGAAGGCTGACGCGCCTGCCGCCGTCGCCGTGCGCAAGGACGTCTTCGCCGGCATCGCCAGCCACCTGTTGGTCGAGCCACTATCGTGGCTGGGCCGCATGAGCGTCATCCTCCCCCTGCTGCTGCTGGTCGGCGGCCTGGTCGGGATCTACCAGTTTGAGCAAGAACAGCATATTGCCGAACTGGCAGAAATCGACGCCGCCGTGCTGTCGGACGAATTGCCGCTCTCAGCGTATATGGACCACGGCTTCAACGCCTACCTGACGAAACGCGAGCAATAAGCATGGCACGCTTGAGCGCACGCAAAAGCTGGCTGGCCGGCGGCATCGGCCTGGGCGCCTGCGCCCTGGCTGGCGCCGCATGGTTAGCTGTGCAGCAACATCGCCTGCCCGCCGCCCCTGCCACCACGGCGGCGCCCGTGCTTGCGCCGGCCCCGGCAGCGAAGCCCGGCGCGCCCAGCACGTCGGGCAAAGGCGGCACGCCGCCCAAGGGCAGCGAGAACCCTTCCTGGAACAAGCTGTCAATCGCGCAACAGGAAGCGCTGCAGCCGCTGGCGGGCGAATGGAACAAACTGGAAGCCTTGCGCAAGCAGAAATGGCTCGACATTGCCAAGCGTTTTGCCTCCATGTCCGCCGACGAGCAAACCCGCGTGCACGAACGCATGCGGGTATGGGTCAAGCTGACGCCGGAACAGCGCCGCCTGGTGCGCGAAAACTATGCGCGCACGAAAAAGATTGATCCTGGTCAAAAAACCGCGCAGTGGGAGCAATACCAGCAATTGCCGGAAGATCAAAAGAAAAAGCTGGCGACGGAACTGGTGCCGAAGAAGCCGCTGGAAAAAGTGCCGGCGATTAATTCCAACACCAGCAAACCGGCCGCGCCGCTGGCGCCCCTCACGCCGCCAGCGCCCGTCGTCGTCGCACCTGTCCTGCCGCCTGCGGCAGCCGCCGTGCCGGTAGCCGAGTCTGCCACAGCTGCAGCCTCGGCGCCCGTCACACCCCCTGCCACGCCCGCCCCATTGCCGACCAATGCCAAATAGCACGCCCGCCACCAGCATCACGTCCCACCCCACGATCAAGCGCCGCCTCATTTCCATGGTCTACGAGTCGCTGCTGGCCCTGGCCGTGCTGTTCTTGCCCTTCCTGCTGTTTGAACTGGCCGTGCAGGGCGCACATACGCCGTTGACTGAACACCTGCGCCAGTGCCTGGCCTTCCTTGTCATGGGTGCGTATTTCATCCATCAATGGAGCCGCGAAGGGCAAACCCTGGCCATGAAGACGTGGCGTTTGCAATTGGTGATGGCGGGCCACGCCCACGTCCCGCTGCGCGTCGCCACCTACCGCTACCTGCTGTCATGGATGTGGCTGCTGCCGGCCCTGCTAGTATCGTATGTATGCGATTTGCAGCACTGGACGGCCCTGGGCGCCATCGGCGTGGGCATCCTGGCCTGGTCTGCCACGGCATTGCTGACGGGCAATGGGCAATTTCTGCACGACAAGCTGGCAGGCACGCAGATGGTGCAATTACCGGCCCCCGCAAAGAAGTCGAAAAAAGTCGCCGCCTGAGTTTTCATGCGGCTTGACCTGCATCATTGAAGCGCCACGGGGGCTCTGCGATCATGCCGAGCATGAATCATACCTCCCCCCTCCCCCACACACACCTCGCCATCGACCGCGTGGAAGTGTGCAGCGAAGACGACGTCAAGCATCTCGTCCACACCTTTTATGCAGCCGTGCGCGACGACGCCATGCTGGGCCCGATCTTTGCCGCCGAGGTCAAGGATTGGAATGTCCATCTGGCAACATTGGTCGATTTCTGGTCAGGCTTGCTGCGCGGCACCATGCGCTATCACGGCAAGCCGCTGGCCCAGCACGCGCAAATGAAAAACCTGACTCCGTGCATGTTCCGCCGCTGGCTGACACTATTCTTCGCGACAACCGAGAGCATGGGCCAGCCGGCCCTGCAAGAGAAGGCCGACACCATCGCCTTGAATATTGCCGAACGGCTATGGAAAAGCTTTGCGGAAAGCCACACCATCGTGGCGCCGCAGCTTTAAAATCTTTCGTAACCCTGCAAGTAACGCCATTGCCCCACGGGCATGGCGCCCATCGGGATGCGCCCGATGCGCAAGCGCTTCATGGCGACCACGTCCAGTCCCACCATCTTGCACATATGGGCGATCTGGCCCGGCTGCACGTTTTTCAGGGCGAAGCGCAAGCGCGTCTCGTTCTGCCAGCTGACCTTGATCGGCGGCAAAGGCTTGCCATTGAACGGCAAGCCGTGATTGAGCAGCGCCAGGCCGTTTTCCATGATGTTGCCGGCGACTTCCACGATGAATTCCTGCTCTACCGTTTTCGCCTCGTCAACCAGCTTGCGGGCGACGCGGAAATCTTGCGTAAATACCAGCAAGCCCGATGCCATGGTGTCGAGCGGATTGGTGATGCTCAGGCCGATCAGGTGGCGCTTGAGAAAGCGCGTGACGGCGCTGGGCAGCACGTTTTCTGGCGTGAACAACTGTTCCGGACGCAAACAGGCCAGCGCCGGCTTGCCTTCGCCACCGACGCCACCATTGATGCCGGCCGGCTTGTGCAGCAAGATCGTCACCGGTGGCATTTCTTCCAGGGTCGCATTCGGCAGCAGCACCACCACTTGATTGTCTGCCACGCGCGCGCCCGATTCTTCCACCGGTACGCCATCGACCGTGACCCAGCCGCCCTCGATATACAGCTCGGCCTCGCGGCGCGAACAGGGCACGTCTTCAGACAGGCGCTTGGCCAGGCGGACGGTGGGCATTTCGTGTGATGTGGTCATGGGGGATGCGCAAAAAGCAAAAGGAGGAGAGAGCCGGTATTGTAACCGACCCGCTCCTCCTCTTTTGTTGATTGCGCTAGTGGTTGTCGGATTACGCGCTTGCGCGCTAATCCGACCTACGTGGCTCATCCGGTAGGTTGGATTAGCGAAACGCGTAATCGAACAATCAGGCCTGCGCCTTGGCCAACTCCTCGGCAAAGAAACGGTGCCCCATCTCTTCCAGGCCCAGCGTCTGCAGTACTTCCTGCAGGCGCTCGGTCGGACGCTGGCGCGGCAAGTTTTTATAGCTGGCGATGATCAGTTCATTCTTCATCGAGTGTTCCCAGCCCACCAGTTCCGTCACGCTGACCTGGTAGCCGTGCGCTTCCAATTGCAGACAGCGCAGCACGTTGGTGATCTGGCTGCCGAACTCGCGCGTGTGCAGCGGGTGGCGCCACAATTCCGTCAAGGCACTCTTGCCCAGGCTCTTGCCTTTGTTCTTCTTCAGGACGGAAGCCACTTCGGCCTGGCAACACGGTACCAGCACCATGAATTTCGCCTTCTTCTTCAGGGCGAAGTGGATCGCGTCATCGGTAGCCGTGTTGCACGCATGCAAGGCCGTGACGATGTCGATCTGTTGCGGCAGCAAGTTTGATTGCGTCGATTCGGCCACGGACAGCGGTAAAAACGACATGCCGGGGAACTTGAATTTCTTCGCCAGCTCTTGCGAGCGCTGCACCAGTTCTTCGCGCGTCTCGATGCCGTAGATGTGCGAACCGTCGTTGCCGTTTTTGAAGAACAGGTCGTACAGGATGAAGCCCAGGTAGGACTTGCCGGCGCCATGGTCGACCAAGGAGACGCCGGGGTGGTCGAGCTGCACTTCGCGCAGCAGCGGCTCGATGAACTGCGTCAGGTGGTACACCTGCTTGAGCTTGCGGCGGCTGTCCTGGTTCATCTTGCCGTCGCGCGTCAGGATATGCAATTCCTGCAACAAGGCGACCGACTGGCCATCCTTGATCTCGGGCATGTTGCTGGCGGCCGTGATGATGTCTTTCGGCACGGCGGCGGCGGTGGCGGCGGCTGCCGCGCCCTTAGCGCGCTTCATCGATCCACGCCATCTGCAGCGCTTCGAGCACTTTTTCGCCGCCGCGCGTATGGTCATCGTCGAAGCCATCCAGTGCCACCACCCAGTTATGCAAGTCGGTGAAACGCACGCTCAGGGGATCGACGTCCGGATGCGCCTCGTACAGCGCTTCGGCGATCGCATGAATATCGGACCATTTCATGTTAGTGACTGCCTTCGCTGACCTGGTTGATCGTGTATTTCGGAATTTCGACGACGAGATCGGTCTCGGCGACGATGGACTGGCACGACAGGCGCGATTGGGGTTCCAGGCCCCAAGCTTTGTCGAGCATATCTTCTTCCAATTCCGTCGCTTCGTTCAAGGAGGCGATGCCTTCACGCACCAGCACATGGCAGGTAGTGCAGGCACACGATTTTTCGCAGGCGTGCTCGATGTCGATGTCGTTTTCCAGCAGGATGTCGCAGATGGACTTGCCGGCAGGAGCTTCGATGACGGCGCCGTCGGGGCAAAGCTTGGCGTGCGGCAGAATGACGATTTGGGGCATATTACCTCTACAATTTCAATGATTCGGAGCGCGGCCGCAGCAAGTGCACACGGCGCGCATGTCAATTAGTGCTAAACGACCTGGTCCAGCGATTTGCCCTTCAGGGCAGTGCGCACGCTGCGATCCATGCGGCGCGAGGCGAAATCCTCGGTGCCGTCGGCCAGCGCTTCGATCGCCAGCTTCAAGGCTTGATGGTCGATGGCGCCGTCTTGCGATTGCACGATGGCGTCGCGCACCTTGTGCATCAAGTCATCTACCAGCACGCGTTCCGCATCATCGAGCAAGCCGCCGTCTTCGTCCAGGGCCGACTGCGTCGCCAGCAAAATGCGTTCCGCTTCTACCTGCTCTTCGCGCAACGCGCGCGCCAGCATGTCGCCGTCGGCCGAGGTGTAGGAATCTTGCAGCATGCGGGCGATATCGTCGTCGCCCAGGCCATAGGCGGGCTTGACGCTGATCGACGCTTCCACGCCCGAGCGCAATTCGCGCGCCGAGACCGACAGCAAGCCATCGGCATCGACCTGGTAGGTGATGCGGATGCGCGCGGCGCCCGCCACCATCGGCGGAATGCCGCGCAATTCAAAGCGCGCCAGCGAACGGCAGTCGCTCACCAGTTCGCGCTCGCCCTGCAGCACGTGCACGGCCAGCGCTGTCTGGCCATCTTTAAAGGTCGTAAATTCCTGCGCGCGCGCACACGGGATCGTCGAATTGCGCGGGATGATCTTTTCTACCAGGCCGCCCATGGTTTCGATACCCAAGGAGAGCGGGATCACGTCCAGCAGCAGCCAGTCGTCGCCGGCGGCGCGGTTACCCGCCAGCAAGTTCGCCTGGATGGCAGCGCCCAGCGCCACCACTTTGTCCGGGTCGATATTGGCGTGCGGCGTCGTGTGAAAAAATTCGCTCACTGCGCGCTGCACGTGCGGCATGCGCGTCGCGCCGCCGACCATGACCACGCCATCGACGTCGTCCGCATCCACACTCGCGTCGCGCAAGGCTTTCTTGATGGCGTTCATGGTCTTGCCCACCAGGTGCTGCGTCATGGCGGCAAACTCCGTGGCCGTGATGCGCAGGTGGATCTCTTCACCCGAATTGAGGGCCGCATCGATCATCGTTTCGGCTTTGGTCGACAGCGTTTCCTTGATTTCGCGCGCTTTCACCATCAGGATGGCCGTGTCCTCGTCCGACAGGGGCGCCAGCTTGGCGTGCTCGCTGATCCAGCAAAACAGGCGGCGGTCGAAATCGTCGCCGCCCAGGGCCGAGTCACCGCCCGTGGACAAGACTTCAAAGACGCCCTTGCTCAGTTTCAGGATCGAGATGTCGAAGGTACCGCCACCGAGGTCATACACGGCGTACACGCCTTCGGAGGCGTTGTCGAGTCCATACGCAATGGCGGCGGCCGTCGGCTCGCTCAAGAGGCGCAAGACATTGATGCCGGCCAACTGCGCCGCATCTTTCGTCGCCTGGCGCTGCGCATCGTCGAAATACGCTGGCACGGTAATCACCGCGCCCACCAGGTCATCGCCCAGCGAGTCTTCCGCGCGCTGACGCAGGGTGGCAAGGATTTGCGCCGACACTTCCACGGGGCTTTTCACGCCGGCCACGGTTTTCAGCTGCACCATGCCAGGCGTGTCCTGGAAATCATAGGGCAGGTTTTCCGCGTAGGCGATATCGGCCAGACCACGGCCCATGAAGCGCTTCACGGAAACGATGGTGTTCTTCGGATCGGTGGTTTGCGCGGACAGGGCCTTGTAGCCGATGTTCGCATGGCCGTTCGGCAAGTAGCGCACGACGGAAGGCAACAAGGACCGTCCGTCTTCATCGTTGAGCACCTCGGGAATGCTGTTGCGCACGGTGGCGACCAGGGAATTGGTGGTACCCAGATCGATGCCGACGGCCAGGCGGTGCTGGTGCGGCGCGGTCGACATGCCTGGTTCGGAAATTTGCAGAAGTGCCATTGTATTCGTGCCTCGATTAATTTTTTGCGTGATGCAGCTGATGCCTGTCGTGCATTATATAAGACGCGCGCCAGGCTGGCGCTTGGTCCGTGGGTCAAGCGATGGCCATTCAGGCTTCCATGGCTTCGTATGCAAAACGCACTTCCTCGCCAAATTTATCGAGGAACATCAGGGCGCGCACGCTTTGCGCGGCATTCGCATAGTCGTATGCGTCAAGCTGGGCCGCCACCTGCTCCAGCAGGGCCTTGCGCTCGCCACGCAGCTGGCGGTCCAAGACGTCGAGCGCGTCGGCATCCTTGCCGGCCCGGGCCTCGCCCAGTTCCTCGCGCCACTCCATCTGCTGCATCAGGAAGCTGAGCGGCATGGCCGTGTTCGATTCCGTCTGTAAATCGACACCATGGAGTTCGCACAGGTATTGCGCGCGCTTTTGCGGGCTCTTCAGGGTCTGGTAGGCTTCATTGGCGCGCGTGGCCCATTGCATCGCCACGCGCTTTTCAGCGCTGCTGGCGTTGATGAAGCGGTCCGGATGGACCTTGCCCTGCACGTCGCGGTAGGCCGCGTCGAGCGCACTCATGTCGAGCCCGAAGTGCGCCGGCAACTGGAATAGTTCGAAGTGATTTTGCATAATTGTCGGTGGTCGCTGTACCGCAATCGATAGGTACAGCGCACCGACCGGGGTCTTGCCAGCTGTTTAAATCCTGAAGGACTCGCCGCAGCCGCAGGCGTCTTTTTCATTCGGATTGTGGAACTTGAAGCCTTCGTTCAAGCCTTCGCGCGCGAAATCGAGTTCCGTGCCATCGATGTAAGGCAGGCTTTTCGGGTCGACGAAGACCTTCACGCCATGCGATTCGAAGACGCTGTCTTCGGCCGCTACTTCATCGACATATTCGAGCTTGTAAGCGAGGCCCGAGCAGCCCGTGGTGCGCACGCCAAAGCGCAGGCCCATGCCCTTGCCGCGCCGTTCGATATAACGGTTGATATGTTTCGCCGCTTTTTCGGTCAGTGTGATCATGTATTTCTCCGCAACGACCCCGGCCTTGCGGCTGGGGCGGGCTGCCAACGTTTAAGCGGCTACTGGATGGCGGGTCTGGTAGTCCAGAACAGCTGCCTTGATGGCGTCTTCGGCCAGGATGGAGCAGTGGATCTTGACTGGCGGCAGGGCCAGTTCTTCAGCGATCTGCGTATTCTTGATGGCCAGCGCCTGGTCCAGCGTCTTGCCCTTGACCCATTCGGTCACCAGCGAGCTCGACGCGATGGCCGAACCGCAGCCATAGGTCTTGAATTTCGCGTCTTCGATCAGGCCATCGGCGCCGACCTTGATCTGCAGTTTCATCACATCGCCGCAGGCGGGCGCGCCCACCATGCCAGTGCCGATGGTGTCATCACCCTTGTCGAAAGCGCCCACGTTGCGTGGGTTTTCGTAGTGATCGAGTACTTTGTCCGAGTAAGCCATTTTGATGCTCCTTTAATATTCTTGCCGGCCCCTTGAGGGACCGGGATTAATAAGTGCCTGAAAACCGTCGCGAGCCGAAGTGACTTGTGGCCGAGAAGCGCAACTGTGCTTGAGCACAGCAGGCATCGCAGGCCGTACATCGCGACGCGCAGCAGCTTAGTCAGGTACTTTTAGTGTGCCGCCCATTGGATCGAATTGATGTCGATCCCATCCTTGAACATGTCCCACAGGGGCGACAGCTCACGCAGTTTGTGTACTTTCGTTTTCAGCAAGTTCACGGCGAAGTCGATATCGGCCTCGGTCGAGAAGCGGCCGATGGTAAAGCGGATCGAGCTGTGCGCCAGTTCGTCGCTGCGGCCCAGGGCGCGCAGCACGTAAGACGGTTCCAGGCTGGCCGAGGTGCAGGCCGAACCGGACGACACGGCGATATCCTTGATCGCCATGATCAGCGACTCGCCTTCGACGTAGTTGAAGCTGACGTTCAGGTTGTGCGGCACGCGCTGCTCCATGTCGCCGTTGATGTAGACTTCTTCGATCTCTTGCAAGCCCTTGGCCAGGCGGTCGCGCAAGGCCTTGATGCGGCTAACTTCACTGTCCATTTCTTCCTTGGCGATGCGGAACGCTTCGCCCATGCCGACGATCTGATGCGTAGGCAAGGTGCCCGAGCGCAGGCCGCGCTCATGGCCGCCGCCGTGCATCTGCGCTTCCAGGCGCACGCGCGGCTTGCGGCACACGTACAGGGCGCCCATGCCCTTCGGGCCGTAGGTTTTGTGCGCCGTGAAGGTCATCAGATCGACTTTGCTCTTTTGCAGGTCGATGGCGACCTTGCCCGTCGCTTGCGAAGCGTCGCAATGGAAGATGATGCCTTTCGAGCGGCAGAACGCACCGATCTCGTCGATCGGCTGGATCACGCCGATCTCGTTGTTCACCAGCATCACCGACACCATGGTGGTGTCCGGGCGCACGGCCGCAGCGAGCTGTTCAACGGTAATGAGGCCGTTGTCCTGCGGCTCCAGATACGTTGCTTCGAAACCGATGCGTTCCAGTTCACGCACCGCGTCGAGCACCGATTTATGCTCGGTCTTGACGGTGATGATGTGCTTGCCCTTGGTCTTGTAGAACTGCGCCGCGCCCTTGATGGCCAGGTTGTTGCTTTCTGTCGCGCCGGAAGTCCAGATGATTTCACGCGGATCGGCGTTCACCAGGGCAGCCACGTGGCCGCGTGCCTCTTCTACGGCTTTTTCAGCCGTCCAGCCATACATGTGGCTGCGCGATGCTGGATTGCCGAACTGCTCGCGCAGGTAGGGAATCATCTTGTCGGCGACGCGTGGATCAATCGGCGTCGTCGACGAGTAATCCATGTAGATCGGAAAATGCGGTGCGGTTTCAAAGTGCACTTGGCCTACGTTTTTTTCAGGGGCGTTCATCAATAACTCCAATGCAATCAGCAACTTAGTATTTTATAATGGTCAACCAATGGCGGCGTGGTTACGGTGTATTACCAACACGCTTTGATCGGCAATCTTTTGTCTCTGCTGGTCGACCAGGTCCTGCAGAGACACAGAATCCAGATAATCGACCATTTTTTCGTTGAGTGTGGACCACAATTCATGCGTCATGCAGCGCGCACCCGAGGCCGAGTCGGCACCGTGGCAATGTTCCTTGCCACCACACTGTGTGGCGTCGAGCGGTTCGTCGACGGCGATAATGATGTCGGCCACCGTCACCTTGTCGGCCCGCCGCGCCAGGCTGTAGCCGCCACCCGGGCCGCGAATCGACTCGACGATTTCATGCCGGCGCAGCTTGCCGAACAGCTGCTCCAGGTAGGACAGGGAAATCGACTGGCGCTGACTGATGCCAGACAAAGTGACCGGCCCCTTGCCCTGGCGCAGGGCAAGATCAATCATCGCTGTCACGGCAAAACGGCCTTTTGTAGTCAGACGCATACATCCTCGGCTCAACTGTTCAATAACTGGTTTAGAATCTTGCGGCTCATCAACTCTTCAAGGTCTGAGTAGTTGAATGATTTAGTCAAGTATAGCAAAATTCGGCGGGGTTTGTCAGAGCGCCCTCGATGACCACAGGGCTGGCAGGGGCATGATCGGCCGCGCCAGGCGCGGCGGCTTCAGGAAAGCAAGCGCGAGGAAATCACAGGCGCTCTCAGCACCCTTTATCAGCCCCTCAAGGCGGAGCGCACTTTCATCAGTTCAAAGCCCAGCAGGTTCAAGCCGTCCCAGCGCGCGGGGTCAGCGATGCGTGGATTGTCCGACGCCAGGCCCACGCCCCAGATGCGATCGACGGGACTGGCTTCGACGATGACGCGCTCGCCCGTACCAAGCAAAAACTTGCGCAGCGCGGCCTTTTGCGAAAATTTGGCAAAGTTGCCATCGAAGACGATGCCGGCGCGCGCCGCTTCCCACGCCTTGGCGTCGAAATTGCTCACTTCGCGCCCCAGCTTCTTCACTTCCGACGGCCGCTCGGCCGCCACGATGCGCGCCTGCACCGCCGTATCGCCAAACAGGGCCGCTTTTTGCGCCATCATGTAATGCTCGGCCGTCGCATAGGTCACGCCAGCTAAGCTGAACGGCGACGGAAACCACTGGCTGAAGCAACTTTTGTCGGGCACCTGCGGCTGCGCCGGTGTGTGCCCCCAGAAATACAGATAGTCGGGCACGCCACCGGCCGCTATCCACGCCTTCAATTCTTCCACGTTACTGATTTGCATATTCCCTGCACTTCCGCCAGAGCGGCGTCAATTCAATCTCAAGCACGCAATAGTTGCATCGGGCCAAACAAGGCCTGCATGTCACGATTGCCGATAAAAGACAGATTATACGGATGTTCTGCCGTCACCTGGGGCAGCAGCGCCGCCACCGGCAGGCGCTTGACGAGCTCGGCAATCTTGCCCCACAGCACCAATTGCGGCATGGGCGCGCCGCCCTGCTGCGCCAGCGCCGCCAGCACCACTTGCAGGAAGGGCAGCCAGCCGCGTGCATCCTGTACGGGCGGCACATGGGCACGGAACACCAACGCCGCATTGAGCAGCAAGAAACCCTGCCCCATCATCTTGTGCTGCAATTCAGGCAAGGTCTGGATGACGCCACAGCCCGGCAACTGCGCCGCCACCGCCACAGGCGCCATGGCCGCGCCGGACGTGTCACCGGCCTGCAACTGGCCGTCTGCCACCAGCAGCATCTTCATGAAGTTGCGCAAGGACGTGGCGCGGTTGACGGGCTTCGACAGGCCCGTCGCAGACCACAGGCTGCCGACGGCGCCATCCATGAAGCATACGCCGGTGGCGCTGGCGGCGCGCGGATACGGCCCCTCGCCCACCAACACGTAGCGCACCTGCGACAGCGGCAAGGCAAAGGCGGCGAACAGCCGGCCCTGCGTCGGCAGGTAATCATCGACGGCCAGCGCCGGCAAATAGGCGCTGTCGGCCGCCATCACCGCATGCAAGCCGCGCAGCAGGATGGGATGCCAGGAAGCATGCGCCAGGGACAGGGCATCGGTGATGCTGGCAGGAATGGTGGTAACGGTCATTGGGCGTGAAAGATTTGGGCAAACGCAAATTGTAGCGCACCGGCAAGCTGGCATCGCCGAAGCATCACTAGCCAAAACCCATTGCGCATAAGAAAGCCCCGGCCTGCATGCTGGCCGGGGCTTTTACCTGTTTGACGCAGATCCTTCCTATTCGGCGTCAGGCTGCTGCGCTGGATGGGCAGCAGCAAACGCGGGCAAGCTGGCGCAATGCGCATGGATGCGCGCAATGCGCGGGTAAGGCGTCAGGTCGATGGCGAAACGCTGCGCGTTGAACACTTGCGGCACCAGGCAGCAGTCGGCCAGCGTCGGGCCGTCGCCGTGGCAGAACAGGCCCACGGCGCCAGGATCGCTCTGCGCCAGCAGCGCTTCCACGGCCGCCAGCCCCTCGGCCATCCAGTGCCGGTACCACTGCTGCTTGATCTCGTCCGACAGGCCAAGCGTGTTTTTCAGGTATGTCAAGACGCGCAGATTCGTCAGCGGATGGGCGTCGCAGGCGATCGCCAGCGCCAGCGCGCGCACGCGCGCGCGTCCCAGCGCATCCACCGGCAGCAGCGGCACGCCAGGGCGCGTCTCGTCGAGATATTCAAGGATGGCCAGCGACTGCGTCAGGATGGCGCCATCGTCATCGAGCGCCGGCACCAGCGCCGACGGGTTGACGGCGCGGTAGGCTGGCAGCAGCTGCTGCCCGCCGCCCTGCAGCAGATGCACGGGGATGCTGGCGTAATCGATGCCCTTTATGTTTAAGGCAATACGCACGCGGTAGGCGGCCGAACTGCGGAAATAGGTGTACAGCTTCATGGCGCGCCCTCCCCTCAGGCGTGGCCGGCGCTGTTGCCGGCATACCGGGCCACGGTCTGCTCGATGCTGCCGAAGATGCTGGCGCCTGCGGCGTCGCGCATCTCGATGCGCAGCGTATCGCCGAACTTCAGGTACGCCGTCTTCGGCGCGCCGTGTTCGATGGTTTCATACATGCGCACTTCGGCCAGGCAGCAGTAACCCACCCCGCCGTTCTCGATGCTGGAGCCGAACAGGTTGCCCTGCTTGTTCGACACGGTACCGGAACCGATGATGCTGCCAGCGCCCAATTCGCGCGTCCTGGCCGCATGGGCGACGAGTTGCGCAAAATTGAAGGTCATGTCTTCGCCCGCATTCGGTTTGCCGAAGGGCTGGTCGTTCAGGTCCACCAGCAGCGGCAGGTGCAGCTTGCTGTCCGCCCAGTCGGCGCCGAGTTCGTCCGGCGTGACGGCGACGGGCGAAAACGCGCTGGCCGCCTTCGACTGGAAGAAACCGAAGCCCTTGGCCAGCTCGCCCGGGATCAGGTTGCGCAGCGAAACATCATTGACCAGCATCACCAGGCGTATCGATTTCGCGGCTTCGGCTAGGCTGGCGCCCATGGCCACGTCACCGGTGATGACCGCCACTTCCGCTTCCAGGTCGATGCCCCACTCTTCCGACAGGGCGAAGATCGGGTCGCGCGGACCGATAAAGCTGTCCGAGCCGCCCTGGTACATCAGCGGGTCCGTATAGAACGAGGCTGGCACTTCCGCATTGCGCGCCTTGCGCACCAGTTCGACGTGGTTGATGTAGGCGGACCCATCGGCCCACTGGTAGGCGCGCGGCAGCGGCGAGTGGCACTGACAGGCATCAAACGGCTGCGCGTCCGGTGCGTGGCCGGCATTCAGGTCGGCGTATGCCTGTTCCAGTTTCGGCACGACGGCGTCCCAGTTGTCGAGCGCAGCCTGCAAGGTGGGGGCGATGGCGGCCACGCGCTGGTACTGGCGCAGATCGCGGCTAACGAGGATCAGGGCGCCGTCGCGGCTGCCGTTTTTCAGAGTTGCGAATTTCATGGTGTTCCTTGTTTTGCTTAGTGTTCAGATGGTGTCAGGCGGCGTGCTCTACGTGCTGCGCTCACGCTTCAGCCGGCGCGTGCATCCAGGCGGCGTGCTTCGGTGCGCGGCGTGTCTGCGACCATTCTTCCAGCATTGCCCATTTGACGGCGTCCAGTTTTTCCATCATCTCGGGCGTGCCCACGTTGGCCGCCAGTTCCAGGCGGTGGCCGTTCGGGTCGAAGAAATATATCGACTGAAAGATGGCGTGATTGACGGGGCCCAGCACCTCGATGCCGGCAGCGACCAGGCGCTCCTTGGCAGCGAGCAGTTCGTCCATGCTGGCCACTTCCAGTGCCAGATGCTGCACCCAAGCCGGGGTATTGCGATCGCGGTCCATCGGCGGCTGCGTCGGCAGCTCAAAGAAGGCCAGCACATTGCCCTGGCCCGCGTCGAGGAAAACATGCATGTACGGGTCCGGCGCCTTGGTTGACGGCACCAGGTCTTCGGCGATGGCGAGAACGAAATTCATGTTCAAATGCTTGACGTACCACTCGACGGTTTTCTTCGCGTCGATGCAGCGGTAGGCGACGTGGTGGATTTGCTTAATCTTCATGCTCTATCTCCAATGGATGGCGCCTTGGGCGCGATGGCTGGCGTGTTGCTCCGCTTTTCACCATTAGAATCGAGTTACAGCTATCATACAAACAATTTTTAACCATTGATTTATCGGATTATCTTATGAGTCCCAGCCTGCGACAGATGCGCGCCTTCGTGGCCCTGGCCAAGACCGGCAGTTTTACTCTGGCCGCCGAATACCTGCATGTGACGCAATCAGCGCTGAGCGGCTTGATCAAAGAACTGGAAAACGTGCTCGGCGTGCGCGTGGTCGAGCGCAGTACACGCAAAACACAGCTATCCGAAATCGGCCGCGAACTATATCCGCTGTTTGAAAAGATGATCGAGGATCTCGATGGCGCCATGGCCGGCATCGCCCAGCGCAAGGCACTGAAAACAGGCCTGGTGCGCATCGCTGCGCCACAGATGATGGCATGTACCCTGCTGCCTGAAGTGATCGCCGCCTACCGCCAGGCACACCCGGAAGTGCAGTTGCGCCTGGTAGATTGCCCCGTGGAAAACGTATCGGCGCGCGTCTTCAGCGGCGAGGTCGATTTCGGCATCGGCCCCGAACGCGATCCAACAGCGGAAATCGTCGCGCAAGTGCTGTTCGAAATGCCCTTCGTGCTGGTCTTCCCCGAACGCCATCCCCTGCAGCAAAAAGAGCGCGTCACCTGGGCCGACGTGGGCGACTACCCATTCATCTCGCTGCAGGGCCAGTTCACGGAACGCTTGCTGCGCGACATGCACGGCAGCTTTCGCGACCTGTCGCTCAATGCCTACAATGAAGTCACGTTCATGACGACGGCGCTGGCCATGGTCAGCGCCAACCTCGGCATCACGGTGTGCCTGCCGTATGCAGAACCGATGGTCAAGCTATACCAGTTGCAGATGCGTGCCCTGCACGAGCCGGAACTGACGCGGCGCTTTTTCGTCTACACGAAGACGGGACGTTCGCTGTCGCCGGCGGCCGAAAGCTTCATGGCCTTTTTATTCCAGTTCGTCGAGACGCACGAGTGGAACGTGGGCGCGGCCCGCACCGCGCTGCCGGCGCGCGGCACCTTATAATGGCGCATCGCCCCTTTTGCGCCAGCACCATGACCCAGCCTGACCAGTACCACCTGTCGCCTATCGACGCCGCCACCATCGCCATCAACCAGCGCATGCACAGATTCGACGGGCGCGAGCAAGTCTGGCTGTTTGGCTATGGCTCGCTGATCTACAAAGCCGACTTTGCCTATCTTGAACGGCGCCCCGCCAGCATCGCCGGCTGGACGCGGCGCTTCTGGCAAGGCTCGCACGATCATCGGGGCACACCGATGGCCCCGGGCAGGGTCGCCACCATCGTGCCGCAGGCAGGCGCCATCTGCGACGGCATGGCCTATCTGATCACGCCCGAAGTTTTCGCCCACCTCGACCACCGCGAAAAGAATGGTTATTTGCGCCTGGCCAGCGAGATCAGCTTCGACGATGGCAGCAAGGCCGATGGCCTGGTGTACATCGCGAATGAAGAAAACGCCGCCTTCCTCGGGGCAGCATCGGAACTCGACATCGCACGCCAGATCGCCCGATCAAACGGCCCCAGTGGCCCGAACAGCGAGTATCTGCTACACCTGGCCATGGCCCTGCGCGAACTGGGCAAGAGTGATCCGCACGTCTTTGCCATCGAGCGACATCTGGCACAGCTACAGGACCACGCCACAGCGCCCTCCGGCGCCTGAGGCAGCCTGAGACAGCCTGAGTCCAGGGCGCGTCTCAGGGTTATCCGGCGACGGCGCGCCATTCCCGGCGACAGGCTGCGCTCCCCCTGCTACGGGCGATAGCTCCCCCGCATTCCAGTGCGTCAGTGCCACCCTGCTGCATCAGCATCAGCATCAGCGCTGACGATGCTTGAACTTAAAACAAATCGAGCTGTCCCGCATTGCCCCCTTTCTGCCTCGCCGCCAACGGTGGCACCAACAGCGGGCGACGGAACTGCGTGCAATCGAGCTGTTTGAAGCGGCCGCCCTTGCCGTGCAGCCCCAGCCGGTGCACGGCTTTCTCGAAGCGCTGTCGGATAAGATCAGCCCACACGCCTTCGCCGCGCATGCGTGTGCCGAACGCGCTGTCGTAATCCTTGCCGCCGCGCATCTCGCGCACCCGATTCATGACGCGCTGGGCCCGTTCCGGGAAGTGCACTTCCAGCCATTGCTGGAACAGGGGGCTCACTTCCCACGGCAGGCGCAGCACCACGTAGTGGGCATGGATGGCGCCCGCGTCACGCACCGCTTCGAGCAGCTGCTCGATTTCTGGCTCCGTCACGAAAGGAATGATGGGCGCGATGCTCACGCCCACGGGAATGCCCGCCTCCGTCAGGCTGCGGATGGTGCGCAGCCGCCGCGCCGGAGCGGCCGCGCGCGGCTCCAGCGTGCGCGCAATGGCGGGATCAAGCGTGGTGAGCGTGACAGCCACGGCTGCCAGGCGCTTGGCTGCCATGGGTGCCAAAATGTCGATATCGCGCTCGATCAATGACGCTTTCGTGATCAGCGCCACCGGATGCTCACACTCGTGCAACACTTGCAGCACGCGCCGCGTCAGTTGCCGTTCGCGCTCGCACGGCTGATACGCATCCGTATTGACGCCCAGGGCTATCGGTTCGGGCACATACGACGCTTTGGCCAATTCGCGCTGCAATAGTTCCGGCGCATTCACCTTGGCGTAGATGCGGCTTTCGAAGTCCAGGCCCGGGGACAGGCCCAGATAGCTGTGCGTGGGACGGGCAAAGCAGTAAATGCAGCCCAGCCAAATGGCAACTGCATTTGTTCATATTCAATCATAAGTAATTGAATTAAAATGAAAATTCATCACTTCTCCGCCTCATCATGTTCATGAACACAAAAAATAGAGTGTTGTGGGATACTAGGTGTAGTGACGACCTGCATTTAAAACGGGGGAGCCCTGCATTCCAGCCGATTCTCGGCCAAGATTAACTGCAACTGACAGCCCCCTCAAACCAGCATTAGCTGCAAATGAACCTGCATTCATCCGCGCCTACCTGTATTACATCGACGCGAACCAGAATTACCTGCAACTGAAGACGAAGGCATAGGGATTATGCTGTGACAAGGCGCTGTCGTATCCAGTCAGCCGCCTGCAGCTCCGTCATATTGCCGGCGGCGGCAACCAGCATAAAGTTGATGGCATCGACCTCAATGAACACAAGCATCTCGCCGTTGATCGCCAGAAACAGGCGGCCGATCACCCAGGCGGCACGCTTGTTACCGTCGCTGAACCCGTGGCTGGTGGCGATGCCGCAGATGTAGGCCGCCGCAATGTCGGCTACATCCGGCGACGGATTGCCATAGACGTCAAGGTTCCGGGCCCGATTGAGCGCCGACTCCACGGTATTGAGGTCGCGTAGGCCGGCCAAGCCACCGTGCACTGCGAGCTATTTATCGTGGACCGCAAAAACGGTATCTCGCTGCACGCATTGCCAGTTTATTTAGCGAGCACCCGCAGGATCTCGCGGTCGTCGTGCATGATCGACTCGGCCAAGGCCATCTGGCGCTCAAACTCAGGGTTGTACGGCGTGATGCGCATCGCGCCGTCCGGGGCCTCGGTCAGATACAGGGTATCGCCTTTATGCACGTTCAGGATGCGCCTGACCTCCTTGTTTAAGATCAGCCCCTCAGATCCACCTACGGTAGTTACTTTGACTGCGAGCATGACGCCATCCTTTTTATATAATTTTCATTATATATCCAGTCTAAGGTGTGTCAAACAGATTGACCAGTCCACTACGCGCGGAAATGGACCGATATGGCTCCAGGGCTGGACTGGAATCGACGCTGCGCAACTACCTGAAATCTATAACCACAACATTCCCCCAGCGCGCCATGGATAATGCAACACCGATTCGGGTGATGAAAAAATGGCAAAAGAAGAAGCCGGATTTATTCGTTAAAAGCATATATAACCAGGCGGGTCTTGACAATTGGCCAAAGGCCGTAGTAGTTTTGACATTTTATTGACCCTCCAGATCCTTATAGCAAGGTGCGACCAATACATTTCAGAACACTGCGCTATTGCTTTACTTTGACTCTTAAAATTTCCGTTGAAACACCCGTGCACAACCAACCAATCCCAATATCCGTCCTAGAAAACCGAATAGCTCAGTCGGCGTTGCTGAAGAAAAATTTGTGAATAGATATGGAAAACCATTTATAAAAATATAAAGGGCGGCAAGAAAAACTAACATAGACAAAATTTTATTTTTTTTACTTGGAAAATCCTCTTTAAACATAGCCCCAGAAAACCAAAAAATTCCTAAAGCACCAATTGACAAACCTAAGTAGTCGTGCATATTTCTCCTAAAATACAATTAAAATAAAATATTGTAAAAAAGTAACTTTTAGCGATATTCTTCCTACACTGATCAAAATCATATTTCATTTTTTCTGTTATGTCTGCGCTAGTAGAGCTCCTCCTGATGAACCCCATCCCCAATCCCCGCCGGTAATACAGAGATATAAACAGAGTCATCTATACGCGTCGCGGTGGCGAACCGGGAGACGTGTGCAAGACCGGTTTGAGGGTAACTAGTAACGATGCGCTTATATGGTCGCACCCGCCCATCGACCTTTGGCGCAGAAAATACTACGGTCAGCTGCGGGATCACGGACTTATCTCCATAGATCTCAACAAACGCTGCAATGGAGCGATCCAGAAACATATCTTGCTGGTCGAGCCGAAGCGATCCTAGATAGGTCTCAACTCCTGATGCGTGCTCAAGCAAATAGGCACCAAACCAAACCATTGGATGGACACCAGTCTCAACCTTGAGTTTCATAACCGTGTACGTATACCAGCCTTGTGTCCAGTTGACATGACGGCGCACACTGATGAACGCCCCTTCATATGATGCCGATTCATAATGTGTGTCCGGTGCTCCATCTGCAGCGCTCAATGGGATCGGACTGGCATCAGTTGACCATCGGGAAAAAATACCCCCTCGCCCAATCTCCACCCGCCGCTGTTCGAATTTCGTAGGCCAGCCGCCAATATTCGTTTGCACACCACCATAAAATGAGGTCGCTCCTATCTTAAATAGCCCTAGTGGGGCTATATAAAGATCCACAGTATTCGGAACCTCACCGACTATCCTGAAATCCACGCTAATTTCTTGAAAATCGGAAATATCTGATATGCCCTCCCACCATATATCAAGAAAATGCCATGGATATTGAGGCGGGAAAAATTTTGTCTGTCCACATGCTTGTGTAGACCAGATAAATATTAATAAAGTAAATAATATTTTCATACATTCCTCTTAAGATTCCTCACTACAAAACGACGCAGGTCGATAAAAGTCAGGTTGCCTTTTTGGTGTAGTAATGGTCAATGGGTGCGAAACTATGTCCATCAAAGAAATCACGCGATTTGCCGACGCAATCGTCTCTGGGCGATGAGCAATAATAATTCGCGTCAAATTAAGGTTCTGTATCGCCCTGCTGACAAGACGCTCGTTTTCCACGTCTAGGTGGCTGGTCGCCTCATCAAGGAATAAGATTTTCGGCCGTGTATACAAAGCCCGAGCAAGTAGTATGCGCTGTTTTTGCCCACCCGATAAAGCAGCTCCCATATCCCCGACCAAAGAGTTGTATCCCATCGGCATAGCTAGAATTTCATCATGCACCGCGGCCATTTCCGCGCACTTGTGTATCCATTCTTGATTCGCATCCGCCGCGAAGAAGCTGATGTTTTCAGCAACGGACCCGGCAAACAGTTGGTCTTCTTGCATCACAGCGCCAACAATTTTTCTGAAATTAGCTTTGCCCAACAGGCGCATCGGTATTCCACCAACAAGGATATCTCCGCTGTATTTCGTATGAATGCCAAGTAGGATCTTGACCAATGTTGTTTTCCCGCAGCCGGACGGCCCAACAATCGCCACCGACTCGCCCGCGTGAATAATGAGATTGATTCGATCTAACACAGGAGTTTCGCCGGTTCCATAGCGAAAGACCAAATTTCTGATTTCAATTCGAGGATCCACTAAGTCCATATCATAAGTGGCCAATTGTTCATCCATAGTCATCTCCGGTGCGGCTAAGGCGATATCCGCCAGCCTGGCTCCTTGGATTTGCAACATTTGCAACTCGAAAAATTTATCCACAAGGGCACTGATACGGCTAGAAAATTGCCCTTTATATGATAAAAAGGCGAATAGCATGCCAACTGAAAATTTCCCATCAATCACCAACAAAGCCCCTAGGCTAAGCACTAATATCGCCTCGATGCCAAATACCAGTGAGTTTCCCGTGTGGAAGAACAACATGAGACGCTGGGTCCTTAGTCCGGCATTTTTCTGATCCACCACGACATTAAGCCAACGCGCGGCTCGATCCCCCTCTCGACCGAACAGGCGAATGCTTTGGATGCCGCGGATGGTCTCCATGAACATACTGTGCTGTTTCGCTCCAAACATAATTTCACTCTCCGTGGCCATTCTGAATACCGCATAAAAGCTGATTCGCAACACGATATATAGCATGATTGCGGTTATGCTGATGGTAGTTAAAAACGGGCTATAGACCAGCATCATGACCAAGGTGCCAACGCCCATGATACCGTCCAGTATGGCACCGATGAAACTGGTAGTGAGCGTTCCTTGGATGGCATGAATAGAGTCGAATCGAGAGATTACGTCCCCCATATGGCGTTTTTCAAAATAACTGATAGGTAACCTAAGCAGGTGCGCAAACAAATTCGCCAGCCACTGCAAATTAAGGGAATTGCTCATCATCAGCACTGCCCATCCCCGAGCCGCCTCCGTCAACACATGTATGAACATGAGTAATCCGAATCCCACCGACAACGTGAGCAGCAAATGCCGATCAGCTGTCACGACAGCTTGATCAACCACCCATTCATTGAAGAATGGTGCAATCAGCGAGAAAACCTCGAGTGCCACCGCTAGTGAGGTAATCTGTACCAAGGAACGCCTCAGGCCAACGACATTACCCATCATTTCGCGCAGTCGCACATGTTGCCGAACGGTTTGCTTCTTAAACCCAGGAGCGACTGTTAATTCCAGCGCAACGCCGGAGAATTTCTTTGACACCTGTTCTAACGACAATTTCTTTATGCCTATGGCCGGATCATAGATGACAATACCTTTCTTCCGGACATCCTTTAGAACTACAAAATGATTCATTTCCCAATGCAAAATACAAGGCGTCTTTAATTGCTTCAGCTCTTCCAATTCCACTCGCAGCGGCCGTGAAACCAACTTTATGGCCGAGGCAATATCAACAAGTTGCTCTAGATTTGTCCCCTTCAACGACATCGCGAAATTCTGCCGCAGGGATGCCAAGTCCGTGCGATAGCCGTAATAGCTCGCAATCATTGACAGGCAGGCCAACCCACATTCTGCGCTTTCGGTCTGCAAATGAAGGGGAAGATTTTTTGAAAAACCGAACTGCAGACGTTCGCGCAGATCGATCTTAATTGAATCTGATTGCTTAACCATTAATTTTCTTTATAAATTTATTAAATGGCAACATAATATTACACTCTAGGAATTTAAAACAACCCATTAAGACGGCATATTAAAAAATCAAAACAACGTACCTTCGGCAGGAGTGCGGATGACCTTCGTTTTATAATCAATTCCACTGAACTCAATGAAACTATCTAAACTCCGTATTGTTCCTAGACCGTAAGCACCGCTGAGTCCTGAGCCACAAAACAATGCGTAAAGCCTGGCACTAGATCGCTCAAGTAGGTACCGGCTATGAAATGACCGCTGCGTATCAATATCACCATGCCAATGATGGGTAGTCAAAGGTGTATTTTCCGGCTTATATAGATGGTACAACGGTACATTGGCAGGATGAAAAATGTCCCATCCTCGGGTATAGGCCCGTACCGATAGGCTTTGTTCCTCCCCATGGAAATAGAGGTAGGGGTCATATGGCACGTCCTCGATAAATCGCCCAGAGCAAAAAATAAATCCTGCTGCTAGGTGACAGCCTGGCACATGCACTTCGGAAAATTGGTGCCTGCCGCTAAATCGCAAAACGACATTATTCTCGCTAAGGGTAGACTCCGTATGAGGGCGTAGCACCACTACCGTTTTTGCTTCATATCGCATATACCGAGGAGTACCCCGAACCATTTCAAATGCATAAGGGTAGGTGCTGATGATGGGCCGGCCGGACTGATCCAGCAGCCTAGCGTACTGCTCACGCAATTCATTATCCCATCCCGGTTCGAAACAAGTATGCGAATCAATTTGCAATAGATAGTCCTCACCATCGTACAGCGAAAAAACGAGATTACGCGCCCAGCTAACGCCTAACGTATCTTGCGGATGCAGGTGCGTGTAGCGAACATGCCGGGAGAAGGGAAGTTCACCAATGATCCCGCGCTGATCAGATATGTTTTGGTCCACTACGCCAAAACGCAAGAGCTCCGGCGCGCTGGCTCGCGCGACCGCATCGTTTAGAGTGAAGAGCAGCATAGGATCTTGATATGAAGCGAGACTAATAAATATTTTGTTGTTCTGCATTTATACCTGCTTTATGTCAATTAACCAGAAATGCCAGGTGCGGCGAAGGCACGGCACCCTAAATAACGATATTTTTTCAACTCAGAATGTTAAGCGGTTCGAGCACCCATTCGTATAATTTTCTGTTTTCCAATAAAACATCGGCTTCAAGCTGCATCCCTTCTTGCAATTCAAATTTTCGTCCATATGCTGCTACTTGTTGCATATCTAGTTTTATCGCTACCCTGTAAAAATTTTCTGGATTGGCACCTGACATTTGCAATTCGCCGGGGGACAACGCGGCCCGAGCAATGCTCAGGATATGGCCGCTATGCTGGCCAAACTTTTGATACGGAAAGGATTGGTAGCGCAACAATACCTCCCCCCCTTCTCGCATAAATCCGATCGCCCGGGTCGGCACATAAAGATAGGCGACAAACCGCGCATTATGCGGAATCTCGCTTAGTAGTGGTACGGAAGTGGTGACTGTCTGCCCCACTTCCGCCAGCACGGCGGTAGCTCGGCCATCCTGCATGGCGGTGACGGTCACCTCACGACGCGCTTCGTTTTCATAGTTCTCCTCTTCAAGCGAAGCAATATTGCGATGAATTACCGATAACTCGTTTTGGGCTTGCAACGGTAAATTCTTCAACTCGCTCTCAGCGGCCATAATCTCCCTGCGCACGGTCCCCATCTGTCGCTTAAGGGTCTGCAGTCGCGATTGCTGATCCAAGTTATCTTGTTCTTTTTCCTCAAGCTGTGCCGCTGCGACGTATTTTTCGCGGGCAAGGTTACGGAAGCGAGTAAGTGCCACATCATTCAACGCTAAATGCCGGCTTTGAATGCCCACCTCGATCTGCAAACTGTTAAATTCGGACTCAAAGTTGGCGATTTTTTTACGTAAAGCAAATTCCTGCTCCTCTAGCACCTTCTTTTGCGTGGTCAATTCCGCCCGATAACTGCTGCGCTTGTTCTCTATCTGCGCTCCTATCGCCGACTGGGTCTCGCCTTTCATACTGTTTCGTTCAACGGAGATCACATATAGCGGCTGCCCTGCAGAAATGGATTGCCCTTCCCGCACGAGCTTTTTTTTGACAACGCCTGTCACCGGAGAATAGATCTTTACCAGTCCCTCCGAGAGAGCGATCTGACCGGCGACATGTTCCTTGCGGGTATAGTCACCGAGGAAAAGAAAGGTGATCAAAGCTGCGGCGATACCGAGCGCGCCGCAGGCGAAAAAAGTGGTCGACAATGGATATGCAAGAAAGATGTCGCCCAACCATTGATTTTTTTGGGCGTCAAGCGCCTCGTGTCGAAACAGCGTCATAAATTGATGTAATAAACCGTCATGTTATTTATAATTCCGGAACCGGCGCGACGCGAGAGGCTTCCAGCATTCCCATCGGTTCGCTCACTGCGCACCCGAACAAGTTTCCGCAGCACAATCCAGAAATATATCTTCGCTACTCCACCCGGAGATAGCCTAAGCGCCCGGCCTATCGCCGCAGTAGCACTTCTGCCCAGGCCCAGTCAGCTGATCGACTTTGCCGTCCAGCTGCCACTCAATGATGCCAAAGTAGTGAGCCTGTCGCTGGCACTGCTATGTTGCGTTGATAAAAAACGACTACACACCATGCCCCGCAGGGATGGTCTACTCCTAGTCAGCATGCATAGCGGTCCGGTCCCAAAACCTGCGTTAGTCCAGTGTCAATGATGGCCAGGGTTGGAATGGCAGAACGCGGGAACTCGGTGGAGATCAATTCAGAGAAAACAGTTTCGCGTCGGCATTCTTACATATACGCACCCCAGCCTTCTGCGAATGATCGCTCACCCCGCAGATCAACGGCGTCCGCCCTATGATTTTTAGCATGCATCCGTTTACCATCACCCTGCGCCCACTTCCAGCGTTCCGAACCGCCATAATGGTCGGCATAACCGGTCACGTTCTTTAAGCGCTCCAGTTCGGCGGCTGAGTCGAAATCACCGGACTCAGTGATGTATACGCACGAATCGAGCAAGTGTTGGCTGAATCGCTCGAAGTTGCCACCGACCGCGCGAAACGACGGGTTATCGGATATGACCTGCCTGTTTATCCAAACGATTCTTAGCGCCGGCGCGGGATATAACGGGATCAGCACGCTGTGCGCTCCGAGTACGCGCAGTTCCACGCGGGCGTATACTATTTTTGACAACATACCGACTAAAAATAATTCCTGAATGCAATCCTTCGTCGCCGATGCCAATCAAGTCTAGTATTTCGTTGAGGTTATACATTGTATTCTAATTTATATTACTTCTTACCAAGCGGAAATTCATCCGATGACGATCTGTGCCTTTATATCCTTAATCAAATTATCTAGGACTTTCCGGATGGCTTTGAAGTCCTCCCGTGTGCATATCGACCTATTACGATGAAAACTGAGAGTGCGTGTTACAAAAACAACGTTGTCACGCCTATCGAAGGTTGACACATAGTCGAAGCTCTCATCATGCACCTCTAACGGCTTTGGGATACCTATAATACGAATGGTTGGCGAAAATACGAACTCGGATTTCTCATCATATGAAGCGTTCAAACAGAAATAGGACTGGGTACGGTTTTGTTCCGCAGCCGCAGAAAAAACCCAGCCAGCAACGCCAGAAATTAGGCTACTGAAGGTGGGAATACCTGTCGGGCCTGGTAAGTTAGCGAAATTTGATATATTTCCCACGAGACTAAAATGGTAAACCCCATCATTATTTTCGAACTTCCCGGGTACAAACTCGCCACTTCCATTTAATCCATATGCCAGCAACACGCGCTCTGCCATCATGCTTTTTTCTGCGGCATTCATATTGCGCTGGTTATAACGTGCCGCAGCGCCCCCCCAACCCGTTATGGATTCGGCGTCCGTAAATTTTGCCGAGCCGTTCTTGTCGATATTAAAAGTAGATGTACGTAAGCTTTTGTGTGGCTGTGCCGGTGGTGTATGCCCGATATGTCCAATTTTGGTTAGCACAGTCGGCTTGTCCCATTCGTTGAGAGGCAAATACTCCATTGAAAGGGATGGATCTGTAGTGTCAATATACAAATCCAGGCTTGGAATATAGGTAATCGCATGGTTCAACACTCCCAGCGTGGCGGCAGTCGGAAGCGTGTAAGCATTTCCCGCATTGATCAGTGCTGTCGTACTGTCGATCCCTACTGCCATCAGCATGCTTTCAAGAAGTAATGCATGATCTTTGCAATCACCATAGCGGTTGCCTAATACCGTATCTGCAGCATGCGGCACAATGCCCCCAGGCCCGACATAGACGGCAACATAGCGGATATTCTGTCGTATCCAGCCAGCCAGTGCGTATGCTTGGGCACGACTCTCAGCAATACCGGAAATGATATTATTAGCAAGCTCGACGATTCGCTTGCCTGGTTTTCTCCGTGTGGCGGCGCGCGCCTCGTAAGCGCGCCCCAAGGCGTCATAGCTGATAAAGGTGGATACCGCGAGTCGCTTGCCATGGTCAAGGTACGCGACACTATCCTGCTCAAGGCGCTCATTCTCCCCCGGATGAAACCTCCATCGATATACCAAACGGCCCGGCCGACTGGCGCTTTCGATCACGTCAAAGCCAACGGCGTCGCTATACAATTTCATATTCGCTGGCATGTCATAGCTGACGCTAAATTCCTTCACGGCATACGTTCCGGCGTAAGTCAAATCGTCGAACTGCCCCGGAAACATGGGCTGCATCCTCCTTTGGCTGTAGCTTAATACCAACTTATCGCCCACGGCGACTTCAGGAAAGATGACCACCTTGACTCTGGTATCCTGAAACATTGGAGCATCGCTCGATTGCTTTTCCTGTTGATCCTTAATCTCACCGGCACTCACTAACACTCGGCGACCATTTGGCTTTTGCGTATAAGCAGTAGTTATTTTAACGGTATCCAACGTACGATTATAGCTGATAGGATACTGCGCCAATGCGCGAAGAGCGCGAGCATCCTTCAATAATAAGACGATCGAATGCTCCAACACATAGGTACCATTCGCATTAACCACATAGGATTGCGTCTCTTTCTCGACCAGCGCTGAAGAGTCGGTGCCATCATCTTTTGCTTGAGCATGCAATGCGGTACAAAAAAAAATAATTGATAATAAATGTCTAAATAAAATATTCATGATGCTCAGATGTGACATTTAACTTATGCCAGTAGCGCGATTCGCTTGTTTTGATCAGCAAAGCGTTCGTTTGGAGTTTTTTTAGGCTATTAAACAATGAAGTCTTGCCGAGGTTTTTCGACAAGACTTCGATCTTGCCTGTGAAAGCAGCGACGTTCAGGGCACCTTAATTACACCGAACACAGGAATAAGTGACCCGACTGCTACCACTAGCATATGTCGTTTATAATTTTGTCGCCGCCACCACCTTCGCCACCACCGCCGTCGCCACCACCGTCACCCGCACCGTCACCAAAGCCTCCACCCGAATCTCCTCCGCCTTCGTTACTGGCGTAATACGGACCTGCTGGCTCCTGTGGCGGTGGTGGTGGTGGTGGTGGCGGAGGAGGTGTCGTTGGTGCCGGGGTCGGCGCAGGTTTAGCGCAGAAAACGCCAGCTGCAGCACCTGCCGTCGCCTGGCTAGTGCCATTGCCACCAGCAAAGCCTACTGCCGCTCCAGCCACGGCACCGCATGCGGCGCCTACTGACGAACCTCCGCTTGCAGCATAACCTGCTGCGCCGCCTGCGATTGTGCCGGCAGCTCCGCCGCCAACGCCGGGGCCACCACCACTCACGTGAGAAAGTTCATTCTTCTCAATAATTCTCATTGCGACTCACCTTTCGATTTGTAATGTCGTAACGTACCTGATTGATAACACGCAATCTAAGTCAGACTTAAAATATAGACATTACCAGTCAGAAACGTCGGCTAGCCAAGTCATGGCGCCCTGCAATGACCAGCCTATTCTTGGTGCCAGGCTTCTCAATGTAGTTAAACAATAATTTTCCTAATGGCAATAAACTTTAACAGTCTAATAAATTTATTGCAATGTGGTTTAATTGCATATTCATTCTATTAATTGAATAGACAGGTTAGGGAAGTGCTGATCAATTCGCTTTCTTAGCGAGTTGGGCGCGCCAAATGGTCAATTGGCGAATCGCTCGAGACCGTTTCCGTTCCATTCGACGCGATGTTTCGCGTCTTTTTTTCATCAGGACGAACTACGGGATTCGGTGATCGTAAAGCGCCTGGCGGCCAGCAGCAGATTGGCAAAGGCGAACAACGTAAAGATCTGTGCAGTGTTTTTGGCCTGGCCGCGATAACGCGTTTTTCGATGACGAGGTCGACGGCGGCGCGGCGATCAGCGTGGCGTCGACGATGGGGCCTTCGCACATCATCAGACCCTTCGCGGCCAAGTGTCCGTTGATCGTGTCGAAAATCTGGCGCGTCAGCCCGTTAGCTTCCAGCAGGTGGCGGAACTTGAGCAAGGTTGTTGCGTCCGGCGCCGACTCGCGGCCCAGATCGATGCCGACAAAGGCACGAATAGATTGGCTGTCGTAGATCGCGTCTTGGATGCCTTCGTCAGCCAAGCCGAAGCATTGCTGGGCCACATACATGCGCAGCATGCACGCCAGTCTGATCGGTGGCCGGCCGGCGCCTTCGACCTTCGGATAGTACGGCTCGATCAGTTTGCGCAGTTTGCCCCACGGCGTCGCGCTGTCGATCTCGGCCAGGAAGCGGTCGCGCCACGTCAGCTTCTTCTTGGCGGCGTATGCAACAGTCCGCTCGCTTGCCTCTGTGCCACGCGCTCGCGCCACACTTCCTCTCGTTCTGAATTCGCCACCGCCATCCTCCCGAATAATCGGAAGGGCCAGTGTGGCTGGGCCGATCACTAATTCATAGATGGGGCGGGTGGCAGCTTACTTTCAAGCATGCGGATACAGGCATAAACCCTGCATACGCGTCCGCCTGTAGCACGTCCTTGAACGAGGCCAGGTCGGTTTGCGGATGGATGTCTTTGCGATCCAAGTAGACGCTCACGATCACATCCCGGCTCGTATACCAATGTGATAAAGACAGTCCCGTTGGCCGTAGTAAACCGCTGGAGTACTGCATGTGAAGCTTGATTCGCAGCAGCATCTCCAAGGTAGGGTATCACGTCCTTCTCGAAGCGATCGCCACTACCTTCCCAAACTCTAATACTTCTTTTCTCAAGCGCGACGCGGCCGCGCGCTCGCGCGACACCTCATTTTCAGCTTTATCGCGAGCATTGAAATGCGCCAATACGGTCGCTTTTAGCGTGTTCATCTGAATTCTCATTTCCGCGTTGTCGGCGCGTAACCGCGCAACAACTTCATTCAATGTCGTCGGCAGTCCGTCGCGGCTAGTCTTAGCCTGTTTAATCAGTTCGCGTACGCGCGGATAACGGCATCCTGCTTCCAAGGCGATCAGCGTGCGCGAATGGCCAGCTTCCAAAGCCACATTGGCGACGTTGACCTTCAGCGTTCCCTTGGCCTTGCGCGCTTTGAGCTGTTTGTTTTTCGGCTCGCCGTCACGCAGGCGATCGATGGCACTCAGAAAATCCTGTTCTATCGGGTCCTGCGGCGGCGCTTCCTTCTTAAGTCTTGGCATGTCAGCTCTCCATGATCGACGCCACGCGGGCATCAAGCACTTCCAAATCGGCGCCGAACTTCTTCAAGATGCTCCGGGCCTGATCAGCTCGGAAGCGGACTTCCCTGAAAGGACCTGAGTGTAAGCCCGCCGCTTCGGCCTGGCGCACGGACACCTCGCACCCGACGTAGCGGTCTGACCAGAACGGTTCATGACTCTTGTCCATGATCGCGCAAGCGCAGCCTGCGCACACGCTCGGTTCGCGCGTTGCGGTATTAGGCGCCTTGCGCAACCAGACCGGAGTGTTCGATGCGTCGTGGCAGCGCATTTTGCTGGTGCGCGTTGGGCAGCAGGTTGCATGTGCCGTGAAAAACATCTTGAGGTCGTTGCGCTCGGCCCACTCGACGGCTTGCCTCCACTTCTCCGATGTCGGCAGAGTGCCGGCCTTGGCACGCAGTTTTGCCAGCGCCTGCTGGAGCTGTTCGCCCATCCGCCCCGCCAGTTTGCTTTTTCCGACGATGATGTCGAACACGGTGAGATTGGTCTTCTGGGTGGACATGGAGTCCAGCTCGTCCAACAGCAAGGGGTTACGGCCGATGTAGCCGCCTTCCGTCATCGCCAAACTGATGTGATGGAATTGCATCTGGATCGCGGGTAACAGTCGCGAATCGCATGCCAGCGCAAATTGCGCCCAGGCCTTACGCAGCATATGCGTGCTGAACACAGCCCCGTTGCTTTCGCGCCAAGGCACGAGGTCATTGTCCTCGGTCTTGCGCGCGCTCTCCTCGGGCAGGCCGTTCAAGTCGATCCAGCGGCTGAGGAAACGTTTCATCGTTTCATTGGTTTTATCGCCCGACATCGCGCCAAGCGGCATAGAGGCAAGAGGTAGCGTGAGGCCTTTACCGCCAGCGAGAATCAAATGGTCGGTTCGCGCGCACGCACGCCACGGCTCGTACAGCCGGTCAAGAATTTGCAGCGCCCGAACGGCTAGAGGCGTTTCGGTACTTCCGACTGGCCGCATGCCCAAGACCCAATCCACATCGCGAGGCAATCCTTCCTCGGTCTTGGAAAGTTGTGAACGAATAACGAACCATTCGTACAAGCCCGTGGCACTCAATTCCAGACGCACCCCTGTCGGAAAGCCGCTGGCTTCGTCGATTCCAGCTGATATCCCCAGCAGTTCCGACACACGCATTCCGGATGTCGCCTGGACGATGATCGCGGCGGCGTCACGTACAGCTTCCCACAATTCCCTGGCCCGGGTCATTCTTGCATTATGGCGGTCCGACGATTGTTCGTACGTCAAATCGAGCGGTTGATGCCACGGCTGACTATCGCCCAGCGGTGTGCCGAATGTGAATGCATCGAGAAACCCTCTGGCTCGCTTCGTTCTTGCATGTTTCTTAACTCCAGGTTTGCACACGGATACTCTTGCACCTCTCGATCTCCTAACGATGACCCTGCTGTCCGCTAACGGATCGCGCACGATGTCGAGTAGCCTAAGCACATCGTCGGCTGGCATGCCGAGAAACCATGCCGCCTTGTTCAGCAAAGGAATAGCTACCTCATCGGGCAATGGCTTTATCCAACCTCCCGGCTTGGTGGCAATACCCATCGCTACAGCATTCGCACCCCTGCCTTCAAATGGATGGCTTTTCAGAGACTCCAACCCCATCTTAGCCATGGCACGCCTCTGATCCCATAGCTCCATGAGCGTCGTCAATGCCCTTATTGCTGCACTCACACTTATCTCACCGTCATTGGAGCGGGCCACTAGCAGTCCGGGTAACTGGTCGAGATAGTGCCGTATCACGGCCGGCGTCAGCTCATGCGCATGGTGGTATCCGGCATCGTTCATCCAAGAAAGGAGATATTTGAATTGAAGTTGAATACTGCCCATGGATCCGGGACTAGGCTTGCGTCCATCGGAGGGCAGTACCAAGAGAGTAAGCACCAGTATCTTGGCCCAGCGCAAACGTACGGCATGGCGGACGTCAGTCAGCTTGCTGCCGTCGGTCAGAACCATTCCCCAGTTAATGGTGGAAACGTTTTTTCTAGCTCCAGGCGTAAAGTTGGTGAAGTACCAGATCGTGTCCCGGAACTGACTATTCTCGCTTACACAGTACTGACTGATATCCTCCTCGTTCATTTCGTGAATCTTTTTATGCTCGGACTGTCCTTTGCCCTGATCTTGCCGAATCGTCGTCTTCATATAGTCACCCCACGTTTGGGAGCCGAATTGAAATATCGCGCGACGTTTCAAGCACATCTGGCGGAATCCATGCGCGCAGCGCGGCTAGGTCGGCCAAAACCGGCGTCCAACGCTCGATCCACGTTCGTGCACTCATTGTGCCCTGGCTCCGGTAGATCGCCGCTTCGAGCGCCGTGTAGTAGGCTACGCACAGCGGATTGCCCGGGTGCGCGGCCGCCATCGGACAGGACGGGCAGCCGCCATAATCCTTGCACAAATTGCCCGGTTGCTGGTTCGGCCGCTGCGAGTCAAACGGGTCCAAACACGAAAACCCGGGAGTCGCGGCGCCTTTGTCCTGTCCCGGAGGCAAGCGCCGCGGATCGACATCGCCACCTGTTTGCAACCAGCGTTCGCGCAACACGATGACCTGTCCTATCCGCTCCCGGTAACGGGCCCTGACGCCGCCGCTGGTGTAGTGCGTCCAGGTGGTCGCCGCGTTGCCGTGGTTGCCGACCCTGCGGGCCGCTTCCAGGCTGCCGTCCATGAACTGGACCAGATCGAGGATGGTCGGGCGCATCTGGCCCAGTGTAAATGAGGGAAGCTTGTTGTCCTTAATGAAGTTTCTGAGCGCATTCCCCCACACCGTATCTTGCGATGGTTGCTGGTTCGTCTCGCCGTCCACGCCGAAGCCCTTGGGGACTCTTGTACCGCATTGTTGCACGTATACGAACAGGCGGTCCGCGTGTTCCGGCGCGAGATGCGGTCTGATACGTTCTGTTATTTCCCGCAAACAGATAAGTATCTGTTTTAGACTGAGCCGTGATGATACCGCTGCCTCCGGATCGAGCAAACGCACCAGATCTCGGACTGCTCGGCCCTTCGCTCCCATGATCTCTACCGCCGGAACGCCTGCCTGCGTTTTGTCAAAGTCGATATCGGACCAGTTTAGGCTCAATATTGTGTCAGGATTGAATACTGTGGTAATGGCCAGGAGCAGCGCGAACGGCACCAGATCTCGAGCGGATGGGTAAAAATATGATGCGACATTTCCCATACGGTGGGTAAATTGTACCGCCGCCGCCAGAGCCGGGCACCTTGCTTGTATCCCCCTAAGGTCGTAGAACATACCAGGACAGCTTTCGTCCAAGGCGGCGAGGCATACCGCAAGTTCGCGGTAATCGACGGGAGTATTACTCGGGAACCCGCCGATATCTTGTAAACGCGCGCGTCCTTCGGCCAACAACACCCGAGCTTTTGCGAAGCGCTGCTCGACGGCCAGCACCTCACTCTCTGCGGCACCAATGATAGCCAGCAACTGCTCCATCCCCAGCACTTCGGTTGGCACTACTTTTTTGTCGGCACGCGCCGGCCCAGAAGGCACCAGCTCGACGATGCGACTAGCGGCGCGGGCCCACGGTCCGTTGACGAGCCGTTCGAGAACCGATTTCAACGCGCCCAATGCCTGTTTTATCGTATTAGATTGGAGTTTCTTGCCGCGCGCCCCGGGTTTGTACAGCAGGCTGTCCCTGAACCCGGCCAGTAGCTCGTCGTCGATGTCCCCGGGATACAGCATATTTGACCAGTCCGACTCCAGATACTTAAAAAAATGACGTCGCAGAGTGGCTCTACAACCGTCGCGGGTACGAGGTGCGAGCCCTGCCCCCCAGCATAGGAACGCCTCCGTGAACATCGGATGGAGGTTGGGGAAGGCCAGCAGGTAGCTCAGGTCGACGTGATGCGGTTTGCGCCCGGCTCTTTGCGGGAATACGGCCGTCAGCGTCGGTTCGCCGGTCTTGGGGTTCGCACCGTGCTCGGCGCGGCTCTGGACGATGGTTTCGATCTTTCCGTCCTGTCCCATTTTCATCTTCGCCTGCGCGACGTTGCTAGCAGCGGAAGACGGCTTCTTCCCTTTGCGAGATTCACGCGCCCGTACCTGCGTGCCGATAGGGTCGGTTGTCATAGTCCGAGCATCCTTCTAATGTCAAGTAAGCCTGACTGGTCAGTGAATATTTCGACATGCGACAGGTAGGTGTCGATTGTTGTTTGGAGATTGCTATGACCGAGCTGGGCCTGTATCTTCTTCCATGGTTCGGCGTTACCGTTGGCCCGTTCGGCGTGATAGGTCAGTACGGCAAATGTATGGCGCAGATCGTGGATCGAGTGTCGCGGCGTCTTGTACATAAATTTCTCCCCCGTTTCCGGATCGGTCTTCTCGACAATCTCCACCAATCCCAGCATCAGGCATGCCTCTCTGAACATTTTCTGCAACGCCGCGTTCGTGATGGGCCTTCCGGCGCTGCTGGAGTGCTCATGCCCTAAGAGCAGGCGCGTAGGCGCGTGCCTGGTTTTTGTCTTGCATGCCTTCAGCGACGCGACGCGTTCGCCCTCCATATATGCGAGAACATCCATGACCAGCCAGGCCGGGATCATTACCTGCCGCGTCTTGTTCCCCTTTCCATGGAGGATGGTGAGCGCCATGCCAACGAATGGTGCACAACTGTCAGGACTGAGGGTCATAAATTGCAGCGTAGTCAGGTTGTTGATTTCGTTCAGCCGCAGACCGACTGCCCATCCGAGGTCGCAGATCAGGCGGTCGCGCGCCACACGCTGGTCGCCATCGCGGGCGCCGGCCTGTGGGCCAACGTGACAGAGCAAGTTTTTTAGATTACGCGGCGTCAGTGGATGAATCTTGACGCCAGGGCGCACCTTTGGCAGGGCACGGTCCTTGCTCTTGATGACGCCGGCGGATCGGGTGTGCGCCAAGGCATCCCGGTCTACTGGCACCTTGTACTCAACCGCCAACGGATTTTCGCTGATGTCGCCATTGTAAGTGCCCCGATTCGCACAATGCTGATAGAAGGAACGTATTACGACCATGGCATCGCGCACACCCGCGGCGCCGTAGGCTCTGCCAGTCTTTAGACTGATCGATCCCAGATACACGTCCCGGAAATCGACTCGATCCTGTTCACGCGCGTTCGGCCAGTCACGATCAATAGCCTGCAGGAACTGAAACCAGCTCTTGAGGCCATAAGCCGCTTTCGCCCAAGTATGGGGACTAGATGTCGAACCGGACCTGACATAAAACTCGCCCAGGAAACGTGTGGGCTCCTCGAACAGATCCAGTTTGTCCCTGGATTCCAGAAACAGCGCCGGCGCCCCCAACTTCAACTCCGAGTTATCGGTGTTGTTGATAAAAAGGACGACCTCCGCTTGAAGAAACATGTTCTCCACCTTGTCGCTTGGCCAAAGCCATTGTGAACAAATATTTTGTAAGAATAGGATGGTTTTTCAATAGATCAAGGCCAAACGTCACGTACGTGCACAAACTTAATGGTTCAATATTATTCATACTAGAAAAAAAGAACACCGACTTCCCCCATGAAAGCCGCACTTAAACTGCGGTTTACATTTCGTGTTCGCAGCCCCGGTAAGGGTTCAGCGACACATTAAAGGGTAAATCGGGTGACACATTACGCGTGAGGATGGTGCGCGCCTGCTCCTCGCTGACCTGCGTCTTCCAGCGCGGCGCTGCCTCTGCGTCCGGTTCATCGAGGCCGCCCACGCTCCAGCCGTCATCGAAACCGGCGCGCGCGCGCGCCTCGTAGCGCCCTTGCAGGTTCGACACGGCAGCGCGCCCCTTGTGCTCTTTCAGCGATGGCGGCGGCAACATGGCTTGCCCGGAAAAGCTGTCATCATGCAGAGGAATGATTGCTTTCATGAACGGCCCCATTAACTGTATATACATACAGCATACTATGCCGCGATGCGGTCAAGATCAAGGGCTGGCGTGCTACCGTTTCACGCTTTTTCAGCATGCCCCATGACATGACTCAACTGCTGTGCGACAAAGCCGTCAAATGCAGAAATCAAGGGAACAAAACGGGGGGCGTCCTGCTCCAACTGCATCAAGGCATAGCATGTCGCTTCCAGGGTCGACAGCTGGTCTGGCGCATGCGCCTTGCGGATCAGATAATGGGAAGCAGGCGTATCGCGCAGGGGCAAGCGCGGCAGCTGTTGCAACTGGGCATTCAGATACAGCATCTTGCGGCTCTTGCGCCAGGTGGCGTCGAGCACTACCAGTTGCAAGCGGGCCGTATCAAGCAAGGTGACGATCTCGAGCGCAGGCGGCGGCGCGATGCCCAAGGAACGATCGCCTGGCGTATCCGGATACAGCAGCACATTATGCTTGTCGGCCAGCAATGCGGCGAGTGTCTCGGGGGCAAACTGCTCGCCCGTCAGCAGACGGCTGTTGGACAGGCTCAGGTGCAGCAAGCGGGCACTGCCTTTGGCGTTGTGGACTTCCAGCGGATGCTGCAAGATCAGCACGTCCACCGCGTGGGAAACGGGGGCGATCCAGCGGCAGATGCAGCTGGCGGCGGCACGCAGGCAAACCGGGCAGCGCTCGCGTTTGGCCGATTCGGCGTGGCAGGGCGTTGCAGAGGTCTGGCTGGAGGTGCGTCGGGTAGTCATGGCGGAGCGCGTGTGCGGGATTGTTCAAGCCGCGATTGTAGCGCCCGCGCCATGCCAGTGGAAATGGCCGAGCGAACGACCACTTAAAACAACTGCTGAAAACTGCTCGGCAGGCTTGAAACTGCTGCTTAAAACTGCCACTTAAAACTGCCACTTAGCGCGTAATGCCGTTCAGTTAGTGTATTAGTGATGCTATTTTTAGACCAAGAACCAGGACAGGGGTCGGACCCGGCGGGGGAATGTGCTTCAATGGAGCACATTCCGATCACGGAGTGACCGACCCCAGCTCTTTGCCTCTGGGGTTAGCGAATTTACTGGCGCTCATCAATCACGCCAAAATCCTTAACTGAACGGCATTACCACTTAGCGCGGCCATTGAGAGAGGCTGTTTAGAACTCTTCCCACTCATCGGCGCCGGAAGCGACAGGTGCGCGCGGCTTGCTCGTAGGTGCCGTGTCCCGTTTCACTGCCTTGATGGGGGCACTGGCGGATTGAGCGCTAGCGGAATGGCCGATGGCAGTAGAGCTGCGCACGGCAGCGCTCACGCTGCGCCGTACGGCGGGCTGGCCGGCGGCAAGACGGGGAGACCCGCTGGCCGACACATATTGCTGCGTGACATCGAGCTTGAACACAGCCACCACATCAGCCAGCTTGACCGCCTGTTCCTGCATGGCTTCGGCCGCCGCCGCCGCCTCTTCCACCAAGGCTGCATTTTGCTGCGTCACCTGGTCCATCTGACAGATGGCCTGGTTGACTTGTTCGATACCGGCGCGCTGCTCATCGCTGGCATCGGTGATCTGGTTCATGATCTGCGTCACGTGGCTGATGCTTTGCACGATTTCGTCCATGGTACGGCCTGCCTTGTCCACCAGTTGCGAACCGGCTTCGACCTTTTGCACGGAATCGTCGATCAAGCCCTTGATTTCCCTCGCCGCCGCACTCGAGCGCTGCGCCAGGTTGCGCACCTCGGACGCCACCACGGCAAAACCGCGACCTTGCTCGCCAGCCCTGGCAGCTTCCACGGCCGCGTTCAAGGCCAGAATATTCGTCTGGAAGGCGATGGCGTCGATGACGCTAATGATGTCAACAATCTTGCGCGAGGAATCATTGATCGAGCCCATGGTGCTGACCACTTCCGACACTACCACGCCACCCTTGCTGGCGATCTGCGAGGCGTTGATCGCCAGTTGATTGGCGCTGCGGGCGTTGTCGGCATTGAGTTTCACGGTCGATGTCAGCTCCTCCATCGAAGACGCCGTCTGTTGCAGCGAACTGGCCTGCTCCTCCGTGCGCGACGACAAGTCCAGATTACCAGCGGCGATTTCGCTCGACGCCGTGCTGATCGATTCTGTGCCATCGCGCACCTGACCGACGATACTGACCAGTTTATCGTTCATTTTTTTGAGTGCCTGCATCAATTGTCCCGTCTCGTCGTGGCTTTCCACCACGATATGGCTGGTCAGGTCGCCCGCAGAAACGGCTTCCGCCACCGCGACGGCGCGCGTAATGGGACGCGTGATCGAACGCGTGATCCAGTATGCGCAGGCGATACCGAGCAAAATGGCGACCGCGCCCAGCGAGATCAGCAGCAAACGGCCGTGTTCGTAGCGCAAACGAATATGCGCAGCCGCGTCATCGAGCAATTTGGCTTCCAGCACTTCCAGCTTTTTCAGCGACGCCAGGTAAATGTCGCGCTTGACGACCATGTCTCCCTCATACAGGCGCTTGCCCAATTCCAGCTCGCCCGCATTCTTGGCCTTGAACACTTCCTTGCGCACATCCGTGTAGGCCTTGCGCGTGCTCAACACCTCCTGGTACGCAGCCTGCTCTTCGGCGTTCAGCTCACTGTTGCCGATAGCATTCTGGATCTCCGTGGCACGGGCGGACGAAACCGCCATTTCCTGTTCAAACTGCTTCTGGTGTTCGGGATCGCTGACTTTCCAGGCGGCAGCCGTGCGCGCCGCGTTCACTTCGATCACTTTGGTCCACTCGGCGATCAGGCGCTCATTGCGCACGTCGACGCCGACCAGCGTATCGGTTTCCTTGCTGGCACTTTGCAACTGAACGATGCCCACCACAGTCAGGCTCGTCAACAGCAGCAAGACGGCGGCAAAAGCGCCACCGAGACGCACGCCGATTTTGAGGTTTTTCATTACGTGATTCCAATCTGAAAAAAAATGTACAGACGCCACGAAACCGGCCTACTGCTATACAACAAGATAGCAGGTAGGTGCCGTGCGGCAATCACGAGCGGCGACGCAACACTACCGAGGTCGCCAAAATGGCAGCGCGCCGCAGCGCACCAGTTTGGCGCAGATTGTGAGTGAATCAGGATGGTATTGCAAGAAAAAACATGCATTAAAGCAACAGTTTGGAGGCGCTATGCCGCCACGAACGGACGGCAGGCAAGCAAATTCAGTTTTGCTTCACATAGATCAATTTTGACGTATCGAATCCCAAGCCGCGGGCTTTCTCGATCAAGCGCTGCTGCAAGGCGGGATCCATGGTGGGCGTGCGCGACAGCAACCACAAGTACGACTTGTCGGGGCCGCTGATCATGGAATAGCTGTAATCTTTCTGGTCGAGGTCGAAAACGATGTAAGCACCATAAAAGGGGCCGAAAAACGACACTTTCAGGTAACCCTCGTCTTTCTTGTCAACAAAATACGCCTTGCCTTCGGCTTCCTTCCACTTCGCGTCCGCCTCCTTGTAGCCGCGGTTGAGCACTTTCAGCCCGCCATCCGGGCGCAGGCTGTAGTCGGCGCTCACATGGCTCAGGCCCCGTTCGAAGGAATGATCAAGGCGCGCGATCTCATACCATTTACCCAAATAGCGGGTCGTGTCAAAATTGCTGACAGGCACAATATTATCGGGCCGGCCGACACAACCGGCCAGCACCAGCGCACACAGGAACAGCAGTTTTTTCATGGTCTTCTCCAGATGGTGAAATCAGGGCAGCAGTATCAGGGTAGCAATGCGCGCTCAACGATGCGGCGTATCGCGCCACTATTTTGCATGCGCACGATGACGGCATTGAATTGCTCGATAAAGTCATCGCGATAGGGGTAGGCGTCCGGTCGGCGCACCGTAAAACCTAGGTGGCCCTGCTGGCCGGCCAGCTGCGCCGTTTCATGGATCGCTTGCATCGGCGCACCCGCCAAGCCCTCGCGCCGAATGCGCTGCAATTCCCACTGCGCCGAAAGACGGTCGCTGACATAGCAATCGATACGCCCAAGCATCAGCTTGAGCAGATTCGTACGCGTGCCCTTGGCAGGGGCGAGCACGATCTTTTGGGCAACCACGGCCGCCTTCAGCGTCTCATCGCCCAGCAAAAATCCCGCATTCATGCCGATGCTCAGGCCGCCGTAATCACCGGGCCACTGCCGCAGTGCGCGCCGGGCCAGCACGTCCTGGCTGCACAATACCACCAGCTGCTCCATCAGCAGTGGCACGGAATAGCGCACGTACGGCCGTTCGCTGCGCGACGCATATGGCGGATACAGGGCGAAGGCCTCGCCCGTCTGCAGCAGCATCAGCCCCCGCTTCCACGGCACGGGACGCAGCTGCACCGCATACTGCGGCATCGATTGCAAGGCCTCGCGCATAATCTCCGTGTAAATGCCTTTCAGCTGGCCATTCTCGACATAGGAGTAGGGTGGATAATGGTCGTCGGCATAGATCACTAGCGGCGGCGCAGCCGCTGCCTGCGTGCTGGCAGCGATCAACAGGCATAGCGCGGCAGGAAAAATGAGCTTTCTGAGCATGCCTGAAGATTAGCATGGAAGCGCCCACAGCGATCATTCGTTCGCACTGTTCGTCCCCAGCATCTCGTCGAGCTGCGCCAGGGTGCCGGAGTCCTTCACGACGGCACGCAGCCACAGGTGCAGCGGCAGCTCGCCCCAACTGGCGGCCTTGTCGGCCAGGTAGGCGACAGGGCTGTGCGGCTCCGTGCGGCGAAAAAAATCGGCTACCTGGCGCAACTGGGCCAGCGCCTGCTGGCGCTGCACGAGGGCGCTTGCGCTGCTGGCGCCCTGGCCAGCGGCAGGCGGCGCGACAGCGAAGTCCACGCCTGGTGACAACGGCGCGATAAAATGAATAACGTTTTCCAGCGCTTCGCGCGCGGCGCGAAAGCTCGGGCCATCGGCGCCGAAACGCGCATCGACGCTGCGTTCGAACGCCAGCAGCGACTGCATGCAGTATTGTGCATCAGCGAGCAAGCGATCAGAAAATGCACGCGTATTCTTTTGTCGCGCCGCCTCCATCTGCGCCAGGGTCGAACTTTCGTCGTGGCGCGTATCGCCCCAGCCTTGTGCCGTGCCGCCCTGCGCCAAGCTGGCAGCCGCGCGCTGACGCGCCGCATCGAAATCTTGCATTGAAAACGAGCCGTCGGCCCCCCCGGTGAGCGGAATCTCGCGCAGCAGCTGCGGTGTGCGCGCCAGCAGCCAGAAGACATTGCCGATGCGCTGTTCCTGGTCGCCCTCTTCGGCCGGCGGGTACAGGCCGTCCCAATAGCGCTCGCACAGATTGGCCAACAGCGCGTAGCCGTCGCCAAGGCCGCGGAAGTGGCGTGTTTTCGCATGCGCCTCGGCCAGCCACACGGCGACGCGCAAATCCTTGCTGCGCGCAGCGATCAACTGTTCGCAGCGCGTCGCCACGAAAGGCCAGTCGGCCTCCTTCAGCGCCGTCACCCACTCGCCCTGGTCCAGGCTGGGATCGTCTTGCTGGCGCGCGCGCGCGATGGCGTCGAGCTCCTGGCTGAAAGTGATGTCTTCGCCGCATGGGCTGACGGCGCTGACGGGGTGCAGCAACTGTTCCAGGTTGAACATGGCGCTCTCCGGCGGATAACGTTATTTGAAGGCGTACTTGAACTGTCCCTGCTTGCTGGCGCTGACGCGTATCGAGGCTATCGGCTCGCCTTCTGCCATGCGCGTCAGTAGCGCTTCGGCAATCGCCGGCAACAGGCTGCCGTTGAGGATCTGGTCCACATTGCGCGCGCCCGAGTCAACCTCGGTGCAGCGCGCCAGTACCGCATCAACCAAGCCCGCGTCATGGCTGAACTGCGCCTGGTGGTTGCGCGCGATACGCGCGCCGATATGCGCCAGTTTCAGGGTAATGATCTCGGCCAGCACCGTGTCATTCAAGGGATAGAACGGCAGCACTTGCAGGCGCCCCAGCAAGGCCGGCTTGAAATGGGCCACCAGTTGCGGGCGCACCAGCTCTTCCAGCGCGGCCGGCGCGGGCAGGTCTTGTGCGGCCCGGTTCAGGCAGGCGGCCATCATGGCAGCGGAACCGAGGTTCGAGGTGGCGATGATGATGGTGTTGCGAAAATCGACTTCACGTCCTTCTGCGTCTTCGAGCACGCCCTTGTCGAAGACCTGGAAGAACAGCTCCAGCACGTCGGGATGGGCCTTCTCTGCTTCGTCGAGCAGCACCACGCTGTAGGGCTGGCGCCGCACGGCTTCCGTCAGCACACCGCCCTCGCCGTAGCCGACATAGCCAGGCGGCGAGCCTTTCAGGCCGGCCACGCTGTGCGCCTCCTGGTATTCGCTCATGTTGATGGTAATGAGCTTGCGCTCGCCGCCATACAGCAGGTCGGCCAGCGCCAGCGCCGTTTCCGTCTTGCCCGTACCGGATGGCCCCGTGAACAAAAACACGGCTTGCGGCTTGTTCGGTTCATCCAGGCTGGCGCGCGCCGTGCGCACGCGCTGTGCCACGGCCGTGATGACATGCTCCTGCCCCAGCACGCGTTCGCGCAACGCTCCATCGAGGGTCAGCACCGTGCGGATCTCGTCCTTGAGCATTTTCCCCAGCGGGATGCCGGTCCAGCCGGCAACGATGCCGGCCACTACCTGCGCATCGACTTCCAGCGGCGACAGCGCAGAATCGCCCTGCAACACCGCCAGCGCTTCCTTCAGCGCCAGCAGGCGTGCGGCGCCGGCCTCGCCCGGGCGCTCGCCGCGCAGCTGCGCGCGCAAGTCGACGATCTGCGCCACCAGCGCTTTTTCGCGCTCCCAGCGCTGCGCCAGGGCACTCATCACCACCTGCCCTTCTTCATGCTCGCGCCGCAGTTGCGCCAGTCGCGCGGCAGCGGCTTTATCGGGTGCTTCGCCGTCGCTTTCCTCGCGGCTCAGGGCGGCGATTTCCGCGCCGATGCGCTCTTGGCGCCGGTGCACATTTTCCAGCTGCGCCGGCGTGGCGCGCTGGCCCAGCGCCACCTTGGCACACGCCGTATCGAGCACACTGATAGCCTTGTCGGGCAACTGACGTCCGCTGATGTAACGCTGCGACAGGCGCACCGCCTCGACGATGGCGGACTCGCGCACGCGGATGCCGAAATGGCGCTCCATCAGCGGCGCCATGGCGCGCAGCATGGCGCAGGCGATGTCTTCGCCAGGCTCTTCCACCTTCACCACCTGGAAGCGCCGCGCCAGCGCCGCATCCTTTTCAAAATACTTTTTGTACTCACTCCAGGTGGTAGCGGCAATGGTACGCAGAGCGCCGCGCGCCAGCGCCGGCTTCAGCAAATTGGCCGCGTCATTCTGCCCCGCCTGGCCACCGGCGCCGATCATACTGTGCGCCTCGTCGATGAAGAGAATGACCGGGTGCGGACTTTTCGTCACCTCGTCGATGACGTTTTTCAGACGGTTTTCAAACTCACCCTTTACGCTGGCGCCGGCCTGTAGCAAGCCTATGTCGAGTACGTGGATATGCGCACCCTGCAGCACCTCGGGCACGTCACCGGCGGCGATGCGCAAAGCTAAGCCTTCCACCACGGCTGTCTTGCCCACGCCAGCCTCGCCGGTCAAAATCGGATTGTTCTGGCGCCGGCGCAGCAGGATGTCGACGGCCTGGCGTATCTCTGCCTCGCGACCGATCACGGGATCGAGCTTGGCGTCGCGCGCCAGCTGCGTCAGGTCGGTGGTGAACTGGTCCAGCGCCGGGGTCTTGCTGGCAAGGACAGCCAGTGGGTCGACAGTCGTTTCGGAAAGCTGCGACACTGTCGCAGTTTCCTCCCCCGAGCCAGCCGTCAGCTTGTCCGGATGGTGCTTCAATTGCTCCACGCTGAAGCGGGCGAACAACTTCGAGCCCCGATACGCGAGCTGCGACAGTTCCGCTTGCGTCAACAGCGCCAGCAACAGATGGCGGCTGCGGATGGGGCCCGGCTGCGCCGTATCGAGTGAGGCGACCAGCCAGGCATGCTCGAACAATAAGGACAAATGGGGCGAAAATACTGGCGTGCGCGCGCTGCCAGTGCGAAAGCCGCCGATCTCGCGCCGCAGGTCCGCCTCGAGCGCCGTCAGGCTGATGTCACTGCGGCGCGCAATGGTGACGAAATCACTGCGTTCCTGCTCCAGCAGCGCCAGGAAAAGGTGTTCTATATCGACTTCGTACTGCCCCAGTTCCACGCAGATGCCGGCGGCGCGGGTGGCGGCAGTGCGCGCCGTATCATTCAGTTTGGCGATCAGGGTTTTCAGATTATTGCTCATGCGGCGGCTCCCTTGCGGTTGATCGAATAGCGCAGCGACGATGGCTGCAGCACGGCGTCGAAATTGACCGTCTCGCCACCCGACATCACGGCCAAGGTGCCACTGATGACGAAGCTCACGCGGTTGATGCTGCCCGCTTCGCGCTCCAGACGCGCGCGCACATTGCGCAGGCGCGGTTCGTGGCGTTCGATGGCGGCCTTCAGCGCGGCGCAGATGCGGGTACGGTCATCGCTGCTCGACAAGCACATGCCGGCGAAATCGATCAAGCCATAGTTGACGATGGAGGCCGCGCATTCCGGATAGGCGTCGAGCGCGCCGGGCGGCAAGGCTAGGCGCGTGTTGAGCAGCTCTTCCAGGTCACGCGCCACAGCATCCTTCAATTGCTCGAGTGACAGGCGCGCAGCCACGCCGCCGGCCGTCGCACCGGCGTCGCCCATCAGGCGGTCGAACAGGCCAGGTACATAGCTGTCCATGCGCTCTCCTGAAAAGTCGGCGCAGCGCGCAGGCGAAGCTGGTCGCCACGCGCCGCGCAATCTGAATCAAGCCACGCGGTTCGCGGCCAGATCCCAGCCGCCTGAGGTATTGCCGCCAGCGCCCCCCGTCACTTTTTGCTGCGTGTATTTCCACTTCACTTTCGAGAACTTGAAGCCGACGTGTTCACCCAGGATGTCACCCTCTTCAACGTTCGGCATCACGGCACCGATCAATACATTCTCGATTTCGATCTCAAAGTATTTGACGCGCTCGCCCTGGCCGTCGGCGCGCATGAATTCGAAGCGCGCCTTGGGAATAGTCTTGCCGGCCGAGCAGGTCTGCAACAGGACCGGCGAGGCCAGATCGGCCAGCTTGGAAATGACGATATCCTTGTGTTCGCAGCGTTCAGCCGTGTGGCCACCGCCCGTCGAGGCGGTAGCGGACTTCGGCTGTTCGACGCTCCAGCTGACCGATTTGCACTCGATCCAATCCTTGTGCTTGTCATCGGTGGACTCGCCCTTGATGCCGTCTATCTGCAGATATACATCGATTGCCATGGTGTGCTCCTCTGGTTGAAAGATGGGTGACTCAGGAATTGGTCGACTTCGGCAACTCCGCGACCAGTCGGAGCGAAACAGATAATTCATCGAGCTGGAAATGCGGCCGCAGGAACGACACGGCCCGGTACACGCCGGGCCGCCCCGGCACTTCATGCACCTGCACGGAAGCTTCGCGCAAGGGAAACTGCGCCTTCTGCTCCTGGCTGGCGTTATCGTCGAGCAGCACGTACTGCATCAGCCAGCGATTCAGGAAGTCTTCAACGTTGGAGGCGGCGGCAAAGCTGCCGATCTTGTCACGCATCATGGCCTTCATGTAATGGGCAATGCGCGAGACGGCAAAGATGTACTGCAACTGCGACGACAGCACCGCGTTCGCATTGGCCGCGTCGCTGTTGTACTTGCGGCTTTTCTGCGCTGACTGTGCGCCGAAGAAGGCGGCATACGCGGTGTTCTTGCAATGCACCAGCGAGATGAAGCCCAGGTCCGACAATTCCTTTTCGCGGCGATCGGTAATCGCTACTTCGGCCGGGCATTTCAGGGCCACATCGCCCTCGTCCGTCTTGAAGGTGTGGGTGGGCAGGTCGTCCACCAGGCCGCCGCCCTCCACGCCACGGATGGCGGCGCACCAGCCGTAATCGGCAAAGGCGCGCGTCAGCTTGCAGCCGAAGGCATACGCGGCGTTACACCATAGATATTTGTGATGGTCGCTGCCGTCGACTTCCTCGACAAAGTTAAAACCTTCGACCGTGGTGCCATCGACAGGATTGAACGGCAGCCGGCCCAAGAAGCGGGGCAAAGTCAGGCCCACGTAGCGCGCGTCCTCGGATTCGCGGAAGGCTTTCCATTTGAGGTACTCGATGGTGTCGAACACCTTGGCCAGGTCGCGCGGCTTGCCCAGGTCAGCGTAGCTCTCCAGGCCAAACAGTTCCGGCGCGGCCGAGGCGATAAACGGTGCATGCGCAGCGGCGGCGATATGCGACATCTGCTCGATGAAATACATGTCTTCCGGCTGGCGAGAAATGGCGAAATCGCCCAGCAGCGCAGCGAACGGCGCGCCGCCAAAGGTACCAAATTCCTCTTCGTAGACCTTCTTGAACATGCTGCTCTGGTCGAACTCCAGCGCCGCCTGGAAATCCTTCACCAGTTCGCGCTTGGTGGCGTTAAACATGCGGATCTGCAGACGCGTGCCCGTATCGGAGTTGCCGACCAGGTAGCGTAGCCCGGTCCAGCTTTGTTCGAGCTGCTGAAACGGCGCCGCATGCATGATTTCGCTCAGCTGGGCCGAGATCAGGCGGTCGATTTCCGCTACGCGCGCGTCCAGGGTGGCCGACAGGCTGGTCGACATCAGCAGCGTGCCATCGAGCACCTGTGCCACCAGTTCCGAGATCAGGTCGCGCGCGCGCGCATGTTCGGCGCCAGACTTGGCGACGCGGCTGTGCTCGACGATCTGGTCCAGCAAGTCCGTCGCGGCCGGGGCATCGGCTGCGGAAACAGCGAGCGCTTCTGGGGCTTCTGCATGGGCGCTCATCTCAATACTCCTGCTTTGGGAACTGCGGTTTCAAGGTGGCCAGGCTGTCCGTGTTGTTCAGCACTTCCGTCAGCAAGTCTTCCAGCTTGTCGTTGCCGGCCAGCTTGTTGCGCAGGTCGGCCAGCTTGGTGCGCGCCTCGAGCAGCTTGCGCAAGGGGGCGACCTGCTGCACCACCGATTCCGGGCGGAAGTCATCCATCGAACGAAAGTGCAGATCGACGGCAAACGTACCGCCCGCCCCGCTGATGCGGTTCGGCACCGCGAAACGGGCCACCGGCGCTACACCGGCCAGCACTTCGTCGAAGTTGTCGCGATCAATGGCGACGAACTTGCGGTCCTTCAAGCGTTTTTTCTCACTCTCCGGGTTAGCACCAAAGTCGCCCAGCACGCCGACGACGAAGGGCAGCTCCTTGTTTTCAATGGCGTCGCCAATCTCGACGTCGTAGGTCATTTGCACGCGCGGGGCGCGTATCTTTTGCAGGCGTTTTTGCACGCTGTCGGACTTGGGCATATCGCTTCCTTTGCAAGGGGATGGTGGGGCTGGTGGCTTACTTCAGGCCGCTGAACGGGTCAGCAGCGCCGGCTGGCTGCACCGCACCTTTCACCGCCGGCGTGCCGGAGCCGGATGTGGCAGCGCGCTTGCCAGCGGCCGGTGGGCGTCTGGCCGGCGGCACCAGCACGTCTTCACCGATGCTCGCGCGCAGCAGCTTGGCCAGGTCCTGCGCTTCCGAGCGCAGCGAGCCATTCAGATTGTTTTGCCGCGACAGGTCGGCCAAGGCCTTGCCGGACAGGCGCAGGCCGCTGACAGCGACGATGCTATTGGCGACCTTGTCGTCCGGGTCGCGGTCCAGCGCTTCGAGCGCATGGCCGATGGCGTCGCCATACTGACCGCGGTCGAACTTCATCTGCGCCATTTGCAGCCACGGGGCCTTGTCGGCCGGGTAGCTGCTGCCGCCGCCCTGAAGCAGGGTCATGGCACGCTCGTACTGGCCAGCGCGGGCGGCCGCATCGGCGTCGCTCATTACTTGCGCCAGGGTCGGCGCGGCAGATTTTTTGGACGCCGACTGGTCTAGCGTGGCGCAGGCGGCCAGCAGCAAGGCGCTGGCAAGGCAAGCAATACGGGGCAACATGGTCGCTGGCTTCATCGGGCATTCCTTCAGGTGGAGGACGCTACCGCTGGAAAAGATGGGTGGCGCCTTGGTGGAGGCCATTATTGATCGCCAATTTTTTTGCCAGATTGAGATTAATCAGCAAAGAAGAAGTTCCGCGCTACAGCGGCGAACCGCGCCATGAATCCTGATCTGGCACAGTAATTATCTTGATCGCAGACGGACTTTGCGGCAACGCAAGCAGGCCGCCGGTGCATGCGTTTAAATGGCTACAGCACGCGTATTTCCACCATTCATTTTTTGCAAAGAAAACCCATGCCACCTGACGCCCCGCTCCGCCGCCTGGCGCGCACCACCCCACTACTGCTGCTGGCCTTGCTGCAGGCCGGTTGCGCAGGCGGCGCCATCGGCACGCTGGCCAACGCGGCGCTGCAAATGGCCGGGGTGGCCAAGCCGCCACCCGAACTGCCTGACGCGCAAAAACCACCGCGCAATGTCAGCATCCGCCTGCACGCGGCGCAGCGCCTCAACACCGACGCTGCGGGCCGGCCGCTGGCGCTGGTGGCGCGCATCTACAAGCTGCGCCAGAGCGCCGCCTTCGAGCAGACGCCATACGACAGCTTCCTCGACGCGCAGCGCGAAAAGGCCGCGCTGGGCACCGACTTGATGGAGGTGAAGGAAGTGCTGCTGGTGCCGGGCCAGCGCTATGAAGTGCAGGAAAAAGTCAGCAAGGAAGCGTATTTCATTGGCGTGGTGGCCCTGTTCCGCGCGCCTGCAGCACAGCGCTGGCGCGCCACCTTTGCCGCCGCCGACGCGGAACGCGGGGGCATCACCGTCGGCTTGCACGCGTGTGCGCTGAGCGTCACTGGCATGGTCGGCATGGACAGCGGCATGGCGCCGCTGGCGGCCGTGCGCTGCCAGTAGCGCAGTGGCGGCAGCAGCGGCGCACCACACATTCAAGGAGAAGCGAGATGGGCATGGCAGCGAAAGTCTTGTGGGGCGAAGGCCTGTTCCTGCGGCCGCAGCATTTCCAGCGCCAGGATGAATATCACGAAGCACGCCTGCATCACACGGCCCGTGCGCTGCACCCCTATCTGTGGGGCGTGGCGCAGATGCAGTGGGACCTGGCGGCACTGAAGACGGGCACCTTGCGCCTGCAAGCGCTGTCGGCGATCTTCCGCGACGGCGAAGTGTTCGAGGCGCTGGGGGACGGCGTCCCCGGCAGCGATCCCCTGCCCGCGCCGATAGACCTGGAGTCGCTGCCGCCAGCGGTGCAGGAAGTGACGTACTACGCGGCCCTGCCGATTCTCAACCGCGAGGGCATGAATTACACGGCGCAGACATCGGCAGCAGGTACACCTGCAGCCACGCGCTTTGCGCATGCCATGCATGCCACGCCGGACCTATTTACGCAGTCCGCCGTCGCCGACGTGGCGTACCTGAAGAAAACCGTGCGCCTGATTCCCGATAGCGAGGCACGCGGCTGCTACGACTGCCTGCCGCTGATCGCCCTGCGGCGCACGGTGTCGGGCGGCTTCGAGCCGGTGCCAGGGTTCATGGCACCCAGCCTGGCGATCGCCGGCGCGCCGCAGCTTCAGTACGTGCTGGAACATCTGCTCGACGCTCTGCAGGCAAAGGTCAGCGCGCTGCACGGCCATCATCGCGAACCGAGCCGCAACGTGATCGAATTTCGCTCGGGCGACGTGTCCTCGTTCTGGCTGCTGCACACGGTCAGCACGGCAGCGGCAGCGCTGATGCACTATGTACGCCATCCGGCCTTGCATCCGGAGCGCCTGTACGAAGCGCTGCTGGGCCTGGCCGGTGGCCTGCTCAGCTACTCCAAACACTACACCCTGGCCAGCCTGCCCGCCTACGATCACGCGCAGCCGGGCGCCTGCTTCGACGCCATCGACACCATCATCCGTGAACTGCTCGACACCGTCATCTCGTCGAAATATTTTTCCATCGCCCTGATCGAGGACCAGCCCTCGTATTACCTGGGCAAGCTCGATTCGGGCAAAATCGACCAGCACACCACCTTGTACCTGGCCATACGCGCCGCCATGCCCGCCATCGAACTGGTGGACGTGGTGCCGCTGCGCGTCAAGGTGGGCGCGCCCGACGACGTGGAAAAATGCGTACTGACGGCCATGCCCGGCCTGAAACTGTCGCATGCGCCGCAAGTGCCGGCCGCTATCCCCGTGCGCCCCGACACCTATTATTTTGCGATTGAAAACCGCGGCGCGCTGTACCAGCACATGCTCAAGGCGCAGTCAATTTGCGTCTACGTGCCGGCCGGCATACGCGACCTGCAGCTGGAATTGATCGCGGTGACGGCATGAGCCAGCTCATCGAACGGCGCGCGGCGCCCTCCCTGCTGGGACCACGCGGCTGCGCAGCGGCTGGCACGGCCGGCCGGCATGCAGGCAGCGCCCTGCTGGACCTGATGCACGAAGGCTTTTACATGCTGTTCATGCTCAAACACGGTTCGGCCCCCGGCGACGAGCAGAACTTCATGGAGCGCATCACGGCCTTCCTCGACGACTTCGCGCACGAAGCAAAAAAGATCCGCGCCGATGGCGACGATATCGAAGCGGCCAAGTATGCATTCTGCGCGGCGGTCGACGAAATCATCCTGGCCTCACCTTTCGCCTTGCGCAAGCAATGGGAGCGGCGCCCGCTGCAGTTGCTGATCTTTGGCGACCAGCTGGCCGGCGAACACTTCTTCGACCGCCTCGACGCCTTGCGCGGCAAGGGCGCCATGCGGGTGCAGGCGCTGCAAGTGTTCCACATGTGCCTGTTGCTGGGATTCCAGGGCAAGTATGCAATCGACGGCGGCGAAAAACTCAGCTACCTGACGGCGCGCCTGGGTGACGAAATTGCCCACATCAAGGGCAAGAGCCGTGGCTTCGCACCGCGCGCGGAACGCCCCGATCAGGTGGTCAATAAACGCGGTAGCGACATGCCGCTATGGGCACTGTCGAGCTTTTTCGCCCTGCTGGCCATCTGCGCCTACCTGGGTTTGAAAACGCATTTGACGCGCGGCACGCAAACCACCCTGGCCGCGTATGCAGACCTGGTCAAGCTGGCGCCAAGCCCGGCGCACCTGACCATCACACTGCCTTGATTATTATGCGCTGATCATTGCGCGATCCTGAACTCGATGCGCCGGTTTCTGGCCCGGCCAGCGGCCGTGGCGTTGCTGGCGACGGGACGGTCTGGTCCCTGGCCAGAGACCAGCACCGTATCGGCCACGACGCCCTTGCTGGCCAGATAGGCGCGCACGGCCTCGGCGCGTGCCTCGCTGAGGGCCACATTGCTGGCGCGCAGGCCAATGTCGTCCGTGTGGCCGATCACCTCCACCTTGCGGCCCCGCAGCTTGAGCATGACGGCCGCCATCTGGTCGAGGATGACCAGGCCGGCCGGCGTAATAGAGGCCTTGCCGCTATCGAATTCGACGATGCGCTTGTCGAGCGTGGCGTCGAGCAAGCCCTGCTCGGCCTCGGCCGGCCTGACGCGCAAGCCATTGTTGACGATATAGGTGGGATTGAGACTGGTGGCGATATCGCTGGCGATCTGCTGGCGCTGCGCCTCGTTCGCCACCTCGCCGCGCACGCTGACATTGTTGCCGGCGATGCTGATCTGCCCGTGCGAAATGAGCTTCAGGTTCGGCGCGATCAGCTTCTGCACGTAGGCGTTCCAGTTGGCGGGCACGGCGACGTTGCCGATGGCGATCTGGTCGACCACGCGCTCGGCGCCATACAGTTCGCGCAGGCGGGCCAGCACGGCCGCCTTGCCCGCCTCGTCAGCCAACGTGCCGGTGACGAGGATTTGCCCCGGCATCGGTATCTGGGGTGCTTGCGCCTGCGCCAAGGTGCGCCAGGGAACGGCAGCGGCCAGCAGCAGTAGCAAGAGAACGGGTGGCTTCATGACAATCCTTCAGGCAAAGGTAGCGGCAAACATGGCGCAGGCCGAGTGCAGCGACAGCTGCTCCTGCTGCAGGCAGGCGGAAAACTGGCGCAAGGCCGCAGCGTCTCCCAGCTGCTGCTCAACCCAGTCGAGCTGGTCGAGCACGATCAGACGTTCACTGCCGGCCTGCGGATCGATCAGCGCGCGCAAGCCGTGCGGGTCGGCGCCGCAAAAGCCGATCACCAGCACGGGCGCTTCATCGATGTACGAGAAAAACAGCGCCAGTTCGAAATCGGCCTGGCGCAGGAACGGCGCGACCATATGCAGCCAGAAGCTGGCCACCAGGTCGCGCAGCTGCGCCTCGTGCGGCAGTGGCAGCACCAGGCTTTTCTCCAGGCGCGGCAAGCCGCTCTGGCGCACCGGTTGCAGCAGCAGGCCCAGGCCCAGCAGCAATTCGCGCACCGTCACCGGGAAGGCGGGCGAGGCCAGCATCGCTTGCAGGTCATGTACCGTCTGCGCTTGCAAAAAGGCGGCCAGCCGCGCCGCGTGGCACGGCGCGGCCGGCTCGACTTCGACCACGTTGCCGGCCAGCGCCAGCAGCGCAGGCCCTGGCTCGACGCTGGCCACGATGCCTTGCGAGAGCTGCTCCACCCGCTGCCACAGCGGTGCCAGCACCAGCGGGCTGCAGGCGACAAAGGCCTCGGCATCATCCACTTCCAGCGCGCCCATGGCCATGAATGGGAAGCGCCGCTGCGATTGATCATTACTCGCTTCCAGGCGCCCGGCGATGGCGCGCCGGCTGCGCGTGCCGACGAAGGCGAAGCGCAGCGGCGGCAAGACGTCGTAATTGAGCTTCCAGCGCGGCTCCACCGTCAAGGCATGCATGACCTGCGCCAGCCAGTCGTCGAGCAACTGCACCAGCGCGTGATTGTCGCAAGCCTTGATGAAGTCGCCGCGTGCGGGAATCTTGCCAAAGTAGCCGAGGCGCACCTGCTGTGCCGTGTGCATCATGGCGCCACCCCGGACGTTGCAGCCGCGATGACCGGCACCGCTGCGCTAGCCACGACAGGCGCGCCCGGCGGGCCGACGATGGTCTCGGGCAGCTGCATGCCGCGCAAGCCCTGCTCCTGCACCGCCGCAGTTCCACCCGCACCCGTCGTCTCGGCGCTGCTGGTGATTTTCAAGTCGACCGCCACCGCTACCTCGCCGCGTACCCAGCGCAGTTCGAACACGCCGCCGTCCTTGCGCTTTTTGCTCGCCGCATCGATCATGCGCTTCAAGCCGAACTGCCCGGGCTCGTTGAATAGTTCCAGCGTGCGACCGTCGAAGGTGACGGCGGTGATGCGCGCGCCCTGCATGCCGGCCGCGCCTTGCGGGCCTGGATGCACCATGTTCGTCCACTGCGCCGGCGTATTGCGGTAGCGCAGCTGCTGGCCGTCGATCTCCAGCGTATATTCCAGAGTCCCCGGTGCGGGCGACGGCTGGATCTGGAACACGGTTTGCGCGGCCGTCGAGGCGGACGCCACGCCGCCGGCGCCCAGCGGCGCAATCCAGCCGGGAAAACGCGCCACCACCTGCGGCGACAGGCTGATACCCATGTCGGCCCAGGTGCGCGGCGCCAGCACGTCGCCGCGCCGCACCACCAGGGGGCCCATGGCGGTGGTGACGAACTTTGCCACCAAGCCTTCCGGGCCAAAGAACTGGCCAATTTCCAGGTTGCTCGCCTCGATGCGCGCCGCTGGCGCAAACGGATATTTGTTGGCCAGCGATTTCTGGAACGGTTCATACACCTGCGCCGCCCAGGTCTTGTTGATATCGAGTTCGGCCGGCGCAACGATGACGGCAAAGGTCTGTATCAGCGGGCGCACGAGGATGGGACGGATGGCCTGCTTTTGCGCGTCGCTCATCCCCGTGAGCAGCTGCTCGTCGACCAGCTTCAGGGCGTCGGCCAGTTCGGAACCGCTACCCTCGAGCGTTTGCTGCATGAACTGGCGCGCGCCCGGTCCTGCATCGCCCTGGTTCTTCAGCAAGTTCAAACGGCTGCGCAGTTTCGACAGCGCCTCCAGATACGCGCGCATCAGCGTCGCATTGTTGTCCCTGGCCGCCACCAGCTTGCCCACGCCGGCGAATTCGCGTCCCACGGGGCCCATGGGCTTATCCAGTCGGGCCGGGTCGAGCTGCGCATTGAGGCCTGGATTGGCCGTCAGCTGCGATGGCGCGCGGCGCAACACGGTTTCCTTGAACCAGGCGATCATGCCCCTTTCAGCCTTGCGCAATTGCGTATGTTGCAGCGCCGGGTTGTCCCACGAGGTTTCGTCGTAAATAGTCGTGAGCAGCTTGGCAATCGGCGACGCTTGCGGGTCGCCCAGGCGGTTCATGGCTTGCACGGCACCGTCAAAACCTTTCAGGTCGGCGACGGCGACACCTTGCACGAATTTTTGCCACTCGCGCGCGTAGTCGGCCTTGTACATGGCGACCAGGTTTTTCTCGATCTGCTCCGGGCTGCCTTCCAGAGTCAGGTCGTCGGTGGAGGCGCTTTTCAGCACCCAGTCGGCGCTTTGCAGCTCGCGGTTGGCGGCGTCGCGAAACGCGGCCTCGACGAACTTTTCCCATGCCTGGCGCGTAAAGGCGCCGGAGACGGCGTAACTGCCCGCCAGCAGCGTTTGATCCTGTTCACCGACGATGCGCGCCACCGTCATGCCGGGAAAGCGCGTCGAAGCGCGCGCGCGAATGTCGGCATACACGCGCTCGCGCGCCGGCATGCCGCGCACCACGCGGCGCAGGTTTTCGCGTGCCTGATCGACCAGCGCCAGCTTTTGCTCGATGCGGGGCCAGGACGGGTCGCCGATCTGCGCTAGGTAGAACGTCAGCAGCCGCTCGGCGCTGCGTATCATCTGCTCGCGCGGCATGGCGCCCCGATTGCCTTCCAGCCAGCCGCGCCAAAAGCGCGTCAGCTGGTCATTCAGGTGGCTACTCTCGGCATGCGTCTTATCGGCCAGCATCAGATAGGTTTTCAGCGCATTGTAGGCATCTTCCACATTCGTCGCGCTGGCCGCCTGGTACTGCACGCTGCGTGGCGCGGCAGGTGATGCCGCGCCTGGCGTCTGCGGCGTGCGCACCGTGGGCTGCAGTTGCTCGGCGCTGGCGTTCATCTCGAACAGCAAGGCTTCCAGCGCGCCCGCCACGGGGGCCAGCATGACATGGCGCGCGCCGGCGAAATATTCCTCGCGCAGCTTGCGCTCAAGTAACTCCCCCTGGTACAGGCCCAGGCGCAATGACCACGGCCGTTGCGTGCGGTACGCTTCCAGCTGCTCGATGCGGTCCTGCAAGATTTCCAGCGCTTCCAGGCGCGACTGCAAGTCCAGGCGCCGTTCCTGCAGCCGCACCACCTTGTTCAGGTCGGCCTCGACATTGGCCACCAGTTGCCGGTTGCCCAGATAGGACCAGCTCCAGCCGCCCAGGCAGGCGCCCAGCGACACCGTGGCGGCGAAGAACAGCGCATATTTGAAGCGCAGCTTGGCGCGGTTGGCATAGTTGGCCACCAAGTGCTGGTCGGCAAAAATCACCTTGCGGAACAAATCGAGCAGGAAATAGCCATACTGGTGCGCGCCTGCTGGCACTGCGGCCGGGGCCGGGTCCGGCGCGAAGCTGAGGTCGAAGCGGCGCGCCACCTGCTGCGAAGAGGCACTCACGGGTACGCCCTCCTGCAGCGCGCTAGTGAAATAAAAGCCGCGGAACACGGGCTGGAACTGGAATGGGTTTTCCTCGAACAGGGTGGCAATGAAGGCACGCAAAGCCGGCTTGATGGCGGCAAACTCCAGCGGAAACGTAAATACCCCGGGTGCCATCGTCTGGCGTTGCCGGTGCGCCATATTGGCCAGGCTCAGCTCCGTCAAGCCATCGTGCAATTCATCGAAACTCTGGTCGAAAAACGTCAGCAAGTCGGCCGTGGACAGCTTGCGCTGGTAAGCCATGGTGGCGCCCCATACGCGCTCACGCTCGCTGCGTTCGGCATCGGCAAAAAACTCTGTAAAGCCGGCGATCAGGTCGGCCTTGCTAAACACGATGTACAGGGGCGCAAACACTTCCAGGCGTTCGATGACATCCTGCACCCGCTTGCGCAGGCTGCGCGCCAGTTGCATGCCGACATCGGGGTCGCCTTTCAATTCGTCGATACTGACGGCGATGAGGATGCCGTTGATGGGTGCCTTGCGCCGGTATTTTTTCAACAGGTCGAGAAAGCCGAACCACTCGCCGCGATGCTCGTCAACGACGCAGTAGCGTCCTGCCGTATCGAGCACGATGCCGTCCGTGGTGAAAAACCAGTCGCAGTTGCGCGTGCCGCCCACGCCTTGCACAATCTTGCCGTCAGCGAAAGGGAACTGCAGGCCCGAACGCAAGATGGCGCTGCTTTTGCCGGCGGCCGGGTTGCCGATGATCATGTACCAGGGTAATTCGTAGAGGGCGGCGGCGCCCGATTTGAGACCCAGTTTGGATGTCTTGATGGTCTCGATGGCAGCCAGCATGCCCTTGCGTAGGGCGTCGAGTTCACCTTGCTCGCTGCTGTTGGCCGTCGAAGCCGAAGCGGCCTGTGCGGTGGCGATCTCGGCCTCGTTGAGGATGGCTTGCCCCAGCGCCTGGGCATGGCGGCGCGCGCGGCGGCGGCGCCACAGCCATGCGCCCAGCCAAGTGAATAAGGCCAGCAGCAGCAAGGCCAGCGCCCAGATCAGCGCCACTTCCAGCAGCTCGGCCCCCAGGTACAACGACACGGCCAGCGCCACGAAGCCAACGATGGTCAGATTGCGGCTGTCGGTGAGGAAGTGGCAGATTCGTCGCAGCATGATGAGTCCAGGATGAGGTCGCAAAGCAGATTGACGCCGCCGTGTAACAAGACGGATTCGGCCTATCCTGACAGCAACACGACGCGCCTTTGTTGACACAAGACAAGTACCAGGCGCCAGCGCATGACAGGCGTAGGCGTACCATTGACGCTGCGCAAGCAAGCTTGCAGCTGTGGAAATGATGGCGCAGCGCGGCGCTAGAATGGCTGGCGCGGCTTACTTGCCCAGCACGCGCGGTTGCGGCAATTCCGTGTGGCCAAAATCCATCATGGTCCAGCGCCCGCCCCAGCGCAGACCCACCGATTCGGCCGTCACGCCATAGAGACGGTAGCCGCGCATGGCCCAGGCATTTTTTTCAGAAATGATGAGCTTTCCTTCATGCATGAATGCGCAATCGGCAGCCAGGCCATACTGGTGATAACTTTGAAACGCCCTGGCGTTGGTCACGTTCGGGCCGGCCGCCGCCAGTTGCTCCTGGCGCGCCGGGCTGCGGTAGCCTTCCAGCAAGACCATGTCATAGCCATGCACTTCCTTCATGATCTTGAAGACCAACAGCAGGCGCTGCGCATAATCGTGGTCGAGCAATTGCCAGTTGCGGCTGGCGCCGCCCAGCAGCGGGCGCAGCTGCGTCACTTCCGCCGTGGAAAACAGCAGCGGTGGCAGGCTCAAAGGCGGCACCAACTGCTCGCCTTTGAGCAAGTCGCTGACCTGGTCATTGATGACGTGCTGCCGGTCGGCATAGCCGCGCAGGGCGATGCGGTCGCTGGACAACCACGCCAGCAAGGGCGGCACGATGACCAGCGCGCTGCCTGCCAGGCTCAGCCAACGATGCTGCAACAGCAGCTGCCAGGCGCGCGCCATGCCCGAGCCCGCGTACCGCTGCATACGCTGCCATTGCGCACTGCTGCCGCCCTTCAGGTGCTGCGCGCGCCGTTGCATGCGCCAGCCCAGGTTGACGAGCGTGTGCAACACGATGGCGCGGCCGCCAGGAAACAGCAGCAGCCAGCAAGCAAAACAGGCAAGCAGGAAATACATCAGGATCAGGGCGACGAACATGGGGCGCTCCGTGACAAGGATAGTCGGGGCCGGGCAGCGTGCTCGGCGGTATCGCTAAATCGTAGGCGTGCGTCGCCAGCACGAGCGCGGTATACATCAAGGTCAGTCGCGTTTGATACACTGCGGAGGTGATATTTTGTCTTTACTAAAAACCGGTGATGGCCAGGCGCGCGTACCTGACTTGCGCAGCAAGGCCGGCACGACTGGCGTGCACCTCGAAGGCAAGGGCATCTTGTCGCAGCTCGAACACGGCGTCAGCGGGCCCCTGTCCATGCCAGCGCTGCGCTGGCGCCTGGCTGGCGGCACTGGAGCGCTGGGGCGCTGTGTCTGGTGCTGCTGATCACGGCCATGCTCGCTGATGACACGCGCAGCACGTCTCTGCCCCTGCCGCCCACGCCCGCCACGGCTATGAGCATGGCAGCGCCCGCACTGCCGCCGCCAGCGGCAGCAGTTGTCCCTGCATCAGCGGCGCACGCAGCGACCATCGTCAATACGGCGGGCCCGCCCTTGCCTGCACTCGCCGCCACCGCAGCAAGCACGAGCGCAAGTGCGCCACGCAAGGCCGCGCGCGGGCCGGGGGCAAGGCCTGCCGCCGCGCCCGGCGACAGCGATGTCGCCCTGCTGGCCGCGATGGTCGCCCATGCGCACCGGCAAGAAGCCACGGTGACGCCCACGCGCGACGTGGTGCTGCGCAAGCAGGGGCAGACGCAGGCACAGGAACGGGAACAGGAACAGGAACAGGAACAGGAACAGGAAACGATGGAACTGTTGCCGCGCTGCAAGCAGTTGGGCCTGATCGAAGGCATGCTGTGCCGTTCGCGCATCTGTTCAGGCCGCTGGGACAGCGATCCCGCCTGCCATTAAGGCTGGCGCGCCCTATGCGAGCTCAGGCGGGCGATGCACACACCGGGCAGCGCGACGGTGATGGTGCACAAGAGCGCGCCCGACGTCGGCAAGGCCGCCTTGGGCAGCAATGGCTTACCGGCCTGCTGCAGATTGACTTGCGCGCGCCAAACTTCAAGGCGTGGCGGCAGGCGCCCAACGCAGACAGTTGCATGCACGGCACGCACGCATAGCATTCGATGCAGACGGGCTAGTCGCGGCTATGCAACAGCGGTGATCGAGGCTGTCACAGGATGCCCGGGTGAGCGGCAGCATCCATGCGGCCTTGTAAAAAGCCTTCCATCAGCGCCAGCAAGGCCTGCGGCTGCTCCTGGTGCGGCGTATGACCGCATTGCTCGACCATGGCGGGCACGGCGTTGAGCGCCTGCGCCACGATCGTGTCGACCTGGGCCGCGCTAGCGTACTGATCCTCGCTGCCCTGCACCACTAGCGCCGGGCATTCGACGGAAGGCAGCAGGTATTCGATGTTCCAGAACTGAAACCCATAGCTGAGCCAGGTATCCGACCAGGCCTTGAAGACGGTCTTCGTCTTGTCGCCATGGTATGCCGCCAGCGCGCGCAGCTTGCCCTCGCTGAACGCCGCATCCGCCACGCGGATGCCATCGAGCGTGATGCCCTCGACAAACACGTGCGCCGCCTCGGTAATAATGCCGCGCAAGCGCTGCGGCTGCTGCGCCGCATAAATGAGGGCGATGCTGCCGCCATCGGAGTGGCCGATGAGAAAATGGTCCTGCCCCGGCAGCAGTGCAGCGAGGACCTGCGGCAGCTCGCACAGCGCGTAGTCGTGCAAATAATGAATCTGGCGGCGCGCCGCCAGCGGCGACGACTGCCCGTAGCCGCAGCGGTCATACAGCAAGCCACGGCAGCCCGTCGCCTGGCACAACTGCGCGGGGAAATCTTTCCACATCGCACAACAGCCTAGCCCCTCGTGCAGGAATACCAGGCAGGGCTTGGCGGGGTCGCCTTCGATCAATTCATAATAGATATCAGTTTCGGCACTCAGGTTCAATATCGGCATGGGCTAGGCTCGCAACGGATTTTGCATCGACAGGTCGGCTGGTCCTATTGTGCCATTGTCCTGCGCAACATGCGTGGCATGCGCATAAAAATAGCCGACTGGAAACGATCTTGTGGCGTGCCTGCAAAGTGTTTGCGCCAGCACAAGCGTGCGCCGTTTTTCCGCTGGCCTTGCGCGCTTTTTGACCGCGCGTTTACCTAGAATGACTTACTCCAACAGCATGGAGCAGGCGTTTACCCTATCAGCCTGGACGTGACACTGGCCGTCACGACAACAGATCGGGCGTCTTGCCGCGCGACGTCAGGCGCGGCGTCCAAACTATCGATCAGGAGTACATCATGGAAATGAAAGTAGAACATCGCACCGGTAGCAACCTGGCCCCGGAAACCACCGATTTGCCGATGGAACAGGAAGGAAAAAGCGCCAAGGGCGCTGCCGCACAGAACTTAAACCTAAGCTCAGCGGCCTTCACCACCTATTACACGTGGAGCGCCAATGGCGTGCATCCTTCGGTCAACTTCGCCAATGCCAACGTGAAAGCCAATTCGCGCGTATTAATTAACATCAGCGAATATGGCGCGAATGCCCAGGATCGCTTCATTGGCGCGGCGCGCATGGCCGTGTACAACATCGCCCCGTACAACGGCGGCTTCCGTGCCTGGGTCGATATAGCCTGGGGCAGCCCGCTCAAAGTGCGTTTCGACGTGTTTGTCGATCCCTGATCCACGCAGCACCCAGCGTGCGCCGGCCACCAGCGGGAAAGCACGCGCATAGCAAAAAGGGCCGCGTGTTGCCACGTGGCCCTTTTTCTGCTTGCTGCTTGCTGCTTGTTCTGGCTCCCCGACCTGGACTCGAACCAGGGACCTGCGGATTAACAGTCCGTCGCTCTACCAACTGAGCTATCAGGGAATTGAGGCCGAATTATATACGTCAATATTTCTCATGTCCAGTGCTCGCTGTCAGCGCAAAGTAGCGATGTTCCCTCTGCGCCAAGTACAGATGTCCGCTGGCATGTGTCCAAGCGGAGGATAGGATATTGATCAAGATGACGAGCAAGGACTTGCTGCGCAACTAGGTAATGACGCAGCTGATGGCAGACGCGCATCGGCAGGACGAGGCGCTGACGCCAGACAGGGCGAGCACACAGGTAGCGGCCGCGTCCGTCTGCGCAGCGCCACGCAAGATAGTAGAATAGGCATGCCTTGCCTATATGCAAGGCGCTCAACGGCATGCCGGCAACGGGGCGTCAATCACGTCGCCGAGCGGACATGCGCTTGCAAGGTTCACCTTGCCCGTGGTTTACTGCTCTCGCCCGACATGACAGAATCAAGCGCACCCCTGGTTGACAAGCACAGCAGCGGCGACAGTTCGGCGACAATTGCCGAGCATATGGCGGCAGCCATCGTGGCGCGCCAATTACCGCCTGGCACGCGACTGCGCGAAGAGGCGCTGTGTCGACTGTATGGCGTCAGCCGCACCAAGATCCGCGCCGCTCTGCTGATCCTGTCGAAAGACAAACTGATACGCATGGTGCCCGACAAGGGCGCCTTCGTCAGCCAACCAAGCGAAGCGGAAGCACGCGACATCTTTGCTGCGCGGCGCATCGTCGAGGCGGCCCTGGCGCGCGAATTCGTCGCCCGGGCCAAGCCTGCCGACTACCGGCTGCTGGAACGGCACCTGAAAGCGGAGCGCCTCGCGCTGGCGAAGGCGACGCCGATGCGCTCGCAACTGCTGGGTGACTTCCACGTCTTGCTGGCCGACATCGCCGGCAACGCCGTGCTGCGCGACATCGTGCGCGAACTGGTGGGCCGCAGTTCGCTAATCACCATGTTGTACCAATGCGGCCACGCTGCCGCCTGCTCGTACGACGAACACGGCCGCTTTCTCGAGGCCGCGCGCAGCGGCGACGCGGACCTGGCGGCGCGCCTGATGGTCGAGCACTTGACGCATGTGGAAGCGGCCTTGCGCTTCGACGGCAGCGCCAGTGACGACAAAAAAAACCTGGTGGCGGCGCTGCTGATGTGAACAACGCCAGCATCAAAAAAGGCCGCCCCTGCGGATGCGAAGGCGACCTATCTGATGCGGCGGCAACTGCTTGCCAGCAAGCGGCTTATTCGCTCAGATAAATAAACTTGAACAGGAAAATGGCGGCAATGATGTAGGCGACGACCGACACTTGCTTGCCCTTGCCCGTCAACAGTTTCAATACGGCGTAGGTGATGAAGCCGAACGCGACGCCGCTGGCGACCGAATACGTGAATGGCATCATCAGCGCGGTGATGGCGGCCGGGATGCTTTCCGTGCTGTCGTCCCAGTCGATATAGGTCAGTTCGCGCAGCATCAAGCAGGCCACGTACAACAGCGCTGGCGCCGTCGCATAAGGCGGGACCGTGTGCGCCAACGGCGCAAAGAACAGGCTGCCCAGGAACAGCAGCGCGACGGCCACGGCGGTCAAGCCCGTGCGGCCACCCGCTTGCACGCCGGCCGCGCTTTCCACGAAGGCCGTGGTACTGGACGTGCCCAGGCAGGCGCCGGCAGCAATCGCCGTGCTGTCAGCCAGCAAGGCCTTGTTCATGCGCTCCATCTTGCCGTCTTTCAGCAAGCCGGCGCGGTTGGCCACACCCATCAGGGTGCCTGTCGCATCGAACAATTCGACCAGGAAAAATACCAGCACCACGTTGACGATGCCGATCGACAGCGCGCCCATGATGTCGAGCTTGAACAGGGTCGGCTCGATGGCGGGCGGCACCGAGACGATGCCGTTGAACTGATTGCCGCCAACGAAAAAGCTGGCGATGGTAATGGCGAGGATGCCGATCAGGATGGCGCCCGGCACTTTCAGCCGGTCCAGCGCGACGATGATGAAGAAACCGAGGATGGCCAGGATGGGCGCCGCCTGGTGCAAGTCACCGAGGGCGATGATGGTGGCCGGGTTGGACACCACCACGCCCGCACTTTTCAAGGAAATGATCGCCAGGAACAGGCCGATACCGACAGTAATGGCCGTGCGCAGCGCGGGCGGGATGCTGTTGATGATCAACTCGCGCACCTTGAACAGGCTGACCAGGATGAACAGGCAGCCGGAAATGAAGACGGCACCCAGCGCCACTTCCAGCTCATGCCCATGCCCTTGACCACCGTGTACGAGAAATATGCATTCAAGCCCATGCCCGGCGCCAGCGCGATCGGATAGTTCGCGTACAGGCCCATGATCAGGGTGCCGATGGCGGCCGCCAGACAGGTCGCAACGAAGACGGCGTCCTTCGGCATGCCCGCGTCGCCAAGGATGGATGGGTTGACGAAGATGATGTAAGCCATCGTCAGGAATGTGGTCAGGCCGGCCAACAGCTCAGTGCGCACATTGGTCCCGTTGTCCTTCAATTTGAAATAGCGTTCCAGGAACTGCATAATTAACCCCTTGTTTTGGTAAAACCGCGCGCCTGGTCTTGGACTATGCGCATCTTTTTTTCTTGCAACAGCTCATTACTTGCTCGGCGCGCTGGCCGGCTTGAAGGCCCACCAGCGGCTACCCGCAAAATTCCAGACCAGCCCGATTCCCGTCGCCAGCACCTGCGCCAGCCAGTAATACCAGCCCAACTGGTGCACCAGCAACCACATCAGGCCAGTATTGATGCACCAGCCTATGCCCAGCAAGGTGAAATACTTGCTGGCCGCCTCGCCATGCCCCTTCTCGCTTTTAAACGTGAAGAAGTAATTGAGCAGGTAGTTGACGACAGAACCCATGATGTAGCCGATGCCGGAAGCGGCGGCGGCGCTGATGCCAGCCCATTCCACGCCGCCCCACAGCACGCTGTATTGCACGGCCGTACCGGAAGCGCCGACGGCGGCGAAACGCAAAAATTGCTGATACAGGGAATGGGACATGGTCAATTTTCAAATGAGACGAAAGAATAAACAGGCTCGGGCCAGAATAAAAAATGGCTACGATTGCTCGTAACCATTTTTCAGCCTGCATTTTACTGCAAGTTGCGCCCAACGTTCATATTCTCCGCCGCGGATCCCCCGCTTTGCCCCTCAAGCGCTGCGCCTGCCGCTGACCTACGCATTGCCCTTCGAGCTTATTGCTGGGTGCCTGGCGGTCCCTATGGCACATCCAGCGGGCGATATGGACGCTACACGCAGGCCCTGAAACGCAAAAAGCCCAACCGGTAAAGGCTGGGCTTTTTGCTACTACATGTTCTGGCTCCCCGACCTGGACTCGAACCAGGGACCTGCGGATTAACAGTCCGTCGCTCTACCAACTGAGCTATCAGGGAAAAGAGGCCGCATTTTATAGGGTAAATTTTGCGATGTCCAGATTACCGCGTGAAAAATGTGTATTTTCCCTGTCTCAAGGTATCCGGCGACGCTCAGCCGCAATCAGCCCGGATGCGCTTGCGGATAGTAGTCAACGACCAGCACCCGCCCCAGCCATGGCTTGAGCTGCTGAACAAAGGCGAGATGGGCAGCATGGGACAAATACACGTCGCGCGCGCCGGCGTCATCAAAGGTCAGGGTAAAGCAATCGGTAAAGCCATCATCGAGGCCTTCCGGGCTGACATTCGCCCCCCATTCAAATTGCCGCACGCCGGGAATGCTGTGCTGGAGCTGCGAAAACGCATCAACGAGTTCGGCATGCTTGGCGGGAGTAATCGCGTCGAGGAAGTCGCACAGAACGATGTGGCGCAAGGCGGAAGTACAAGTCATGATTGGGAGCTCCTGAGATGATGCATTCAGGATAGCGCAAAACGCGATCATGCACAGACAAGCGCTGCTGTCTGCGCTGAACAACAAAAAAGGCCATGTTTTTCAACATGGCCTTCCGAATTCTGGCTCCCCGACCTGGACTCGAACCAGGGACCTGCGGATTAACAGTCCGTCGCTCTACCAACTGAGCTATCAGGGAAAAGAGGCCATATTATATAGGGCAAGTATGCACCTGTCCAGATTCCCATAGGGAAATTCTTCGTTTTCCAGCGGACTCGCCCTTGCGGCGGAAAACAAAAAAGGCCACGTTTTTCAACGTGGCCTTCCGAATTCTGGCTCCCCGACCTGGACTCGAACCAGGGACCTGCGGATTAACAGTCCGTCGCTCTACCAACTGAGCTATCAGGGAAAAGAGGCAATATTATATGTCGACTTTTCCGCATTTGCAAGATTGATACTGCACCTCGAGCAATGCGGCTGTTGCCGACTTTCTACTGCCATCAGCGCAACATTACATGCAGCGCCGAAGAAGCAAGATCTTAAAGCACTTTGGCGATTGCGTCAATGACGATGTCGATATTGCGCGAATTCAATGCTGCCACGCAGATGCGGCCCGTGTCGACGGCGTAGATCGATTGCGCGCGCAAGGACGCCACTTGCTCTTTGCTCAGGCCCGAGTATGAGAACATGCCGATTTGCTCGCGCACGAATTCGAAGTCGTGCGCTGGCGCCTTGACCTTCAGCTTTTCCACGAAGGCGTTGCGCATTTCACGGATGCGCACGCGCATGCCGGCCAGTTCCTCTTCCCACAGTTGGCGCAGTTCTGGCGTGGCCAGGACGGTGGCAACGACCTTGCCGCCATGCGTAGGCGGGTTCGAGTAGTTGGTGCGCACGACGCGCTTCAATTGCGACAGCAGACGGGCTGCTTCCTCGGCACTGGCAGCGACGACGCTCAGCGCGCCGACGCGCTCGCCGTACAGCGAGAACGATTTCGAGAACGAGTTCGACACCAGCAGCGGGCCGCCCGCGTCGGCGAAGCGGCGCACCACGGCACCATCTTCGGCGATGCCGCTGGCAAAGCCCTGGTAAGCCATGTCCAGGAACGGCACCAGGGCGCGCGAGGTGACCACGCTGATGATCTGCTCCCACTGGGCGACGCTCAGGTCGGCGCCGGTCGGGTTATGGCAGCAGGCGTGCAGCAAGACGATGGAGCCGGCTGGCATGGCGTTCAGGCTGGCCAGCATGCCGTCGAAATTGACGCCATGGGTCGCTGCATCATAGTACGTGTAGTTATTCACGACGAAACCGGCGCTCTCGAACAGGGCGCGGTGATTTTCCCAGCTTGGGTCGCTGATGTAGACCTGGGCACCCGGCGCGAAGCGCTGCAGGAAGTCGGCACCGATCTTCAGTGCGCCCGTGCCGCCGATGGCTTGCACGGTAATGGCGCGGCGCTCTTGAATAACGGCGCTATCGGCACCAAATACAAGCTCCTGCACCGCCTTGTCGTAGGCAGCCAGGCCTTCGATCGGCAGGTAGGTGCGTGGCGAAGCCTGTTCGATCAGGATGGCTTCTGCCTTGCGTACGCAAGCTAACAGAGGCACTTTACCGTTGTCGTCATAATACACGCCGACGCCCAGATTGATTTTGGCGGGATTCTGGTCCGCGTTAAATGCTTCGGTGATGCCCAGGATCGGGTCGCGTGGGGCCATCTCGATGGCGCTAAACAGACTGGCAGAAACAGTTGGGTTCGTCATGATAAGATTGGATTCGATTGGAAGCAGGTTCACAGCGGAGTTGTAGACAGCGCCCCAAATACAACGCCAGGGCCGCCAGCAGAGCACTATTCTAACAAAGGTCTGATTCACATGCCCGAATTATCTACCGCCAGCGAGGCGGAAAGCGCAATTATCTCTTTCCCGGAATCCCCCTTCAAGCTGCACCAGCCCTTCTCCCCGGCCGGCGATCAGCCGGCGGCAATCACCCAATTGTCCGAGGGAATCGCCGATGGCCTGGCCTTCCAGACGCTGCTGGGCGTGACCGGTTCGGGCAAGACTTACACCATGGCCAACGTCATCGCGCGCATGGGCAGGCCGGCCATCGTCTTCGCGCCCAACAAGACGCTGGCGGCGCAGCTGTACAGTGAGTTTCGCGACTTTTTCCCGCAAAATGCGGTCGAATACTTCGTCAGCTACTACGATTACTACCAGCCCGAAGCGTACGTGCCACAGCGCGACCTGTTCATCGAGAAGGACTCCTCGATCAACGAGCATATCGAGCAAATGCGTTTATCGTGCACCAAATCGCTGATGGAACGGCGCGACGTCATCATCGTCGCCACCGTCTCGGCCATCTACGGTATCGGTAACCCCAACGAATACCACCAGATGATTCTGACGTTGCGCGTAAAAGACAAAGTCAGCCAGCGCGACGTCATCGCGCGCCTGATTCAGATGCAGTACACACGCAACGAGGTCGATTTCGGCCGCGGCACCTTCCGCGTGCGCGGCGATACCATCGACATTTTCCCCGCCGAGCATGCGGAACTGGCGGTGCGCCTGGAAATGTTCGGCGACGAAATCGAATCGATCCAGCTGTTCGACCCCTTGACGGGCCGCGTGCGGCAAAAAATCCCGCGCTTTACCGTGTACCCGGGTTCGCACTATGTGACGCCGCGCTCTACCGTGTTGCGCGCCGTGGAAACCATCAAGGACGAGCTGCGCGAACGCCTGGAGTTCTTCCGCAAGGAAAATAAGCTGATCGAAGAGCAACGGCTGGAACAGCGCACGCGCTTCGACCTGGAAATGATGGCCGAAATCGGCTTCACCAAGGGCATCGAAAACTATTCGCGCCACCTGTCCGGCGCGCTGCCGGGCGAACCGCCACCGACCCTGGTCGACTATCTGCCAGCCGACGCCCTGATGTTCCTCGACGAGTCGCACGTACTGACGGGCCAGCTGAGCGCCATGTACAACGGCGACCGCTCGCGCAAGACCAACCTCGTCGACTATGGCTTCCGCCTGCCGTCGGCGCTCGATAACCGGCCCTTGAAATTCGAGGAGTTCGAGCAAAAGATGCGCCAGACGGTGTTCGTCTCGGCGACCCCGGGCGACTACGAAAAGAACCATTCGGACCAGGTAGTCGAACAAGTGGTGCGCCCCACGGGCCTGGTCGACCCGCAGATCATCGTGCGTCCGGCCAGCAGCCAGGTGGACGACCTGATGTCGGAAATCGTCGAGCGCATCAAGAAGGACGAACGCGTGCTGGTCACGACCCTGACCAAGCGCATGTCGGAGCAATTGACGGAATACCTGAGCGACCATGGCATCAAGGTGCGCTACCTGCACAGCGATATCGAAACGGTGGAGCGCGTGGAAATCCTGCGCGACCTGCGCCTGGGCACCTTCGATGTGCTGGTGGGGATCAACCTGCTGCGCGAAGGCCTGGACTTGCCGGAAGTGTCGCTGGTCGCCATCCTCGACGCGGACAAGGAAGGCTTCTTGCGCTCCGAGCGCAGCCTGATCCAGACCATCGGGCGCGCCGCGCGTAACCTGAACGGTACGGCCATTTTGTACGGCGACCGCATCACCGACTCCATGCGCCGCGCCATCGACGAGACGGAACGCCGCCGCGCCAAGCAGATCGCCTTCAACACGGCGAACAACATCATCCCGATCGGCGTCAAAAAATCGATCCGCGAAATGATCGACGGCGTCTACAGCCCGCAGGAAGCGCGCGAAACCCTGCAAGTGGCGCAGGAAGCGGCAAAGTTCGAAGCCATGAGCGAGAAACAGGTGAGCAAGGAAATCAAGCGCCTGGAAAAACTCATGCTCGACCACGCCAAGAACCTGGAGTTCGAAAAAGCGGCGCAAGTGCGCGACCAGTTGCACATCCTCAAGCAGCAACTGTTCGGCGCGCCGGGTACCGACAACGTGGCGTCGATACTGGGCAAGTAAGCGCCAGCAATGGTGTCGGATAACGGCGCTTCGCGTCGAATCCGACACCTGCAGATCAGTCGTCCCCTGCACGGTCAGCTGCGGCATGCACAGCACGGCTACCGCAGCGCGCAGCGCGCGACGAATACTTCAGTGACGAAATCAGGTACGGCTGCACGGAAGGCCGGTACAGCGCCAGCAGGGCCCTGCAATACGCCGCCAGTGACCGCTAGCGTCGCCTACTGATCGTCACTGACTGCGGCGCGTGCCGACAAGCCCAGCATCAAGAACAACATTCCCAGCGTGCATCGCCACATTGTTCTTTCCCTTCAGTGAATGTCCAGTTGGTCTTTGTCGAGCCGCTTGTAGTGCAGCAATGAGTACAGGATGACCAGTGGCACCCATGCCAGCGCCAGCACCAGCAACAACCAGCCCGGGGCGCCCAGTGCCAGTGCACCGAGCCCCAGCAGACCGCTACCGACCATCAGCCGCGCCGCCAGCCGGTGCGTGGCATACCAGACGCGCTCGCTGGCCAGCGTCCACGGCGTACGGATACCGAAAAAGAAATTGCGGCGCACCTTGCCCATCGGATTGCCCATCAGTACCAGCATCAGCAACAGCCCGGCCGGCACCGCGCTCGATATCGGCACCGCCATGCCCATGGCGCTGGCCAACACCAGGCCATGCACGTACGCGAGCAGGCCCAGCACGACGACGAAGCTGTAATAAAAGGTGGGCGCGAACGGCTGCACTTCGAAGCGCTGCGGCGACAGCGATGGCAGCAGCAAAGCCAGCAGCAGGATGAAGGCCATCAGGCCCGGCCCCAGCAGCCACAGCACCGCGCGCGGCGCGTAGTCGTCCACCTCGCCCCGGTAATTCCAGTGTATCGCCACCACATCGGGCAACTGCGGCCAGGCGTACACAGTGGCCGCACAGACGGCCGCGATCATCAACAGGCTCAGGGCGATAAAGCGCGCTTTCATCATTTTCTCTCCTTGTGGTCGGTATCGGTCAGGTCCAGCATCCACGCCAGCACATCTTGCAGTACGGTGGTGTTGAGGCCATACCAGATGGTCTGGCCTTCGCGCCGGCGCGTGATCAGGTCGGCATCGGCCAGCACCGAAAAATGGTGCGACATGGTCGGCTTGCTCATGTCAAAACGGGCGGCCAGGTCGCCGGCCGTCATTTCTCCGGCCCGCAGCAGTCGCAGGATTTCGCGCCTTGCAGGGTCGGCAATCGCCTTGAAGGCACTGTTGGCGGCATTCATATTAAGATAAACGTCTAATTAGATAGTTATCTAACTATAGAAACAACTGCGGCATGGGTCAAGCGTTTTTCAGCACTAGCGCCGGGCATACGACGGCCGGGGCAAGATTCCCGCCCCTGCTCTCGGACCCAGTCCGGCAGCGCCCTACTCCGGCAGCGAATAGTCGATGTCGTAGACGTGCTGGCCGTTTTCAATGCGCATGGCCAGGGTGCCGCTGATGCCCGTCAGTTGCCCGCTGCCGGAATACGGCACGATGACGAGACTCAGCTCCTGCCTGCCGTCGGCCATGATGCCGACATGCTGTACCACGAAGCTGCCCTCTTTGCCCTGCAGGACACCCGTGATGGCTTCCATGGCGACATAGCCTGCCGCGCCTTCGGTATCGCTCACGGCGTTGAGCATCTGCCCCGTGGCAGTGGCGACCAGGTCGCCCGCATACACCTTGTCAAGCAGCACCCTTCCCAAGCTCGTGCGCCCCGCGCGTTGCGGCGTCGTCGCCGGCGTCATGCTGATGCTAAAGTTTCCCGTGGCGTGCGCGTGCATGCGATGATCTTTCTCTGTAGACGAGGCGGCGCCGGCTGGCGCCACCGATGATAGACAATATGCGGCCAGCATCAGGCCCGACCAACTGCGTGATTTCATGATTGCCTTCCGGTCAATGCGAGAGGGCCAGCTTAAGGCCGTGCCGGAGAAAAATATTGGATAAAGCCGACAGCGCGGCCAATCTGCTCGATGTGCGGGCGCAGGCACCGAAAGGCATCGTCGATCCACAGGCGGCGGCGCGCCGGATACGCCTGGCGACCTATCCGCCGCCTGCCGCACTGGCGCCGTTCGTCGAGTATTGCTGGGTGGTCGAATGGGACAGGCGGGGCTGCGCACCGGAGACGCAACGCGTGCTGCCATATCCGAACGCCCACCTGGTTTTCGATGCAGGGCACAGCGCCATTCATGGCGTGGTGCGCGGCGCCTTTGACAGGCCTTTGATCGGTGCGGGTAAGGTATTGGGCGTGCGTTTCGCGCCGGGCGGCCTGCGCCCGTTCATCACGCAGCCACTGTCAAGCTTCACCGACACGACCATCGCAGCCGATGCGCTGCTGGGCATGCCGGCAGCGCAAGCCGAGGCGCGGGTACTAGGCAAGTCCGACGATCTGGCGATGGTGGCGCAGGCACAGGAACTGCTGCTGGCAAAACTGCCGCAAGTCGATGCTGCTGCACTGCTGGCCGCCCGCCTGACTGCCGCGGCAGCGGCCCACAACGGTCCGGCGAGTGTGGCGCAACTGTGTGAAAAAATGGCCATTGGCGAACGCAGGCTGCAGCGCCTGTTCGCCGACTACGTAGGCGTGCCGCCGAAATGGGTCATCCAGCGCTACCGCCTGCAAGAGGCGATCTGGCGCCTGGCGCAGCCCGATGCACCCGACCTGGCCAGCCTGGCGCATGCACTGGGTTTTTTTGACCAAGCCCATTTCAGCCGCAGTTTTGCACAGCTGGTGGGCAGCACGCCGCTCGACTATCGCCGCTCGCAGCTGCCCAAGCCTGCCTAGCTGGCCTAGCTGGCCGCCTTGACGTCGTCCATATAGGCGCCGATGATGCTGGCGAAATCGGCGTCCGCCGTCAAACCCAGCGCTGCGGCGCGGGCCGTATCCCAGGCGCCGGGCCAGCTCTTGACGATGCGCTCGATGGCGGGATCGGGCGCGTAGCTGATGCGGGCCACGACATCGGCGCCAGCGACTTGCTCCAGCGCGGCGATCATTGCGCCCACGCTGACCGACAGCCCCGGCAAGTTCACCGTGCGGCTGGCGCCGAAGGATGCGCCCGCCAATTCGTGCCCGGCGATCAGGGAGGCGATGGCGCCGCGCGGCGACAGCAGCCACAGACGCAGATCGGTGGCCACGGGGCAGACGCAAGCGTCGCCGTTCAACGGTTCACGGATGATGCCGCTGGCGAACGACGATGCTGCCTTGTTCGGCTTGCCCGGACGCACGCTGATGGTTGGCAGGCGCAGCACGCGGCCATCGACAAAGCCGCGGCGGCTATAGTCGTTGAGCAACAATTCGCCGATGGCCTTTTGCGCGCCATATGACGACTGGGGATTCAGGGCCGTCGTATCTTGCACCACCTCGGGCAGCTGGCCGCCATACACGGCCACGGAGCTGGTAAACACGACCTTCGGTTTGTGCCCCAGTTCGCGGCAGATATCGAGCAGCAAACGCGAGGCATCAAGGTTGATGCGCATGCCCAACTCGAAATCGGCTTCGGCCTGGCCGCTGACGATGGCCGCCAGGTGGAAGATCGAGCTGGTCTGCGTGTCGATGGTGGCGCGCATCAGGGCGCCGTCGGCGATATCTCCCGTGACGACTTTCACGCGGGCGTCATTGAAATCATGCGCGGCCACCACATCGACCAGCACCAGCTCGCTGATCGTTTGCAATTGGCCGTGGCTGTCCGTCAGCTGGCCCTGGGCCAGCAACTGGCGCGCCAGGCGCTGCCCCAGGAAACCGGCACCGCCGGTGATCAATACTCTCATGTGATATCTCCTTATCTGTTCGAATTATTCAAGTAGGGCGCGAGCCAGCCCAGGCCATCTTCGGTGCGCCCGCGCGGACGGTACTCGCAGCCAATCCAGCCTTCGTAGCCCAGCTCATCGAGCAGCCTGAATAAATACGCGTAATTGACTTCGCCATCGTCCGGCTCATGGCGTGCCGGAACGCTGGCGATCTGCACGTGGCCGATACCATCGACATTGTTCTGGAACGTCATGGCGATATCGCCCTCGACAATCTGCGCGTGGTAAAAATCCATCTGCACCTTGACGTTGGGCGCGCCCGACTCCAGGCGCAGTGCATGGCCCTGCGCCTGCCTGACGAGGAAATAGCCAGGCATGTCGCGCCCGTTGATGGGCTCGATCAAGAGTTCAATGCCATGCTCGCCCACGGCCTTGGCCGCGTACTTCAAATTGGCCAAATAGGTGGCGCGGTGCAGCGCGAGGTCGGCACCGACGGGCAGCAGGCCGGCCATCATGTGCACGCGTGGCGTGCCCAGCGCCAGCGCATACTCGATGCCACGCGCCACGCCGGCGCGAAACTCCGCTTCGCGGCCCGGCAGCGAGGCAATGCCACGCTCACCGGCCGCCCAGTCGCCCGGAGGCAGGTTGAACAGCACGTTCTGCAAACCATGCTGGCGCAACCAGCCGGCCACTTCCTGCGGCGCGTAATCGTAAGGAAACAGGAATTCGACGGCCTGGAAACCCGCTTGCGCGGCGGCGGCGAAGCGCTGCGGGAAAGGCACTTCGTTGAACATCATGGTCAGATTGGCGGCAAAACGGGGCATGCGTATCTCCTGGATTTCTTATATGTCGAGTTTGAAGGTGTGTTTCAGGTCCGCGATCTGTTGCGCGTCGAGCGGGCGCGTGGGCACGTCGCGCAGCAGCAGGAATAGCTTGGCCGTCTCTTCCAGTTCCTCGGCCGCATACACGGCCGCTTCCAGGCTGCTACCCGAGACCACAGGACCGTGGTTGGCCAACAGCACGGCCGAATGCTTGCGGGCCATGGCGCCAATCGCGCCCGCCAGCGCCGGGTCACCCGGACGGTGGTAAGGTAGCAGCGGCAAACGCCCCACTTTCATCACAAAGTAGGGCGTGAGCGGCGGGATGCAATCGTCATGATTCAGGCCACACATGCACGACACGGCCGCCGAATGGGTCGAATGCAAATGCACGATGGCGCCCGCGCCGGCGCGCTCCTGGTACATGGCGCGGTGCAAAAATGCCTCCTTCGAGGGCGGCGCGCCGCTCAGCAACTTGCCGTCCCAGTCCAGCTTTGACAGTTGAGCGGGATCGAGCCGCCCCAGGCTGGCGTTCGTCGGCGTGAGCAGCCAGCCATCGGACAGACGCACGCTCAGGTTGCCGCTGCTGCCCGCCGTCAAGCCCCGCTCGAACAGCGACTTGCCAAAATCGACGATCTGCTCGCGCTGGCGCATTTCTTCTGCAGAAGTATGAATCGCAGCGACACTCATGCCAGCACCTGCCAGGCTTTGCTGAAGAAATCGACCGTGCCAAAATTGCCGGACTTGAGGGCCAGCAGCAAAGGCGCCCTGTCATCGCCGCACGGCGCAGGCAAGGCTTGCGTCCAGGGCACGCCAGGGTCGATCTCGGGGCCGATGCGCAAGCCCGCCACGCCCAAGGCCTTGACGACGGCGCCCGAGGTTTCACCACCAGCGACGATCAACTGGCCCACGCCGAGGCGCACCAGCCCTTGCGCAATGGCGGCCAGGGTTTCCTCGACGAGGGCGCCGGCGCGCTCGACACCGAGCTGTGCCTGCACGGCGCGCACGGCGTCCGGCGTGGCCGTGGCATAGACCAGGACAGGGCCTTGCGCCAGGTGCGCGCCAGCCCACGCCAAAGCCTGTTCCACCACGCCAGCGGCTACCTCGCCACCTGCCGCCAACTGCAAGGGATCGATGTGGAATGACGGTGCGCGCTCGCGCAAGTGTGCCACCTGCTGCTGCGTGGCCACCGAGCAGCTGCCCGAAATCACGGCGCGAAAACCGCAGGCCGGCGGCAAGCGCCCGGCCTGGCCCGCAGGCGACGGCGACAACTGACCCCGCTGGCGGAAATTTTGCGGCAGTCCCAGCGCGATGCCGGAGCCGCCCGTAATCAGTTTCAAGTCGGCGCAGGCCGCGCCGATGGCTTCCAGGTCGCGGTTCGAGACGGCATCGACGACGGCAAAGTGGCAGCCCTGGCCGCGCAATTCCGTAAAGCGCTGGGCAATGGCGGCGGCGCCCTTCTCCACGACGGAGAAGTTGGCCAAGCCCACTTTTGATGCCACCTGCTGCTGCAGCACGCGCACCAGGTTCGAATCGGTCATCGGCGTCAAGGGATGGTCGCGCATGCTCGACTCGGCCAGCGGCACCTCACCGACGAACAGATTGCCCTTGTAGATGGTGCGGCCATTCGCCGGGAACGCCGGGCAGGCAATCGTGAAGTCCGTGTCAAGCGCCCGCATCAAGGCCTCGGCCACGGGACCGATATTGCCGCGCGGCGTGGAGTCGAACGTGGAGCAGTACTTGAAGTAAAACTGGCGGCAGCCCGCCTGCTGCAGCCAGGCCAGCGCGGCCAGCGATTCGGCCACCGCTTCTTCAGGCGCATTCGTGCGCGACTTGAGGGCGATGACGACCGCATCGACATCGTCAGGTGGTGGCCCTTGCGGCACGCCAATCAACTGCACCGTGCGCATGCCGGCCTTGACCAGCATGCCGGCCAGGTCGGTGCCACCCGTGAAGTCATCGGCGATACAACCCAGTAGTACAGTCATGATTGTTCCTTCTTGATTCAGTTAAGCTTTCGCTGGCAATGTAATTCCAGGGAAAAGCTTGATGACGGCGCAATCGTCCTCGCCGCCAAAACCGGCGGCCGACGCCTGCATGAACATCTGGTGCGCGGTAGCCGACAACGGTAATGGGAAGACGCTTTTTTTTGCGAAATCGAGCACGATGCCCAGGTCTTTCACGAAGATGTTCACGGCCGATAGCGGCGTGTAGTCGCCCTTGAGGATATGCGGCACGCGGTTCTGGAACATCCAGGAACTGCCGGCGCTGTTCGAAATGACTTCGTACAGGGCGTCCGGATCGCAGCCGGCACGCAGGCCCAGCGCCATCGCTTCGGCGGCGGCGGCGATGTGCACGCCGGCCAGCAGCTGGTTGATCATCTTCACCTTCGAGCCCTGCCCCGGCTGCTCACCCAGGCGATACAGCTTGGCGCAAATGGCATCGAAAACACCGCTGCATGCGTCAAACGCGTCCGGCGCGCCAGCCGCCATCACCGACATTTCGCCCGAGGCTGCCTTTGCCGCACCACCGGAAATGGGCGCATCGATGAAGCGCAGCCCCATCGCCGCCAGACGCGCGCCGAGCGCTTCGGCAAATTCCGGCGCCACGGTAGCGCAAGCGATCACCACGCTGCCCGGCGCCAGGGCAATGGCCGCACCGTGCTCGCCAAACAGCACGTTCTCGGTCTGCTGCGCATTGACGACGACGATCAGCAGTGCCTGCACCTGCGCCGCGAGTGCAGCCGGCGAGGCGGCAGCATGGGCGCCCAAATCCACCAGCTTTTGCACGGCCTCAGGGCGCACGTCGCAAACTTGCACTGCAAAACCGGCGCGCAGCAGCGATTGCGCGATGCCCATGCCCATGGCGCCCAGGCCGATCACACCCACTTTTTCGATTATTGCAGTCATTATTTGCTCCACTTATTTATTGACGAGCTTGGCCGGCACCCGCATGATGATGAAGGCGCCAAACACGAGGATGCCGGCCAGCAGGTAGATGGCGATATCGGTCGACTGCGTCAAGTCCTTGATCGAACCGATCATGTAGGGCGCTGCGAAACCGGCCAGATTACCCACTGAATTGATGGCGGCGATACCGGCAGCGGCTGAAACGCCACCGAGGAAGGCCGTCGGCAAGCTCCAGAACATGGGCGAAGCAGCCAGGATGCCACCGGCGGCGATCGCCAGGAAGAAGATGGCCCAGCCCGTATTGTTGGCGCCAGCGAGCGCGCTGCAGACGATGGCAGCGGCGCCCACCACCAGCGGGATGGCCATGTGCCAGCGCCGTTCGCGGTATTTATCCGAGCTGCGGCCCAGCAGTATCATCGACGCCACGGCCACCGAATACGGAATCGCCGTAAACAAGCCGATATTGAGCACGCCCGTCACGCCGGCCGCCTTGATCAGGCTGGGCAGCCAGAAGGTCAGCGAATACTGGCCCATCACGCAGCAGAAGTAAATCAGGGCCATGACCCAGATACGCGGGTCCGAGAACATGGCGCGGATCGACGGGTGCGCTACCTTGCCTTGCGCTTCCGTGGCGATGCGCTGCTCAAGGATGACTTTTTCCTCTTCCGTCAGCCACTTCGCGGCGCGGATGCTGTTGTCCAGGAACAGCAGCACGGCCACGCCCATCAGTGCGGCGGGAATCGCTTCGAGCACGAACATCCACTGCCAGCCCGCATAGCCGTGCCAGCCGGCGAAGGCTTCCATGATCCAGCCCGACAGCGGGCCGCCGATCAAGCCGGCCACGGGAATGGCGGCCATGAAGGTGCACACCATGCGCGCGCGGCGCTCGGACGGATACCAGTAGGTCAAATACAGAATGATGCCGGGAAAGAAGCCCGCCTCAGCGATGCCGAGCAAGAAGCGCATGACGTAGAACTGTGTCGGCGTGGTGACGAACATGAAGGCGCCAGAGATGACGGCCCAGGTGATCATGATGCGCGCGATCCACACGCGCGCGCCGATCTTGTGCAGCATGACGTTGCTGGGAACTTCAAACAGGAAGTAGCCAAGGAAGAACACACCCGCGCCCAGGCCATACACGGTTTCGGAAAACTGCAGGTCGGCCAGCATTTGCAGCTTGGCGAAGCCCACGTTAACGCGGTCGAGGTAAGCGACGATGTAGCACAGCATGAGGAAGGGAATGATGCGCCAGGTCACCTTGCGGTAGACGGCGTCGTCGATGCGTTTCTGGCTTGCGGGCGCGCCTGCCGGCTGCCCTGGCAATGCTTGCGATACTTCCATGCTAGTCTCCTGATCACTGAGGAATCGACCGTGCCGGGTTTTTATGGTCCACCGATGGTGGCTGGCAACTTGTCTAGAATTTGTATGGGTGTATATTATGTGTGTGTTTTGTGTGTGTCAAGCTGTATATTCCATATAATGGTGGGCAAGCAAGCCCCACAAAATCGTTAGCGCAAGGATGCACCCGATGGACCGCACGTATAGCTTTACCCTTCCCGCGCCGGAGCCCGCTGCGGGCAGTTTCACCACCGGCACCCTGGGCGCGAGGGTGGCAGCAAGGCTACACCAGCAAATCTACAACGATGGCTTGGCCAGCGGCACGCGCCTGCCCTCGGAGCAAGCCATGGCGACGCACTTCGGCGTCAGCCGCACGGTGCTGCGCGAAGCCATCGCCCTGCTGCAGGCAGACGGCATCGTCGCCACGCGCAAGGGCAGCGGTACGTTCGTGTGCGCCCAAGATGGCGCGAAGACCGGCGAACTGGGCGACGAGCTGACGCAGCAATCCGTGCAATCGCTGTTAAACCTGATCGAAGTACGCCAGGGACTGGAAGCGGAAATCGCCGCACTGGCAGCCGTGCGGCGCACGCCGGGCCAACTGGCCGATATCGAACACGCGCTACGGCGCATCGAGGAAGCGGTGGCGGCCGGCGTCGATGGCGTGGAAGAAGACGTGCGCCTGCACCTGTGCATCGCCGAAGCGACCGGCAACCCTTATTGGCCCAAATTCGTGGCCATGTTTGCCGACCCGATCCGCTCTGCCGTCAAAGTAACGCGCGCCAACGAAGCGCGGCGCGCGGACTTTTCCATCGAGGTGCGCCGCGAACATGAAAAGATCGTGCAAGCGATTGCCGACGGCGACCCGCAAGGTGCGCGCCAGGCGGCCATGGAACACATGCAGCACGCCGCCGAGCGTGTGCGCCTGGCCGACCGCGAATTCTGGCGCGGCGACGGCGGCGCGCTGGCGCGCACCCTGGGACGCGATCCCATCATGCAGAAATAGCCTGCTGCCGTTCAGGGATAGCTTGGCCGACGCATCTGGAACAAGCTCTCCGGGCCGATCTCAAAATAGTCAGCCGGCCCGCCGCCGCGCAATATCGGCGCTGCGGCCGCCGTGTCGTACACACCGGCCTTGAGCAGATGGCGCGCGATATGCACGCCCACCACTTCCCCCAGCACCAGCCAGCTACCGACGCCATCGCCGTTCAATCCTTGCAGCTCGATGATCTGCGTGCAGCGGCATTCGAACGCTACCGGGCTTTCGGCCACGCGCGGCACCTTGACGACGCGCGAAGCAAGCGGGTTCAAGCCTGCCAACGCGAACTCGTCGACTTCGGCCGGCGCCGCTGCGCAACTGACGTTCATGGCCTCGGCCAGCGGACGGGTCGCCAGATTCCAGACAAATTCGCCCGTCTGTTCGATATTGCGCAAGGTGTCCTTGCGGCCGATGCTGGAAAAACCGATCAGCGGCGGTGTGTAATTGAAGGCGTTGAAAAAACTGTAGGGCGCCAGGTTGAGCACGCCTTCGCCGCTGCGCGTGGCGATCCAACCGATAGGACGCGGCCCCACGATGGCGTTGAAGGGATCGTGCGGCAGGCCGTGGCCCTGCGCAGGTTCATAAAAATGCATATCGTCGGCCATGCGTGTTCCTGTCATCATGGCGCTCACAGAAGCGCGCCTGGAGTGCCAGCTTAACAAAATAATCGCCCAGGCGCGTTTTTCACTACCCTCTAGGAGCGAAAGCTGCGCTCTCACCGAAAGCTGTTTACCGCGCCGTTGCAAATTTGCATACTGCTGCCACCGTCGGCACGGAAAGCCTGAAACAGTTGCGCATCGACCTGGCGCAGCAGCTGGCAGCAAAAGATGGCCGCTGCCCTGCTCATCGTCCTTGCTCAAGATCAAGGGCTGACGCCCTGCCGTCATGGGCGCGCCAGCCGGTACACCACGCTATCGATGTCGTAATGGCGTTGCATGCCCACGTATTGCATGCCCAGGCGCGTCATGACCTTGATCGAGGCGGCGTTGTCCGGGTGCGCCACGGCCACCACTTCAGGTGCACCAACGACGTCGAACGCATGCGCGACGATGGCGGCGGCGGCCTCGCTGGCGTAACCCTGGCCCCAGCTGGTGCGCGCCAGGCGCCAGCCGATTTCAAGCCGACTGTCTCTCTCGCCGCCTAGATGCTGCAGGCAGGCCATGCCCACCAGCGCACCATCGTCGAGGCGGATCAACGCCCACCATGAATAACCCCATTCGGCCCAGCGCCCCATGGTGCGGACGATGGCCGCGCGCGTCGTCTCCTCCGTCTCCGGCTGACCCGCGTTCAGATAGGTCATGACCTCGGGATCGGTGTTGAGCGTGCGCATGCGCTCGTAATGGCTCTCGTTGATCGGCTCCAGGCGCAGGCGCGCCGTCGTCAGTATGGTCATCGCATTTCCCTAGACGAAAAAAAAGACGATACACGATCGTCTTTTTTTTGCAAGCGCGCACGCAATTACTTGCCTGCTTCGCCCTTCTTGATCCACGCCGCCAGCTGGTGCGGACGCAGGCCGTCGTAGTCTTCGAACGGCTGATGTATCCATGGATTATGCGGCAGCTCTTCGAGGAAATAGTCAGGACGCACGACGGAGCAGCCTTTGAGCCAGATTACGGCCGATTTGACTTCCGTCACGTCAGGGAAGTTATCCTTCAGGTGACGCGTGACTTTGTCCAGCGTGACGCCCGAATCGGCCAGGTCGTCGACCAGCAAGATGCGGCCAGCCAGCGGGCCCTTGGTCATGGTCATGTACTTGGCGATATCGAGGTCGCCGCGCACGGTGCCAGCGTCTTCGCGGTAGGAGCTGGTCGACAGGATCGCCAGCGGCAAATCAAAAATGCGCGAAAACACGTCACCAGGACGCACACCGCCGCGCGCCAGGCAAAGCACCTGGTCAAATTTCCAGCCCGATTCATAGACCTTGAGCGCCAGGCGCTCGATCAGGCGGTGATACTCTTCCCAGTTGACCCAGAGATGTTGATCGTTCGATTGTGGGGTAGTCATGATAGTGAACTCTTATTATTAGCGTGATTAAAAAAATCCGCCTTGCGGCGGATTGTGTCCAGCAGCTTACTCGAATGGATGGCGCAGCACGATCGTTTCTTCACGATCGGGACCAGTCGAAACCATGTCCACTGGCACGCCGACCAGTTCTTCGATGCGCTTGATGTAAGCGCGCGCCGTCGCCGGCAAGGCCGCCAGCGATTTCGCGCCGACAGTGCTTTCCGTCCAGCCTGGCATTTCTTCGTAGATCGGCTCGCAGCGCGCTGCGTCTTCGGCGCCGACCGGGAAGATGTCGACGATCTTGCCGTCGAGCTTGTAGCCGGTGCACAGCTGCAACGTTTCCAGGCCATCCAACACATCAAGCTTGGTCAGGCACATGCCCGACACGCCGTTGATCTGCACGGAGCGACGCAGCAAGGCGGCGTCGAACCAGCCGCAACGGCGGGCACGGCCCGTCACGGTACCGAATTCATGACCGACTTGGGCCAGGTGCAGGCCAACGCCCGCATCCGTTGGCAATTCCGACGGGAACGGGCCGGAGCCGACACGCGTCGTGTAAGCCTTGGTGATGCCCAAGATGTAGTGCAGCATGCCAGGACCGACGCCCGAACCGGCGGAGGCATTGCCTGCCACGCAGTTCGACGAAGTAACGAAGGGATAGGTGCCGTGGTCGACGTCGAGCAGGGAACCCTGCGCGCCTTCGAACAGCAGGTTGGCGCCGGCCTTGTGCGCTGCGTACAGCGCGCTCGATACGTCGGCGACCATCGGACGCAGGCGCGGTACGTAGGCCAGCGCGTCGTCGAGGGTCTTCTGATAGTCGACTTTCGGCGCCTTCAGGTAGTTTTCCAGCACGAAGTTATGGTAATCGAGATTTTCCGCCAGCTTTTCAGCGAAGCGCGTCTCGTTGAGCAAGTCGGCGATACGGATCGCGCGGCGTGCCACCTTGTCTTCGTAGGCAGGGCCGATGCCCTTGCCGGTCGTGCCGATCTTGGCCGCGCCGCGTGCCGCTTCGCGGGCCGCGTCGAGTGCCGAGTGGTAAGGCAGGATGACTGGCGAGGCTTCGGAGATTTTCAGACGCGAAGCGACTTCGACGCCGACAGCTTCGAGCTTGTCGATTTCGCGCAGCACGTCCGGTACCGAGACGACGACACCGTTACCGATGTAGCAAGCGACGCCGGCGCGCATGATGCCCGAAGGGATCAGTTGCAACGCGGTCTTGACGCCGCCGATGACCAGCGTGTGGCCTGCATTGTGGCCGCCCTGAAAGCGCACCACACCCTGGGCGTGATCGGTCAACCAATCGACGATCTTGCCTTTACCTTCATCGCCCCATTGGGTGCCGATGACAACGACGTTCTTTGCCATAATTTTCTTTGACATCACTCAACCTAAGTTTTTAAGAATCCAGCTACTACCATTATCGGCAAGTACCAGCACGCGATCGCACTCGAACTCGTCTTGTTCATTACTGTGACCCGGCATACTCTGGATCACGACCTCGCCCGCCTTGCGCAACTCGGCGATTTTTTCCTTCAATTCTGGCGCGCTGCCCCATGGCGCACGGATCGAATGCTTCCGTTCCGCGGTCGGCAACAGGCGCGCCAGTTCGCGCAAATCGAGCGAGAAGCCGGTCGCGGGACGAGCCCGGCCGAACGCTTCGCCGACGTGGTCATAACGGCCGCCGCGCGCAACCGCGTTCGGCAAGCCAGGTACATACAGCGCAAACATCGCGCCGCTTTCATATTGATAGCCGCGCAGGTCGGCCAAGTCGATCGCCACTTCGGCGCGGCCCAGGGCAGATCCGGCCAGCGCGGCCAGTTCGGCCAGCGCCTTCAGCACGCCTGGCAGCGGCGGCAGCACTTCGCGCGCACGCGCCAGCACGTCGATGTCGCCGTACAGATTGGGCAAGGCCAGCAGCGCATCGCGCGTAACAGGATCGTAGGCGGCGGTCAGCGCACGCAAGCCCGGCGCATCTTTCGCGCGCAGCAAGGTGTACAGCGCAGCCTCGTCGCGCACGGCAGCGCCGTCTTGCGCAATGATAGCGCGCAACAGGCCGACATGCGACAAATCCAGGCGCACAGCATCAAAACCGGCCAATGCCAGCGAAGCGAGCGCCAATTCCTGGATCTCGGCGTCCGCTTCCAGGCCGGCATGGCCATAGATTTCGGCGCCGATCTGCAGCGGTTCGCGGGTGGCGTGCAGACCCGACGGACGGGTGTGGAGCACGCTGCCGGCATAGCACAACCGGGTCACGGTGGCACGGTTGAGCAGGTGCGCGTCGATGCGCGCCACTTGCGTCGTCATGTCGGCACGCAGGCCTAGCATGCGGCCCGACAACTGGTCGACCAGTTTAAAGGTGCGCAGGTCGGTATCCTTGCCAGCGCCGGTCATCAGCGATTCGAGATACTCAAGCAGCGGCGGCATGACCAGTTCATATCCGTACAGACGGAAATTGTCCAGCATGCGGCGGCGCAGCTCTTCGATCTTACGCGCTTCCGACGGCAGAACATCGGCAATATTTTCGGGCAAAAGCCAATTCGGCATGAGGGAGCGAGATACGGAAGAAAGTTGAAAAAATGCATAGTGCGAGGCAGCGGCAAGCGCGCCAGGCAATAGGCCGAACCTGATATTTTACGCGAAAACACGGGCCTTTAGGGATAAGTTGTCCGACTCACTGCCGCACAGCCCTAAAAACACCGCATTTTACGCCTTACCGCAACAAGCTGGCGCACCACAAAAAACGGGGCCGGCAGCGATGCCGGCCCCGCTCCTGCTGCCACCCGCCCTTGCGGCCAGATGCAGTCTGGATACTGCCTTACTTTTTGCCAGCAGCGGCTGCGCCGCCGCCCTTGAAGTACTTGAAGAATTCCGAACTCGGATCGACTACCATCACATCGCCCTTGTCCTTGAAGGTGGCGCGATAAGCTTCCAGGCTACGGTAAAACTTGTAGAACTCCGGATTCTTGCCAAACGCTTCCGCATAGATCTGCGACGCCTTCGCATCGCCTTCGCCGCGGATCTTTTCGGCTTCACGATACGCTTCGGCCAAGATCACCGTGCGCTGTTTGTCGGCGTCGGCGCGGATTTTCTCGGAGTCGGCCGAACCGGTCGAACGCAGCTCATTGGCCACGCGCACGCGCTCGGACTTCATGCGTTCGTACACGGAGTTGTTGATCTGCTCGACGTAATCGACGCGTTTCAGGCGTACATCGACGATGCCCACGCCGATGGCCTCGGCTTCGGCCGCCACCTTGGCCTTGATCGCCTGCATCACCTTGCCGCGTTCGCCCGAGATCACTTCGCGCACGGTACGCTTGGTGATTTCATCGTTCAGGGCGGCCTTGACGATTTGCGACATGCGGTTGCGGGCGCGGCTTTCATCGCCGCCGAAGCTGCGGAAATATTTCTTCGGATTGACGATGCGCCACTTCACATACGCGTCGACGAGGATGTTCTTCTTCTCGGCCGTGATGAAGCGTTCCGGTTCCGGCGTATCGAGCGTCAGGATCCGCTTGTCCAGGTAGATGACGTTCTGGAACGGCGGCGGCAGCTTGAAGTACAAGCCTGGCTCACTGATCTCGTCCTTGACTTCACCGAGGGCGAAGACGATGGCGTATTTACGCTGATCGACGACAAACACGGTCGAGGACAAGAGCATGATCGCGATAAAGCCCGCGATCAGGGCGGCAACGATACGGTTCATTAGCGGCTCTCCCGTTCACGCGAAGAGCGGCTGTCGCGGCGCTGATTGACTTCTACTGTTGGCATGGCTTCCTGTGGCAAAACAGTGTTGGCTGCGGGTGTCCCTGCAGCACGGGCGGCAGCGTCGGTGGCAGCCGTCTGGGCGATCAACTTGTCGAGCGGCAGATACAGCAGATTACTGCCCGTTTTCGCGTCAACCATCACCTTGCTGGCACTGCTGAAGACCTGCTGCATGGTTTCCAGGTACATGCGGTCACGCGTAACGGCTGGTGCCTTCTGGTACTCGACCAGCACCTGCTTGAAGCGCGACGCATTACCTTCCGAGTTCTCGGTCACCATGGCCCGATAAGCCTCGGCTTCCTGCAGCAGGCGAAATGCTGCGCCGCGTGCTTTTGGAATGACGTCATTGGCGTAGGCCTGGCCTTCATTCTTCTGGCGCTCACGGTCCTGGCCTGCCTTGACGGCATCGTCGAAAGCGGCTTGCACCTGCTCTGGCGGCTGCACGGCCTGCATCGTCACGTTGTTAATCAACACACCAACCTTGTAATCATCCAGAATCTGCTGCATCAATTTCTGCGTGTCAAAGGCCACTTTTTCGCGGCCTTCATACAGCACGAAGTCCATCTTGCTGCGGCCGACCACTTCGCGTATCGTCGTCTCGGCGACCTGGCGCAATGTGTCTTCCTGGTCGCGCAGGCTGAACAGCCATTCCACGGGATCTTTCAGCGTGTATTGCACCGCGAACTGGATGTCGATGATATTTTCATCGTCCGTCAGCATCAGCGACTCGCTGGCCTGCTTGTTGCGCAGCGACGTGCGATAACCGACTTCCACGGTACGCACCTGCGACACATTAACGGTTTCATCGGTCTGGAACGGATACGGCCAGCGCCAGTTGAGACCGGCCGGCGCCGTGCGCGTGTATTGGCCAAATGTCAGCACGATGCCGCTCTGGCCCTCTTGCACGATGAAGGCGCCGCTGGCGAGCCAGATGAAGACGGCGATCACGCCGACCACGCCGGCGGTAATGCCGGCGCCCTTCATGTCGGGGCGTGGGCCGCTGCCGCCACCGTTGTTATTGCCGCCGTTGTCGGGACGGTTCTTCTGTCCGAAAAAGGCGTTCAGGCGCTGATTGAAATCGCGCCACAACTGATCGAGGTCCGGCGGACCTTCGCCGGGCTTTTTGCCTTCTTGGGCTTTCTTGCCGTCGTCCTTGCGATTGCCCCAGCGGGGATCATTCAGGGACAACTTCAAGCCTGTTTTTTTGAGTAGAGAGACAAGCATAACTATCGTGTTCCGACTTGGGAGTGGGTGGAATTGCTATCGTCCTCACCAGGTTCTTCGTCCTGGTCCGGGGCGGCGCCATCGTGCTGGTCGTACTGACCGTCCAACTGATCTTCCTGCTGTGCTTCATCGTTACGATAAAGGTGCGCCGAACGGGGCGCCTTCCTGGCCATCTCGACAATCGCATCGCGCAGCAAGTCGAGACCGCTGCCCTTTTGCGCACTGACGAAGACGCGACTGATCGTAGCATATTCGTCGCGCTCCACCGAAGGCTCCAGCCCTGCCGCATCGATCTTGTTCCACACGAGGATTTGCGGAATATGATCGGCACCAATCTCTTTCAAGACCAGGTTGACCTGCTCGATCTGCTCCATGCGTACCGGCGACGCAGCGTCGACGACATGCAGCAGCAGATCGGCATGGATGGTTTCTTCAAGCGTGGCGCGGAAAGCGGCCACCAGTTGATGCGGCAATTCGCGCACGAAACCCACCGTGTCGGAGATCACCACATTACCCACCTCCTGGCCCAGATAAACCCGGCGCGAGGTGGTGTCGAGGGTGGCGAACAACTGGTCGGCGACATACACGCCGGCCTTGGTCACGGCATTGAACAGGGTCGACTTGCCGGCATTGGTATAGCCGACCAGGGAGACCGAGAATGTGTGATTGCGGCCGCGCGCACGGCGCTGCGTTTCGCGCTGCTTGTGCAGCTTTTCCAGACGCGCGCGCAAGGCCTTGACGCGGTCGCCGATCAGCCGGCGATCGGTCTCGAGCTGCGTCTCGCCGGGACCGCGCAAGCCGATACCGCCCTTTTGCCGCTCAAGGTGGGTCCAGCCGCGAATCAGGCGTGTAGCCAGATGCTGCAACTGCGCCAACTCGACTTGCAGCTTGCCTTCGTGGCTCTTGGCGCGTTGCGCAAAGATATCGAGAATCAGGCTGGTACGGTCGAGCACGCGCACATTCAGGCGCTTTTCCAGATTGCGCTGCTGGGCAGGTGACAGGGCGTGATTGAAGATGACGATTTCCAGACCATCGTTGACTACGATGTCGCCAATTTCATCGGCCTTGCCGCTGCCGACAAAATACGCCGAATCGGGACTGGAGCGCTTGGCCGTGATGGTGGAAATCGGGTCCGCACCAGCCGAACGCGACAACAGCATGAGTTCCTCCATGCTGGCAGCGAAGTCGCTGTGACCGAAGTCAACCCCGACTAATACGGCGCGCATGATGGCATCAGATGGGTTGCGGCGGACGCCGACGCCGACGCCGACGCCGATGCAAACGCATCAGCGCCGCTGGCGCGGACGGGGTCGATGGTAGGCAAAAGGCGCTGGGCCATCAAGCTCAACGCTTTACTCCGCTTCAGGTTCAATATTGAGGTTGACGGCACGGGCCGGCACCACTGTCGAGATGGCATGCTTGTACACCATCTGTGTCACCGTATTGCGCAGCAATACGACATATTGATCGAAGGATTCGATATGGCCCTGCAATTTAATGCCATTGACCAAGTAGATCGAGACAGGAACATGCTCTTTGCGTAATGCATTGAGGAATGGGTCTTGTAACAGTTGCCCTTTGTTGCTCATAACAGCTCCGTTGTTTATGTTGTTGTGTAAGAATTGGAGGCGACTAGCTTGATTTCAAGTACTCAAACATAGAAAGATGCGTCATAGCTACTGTAACCTGTTTTCACGATCGCTGTCGCGCATCGCGCATGACACTTTAGCATGTCGTGCAGATAGCCGTCGCATTGACTATCGGCGCCGCATTATCTCAGCGGCGCCTTAATCCGCACTTAATTCAGTGACTAACTGCTTACTTGCTCGGCGTGCGCGCAAACGGGTTTTTGCCCGTGCGCAGTTCGATGCGCAGCGGCGTGCCAACCAGGGCAAACGTATCGCGGAAATGTTTTTCCAAATAGCGTTTGTACGGATCGCCAACGGCATCGAGCGCGTTACCGTGAATCACGATCACAGGCGGATTCATGCCACCCTGGTGGGCATAGCGCAGCTTCGGACGAATCGAACCCTTGCGCCGCGGCTCCTGCTTCTCCACGGCCTCGATCAGGGCGCGCGTCAGCTTCGGCGTCGACAGGTCGCACATGGCGGCCGCGTACGCGGCGTTGAGCGACTTCATCAATGGAGCGATGTTGGTGCCCTTCAGTGCCGAAATGAAATGCATCTGTGCGAACGACAGGAAGTCGAGCTTGCGGTCGATATCGATCTTGATCTCGTCGCGTTCATGCGATTGCAAGCCATCCCATTTATTCACGGCCACCACCAGCGCGCGGCCCGATTCCAGAATAAAGCCGGCGATATGCGCGTCTTGCTCTGAAATATCCTGCTGCGCATCGAGCATCAGGACCACGACGTTGGCTTCGGAAATCGACTGCAGGGTTTTCACCACCGAAAATTTCTCGATCGCTTCAAATACCTTGCCGCGACGACGGATACCGGCCGTGTCGATCAGCGTATATTGCTGACCATCACGCTCGAACGGAATCTCGATCGAATCGCGCGTCGTGCCCGGCATGTCGAAGGCGATCACGCGCTCTTCACCGAGCAGGGTGTTGATGAGAGTCGACTTGCCCACGTTCGGTCGGCCGACGAGGGCAATCTTGATGCCGCGGTCGGTCTTTTCCAGCTCTTCAGGCTCGTCCGGACGCTGCGCGAACGCCAGGTCCAGCATCACTTCGACCAAGTCGTTGACGCCGTCGCCGTGCGCCGACGAGATCGCATACGGATCGCCCATGCCCAATTCATAGAATTCGGACACCACGGCCGTATAGCGCATGCCTTCGCTTTTGTTGACCACCAGCAAGACTGGCCGTCCGCTCTTGCGCAGGAAGTCGACGATAGTCTTGTCATGCGGGGTCAGGCCTTGACGGCCGTCCACGATGAACACGACCACGTCGGCCTCGGCCACGGCCTGCTTGGTCTGCAGTGCCATCTGGTGCATGATGCCTTCCTTGGCGACGGGTTCGAAACCACCCGTATCGATGACCAGGAAGGGACGTTCGCCGACACGGCCTTCGCCATAGTGACGATCGCGCGTCAACCCAGGCAAATCCGCCACCAGCGCATCGCGCGAGCGGGTCAGACGATTGAATAAAGTCGATTTCCCAACATTGGGTCGACCTACTAGTGCAATTACCGGCTTCATTGTATTACTCGACCGCGAGAGCGATCACTGTCCCTGATTGGGTTGAAAAATCAAATTCGAACCGGCGACGACGGGAGCCGAAACAATCGGACTACCATCGCTGCTGACACGACCTATTAATGCGCCATCTTCCCGTGACAGGAAGTGGATATAACCTTGATAGTCACCGACGGCGACGCTGCGGCCAAAAGAGGCCGGCGTCGACAGGCGGCGGCGCGCCAGCGCCTCATTCTTCCAGGCGCTCTGGCCGCCGTCGCGGCCGAACGCCACGACGGCGCCCTGGGCGTCGGCAGCAAACACGAAACGCTGATCGACGGCCACGCCCACATCGGACGAGATCGGCTTACTCCAGCGCGGCACGCCCGTGGCAGCATCGAAGCAGCCTGCCTTGCCCTGGTAAGTGACAGCGCACACTTCGCCCTCGAACACCACCGGCGTGCCGGCGATGTCGGAGACGCGCTCCAGTTCGGTAGCGCCGCGCGGTTCGCTGACCACAGTCTCCCAGCGTACCACACCGGTGGCAACCGTCAGTGCCAGCAGCTTGCCGCCTGGCTGAGCCACGTAGACATTCGCGCCGCCCAACACCATGCCCGGTGCATTGCGCAAGGTCAGTGCCGGCGTGGCGCGCTGCACCGTCCACTTGCGCTCGCCCGTCTTGGCATCAAAGCCGACGATGCGGTTGTCCACGCTGCGCACCACCACCACACCCTGCCCGACCACAGGCGCGGTCAGCACTTCACTCGACGCCTGCGCCGTCCACAGTTGCTTGCCATCGACATCAAACGCCAGCACGGCGCCCTTGGCCGCGCCCACGACCACCAGTGCGCCGTCGCTGCCGGCGCTGGAGGTGATGTCGCTGCCGACCTTGATGCGCCACGTTTCACGCCCGCTGGCCGCATCCAGGCGCGCCAGCGCGCCATCGGCATTGACCACGTACAGGCTGTTACCGGCCAGTGCGGGCCGGAAGGCGTACACGCCAGCCTTGCCGATCGAATACTTCCAGGCGTCGCGCACGGCGATGCTCGATGTTATCTCCACCAGTTTGGCCGGTTCGACTTTCGGGTCTTTCGAGGCAAACGGATTCCAGGACGAGCAACCGGCCATCAGGGCCAACAGACTTGCAGCTACCAGCTTTTCAGTGACACGCATAAGTGTTATCCAACCTTTTTCTTGTACTTGTAAGGGCGAGGCAGGCGGCGCAAAACGCCGCATGGCCGTGCCATCAGTGTTCCTGTCAGGCGCCAGCCTTGTCAGCCTTGGCCTTGTCTTCCGGTACCGTGCCGCCTATCGCCTCCAGTTTCACCTGGATCAATTGACGCCCTGGATTGTTCTTGTCCGTCGCGGCCAGCGCGGCAAGGTAGGCCGTACGTGCATCGTCGAGCTTGTTTTGCGCCACCAGGATATCGCCCTTGCGGTCCGCCACGGCGCCGGCAAATTGCACCACGCTGGCCGTGGCCAGCACTTTCAGCGCTTCATCGTAGGCTTTGTCGTCCAGCAAGACACCGGCCAAGCGCAGCTTGGCGATGGCCTTGTACTCTTCCGTGCCATGCTCGGCAACCCATTGCAACTGGGTCTTGGCCGTTTTCAGGTCATTCGCGTCGAACGCCACCTTGGCCGCGCCCAGCGCGCTCATCTGCGCATACGCCGTGCCGCTGAAACGCGATTGCATGTCGCTGGCCGCGCGCATCACCTTGGCGGTGTCCTTGGCGGCGATGGCATTTTGCAGCTCGTCGTACAACTGACCGGCTTGCGCAGCCTGCGTGCGCTGGTAGTACTGCCAGCCAGCCCAGCCGCTGTAGCCAGCAAGCGCCACGATCAGGACCCAGGAGGTCAGATTGCCATTGCGCTGCCACCAGGCTTTGAGGGTTGCCAGTTGTTCTTGTTCTTCGTGATCGTATGCCATGGGTCGTCAGTTTTAATGAGTAGTTGATCGAGGATAGTACGGTCTTGCTTCAAATTAATGGTGGTGATGCACATGGCCGTCAGGGCCGTGATCGTGGCCGCAATCGTGGTCGCCGATGATCTGGTCGACCACGTAATCGACGACATCGTCGAACGGCACCGTGTTTTGCTGCGCGCCCGCATCGGCTTCGCGCATGGCTTTTACCGTGGCAACATTGTTGGCGATTTCATCGTCGCCCATGATCACCGCAAACGCCGCACCGCTGGCATCGGCCTTTTTCATTTGCGTCTTGAAGCTGCCGCCGCCATTGCTCGCTGCGCAATGTAGCACAACGTCGAGGCCCGCATCGCGAATCCGCTCGGCCAGTACGAACGCTTGCAAGCCTGCCTGCTCGCCCTGGTGCACCAGATACACGTCGCACTGCGCCGGCGCTTCCGGTTCCGCCGCATCCTTCATCAGCAGCACCAGGCGCTCGACGCCCATGCCAAAGCCGACGGCTGGCGTCGATTTGCCACCGAACATTTCCACCATGCCGTCATAGCGGCCACCGGCGCACACCGTGCCTTGCGCGCCCAGCTTGTCGCTGACCCACTCGAACACCGTGCGGTTGTAGTAATCGAGGCCGCGCACCAGGCGAGGATTGATGGTGAAGGGGATATTGTTGTGGTTCAAGATCTTCTGCACGCCATGGAAGTGCGCCAGCGATTCCTCGCCCAGGTAATCCAAAAGCTGAGGCGCGCCATTGACCAGGTCCTGCATGGCAGGATTTTTGGTGTCCAAAATGCGCAGCGGATTGCTGTGCAGGCGGCGCTTGGCTTCTTCGTCGAGCAGTTCGCTATGGCTTTCCAGATAGGCGATCAGGTCGGCGCGGTGGCGCAGGCGCTCGGCGGCGTCGCCGATCGAGTTCAGTTCCAGGCGAATGCCTTCCAGACCCAGGTCATCCCACAGGCGGCGCGACATCATGATGATCTCGGCATCGATATCCGGGCCCGTGAAACCGATGGCTTCCACGCCGAACTGGTGGAACTGGCGGTAACGACCTTTTTGCGGGCGCTCGTGACGGAACATCTGACCCTTGTACCACAGGCGTTTCGGGCCTTCGTAGACGAGGTTGTGCTCGACCACGGCGCGCACCACGCCAGCCGTGCCTTCCGGACGCAGGGTCAGGTTGTCGCCGTTCATCGAATCGGTGAACGAGTACATTTCCTTTTCCACGATGTCGGTCACGGCGCCGATGGCGCGCGCGAACAACTTCGTTTCTTCCACGATCGGCGTGCGGATCTGCTGGAAGCCATAGCTTTGCAGCACGGATTGCGCCGTATTTTCAAACAATTCCCACAACGGGGCATCGGCGGGCAGCACATCATTCATGCCTTTCACGCCTGTAATTTTCTCTGCTTTTTTATTTTCGGACATGGTGTTCTTCTTTGCTTTTCATTTTTTCGCGTAAGGAGTCCAGGCTTGCAAGCCTAGACCGCTACGCTGGCGAGCGACATGTCGCTCGAAACCCCAGCTACGCCGTAATGGGTTTTAACATAATTGAGGACGATGTCCTGGAATTCTTCGACGATGCGTTCGCCGCGCAGGGTGACGACTTTTTCGCCATCGACAAAGACCGGCGCGGCCGGTGATTCTCCGGTGCCGGGCAAGCTGATGCCGATGTTTGCATGCTTCGATTCGCCGGGACCGTTGACGATGCAGCCCATGACGGCCACGTTCATCGCTTCCACGCCCGGATACAACTTTTTCCATTCCGGCATCTGCTCGCGCAGATACGTCTGGATGTTGTCGGCCAATTCCTGGAACGTGGTCGACGTCGTGCGGCCACAGCCCGGGCAGGCGATGACCATGGGCGCGAACTTGCGCAAGCCCATGGTTTGCAAAATTTCCTGGCCGACGATCACTTCGCGCGTGCGGTCGCCGCCAGGCTCTGGCGTGAGCGAAATACGGATGGTGTCGCCGATGCCCTCTTGCAGCAGCACGGACAAGGCCGCCGTCGAGGCGACGATACCCTTGCTGCCCATGCCCGCTTCTGTCAGGCCCAGGTGCAGCGGATAGTCGCAGCGCTGCGACAGTTCGCGATACACGGCGATCAAATCTTGTACGCCGGACACTTTACACGACAAAATAATCTTGTCGCGTCCCAGGCCCAGCTCCTCGGCACGCACGGCGTTTTCAATCGCCGACGTTATCAGTGCTTCATACATGACCGCTTGCGCCGGCCAAGGCTCGCTGCGGCCCGCGTTTTCATCCATGATGCGCGCCAGCAAGGCTTGATCCAGGCTGCCCCAGTTCACGCCGATACGCACCGGCTTGTCGTACTTGCACGCCGCTTCAATCATTTGCGCAAATTGCGTATCGCGCTTGGCGCCCTTGCCCACGTTGCCCGGATTGATGCGATACTTCGACAGCGCGCGCGCACAATCGGGGTGATCGTTCAACAGGGTGTGGCCGTTGTAATGGAAGTCGCCCACCAACGGCACGTCGACGCCCATCTTGTCGAGCTGCTCGCGAATGTACGGCACGGCGGCAGCCGCTTCCGGACGGTCCACCGTCAGGCGCACCAGCTCCGAGCCGGCACGCGCCAGTTCCTTGATCTGTATCGCCGTGCCGATAGCATCGGCCGTATCCGTGTTCGTCATCGACTGCACCACCACGGGGGCATCGCCGCCCACCCAGATCTGACGCTGGCCGTGTGCGATCAACACCTTGCGGCTGTCGCGCCGGACAGAAGGACCGGAGCCGATCGCTGTTTTCGAGGTAGCCATAATATTATCTTGTGAGTTTGCTTATTTAAACTACTTGCTTGAACGACTAATATCAACACTTGGCCGATGTTTTTTAAGCATTACTTAATGCTCACGCGCGAAATGGTGCCACCGGCCACGGTCGGCAAATCGAGCTTGGCGCCGCGCAACGTTGCCTGCACAACACCTGGCTTACCCACTACCAGGGTGGCCGGGCCGGTGATATCGAACGTTTCCGTGCTGCCAGCCTTGACCATGCGCGCAATCAGCGGCGTACTGCCAGGGCGGCGGATCTCGACCCAGGAATCCTGCTCCACCTTCAACACCAGCACATTCGCGCCCACGGCAGCGCCAGCATCGGCAGGCAGCGCCGCAGGCATCACAACAGCAGATGCCGGTACAGGCGCCGAAGCGACGCTGGCGGCGGGGGCGCCCGTCTGCGTATCGTTGCCCGGCGGTGGCGGCACGGAAATCAGCGGTACCGATGGCGCTTGCACCGGTGTCAAGTCCTGGCCCGGCTTGATCAAGGTCGTTTCCACAGGGACCACGTCCGCCTGCGCGACTTCTTTCCCGGCATGCGAGGGCAGCACGTTGGTCGGCACATAGCCAAACTTGTAGGCACCAAAGGCGGCGGCGACGACCACGGCCACGGCGCCGGCGATCCAGAGGGACGCCTGGCTCGACGAGCGCTGCGTCATAGACGGGAAGCGCGATTCGGAAAACGTGGCGGAAATTTCACGCCGCACGGGCGTGGCGGACTCTTGCACCGGCGCCGGATGGACTTCGATCATGGCGACCAGCGGCGCTGCGTCGAGACGCACCACCTTGGCGTAGGCGCGCACGAAACCGCGCACCACGGCCACGTTCGGCAAGGCTGCCATGTCGCCCGCTTCCAGCGCGATCACTTGGCGTGGCGCCAGTTTGAGCTGGTCGGCCACCTGCTCCACAGGCCAGCCCAGCGCTTCGCGCTGCGCTTTCAACTGTGCGCCTGCCAGCGCGAGATTGCCCTGGGGCTGCTGCTGAGGCGTTTCTGCCCGCTCTGAATTCATTGGTATCCCTGTCTCACTCATCAAACGCCCCATTTTGATAAGCAGCATATTCGGGGGAGCCGGAATGGTGGTGGCGCAAATGCGCCGCCAGGCCAGCTTCCGCACCCGCATCCCCGAGCTTATGCTGCACCTTGATCCCGAGCCACAGCACATCGGCCGTCTGGCTCTCCATTGTCGCTACTTTACCGAGCCGCTCAAGATAATGCGCCGCTTGTCGGTAGTCTTGCTGTTGGTAATACACGCGCACCAGGCCGACATACGTCATTGCCGCGGCAGGTGCGATGCGCTCCGCCTTGCGCCAATAATCAGCGGCGCGCCGGTAATCGTTGATGCGCAAGCTGCACGTCGCCGCATTATGCAGCGCCAGCTCAGGCGTGCCGTAGGCGACATCTCGCAATGCGGCATCGAAATACGCCAACGACTGCGCCGCGCGCCCGGTCTGGCACAAAAACTGGCCATAATTATTGCTCAACTCGGGATTGTGGGGCGCAAGGCGCATTGCGTAAAGAAAATCTTTTTCAGCCGCATCAGCTTGGTGCAGGGCAGCAAGAACCAGCGCACGCATGCCGAGCGCTTGGGCATTGCCCGGCAGCAGCTGCACCGCCTGCTCCGCTTCGGCCAAAGCCACCCCATACTGCGCTTGCCCATAATAGGCGCTGGCCAACTGCAAGCGCAAGTCGGCGCGCTGCGAGGTAGATGCAGATGCAGATGCAGATGCGGCTTGCCCCGTGTCTGCGGTGGAAGCACAGCCGGCCAGCAGCAGCACGCCCAGGCTGACAACAGCCACGGCAAGTACGCCAGGATAAGCCATGCCTCCCCGCATCAGGAGCGGATCTCCACGATCTTGCCAAAGTTGGCGCCAAATTTCTGCTGATACTCAGTCATTTTTTCCATGCGCTCCTGGACCCGCGTACGGTCTTTCACTTCGCCCGCCAACTGGCCGCAAGCGGCATCGATATCGTCGCCGCGCGTCTTGCGCACGGTGGTGATGATGCCGCCATCCATCAGCACTTGGGCAAACGCCTTGATGCGTGGGTTTTTCGAACGGAACAGACCCGACTCGGGGAAGGGATTGAAGGGAATCAGGTTGAACTTGCAGTTCACGCCGAACTCGCGGTCTTGCACCAGCGCCAGCAATTCGCGCGCGTGCTCATCGCTGTCATTGACGCCGTCGAGCATGCAGTACTCGAAGGTGATGAAATCGCGCGGAGCAAATTCCAGGTAGCGCTTGCAAGCTGCCATCAATTCCTTCAGCGGGTATTTCTTATTGAGTGGAATCAAGCCATCGCGCAGCACATCATTCGAGGCGTGCAGCGAGACGGCCAAGGCCACCGGCACTTCCTGCGACAGCTTGTCCATCATCGGCACCACGCCCGAGGTCGAGAGGGTCACGCGGCGGCGCGACAGGCCGTAGGCGTTGTCGTCGAGCATCAATTTCAGGGCTGTGACGGTCGGCTCAAAATTGAGCAGGGGCTCGCCCATGCCCATCATCACCACGTTGGTAATCTGGCGCTCGCCTTTCGGGCCCGGCTCGATACCCTTGGTGCGGCGCAATTCGAATTCCGCCATCCACAGCTGGCCTATGATTTCGCCGACACTGAGGTTGCGGTTGAAGCCTTGCTTGCCCGTCGAGCAGAAACGGCAGTTCACGGCGCAGCCGGCCTGGGTCGAGATGCACAGGGTGCCGCGATTTTCTTCCGGAATGAACACGGTTTCCACGGCATTGCCATTACCCACGTCGACCAGCCATTTGCGCGTACCGTCCGTCGACGTGTGGTCGCTAATGATGGCCGGGGCGCGCACTTCGGCGCGCGTGGCCAGCTTGTCGCGCAGCGACTTGGCCAAGTCCGTCATGGCGTCGAAATCGGAAGCGCCGAACTGATGTATCCAGCGCTGCAATTGTTTTGCACGAAACGGTTTCTCTCCCAACTCGGCGCAGTAGGCGATGAGTTGCGCGGGATCAAAATCCAGCAAGTTGGTGAGGGTCGTCGTATGCATGATCAGGTCTATTCTAAAAATCCGTCCCCGCGCGCATCAGGAGCCAACAGCACCACAGCGCAGCGGGAACAGGGGGTGATAAGTTATTTCACAGATAACGCCAGGAAATAACGTTATCTAAGGCAATTAAGCCTTCAGTTCTGGGAAGAAGTAAGCGATTTCCACTTGACCAGCTTCGACAGCGTCGGAACCGTGCACGGCGTTAGCGTCGATCGAATCGGCGAAATCGGCGCGGATCGTGCCTTTTTCTGCTTTCTTCGGATCGGTCGCGCCCATCAGGTCACGGTGGGCCAGAACGGCGTTTTCGCCTTCCAGAGCTTGGATCATGACTGGACCGGAAACCATGAAGTCGACCAGATCCTTGAAGAAGCCGCGCTCTTTGTGCGCTGCGTAGAAGCCTTCAGCTTGTTCGCGCGACAATTGGGTCATGCGTGCTGCAACGATTTTCAGGCCAGCGTTTTCAAAACGGGTATAGATTTGACCGATGACGTTTTTTGCAACTGCGTCTGGTTTGATGATCGACAGGGTGCGTTCGATTGCCATGTGTGAAAACTCCAATAAAAGTAGGGTTAAAACGATAAATTGATAACTCAATCAACCTTTGATTTTACCATACTCCACCCCATATCACCCAGACAGGCGGGCCATCATCTTCCGCCCTGGCTGAGTTTAATGCAATCTTAAGCTGGTTTTTTTGCAAAAATCGGACGCCATGCTATCCTTAGCCAAAGAGGTAATTTGAATTGACAACACGGAGGCACTATGAATCAGAACATGCAACGCACCTTTGACCTGTCGGGCAGCATGCAGCAAGTCCGCCACCAGGTCTTGCGCAACACTTACTGGCTGCTGGCACTGTCCATGATACCGACCGTGCTGGGCGCCTTCATCGGCGTACAAATGCATTTGCCGATGCTGACCGGCGGCATGGGCTTCATCATCTTCATGGCCGTCGCATTCGGCTTCATGTACGCGATTGAAAAGACCAAGAACTCGGGCCTTGGCGTCGCCGTCCTGCTGGGCTTTACCTTCTTCATGGGCTTGATGCTCACGCCCATCCTGACGCGCACGCTCGGCTACTCGAACGGCGGCATGCTCATTATGACGGCGTTCGGCGGCACGGCCACTATCCTGGCCGTCATGGCGACCATCGCCACGGTATCGAAGCGCGACTTCTCGGCCATGGGCAAATGGTTGTTCGCCGGCGTGATCGTGCTGATCCTGGCATCAGTGGCGAACATTTTCCTGGGCCTGTCGGCACTGTCGATCGTGATCTCCGTGGTCGCCATCGCCATCTTCTCGGCTTACATCCTGTATGACGTGCAGCAAATCATCAACGGCGGCGAGACCAATTACATCTCGGCCACCCTGCGCATCTACCTCGACGTGTACAACATCTTCACCAGCCTGCTGTCCCTGCTGGGCTTGGCCGGCGGTAGCCGCGACTAAGCACTGAGATTGACACAGCATTGACACAGCAAAAAGCCGACCTGCGGGTCGGCTTTTTTACGCCTGCAACATCGCTCGATCTCCCCATCGAGCATCGGGACCACGCTCAAAAGTCGTGCTTGGCCGGATACGCGCTGTAAAAATCGTTATTCCATTTGAAATTGGTAAACGCCACGGTGAGGGAAATATCGAGCGCTTCGACAAAATGCCAGCAACCGACGGGCAAGAACAGAATCTCGCCCGGCGCCAGCACGCATTCGCGCACCTGAACCTCGGCCATCAGCGGATAGCGCTGCAAGTCGATGTCGCGCCCATCGACGGGCGTAAAGCAGTGACGCTGGTTGTACACGCGCGCCGCCTCGCAGGCAGCCATGATGCGCAGCCGCTTGCGCCCTTTTACTTGTGCCATGAAATTGTTCGTCAGGTCGTGGTGGAATGGCGTCACCGTGCCGGCAGGACCGAACCATAAAAAGCCCTCGGGTTCGCCATCGCGCTTCAGGTATTGAGGCAACTGGCCGATATCGTCCCACAACTCGCGCAAGGCTTGCCGGTTCTGCGAATTATTGTTGGCCGTCATGTAGAAATCATTACTCCTGCCGCTGCCCTCGACCAGGCTGACGTATTCGCCAAACGCCATCTTGCGCTTGTGCGCCACGCTATTCATTTCGTACTGGGCGTCCGCTTCACGCCCGAACTGCACTTCCACCTCGCGCTGCGCGTAGTGCTCGAGAAAATAGGCCGGAGTCCATTTGTCCATGGCGGGCCAGTCGTCCATCATGCCGGTGATGATCACGGGCTGGTTGGTGGCATAGTATTCATCCAAAAATGCCTGTGCGGACAACTTGTCGCGGCGGGCAATCTCGGTCGGGCGCAGCTGATTCAGCTTGCGCTGGATGTCGAGCACCCAGTCGCGCTTGGCCAGCCGATTCGACAAACGCACGGCGCCCGCCAGATAGGGGCTGTGCAGTGCCAGCGCCACTTCGCGACGCGCCAAGCCTTCCCCGATGCCGGCCTGTTGCAGCACCGGCAACAGGGCCGATGGATGACTGCCCAGCATAAGGTTTTCCGCGATCCAGCTGCGCCACTCGCGACTCAGCTCCTCCGACTGCTTGTTCACTCCCAATGTCGATACCGCCGCCATCGCCTGCCTCCTGTCTGTATATAAGAATAAACGGCCGGACAGCATGGCTATCCGGCCGCGTCTTAGGCTAGCTCAGCATTACCGCACCTTCCACACCTCGGTGGCCAGCACGCCATTCGCATCGCCATCGAGTTCCCACGAGAACGCGCCGCGCAAGCCCTGGTCCTTCACGTATTTCACCTTGGTGCCGATGACGGTCGGATCATCATAGCTCCACCACTGGCCGCCCACCCCCGTGTACAGGTACAGCTGCTTGGTCACAGGGTGGTAGTAACGCGTGCCGCTCTTGGCGACGAGGATTTTGTAGTCCTCGATACCCGACTCGTACGTGCCCGGCGCCATGCCGGTGGCCGCCTGGTACAAGCCATCGCCGTTCGGCCCCGGTGCGACGCCCTTCCAGCCACGGCCATAGAAAGGTATGCCGAGCAGCAATTTGTCGCGCGGCACACCGGCAGCAATCATGTACTGCACCGCCTTGTCGCCCACGTATTCGCGCGCCATGCCGGTCGACGGATCGGCAGGATCGGCAAACAGCTGGGCATTGAAGTTGGTGCTCGTTTCCCAGCCGCCGTGGAAGTCGTAAGTCATCAGGTTGATCCAGTCCATATACTGCGAGTACAGGGCCGGCTCGGTGTTGTCGATCTTGTCCTTGCCCGCACCGACAGCGGCGGTCAACAGGTAGCGCTTGCCATTGGCGGCGCCGAGCGCATCGAGCTGGCTGCGAAATTCCGCCATCAGCAAGGTAAAGTTGCGCTTGTCGTTGGGGCTGACCGTGTTATACGGCTGGCCGCCGCCCACCGGGTATTCCCAATCGATGTCGATGCCGTCAAAGATATTGGCCGCCGCACCCACGCCACCGCGCCCGCCCTGCAGCGGCAGATTGCCCTTGATGTAGATATCGATGCAGGAACGCACCATCTGCTTGCGCAGCGCATCGGTGGCGGAACCGACGGAGAAGTTCTTCGACCAGCTCCAGCCACCCAAGGAAATGAACAACTTGAGGTTCGGGTGCGCCGCCTTGAGTTTCTTCAGCTGCAGGAAGTTGCCCGACAAGGGAGCGTCCCAGGGAATCGCCTGGCCATCGACGGTGCGCTTGGGCGTGCGGATGTAGTCGGCCTCGGCATCGCCGCCCGTGCCCGCGTCCGGCGAATTCGGATTCGTCGCGCCCGGCTCCGTCTTGGTGATCATGGCGCATTCATAACCGCCGTTTTTCGGATAGATATTGCCGAAAGCGTAGTTGATGAAGGTCAGCTTGTCGGCCACGCCGCTCGTATGCACGTTCGCCACTTCATAGTCACGGCCATACACGCCCCACTGCGCGAAGTAGGAACCCACTTCGCGCCCGGTTGGGGTTGGGGTCGGGGTTGGGGTTGGGGTCGGGGTTGGCGTCGGCGTCGGCGTCGGGGTTGGTGTCGGCGTGGCGCTGCAGATCTCTTGGCTGATCCATGGCTTGCCCGTACCGGCGGCGCCGCTGCTGGTGGACGGATTGTTGCCCTGCGTCCAGTAGTTGGCGCGGTAATTCGTACCTGCATAGCTGACGATGGCACCCGCGCTGTAAGCCGTGCCAGCCGCCCACGGCAGCGCGCAGGTGCCGCCGGTGGGCGTTGGCGTTGGCGTTGGCGTTGGCGTGGGTGATGGTGTTGGCGTGGGTGTTGGTGTTGGTGTTGGTGCGGGCGTCGGCGTGGTGCCGCCGTCGCAGCTGCCGCCGGCGCTCCACAGGCTAGGTGAGGACACGGGATTCCAACCAGAACCCACATGGTCGGTTTGCGTCACCAAGGCCGTGTAGTTAGCACCCAGGTAAGTGACCACCGCACCGGCGTTGTAGGTGCCGCCCTCTTGCCACGGCACGCACGCGAGCACCGCACTGGCCGCCAGCAATTGCGAGCCTGCGGGCGCGCTGGCATCACCACCGCCGCCACATGCCGCCAGCACGCCACCGCTGGCCAGACATACCATCATATTCCTGATTGTTTTTTTGATTAGTAAATTTTCACGCTGTCTCCTGTTCAGGTTTGCGGAAATACCACTCTGCTTCGTCAATAGCTACCCTTGATCTGTAATGCCGTTCAGTTAGTGTGTTAGTGATGCTATTTTTAGCCCAAGAACTAGGACTGGGGTCGGACCCTGAGGGGGAATGTGCTTCAATGGAGCACATTCCGATCACGAAGTGACCGACCCCAGCTCTTTGCCTCTGGGGTTAGCGAATTTACTGGCGCTCATAAATCACGCCAAAACCCTTAACTGAACGGCATTAACCCTTGATCTGTTTTTTTTCAGTTGCGAGCACAGCATGGTGCTGAAAAAATAGGCGGTCAAGTGGTTTTAAAGTGGCATCAAAGTGAGCAATACCACTTCGCGCGAAAAGCGCAGCGGCGCATGCCGACGGCGTGTTGTCCTACTGGACAATGAAAAAACGACAGGGGGAGAATGAAAAAAGACGCTGCATCAGGAAAAGCCAGACCAGTTTTATAACACGCTGCAAGTGGTATTGCGTCAGCTTGCTGCACCGCCAAATACGGCAACGGCGGGTGCCTGCCTGGCCACCCGCCGTGTTTTCATGCTTATTGCGCCAGATCAAACACTGCCATCGACTCCACGTGCGAGGTGTGCGGGAACATATTGACCACGCCCGCCTTGCTCAGCACATAGCCCGCTTCCAGCGCCAGGATGCCGGCGTCGCGCGCCAGGGTCGATGGGCTGCAGGACACATAGACGATGCGCTTCGGCAGCATGTCCGGACGCACTTGCGACAAGCCCACCAAAGCCTGGCACAGCGCCATGGCACCATCGCGCGGCGGGTCGACGAGGATGCGGTCGAACTTGCCCAGCGCAATCAGGTCGTCTGTTGTCACTTCAAACAAATTGCGCGTCGAGAACGAGGTTTTTTCCGCCAAGCCATTGGCCAGGGCGTTTTCCAGCGCCCTCTCAGTGAGCGTGGTGCTGCCTTCGATACCCACCACCTCGCGGCCCTGCGTGGCCAGCGGCAAAGTGAAATTACCGAGGCCGCAAAACAGGTCGGCCACGCGGTCGGTCGGCTGCACTTCCAGCAAACGCAGCGCTTTCGACACCAGCACGCGATTGATGTGGTGGTTTACTTGCGTAAAATCGACGGGCTTGAACGGCATCTTGACGCCGAATTCAGGCAGCAGATAGTGCAATTGCTTATCCAGCGGATAGAAGGGCACGGCAGTTTCCGGGCCTTTGACTTGCAGCCACCATTGCACGCCGTAAGCGTCGGCAAAGGCCTTCAATGTCGTTTCGTCGTCCGCCGTCAATGGCGCCATGATGCGCAAGACCATGGCCGTGACGTCTTCGCCCACGGCCAGCTCGATCTGCGGCATCTGCTCGAAGATGGACAGCGAACCGATCAGCGCGCGCAGCGGCAGCAGCATGGCAGAGATGTGCGGCGGCAAGATTTCGCAGCTATCCATATCGGCGACGAAAGCCGATTTCTTTTCATGGAAGCCCACCAGCACGGCGTCTTTCTTCTTGACATGACGCACGGACAGGCGCGCGCGGTAGCGGTAGCCCCACGTCGGGCCATACATGGGGCGCATGATATTTTGCGGACGCACCTTGCCGATATGCCACAAGTTATCTTCCAGCACGCGCTGCTTGATCGCCACCTGCGCCGATGGCTCCAGATGCTGCATGGAGCAGCCACCGCAGTTGTCGAAATGCTTGCATTTTGGCGTCACGCGCATCGCTGATTCGCGGTGCAGCGCCGTCATGCGGGCCATCTCCCAGTTCTTCTTTTTCTTGAACGTCACAAAGCTGACGCGCTCTCCCGGCAATGCGCCTTCGACAAACACGACCTTGCCCGGCGAGCCGTCTTCGTTCTCAATATGGCCAACGCCACGGGCGTCCATGTCGAGCGATTTGATTTCGATGATATTTTCTTGCATAGCGATCAATAGGTAAGAGTGGGCCAGGACGCAGGGCCGCGCTGGAACTTGAAACAATAGGGAAAGGTCAGGCGCCGCGAGCGGGGCGTATGATAGCAGATCGCGACAGGCAAAAGCCGCTCAAGCCCGCACCGGGCAGCAAGCCTGAGAAAATGCGCAGGGCAAGGCGCGTGGCCGAAGACAGTACGCCAGTACGGCGAGGCCATGCAACGCCGCCGATGCGTTTTATCAGACTTGCTACAGTAAGGAATCGCGCACCACGCCGCGTGCCGCCATGGCCCGTTTAAGCTTGATCAAGGCTTCCTGCTGGATTTGGCGTACGCGCTCGCGCGTCACGCCCATTTCCTCGGCCAGCGTTTCCAGCGTCGCCGGATCGTCGTTGTCGAGGCCGAAACGGCGCATGATGACCACACGCTGCTTGTCGGGCAGCTTGGTCAGCCAGTCACGCACCAGCAGCGTCATTTCATGGTGTTCCGCGCGCGCATCGGGGCAGTCTTCGCTGGCGCCGGGCAACATGTCCATCAGGGAAGACTGCGGATCGTTATCGAGCGGCGCGTCGAGCGAGGTGGCATGTTCGGACAGGGCCAGGATATCCTGCACTTCTTCGACGGGACGCCCCACCAGGTGCGCAATGTCTTCCGCGCTGGCATCCTTGCCATCGTGGTGCTGGGCTTCCAGATGGTATTTGGCGCGCAAAATTTGATTCAGTTCGCGCACCATGTGCACGGGCAGGCGCACCGTGCGTGCCTGGTTCATGATGGCGCGCTCGATGCTTTGGCGTATCCACCAGGTGGCGTAGGTGGAAAAGCGAAAACCGCGCTCGGGCTCGAACTTGTCGATGGCCCGCATCAGGCCGATATTGCCCTCCTCGATCATGTCGAGCAAGACCACGCCGCGGTTGATGTAATGCTTGGCGATCGACACAACCAGGCGCAGGTTGTGCTCGATCATGATTTGCCGCGCTTCGAACGTGCCCTGCTTGGCGAGGGTGGCGTAATGGACCTCTTGCAGCGCAGTCAGCAGCGGTCGCGTGCCGATTTGGTTCAAATAGTGCTGCGTGGTGTCGGTCGACAGCTCGGCCGCCAGCACCTTCTTCAGTTCCTCCACACTTTCGACCAGCACGCTCACGCCGGCCACCTCGCCGCGCTCGGCCGCGTCGACGGCATCAATGGCGTCGAGCTCGCCGACGTCGTCGGCCGCGTCTTCGGGCAATTCCTGCTCATCATCGAGCTGATCGTGCGGCGCGTGTGTCATTGCTTTACCTAACGGTTAGGCAGAAATTTCGAAGGATCGACAGGCTTACCCTGTTGGCGAATTTCAAAGTGCAGCTTCACCCTGTCGGCATCGGAATCGCCCATTTCGGCGATAGCCTGGCCTTTGTTGACGTTCTGCCCCTCCTTCACCAGGATGCTGCGGTTATGCGCATACGCCGACAACAGGCTGTTGCTGTGCTTTACGATAACGAGATTACCATAACCACGGATTCCGCTCCCGGCATACATGACTTTTCCCGTACCGGCCGCCACCACTTGCTGGCCCACCTTGCCGGCGATATCGACGCCCTTGTTCTTGCCTTCGTCAAAAGTACCGATGACCTTGCCTTCGGAGGGCCACATCCAGCTGATCTTGTCGTCGCCAGCCGCTTGCGCGGCAGGTGTTGCCACAGCGCCTGCCGGCGCGGCAGCAACGGCCGGGGCAGGCTTGGCGTCCGTGGCGCCGCCGTCGGCGCGCAATTCGGCCAGCGTGGCATCGGAATACGCGCGCTTCTCGCCGCGCGGCCCCGTTTTCTTCGGCACGACAGGCGCCGCCGCTTTGATTTCCGTGACCGGCGGCATGACGATGGCCGAGGTCTGCGCGCCGCCCGTGCCGCCATTAGGCGGCAGCACGCGCAATACCTGGTCAACCTTGATGTCGTTCGGGTTGCTCAAGTCATTCCAGGCCACCAGATCGCGGTAATTCTGGCCGTGTTCCAGGGCGATGCGCAGCAGCGTGTCGCCGCGCTTGACGGTGTAATAGGCCGGATCGCGGTCGCGCGGATCGCTGGCGGCGGCGCTGCTCGATGGATGGCGCTCAACGATGGGCGCCTGGACACCCGTGGTGCCGCAACCGCTCAGCAGGGCAGCGAGCGCGATGCTGCAAAGGAGTAATTTACTGTTCTTAATCATTCGTATGTCTATGTAGGTTCTGCTTGCTAGCTGATCCGGGGATCATATGGTGCCCGGGCGCAAAGGCACGAAATGGCAGTTTTCCAGGGCCTGGCTGGTCCATTCCATTTTCCCCACCCGGGTAATGAGTTGCAAGTGTTGCAATTTAGCCCCCACAGGGGCGACCAGACGCCCGCCGGGCGCCAGCTGTTCCAGCAAGGCTTGCGGGACTTCCAGGCCGGCTGCGGCAAGGATGATCCCGTCGAACGGGGCCGCCTGCGGCAGGCCAAGCATACCATCTCCGTACTGCAAACGCAGATTTGACACGCGCAGCGGGCGCAGATTGGCCTTCGCCAACTCGTGCAGGGGGCGGATGCGCTCGATCGAATACACCTCTTTGGCCACCAGCGACAGCACCGTCGCTTGGTAACCGCAGCCGGTGCCGATTTCCAGCACGCGCTGCAAGTTCCTACCCTGGCGCATCACTTCGATCATGCGCGCCACGATGTACGGCTGCGAAATGGTCTGGTGGTGGCCGATAGGCAAGGAGGCGTCGATATATGCCTGCGATGCCAGCGCCTCGTCCATGAACAGATGGCGCGGCACAGCTTGCATGGCGTCGAGCACCACCTGATCCTTGACGCCCTGCTTCGCGATACGCGCCACCATGGCCCGGCGCACGGCGTCCGATACCAGCGGGTTTTGCCGTGGTGGCGACATCACGGCCGGCTGCGCCCGCTCATTGGCGATAGCCTGAGCGCGCGACGGCGCAATGGGCAGCGTGGCCGGGTGGTATGAGGCGCCTGCCCTGGCCGCATTTTGCGCCGCATTCTGCGTCGCCGTCTGCGGCGTGGCGATCCTGGACTGCGCCAGCGACTGCCCCCCGCCCTGTCTGGCAGGCTTGCCGGCCAGCGAATCGAGGGTAAGGGGGAAGGTACGCGGCTTGTCAGTCATAGTGAGCGCTCATGCCAGGCCTTTTGCCAGTGCATCGAGTTGCGTGGTGTGTGTCAGATCAATCTGCAGCGGCGTGATCGACACTTGTCGATGTTCAACGGCATGGAAATCGGTGCCCGGACCGCCTTCCTTGGCGGCGCCGGCGGGGCCGATCCAAAAGATTTCACGGCCACGCGGATCGAGGGCGCGGATCACCGGCTCGGACGAATGGCGCTTGCCTAGGCGCGTGGCAACCATGCCTTGCAATTGCTCGTAAGGGATGGCCGGTATGTTCACATTCAACAAATACGGCTTCTGCAAGGCGTCAAACTGGCGCTCAACGATTTCTCTGGCCACGCGGGCGGCCGCGTCCAGGTTAGCCCAGCCAAACTGCGCCTGGGAAAAAGCGATGGCGGGAATGCCGAACAGATAGCCTTCCGTGGCGGCCGCCACAGTGCCCGAATACAGGGTGTCATCACCCATATTGGGGCCATTGTTGATGCCGGAAACCACCAGGTCGGGGCGCTCGATGAGCATGCCCGTCAGCGCCACGTGTACACAATCAGTCGGCGTGCCATTGACAAAATAGAAGCCGTTGGCAGCCTTGTGCACGGACAGGGGCCGGTCCAGGGATAGCGAATTGGATGCGCCCGAGCGGTTGCTGTCGGGCGCCACCACGACGATTTCCGCAATGGGTGCGAGTGCGTCGGCCAGGGCCGCGAGGCCTGGCGCCAGGTAGCCGTCGTCGTTACTAATAAGAATTCTCATAAGCGGATTTTACCTGAAGCAATGCCAACACTGCGCGTGCCCACGCCAAATGGCAGCATTATTTATGCCGCCGTCCTGGCGTGGCGCACTGCATCAGCGCTGTGCGGTGCGCGTCTCGCACCAACCCCCTTCCAGCGCCTGCACTTCAGTCTCTTGCAAGGCCAGCAAGGCATTCAGATTGCCTTGCAATTTGTACAGCCTTTTAAGTTGCACCATGGCGCGCCGGCGCAGCTTGCCAGACACACCGGGACGCAGCAGGCAAGACTTCAACTGTTCGGCCAGTTCACCCGCCTGCGGATACTGTTCGCGCTCTATCATGCCCTGCAACATCGAGACCATGCTGACCAGGATGTCAGGCTCGGCCACGACATCGGCCAGCAAGTGGCGCGTGGCCTGGGTAGCCGCATGCTCGCTGCCCAGGCGCCGCTGCTGCGCCTGCAGCACGGCAGCGAGCAGGCGCCGCGCGCCTTCCAGGTCGCCTTCGCGTCCCAGCGCCTGCGCCAGGAGCCGCTTGCTGCGCAAGGTATCGCCATGCTCGGCACCAAACAGGCGCTCGCGCGTCGCCACCACCGTGCCCAGCACTTGCTGCGCCTGCGTCAGCCGTCCCATGCGCAGCAGCGTGGCGGCGCGGCCATCCATCGCCTCCAGGGTCAGCGGGTGCTCGCCGCCCAGTTGGCACGCGTAGCTTGCCAACACGCTATCTTGCAGCAGCAGCGCCGCCGCCAGTTCCCCCTGCTGCAAGACGGTGCGCGCCAGGCAGGCCCGCGCAGCCAGGGTATCGGGATGCTCGCTGCCGAGTACGCGCTGGCGCACATCGAGCACGTCCTCTTCCAGGAAGCGCGCTTCGTCGAGCTTGCCCAACTGGCGCAACAGGCGCGCCATGCCGCTCTTGCACGCCAGGCTGTCGGGATGTTCCTCGCCCAGCAGGCGTACGCGAATCTCGACGCTCTGGCGGAAGGCATCGAGCGCTTGCGCGCTGCGCCCGTCCTTGCGATACAACTCGCCCAGGCCGGCCAGGTCGCGCGCCAGCGGCAAAGCCACGGCGCGGCCCGGCTCAAGCAGCAAGGCCTGGCGCGCTTCGCCGATAGCGCCCAGCAAGGCGATTTCACGGCTCGACTGCCATGGGAAGTAGCCGCCCGTCAACCACTGCAAAAAGGCTTCGAAGGTGCGCGTGAGGGAAAAGCGGTCGCCGCCCTGATCGATGCGCACGGCCAGCTGCTCGCCATAAGCAAACGTTTTCGTCTGCTGCAGCTGGACTTCGTCGAAATAGCTGTCGAGGGAAATTTGCGACAAACCGTAGGACGTGCGCAACAAGCGCTCGAACAAGGGCTGGAAGCCGGCGATACCCTTGTGCGCATCGCCGCGGCGCCACTCGGCGCGCTGCGCGCAGTCGCCCATTTCTATGCGCGAAGGCAAGGGGTACACCAGCAGCGGGCGCTGTTCGTCCTCATGGCTGCAGCGGTAGTCGATGGCCCGCTTGACGAGCGCATCGACCCCTTCCAGGCTTTGCCGGTTCGGCGTGAAGACCACCACCAGCTTTTTCGGCAACAAGGTAGTGCAGATACCGGCACTGTCGGTGCGGCCCGTACGCGAATCGACCAGTACATAGCGGAAATGCCGGGCCAGGGTATCGGCGAAGCAGCGAAACAGGGCCGGACAGGCATCGAACAACTGGTCCCAGTGCATCTGCGCCAGGCGCTCGCTGTAGCTGGCGTCGAAGCGTCCCGCGCGCATCAGATATAGCGCGCTGCCCTGGTCGACGCGCACCACGTACTGCTGCCAGTCGATGGCGTCGAGCACGCGCTGCGCCAGCGCTGCATCCGCACTCTGCGCATCGCGCCCGCCGGCGCGCATGCCCGCCGTTTCCAGGCAGATGCGCTCGTCCAGGCAGATGCGCTCGATCTGCTGGCGGCACGCCTCGAAAAACTCCAGCACGCCCGGGCGCTCCTCGTGCTGTTCAAAATAATGGTGCAGACCCGGCGCTTCCATGTCCCAGTCCAGCATCAGTACGGGTACGCTGGCATTTTCGCGCCGTGCCAGCAAGACGGCGATGTTCGACAAGGCCATGCTGCGGCCGGTACCACCCTTGTAGGAATAGAAAGTAACGACTTCGCCAGTGGCGCTCAAAGGTGGCAGGGACAGGCGTTGGCATTCCATGACGAGACCTTTTACGTGATTAACGTGGAAAGTGGGGGGGCGGAATGGCACGCCATTCCGGCGGGATGGCGGGTAACACGAAACGACTGCAATCGTGGCCGGGCGGTGTCGAGCGCTTGAGCAAGTGGTAATGCGTGGCAATGCGCTGCACGATGCGATCGATGTCGGGCAGGTATTGCGGATTCGACTTCAAGTCGCCGCTGGCCAGCGTGTAGCCGGAAAAATCGACGTACAGTCCCGAGTCCGTTATTTGCAGCGGCAAGCCGTCAGGATGGCGCGTCATGATGATGGGGATGATCAGATGGCTGGGCAGCTCATACCAGGCGCGCCGCTCCTGCTCGATTAGTTGCATGGCAGCAAATTCGCGTCGCGTGTAGCCGTGCGCTTCATATTTGGGCGTGTACAGCACGATCATGCAAACGCTCTGACACATGGCGCGCGCCACGCGCAGGTCGATGTCATCGCCGCCGCCCAGTTGTTCACTGTCGATGAACAGCACTTCCTCGCGGTCAAGGTGCGGCTCCAGATAGCAAGCCAGCGCTTCGATGAGATCATGCTTGAACTTGTTCATGAACGCATATTGGCCGTGTGCATAGCTCAAGAAACAGCCGTAGCGGATCTCCATGACATCCCCCCGTTCCCCCTGCGGCCCTGCCAGCGCCGCGCCTTGATCCTGCAAGGCATGAGTTCACTGTAGACCGCCCGGCAACAGCTCAGTTTGCGCTGGCGCAAAGATGTGTTTGGCGTCCTGAAGGGGCAAGAAAAAGCCAGAAACTGGCGCGATCACGCCCATTTCTGGCATAGCAGGCACGCACGCAGACGGGCGCAAGAAGCGCTAGTGGCTTGATAATAAAAGGAAATATGCCGGCGCGCGGAGGGCGCCGGCAATTCGGGCTAGACGCCCTTGGCGGGCAGGTTGCGGAAGAACTCCACCACTTCGGCGCTATCGCGTGTGCGCTTGAACGGTGGCAAGCTTTGCCAGATGCGCTTGCCATACGGTTTGGAAATGAGGCGCGGATCGCAGAGCATCAGCACGCCCCGGTCACCCTCATCGCGGATCAAGCGGCCCGCACCCTGCTTCAGGTTGATGATCGCTTCCGGCAACGAGTGGTGCATGAAACCGTTCTTGCCCTGCTTTTCCATCACTTCGATGCGCGCGGCCAGCACCGGGTCATCGGGTGGCGCGAACGGCAGCTTGTCGATAATCACCAGAGAGAGCGCATCGCCGCGCACGTCGACACCTTCCCAAAAGCTTTGGCTGCCGATCAGCACGCCGTTGCCGGCGGCGCGGAACTGGTCCAGCAATTCCGTGCGGCCCTTTTCGCCCTGCACGAACAGGGGGAAGTTCAGGCCGCGCTGCTTGAATTCGTCGGCCAGGCGTTCGGCGGCGCGCTTGACGGCGCGCAAGGTGGTGCACAGGAAGAAGGTACGCCCGCCCGCCGCCTCGATGATGGGCAAGGCGCAATCGATGACGGCATCCGTGTAGCCCAGCGAATTGGGTTGCGGCAGGTTTTGCGGCACGAACAGCAAGCCCTGCTGGCCATAGTCGAACGGGCTCGGCCAGGTGTGCGACGGTTCGCCCGTCAAGCCCATCTGTTCCGAAAAATGCTTGAAGTCGTTCTTCACGGCCAGGGTGGCGGACGTGAAAATCCAGCTGCGCGGCGTACCTTCGCGCTGGTTGTTGAAAATCGGTGCGATCGACAATGGCGTTTTATGCAATTGCAGCGAACTGGAAAATGCTTCCACCCAGAACACCGCTTCTTCGCCGACCGCCACTTTCGCCTTCGGATCGAACTTCCAGCCACTCAATTGCTGCGCCAGTTCGACGCCGCGCACGCGGCACTGCTCCAGCGTTTCAGCCCTTTCGGCCTGGGTTTCCAGCACGGCCACCATGCCGTCAAGCTCATCTTTGAGAGTCTCGAGGGCGGGGAAAAAGTCGCTCGACGCGGCGATCTGCGGCAGCGACAGGCGCACGATATCCTGAGGGAAGGTCAAACGCAGATCGCGCGCCGCCTTCTCCACCACCGTGACGGTTTTTGCCCAGTCGATGCCACGCGCATGCGCCAAGCCCTCGGCCAGCACATCGCGGCACAGTTCCAGCACTTGCGAGGTGGAGACCGTGTTGCCAAAGAATAAAGTAGCCGTATCGGGCAGCTGATGCGCCTCATCGAAGATGATGGTGTTGGCCGAAGGCAGTAATTCGGCCACGCCCGTGTCCTTCAGCGCTACGTCGGCAAAGAACAGATGATGATTGACCACCACCACGTCGGCCTGCTGCGCTTCCTTGCGCGCTTTCATGACGAAACAATCCTGATAATACTGGCACTCGGCGCCCATGCAGGTATCGCGCGTCGATGTCACCAAGTTCCAGATCATGGCGTTTTCCGGCACCTTGGCCAGCTCGGCCTTGTCGCCGGAGCTGGTCATCTTGATGAAGCGAGAAATTTCACGCAAATGCCCCACGTCGTCGCGCGAGGTCATGCGACCGTTCTGCAAGGTGCGTTCCAAGTGATAGTGGCAGACGTAGTTCGAACGGCCCTTGAGCAAGGCTACCGAGACGGGCGCCTGCAATGCGGCACGCACGGTGGGGATATCGCGCAGGAAGAGCTGGTCCTGCAAGTTTTTCGTACCGGTAGAAACAATGGTCTTGCCGCCCCACATCAGGGCCGGTACCAGGTAGGCAAAGGTTTTGCCGGTACCCGTGCCCGCCTCGGCGATCAGCGTCGTCTGGCTATCGATGGCGTGGGCGATGGCCTTGGCCATTTCCGTTTGCGAACGGCGCGGCTTGTAGCTGCCCACGGCGGGACCGAGCGGGCCACCGGCGCCAAACAGGCGCTCGATGTCGGCATCGTGCTTGCCGGGCACGGCCTGGAGTTCGGCTGGCAGATCGGCAGGCTGGCCATCTGGGCTTGCGGGCAATAAATTGTGATCGGTCAAAATATACTTAGGTGAAGGCGGGACTGGACGCTACTGGCGCCCCTCAGGCGGGAACATCGGGCACCAACTGCATTTTCAGCAAGGTGATGTGATCCTTCAATTGTAATTTACGCTTTTTCAGGCGGCGCAGCTGCAGTTCGTCATGATGACCATCGAGTATCAGCAACTCGATGACGGCATCGAGGTCACGGTGCTCCACGTTAAGTTCAATCAGGCGCCGCTCTATATGCTGTGCATCGCTCATGTGTTGCGTTCCAGGCAGTGTTGGTAATAGGCGCGCGCAGCGTACGCACGCAGCCATTGACGCCGGCATCGCCGGCAAGTGTGTAGTTTAACCTGCCGCGCGTGTTAGGGCACGCCATTTCCGGCATGCCCTAACACGACGGTCTTAATTAGCAGGCGGCACAGGTACAGCTACGGCCGGCTTGCTGGCCGCTGCCGCCTTGGCAGCCTTGGCCTGCGCTTCTGCCTGGCGCTCGGCCAGGCGTTGCGCGACGCGTTTCTGACGCGCCACGGCGTCAGCCTGCCTGCGCGCATAGTCTGCCTCGCGGGCCGCGCGGCGCGGCGCCTCGGCGGCATCGACGGCAGCCTGTTTCGCCACCTTCGCCGCTTGCTCAGCCTCGCGCGCGGCAACCCTCTTGCCTTCCGGCTTGAGCGGTGCTGGCTCGGGCGCGACCACCTTCACCGGCTTGGGCATGGCCGCCGAGCGCTGCTCGGCGTCGAGGCGTGCATCTTCCTGCGTCCTGGCCAGGTCGATATCGCGCAAGCGCACGGACTCGGCCCGCTTGAAGTAGTTGGCCTCGGCTTCGACTGCGCGCAGGCGCAGCAGGATCAGACGACGCTTTTCCTTGGCATTGTCAACACAGCTATTGACGAAAAACTTGTCGTAGCACTCCAGTTCGCGCGCCGCGAACGCATTTTCAGCGGCCTCGCGCTCGCTGAGCACCTGTTTCAGCTTGGCGTCCGCCTCGGCGACGGACAAGGTGGCGGGCACTTGCGGTGCACCGACCTCATCAGATGCCGCGCCCCGCTGGTGTGCGCAGGCCGACAAGGCCAGGACCAAGCTCAGCGCCGCCCCCAGCTTGTAGAGTGTATTTGCCTTCATGTTCATCATCCCTGCCTCAAACGATCGCGTCGGCCGCGCCGCGCTGTTCTTTTTCCATGTATTCGCGCGATTGCATTTCGACGATACGCGACACGGTACGGTGAAACTCGTTGGCCAGCATGCCGTTCGTGTACAGCTGCTCCGGCACCACTTCGGCCGACATGACAAGCTTAACTTTTTGATCATAGAATACATCGATCAGCCAGGTAAAACGGCGCGCCTCTGACGACTGCGACGCCGACATGGCCGGTATGCCGGACAATATCACCGTATGGAAGCGGCTGGCGATTTCCAGGTAATCATTTTGCGACCGGGGACCGCCGCACAAAGTGGCGAAATCGAACCAGATGATGCCGCCAGCGCGGCGCAGGCAATGGATTTCGCGGCTCTCGATGCGGATGCGCGCGTCTTCGTCGGCGGTCTCGGCGATGCGCGTGTAGGCGTCGCGCAGGGCCTCGTCGGTCGCAGCGCCCAATGGCGTATAGTAACTTTCCACCTGCTCCAGCGCCCGGCTGCGGTAATCGACACCGGCATCGACGTTTATCACATCGAGCTTGTCCTTCAGCAGCGCGATGGTCGGCAGCATGCGGTCGCGGTGCAGGCCGTCCGGATACAGCAAGTCCGGAGCGTAATTCGAGGTCATGATGAAAGACACGCCATTGGCACTCAGGGCCGACAGCAGGTTGTACAGGATCATCGCGTCGGCGATGTCGGAAACGTGGAATTCATCGAAGCAGATCAAGCGGTATTTCTTGGCGATGCGTTTGGCCACCTCATCTAACGGGTCGGCCACGCCTTTCAATTCGTCGAGTTGCTGATGCACGCCGCGCATGAATTCGTGGAAGTGCAAGCGCGTCTTGCGCAGCAGCGGCACGACCGAGTAAAAACTGTCCATCAGGAACGATTTACCGCGCCCTACCCCGCCCCACATGTACACGCCCTTTGGCACGGCAGGACGGTTCAACAGACGCTTGAAGGTACTCGAGCGCTGACCCTTGTAAGCCACCCACTCGTCATAGCACAGTTGCAGGCGGTCGACCGCGCGCCGCTGGGCGGCATCGGCCTTGAAATCACGCTTCTGCAACGCGTGCTGGTAAAACTCTTCAACGTTCATGGGATTCGATTCAACAGAGATTCTTGACATAGCGAAAACGGGCCGGCAAGGCAGAAACTGCTTTGCCGGCCCGCTGCGAAGTAAGGTGACGCTTAGAAGTTCAGCGTACGCTTGTCGACGGCCAGGGCCGCTTCCTTGGTCGCTTCCGACAAGGATGGGTGTGCGTGGCAGATACGCGCGATGTCTTCAGCCGAGGCCTTGAACTCCATCGCCACGACGGCTTCGGAAATCAGTTCAGAGGCCATCGGGCCGACGATGTGCACGCCGAGAATTTCATCGGTGGTCGCATCGGCCAGGAATTTCACCATGCCCGAAGTATCGCCCAGCGCGCGCGCACGGCCGTTGGCCATGAACGGGAAGGTACCAGCCTTGTAGGCGATGCCTTCGGCCTTCAGGGTTTGCTCGGTCTTGCCGACCCACGCGATTTCCGGCGAGGTGTAGATCACCCAAGGAATCGTGTTGAAGTTGGTGTGGCCGTGCTGGCCGGCGATACGTTCGGCCACGGCAACGCCTTCTTCTTCCGCCTTGTGCGCCAGCATCGGGCCACGCACGACATCGCCCACCGCCCACACGTTCGGCAAGTTGGTCTTGCAGTCGCCATCGACGGCGATGAAGCCGCGCTCGTCGAGCTGCAGGCCGACTTTATCTGCACCCAGACCATTCGTGTTCGGCGTACGGCCGATCGAGATGATCAGTTTGTCGAACACGGCTGTTTGCGCTTCGCCCTTGGCGTCCACGAATTGCACGCTGACGTCTTTCTTGCCTGGCGTGATCGCACCGATCTTGCAACCGAGGTTGATCTTCAATCCTTGCTTGGTGAACAGCTTCAACGCTTCCTTGGCAATCTGCTCGTCCACGGCGCCGAGGAAGACCGGCAGGCCTTCCAGCACGGTGACATCGGAACCCAGGCGGCGCCAGACGCTGCCCATTTCCAGGCCGATGACGCCGGCACCGATGACGCCCAGCTTGGCTGGAACGGCGTCGATGGCCAGTGCGCCCGTGTTCGACAAGATCAATTTCTCGTCAAATGGTGCGCCCGCCAGTTCGCGTGCGTTCGAGCCCGTGGCGATGACCACGTGCTTGGCGCTCAATGTTTCGTTGGCTTCGCCCGTCACGCTGATTTCATACGTGCCAGCGGCGGCAGCGGCGAAAGCGGCGCGGCCATGGAAGAAGGCAATCTTATTCTTCTTGAACAGGTACAGGATGCCGTCGTTGTTTTGCTTGACGACGGTATCTTTGCGCTTGAGCATCTGGCCCAGGTTCAGCTTCAGACCGGCGACATCGATGCCGTGCTCGGCGAAGCTGTGGCCGGCGTGCTCGAAATGCTCGGACGATTGCAGCAGCGCTTTCGACGGGATGCAGCCGACGTTGGTGCAAGTGCCACCAGGAGCGGCACCGCCCTTGGCGTTCGACCACTCGTCGACGCAGGCGACGGAAAAGCCCAGCTGCGCTGCGCGGATGGCGGCGATATAGCCGCCAGGGCCCGCACCGATGACAACTACGTCAAATTGTTTAGTACTCATGTTTTGTTATTCCAATCTCTTCGTCTGGTACGAAAATCCACAATAGAAGGTAAATCACCACGCCGAAGCCGAAGGTCAATGTAAACAGGACGAAGACGAGGCGCCAGATCCACGCTTCCATGCCGGAAGCGCGACCCAGACCACCGCAGACGCCACCGAGCCAGCGGTCGTTGCGCGAACGGCGCAGGCGATTAAATTCCTGCACCAGGTCATTCGACGCTCCGGCAGGCGCGTTGGCGTCGGACGTGTTGTCCGCCTTGTCCAAGTTGATATTGCTCAGGAGCTTGGCTTTCGCTTGCGCGAACTCGGCATCGCTCAGGGCGCCCGCCAGGTGTAACTCGTGCAGACGCTTGATTTCTTCAGAGACGTTCATGGGAATCCTCTTTCATTGAGATCAGCCAGCTGCGTCTTCTGGCAAGGGGTATCAGCTACATTGCCCCGGCGGCGACGCCGGGGTGCTACAGTGCTTACAGGTCCAGCAGCAGGCGTGCAGGATCTTCCAGCGCTTCTTTCATCGCCACCAGGCCGAGGACTGCTTCGCGGCCGTCGATGATGCGGTGATCGTAGGACATGGCCAGGTAGTTCATCGGACGCACCACGATCTGGCCGTTTTCGACGACAGCGCGGTCCTTGGTCGCATGCACGCCCAGGATGGCCGATTGTGGCGGGTTGATGATCGGGGTCGACAGCATGGAGCCGAAGGTGCCGCCGTTCGAGATCGAGAAGGTGCCGCCCGTCAGGTCGTCCAGAGTCAGCTTGCCATCCTTGGCTTTCGCGCCGAATTCACCGATTTTTTTCTCGATGTCGGCGATCGACAGCTGGTCCGCATTGCGGATGATAGGCACCACCAGGCCACGTGGCGAACCGACGGCGATGCCGATGTCGAAGTAGCCGTGGTAGATGATATCGTTGCCGTCAACGGAGGCGTTGATGATCGGGTATTTTTTCAGGGCGGCGACGGCGGCCTTGACGAAGAAGGACATGAAGCCCAGCTTGACGCCGTGCTCTTTCTCGAACTTGTCCTTGTACTTGTTGCGCAGGTCGATGACCGGCTGCATGTTCACTTCATTGAACGTGGTCAGGATGGCGTTCGTCGATTGCGATTGCAGCAGGCGCTCGGCGATACGTGCGCGCAGACGGCTCATCGGCACGCGCTCTTCCGGACGGTCGCCCAGACTGGCAGCCGATGGCGTGGCAACTTGCTGCAGCGCTGGCTTGGCAGCAACTGGCGCCAATGGCGCGACAGCTGGCTTGGCGGAAGCGGCCAGGGCGTCGCCCTTGGTCACGCGGCCATCTTTGCCCGAACCGGCGACGTCGCCAGCGGACAGACCTTTTTCGGACAGGATCTTGGCAGCGGCAGGCATGGCGACATCGCCTTTGCTTGCAGCAGCTGGGGCGGACGCGATAGCGGCGTCTTGCGCGGCGGCGGCCAGCGCTGGCGCAGGCACGGCCGATACTTCCATCGGGCTGACCTTGGCCGAGCCGTCGGTGTCGATAATGGCGATGACTTCGCCGGCGACGACGGTAGCGCCGTCAGCCTTGATGATCTGCACGATCACGCCAGCGACAGGCGCCGGCAGTTCCAGCACCACTTTATCGGTTTCGATATCGATCATGTTTTCGTCGCGCGTCACTGCCTCGCCGACTTTCTTGTGCCATGCCAGCAGGGTCGCTTCTGCAACCGATTCCGACAACTGGGGAACTTTGACTTCGATTTGTGCCATGTAAAACTCCGTTTATTTTGTTATTGCGGCGCCGCCCCTGCGTAGCAAGGGCGGCGCTCCGTCACGATGTATGCGAGCAGGCGCCATGCACTAGGCATGGCACCCGCCATCCTGCCAATTACTTGGTCAGGATAAAACCCTTCAGCTTCGAGAATGCTGTTTCCAGCAGATCTTTTTGCTGGGCGTAGTGCTTGTCATAGTAACCGACAGCAGGCGACGCCGAAGCAGGACGACCGGCGTAAGCCAGACGCTGGCCCGATTCCAGGCCTTCGAAGATGTTGTGCTGGATCTGGAACCAGGCGCCCTGGTTTTGCGGCTCGTCCTGGGCCCATACCACTTCAACCAGGTTCGGGAACTTCTTCAGTTCAGCAGCGAACGACTTGTGCGGGAACGGATACAGCTGTTCCAGGCGCACGATGGCCGTGTCGGTCTGACCGCGTGTCTTGCGTGCGTTGACCAGGTCGTAATAGACCTTGCCCGAGCAGGCGACGACGCGCTTGACTTTCTTGGCATCGATTTTGTCGTCGACTTCGCCGATAACGGTCTGGAAACCACCCTTGGCCAGGTCGGTCAGCGGCGAACCGGCATCCTTGTTGCGCAACAGCGACTTCGGCGTCAGGATGACCAGCGGCTTGCGGAACTGGCGCACCATCTGGCGGCGCAGCAAATGGAAGATCTGTGACGCCGTCGTCGGCTGCACTACTTGCATATTGTTGTCTGCGCACAGCTGCAAGAAACGTTCAGGACGCGCCGACGAGTGCTCAGGACCCTGGCCTTCGTAACCGTGCGGCAGCATCATGACCAGGCCCGAAGCGCGGCCCCACTTCACTTCGCCGGAGCTGATGAATTGGTCGATCACGACTTGCGCGCCGTTGGCGAAGTCGCCGAACTGGGCTTCCCAGATCGTCAGTGTATTCGGTTCAGCGGTCGAGTAACCGTATTCGAAGGCCAGTACGGCTTCTTCGGACAGCACGGAGTCGATGACGGTAAACGGTGCCTGGTTGTCCGACACGTTTTGCAGCGGAATGTACGTACCGGCATCCCAACGCTCGCGGTTCTGGTCATGCAGCACGGCGTGGCGGTGCACGAAGGTGCCACGGCCTGCATCCTGGCCCGTCAGGCGGATGGCGTAACCGGACGATACCAGCGATGCGTAGGCCAGGTGTTCGCCCATGCCCCAGTCCAGGTTCATTTCGCCGCGGCCCATGGTGCCACGGTCGCCCAGCACTTTTTCAACCAGCGAATGGACCTTGAAGTCTGCCGGCACGCTGGTGATGCGCGTCGCCAGGCGTTTCAGTTCCGTCATCGGCACGGCGGTGTCGGCCGAATCGGTCCATTTCTTGTTCAGGAACGGCAGCCAGTCGACCGCGTACTTGTTCTTGAAGTTCGAAATGACTGGATCGACGGTATGCTTGCCGGCGTCCATGGCGTCGCGGAAAGCGGCCACCATCTTGTCGCCGCCATCGGCAGGAATCACGCCTTGCGCTGCCAGCTTGTCCGCGTACAGCTTGCGGGTGCCTGGATGCTGGCCAATCTTCTTGTACATCAGTGGCTGCGTCAGTGCCGGCGTATCTTGCTCGTTGTGGCCAAGCTTGCGGTAGCAGATGATGTCGAGGACGATGTCCTTCTTGAATTCCATGCGGTAATCGAGCGCGATCTGCGTCGCCAGTACCACCGCTTCCGGATCATCGGCATTGATGTGCAGGACCGGCGCTTCGATCATCTTGACGACGTCCGAGCAGTACAGGGTCGAGCGTGCATCGCGCGGGTCAGAGGTGGTGAAACCGATCTGGTTGTTGATCACGATATGCACCGTGCCGCCTGTATGGTAGCCACGGGTTTGCGCCAGATTGAGCGTTTCCATGACCACGCCCTGGCCGGCGAAAGCTGCATCGCCGTGCACCAGAATCGGCAGCACTTGTGCGCCCTGCGCGTCGCCGCGGCGATCCATGCGGGCCTTGACGGAACCTTCGACCACGGGGTTGACGATTTCCAGGTGCGACGGGTTGAATGCCAGCGACAGGTGGACCGGGCCGCCTGCGGTGGAAATGTCCGACGAGAAGCCTTGATGGTACTTCACGTCGCCGGCAGGCAGGTCGTCGCCATGCTTGCCTTCAAATTCTTCGAACAGTTCCTGTGGCGCCTTGCCCAGGGTGTTGACCAGTACGTTCAAGCGGCCGCGGTGGGCCATGCCGATAACGATTTCCTGCACGCCTTTTTCGCCGGCGCGCTGGATGGTTTCATCCATCGAGGCGATGAAGGTCTCGCCGCCTTCCAGGGAGAAGCGCTTCTGGCCCACGTAACGGGTGTGCAGATAGCGTTCCAGCCCTTCCGCCGCGGTCAGGCGGTCGAGGATGTGGATTTTTTTCTCTGCGGTGAAATTCGGGGTGGAGCGGATCGATTCCAGTTTCTCTTGCAACCAGCGCTTTTCGGCCGGATCGGAGATGTACATGAATTCGGCACCGATCGAACGCGTGTAGGTATCGCGCAGATAGTTTTGCAGATCGCGCAAGGTGGCGGTCTCGGGGCCAAAATAGGTGTTGCTGATGTTGAACACGGTGTCCATGTCCGCGTCGGTGAAACCATAGAAGCTCAGCTCGAGCTCAGGAATCATCGGACGTTCCTGACGTTGCAGCGGATCCAGATTGGCCCAGTGCGAACCGAGGTAGCGATAAGCGGCGATCAGTTGCGTAGCAGCGACGCGCTTACGACCCATTTCAGCATCGAAGGAAGCGGTCACAGTGCGGATCGGGCCTGCTTTTGCGCGCTCGGCGAACGAGGCGACGACGGAGGCATGCGCCACGTCAGGCTTGTTGCTGCCGTCGACTGCAGGCACATGCTGCATGGCGTCGAAATAAGCGCGCCAGTTGTCCGGTACCGAACCTGGGTTATTGAGATACGCTTCGTACAGATCTTCGACGTACGGAGCATTCCCACCGAACAGGTAGGAGTTGGACGTTAATTGTTGCATCATATTGCTCACCTTTCTTCGCGCTTCGCGAGATTAGCGGGTTAATCTAACCTTCCGCGACACGGCCTGACCGGTTAGCGGATTGCACATCAAGTTGTGGGGGAAGGGATTTTTTATTGCGCCAGCATTCTGCATACCGTCATTTAGAATAGCACGCGGTATTGTAACGCAACAACCACTAGTTGAATTTTATTTGGCAAGCAAATGTAAGCCGGGCCGTTGCATTTGCGCGCCTTGCCGGCCAGTGACTGTTGCGCTTACGGCACTTCCTTGGCCACGCTGGCGTGCCGCGCGCGCCCGACTTGCCTGCCAGACAACGGCGATAGCGCGATGGCTGCCAGCCACTCGGGGTCGCCGGCAAACCAGTCCACCAGAAAGTCGAGCATCGTGCGCAGCAAGGGCGACATGTGCTGGCGCGACGTATAGATGCCGTAGATGCCCATGTCCTGCGGCTGATACGCGGGCAGCAGTTCCACCAATTGTCCGCTGGCGATCAGCGGCGCGGCCGAATAGCGCGGTTGCAGCGCGATGCCCGCCCCCGCCACCGTCGCCACTAGCAAGACCTGCGATTCATTTGCCGACAAGCGGCCACTGACAGGCACAGTGAGCGCTTCCCCATCGTGCGTGAACTGCCACAGGCTTTTGCCGAAGTAGGTATAGGTCAGGCAGTTATGCAAGGCCAGATCTTGCGCCCGACGCGGCGTGCCGTGCGCTGCCAGATACGATGGTGCAGCGCACACCACCGACGCGCAACTAGCCAGTTGGCGCGCGATCAGGTTCGGTTCGAGCGCATTCGTGATGCGGATCGCCAGGTCGATGCGCTGGTCCACCAGGTTGACGGCGCGGTTCTCCATCTGCAGGTCGACGGCGGTCTGCGGGTAGCACTCCAAGTAAGCAGTCACTGCGCCAGCGAGCGCGGTCTGGGCAAGTGATTGCGAACAGCTAATGCGCAGCAAGCCGTGCGGCGCATGGCTACCCCCGGGTGCAGCCACGAGCATGGCGCCGGCCACTTCAAGCATTTGCCGACAGCGCGCCAGAGTCGCCTCGCCCGCATCCGTCAAGCTCAGGCGGCGCGTGGTGCGATGCAGCAGACGCGCCCCCGCCCACTGCTCCATCGCGGCCAGGTAACGCGTCACCATGGCGCGCGACATATCGAGCGACTCGCTGGCAGCGACCATGCTACCGCGCTCGGCGATGGCGACAAACACCTGTGCGGCAGTTATGCGGTCCATTGGTACGCCTTCATTAATTAGTCTGACTCAGGCAATGCAGCATGGCAATCGACCCTACTTCACACCTATTCGCGTCACGATCATATGCCATCGCGGTGGCATCCTCAAGCACCATGCGCAGCGGCAGCATCCTGCGCCAGCCCGATGAAAGACCGAGCCTGCCAAGCGAAGGACGGCGCGTCGAACTGCATCAGCGGGTAGCGGCACGGCACTGCGCCAGCACAGTCCTGCCCTGCCCTGCCACTCCATGTGATCGGGCAAGGCAAGGTAAGGCACATACGCTTGCAGGCAGGGCGCACCATAAAAAAAGCGAGCTGGTCGGCTCGCTTTTTTTGCGCCGGGCTGCAAGGCCTGGCAGGAACACGGCGCCGTAACTTAGGCGCGCTTGTCCAGTGGCAGCACTTCGCGGGTCGTCGAACCGACGAACAGCTGACGTGGACGGCCGATTTTTTGCTCAGGATCGGCGATCATTTCGTTCCACTGGGCGATCCAGCCGATGGTGCGAGCCATGGCGAAGATACCGGTGAACAGCGACACAGGGATGCCCAGCGCCGATTGCACGATGCCCGAGTAGAAGTCGACGTTCGGGTAGAGTTTGCGCGAAACGAAGTAATCGTCGCTCAGTGCAATCTTTTCCAGTTCCATCGCCAGCTTGAACAGCGGGTCGTCTTGCAGGCCCAGCTCTTGCAGCACTTCGTAGCAAGTTTCACGCATCAGCTTGGCGCGTGGGTCGAAGTTCTTGTACACGCGGTGGCCAAAGCCCATCAGCTTGACGCCGGAGTTCTTGTCCTTGACTTGCTCGATGAAGGCAGGAATGTTCTCGACGGTGCCGATTTCCTTGAGCATGTTCAGTGCCGCTTCGTTGGCGCCGCCGTGGGCAGGGCCCCACAGGCAGGCGATACCGGCAGCGATACAAGCGAACGGGTTGGCGCCCGACGAACCGGCCAGACGGACGGTCGAGGTCGATGCATTTTGCTCGTGGTCCGCGTGCAGGATCAAGATACGGTCCAGGGCGCGCACCAGCACGTCGTTGACCTTGTACTCTTCGCACGGGTTGGCGAACATCATGTGCATGAAGTTGGCGCTGTACGACAGGTCGTTGCGTGGGTACACGAAAGGCTGGCCGACCGAGTACTTGTAGGTCATCGCGACCAGGGTTGGCATCTTGGCGATCAGGCGGATGGCCGACACTTCGCGGTGATGCGGGTCGTTAATATCGAGCGAGTCATGGTAGAACGATGCCAGCGCGCCAACGGTGCCCACCAGGACCGACATCGGATGCGCATCGCGGCGGAAGCCACGGAAGAAAAATTGCATCTGTTCGTGCACCATCGTGTGCTTGGTGACAGTGTCGACGAACTTGGCTTTTTGCTCCGCGTTTGGCAATTCGCCGTTCAGCAGCAGGTAGCACGATTCCATGAAGTCGGCGTTGACGGCCAACTGTTCGATCGGGTAACCACGGTACAGCAGTTCGCCCTTGTCGCCGTCGATATAGGTGATCGACGAGTTGCAGGCGGCCGTCGACATAAAGCCTGGGTCGTAGGTGAATTTGCCGCTACCGGCGTACAGTTTGCGGATGTCGATGACATCCGGGCCAACCGTGCCTTTGTAGATTGGAAATTCAAGCGATGGGCTGCCATCGGAGAACGACAGGGTAGCTTTTGTGTCAGAGATATTCATGGGCTCTTCCTTCTCGGGAGTGAGTCGAAATTAAAATCAAAAATTCTGGCTGCAATTCGCACCGCAATTCGGCAGTGCTACAGCGCGCCACTCGCACCGTTTGCAATGTATCGCCCAGGCGTCTAGGCAATGCGCAGTCGTTGCAGCAGTGCGCACACATGCGGCAGATCGACTTCGCCTTCCGGCTCTTTACGGGCCAGTACCAGATCCATTAATGCATTGTCCGACAAGTCCAGCAAACGCGTCAGCGCGTCAACTTCTTCATCGGTCAATTCAGTTTCATACGCATCGAGAAAACGGGTCAGGATGATGTCGTTTTCGACCAAGCCACGACGTGAACGCCAGCGCAGGCGGGCGCGGTTGGCCGGGTCGGCCTGATGCGAGGACAAAATTGATTCTGTCATTTGGTTTACCACCTTACATGTGCCTTGCGGCACGGTGTTACTTTGCAGGCGCCGCCTTCAGGCAAGAGAAAATATCCTCTACCGGCAAACGGCGCCCAGCGGATGCAATCAGACGTATCAGATCGCGCGGCGTACCATCAATTCCTTGATCTTGCCAATCGCCTTGTTCGGGTTCAAGCCTTTCGGACAGACATCGACGCAGTTCATGATCGAGTGGCAGCGGAACAAGCGGTACGGGTCTTCCAGGTTGTCCAGACGCGCAGCGGTTGCTTCGTCGCGCGAATCGGCGATGAAGCGGTAAGCTTGCAGCAAGCCGGCCGGGCCGACGAATTTATCCGGATTCCACCAGAACGACGGGCACGACGTGGAGCAGCAAGCGCACAGGATGCACTCGTACAGGCCATCGAGTTCTTCGCGCTGTTCCGGCGACTGCAGGCGCTCTTTTTCAGGCGGGATCGAATCGTTGATCAGGAAAGGCTTGATCGAATCGTATTGCTTGAAAAATTGCGTCATGTCGACGATCAGGTCGCGGATAACTGGCAGACCTGGCAATGGACGCAGCACGATAGGCTCGGACAGCTCGTTCAGGTTGGTGGTGCATGCCAAACCGTTCTTGCCGTTGATGTTCATCGCGTCCGAACCGCACACGCCTTCGCGGCACGAGCGGCGCAGGGCCAGCGAGTCATCGACGTCCGCCTTGATGCGCTGCAGTGCATCGAGCAGCATCTTGTCGGTGTCTTTCAGTTCGACCGTCAGGTCTTGCATGTACGGCTTGGCATCCTGGTCAGGATCGTAGCGGTAGATTTTGAATTTAAGAGTGCGTGCCATGATATAGCCTTAGAAAGTACGTGGTTTCGGTTTGAAGGTGTCAACCGTCAGCGGCTTGGTCACGACTGGCTTGTATTCCAGTCGGTTGCCTTCCGAATACCACAAGGTGTGCTTCATCCAGTTGTCGTCGTCACGCAGCGGATAGTTATCCTGGGCGTGCGCGCCGCGCGATTCCTTGCGGGCCGCTGCCGAAACGATGGTCGCTTTCGCCGTTTCGATCAGGTTATCGAGCTCCAGCGCTTCCACGCGGGCCGTGTTGAAGACCATCGACTTATCTTTGAAGGAGACGTGCTTGCGACGCTCGTCAAGCTTCATGATTTCTTCGACGCCCTTGTTCAGCATTTCGTCGGTACGGAACACGCCGCAGTACTTCTGCATCGTGGCGCGGATGTCGTTCGCCACGCCCTGCACGGTTTCCGTGCCGGTCGAGTTTTCCAGGCGCGCCAGGCGGCCCATGGCGAAGTCGGCAGCATCGGCTGGCAAAGGCTTGTTTTCCCTGGCTTTCAGACCGCTGCCCACGATGTGGTTGCCGGCCGCGCGGCCAAAGACCACCAGATCGAGCAAGGAGTTCGTGCCCAGACGGTTAGCGCCGTGCACCGAGACGCAGGCGCATTCGCCGATCGCGTACAGGCCGTTGACGACCTTGGCCGAATTATCGGGGCCGGTCGGGGTGACAACCTGGCCATGGATGTTCGTTGGAATGCCGCCCATCTGATAGTGAATCGTCGGCACGACAGGAATTGGTTCCTTGGTGGCGTCGACGTTGGCGAACTTGTGACCGATTTCCAGAATCGACGGCAGGCGCTTGGCGATGGTGTCGGCACCGATATGGCGCAGGTCGAGCAACACATAGTCCTTGTTTGGACCGCAGCCGCGACCTTCCTTGATTTCCTGGTCCATCGAACGCGACACGAAGTCGCGCGGCGCCAGATCCTTCAGGGTCGGCGCATAGCGCTCCATGAAGCGTTCGCCTTCGCTATTGATCAGGATACCGCCTTCGCCGCGCACGCCTTCGGTGATCAGGACGCCCGCGCCAGCCACGCCGGTCGGGTGGAACTGCCAGAATTCCATGTCCTGCAGCGGCAGGCCGGCACGCGCCGCCATACCCATGCCGTCACCGGTATTGATGAAGGCATTCGTCGAGGCGGCGAAGATACGGCCTGCGCCGCCCGTTGCCAGCACCGTCGTTTTTGCTTCCAGGATCATGCATTCGCCGGTTTCCATTTCCAGCGCGACAACACCAATCACGTCGCCTTCGGCGTCACGGATCAGGTCGATTGCCATCCATTCGACGAAGAAGTGCGTGCGTGCACGCACGTTGCGCTGATACAGCGTGTGCAACAGGGCGTGACCGGTACGGTCCGCTGCCGCGCAAGCGCGCTGCACCGGCTTTTCGCCGAAGTGGGCAGTGTGGCCGCCGAACGGACGCTGGTAAATCGTGCCGTCAGGATTGCGGTCGAATGGCATGCCGAAGTGTTCCAGTTCATACACGACCTTCGGCGCTTCACGGCACATGAATTCGATGGCATCCTGGTCGCCCAGATAGTCGCCACCCTTGACGGTGTCGAACATGTGCCAGAACCAGTTGTCTTCGGCCATGTTGCCGAGCGATGCGCCGATACCGCCCTGCGCCGCAACAGTGTGCGAGCGGGTCGGGAAAACTTTCGACAGGACAGCGACGTTCAAGCCGGCTTCAGCCAGTTGCAACGACGCGCGCATGCCGGAACCGCCGGCACCAACGATCACCGCATCAAAGCGGCGGGTAGGAATTGCAGATTTATATGCTGCCACGATTACACACTCCAGAGTATCTGTACCGTCCAAGCGGCACAAGCGATCAACCACAGCATGGTGGCAATTTGCAGGGTAAGACGCAGGCCTGCGCTTTTCACGTAATCCATCCAGATGTCGCGGACGCCTACCCATGCATGAAAGAACAGCGCCAGGAAGGTCACCAGGCTGAACAATTTAAACCACTGCTGCGCGAACAGACCAGCCCAGCCTTCATAGCTGAAGTTGCTGCCAGTCAGGAAAGAAATAAGCAGGATGGCCACATAAGCCACCATGACGATGGCGGTGACGCGTTGCGCCAGCCAATCGCGTAAGCCGTAATGGGCACCGACAACGATGCGTTTCGGTCCGATATTATTGTCTGCCATGTTTACAATACTCCAAACAGTTTCAAAGCGACCAGTGCCGTCAGCAGCAGGCTCACGACCAGCACGGAAGAAGCGGTCTTGCGTGCCGAATCTTTTTCGATGGCAACGTGCACATCCATGAACAGGTGACGGATACCGGCACAGAAGTGGTGCAAGAAGGCCCACACCAGACCCAGGGTGATCAGCTTGACCAACCAGTGCGAGGCGATGCCATGGAAGTAGGCATAGGACATCTCGGAGCGCAGGCTCAGTTCCAGCATGTACAAGATGCACGGCAGCAGGGCGAACATGATGAAACCACTGATGCGATGCAAGATCGAGACGATGGCGCCGACAGCCATGCGGTAGTTTGACAATTCGGTAACATGAATGTTACGGAATTGCGGCCGTTCTTTTTTTGGTACTTCTCTTACGGCTTCAGACATAACAAAAACCTCCCCTTTGAATTTCAACTAAATATTGAAGCCGCGATTTTCGTTGATTTTCGCAACCCTTAACAGTACCTATTGTTACATATAACCAAAATGGCGTTTTACTACAAAATACCGCGCTACTTTCCGTAGTTCACGTAATTTAATTACAGAATCGCCGGCACCGCATGACCCGCCGGAGCGGACCATACTTTAGCTGCGTATTCTGCTGTCTCCGTTGCCCGCCTTGCGGCAGGCGTCTTGCAAGCGACGCGCCTCAGCCTTGCCGCTTGCCTGGGCAAGCACAGCTGCCCCGCTGCTTCAGCTGAGTTCATTCTGGTAATGATGGCGACTTGTCAGATACAAGCCGCGGCGCAATTCGACCGGCTTGTCGCCGTAGGTAAACGACACGCGCTCGGAACTGAGCAAGGGCGTGCCGAGATCGATATTCAAGAGCTGCGCGGCGCCAGCGTCGGCGCACACGGCGCGGATCTGCTCGGACGCACGGATCATGCGCGTGCCAAATTCCGTTTCAAACAGGCCATACATCGGGCCCTTGTATTCCACCAGGCGCTCGGCCGTCAAACCCTTGAAGATCAGGCCGGGCAGCCACAGCTCCTCAAGGACGGTCGGCACGCCGTCGAAATACTGCACGCGTTTGATGAAGATGACGGCGTCGCCGGACTTCAGCTCCATCAGGCGCGCCACGTCGGCGGGCGCGCGCACGCGCTTGACTTCAATAAACTTGCTTTCAGGATAATGCGGCACGCCTTCGTCCGGCACCAGGCGCAGGAAGCGGAAATGCGCGCGCGCCTCATGGTGGGTGGACACAAACGTGCCCTTGCCCTGGCGGCGCATGACGAGGTTCTCGGCGGACAGTTCATCGATGGCTTTGCGCACCGTGCCCTGGCTGACCTTGAAGCGCCCTGCCAGCTCAACTTCGCTGGGGATCAGCTCGCCCGGCTTCCACTCACCCGTTTGCAAGCTTTGCGTGATGAGGGCCTTGATCTGCTGATACAGGGGACTGAAGGTGGGCGAGGCAGTGACGGCCGGCGTGGCGACGGGCATCGCAGCAGTGGTATTGCTGCTAACAACGACGGCGCCTGGCGTACCAGCGACAGCGGCACCGGGCGCAGCCGGGGAGCTCGCGGTCGGACTGACCGCCCCGCTTGCGGCAGTGGCATTGTTGGTCAGGTTGGACGAGGCGGAATTCATAGTCCGCCATTTCAACACAAATCACCGCCCGCGTCCAGTAAAACACTCGCAGTTATCTGTCTTATATAAGACATAAGATATGATTGACAGATACAGATCAGAGGCCTAAACTGCCCTCGATAAAACTCGTGAACCACCATTTTATGTTGTCGGCCAGCCACTCTGGCCTTGTGCAGCACTAGCTTGACGGCCGCGTACGCCAGCAATTCGGTGGCGCGTGCCGGTTTTGGTATCATTGTAGCTTTTCCGGATAAGCGTAAGCCCAGCTTCAAGCCCGTTTTCTTTCCCATTTTTGGAGATTCATCATGGCTAAAACCCCAATGCGTGTTGCAGTAACCGGCGCCGCCGGCCAGATCGGCTACGCTCTGTTGTTCCGCATCGCCAATGGCGACATGCTCGGCAAAGACCAGCCTGTCATCTTGCAACTGCTTGAAATTCCGGACGAAAAAGCCCAGAAAGCGCTCAAGGGCGTGATGATGGAAATCGACGACTGCGCCTTCCCGCTGCTGGCCGAGATGACCGCCCACGCCGATCCGCTGACGGCATTCAAAGATGTCGACGTGGCCGTTCTGGTCGGCGCGCGTCCACGCGGTCCAGGCATGGAACGCAAGGACCTGCTGGAAGCGAACGCGCAAATCTTCACGGTGCAAGGCAAGGCGCTCGACGCCGTCGCTTCGCGCAATGTCAAAGTTCTGGTCGTCGGCAACCCTGCCAACACCAACGCTTACATCGCCATGAAATCGGCGCCATCGCTGCCAGCGAAAAACTTCACCGCCATGCTGCGCCTGGACCACAACCGCGCGCTGTCGCAAGTCGCTGCCAAGACTGGCACCGCCGTCAAGGATATCGAGAAGCTGACCGTCTGGGGCAACCACTCGCCAACCATGTACGCCGACTACCGTTTTGCTAGCGTCAACGGCAAGGCCGTCAAGGACCTGATCAACGACCAGGAATGGAACGCCAACACCTTCCTGCCAACCGTGGGCAAGCGCGGTGCAGCCATTATCGAAGCGCGCGGCCTGTCGTCGGCAGCATCGGCAGCGAACGCCGCCATCGACCACATCCATGACTGGATGCTGGGCACCAACGGCAAGTGGACCACCATGGGCGTGCCTTCCGATGGTTCGTATGGCATCCCTGAAGGCACCGTCTTCGGCTTCCCGGTCACCACCGACAACGGTGAGTACACCATCGTTCAAGGTCTGGAAATCGATGCCTTCTCGCAAGAGCGCATCAACCTGACCCTGAAAGAATTGACCGAAGAGCGCGAAGGCGTGAAACACCTGCTGGCCTAAGTCCAGTTCTGGCGACGCGGCGCAGACCCGCCGCCCGCCAAGAAGGCCGCACCGCGCATGTCGCGGCGCGGCTGTTTTATCAAGTACTCTTTACCTGCAGAAATGCCTTAAGCATGCACCCTTCCGAGGTTTTATTCCAAGGCAAACGCCAGCCGCTATTGCTCGCCGCTTGCGACCACTACGCCGGCTCTGAAAAGCTGATGCGTAAATCGATTGCTTTGCAACAAGAGCTTGGCCCCCTGTTTGACATCACCTTCGACTGCGAAGACGGCGCCAGCGCCGGCAGTGAAGAAAGCCACGCCCAGATGATCGCTGGCCTGCTGCTCAGCGACGAAAACCAGTTCAACCGCATCGGCGTGCGCGTGCACGACGTCGACAGCCCATTTTTTGCGCGCGACGTGGAAATCATCTGCGCCGCTGCAGCCCGCCTGGCCTATATCGCCGTGCCCAAGGTGGGCGGCGTGCAAGACACCATGCTGGCGATCGACCTGATCAACCACCACGCGCGCCGCGCGGGCCGCGACAACTTGCCCGTACATATACTGATTGAAACGCACGGCGCGCTGCGCGACGCCTACGCGATCGCAGCCCTGCCCCAGGTCGAATGCCTGTCCTTCGGCATCATGGATTTCGTCTCGGCCCATTATGGCGCCATTCCCGCCGCCGCCATGCGCACGCCGGGCCAATTTACGCACCCGCTGGTGGTGCGCGCCAAACTGGAAGTGGCAGCCGCCTGCCACGCGCATGGCAAGGTGCCATCGCACAATGTGACGACGGACGTGCGCGATTCGGCCGTGGTGGCGAATGACGCCCAGCGTGCAACGGCCGAGTTCGGCTACACGCGCATGTGGAGCATCCATCCGGACCATATCAAGCCCATCATCAAGGCCTTCACGCCGCGCCTGTCCGAAGTCAACGAGGCCAGCAACATCCTGACCGAGGCGCAGCGCGCCGACTGGGGACCGATTGCGCAAAATGGCCGCTTGCACGACCGCGCCAGCTACCGATATTATTGGACCGTTTTGCAACGCGCCAAACTGGCAGGCCTGGGCCTGCCCGAGGCGGCCGCAGCATTACTTAACGCCCCCTCTTCCAGCACTACTGAAAACTGACAGGAATTACACGATGTCCATCTCCAAATTAGCCATAGCCTGCAGCGTTGCGCTGAGCGCCATGAGCCTCACGCTGGCGCCAGTCAGCTTCGCCGCTACGGATACCAAGGAGCCGGCAAAAGCCAAGGCAGCCAAGGCCAAGCCGAAAGCCAAGGCCAGCAAGACCACCGATACCAAGGAAGCGCATCCGCTGGCCATGTCGGTGCTCGACAAGGAAGAAGCCGACGAACCCGATACGCTGGGCTCGGCCTCCACCGATTTCAACTGTGAACTTGGCAATAAAATTACCATCTACACCAATGCCAGTGACGACAAACACATCGCCCTGCGCTGGAAGAAGCGCCTGCACCGCCTGAGCCGCGTTGGCACCACCACCGGCGCCAACCGCTTCGAAAACCGCATGTATGGCCTGGTCTGGATCGGCATCCCGGCCAAAGGCATGCTGCTCGATTCCAAGCAGGGCCGCCAGTTGGCCAATGAATGCAAGGATGCGCAGCAAGCCAAACCGGCCGCCTTGGTGGAAGCTCCGGCCTCGCTGGGCGTCTTGCCAGTCGCCGGCGGCTGATGTGCGTAGCAAGGGCCTCTTCGGGGGCTCAGTCATGTTTTGTAATTTGAATCATCAATAAATAGACGATACCCAACAAGGAGAGGTCATGTCCCGCAACACTCTGAACACGCTCAAGGACTTTAATATTTCGGCTAGCAAGAAGGGCAAGCTGTACTCCCTGCCTGCTCTGGAAAAAAGCCTGGGCATCAATGTCTCCCGCCTGCCAGTGTCGATTCGCATCGTACTCGAATCGGTATTGCGCAATTGCGACGGCAAAAAAGTCACCGAAGAACACGTCAAGCAATTGGCGAGCTGGGGCCCGACCGCCGAGCGCACCGACGAGATCCCGTTCGTAGTGGCGCGCGTCGTGCTGCAAGACTTCACCGGTGTTCCACTGCTGGCCGACCTGGCAGCGATGCGCAACGTGGCCGCCAAGATGGGCATCGACGCCAAGAAAATCGAACCGCTGGTGCCGGTCGACCTGGTGGTCGACCACTCGGTCACCATCGATCACTACCGCGAAAAGAAAGCGCTGGACCTGAACATGAAACTGGAATTCTCGCGTAACAACGAGCGTTACCAGTTCATGAAATGGGGCATGCAAGCCTTCGACACCTTCGGAGTCGTGCCACCAGGCTTCGGCATCGTCCACCAGGTCAATCTGGAATACCTGGCGCGCGGCGTGCACTACGCAGGCAAGAAAGCCGGCGACGTGTACTACCCTGACACCCTGGTCGGCACCGACTCGCACACCACCATGATCAACGGCATCGGCGTAGTCGGCTGGGGCGTGGGCGGCATCGAGGCGGAAGCGGGCATGCTGGGCCAACCGGTCTACTTCCTGACGCCAGACGTGATCGGCGTGAACCTGTCGGGCGCGCTGCGCGAAGGCTGCACCGCCACCGATCTGGTACTGACCATCACCGAACTGCTGCGCAAAGAGAAAGTCGTCGGCAAGTTCGTCGAATTCTTCGGCGACGGCACCGAATCGCTGACCCTGACCGACCGCGCGACGATCGCCAACATGGCACCGGAATACGGCGCGACCATGGGCTTCTTCCCAGTCGACGAAGCGACCATCGATTACTTCAAGGGCACCGGCCGCAGCAAGGCTGAAATCGCCGCGTTCGAAGGCTACTTCAAGGCGCAAAACCTGTTCGGCGTGCCGAAAGCTGGCGACATCGACTACACCCGCGTGGTGGAACTGGACCTGGCGACGGTCGCTCCTTCGCTGGCCGGTCCGAAACGCCCGCAAGACCGTATCGAAATTGGCAACGTCAAGGCGAACTTCGCCGAACTGTTCTCCAAGCCAACCACGGAAAACGGCTTCAACAAGAATCCAGACGACCTGAACGTCGTGTACGAAACGACGAATAAGGTGAAAGTATCGAACGGCGACGTGCTGATCGCCGCGATCACCTCGTGCACCAACACCTCGAACCCGAGCGTGATGCTCGCTGCCGGCCTGCTGGCCAAGAAAGCCGTCGAAGCCGGCCTGAAAGTGGCGCCACACATCAAGACCTCGCTGGCTCCCGGCTCGCGCGTCGTGACCGAGTACCTGACCGCTGCCGGCCTGCTGCCCTACCTGGAAAAACTGGGCTTTGGCGTGACCGCCTACGGCTGCACCACCTGTATCGGCAATGCGGGCGACCTGACGCCTGAGCTCAATGCTGCGATTGCCACGCATGACATCGTCGCCTCGGCCGTGCTGTCAGGCAACCGCAACTTCGAAGCGCGTATTCACCCGAACATCCGCTCGAACTTCCTCGCTTCGCCACCGCTGGTCGTCGCCTACGCCATCGCCGGCAACATGACGCGCGACCTGATGACCGAGCCTGTGGGCAAGGGCAAGGGCGGCAAGGACGTCTACCTGGGCGACATCTGGCCGACCTCGGCTGAAGTGTCGGCCATGATGAAGTTCGCCATGAACGCCAAGGTGTTCAAGGACAACTACGCCGACGTCAAGGGCGCACCAGGCAAGCTGTGGGAAAAAGTAACCACCGTGTCGGGTCAAGTCTACAACTGGCCGAAATCGACCTACATCGCGGAACCACCGTTCTTCGACAACTTCTCGATGACGCCAGCAGCGGTGGCCACCGGCATCGAAGGCGCGCGCGCACTGGGCGTGTTCGGCGATTCCATCACCACCGACCACATCTCTCCAGCCGGCTCGATCCAGGAAAACGGTCCTGCAGGCAAATGGCTGAAGGAAAACGGCGTCCTGAAAGCGGACTTCAACTCCTACGGCTCGCGTCGCGGCAACCATGAAATCATGATGCGCGGCACGTTTGCCAACGTGCGTATCAAAAACCGCATGATCCCTGCCAAGGCAGACGGCTCGGCAGTCGAAGGCGGCATCACGGTTCACCAGCCTTCCGGCGAACAGATGTCGATCTACGACGCAGCGATGAAGTATGTTGCTGAAGGCACGCCAACCATGGTCTTCGGCGGCGAAGAGTACGGTACCGGCTCGTCGCGCGACTGGGCCGCCAAGGGCACCCAGCTGCTGGGCGTGAAAGCCGTGATCACCCGTTCGTTCGAGCGCATCCACCGCTCGAACCTGGTGGGCATGGGCGTGCTGCCACTGCAATTCATCGGCGACGACAGCGTGCAAACGCTGGGCATCACCGGCAATGAAACGTTCGACCTGAAAGGCCTCGAAGGCGAAATCAAGCCACAGCAACTGGCCACCCTGGTGATCCACCGCGCCGACGGCACCAGCGTCGACGTGAAAGTGCTGCTGCGCATCGATACGCCGATCGAAGTCGATTACTACAAGCATGGCGGTATCCTGCCATTCGTACTGCGTCAGTTGCTGGCCGAGTAATCTGCCCAGCTGTGTAGCAAGACAAGAGCGCCGGTTTCGACCGGCGCTTTTTTTCGTCCCTGCAGCCTGTTTTTCCTTGAAATTTCGACTATTGGCATGATCTGCAAGGAGCTTCTGTATTGCGTGCGGCCGAATCCTCTACAATACGGTCATCAGGGTTTATCCTTGTTAGCCTGATCTATTTTTTCCACTTTCCGAGACTCTTACCCCGCTATGCGTCGTCCTTCCAAAGATTCATCCCATAAACTGACTGCCGACAGCCAGCGCCTGGTCACCTTTGCCCAGGCGATCGTACAGGCAGCCAGCCGTCTCGAAGAGCGGTCCTGGGAACACAGCCTGGATACGCAGCTCCAGAAATTACTCAAAACCGGCCACCAGGACACCATCGACAACACCCTGGGCAGCCTGTTCAAGGAAGACTTGAACGCCTACGACGTACTGATGGACTGCGTTGAAGCCATCAGCGAATCGACCGTCATCACACATGAAGACGTGCGCTACGATGCCCTGCTGGTGGCCGTGCCCATCCTCGCCTGGACGCGCTTTTCCATCGCCTCCGGCACCATGGCCGGCGACGCGCACGGCGTGCTGTCGGCGCATTTCGCCGCCCACCTGCTGGCCGATGGCACGAAGATGGCCATGGCGCCAACTTTGTATTCGATCGACCAATTGCCGCGCAGCCACGTCGAAACGTATACCAAGACGCAGAAACTGGCACTCGCCGCCCTGAAAGGCACAGCCGTCAAGCCCTTGTCCAAAGAAGCGGAAACGGCCCCCTTCCTGGCCGACACGCGCTACCTGCTGGTAGCCGTGGTGGCGCCAAGCGGCGCACCGCTGTTCCGCTGGCAGACGCCGGCCAGCCAGCTCGACTTCATCGCCGAGCGCAGCGCCGCCCTGGAACAATGGCGCACGCAGGCGACGCCGACCATCGCCCGCCTGCTGCCCGGCTGCGGCCTGGAGTTGCTGCTGCCAGAGGCGTACTACGTGGCTTGCCGCGAAGCGGACAAGCTGATACGCCCCGTCTCGGTGCGCGCCGCCGTGCACTTCCTGACGCACACCTTGGCCATCGAAGCGTCGGAACTGCGCGCCGTCATCGCCGGCTTCGGCGAAGAAGCGGCCGATGGCCAGGTCGATGAGTACCGCATCGCCTTCACCCTGCGCCAGGCACCGGACGTCATCTACGGCATCGTCTGGCCCCTGTATGGCCAGGAAGACGAGGATGGCACGCCGATCGAAGGCTTGATCCAGGTCGGCATCGCCGCGCTGGACAAGCAAAAGACGCCTGTCGATGAAATCATCGAGCACCTGAACGCCGCCGGCGTGACACAGATCAAGCGCCACGCGGAACGTTACGTCGGTGAATACTGCGACGATTGCGGCGCGCCCCTGTTTGCCGATTCTGTCGGTGAGCTGGCGCACGCGGAAATGCCCGAGGATACGCCACAGGGTACAGAGCATTTCCACTGATGCCGTAACGGTGTTGTCGGATTACGCCGTACCGGCTAATCCGACCTACGATGCCGGTACGGGCTGTAGGTCGGATTAGCGCGCAGCGCGTAATCAGACAACACCACCAGCGCATGCAAAAAAAGGCGGAACCCCGGTTCCGCCTTTTTGCATTTCAAGCCGCGTTTATCGCCCCATCACCACTGCGAAAACGGTTGCCGGATCAGGTTCGCGTTGTAGTAGCGCGCATCGCCCGACACTTCCGCGCCAACCCAATCGGGTTTCTCGAAGGGCTGGTCTTCCGAGGCCAGTTCGATCTCGGCCACCACCAGGCCCGCGTTAGCCCCCAGGAACTCATCGACTTCCCACACCATGCCTGCGTGTTCGATGCGGTGGCGGACCTTTTCGATCAGCGGCTGTTCGCACAGGCCGTCGAGCAGTTCAACGGCATCGGCCAGCGCAATCGGATACTCCCACTCGCCGCGCGTTGCGCCCACGTTCGCACCCTTGATGGTCAGCATCGCCTGCTGCCCCTCGATGCGCACGCGCACCACGCGCTCGCGCGCGGACGACAAATACCCCTGACGCAGCAAGACGGCCTGCCCCAGGCCACGCCAGGCGTCGCCTTGCAACAAGAATTTACGTTCGATCTCGACGCCCATGATCAACGCCGTTCAATCGAGCGACAGCAAGATAGGCTGCAGCATGGCCGCGCCCAGGGCCGCGCTGCGCGCGCCATTCCAGCCTACGGCCGGATCGGGCAAGTCGGCGTTTTCCTTGAACGGCATTTCCAGGGTCAGCGCCAGGCAGCCGAAATGGTGACCGATGTATTTCGATGCCAGCGTCAACATGTCCGACTTGTACTTGCTGGCAGCATAGCCGAACTTGTCCTGGAAATCGGGGCTGGCCTGCTTGTAGCGCTCGATGAAAGCCTTTTGTTGCGCTGCTTGCTCGGGCGTGAAGTTTTCCAGCATTTCGTTGCCGGCCACAAAGTTGTATGGCAGCGCTTCATCGCCGTGGATGTCGAAGAACATGTCGACGCCCGTTGCGTGGATCTCGTTTTTCACACACAGCACTTCCGGGCTCGATTCCAGCGATGGCGTCATCCATTCACGGTTCAGGTTGGCACCAGCGGCATTCGTGCGCAAGTTGCCGCGGATGGAGCCGTCCGGGTTCATGTTCGGCACGATGTGGAACACGGCGCGCTGCAAAAGCTTGCGCGCGATCGGATTGGCATCGTCCAACAGGGAATCGATGAGGCCTTCGACAAACCATTCGGCCATCGATTCGCCCGGATGCTGGCGCGCGATGATCCAGATTTTCTTTTCCGCCTGCGGATTGCCGATGGTGACCAAATTCATGTCGCGGCCGTCGACCGTGCTGCCCAAATCGGAAACGCGCGCCAGCGGATGCTCGGCCACTTCGCCCAGCAGGCGCAAATGGCGTTCCCACGAATACGGTTCGAAGTAGGCGTAGTACACGCTGTCGAGTTCCGGCGTGTGCGAAATGGTCATGACCTGGCCGTCGAACGAGGTCGGCACACGGAACCAGTTTTCGCTGTCGTAGCTGGCCACGGCCTGGTAGCCTTCATAGCCGGCCGGATACGTGGCCTGGCCTGCATTGAGGATGCGCAGCGTGCATGCCTGGCCGCGCGCGCCTTGCAGGCGGAAGTGGAACCACTGATGGATATCGGCGTGGCTATCCTTGCGCAAGTTCAGCTCGATGGCAGCAAAGCTAGTGGCGCTCACCACCTCGATGGCACCCGAGTCGAAGTTCTGGCTGATTTTAATGGTCATATAATGATCCCGTCCTAAGTAAGTATTCCGGCTAAGTATTCGGGCCCCGCCTCGTGGGCTGGCGCCGTTGCGCTGAAAACGCAGTGTAAGCTATCGCGCTATTTTCCGCCCTTTGGCGCCGTTCGCAAAGCCTGGACCGGCGATTTATGCAGCAATCAATGGCATCGGTGGAAAAGCGCCGGGCAAAAGGACAAAAATCGGTGCCCTGTCGCGTCCACCGGACAAAAAACTCGATTGTAACAATGCCAGACACACTGACGGCCCATCGTCACCCTATAATTCTTGCTTTCATCGCGTTGCCAGGAAAGAGTCGTGGACAAGAAGTTGACCAATATTCAGGAAAGAAAATTACGCGAGGCCCATACCCGGCGCGAGCACATCATCGAGGTCGTCAAAGATCTCATCAAGCAGGGGGGCGCGCGCGCCGTTTCCATCCGCAAGGTGGCCGAGGCGGCCGGCTTTTCCACCACCGTCGTCTACGCCCTGTTCCGCGACAAGGCCACCTTGATCGCCCAGGCCATGGACAAGGACTTGCTGGAACTGGTGCGCGCCATGCGTGCCGCCTGCACCAACAGCACAGACCCGTGGGAGCGCATCAGCCTGGTCGGCCGCGCCTACATCACGTACGGCTTCCAGCATCCCGACGAGTATGCGCTAATCTTTATGGAAAGGCGTCCACATGCGCACATCGACGCCGTCGACGTGGAACACGGCAATATCGAGCAAGATCCCTACGCCTATGCGCTGCACCTGTTCGGCGAACTGGCACAGGCAGGCAAGGTGCGCCAGGACGCGCCGACGCTGCACGCGATGACGCAAATTTTTTGGCAAGCACTGCACGGCCTCGTTTCGCTGCGCATCGTCATGGATGCGGGCGACCCATGGACGCCGCACCCGGAGATGAACGCGCATATCGACGACTTGCTGGCAGTCGTGACGACAGGCATCGGCCTGCGCTTTGCGCCGGCGCTCTGATCCTTCATCTGACGCAAGCTGCGCCAGGCAACAAATGCGCAGGCGCGGCCATGCGCGGGCCAGCCCTGTCTTTATTTCATTCTTTCAGCGAAGCTCACTGCGCTGCCAGCATGCTCTGCGTTTCCTGGTAGCGCGTATGCCACGACAGCGCCTGTTCCAGAAGGTGCGGCGTGTGGCCGCCACGCTGGCATGCCGCGTCGTAGTACGCACGCAATTGCGCGCGATAATCGGGATGCGTGCAACGTTCGATGATCAACGGCGCCCGTTCGCGCGGCGCCAAGCCACGCAAGTCCGCATAGCCCCACTCCGTCACCAGCACATCGACGTCATGCTCCGTATGGTCGACATGCGAGACCATCGGCACGACGCTGGAAATGCGTCCGCCCTTGGCTGCCGATTTCGACACGAACATCGATACTTGCCCGTTGCGCGCAAAGTCGCCCGAGCCGCCGATGCCGTTCATCATGTGCGTGCCGCACACGTGCGTGGAATTGACGTTGCCGTAGATGTCGAATTCGAGCGCCGTATTGAGGGCGATGATGCCCAGGCGACGCACAATCTCGGGATGGTTGCTGATCTCTTGCGGGCGTAGCACGATCTTCGAGCGGTAATGGTCGATATTGTCCATCAGCTTTTGATGCACCTCGGCCGACAGGGTAATCGACGAGGCCGAGGCAAACGCCAACTGGCCCGAATCGAGCAACTCGATCGCGCTGTCTTGCAGCACTTCCGAATACATCGTCATGTTCTGGAAGGGCGAACCGATCAGGCCATGCAGCACGGCGTTGGCGATGGTGCCGATGCCCGCCTGCAAGGGCAGCAATTCGGGTCCCATGCGCCCGGCCGCCACTTCGCCCTGCAGGAAGGCGATCACGTGGCTGGCAATCGCCTGCGTCTCAGCGTCCGGCGGCAAGGCGTTCGACGGGCTGTCCGGGCTATCCGTGATGACGATGGCGGCGATGCGCGCCGGATCGATGGCGATGGCCGTGCTGCCCAGGCGCTGGTCGACGCGCGTGAGCGGGATCGGTGCGCGGCCCGGCAAAGTTTGCGGAATATAGATGTCGTGCAAGCCTTCCAGCGCCAGCGGCGTGGACAGGTTGATTTCGATGATGAGCTGCGTTGCCTGCTGGGCGAAGGCGGCGGAGTTGCCCACCGACATGGTCGGGATGATGGCGCCGGCGGCCGTGATGGCCGTCGCTTCGATGACGGCGATATCGATGGCGGCCAGGTTGCCCGAGCGCAGTTGCTCGGCCGTTTCCGACAGATGCTGGTCGATAAACATGACTTCGCCGTTGTTGATCTTGCCGCGCAAGACCGGGTCGACCTGGAACGGCATGCGGCGTGCCAGCACGCCCGCCTCGGCCATCAGTCCATCGCTGCCATTACCCAGCGAAGCGCCCGTGATCAACGTCAGGCTCAATGGATCTCTCAGGGCGCGCTCGGCGAGTGCGCGCGGCAGGGCCTTGGCGTCGCCGGCGCGGGTGAAGCCGCTCATGCCGACACGCATGCCGTTATGGAATAATTTTGCTGCCTCATCGGCGCTCATGATTTTGCTGAGCAAGCCTGGGTGGCGAATACGGTCCTCGTACATCGTGATGCTCCTGATATTCTATATATTCTCAAACTCGATGGCTGTCATACGCCAGCCCCATAAGTCGATTCAGTATAAAATCGTGCTTACATGCATGGCATGAATTAATTTCGTAAAATCCAGTCGATATTTTCATGCCGCGCCGAGGCGAGCCCCATCTTGGATATCCGTTCCCTGCGCTATTTTGTCGAAACCGTACGCCTGTCGAGCTTTACGCAGGCGGCAGAATCGCTGCACCTGACACAATCGACCATCAGCAAGATGGTGCGCCAGTTGGAAGATGAAGTCGGCGCGCAGCTGCTGGTGCGCGACGGGCGCAAGTTGACGCTCACCGACACGGGCCGCATCGTCTACCAGCACGGCCAGGAAATGCTGGCCAATATGCGCCAGCTGACCCTGGAAGTGCGCGATACCCAGGCCTTGCAGCGCGGCAGCCTGACGGTTGGCATCCCGCCCATGATCAATGTGCTGTTCACGCCCGTATTGAAGGCATTTCGCGCGCGCCACCCGAACATCAGCCTGACCCTGCAGGAAGATACGGGCCAGCAAATAGAGCGCAAGGTGGCGGCCGGGGAACTCGAAATCGGCATGACGGTGCTACCGGCCGACCCGGAACTGGATCTCGTCGCCGTCAGCATCGCCAGCTACCCGATCTGGGCCCTGGCCGAAGCGGGCACGTTCCAAAAAAAACGCACGACACTGCCCTTCAAGGCCCTGGCCGGGCTGCCGCTGGTGCTGCTAAAAGATGATTTCGCCCTCACGCGCAGCCTGCGCCAGCATTTCGCGCAAGCGGGCTTCACGCCGAACATTGCGGCGCAGAGCGGCCAGTGGGACTGGCTGGTGGCAATGGCGTCGGCAGGCCTGGGCGTGGCGCTGCTGCCGGAGCCGTTCATCCACCGCCTGGCCGGCGTCCCCCTGGAAGCGGTACGCCTCGTCGAACCTGAAGTGGCCTGGCAGGTGGCGCACGTGTGGAGCGGGCGTTATCTGTCGCACGCGGCGCGCGCCTGGCTCGAAGTATGCCAGGACGTGCTGGGCACACAGTTCACGCACTGACGCCGGTGGCCGAGGCCACCCTTTTGATTGATCGCGACAGCGCAGCTTATTTGGCCGCGGCGTCGTTGTACATGCTGGCGTATTTCCAGCCGAAGTACAAGATGAAGGTGTAGCACAGGGCCGGTACCAGGAAGGACAACTGCAGGTTGATGTGGTCGGCCAGAAAGCCCTGGATGAACGGCACGATGGCGCCGCCGACGATGGCCATGCACAGGATGCCGGAACCTTGACCCGTTTGCGCACCGAGCTTGTTCAGGGCCATGCTGAAAATGGTCGGGAACATGATGGAGTTGAACAGGCCGACGGCAATCAATGCCCACATGGCCGTATGGCCGCTGGAGAACACGGCAACGAGGATCAGCGCGATCACCACGGCGGCATTGAAGGCCAGGGTCTTGCCAGGGCTGACGTAGCGCATCACGGCAAAGCCGACGAAGCGGCCCAGCATGGCGCCACCCCAGTAATAGCTGACAAAATAGGCGGCGTCGGCGTGGCTGAGGCCCGCGATATGGCGCTCGCCCAAGAAATTGATCAGGAAGCTGCCAATGCTGACTTCACCACCGACGTAGAGGAAGATGGCCAGCGCGCCCAGCACCAGGTGACGGTGCGACCAGATCGAGACCTTGTCGCCAGCATGCGCCAGCGCCGCCGCCTCGTCCGCGTGCGAAATTTTCGGCAATTTTGCCAGCGCAAACAGCACGGCCAGCAACACCAGGGTCGCGGCCAGCACCAGGTAAGGGCCTTGCACGGAGGCCGCTTCCTTGGCGCGGTAGGCCAGTTGCTCGGCCGCCGGCAGCAGGTCGAACTGCTGCACCGTCAGCACGGTACCTGACAAAATGAGCATGCCGCCCAGCGCCGGCGCCACGGTGGTGCCCAGCGCATTGAACGCTTGCGTCAGGGTCAGGCGGCTCGACGCCGTCTGCGGGTCGCCCAGCTCCGTCACATAGGGATTGGCCGCCACCTGCAGCACGGTGATGCCGGCCGCCAGGATGAAGAACGACAGCAGGAACAGCGCATAGCTGCCAGTGGACGCCGGGTAGAACATGGCGCAGCCGGCGGCGGCGATCAGTAAACCTGCGACGACGCCGCGCTGATAGCCAATTTTCTTGATCAGCATGCCGGCCGGCAGCGAGACGATGGCGTAAGCGCCAAAGAAGCAGAACTGCACCAACATCGCCTGGACATAGGTCAAGGTATAGATCGAGCGCAGATGGGGAATCAGTACATCATTGAGCGATGTCAGCAGTCCCCACATGAAAAACAGCAGCGTGACAATGATCAGGGCGCCTGTATTGTTTTGCGTGCCAGCCTGTGCGGACGGTACGCCCTGGCCTTGCTTTACGTATTCCATACCTTCTCCATTTTTCAATTCCAAGTTGATCTTGCCAGCCGTGGAAGCGTTTCCACCCGGGCAGCACCAAGACACGCAAGCAGCGCGCAGATATCAGCGTGGACCATGACTGCCATCAGCGCTTAGGGGGCAGGCAGGGGACAGGCAGGGCGACGCTTGCGCGCGGCAGGCGCACGACTGACCGTTTCTCGTCAGAACGCTGCTTGCTAGGCGCGGCACACCGACTGGCTGCGTCTTAAAACAACATCCAGCGCAAAACAGTCTTGTAGTAAAACTACGATACTGCGCCGGCATTATGCCTTAAAGCCCTTTATTGCGCAGCTTTCCCACCCGTTATTTCAAAATTGAATAGCTGACATTTGAAATCGAAAGTAGCCTTATATCTTGGAATCGGTATAATTATAGTGCAGTGCAGCATATCGCAGCACGACACACTAGGAGTCTGCCATGTCTACCGCATTTAGCTATCACACCACACAACACAACAATATCGTCGCCACTCTGGTCCTTACCGCCAAACGCCTGGGCACCTGGCTGAAGCAACGCAGCGAGCGCCGCGAGCGTGCTGTCGAAGAAGCCTACCTGGCCGAATCGACCGATCGTTACGATCTGGAATACCGCATGCGCGAACTGGCCCGTGCCAACCCGCAGCCAAGCTGGATGAGCGGCCTGAGCCGTTAATTGTGACGCAGTCGCCAAGCACTGACCGCAGCCCAGCAGCATCACAGGCTGTTGCAACATCGGTAGCGCCATCCTGCTCGCCTTGCGCTTGAGCACAGGATGGCCTACACAGGCGCGCTGCAAATGCCATCGTCGCGAACCCGGCATGGCGCCGGACCAAGCTCATCATGATGCAGTGCAGCAGGCCGTTTTCGCGCCCATCTACACCTTGCACTAGCAGCTCATGCAGTTTTACCACGCTAGTTTTACTACGTACTTCTAACGGCCGCGCAAGCGACGGCGATCGCGTGAGGCGAGACCATCTTCGCCCTCACGCCGCGCCGCGTAGCAGCAGCTACGCCGCCTGACGCCGGGCCACGGCGGCGCTGAAAACTGCTAACATCGCGCGCCGCCACTTCTTCCAGCCCCACATGACCGTCCTCAGCCATACTCATCCGCTCGTGCTCCAGCTGGAAAACGATTTGCTGCCCCTGTTCCGCGCCGCCCTGGCGCCACTCGCGGCCGCTGCGCCGCAGGTGCTCGCCTCGGTGTTCGCTTTTTCCAGTGGCACGAACAGCACTTTCCAAAACTATCATTTTGGTATTTCCTGCCTGCTCGAAGAGGTGCCCGAGGATGCGCCGGAAGAAGTCGCCCTGCTGGTCAGCGTCACCGGGCTCGACACCGGCGCCCGACTGGGCGCAAAGATCGTCTGGGGCCAGCCATCGGGCCAGGTGGAAGCGCAGGCCGAGTTGCAGGCTGGCGACCTGCCCGCCCTGCATGCTGCCCTGCCCGGCCTGCTAGCGAGCTTGCAACAGGCCGCCAGCCGCGGCACGCCAGCAGTATGACAGGCACATGAAAAAGTGACAGGAAACAACAACTCGCAATTTCCAAATTGCAACTTTGTTGACTTCCACTCACCCTAGCCCCTATCCTTTCGTTACGTTTGGTGAGAATGTATGCATATTGCTACGGATGTGCAGACGGTGTAGTCTTACTCGCGCAGAGTCCTTTCCGCATTTGTATATTGCAACCATCAGGGCAACGCGCCTGGACGGCCGCTGCCAGAAGATACGGAGCTAAGTGCCATGAGATCGTACCGCAACCTTCGCGTAACATCCTTGCTCGGCTATGCCCTGCTGCTTGCCGCTCTGCCCGTACAGGCGCAGAGCACGGACAGCACGAACACCACTGCCGCTACTTTCAGCGCCAATGCCAGCCTCACCTCGCAATACATTTCACGCGGCTTTCGCCAGACCTGGGGCAAACCCGCGCTGCAAGTGGGCGCCGACTACGTGCACCCGAGCGGCTGGTCGCTGGGAACGTGGGCTTCCACCGTCAGCGACCGCTATATCGAAGACGCCCGCATCGAATGGGACCTGTATGGCGGCTACAGCGGCACGGCGGGCGAGCTCGGCTATAGCGTGCTGGCGTATTACTACGCGTATCCGGGTGCCGTCTACCGCGCCACAGGCGTCAAATACGACTATGGCGAATTGTCGCTGGGCCTGAGCTACAGGATGCTGTACGCCAAGTACAACCATACCGTCACGCGGGACTTTTTCGGCGTCACCAATGCGCGTGGCACGGGCTACCTGGACGTAGGCGCGAATGTCGACCTGGGCAATGCCTGGACCTTGAATCTGCATGCCGGCAATGGCCGGGTGGCCGGCACTGGCAATGCCATCTGGAACTGGCGCGACGCCAAGGTCGGCATCACACGGGCCTTCGACGGCGGCTGGAGCGCCAGCGCCGCCGTCACGCGCGCCTGGGGTGCCACCAACGCCTATGACAATTACACACTGGGCATCCCGAATGCAGCCGGCCAGTTCGACACCTCGAACCCTGCCGCGACCACGCTGGTCGTGGCCATCAGCAAGACGTTCTAGGCGCGCCGCCCGAGGCACCGATACCACTCCTTACCAAGGAACAGCATCATGCAACTTTCCCTCAACAGCAAAATCTGCGTCGCCGCCACCGCGCTTGCCGTCCTCAGCCTGGGCATCACGGCGGCGGTGATCGGCTACAAGAGCAGCGCCAGCGCCGAGGCAGCCGCTTTGGCACTGGCGCGCACCTCGGCGCGCGAAGTAGCAGCTGCGTTGCAGGCACGTATCGGTAGCAATCTGGCCAGCGTCAGCAGCCTGGCCGGTGCCATGCGCGGCACCAAAAGCGCCAGCCTGCCGCTGCAGCGCGAGCAAATCAATGAACTGACCAAGGCCACCTTGAGCGGTTCGGAAGACTTGATCGGTGCGGCCGTCACGTGGGAGCCGAACGCACTCGACGGCAAGGATGCGGAATTTGCCAACCAGAAACCGAACTACGACGCCAGCGGCCGCTTCATGCCCTACTGGACGCGGGGCGTCGGCGGCAAGCTGCAAGTCGAACCCATCGTCTTCGACCCGAAACCCGGTGCCAACGACTGGTATGACGTGCCCAAGCGCACAGGGAAAACCTTCTTTACGGAACCGTACATCTATCCCGTCGACGGCAAGGATGTACTGATGGCGTCGCTGGTCACGCCCATCATGATTGATGGCAGCTTCAAGGGCACGGCCAGCGCCGACTTCATGCTCACGCGCCTGGCAAAAATCCTGGCCGACCTGAAAGTAATCGAGGGTGGCAAGCTGGCCCTGATCTCGAACGGCGGCCTGTACGCCAGCCACCCCTTGCCTGCGCGGCTGGGCAAGAAGGCCGACGACGTGCCGACTGCCGGACTGGAAAAGATTAGCCAGGGCCAGCCTTATGAATACGAGGATGAACAGGGCTACATCCATTTGCTGCAGCCCCTGCAGATCCACCCCGATATCGCTCCATGGAGCGTGGAACTGAACTTCCCGAAAAGCGTGTCCATCGCCTCGGCCCGCGAGCTGCTGATCTACACCCTGATCGTCGCCCTGCTGTGCGCGGCGGCAACGGCCGGTATTTTAATCCTCGTCGTCAGCCAGCTCATGCGCCCGCTGCGCGCCCTGGGCCGCACCATGACGGACCTGTCCAGCGGCGACGCCGATCTGCGCGTCAAGCTGGAAGTCAAGGGCACCGACGAGCTGGCCATCATCGGCAAGGGTTTCAACCAATTCGTGGAAAAGATCCACGCCGTGCTGCTGCAAGTGCAAGCGAGCGCCGACAACGTGGCGCGTTCCAGCGCTGAAATTGCACAAGGCAATAACGACCTGTCTGCGCGCACGGAACAGCAAGCCAGTTCGCTGGAAGAAACAGCGGCCTCGGTGGAAGAGCTGACGGGCACGGTCAAGGAAAACGCCGACCATGCGCGCCAGGCCAATCAATTGGCGGCTTCCGCGTCGGATGTGGCGCAAAAGAGTGGCGAAGTGGTCGGCAAGGTGATAGCGACCATGACCTCGATCAATGAGTCGTCGAACAAGATCGTCGACATCATCAGCGTGATTGACGGCATCGCCTTCCAGACCAATATCCTGGCCCTGAACGCCGCCGTGGAAGCGGCGCGCGCGGGCGAACAGGGACGCGGCTTTGCCGTCGTCGCCACGGAAGTGCGCAACCTGGCACAGCGCTCTGCCGCGGCAGCCAAGGAAATCAAACAGCTGATCGACGATTCCGTCGGCAAGGTGGCCACAGGCAGCAAACTCGTCGATGAAGCGGGCGCCACCATGGAGCAAGTAGTCGACAGCGTGCGCAAGGTCACCGCCATCATGGCCGACATCAGCGTCGCCACCAGCGAGCAAAGCGATGGCATCGCCCAAGTCAACCAGGCGCTGGCGCAGATGGATGGCGTGACGCAGCAAAATGCGGCCCTGGTCGAAGAAGCGGCAGCCGCCGCCGAAAGCTTGCAAGACCAGGCCAGCCACCTGGCCCAGGTGGTCAGCGTGTTCAAGCTGGGCGAGCAGGTGCGCCAGACGGCACCCGCAGTCACCGTGGCAACGCCGCGCGTGGCAACGCCAAGCACACCAAAGCCCGCCAAGCGCCTGAGCGTCACCAAGCCGCAAGCAGCGCAGCACGCGCCTGCCAAGGCACCGGCCAAGGCACCGGCAGGCGATGACTGGGAAGAGTTTTAAGCGCAGTAAAGCGTCGCTACCGCGCAAAGATCGTCTTTGCGCGGGCGCAGCCGGAGCAGAATCGTGCGCCTTGGTGTTTTTCCATAGGCAATTATTTTCTCCATCGCGCTTTACCGGGAAGCCCCGTCCTTGATTTTCAGGACGCGACAGGCTGAATCCCGCAATCCGTCAGCCATCGGCTTGACAACGTTGGCGCGCTTGTTCACACCGTCGAGGGTGGCTCAATTCTTCGAATCGAGCCGCGCGCGAACCAGGTGACACGAATAAGGGCAAGGGCAAGGGCAAGGGCAAGGACAAGGGCAAGGACAAGGACAAGACTAACAAACTCCGCCAGCCTCACTTTTACCAGTACGCAAAAATCAGCGCGCCTGCGCCAACAATACCCACCTTGCGAAAATTCACGCCTACCTGCTGATATCAAGGTAATGCGCCGCCAGCGACACTGATATTGCCGATGCCAAACTTGCGTTCATCAAGCGCTTGCCACTCACGTTCAATGCACACAATACCCGGCTACTGTTTGCAGATTTGCGCTAATCGGAGGCTGCGCAATATGCCATTCGTAAAATCTGATGGCGTTCTTGCATGCTGCGTTTGGGGCAGTCATGGCACTTTTCCCCATCAGCGCGACGAAAATGCTGGCAGCACGATTGTCTGCAGATGGCAAGGCGTGGTGCTTGCTTTTCCATTTTTACTTCTATCACTGCATCGGTGCAGGACAGTTGCAGCGCATCAAGCCATTGTTGGCTCCAGTATTTTATGTCGCTATTGGCTATCGTCTTTCGATGTTGCTGGGCATGTAGCAGTGCCGACGTTACGCAATCGGCCTCCAGCATATTGGCCAGTTTTTCTGGCAGTCTGGTGTGCTTGCATAATGCGAGATACAGCGACTCGCGCAGTACAACGATATTTGTTGCTGCAGTCTTAATCAAGCTCTCGGTTTTTGCGGTAGGTAGCGCTTGCTGCGGAAGAGAAAATCCGGCAACAAGCCCAGGGCGCAACGTTTGCTTCATCCCGTTCAGGCTCGGTACACAGTGCGCTACATGTGTGCTGAGCACACAAAGATATACCGGCTGCCATATCAACAGGTTCCAGCAACGACACGACCAGTAATGCGGACCGGCTTCCGGGTAGTTACTTTGCAAAAATTGATACAGATGTTGTACTGCCAATGCAGGCGCATGATCGACATCAATTGTCATGTGATGAGATTGCCCATGGCGACCGGCGATACTACCGTCCAGGCCAGGCAGAACCTGGCTGATCATGGCGAATAATTCTTGCAGTGACATGACACCTCATGAAGGCATGACAGCGTTGGAAAAGATCGCGGAGCAAGGTGCATCGCTTGCGTTATGCACCCTGATGTTTGCGCTGATGTGCCGGATCAGAAACGTTTGCGCAGCGTAGCGTTGATATTGCGCGGCTTGCCATACTGGTATTGGTCGTATTGGCCTAGCTGCGAGTAATAAGTCTTGTCGAACACGTTTTCCACATTCACCGTGAGCGACAACTGCTTGTCAAACTCGTAGCGCGCCATCAGATTCCAGAGCGCGTAAGAACCTTCTTCCAGCTTGACCTTGCTGCGATCAGGTCGGTTGACGATATTGCTGTTCTGACTTTGCCAGTTGGCGCCGCCGCCTAAGGTCAGCTGATTCCATGCGCCCGGGAGCTGGTAGCTGCTGAAAAGTTTGAATTGACGGCGTGGCAAGGTGGTACTGAGTGCCTGCCCTTTATCGTCATGGCTGGAAAATACCGTATAGCCAGCAGTCAGGTTCCAGCCCTTGGCTAACTGGCCGGAAATTTCAGTTTCGAAACCGCGTGTCTTACCACTGCCGACGCTTTGATAGACCTGAACGCGTCCCGGCAGATACTGTCCAGGTACCGCTTGCGCTATGTGTTGGCGATCAATATCAAATACGGCGGCAGAGACATTGACTGCATTACCCAGCAAGGCTGCTTTGACGCCGATCTCCCGGTTCTGTCCAATTTCTGGTACCAGTGCTTTTGCATTGGCATCGAGCACGGTTTGCGGCGTGAAGATATCCGTATAACTGGCATAGACCGACGTGGTATCGGTGAGCGCATAATTGACGCCACCATAGAAGGAGAACTCCTTGTAGTCAGCATCGCTACGCGTACCGAAGTTGTTAGTCTTGCTGTGGTAGTTGGTGAAGCGTCCGCCGACAATGAGCGATAGCGGGTCGGTCAGCGACAGTTGCGTAACAGTGTAGAGTGCCTGCTGTTTGTTGCGGCCATCGGAACCTATCGTACTGGTCGAACTCCATGCAGGCTCGGCTATGCCGTAGCCTGAAGTGAGGAAGTCACCGAGCGGTGGCAGTGCTGCGCTCGGATAGTAATACGGAGTATTAAAGCTTTGCTCGTTGAGATTTAAGCCTGCATTGAGCTTATGCTGGCGGCCCAACAATTGGTAATTTCCACTCAGGCGCAGGTCGCCAGCATGTTGAATGCGTGTCGCTTCAATCTTGCTGAAGGCACCACTGTTCAAACCCACATTGGTTTGCGCATTTGGTGCGCCGTAGACGTAGGCATTATTCATCTGCAGTTGGTTGTGACCATAAGCGAAGCTGGCTTGCAGTTGCCAATTTTCGTTGAGCGTATGTCTGAGACTGGCAAATCCATTGAACGCCGTAGTATCTGATTTAGACCAGGGCTGCGCCGTGGAGGCCGAGCGCGGATAATTGGTTCTGCTGCCATCACTATAGAACAGCGGTAAGCCACCCGATATCGTGCCGCGAGTACGATTTTTTTGATAATCCATACCGACTGTGAGGAGCGTATCGCTGCTCAGGTCAGTTTCGATCACGCCATAGAGAACGTCGCGCTGTTGCCGGTACCGGTCGAGGAAAGACTGGTTCTCCTGGTGCGCGCCGACCAGGCGCCCACGCACGCTGCCGCTGGCATTGATAGGGCCGGCAACATCGACTTCGCTGCGCCAGGCATTCCACGCCCCCAGCCCCAGCAAGGCACTCCCCTGGAAATCGGCAGTCGGTTTTTTACGCATCAGATTGACCGAGGCCGAGGGATTGCCGGGGCCAGTGGTCAGGCCAGTAGCGCCGCGCACGACTTCCACACGGTCGTACAGCGCGGTGTCCATCGTATTGTCGCCATAGTTAAAACGGGTGTCATAGAAAGTGGGGACGCCATCGTACAAAATGTTAGTAATGCTCATGCCGCGTGAAAACAAGCTGAAACGGTCTGCCTCGTATTGTTTGGCACTCAAGCCCGTCGTGGCATTGATGACATCAATCACGCGTTCGAGCCGTTGGTCTTGCAATCGTTGATGAGTGATCACACTGACCGATTGCGGTGTATCTCGCAGGGACAGATCAAGACCAGTTGCACTGGAGGCTCTGGGCGCGGTGTAGGACTGCGAATCTTCAGTCGTCGTTGATGATGGACGTTTGGCCGTGACGGTAATCTCGGTTAGCACGGCCGGATCGGAGCTCGTTTCGGCGCGAGCGACAGCTAGTTCTGTCAGGCTGGTGCTGGCCAATAATAAACCGAGGACTTTGCGTGTTTTAGCGCGCTTCATGAATCTGACTCTCTTTCTTGAACAGGAAGTCGATGGTTGTGGTCGTTGCGATTGTTCATATCTGGCCACTGGCTCAAGCCTTGCTGGACAGGCGGAACTGATGTAATGGGTTGTCGAGCATGCCGGCAAATTTCAGATTTTTTTCTCTGTCATCCAGATCTATCATTTGCTGGTTGTTATTGAGTTGCAGACGATTGAGGCAGGTACGCACAAAGTCGGGTTTGAACAGATCAAATTGACGATACTTAGCAGCAAACTGAGGGTGACTGCTTTGGTAGTTCGTCACGCAGCTTGCTACCGCTTGCCAGAATTGTGTTTCCGGTAAATTTGCCTGCCTGTCGAGCAGAGGTGCCAGGTAACGGAAGAAGCAGTCAAAAATATCGAGAAAGATGTAATTGATCTTCATATCGTCTTCGATCTTCACCGAGATACGATCCACGCCGGGTGGCAGTTGGCGATCACTGTTAAGTAGGCCAATCTCCTCGGCGATGTCCTTCATGAAGACAAATTGTGGAACGGCGTCTTCCAGAACGATAATCAGATTTTCACCGTGCGGCATAAATACAAGGTCATAGGCAAAGAAGGCATGCAGAAGCGGGGTCAGATACGTATCCAGATAGCGCTGCAGCCACTCGTGGGCATCAAGACCAGAGCGTTTGACGAGTGCCGCAGCCAGCGAGTGTCCCTCGTTATCGACATGCAGTAGCGAGGCCATCGTCATCAATTGCTGGCCTGCGCGCAGTTGAGTAACAGGACTCTCGCGCCACAGGGCTGACAGCATTTTTTTGTACGGCGTATCTTTTTCTACCGCGGCCTCAATATAGCGATTGTGATAACCAATGGCAGCGACCTCACGCAGTACTGTGAAGCGTTTTTCTTTGAAGACACTATCGGCAGCGACCAGCTCTGTGAGCCATTCATTGATTTGCGGCGTGGCACTCATGTAGTAAGGAGACAGACCGCGCATGAAGCCCATATTCAAAATAGATAGCGAAGTTTTGACGTAGCGACGCTGCGGCTTCGATATATTGAAGAAGGTACGGATAGATTGCTGGGCGAGATATTGGTCTTCGCTGCTACCCAGATAGACGATATGCGCGTTCGCGATATCGGCAGCAAAACAGGTCGAGATTTTTTCACGCCACTGCCAGGGATGGACTGGCATGAAGTAGTAGTCGCCGATCTGGCAGTCGGCATCAGCAAGTCTGGATTTGAACGATGCCAGTGTGGCTTCGGACAGCTCCGAGGCCAGCAAAGTGGCATAGTCGAGTTCGCGCACACTGGAAAATTTGGCATGTGTTTTTGCCACGGCGATCCACTCCAGTTCCAGCGCAGTTGCACTCTCTGGCGCATAGCGTAAGAAATCCTGGCTGTCGAAGCCGATGCGTCCATTGTTGGCGATAAAAACCGGATGGCCTTCACTCATGCCAGTTTCTACTTGCTGATAAGATGCCTGCACCAGTTCTGCCGAGCTCAGTGTCTGCTTTACCTGCTTGAACGCTTTGCTGTTAAGTGTGGCGCTGATTTCATCGAGATAAATCGGCAGTTGTTGGGTGCTGATACCGAGCCGGTCTTTTAACTCAATGATCAAGGTGAGTGCATCGAGCGCAACTTCCGTATCGTGTTGAAATTTGCGTATGGACTGCGGCACGATATCCAAATGATCGAGCGCGTAACGCTGCGCCGTAAACACGTAACTGATCTCTTGCGCGCTGATATTTACGCGGTAGGTATTGACCTCTTTTTGCGGCAACACCTCCAGCAGTTTTTCATGCGCAAATTCACTCAGTATTTTGCGTACCAGGTGACGATTTGCCTGTGCCCAATTGGCACTGTTGAGATGGCTGAGTGGATGTTGCAAAGTGGGAATGCGGATATCCATTGATGAAGTCCTCTGTGTCATGTTTGAAGGGTGATACAAGTGCATGCAGGCGGTGGCAAAATCGGCGCGACTGCAAAACGCCAGGCTGGCTAGTTTGTTGCTAAGCTCGATGTCTGCTTGATAGACAAAACCTGCTTTGCGATTAAGCGCATGGATTTTTTGGTTCCGCACATCTGGCTCGACCACGATGCGTTGAATCGAAGGCTCGTGAAACAGGAACTCCAGGATCAGTTCCAGCACGGCCTGAGTGAAGCCGTGCACAGGTTTTTCTGCCGGGCCCACAAAAAAATGCATGCCCCGGTCGCCAGCTTGTACCGGATAGTGTTGTCCTAGCTCGTCATGTGCAGGAGCGTAGCTTTCCATCAAAAAACTCAGCTCGTCTTTGACGATGCCAACGTAAGCATTGGCGTGTCCGCTCGTTTGCAACTGCTGATAAAAGCGGTGGACCTGATCCAGACTTTGTCCTTGCATGCCCCAAAAACGTGCATAGTCGAGGTTGAACCAACGATGCAGCACCGGTATGTCTTGCGCTTGCAGCAGGCGTATCTGCAAAGAACCCAGGCGGGCATGCTGCTTTTCAAAAAGAATGCTTGGTTTCATGCAGTCACCGCTTTCTTTGAGGAGACGTGACATAGCAAGGGATAGCTCAGCACAGAGAAGACAAAGCCAAGAGCGGCCAGCAAGAAAGGTGCAGAAAGCCCCTGGCTTGCCACCAGTGAGCCGGCAGTAAATGACGATCCAATCACGCCGAGGTTTTGAAACAGATTGATCAGGCTGTAGTCCCTGGCGTAGTCGTCTGGCTTACTTCGCTGGAAAAGCAGCACATCGAGATGGACGGTGACCTGAAACATTGCCCAACCGAACAGGCAGCGTCCCAGCACGATAGCGACAGGCTGCGGCCAGGCTTGCAACAACAGTCCCAGCGCCCCCAGCATGAGACAGGGAAGCGGGCGATTGAGCAGTAAGTGGCTGCGACTGGCAGCATGATTGCTCCACAGTGCCAGCAGTGCCATGCCAGCTGGAATGGCAAACGCCAGACCCGATACCGTTGTGTTATCAATGCCGGAGACCAGTTGCCAGTGCTCTGCAAAGAAAGGGCGAACCAGATAGGCGCTGAAATAGAACAGCATCATCGCTATTCCCAACAGATACAGGGGACGGCGACTGCGGGAGCTCGCACCATGGCCAAGCACCTGAGCCTCATCGGGTTTTTGCGTGACCTTGCCGCTGCACAGCAGGTAGATGCAGATCAGCGTCTGGATGGCATCACCGGCTGCCATAAACAAGAACACGTCTTCAACTGACCAGCGATCCAGTACAACACCGCCGATGATGGCGCCGAAAATGCCACCAAAGTGGATCACGATGGAAAGCAGGCTAGCCATGAAGACATGTCGCTCTGGCTTTTGCAGGCGCATCATGAAGGGGTAAATCAAGAGATAGCTGGCTTTGCAAGCAATCATGCACAGCGAGACCAGCCAAAACATCGCAAGTGACTCAATGTGCATGCAGTACAAACACAACAGGCCGGCCGCGATCTGAGTAACCACCAGCAATTTAATGACCGCCAGCTTGCGTGCGACTCTTGCCCAGATGGGCAGCGCCACGATCACGGTGGCACTCATTGCCGCCAGATATGCACCGACATGCTCGGGACTTTCCATCCCAAAGCGTTGCGCGAAGAACTGGGGGTAAAACGGAATGAGCATGGTGTCGCTGATGACAGCGACGACCGTCATCGATAGTAAAAAAAAGGCGGTATTCATGCAGCTCTAGCCTCTTCTGGGATGACTTCGCTACCCAGCGGCAGTGCAAATTGCTGAAAGGCAATGCGCTGCTCAATGGCGTAATGTTCGACACCGGTGATTTCGCGCACGATAGTGGCATTGCGATAGCAAGCCATGCCCAGATCGGGCGTACTCAAACCGTGGCTGTATAAGCCAACGTTCTGCACAAATACTTCGCTGGCGGCATGATCGACACTGTAATTACGCGCGACGTCCAATCTTTTTTTCTCATCCCATCGCAGACGCGATCGGATTGGCGCCAGGAACTCAGGTAACTGGTAGTGATAACCGGTCGCCAGTACGAGTGCTTCGCTTTGCTGTTGGTAGTCCTGACCGGATTCAGTCTGGCGCAGCACCATGTCGTAACGATCCCTTACTTCGTCGTAATGGCAAAAACGCAGGTCGGCGTTGGTGAGCAAACGTGTGGCTATATCGCCGTTCAGGCGTTTGTTGTAGAGCAGATCAAAAATATCGTTGATCAAGCTGAGATTAATGCCTTTATACAGGCCGTGCTGTTGCCGGATCAGTTGGTCGCGCTTAGTAGCGGGAAGAGCGTGAAAGTAATCGATGTAATCAGGCGAGGTCATTTCCAGCGTCAGCTTGCTGTATTCCAGCGGATAAAAGCGTGGCGAGCGCGTCAGCCAATTGAGCTGATAACCGCATCGGTCAATATCTTGCAGCAGGTCATAGTAAATTTCTGCTGCACTTTGACCACTGCCGATAATGGTGATGGAGCGCCTGCGTTGCAGGCTAGCTTTGTCGCGCAGATAACTGGCAGCATGTCGCGCACGCACACCTAAGTGGCGGCAGCACTCTGGAATAAACGGACTGGTGCCGGTGCCCAGTACCAGCTTATGCGCACGGTAAGTGCAGATTTGACCGCTGCGAAGGTCGCGGCTATGCACCAGGTATAGCGCTTCTGCTGCATCGTACTCCACACGTTCTACGCGGTTTCCCAAGCGGACGTTAGACAGCTGTGCAAGTGCCCACTGACAGTAAGCGTTGTACTCATTGCGCATCAGGAAAAAGCTTTCCTTGATATAGAAAGAGTAGAGCCGACCCTGCGTTTTAGCGTAATTGAGAAAACTGAAAGGGCTGGTGGGGTCGGCCAGCGTGACCAGGTCCGCCATGAATGGTGTTTGCAAAGTGGCGTTAGGCAACATCATGCCCGCGTGCCATTCAAACTGCTCCACCTGATCCAGAAACAATGCGTTGACGTCGGTTAAGGGCTCGGTGAGACAAGCCAGACTGAGATTGAATGGGCCCAGGCCAATGGCGATGAAATCATAAGTTTGCAGCTGCATGAGACTTTTTCTCCAGGAGGATTGAGGCAAAAGTTCAATGAGGTAAAGCCCCAATTTTTATTGGCATAAAAAATTCATTACCTCCTTGTGCGAGGCGGCTGAATTGACGGGTCGAACGTGCTGAGCAGCTTGCAGACCGATAACTTGAGGTCAGGCAAGTACTGCGTTATGCGAGTGCGCGTTACCTGAAAATCCTGGGGGATGGTTTTGGCGGGGAAAGCAAACCGTTGCCTGTGGATCGTCGCAGGTTGTTGCCGTCTGGGTGGGGGTCGAGGACCTTCCTGGAGTAGCTATGATGTAGCTTTGATTGTCACAAGAAGAATGGCTGCCGATAAGACTGGCGCTGTTTCTCTTTGATCTATCATGTCACAAGCTCTACAATAATTCAAATGCAAATGATAATCAATACCATTTCGCATAAAATAATATTATTTCGCAGCACATACTAAACGGTGGCACCTTTGCGCTGGAATGGATAGGCTGGGGCCGACGAGGTGATTTTGTCGACACGCAAGCTCGTTGGCGCGGCGTTTCCCGACAGCTTGATCAGCATCTCGGCTGTGCCGTCCGGCTTGCCGGTGCTCTTGGTGCTCTTGGTGCGCTTGGTGCGCTTGGTGCTCATGATCTCTGTCGCGACCACGGGGCCAGGGCAATCGGCCTTGAAATAGGTCTCGCCGGTCGGTGTCAGTTCCAGCGAACCGCTGTCGTCGCTGTTAAGTGCAATGACGAGCGATTGACGGTCGTGATTGTCTCAGGCCGACTGCCAGGTGCCGACATACGCGGCCAGCGACGCGACGCTGCAAAAATCGCCGGCGCAGGCAGTACACGCAGAACGGATGCTTGGCCAGATCGGCGGCGCGAGCTTGCTGCCACTTGTAGCCATAGCCGCGCTGGGTGCTACTTGTCTTGTCTGCGCGCTAGTCGCCAGATGGCATCGTGGCGATGCCTGTGGGCGTGGCAGTAATGCGGGGCTAGAGGTTCGTGAGCTTCATAGGCCCAGCGCACGCGATATCCATCGGATCAGCCGGCGAGGGCGAGCAAAGGGAGCGTGAGCACTCACCTCCTTGCGTACCCATTAAGTCAAGCGCTCATGGTGCAGTTGTAACCCGGTCAGGTGGCAGAGGATGATCAGTGAATCTGCGGCTGCCGCGACGTTGACGACCATCTCAACAGGTGCAGCGACAACCTGCACCACATCAGCAGCGAGGCCGCCCGAGGATTTCATTAGTCAGAACATGTGAACTTCAAATAGAAAGACGCCTACTACGCAACCTTATTGATGCTTTTAACAATATATTAAAAACAATGCTATACTTTCTAAATTGCAATATAAGTTGCAATTTGAACGCATATCACTTGGACTTCTAGGGAGAAAAGACATGGGCTGGTTTGATTCAATCGTCGATTATGTTTGTGAAAATCCAATTAAATCTGTCGCAATGCTTGGTGTCGGCATTGCAACGGGGGGGACAGCATTTGCCTTTGCTCCAGCGATTGGCGCAGCAGCCAGCGTTGCGGGCCTTGGTGTTGCTGGTGGAACGCTCACTGGCGCCGCAGCTTCTTCCGCTGGCTTAGCCGCACTCGGTGGGGGTAGCCTGGCAGCAGGCGGACTAGGCATGGCCGGCGGCACGGCTGCTGTAACCGCTGCTGCCGCCGCCGCTGGAACCACTGTAGTGGCCGTAACAACGTAATCAGGTCAAAATCTTATCTTGGCGACTCTGCTTCAGAATAATTCCAAATTCTGAAGCAGGAAAATAAAAAGCCCGCGACCGTATGAACTGCCCCCGCCACCCCAATCTCGCGTAGCGCAAAGGATGGCAGCTTCCCACCTTCGGTGCACATCGGACCGCTCGCAATTGCTTGCGATTCGGCCGAGGTGGCCGCCTGGCAGCAAAAATGCATCACAGCGAGCAAGGGGAAAAGCTGAGGTTTCAAGACGTGCCGCGAGGGGTAATATGAGGCCGTTGATCTGTAGGGGTAAATGTAGGGGTAAAAATCGCGGACATGAAAAAGGCCAATCCGAAGATTGGCCTAAGTCATTGATTCTTTTGGTCGGGACGGGAAGATTCGAACTTCCGACCCCATGCACCCCATGCATGTACGCTACCAGGCTGCGCTACGCCCCGACGAGGTGGGAATTATAGCAGAGGCTTTTAGGTTTTTGCCATGCTTTACGCAGGATTCATATTGAACTGCGCAAAGTTTTTTTCAGCCTGGAGGGAAGCGTTCTACTCACCCAGCAGCAATGCCGTCAAGACGATGCGGAAACCGGCGATCAAGGGTTCGGCCTTGACCTCGGGATTATGCACCAGCCGCACGGGCAAGCCCTGATACATGGCGATCATGGTATTGAGGCGGCCTTCCAGCATCTCTTCGTCAGCCGGCAAGCCGCGCTTGATGCGCGCATCCCGGATAATGGATAGCAGCAGCTGGCGCGAGCGCTGGTCCGCGCAGTGCAACATGTCCGCGATGACGGGGTTGCGCGACGCCTCGGCAAAAATTTCCAACGGCATCACCCAGGTTTTCGGGTCCAGCTTCTCCATCACATGTTCGCTGGCATTGTCGACCACGGCCTGCAGCGGGTCATCGCGCTGCGCCAGGTCCTGAATCATATTGGTGACACGCTCCATCTTCTGAATAACGAAGGCGGCGATGATGGCATCCTTGCTATCGAAATAATTATAGATGTGGCCAGCGCTCATGCCGGCCGCCTTGGATATCTCGGCCATGCTGGCGCCGTGAAAGCCGCGGCGACTGAAACAGCTTTCGGCCGCATCGAGTACCTGCTTGCGGCGCGTGTTGGCGCGCTCGGGATCGGGGTGCTTCTTTTCAACTTGCTTCATGGCTTTTCCAGTAGCGCGCCAGCCCTGCCCCTGCGGACAAGGGCAAGGCCGGCGTCGGCGTCCCCGTGATTATTGGACGCCGCCAGCGGCTGCGACGGCTGTCTGCTCAAGCTGCCAACCGCCGCCCAGCACCTTGTACAAGGTCACCAGGTTGGTCGATTTGGCCAGGCGCGCCGTAATCAGGCTTTGCTGCGCCGAGTACAGCGCGCGCTGGGCCACCAGCGCGTTCAAGTAGGATTCGGCACCCTGCTTGTAGCGCGCGTCGTGGATGGCGTAGCTCTTCGTCGACGCTGCGACCAGCGCAACCTGCGATTGCAAGCGCTCGTCGATGGTGCCACGCTGGGCCAGCGCATCGGACACTTCACGGAAGGCGACCTGGATCGCCTTTTCGTATTGCGCGACGGAGATTTCACGCTGCACCTTGGCGATATCGAGGTTGGCGCGATTCACGCCGGCATCGAAGATCGGCAAGCTGATCTTTGGAATGAAGCTCCACGTGCCGCTGCCTGCATTGAACAGGCCCGACAGGTTGTCGCTGAGCGAACCGGCCGTCGCCGTCAGCGAAATGCGCGGAAAGAAAGCCGCGCGCGCCGCACCGATGTTGGCATTCGCCGCGCGCAGGGTACGCTCGGCCGCCAGCACGTCGGGACGGCGCTGCAGCACGTCCGACGGCAAGCCGGACGGAATATCTGCCAGGGCGGTCACAGTGCCGAACTCGGCTGGCGGCAGCAAGTCGGCCGGCACGGGACCGCCGACCAGCAAGGCCAACGCATTTTGATCCAGCGCCACCTGGCTGGTAAACACAGCCACGTCGGAACGGGCCGACTCGACGCTGGTCTGGGCATCGTACTTATCCAGGCCGGAAGTAGCACCGGCATTGAAGCGACGCACGGCCAGCTCATACGACGACTGCTGGCTCTTCAAGGTATCTTGCGCCACGCGCAGGCGCTGCTGGTCGGCCACCAGGTTCAGATAGGTGCTGGCCACTTCGGCCACCAGGCTGATCTGCTGCGCACTGCGTGCTTCTTGCGTGCCCAGGAATTGCTCCAACGCACTGTCGGACAGGCTGCGCACGCGACCGAAGAAGTCCAGCTCGTAGGCTGACACGCCCAGGTTCGCCGTGTACTGGCGATTGATGGACGCTTCGCCGTTGGCGCCGGCGTTCTTCGGCGCGCGCGTGGCCGTCTGGCCGCCCGAGGCCGACAAGGTCGGCATCAGGGCGGCGCGTTCGATGCCGTACGTGGCGCGCGCCTTCTCGATGTTCAGGATAGAGACGCGCAGGTCGCGGTTGTTGGCCAGCGCCAGTTCCAGTACCTGACGCAGGCGCGCATCGGCAAAGAACTCGCGCCAGGCGACGTCGGCCACCGGCTTGGCGGCGGCCGTGTCAGCCGTGTCGGCCTTGTAGGAAGGGCCCGTCGGCCACGCCGCAGGCGCCGGCGCTGCCGGACGCTCATACGTGGGAGCCAGGCTGCAACCGGCCAGCAAAGCCAGTGCCGCCATGGAGAGTAGCGTTTTTTTCATATTAGTGCGCATCCTTAGAAAGCGTGACGGCTGGCGAGCCAGGCGTCGCCGGCGTGGCTGGCGCATCGTGCTTCGAGAAGAAGCCGCGCACCAGCACGAAGAACACCGGCACGAAGAAGATACCGAGGAAGGTGGCCGTCAGCATGCCGCCCAGCACGCCGATACCGATGGCGTTCTGGCTGCCGGAACCGGCGCCGCTGGAAATGGCCAGTGGCAATACGCCCAGACCGAAAGCAATCGAGGTCATCAGAATCGGCCGCAGACGCAGACGCACCGCATGCAAGGTCGCGTCCAGCAGCGACATGCCCGATTCCTGCATTTCCTTGGCAAACTCGACGATCAGAATCGCGTTCTTCGCCGACAGGCCCACCACCGTGAGCAAGCCCACTTGGAAGTACACATCATTCGACAAGCCAAACATCCACGTGCCCAGCACGGCGCCGATCACACCCAGCGGCACCACCAGCAGCACGGAGAACGGGATCGACCAGCTTTCATACAGCGCAGCCAGGCACAGGAAGACGATCAGCAAGGACAGCGCATACAGCTGCGGCGTCTGCGAACCGGATTCACGCTCTTCCAGCGACACGCCGGTCCAGCTGAAACCTATGCCCGGCGGCAACTGCGCCACCATCGCTTCCATCGCATTCATGGCCGCACCCGTGCTCTGGCCCGGCGCCGGCGTACCCAGGATCTCTACCGACGGCAAGCCGTTGTAGCGTTCCAGGCGTGGCGAGGCATAAATCCACTTGCCAGTGGCAAAGGCCGAGAAAGGCACCATCTGGCCAGCGCTATTGCGCACGAACCACTTGTTCAAGTCTTCCGGCAGCATGCGCGATTCGGCATTGCCCTGCATGAACACTTTCTTCACGCGACCACGGTCGAGGAAGTCGTTGACATAGGAACTACCCCAGCCCACGCTCAGCACGCGGTTGATTTCCGAGATCTGCAAGCCCAGCGCGGTAGCTTTCTGCTGGTCGATATCGATCTTGTACTGCGGCGTATCTTCCTGGCCGTTCGGGCGCACGCCGACCATGGCCGGGTTTTTCGACGCCATACCCAGCAACTGATTACGCGCGGCCATCAAGGCGTCATGGCCGACACCGCCAACATCTTGCAACTGCATGTCGAAACCGGTGGCGTTACCCAGTTCCAGCACGGCAGGCGGTGCAAACGTAAACACCATCGCATCCTTGATCTGCAATAACTTGCCCATGGCGCGACCGGCCACGGCCGGCGCTTTTTGCGCCACGTCCTTGCGCAGCGCCCAGTCTTTCAGGCGCACGAAGGCGATACCCGTGTTCTGACCGTTACCGCCGAAGCTGAAACCGGCGACGGCAAACACGGAAGCGACGTTGTCTTTCTCGCTGTTCATGAAGTGCTCTTCGACTTGCTCGATCACTTTCAGGGTGCGCTCTTGCGTGGCGCCAGTCGGCAATTGAATCTGCGTAAACAAGATGCCCTGGTCTTCTTCCGGCAAGAACGATGTCGGCAAGCGCATGAAGAGCAATACCAGGCCTGCCAGCAGTATCACGTACAGCAACATCGAACGGCCACGGTGGCGTATCATGCTGCCGACCCAGCCCTGGTAGGTGTTGCTGCTGCTGTCGAAGCTACGGTTGAACCAACCAAAGAAACCCTTGTTGGTGGCGTGATGGCCCTTCTCGACCGGTTTGAGCAAGGTCGCGCACAAGGCTGGCGTAAATACCAGCGCGACAACCACGGAGAGCACCATCGACGAGACGATGGTGATCGAGAACTGGCGGTAAATCACGCCCGTCGAACCGCCAAAGAAGGCCATCGGCACGAACACGGCCGACAGTACCATGGCGATACCGACCAGCGCGCCGGTGATCTGCGTCATGGACTTGCGCGTCGCTTCCAGCGGCGACAAGCCCTCTTCGCTCATCACGCGCTCGACGTTTTCCACCACCACGATGGCATCATCGACCAGCAAACCAATGGCCAGCACCATGGCAAACATGGTGAGCGTATTGATCGAATAGCCAAACGCGTTCAGGATGCCGAAGGTACCGAGCAACACGACCGGCACGGCCATGGTCGGGATCAGCGTGGCGCGGAAGTTTTGCAGGAACAGATACATCACCAAAAATACCAGGATGACCGCTTCGACCAGGGTTTTGACCACTTCTTCGATCGACAGTTTCACGAACGGTGTCGTATCGAACGCCACCTGGTAGCTCATGCCTTCGGGGAATTGCTGGCTCAGCTTGCCCAGCATGGCTTTCGCCGCATTCGCCGTATCGAGCGCATTCGCGCCCGTCGCCAGCTTGATCGCCACGCCGGTGGCCGCATTGCCGTTGTAGCGGGCCACGGTGTTGTAGTTCTCGCGCCCCAGTTCCATGCTGGCCACGTCCTTCAGGTAGACCATGGCACCGTTGGTAGTGGTTTTGAGCAAGATGGCACCGAACTGCTCGGCCGTTTGCAAGCGGCTTTGCGCCGATACGGTGGCGTTCAACTGCTGGCCCTTGACAGACGGCGTGCCGCCCAGTTCGCCGGCCGACACTTCCGCATTCTGCGCCTGCACGGCCGTAATCACATCGGCCGGGGTCAGGTTGAAGCTTTGCAGCTTGGCCGGATCGAGCCAGATGCGCATGGCGTACTGCGAACCGAACAGTGTTACATCGCCCACGCCAGCCACACGGCTGAGCGGATCGACGACGTTGGCGGCCACATAGTCGCTCAAGTCGGTCTGGTCCATCTTGCCGTTTTCAGAAATGAAGCCGAACACCATCAGGAAGTTCTTCGTCGCTTTCGACACGACCAGGCCTTGCTGCGTGACAGCGGTCGGCAGCAGTGGCGTCGCCAGTTGCAGCTTGTTCTGTACCTGCACTTGGGCAATGTCCGGGTTGGTGCCGCTGATGAACGTCAGCGTGATGCTGATGCCGCCAGTGGCATCGCTCGACGAGGCAATGTAGCGCAAGCCGTCGATACCCTTCATCTTTTGTTCGATGACCTGGGTCACCGCATCTTCCACCGTCTTGGCGGAAGCGCCAGGGTAGGAGCCGCTGATCGAAATCGACGGCGGCGCGATGCTCGGATACTGCGCGATCGGCAGGCTGAGGATCGAAATCACGCCGGCAAGCATGATGACGATGGCGATCACCCATGCAAAAATCGGGCGATCAATGAAAAAACGGGCCATTGATATTCTCCTCGATTAGTGGGCGCTGGCAGCCGATGCGGCGGCAGAAGCGGCAGCGGGCGCAGGAGCAGCTTCAGCCTTGGCCGGCACGGCAACGGCCGGGGCACCTGGCTTGACTTTTTGCAAGCCCTCCACGATCACGCGGTCGCCCGCAGCCAGGCCGGATGTCACGAGCCAGTCGTTGCCGACCGTGCCGCTGGTGGTCAGCACGCGTTGCTCGACCTTGTTTTCCTTGTTCAGTATCAAGGCCGTTGCCTGGCCCTTCTGGTTGCGCGTCACGCCCACTTGCGGCACGGTGATGGCTTTTTCATCCACGCCTGTTTCCAGCCGCGCACGCACGTACATGCCTGGCAGTAATTCACCTTTCGGGTTCGGGAACAGCGCGCGCAAGATCACGTTGCCGGTACTCGGATCGACTGTCACGCCGGAGAACTGCAGCTTACCCGCTTCGCTGTACTTGCTGCCGTCGGGCAGGATCAGGTCGACCTTGGCCTGGCCTTCACCCACTTTTTTCAGCGAACCGTCCGCCATCTGGCGTTTCAGGCGCAGCAGGTCGGTACTCGACTGGGTCACGTCGACATAGATCGGGTCGAGCTGCTGCACGCTCGTCAGCGCTTCGGCCTGGCCCGCCGTCACCAGCGCGCCAGCTGTCACGCTCGAGCGGCTGGTGCGGCCGCTGATCGGCGCCGTCACGGTGCTGTATTTCAGATTGATATTCGCCAATTCCAGCGCTGCGGTGGCGGACTCGACATCTGCCTTGGCTTGTTCGAACGCGGCGACAGCGTCATCGTATTCCTGGCGGCTCACGCCTTCGATGGCAACCAATTCCTTGTAGCGTGCCGCTTTCGGGCCGGCCGTCAGCAGGTTGGCCTTGGCTTTCGACAGCGCGGCCTTGGACGAATTGGCAGCGGCCTGATAGGTGGCGGAATCGATCTGGTACAGCGCCGCGCCGGCTTTCACATCGCTACCCTCGACAAACAGGCGCTTCTGGATCAAACCGCCAACTTGCGGGCGCACGTCGGCGACCTGGTAGGCGTTCGTGCGGCCCGGCAATTCGGCACTCATCGGCAACGCGGCCGGATTCACGGTAAACACGACCACCTGTGGCGCTTGCTGCGCGCGAGGTGCTTCCTGTTTTTTACTGCAGCCGGCCATCACTACAGTGGCGCACAAAACAGCAATAGCGCCGCTCGTACGCGGCGACGTCAAGAAAAAGGTTGGTTGCATCTTGGACTTTCTGAAAAAGAAGCTGGCTAGTGTCGTTAGAAATGAGGAAATTTATTAACGCAGATCAAAGAATGAACGATCATTCTAAAATCGTCAAGTGTCGTTACAATTGAAACATAGTAACTTTCAAGCGGATTAAATTATCAATTTATAAACAAAATAAGGACAGCAACAGCGGCGGCAGGCCGGCAAAGTGGCGCCGGGACCTAGCCGCAGTGGTAAAACGGTAGAGCGGGAAAGGTATATTGAGCAACGACTTTAGCAGGCTCAAGATTTCTTTGCTGAACTGAGCGACAAGGATGCGATATGGGGGCGCAACACGGGGCGCAATACAGGGCACAAGCGGCCTGGACGCGCGCCCTCGCCGAGCTCAATGGGCGTCGCCGGCTTCGCCTGCTGCTCGCTGCGCTGTCCGAACTGGAACGGCAAAACCAGGCGCATGGCAATCACCGGTGCCGCTTGCGTATGCTGCAATAACGGGGCGTGCCGCTAGTGGCACGCAATGACGTTCATTTCCACTTGCCGCGCAATTCCTGCACCTTTTGTTGCAGCAACTCCGGCGTGGCGGCCTCGGGTGCCACCGGCATGCCCACGGCCAGCGACAAACGCGAACGCAAGCCAGCCTTGAAGGCGCGCTCGAACAGGTGGCCGTTGCGATGGCTCAACAGATGGCCCCACAAGCCGCGCAGCGCCAGCGGAATCACGGGCACCTTGCTGCGCTCGACGATTTTGGCGATACCGCCCTTGAATTCGCTGATCTGGCCCGTGCGCGTCAGCTTGCCTTCAGGGAAGATACACACCAATTCCCCCTCGTGCAGCGCTTGCGCAATATCGATGAAGGCCCTTTCCATCAGGAAAGGATCTTCCTTGGCTGGCGCAATGGGGATGGCCTTGGCCGTGCGGAAAATCCAGCCCATCAGCGGCATCTTGAAGATGCGGTGGTCCATGACGAAACGGATGGGGCGAGGACTGGCCGCCATGATGACGATGGCGTCCACATAGCTGACATGGTTGCACACCAGCACCGCTGCGCCTTCCGCAGGGATACGCTCGGCATCGACGACATTCACCCGATGCACGGTCTGGATGAGTATCCACGCCAGGAAACGCATGAGAAATTCCGGCACCAGCGAAAAGATATAGACCGCCACCAGCGCATTGAGAATCGCCGTGACAAGGAACAGCTGCGGTATGCTAAAGCCCTGCCCCAGCAGTACGATGGCCACGCCAGCGGCCGCCACCATGAACAGGGCATTCAAGATATTCATGCCGGCAATGGTGCGCGAAATGTGTTTCGGGTCGCAGCGCGTCTGGATCAGGGCGAACAGGGGCACGATGAAGAAACCGCCGAACACGCCGATCATGACGATGTCGAGCAAGATACGCGGCACGCCCGCCTGGCTCACAAACGCCAGCGCGTCGACTACTTGCGTATTTGCATAGGCATTGCTGGCGAAATACAGGTCGATGCCGAACAGCGACAGGCCGATGGAACCAAACGGCACCAGACCGATCTCGATCTTGTGGCCGGACAGGCGCTCGCACAGCAGGGAACCGGTGCCGATGCCGATGGAAAACACCGTCAGCAGCAGTACGAACACGCTATGGTCGCCATGCAGGAAATCCTTGGCATATACGGGGAACTGGGCCAGGATCAGGGCGCCATAAAACCAGAACCAGGAATTGCCCAGCATGGCGAGGAAGACGGGGCGGTTCTTGCGTGAAAAATTCAGGTTGCGCCACGATTCGGCGACAAAGTTCAGACTCACCTTCAAGTCCGGCTCGGGCGCAGGCGTGCGCGGCACGCGATAGCTGGCGAGCAGGCCGAAGACGGCCACGGCAATCGTGGCGCCGGCCACCAGTTCCACGCCCAACGGCTTGTGCACAATCAAGACGGCGCCCAGGATTTCACCCAATAGAATGCCGACGAAGGTGCCCATCTCGATCAGGCCATTGCCGCCGACCAATTCCTCGCGTTTTAGCTGCTGCGGCAGATAGGCATACTTGACGGGGCCAAACAGGGTCGAATGCACGCCCATGCCCACCACGGCGGCCACCAGCAGCCACAGCGTATGCGTCATCCAGCCGACGGCGGCCACCGCCATGATCGCCAGTTCCATCCATTTGACGAAACGCGCCAGGCCCGCCTTTTCGAATTTGTCGGCCAACTGGCCGGCCGTGGCCGAGAACACGACATAGGGCAGGATGAACAGGCCAGGAATCAGGTTGGTAATGGTGGACGGGTCTAGCGTGGTCCAGCTCAGTGCATCGTAGGCAAGGATCACCATCAGGGCCGTCTTGAACAGATTGTCGTTGAAGGCGCCAAAGAACTGGGTCCAGAAGAAGGGCCCGAAACGGCGCTGCGACAATAAGGAAAACTGGCTGCTTTGACTCATGGCATGGGAGGAGGCGGGCTGAAGGAATCGCTAAAATACAGCACTATCCTGTGCACGACAATGTGAATGTCGTCCTCTTGCCCGGCGTCAATACAAAAAGTACGCCGCGGCCAATGCCAGTGATGCAGCCAAGCAGGGCTAGACACTTGCCTTGGTCCGACCAAAATCGCCGGTCTCAGGGCAATAAAACACCGCACTCGTAACGTGGGGCCTGGCGTTTGCTATCGCAGATCAAGAATGAACAGCCGCCCGCGCGATAGCATGACGCGCCAGATCGACGTCGTCACGGTCGACTCCATCGTGCGCTTCATGCGCCAGCGCGAAGCGTCGGTGCAGGAAATCGTGGTGCAGGGGAATGAAGGAACTTGCTGCACGAACGAGGTGGCCGGGATGGCCACCTCGGCACCGTTAAAACACCCAGAGCTTATCGGCTGGCATGTGCAGCCAGTACTTGCCCGCTTCGAGCTTGTGGCGCGAATACGCGCGCAGGCTGATGTTCTCGGCACCAGCGCGCTCGAACAGGCATTCCCAGCGGTCGCCCAGATACATGCAGGTCAGCAGCGGCAACTCGATGGCGTTGTCCACCTGCGTGGCGCTGATCTTCACCTCTTCGACGCGGATCATGGTGGTGACGTCCGTGCCGACATTGGCGCCACGCGCCACGCCCTGCATGGCGGCGCCATCGATCAGCAGGCCCACGGCACTGCCATTACGCTGCAGCACCTTGCCGGGCAGGCGGTTGTTACTGCCCATGAATTCGGCCGTAAACAGGGTGTCGGGCGTTTCATACATGCTTTGCGGCGTGCCCTGCTGCTCGATCCTGCCGTTATTGAGCAGCAAGATACGGTCGGAAATGGCCATCGCCTCGCCCTGGTCATGCGTCACCATCAGGGCTGACAGGCCCAGGCGCACGATCAGTTCGCGCAGGAAGGCGCGCGCTTCCTCGCGCAACTTGGCGTCCAGGTTCGACAGCGGTTCGTCGAGCAGGATCACGGGTGGGTTGTACACCAGCGCTCGAGCGATTGCCACGCGCTGCTGTTGGCCACCGGACAGCTGATGCGGATAGCGTTCGCCCAAATGACCGAGACCCAGCTGCGTCAGTACTTCCTTGATGCGCGCGGCGATTTCCGTGCTGCCCATCTTGCGCAATTTGAGCCCATAGGCGACGTTGTCGAACACGGTCTTGTGCGGCCACAGCGCGTACGACTGGAACACCAGGCCCAGGTTGCGATGCTCGGCCGGCATCTCGAAGTGTTTCGCGCCATCGTAGACATTGCGCTCGCCGATCTCGATGGTGCCCGCCTTCGGGCTTTCCAGCCCGGCGACGGCGCGCAGCAAGGTCGTCTTGCCACTCCCCGAAGGCCCCAGCAAGGCGACCACTTCGCCTTTTTTCAGGTGCATGGAGACACCCTTCAGTATCTGGTTGGCCGCAGCGCCAGTGCCGTAGTCCAGGTACAACTCATTGACGGTCAATTCATTCATGATGTGGTCTCAGTCTATTTTTAGTTATGCAGCTCAGTTATGCAACTTCACGCCAAAGCGCAGCGCGATGCCCAGGCCGATGGCCACCAGGGTGATATTGATGAAGGACAGCGCCGCCACCAGGTCGGTCGAGCCGCCAGCCCACAGCGATACCAACATGGCGCCGATCACTTCCGTACCCGGCGAAAGCAGGTACACGCCGGTCGAATATTCACGCTCGAAGATCAGGAAGACCATCAGCCAGGCGCCCAGCAAGCCGTATTTGATCAGCGGCAAGGTCACGTCGCGCGTCACCTGGCCGCGGCTGGCGCCGACGGCGCGCGCCGCCTCTTCCAGCTCCGGTCCCACTTGCAGCAGCGCGGTAGAAATGAGGCGCATGCCGTACGCCATCCATACCACCGAATACGCCAGCCACAGGGCGAAGATGGTCGAGCGCACTTCGCGCAGCACGGGGATGACATGACCACTCAGCCATAGGGCCACGCTGTTGTCCATGCCCTTGAGCATGCCGTCAAGCCAGGCTGGCACGAACAGGAACACCCACAGGAACGACAGGCCGGCCAGCAGGCCCGGCACGGCGCGCGGCACCAGCACGCTGTAGTCGAGCAGGCGCGTGATGCCGTCCTGCTTGCGGTGCATGGCCAGCGCGATGAAGCTGTAGCAGCCCACGGCCAGGGCGCCGCCGACGACACCGATCAGGATGGTGTTGACGATGCCGCGCACCAGCGATGGCTGCTCAAAAATATCGCGGAAATGCTGCAGTGTCAGCACGTCGGCCAAGTGCACGCCTTCGCCCCAGTACTGCACGAAGGAGCGCAATACGATACCCGTCAACGGCAAGATGATGGTGAAGATCAGCCAGCCGGCCAGCAAGGCAAAGGCCAGCCATTTCCAGCGACCCAGCGGCATGGCCTTGCTGCGCGCGCCCTTGCCCTTGATCGACACATACTTGTTGGCCGACTTGAGCAACCAGCGCTGTAGCATCACCAGCGGCATGGTCACCATCACCAGGCAGACGGCGACGGCGGCCATCAGATGGTAGGACGGCGTGCCCAGCTTGTTGGTCAGCTTGTACAGATAGGTCGGCAGCACCAGATGGCCTTCCGGATCACCGAGCACCAGCACCAGGCCGAATACTTCAAAGCCAAGGAAGAACACCAGCACGCCCGCATATGCCAGCGCCGGCATGATCATCGGCAGCGACACATTGAGCATCACCTGGATCGGCGAGGCGCCGGCCACGCGGGCCGCTTCTTCGACATCGGAACCGAGGCTTTTCAGCGCCGAGGAGGCGTACAAGTAGACGTGCGGCACATGCGTCAGACCGGCGATGATGACGATGCTGGTGAACGAGTAAATATTCCAGGGCACGAAGCCGAGCAACTCCTTGGCCCAGGTCGAGTAAAAGCCTACCGGCCCCATCGAGACGACGTAGCCAAAGCCCATCACCATCGGCGAGACAAAAATGGGCACCAGCAGCATCGGCGCCACCCAGCCGCGGCCGGGCAAGTCGGTGCGCACCATCAGAAAGGCCAGCATGCCGCCCAGCGGCACGGCGATGACGGTCAGGCCGAAGGCCAGCATCAGGCCATTCTTGAAGGCCATGGCAAAATCGGGATCATCGAAGATGAAACGGTAGGAATCAAAGCCCAATTCGCGCACGGGCATGAAAAACGGCGCGTTCAAAAAGCTCTGGTAAAAAATCAGGAACAGCGGGAGGAAAATGGCGATCAGCGTGATCGTCACGACCACGCCGCGCGACCAGTTCAGGCGCGACAAGGGAGAGCGCGACCGTGCAGGCAGCGGCAAGATGGCAGTTTGCATGATGAATCCAATGTATGAAGGGTGCGGCGTGCGCCCGCGAGCCAGGCTCGCGGGCGGCCAAGACGGCGTTGGCTATTCCTACTTCTTGCCGGCGGTCTCTTTCCACTGCTTCAGGAAGGCCATGCGCTTGGCAGGTCCCAAAAACTGCAGGATGATCGGGTGTACGGGAATCGGCTTGACATTGGCTGCGCCGATTTGCTTGATCAGGTCGGCCGACGTGGTTTCGCCCGTGACGTCGGCGCGGATGGCGAATAGCTTGGCGCCATTGGCAATGATGGTCTGGCCGCGCTGCGACAAGATGTAATCGAGCCATAGCTTGCTGGCGTTGACGTTCTTCGCATTCTTGTTGATGAACTGCACGCGCGACAGGATCAGGGTGTAATCCTTGGGCAGCACCACGCCGATAGACGGATCGGTCTTGGCGCGCACCAGCGCATAAGAACCCAGCACGTTGTAGCCGATCAGGTTTTCCCCCGAGGAGATGCGCTCCATCATGGTGCCCGTCGACGACTGCACACGCACCTTGGCCGTGCCGAACGCGTTTTGCAGCGCCAGAAATTGCGGGTATTCCTTGGCATCCTGCGCCATGAACATGAAGCCCACGCCCGATTTTTCGATATCGTAGGTGGTGACCTTGTCCTTGAATTTCGGCGTGGCGATCAGCTTGACGAAGTCGTCGTGATTCTTCGGCACTTCCTTCGGATCGAGCAAACGCTTGTTGTAGACGATGGCGGCCGGCTCGAATGTGGTGCCGTAAGCCTGGTCATCCCACATGGCCCAACCGGGAATCTTCGCCGCTTCGACCGATTTGTACTTGAGCGCATAACCATCGGAGGCCAGGCGCATCTGCAAGTCCATCGCCGACGACCACATCACATCGGCCGTATTGCCGCCGGCGGCCACTTCGGAAATGAAACGGTTATACACTTCGGTGGAATTCATGTCGTTGTATTCGACCGAGATGCCGGGATACAGGGCGCTGAAGTCCTTGATCAGCGGAGCGGCAGCCTTGCTGTCGGTGGCGCTGTAGATCACCACCTTGCCTTCCTTCTTGGCCGCGTCGATGATCTTTTGATAGTCGGCCGGATAGCCGGCCGGCACTTGCGCAAATACGGCGCCGGCCAGGCTGGCAAACGCGGTGGCAAGGGCAGCTTGAAGCAGGGTCTTGGTTTGCATGGGGTTGTCTCCGTCTGTGAATAGGTTTTTTATTAGGATGTCGTTCAGCGCATCAAGCCAAGCTCATTCGCCTGCCTGGCATACTCATCGACCGCCTGCTTGACATACGCTGTCAGCTTCGGCCCCGTCAGGGCGAATGGGTACAGGCCGGCCTGCGCACGCCACTGCGCGAACTGCGGCGTAGCCATCACGCGGTCAAAGGTAGCCACCCAGCGCTGGTAATTCGCCTCGGGTACCTGGGGGCCCATCCATACGCCGCGAATGATCGGCCAGACCACGTCGAAGCCCTGCTCGCGCGCAGTCGGCACGCCGGCCAACACGCCAGGCAGACGTTTTTCCGACAGTACCGCCAGCACGCGCGCATGGTTGGCGCTGGCGTTCAGGGTGGCCTCCGAGGTGTCGCCCGAGACCACCTGCACGTAACCGGCCTGCATCGCCGTAAACACTTCGCCGCCGCCCTCGAGCGCCACAAAACGCAGCACTTTCGGATCGATGCCGGCATGGCGCGCCAGCAACGCCATCTTCAGCCAGTCCTGGCTGCCGATGGTGCCGGAGACGCCGATCAGTACCTGGTCTGGATGCTGGCGCAGCGCCGCGATCAGGTCGGCCAGGCTCTTGTAGGGCGAATCGCTGCGCACGGCGATCATGCCGTAGTCGGCACCCAGCGCCGCCACCCAGCGCACGTCGCTCGCCTTCGCATTGCCGAACTTGCCCTGCGCCAAATTGAGCAGCGAACCGCCCGAAAACGCCACCAGGGTGTTCGCTTCCGCACGGCGTCGTTGCGATGCCATCGAGTGCCAGGCCACCGCACCGATGCCGCCGGGCAGATAGCTGATGCGCATTGGGCCCGCCAGGCCTGCCGCGCCCTCCTGCGCCAGGCCTTTTTTTGCCAGCTTGCAGGTCAGGTCCATGGCACCGCCCGGTTTGGACGGCACCACGCACTCGGCCGCAGCAAACGCCTGCGCCCCCGCCACGGCGGGCAGCAGGCACAGCAAAGACAGCAGCAGGGAACGCAGCATCGTCATGCCTTAGAAGCGGTGCTGGATGCCGGCCATCACACCGCGCTGGGTGTCGCCGAAACCGGCATCGTCGCGCGACAGGCTGACCAGCTGATTGTGCTTGGCCTTGGCATAAGCGCCGGCCACGTACAGGTCAGTGCGCTTGGACAGCGCATAGCGCACGCGCGCCACGTACATGATCGGATCGGCATTCAGGTTGGCCGCCACATTCTTTACGTCCTGGTAGTAGATCACGCCCGTCAGGGTGATTGCCGGCGTGGTCATGTAGCTGACGCCGCCCCAGTACAAGGTGCCGCGCACGTCGGCCTTGCCGGCGGCAGCCGGATCGAGCTTGTAGTCGCGCGCCGCCGCCTGCACCTTCCACGGGCCATTGTCATACATGGCGCCCAGGTGGTACACGGTGGTCTTGTCGCGCGCGCCGCCAGCGATGGCATTGCCGTTCACCTGTTCATACGTCGCGAGCAGGCTTACAGGACCGGTCTTGTAGGTAACTGCCGTCGACAGCTTGGCGCTGTCCGAGTTGCCCGTCGACTGCTCGCCGAAACCATACGAGGCGCCGTAGCTGAAGTCGCCCGTCTTGCCCGAGTACTTGACCAGGTTGTCGAAGGCGGTTGTCATGCCATACTTGCTCGGGCCCGTCGCGTTGGCCGAGGTAGCCCACGAGTAGAACGGCGCATACGCCATCGGATCGAACGGCAGCACAAAGTCATATACGGTGGTAAACGAGCGGCCCAGCACGACGCGGCCAAACGCACCTTCCAGGCCCACATTGGCCTGGCGCTTGAACAGCGCGCCGTCGGCTGCGCCCGTGTCGACCAGGATGCCGCCTTCCAGATTGAAGACCGCTTTCAGGCCGCCACCCAGGTCTTCGCTGCCCAGGATGCCCCAGCGCGAGGTGTTCATGCCGCCGGAGCTCACTTGCGTCATCGAGCTCTTGTTCGGACCGGCGTTGCTGGTGTTGCTGATACCAGCGTCAAGGCGGCCATACAGGGTCACGTTCGACTGGGCCTGGGCGCTGCCGGCTGCGGCGAGCACCGCCATGGCGGCCAGCGAGAATGCAGTTTTCTTCATGTGAAGTGTCTCCCTTAGATATAGTTATTAGTGATATGCCTGATCCATTTCATGAATCAGAGTCACACTATATGAGCGTCAGCCTTTCAATTGGCTTTCAGCACGACAAGTGTCGCCAGCCAGCCACAATCGAGCCCAACATATTCATCGCCCCCCTGCCGCCACGCTTACACTGGAGCATTTCAACGAATGGCGGAGACCATGCGCATATTATTAGTGGAAGACCATCTGGAGCTGTCGCACTGGCTGGCAAAGGCCCTGCGCGACGCGCACCTGACGGTGGAGACCGCCCACAACGGCGCCGATGCCGACGCCCTGCTGCACACGCAGGAATACTCGCTGGTGCTGCTCGACCTGACCCTGCCGAAGATGGACGGCCTGGACGTGCTGCGCCGCCTGCGCGCGCGTGGGGGCACGCGCGGCAAGACTCCCGTCATGATACTCACGGCGCGTGGCGGCCTGGATGAAAAAGTGCAGGGCCTGAACCTGGGCGCCGACGACTACATGGCCAAGCCGTTCGAACTGGCCGAACTGGAAGCGCGCGTGAAAGCCCTGCTGCGCCGCAGCCAGGGCAACGAAGCGCTGGTGCATACCTGCGGCGCGCTCAGTTTCGACACCGTCACGCGCATGTTCAGCTATGCCGGCGCCCCTTTTCCCCTGACGCCGCGCGAACACGCGGTGCTCGAAGCGCTGATCACGCGCTCCGGACGTGCAGTTTCGAAGGAAAAGCTATTCGACGAAGTCTTCGCGCTGGCCGACGACGTTAATCTGGACGCCATCGAACTGTATATCCACCGCGTACGCAAAAAACTTGAAAGCAGCTTGGAAAACGGCATCGACAGCGGCGCGCCCGACGGCGCCGTCATCACTACTCTGCGCGGCATCGGCTACCTGCTGCAGCCGCGCAGCGCCATGGCGCTGGCTGCAGCAAAATGAGCGACGCCATGCAACGCCCGCGCAGGCCCCTGTTCGATCGCCTGCGCCGGCGCTGGGCGCTGGGCCGGCCGCTGGGCAGCCTGCGCAGCCAGTTGCTGCGCTGGCTGCTCATACCGCTGGCGATGCTGGTGCTGCTCGACGCTTTTTTTGTCTACCGCAATGCGCTCGACGCCGCCGACATGGCTTATGACCGCTCCCTGCTGGCATCGACGCGGGCACTGGCCGAGCGCGTCTCCATCGTCGGCGGCAAGGTGGTGGCAGAAGTACCTTACGTGGCGCTCGACAGCTTCGAAACCGATACCCTCGGCCGCATCTATTACAAGGTCACAGGCATCAACGGCGAACTGGTCTCGGGCTATGGCGACTTGCCGCGCGTGCCGAAAAACGTGCCCCGTTCGCAAAACTATCCGGCCCTGGTGCGCTTCTACCACGCCGATTACCATGGCAAGCCGATCCGCATCGCCGCCCTGCTGCAACCGGTGTATGACGACTCGATGCGCGGCATCGCCCTGATACAGGTTGCTGAAACACTCGATGCGCGGCGCGGCCTGTCGAACCAGATCCTGTTCGATACCCTGAGCTGGCAGGCGGCAATGATACTGGTGATGGGCGCGCTCGTGTGGTTTGCCGTACGCCTGGTGCTGCGGCCGCTGATGCGTTTGAAAACGGAAGTCGAGACGCGCACCCTGTCCGATCTGTCCGACGTCGATCCCACGCTGGTGCACAAAGAAATGCGCCCGCTGGTGAGCGCCATGAACGGCTCCATGTCGCGCTTGCAGCAACTGATCGCCAGCCAGCGTCGCTTCATCGCGGACGCCTCGCACCAGCTGCGCACGCCGTTGACGGTGCTGAAAACCCAGGCCGAACTGGCCCTGCGCGAGTGCGACCGCCAGGCCGGCACGGCGTCCGACATGGCCGCCCTGCGCGACATCGTACGCTCGATCGCCAGCACCACCGATTCGACCGTACTCTTGGCCAACCGCCTGCTGACCCTGGCGCGCATAGAGCATGGCAGCGACAGCCTGGCCATGGATCTGGTCTCGCTGCGCCGCGTGGCGCAGCAGTTAGGACTGGCAATGGCCATGACTGCCGTCGGCAAGCATATCGATTTGTCGCTGGAAGCGCCCGACGACGCGCCCGTGCATGGCCAGGCCTTGCTGCTGCACGAACTGCTGGCCAACCTGGTCGACAATGCCCTGCGCTACACGCCGCAGGGCGGCAGCGTGATCCTGCGCGTGCGCGCGGCGCAGACAGAGAACGGACACGGCGCCATGCTGGAGGTGGAAGACAGCGGCCCCGGCATCGCGCCGGGTGAACGCGAACGCGTATTGACGCCGTTCTACCGGGTCGGCGCGGCGCTCGAGAGCAACCCTGGCGGCGCAGGACTGGGCCTGGCCATCGTGCGCGACATCGCCGCCCTGCACGGCGCCCGGCTGGAGTTGTCAACGGCCTCCAATGGGCATGGGCTGAAGGTTAGCGTGCATTTCAGGGCGATCACCTGAGGCACTGCACGGATATATCTTCGACATTAAGTGTTGCCCCAAACCAACACATGGTTTATTTTCAATATTTTTTAAATAATTGCCTTACACAAACATATTTATCCCTATATAATTCGTCTCCCATTACGCAACGAGACAATCTCTGCGCGTTAATTATCAATAGGATTAAAAATGAAAAAGCAATTGTTCGCAGCCGTCGTCGGCGCCGCCCTGGCATTCCCATTGTTCGCCCAAGCTGAAGGCGCTTACATCGGCGCTAACGTCGGCCGTTCGGAATTGAAACTGTCGGGTGATTTCGGTTCTGGCAAAGACAACAAAACCGGTTACAAAGCTTACGCTGGCTACGACTTCACGCAAAACTTCGGCGCAGAAGCCGGCTATGTCAATTTCGGCAAAGTGAAAGATAGCGAAAACAATGATTCGTTGAGCGTTGACACCAGCGCATTTTACGTCGCCGCCACCGGCACCCTGCCACTGAACGAACAGTTTTCGCTGTTCGCCAAGGCTGGCGTGTCGCAAAATCGCACCAAATTTAATGTTGACGCGATGGGTTTCAATTTCAACGTGTCGAAAAACAAAACCGCTGCCCTGTTTGGCATCGGCGCTGCTTACAACATCAACAAGAACCTGTCGGCTGTTGCTGAGTATGAAAACTTTGGCAAGACGCTGAGCGTGAACGGCGCGACTGTAAAAGCCGACCTGCTGTCGATCGGCCTGCGCTACAAGTTCTAATTCACGCTTGCGCGAATGCAACCCCAGCCGCTGTAAGGGCTGACAAAAAACCGGCTGGCAAGCCGGTTTTTTTATGCGCGCGTGGCGCGCAAGCGGCACCGATGTTAAGATCGCGCCCTGGAATTGACTGAAAGCCCCGCCATGATGACCAAAGAAGATGTAACCGAACTGTTCGCCAATATCGCCGAGAACGCGCCGTGGGATTTGTCCCAGCCGCTACTGTGGGGCTATTACTTCACCAATCCCACGTCCGAGCCGCTGGAGCAGGCCGCCACCTTGCTGGCACTGCAGGGCTACCGCCCGGTGGAACTGTATCAGCCCGAACTGGACGACCCGGCCGCCGCCCCCGTGTGGGTGCTGCATGTGGAAAAAGCCGAAGTGCATGACGTCGAGAGCCTGCATGCACGCAATGGCGAACTGATGGTGTTTGCCCAGGAAAACCAGTTGGCCAGCTACGACGGCATGGATGTCGGTCCGGTCGCTACCGCAGCGTAGGTCGGATGAGGTCCGAAGGACCGTAATCCGACAACATTGTTGGCACGGCCGGTGGTGATGTCGGATTACGCTGCGCCTCGGCGGCCCCGCTAATCCGACCTACATCACAAACGCAAAACGGCGCCCGAGGGCGCCGTTTTGCATGCAGCTTTGTAAAAATCAGCTCAGGTTTTCCAGGCGGATCTTGGTCACCATACCCACCACGCTCTGGAGCGCTTCCATCTTTTCGATGGCCGCCGTGACGTTCTTTTCCTGCGTCTGGTGCGTCAGCATGATGATGTCGGTATGCGTCTCGCCTTCGGCCGGCTCTTTTTGCAGCATGGCGTCGATCGAAATGCCGCGTTCGGCCAGGATGCGCGTCAAGTCGGCCAGCACGCCCGGCTGGTCGGCCACGTGCATGCGCAGGTAGTAGCTGGTGGTAATTTCCGACATCGGCAAAATCGCGATATCGGTCATCGCGTTCGGCTGGAAGGCCAGGTGCGGCACGCGGTGTTCCGGGTCGGCCGTGGCCAGGCGCGTAATGTCGACCAGATCGGCGATCACCGACGAGGCGGTCGGTTCGGCGCCCGCGCCGCGGCCCGAATACAGGCTGGCGCCAACGGCGTCGCCGTGTACCAGCACCGCATTCATGGCCCCTTCCACATTGGCGATCAAGCGCTTGGCCGGGATCAGGGTCGGATGCACGCGCAACTCGATGCCTTCCACGCCATTGACGGTGGCGCGCTTGGTAATGCCCAGCAGCTTGATGCGGTAGCCCAGTTGCTCGGCGTAGCGGATGTCAACGGCATTGAGATTGCTGATGCCTTCCACGTAGGCCTTGTCGAACTGCACCGGGATGCCGAAGGCGATGGCCGACATGATGGTGGCCTTGTGCGCGGCATCAATGCCTTCGATGTCGAAGGTGGGATCGGCTTCCGCGTAGCCCAGTTCCTGCGCCTGTTTCAGCACGGTGGCGAAATCGAGGCCCTTGTCGCGCATTTCTGAGAGGATGAAATTGGTGGTGCCGTTGATGATGCCGGCGATCCATTCGATGCGGTTGGCCGTCAAGCCTTCGCGCAGCGCCTTGATGATGGGGATGCCGCCGGCGACAGCCGCCTCGAATGCCACCATCACGCCCTTGTCCTGGGCGGCGGCAAAGATTTCGTTGCCATGCACGGCCAGCAGGGCCTTGTTGGCCGTCACCACGTGCTTGCCGTTGGCGATGGCCTGCATCACCAAGGTTTTCGACAGGTCGTAGCCACCGATCAGTTCGACGACGATGTCGATCTCGGGATCGTTGACGATCAGCTGCGGGTCATTGACGACCTTGCAGGCGCCGGCGACCAGCGCTTCGGCGCGCGCCACATCGCGCACGGCGACGGCAACGACTTCAATGCTGCGGCCGGCGCGACGCTTGATTTCTTCCTGGTTGCGTTTCAGGACGCTGAACGTGCCGTAACCGACATTGCCCAGGCCCAGCAGACCGATCTTGATGGATTTCATAATTGTGCTTGAGTGCTCATAAGTGGCGCCCTTGAGGGGGCGCCAGGTTGATCGGTATGGTTGATCGAGATGCTGCTGGCTGGTTCAGCCGCGGCCGTGACGCTTGCGGTAACCTTCGAGGAAGCGCGCGATGCGTCCCATGGCCTCGGTCAGGTCATCGGAGTTGGGCAGGAAGACGACGCGGAAATGGTCGGGCGCGATCCAGTTAAACCCCGTGCCCTGCACGATCAGGACCTTCGCTTCGGCCAGTAATTCATAGGCAAACTGCTGGTCGTCGGCGATCGGATAGATCTCCGGGTCCAGGCGCGGGAACATGTACAGCGCGGCCTTGGGCTTGACACAGGTGACGCCCGGAATATCGGTCAGCAGCTTGTGCGCCAGGTCGCGCTGTTTCAACAGGCGCCCGCCAGGCCCCACCAGGTCTTGTATGCTCTGGTAGCCGCCAAGCGCCGTCTGGATGGCAAACTGCCCCGGCGCGTTGGCGCATAGCCGCATCGAGGCCAGCATATTGAGGCCTTCGATGTAGTCTTTTGCGTGGCGTTTTTCACCCGAGACCACCATCCAGCCGGAGCGGTAGCCGCAGGAGCGGTAATTTTTCGACAAGCCGTTCATGGTGATGAACAATACGTCGTTGGCCAGCGAGGCGATCGACACGTGCTCGGCTTCGTCGTACAACACCTTGTCGTAGATCTCGTCGGCGAAAATGATCAGCTGGTGCTGGCGCGCCAGTTCGACGATCTGCTGCAGCACCGGCACCGGGTACAGCGCGCCGGTAGGATTGTTCGGGTTGATGACGACGATGGCTTTCGTTTGCGGCGTGATCTTGCGGCGCATATCCTCGATATCGGGATACCACTCGTTCTGCTCGTCGCAGACATAATGCACGGGATTGCCGCCCGACAGGCTGACGGCGGCCGTCCACAGCGGATAGTCAGGCGCCGGCACCAGCACCTCGTCGCCACTGTTGAGCAAGGCATTCATCGCCATGACGATCAATTCCGAGGCACCGTTGCCCAAGTAAATATCATCGATGGTCACGCCGGCGATATTCTTGCTCTGCGTGTAGTGCATGACGGCCTTGCGCGGCGCGAACATGCCTTTCGAATCCGTATAGCCGGCCGCGTTGTGCAAATTGAGCATCATGTCGCGCACGATTTCATCGGGCGGGTCGAAGCCGAATACGGCCAGGTTGCCGATATTGAGCTTGGTGATCTTGTGGCCTTCTTCTTCCATTTGCCTGGATTTTTCCAGGACCGGCCCGCGGATGTCGTAGCAGACGTCCGCCAATTTATTCGATTTCTGAATCGGTCGCAAAATAAATCCCTGTCGTGATGCGGCGCGGCCGGCCTACGCTTGCAGCATGAAAGCCGCGCCAGAACTGTGAACCCCTGAGACTGCAATGCGAAAACAGCCATTCTCGCCGAAAGCAACCCATTTTATCAAATTAAACATGGCAAACTGCAGCATTTCGCGCCGTTTATGCCACGCTATCAGGCACGCGCATGCTTTTCCTACCGGACGCTCTTCATCTTCCCTTAATCTTTGCCTATTACTATGGCGGGCGGCGGCTACCACTGTTGCGCCAAAGCATAGCCAACAGATTGCAAATTGGAAAGGATGTTGCTTTTCAGTCGCTCTTTTTTAGCATTTATGGCATGCTTACGCCCTTGGCCGCAGCGCTACCGAACCGCGCGCGCACCGATCAACCGACACGAACAGCCCGGACATCGTCATGAAACTTCATGCCAGCAGCACCCTACAATACCAAACCGTCACAGGCTACGACGAAAATGGCGTGGAGATCAATGCCCAGCCGTACAACTATAGCCTGATCATCATGCCGGAAATGCCGCCACGGGCGTGGGACGTGGGCAGTTTCGAGCAACTGAGCGAGGCGCATTTCGCGCAAATCCTGGCCGACGCGCCAGATGTGGTCATCCTCGGCACGGGCGAGCGCCAGCGTTTCGTGCATCCGAAACTGACGGCCGCGCTGACCATGCGCCGCATTGGCGTCGAGTGCATGGATAGTCAGGCAGCCTGCCGTACCTACAACATCCTGATGGGCGAGGGCCGCAAAGTTACCCTGGCCCTGATCATGGCTCCCGGCGCAGGCAGCGCTGCATGAAGATCAACGTCAACGAACTGCATAGCTCGCGGCTGTTGATGTGGTCACTGCTGGGCATTTTCATCGTCACCACCCTGTATGCGCTGGGCGTGCGCACTCTGGTGCCGCCCGACGAGGGCCGCTACGCCGAGATGGCACGCGAAATGTTCGTCACGGGCGACTGGATTACTACGCGCCTGAACGGCATCAAATACTTTGAAAAGCCGCCGCTGCAAACGTGGATGAATGCGCTGACTTTCGCCGCCTTCGGTCTGGGCGAATGGCAGGCACGCCTGTGGACTGGCCTGTGCGGCATCATCGGCGTGTGCATGACCGCTTGCGCAGGCAAGAAAGTGTTCGGTCCGCGCGTGGGCTTGTATGCCGGCCTGGTGCTGGCGTCCAGTCTGTTCTGGCTCGCTTCCGGCCAGATCAATTCGCTCGACATGGGCCTGTCGGGCATGATGAGCATAACCTTGGGCAGCCTGCTGATCGCCCAGCGCGACGATGCCACCGCGCATGAACGGCGCAACTGGATGCTGGTCTGCTGGGCCGGCATGGCGCTGGCCGTGCTGGCCAAGGGCTTGATCGGCATCGTGCTGCCTGGCGCCGTACTGGTGCTGTACACGCTGTGTGCGCGCGACTGGAGCATCTGGACGCGTTTGCACCTGGTCAAGGGCTTGCTGGTGTTCTTTGCCATCGCCACGCCCTGGTTCGTGCTGGTCGCCCTGCGCAATCCGGAGCAACCGCATTTCTTTTTCATCCATGAGCATTTCCAGCGTTTCCTGATGAAGGGACACCAGCGCGAAGGCGCTTGGTACTACTTCCTGGTCTTGCTCATTCCCGGCATCCTGCCGTGGATAGGCGTGTTGCCGCAAAGCCTGGCCGCCGCCTTCAAGCGCCAGGAAGGGACCTTCCAGCCCCGCTTGATGCTGCTGGCCTGGGCCATCTTCATTTTCTTTTTCTTCAGCTATTCGACCTCGAAGTTACCTGGCTACATCGTCCCCATTTTCCCGGCGCTGGCATTGCTGGTGGGGCTGTTCCTGGAATCGGCCTCGCGCCGCCAGCGCATGCTGGCCGCCGGCCTGCTGTGCGTGCTGGGCGCGGCCATCCTGATCGGCGGGCCGATCGGTTTCAATCACGCTAGCGGACGCGATCCGGCCGAACTGGCAGCACTCAAGGGTTACCAGGCATGGGTGATGGCGGCCGGCTTCTTCGCCCTGGCCGGCGGCGCGCTGGCCTTGTTGCATGCGCGCCAGCTGCGCCGCGACATGACCGTGCTGACGATCGCCGGCGCCGGCTTCCTGGCCACGCACTGCATCTTGGCCGGCTCCGAACTGTATGGCCAGAACCGCGCAGGCACCGCCATACTGCCGCAGATCCAGGCAGAACTGACGGCCGACACCAAACTCTATTCGGTCGGCATCTATGAACAGTCGCTCACGTATTACCTGCAGCGGCCGGTGATCCTCGTCGATTACTGGGATGAATTTACGTTTGGCCTGAAACAGCAGCCTGAACTGTCTATCCCGAGCATCGATGCATTCATCACACAGTGGACCAACGATGCCAACGCCGGCGTGCGCGACATGGCCATTATCAGCCTGCAGCGTTACAAGGACTTGCAACAACGTGGCGTACCCATGCGTGTCATTGCCGAGGATGCGCGCCGCATGGTGATTGCCAACAAATAAAGTTTACAGGCGCGCGAGGCAGCACGGCGCGCGCCCTCACCACTGCAGCAGCAGTCGCAATAGCGGATTTTTTCACCGCTGCAGCGGCTGCGCCGCCATACTGACGATATAAAATAAGCTTGCCTGCCAGCGAACCTTGACCGCATTGACGGCCTCGGCGACACCGCCCCTGACAATATATAGACCCAAGAACCGCGCCCCATGACCTCTACCCTGCCCTTTTTGCCCTTTTCCAAACCCACCATCGATGAAGCAACCATCGCCGCCGTCGGCGAAGTGCTGCGCTCGGGCTGGATCACCAGCGGCCCGAAGGTGCAAGCCTTCGAAGCCCAACTGTCAGAGTATTTTGGCGGGCGCCCGGTGCGCACCTTCAATTCTGGCACTTGCACCATGGAAATCGCACTGCGCATCGCCGGTGTCGGCCCTGGTGACGAAGTCATCACCACGCCCGTGTCGTGGGTAGCGACCGCCAACGTCATCATCGAAGTCGGCGCCACGCCCGTATTTGCCGACATTGACCCGGTCACGCGCAATATCGATCTCGACAAACTTGAAGCGGCCATCACGCCACGCACGAAAGCCATCATTCCCGTCTACCTGTCGGGTCTGCCCGTCGATATGGACCGCCTGTACGCAATTGCTGAAAAGTATAATTTACGCGTCGTGGAAGACGCGGCGCAAGCGTTCGGCTCCACCTGGAAGGGCAAGCGCATCGGTGCGTTTGGCGACTTTGTCTCGTTCAGCTTCCAGGCCAACAAGAATATCACCACGGGCGAAGGCGGCTGTCTCGTCCTCAACAACCTGGAAGAAGCCAAGCTGGCCGAGAAATACCGGCTGCAAGGCGTCACCCGCAGCGGCGTCGACGGCATCGATGTCGATGTGTTGGGCGGCAAATACAATATGAGCGACATCATGGCTGCCATCGGCCTGGGCCAGTTCGCCAACATCGAGGCCATCACGGCCCACCGCCGCGCGCTGGCACGCCATTATTTCGCGCAATTGGGCAGCGATTTCGAAGCGGCAAGCGGCGCGCAGCTGCCCGTGCAAGACTTTGAAAACAGCAACTGGCATTTGTTCCAGATCATCCTGCCCGACAACGGCCCCGGCACGCGCGCCGCGTTCATGCAGCAAATGGCGCAGCAAAACGTGGGAACGGGCTATCATTACGCACCAATACACTTGTTTTCCCTGTACCGCGAACGCGGCTTTACCGAAGGCATGTTCCCCGTCTCGGAAAAGATCGGCCGCCTGACCGTGACCTTGCCGATGTTCTACGCCATGACCACAGAAGACGTGGAGCGGGCTGTCGCCAGCGTCAAATCCATCCTCATCAAATGAGCAGCGCATCGATGAAACCTGAACTATCCATTATCATTCCAATCTACAACGAGCAAGATGGCTTGGCCAGCTTGTTCGCCCGTCTGTATCCGGCCCTCGATGCCTTGCAAACGAGCTACGAGATCATCTTCGTCAATGATGGCAGCAGCGACAATTCGGTGGCCATTCTGGCGGAACAGTTCCGCCAGCGCCCAGACGTCACGCGCGTGATCTTGTTCAACGGAAATTACGGCCAGCACATGGCAATCCTGGCCGGCTTTGAAGCCTCGCGCGGGCAGATCATGATCACGCTCGACGCCGACTTGCAGAACCCGCCGGAAGAAATCGGCAACCTGGTGGCGAAGATGCGCGAAGGCTACGATTATGTGGGCTCGATCCGGCGCAAGCGGCAAGATTCTGCCTGGCGCACGCTGGCGTCGAAGATGATGAACCGCCTGCGCGAAAAGATCACGAATATCAAGATCACCGACCAGGGCAATATGCTGCGCGCGTATGGTCGCAATGTCATCGACTTGGTCAACCAGTGCGCCGAAGTCAACACCTTCGTGCCGGCCCTGGCCTACACGTTTGCCCGCAAGCCCACGGAAATTACCGTCGAACATGAAGAACGGGCTGCCGGCGAATCGAAATACTCGCTGTACAGCCTGATCCGCCTCAATTTCGACCTGGTGACGGGCTTTTCGCTGATTCCCCTGCAAATCTTTTCCATGCTGGGCATGGCGATGTCGCTGGGCTCGGCATTGCTGGTGGTATTCCTGCTGGTGCGCCGCTTCCTGCTGGGCGCGGAGGCCGAAGGCGTATTTACCCTGTTTGCCATCGCCTTCTTCTTCATGGGCGTGATCCTGTTCGGCATCGGCCTGGTGGGCGAATACGTGGGACGCATCTTCCAGCAAGTGCGTGCCCGTCCCCGCTATGTGGTGCAAACCATCTTGCAAGACGGCATGGCCCAGGCGGAAGCGGAGGCGCCAGCATATGTGCGCCTGGACAAGCGCCAGGTGAGCCGCTGATGGGCGCGCCACGCGCCGTCGTCTTCGGCTACCACAATGTCGGTGTGCGCTGCATCAAGGTGCTGCTGGCCGGTGGCGTCGATATCGCCCTGGTCGTCACGCATGAAGACAGTGCCACGGAAAACCTGTGGTTCGAATCCGTCGCCAGCCTGTGCCTGGCCGAAGGCATAGCCTGCATCACGCCTCTGGACGCGCGCGCGCCGGAACTATTGGAGCAGGTGCAAGCGGCCAAGCCGGACATGCTGTTCAGCTTTTATTATCGCCACATGTTGCCCGCTAGCATATTGGAAGTGGCTCCCGCCTACAATATGCACGGCTCGCTGCTGCCGCAGTTCCGCGGTCGCGCGCCCGTCAACTGGGCCGTGCTGCATGGCGCCACGGAAACGGGTGCCAGCCTGCATGAAATGACCGTCAAGCCCGACGCCGGCGCCATCGTGGCACAAACGGCCGTGCCCATCCTGCCCGACGATACGGCCTATGAAGTCTTCGGCAAGGTCACCGTGGCGGCAGAACAAACGCTGTGGGGCGTGCTGCCGGCCCTGCTGAACGGTACGGCACCGCGCCTATTGAACGATCTGCGCCAAGGCGGCTATTTTGGCGGACGCAAGCCGGAAGACGGCCGCGTCGACTGGACGTTACCCGCGCAGCAAGTATACAACCTGCACCGCGCCGTCGCCCCTCCTTATCCGGGTGCCTTCACCGAAGTTGACAATGTCATTTACACCATCGAAAAAGCGCGTTTGAGCAAGCGTTGCGCAGGAAGTTTGCCACTCGGCTTGGCGGTAGTGGATAATTGCATCTTTGGCGTCTGCGGAGACGGTCGCCTGTTGGCCATTTCCGCGCTGAGGGCTGCCGGGGAGCCAATTTCGGCTCATCAATTGCAGGCCAGGCTGACCGCCCGCGCCAGCACACACTGATATCACTCAAGAGAATCTCACATGAAAAAAGTCCTCATTTTAGGCGTCAACGGCTTCATCGGCCACCATCTGTCCAAGCGCATCCTGGAAACCACAGACTGGCATGTCTACGGCATGGACATGAACACGGACCGCATCACGGAATTGCTGGAAGATGACAACTACAAGTCGCGCATGCACTTCTTTGAAGGCGACATCACGATCAACAAGGAATGGGTCGAGTACCACGTCAAAAAATGCGATGTGATCCTGCCGCTGGTGGCCATCGCCACGCCGTCGACCTATGTCAAGCAACCGCTGCGCGTGTTCGAACTGGACTTTGAAGCCAACCTGCCTATCGTGCGCTCGGCTGCCAAGTACGGCAAGCACCTGGTTTTCCCGTCGACCTCGGAAGTGTATGGCATGTGCCATGACGAGGAATTCGATCCGGAAAACTCGGAACTGATCTGCGGCCCGATCAACAAGCCACGCTGGATCTATTCGAACGCCAAGCAGTTGATGGACCGCGTAATCTGGGGCTACGGCATGGAAGGCTTGAACTTCACGCTGTTCCGCCCATTCAACTGGATCGGTGCCGGCCTGGACTCGATCCACACGCCGAAAGAAGGTTCCTCACGCGTGGTGACGCAATTCTTCGGCCATATCGTACGCGGCGAGAACATCTCGCTGGTCGATGGCGGCGCGCAAAAACGCGCCTTCACCTATATCGATGACGGTATCGATGCGCTGATCCGTATCATCGCCAACAAGAATGGCATCGCTAGCGGCAAGATCTACAACATTGGCAATCCAGTTAACAATTACTCGATCCGCGACCTGGCCGGCATGATGCTGAACCTGGCCGCCGAGTACCCGGAATACGCCGAAGGCGCGAAACACGTGAAAATCGTGGAAACGACCTCGGGCGCCTACTACGGTGCCGGCTACCAGGACGTGCAAAACCGCGTGCCGAAAATCACGAATACCTGTGAGGAACTGGGCTGGGCGCCAAGCACCACCATGGCCGATTCCCTGCGCAATATTTTCGACGCCTACCGCAGCCAGGTAGCCCAAGCCAAAGCATTGATGGATTAATGTTGAGCAAGCCGTTCCTGACCCTCAAAATCGACGTCGATACCTATCGCGGCACCCGTGAAGGCATGGGCAATCTGGTGCGCATGCTGACCGCGCACCAGGCCAAGGCTACCTTTCTGTTTTCGCTGGGCCCCGACCATACGGGCTGGGCCCTGCGGCGGGCCTTGAAACCCGGCTTTTTCAGCAAGGTGTCGCGCACTTCGGTGGTCGAGCACTATGGCTTGAAAACATTGATGTATGGCACCTTGCTGCCGGGACCCGATATCGGCAAGCAATGCGCTGCGCAATTGCGCGCCGTGCGCGATGCCGGCTTCGAGTGCGGCATCCACACCTGGGATCACACCCTGTGGCAAGACAACGTGGCCAAGCGCAACACCGCCTGGACCGTCAACATGATGCGCAAGGCTGCCAACCGCTACGAACAGGTATTTGGAACAAAGGCGCACACACACGGCGCGGCCGGCTGGCAAATGAATGTCAGCGCCTTTGTCGAACACGACACGGCCGGCTACCGCTTTGCCTCCGATGGCCGCGCCATGCTCGACGCGCGCGGCGCCATGCTGCATCCGGGCAATGGTCCACACCGCGTGCGCAATGGCAACACCATCTTGCAATGCGTGCAATTGCCCACCACCTTGCCCACCCTGGACGAGTTGCTCGGCTGCGAAATCGACGGCAAGCTGATCACGACCGGCAATGTTGCCGCGCATATATTGTCGCTGACGCAGGAAAATCCCCGCGACCACGTATATACCTTGCATGCGGAACTTGAAGGACAGAAACTCGCCCCCATTTTCGAACAACTGCTGGCTGGCTGGAAAGCTCAGGGCTACCAGTTTGCGGCGATGGGCGATTATTATGAAAAGATACGCCATACCGACTTGCCCGTTTGCCCCGTCACCTGGGATCAGTTACCTGGGCGTTCGGGACGCCTGATTGTGCAGGGCAAAGCGGCCTGAATGCTGTATTGTTGCACCTGGATGCGTTGCCAGATTAAAAAAAACAGCGCTGATGATCACCGTTCAGGAGAGAACCTGTGGCTGATAGCCTATCCCTCGTTAGCATGCCCGACTTTAACGCCACCATGACCAGCGGCAAGACCTTTCAGTTGCTGGGCCGCCCAGCCAAGGCCACGGTGCTGTTTTTCTATCCGAAGGACAACACCCCCGGCTGCACGACTGAAAACATCGCCTTCCGTGACGCCTATCCGCAATTTGTCGCCGCCGGCGCGGAAATCTATGGCATCAGCCGCGATTCACTGCGCTCGCACGAAAGCTTCAAAGCCAAGCTGGAACTGCCGTTCGAACTCATTTCCGACCCGGACGAAGCCGTTTGCCTACTGTTTAACGTCATGAAGATGAAACAGATGTACGGCAAGACCGTGCGTGGCGTCGAGCGCAGTACGTTTGTGATTGACGCCCAGGGCCGATTGGTGAAAGAATGGAGAGGCGTGAAGGTCGCAACTCACGTGGAAGAAGTGCTGGAATTCGTAGCGCATCTGAGTTGATCATCTGTTTTGATCGTATGCGCGTTGTCGGCATCGAGCCAGCTTAGTTCGCAATTATCTCAACCTTAGCTCAACCGCAGTTCAGTTCACGGTACCTATCGCCATTTTGAGTCAACGAAGCGCCTCCACCCACTCCGCCAGGCGGGCCTGTAGCCCGCCGATGGCATCCATGACCGGCCATGCTGCCGGGCTTCCGGCAGTCTCTCGTCCTGTAGCATTGTTGTCCTCCCGCATCCACCCCATGAGAAGTGCCGCCAGAAGCTGGCTGCCCATGGGCGATTCATTCCAGAAATTTTTTGATTGAGATCCTGATGCCACTGCCAAAATTACCGAGCAAGCCAGCCACCATCCTGGCCACCCAAGATTACCCAAGCGCAGGCGCAGCGCGCCCGGCCAGCAAAACCCCGGCAGCCAAGAAAGTGGCTGCCCCCGTCATTCAAGCGGCGATCGCCGACGTTGCCAAGCCGGTCCGCAATGCGGCCACAAAGATCAAGCAAGTGGCAGCCCTGATGGCCGCCAAGCCTGCACCGGCGCCAGCCGCTAGCGTGCCTGTGGCCGCCCCGGCTGTCGCACCTGCTGCGCTGGCCAAAGCCGCACCGGCGGCAAAAGGCAAGGTCACGCCGATCAAATCCGTCAAGCAGGCCGAACAGCCACATCCGGCCAAACACAAGGCGGTCGAAGTGCAGCTCAAGTCGTCCGCCAGCCGCGCCGCCGACCAGCGCGGCATCAGCAAGCTGTTCGTGCTCGACACCAACGTGCTGATGCACGACCCATCATCGCTGTTCCGCTTCGAAGAACACGATGTGTACCTGCCAATGATGACGCTGGAAGAGCTCGACAACCATAAAAAGGGCATGACGGAAGTTGCGCGCAATGCACGCCAGGTATCGCGCACGCTCGACGCACTGATCAGCAACACGGATGACGACGCCATCGAACACGGCATCTTGCTGTCCAAGCTGGGCAACAAGGATGCCAAGGGCCGCTTGTTCTTCCAGACGCGTTTGCAAAGCGCCGACCTGCCAGTAGGCTTACCAGTAGGCAAGGCGGACAACCAGATCCTGGCCGTGGTGCGCTCGCTGGAGTCGGAACAGGAAGGCCGCCCGGTGGTGCTGGTATCGAAAGATATCAATATGCGCATCAAGGCGCGCGCCCTGGGCTTGCCGGCCGAAGATTACTTCAACGACCATGTGCTGGAAGACACGGACTTGCTGTACTCGGGCATCGTGCAGCTGCCGGACGACTTCTGGAATAAGCACGGCAAGGACATGGAATCGTGGCAGGAAAGCAAGAACGGCTATAGCGCCACCTTCTACCGCGTGACGGGCCCCTTCATTCCATCGCTGCTGGTCAACCAGTTCATCTACCTGGAACCGAAAAACGGCGAAACGCCGTTCTACGGCCAGGTGAAACAGATCAACGGCAAGACCGCCGTGCTGCAAACCCTGCGCGACTTCAGCCACACGAAGAACAATGTGTGGGGCGTGACGGCGCGCAACCGCGAACAGAATTTCGCGCTGAACTTGCTGATGAATCCAGAATGCGACTTCGTCACCCTGCTGGGCCAAGCCGGTACCGGCAAGACCCTGCTGGCCCTGGCCGCCGGTCTAGCGCAAGTGCTGGAAACCAAGCTCTACAATGAAATCATCGTCACCCGCGTGACGGTGCCTGTCGGCGAAGACATCGGTTTCTTGCCAGGCACGGAAGAAGAAAAGATGTCGCCATGGATGGGTGCCTTCGACGACAACCTGGAAGTGCTGAACAAATCCGACGCCGATGGCGGCGAATGGGGCCGTGCGGCAACGCAAGACCTGATACGCTCACGCATCAAGATCAAGTCGCTCAACTTCATGCGCGGCCGCACTTTCGTCAATAAGTTCCTGATCATTGACGAAGCGCAAAACTTGACGCCTAAACAAGTCAAGACTCTGGTCACGCGCGCCGGTCCCGGCACGAAGATCCTGTGCCTCGGTAACATCGCCCAGATCGACACGCCGTACCTGACAGAAGGCTCGAGCGGCCTGACCTACGTGGTCGACCGCTTCAAGGGCTGGACCCACAGCGGCCACGTCACCCTGGCGCGCGGCGAGCGTTCGCGCCTGGCCGATCACGCCAGCGAAGTACTGTAAGTTTGAACGGGCGGCGCAAGCCGCCACAGTCATTCAAAAGCCCCGGCTGCAGCGATGCAGGCGGGGCTTTTTTCATGCGCGCAACTGTTCGCATCGATATGCTCGAATACCGCACTCTTTCCTCATGGACGCCGCGGACCAGGCACCGGCCTTGCTGGCGTGGGTGATGGCGTTCGGCCGATATGCTTGGCAAGCGCTGCCAAGGTAACGCCAGGCTCCGCCTGCGACGGGTGTGATTGCACTTGCTCTAAAGGTAAAAGGAAACAAAAATATTCGTGAAGAACATGGCGCCACAGGAATGCAAACTACAGATGAAATGTTCATTCATGAAATTAATAAGCGCCATTATCACTGTGAATTGGCTCAAAGCGAAACAGCGGCCTATACTCCGTTCCTCGCCCCTACATTGCCTCCCATGCACACCCAGCTCAGCGCGCACACACAGCGGGCTTTTTGTTCCCGGCATTTATCAATCCGTCTTTCCATCTTTACCGATCACCAGGCTCAAACCGGGAGCGCAGCATGATCGTGCGTGAGCGTCCCTCGGCGCTACGGCTGTTCCTGGTAGTGCGCGGTTCCGTCTTGCCGCGCATCCGCACCACTCTCATCGTCAACACCCTGATCGCCACGCTCGTTACCTGGTGCCACGGCACCCTGTTCGACCACAAGATCATCCTCACCACCATCCCGTTTACCCTGATCGGCTTGCCACTGGCCATCTTCCTGGGCTTTCGCAACACGGCCGCCTACGACCGCTACTGGGAAGCGCGCAAGCTGTGGGGCGAACTGGTGTTGCGCAGTCGTAATTTCTCGCGCCAATGCCAGAGCATGATACGTAGCGATACGCCCGCCCACGCCAGGCTGGGCCTGGACGATGTGCGCGTGCGCATGATTTACCGCAGCATCGCCTTTTGTCACGCCCTGCGCCACCAGTTGCGCGACACGCGCGGCGCGGCCGACTTGCAGCCGCTGCTGCGCCCGGCTGAATGGGAAGCGGCATGCAAGGCTGCGAACCCGTCAGACTACCTGATGCTGCAGATGGGCCACGACCTGGCCGACTGCGTCCAGCAGGGGCGTATCGACAGCATCCTCACCGCACAGATCGATAACACGATCTCGGCCATGGTTGCGGCGGGCGCCTCGTGCGAACGTATCCGCAGCACGCCGATTCCCTTCTCATATTCGCTGCTGCTGCATCGTACGGCTTATCTATACTGCTTTCTGCTGCCTTTCGGCCTGGTTGACTCGCTCGGTTTCATGACGCCCTTCGTCGTCGCCATCGTCGCCTACACCTTCTTTGGCCTCGATGCGCTGGGCGACGAGATCGAGGAGCCATTCGGCGAAGATGCCAACGATTTACCGCTATCAGCCATGTGCCGCGCCATTGAAATCAGCTTGCGTACGTCGGTGCAAGATGACAATGTGCCGCCGCCCATGCAAGCGGTCGACTTCATGCTCAATTGAGCCACGCTTTCCCTTGACCTTACCATCGGGGGAAGGCTTACAGTGAGAACACTTAATCATTCAAGGAGTGCTTGCCATGTATCAGTTAGAAGTTGACAACATGAGCTGCGGCCATTGCGTCGGCGCGGTCACGAAAGCGGTGCAAGGCATCGATCCTGCCGCACAGGTGCAAATCGACCTGGCCAGCAAGCGCGTCACGGTGGAATCGGCGGTCGAACTGCATGCTATCAGTGCAGCCATCGTGGAGGCGGGCTACCCCGTCACCAGCGCACAGTAGCAGCACAGCCGGCCCATGCGCCGGCTATTGTCGCTTGCCCGTTCCCTTGCGCGTCATGGCCCAAGACGCCCTCCTCATCAAAAGGGCTTCTACGCTTCGATTCCAGATAGCGGGCGACGTTCAATCAGCAAGTCAGTGGCAACAGGCTTTCGCCTCCGGTTCACCGACCAGCCCCAGGCTTTGCAAGATGGGGCAATCGGGCTTGTCATCGCCGTGGCACGATTGTGCCAGGCGCGACAGGGTATCGCGCATTTCCGTTAGTTCAGCGATGCGTGTATTCAAGTCGCTCACATGGGCTAGCGCGATGCCTTTCACGTCCGCGCTGGCGCGCTGATCGTTTTGCCACAGCGACAGCAGTTCGCGGATCTGTTCCAGCGAAAACCCCAGTCCCCGCCCACGCTTGATAAAACGCAAGGCGTGCAAGTCGCTCGGCGTGTAAATGCGGTAACCGGCGTCGCTGCGCGCGCTGGGTTTTAACAGGGCAATGCTTTCGTAGTAGCGTATCATTTTTGCCGATACGCCCGTTTCGCTTGCCGCCTGGCCGATATTCATCCTATGACTCCTTGGTGTGCGCACTAGCTGACTGACTGCGGGCCTTCCAGCGGCGCAGCAACAGGGCGTTGCTGATCACGCTGACGGAACTGAAGGCCATCGCCGCACCTGCCACCATCGGGTTGAGCAAGCCGAAGGCGGCCAGCGGAATGCCGATCATATTGTAGATAAATGCCCAGAACAGATTCTGCCGTATCTTGCCGTAGGTGCGGCGCGAGATATCGATGGCATCTGCCACCAGGGCCGGGTCGCCGCGCATCAGGGTAATGCCGGCCGCGTGCATGGCGACATCCGTCCCCGTCGACATGGCGATGCCCACATCGGCGGCCGCCAGCGCAGGCGCATCGTTGATGCCGTCACCCACCATGGCCACCGTGGCGCCCGCGCCTTTCAGTGCGATGATTTTAGCGGTTTTATCGGCTGGCAGCATTTTTGCCGCCACCGTGTCGATGCCGAGCAGCTTGCCGACGGCGTCGGCGCTGCCCTGATTATCGCCGGTCAGCATCAGCGTGGCGATGCCCAGGCTGTGCAGATGGGCAATGGCCGCCTGCGCATTCGGCTTGACCTGATCGCTGAAGGCGAACAAGCCCAGCAACTGTGTGCCCGAGGCCAGCCAGGAAATCGTGTTGCCCGTGCTTTCCAGCACCTGCGCCTGGCTTGCCAGCGGCGCCAGGTCAACAGATAGCTCCTGCATCAGCCGCGTGCTGCCCAGCTTGAGTTCGAGGCCATCGACTTGCGCCGCCAAACCGCGCCCTGGCAAGGCGCGCAGCGCCGTGGCGGGCAAGGGCTCGATATGGCGCGCGGCCGCTGCATCGAGCACGGCCGTAGCCAGGCTATGCTCGCTGCCACGCTGGATGCTGGCCGCCAGTTGCAACAGCCGTGCTTCCTCGATGCCGAGCGCATGGAGGGCCGCCAGCGCAGGTTTGCCCACCGTCAGCGTCCCCGTCTTGTCGAAGACCACGGTGGTGACGGCGTGCGCCACTTCCAGCGCTTGCGCATCCTTGATCAGGATGCCGTAACGGGCAGCGACGCCCGTGCCGGCCATGATGGCCGTTGGCGTGGCCAGACCCAGCGCGCACGGACAGGCGATGACCAGCACAGCGACGGCATTGATGATAGCGCTCTCCAGCTCACCGTTGGCCAACCACCAGCCGAACATGGTCAGCAGCGCCAGCAGCAGCACCACGGGAACAAAAATCGCGCTGACCTTGTCGACCAGATGCTGGATGGGCGCCTTGGCCGCCTGCGCATCTTCCACCAGGCGAATGATGCGCGACAAGGTGGTCTCGCCGCCCACGGCCTGCGTGCGCACCAGCAACAAGCCATCGGCATTGATGGCGCCACCGGTCACCTTGTCGCCCACATGTTTATCAACCGGCAAGCTTTCGCCCGTGATCAGCGATTCGTTGATCTGACTGGCACCTTCCAGCACCACGCCATCGACGGCCACCCGTTCACCGGGGCGTATCAACACCAGATCGCCCACTTGCACCAGCCCCACGGGCAAGTCGATTTCGACGCCGTCGCGGCGCACGCGGGCCGATTCCGGACGCAGCACTTGCAGCGCGCGGATGGCCGAGGCCGTTTGGCGCTTGGCACGGCTTTCCAGCCATTTTCCCAGCAGCACCAGAGTGACGACGACGGCCGATGCCTCGAAATACAGGTGCGGCAGCATCGCGCCAGGGGTGGACAATTGCATCAGCCACTGATACACGGACAAGCCATACGCGGCGCTCGTGCCCAGCGCCACCAGCAAATCCATATTCCCGCTGCCGGCGCGGGCCGCCTTCCAGCCGGCCCGGTAGAAACGCGCGCCAAAGTAAAACTGCACGGGCGTGGCCAGGGCAAACTGCAACCAGCCGGGCAGCATTAGGTGGATGCCGACCCATGCAAGCAGCATGGGCAGCATGAGGGGGAAGGCCAACACGGCTGCGAACGCCACTTTCATGCCAGCGCGGTTCGGCGCGGCAGCGGGCGCACTGGACTGACTGGCGACAGGCACCTTGGCCGCATAGCCGGCCTTGTCGATGGCGGCGATCAGGGCACCCGCCTCCAGATCGCCCGTTACCTTGACGCGCGCGCTCTCCGTGGCCAGGTTGACGCTGGCGGCCAGTACGCCCGGCACCTTCAGCAAGGCTTTTTCCACCCTGCCCACGCACGAAGCGCACGTCATGTCAGCGATATTGAGGTCGATCTCGCGCTGCGCCAGCGTGTAGCCAGCCTTTTCCACGGCCGCCTGCAAGGCGGCCAGGGCAATCGGCATGCTCGATGTGACCTTCGCCACTTCGGTGGCCAGGTTGACGCTGGCCTGGATCACGCCCGGCACGGCGGCCAGGGCTTTTTCCACGCGGCCCACGCAGGAGGCGCAGCTCATGCCGTCGATAGACAGCGCCTGCGCATGTGCGGCGGCGGAAGGGGCAGTGGTGGGAGCGGGGATACGCTGCTGCATGGCAGATCCTGGACGAAAGATGGACGAAGAGGCCGAGGATCTGCTATCCCATGATGGGAAGGTCAAGCGCTATTCGTCGCGTGCGCAGCTATTTCTCAGAACACTTAGCGCACGATACAGTCGACGGCCGCTGCCTTGCCGCCACCTGCGGCGGTGCCCAAGCCCGATGGCGGCGCCGAAAAGGCTGGCGGCGGCGTGAACTTCATGCCGGGATTAACGGGCAAGATCACGGGCGGCTGCTTGATGCTGGGTGTAAAACCGAACTGGCCAGCGGCGATATCGAGCGTGCCGCCTGGATTGCTTACCACGATTTGTCCGGTGGTCACCGACGTGTACAGCCCTGGCGCAAGGGTCGCTCCTGCCGGCGATCCCGTTTTGGGTAGCGACGAGCCTGGTGCCGCATAGCCACCGGCACTGACATACTCGACAGTGAAATACGTGCCACGGATGCCGATGGTGGCGACCGGCGTCTTCATCTCGAAGCGCTCCTTGTTGCGCTTGCCCAGCAGGCCCGTGGCGGAACGCAAGCCGCCCTTGAGCAAACTGAAGATGGCGTGGTCGCCGTCGGGCTGCTCGGCGGCGTAGCTGAATTGTTCGATCACGAAACTGGTATTCGGTTTCAAGGTAATTTCGCTATTGTCGATCAGCTTGATCAAGGCATAGGTGTCCTTTTCCGTCAGCAAGGTATCACCCTGCTCGACCTCGGACTGGACGGCCAGGATTTTCACCTTGCCATCGGCCTTCTTGGCCATGAGCGGACCACTCAATTGCATGACGCTGCCGGCCACCTGCCCGGCCCAGGCGTGCGCCCCCAGGTACATCAGGGCTAAGCACAACAGGACTTTAGTTACAGTAGGTTTTTTTAATCGAGTCATTGTATTTATATCCTGTTGATTTACCTGTGTCACCGGCGACATCCTTGCTGTCTTTCGTCTTGTCATCATTTTTGACTGGCGCGATGGAAGCGAGCGGGGCATTGGCACGGTCGGCTTGTTTGATGACGCGCAAGGCATTGTCGATGGCGACGACGACGCTGGCATCGACGAGGAGCGGGTATATCGTCGCGGCAGGCAGGAAGATAGGGTCCGGCATGGCCACCGTACCTTTCGGCGCCAGCAAACTGACGTCGGCACGCTGGCGGTTGAAACGCACGCCCAGCGTACCGGTGATGCGGCCCGTTTTCGCCAGCACGCTCATGCCGGCCACCGCCGGCACGGTGAGGCTTGCCGTATCCGCAAAGCGCACATTGCCTGCCGCACTGGCGCTGAAATTGCCGCCACCGAGGACCTGGGCATTGCCTTCGAGACCAATATCGCCGCCAGCGACCAGGCTGATATCGCGCGCCGCTGCCAGCTGTGCCCCCTCGCCCAACAGCATGTCCGTGCTGGCATTAAGTGTAATGTCATTGCCTATGAGCTTGCCGTTGACGGTGACGGGGCTATGCGCCGTCAAGGTAATATTGCCGCCATTGGCATTGATATTGCCAGCGGCGATGCCGCCCGTGTTATCGATGGCGATATTGCCCGCGCCAGTGAGCAGCGGCCCCAGGAGCAGCTTGCCCGGCGCCGAGGTATTGTTCAACGCAATGCCTCCCGCTGCGCTATTGCTGGCAGTAAAACTGCCCACCTGATTACCCGTATTGCCCAGTACGATGCCATTTTGCGCCTGCGCCGTCAGGCTGCTGGCACGCAGCGCACCGTCCTGGCCGATGGCGCCATTCAGGGCGCTCAAGCGTACTTCGTTCGCTGCCAGGCTGGCGAAGCGCAAGTCGCCGCTCGCTTGCGTGATGGCCAGTTGGCCAGCGAGCCCAATAGCGCCAGCCGCCTGGCTGAAGCTATTGGCGACGAGCAAGTTACCGTTACCGCTCAGCATACCGCCGCCTTGCGCGTAACGCTGCGCCGACAGGCTGCCGTTCAGCAGCAAGCTGCCGCCATTGATTTCCAGGCCGGCCAGGCCGTCCAACACCGAGCCGTCGAGCGCGCTTTCACCGAGGCTCAGCTCACCGCCGGTCAACAGCAAACCGGTGGCAGAAGTCAGGCGCTTCAGGAAGGTGCTGCCAGCTGCCGCGCTATAGGTGACGGTGCCCTTGCTGCGGGAGAAATCGACGGCCAGCACGTTCGCGCCTTCCGGCACCACGCCGCCGTCCCAGTTGGCGGCATCGCTCCACAAGCCGTTGCCACTGCCGATCCAGGTGGACATCTGTTTTTGCGCAATCGTTGCCTGCGCTGTCGCCCCCGTCGTTTGCAGCGTGTAGTTACCCGCATCGGCGCCGGCCAGGCGGAAACCGCTAGCCGTCACCAGCTTGCCGGTGCCCGCGTTCTTGTCGGCAAAGTTGCCGCTGCCGCCTACAACGTTGACCACATCGCGGCCCAGCACGCCGTTCACCGACGCGCTGACCGTCGCGGAAGTCGTTCCGTCATACACCTTGTCGGTGGCGCTCACGCCTGCCAGGGTCAGGCTGGCCGGTGTAATGCTGGCCAGCAAGCCTGTCGGCAAGACGATAAAGTAATTTCCCGCATCGGCACCCGTCAATGTCGCGCCACTCAGCTGTACAGTCTTGCCCGCGCCCACGTTTTTGTCCGCAAAGCTGGCTACGACCGAGGCCGTCAATCTGTCGCCAGCGAGGCGGTCATCCCCCAGCAGGTTCAACTGCGCACCCGTCGTGCCATCATAAACCTTGTTGCCGGCCGCGCCAGACAGGTTCAGCGCGCGCGCGCCAATATCGGCCGTGGTGCTGCCCGCATAGTCGTAGAGCACATAGTTGCCCGCATCGGCGCCCGTCAGGTGCCCAGTCGCAATCTGGTAGTCGACGTTCTTGCCAGTGCCCACGTTCCTGTCACGGAAGCGGCCCAGCAAACCGGCCATGCTGACCTGGTCGCCAGTCACCACACCTTCAAAATAACCATTCAGGGCAGCATGCAAGCTGCCGTCGTAGACGCGGCTCTGCGCGCCAGTGACGCTATAGTTCAACGCGCGCGGCGTGATGGCAAAGCTTGTCGTGCCGCCCAGGCTGATATCGTACTTGGTCGACCACAGGCCCGTCGCTGCATAGTTGCCCACATTGCGCGCGCTACTGCCGTAGCCGAGGCTGCCATTCACGCCGACATCGCCATCGACTAATCCTGTATAGGCGATCGAACCGAGGAAGGTGGCCAGTTGGCCATCGTAGACCTTGCCAGTGGCGCTGCCCGAAAGAGTCACTTGCAAGGGTTTCAGGAAAGCCCTCAGCATCGGCGACGTGTAGCCGTCATAGATGCGCCAGACGGGCGCGGCGCCGAAGACAAAACCGTCGAAGCTCGATAGGCGCGACATCTGCGCCGCCGTGCGGCCGATGCTGGCACCGCCATCGTGCGCCTGGCCGGAGCTGTCGATATTCCAGTAAGTGCTCGCCAAGGCGCCGCTATTGCTGCCAACCAAGCCGCCCACCGCACTGAAGCCGCCGCCCGCGATAGCGCCGCTGGCATAGGCATTGCTGATGCTGCCCGTGTTCTCGCCAGCCAGGCCGCCGATATGCGCGCGCGCGAGTCCGGCATCCGCATTGCCAGCTACTCCGACCGCGCCGGTGGCGTAGACATCAGCCAGCGTGCCCTGGTTGCTGCCCACCAGGCCACCCACATTGCGTGCGCCGCTGACGCCGCCGCTGGCGTACGAGACGGCAATACGGCCCCGGTTGATGCCCGCCAGGCCACCGACGCCATCCTGGCCGGCCACGTTCATGCTGCTTTGCACCTGCTCTATCGTGCCGCCCGCAGCGACCACGCCAGCCACGGCGCCCACATTGTTGTTGCCGCTGACATTGCCACCCAGCAGGTTCAACTGGCGCACCGTGCCTGTCGTACCGTTACCCAGCTTGCCAAACAAGCCGGTGTTCAGGTTGCCGTTCGGCGCGCTCGCGCCGTGGATCTGCAAGCCGCTGACGGCATAGCCGGCGCCGTCCAGCAGCCCGGAAAAACCGCCCGAGTCGCTATGCGCGATGGGACGAAAACCGGCGTCGCCATTCCAGGCACTCGTGCCGCTGGCGTCGATATTGCCAGCCAGGCGATAGCTATTGCCAAGGTCGAGGCTGGCGATGCCTTGCAAGCCATAAATATCGGCGAGCAGATAAGGGGCAGTGACGCCGTCGCCACCGACCGCGCGCAGGAAACTGGCGCCGCTGCCGATGGCAAAGCTTCTGGCGCTGAATGCTGGCAGGGTCGCCGCGTTTTGCACCCAGTTGCCGCCGTCGAGCACAAAGCTGCCACCTACCGTCACGGCGCCAGTGGCCGTGATGGTGGCAGCTGCATTGAAGTGCAGATCACCTGTCCTGGCGAGCGCATCCGATATGCTGATGCCACCCGTATTCGTGCCGTCGCCGATGGTCAGCGAAGACGCTGAGATAGCCGCCAGCTCAATCGCGTTCAAACTCAGGGCCGTACCCGATTTGCTGCCCAGGTCGATGCTGCGCGAACTGCTCAGCGGCTTGATGATGACATTCGCGCCGCCCGCCGTGCCGCCGACATCGATGCCGCCGCCGAGGGTGACATTATCGGCCTGCAGGGTCACCGTCTGGCCGGCGATGCCGCTCCCGCTGAGCTGGTTTGCGCCACCCGACAGGCTGATGCCGCCCAGCACTTGATTCGCGCGCAAGCTCAGATTGCCATTGCCGACATTGACGGCAGCAGCCCCCGCCACGCCGGCACCGGATAGCGAAATGTTGCCGCCATTGCTGGTAATAGGCGCGTTCAAGTTCACGTTCGCTCCGGGACCGGTCGCAGCACCGCTGCTGGCGTCGTTCGCCGACAGGCTCACATTGCCACCGTTGGTGGTAATGGCAGCGTACACGTTGATCGTTTCACCGGCCGTGGCGCTCAGGCCGATGCCCGGATTGAGCATGTTGACGGCGGCGCTGAAATTGATACGGTGCTGGGCCTGCAAGATGACATTGCTGCTGGCGGCGGAAATGGTATCGGCACCGATGCTGGTGCTACTGGCGGGCGGGCCCTCCATGAACTGGTTGACGTCTTCGAGGTTGCCGCCATTGCCCTGCACGATATCGATATCGAATGGATCGAGCAGCCAGTTGCCGCGCTTGCCTCTGCCGGAGCGGGCGCTGGTATCGACGCGGATGCCGTCGACGGCCAGATAATGGCCCGACGTTTCGACCAAGCCGCCGTCGCCGCCCTGTGCACCGCCGCGCGCGGAAAGGCTGCCGTGCACCTGCGCCGAGGCATTACCCCAGGCAATGATCTTGCCGCCGTTACCGCTGTCGATGGCATCGGCATGCACGCTGGCGTCTTTGCCGACGAGCACCTGGCGCGCATTTTGCACGGCCGCATTCTTGCCCTGGTAATCGCCGCCCAGCAAGACCGTGCCGCCGCCGGTGGCGCCGCTGGCATCGATGCTCGCATTGCCGAGCAAGCCTACCTGCTCGCCCAGCACCGATATCTCGCCACCCTTGCCAGCGGCGCCCGTGGCGCTGGTGGCGCTGCCCGCTTCGAGCAGCGCCTTGCCGCTGGCCTTGAGGACGATCGTGCCATGCTCGCCGAGGACGGCGCTATTGGCGTTGAGCACGCCACGCTGGCTGACCAGCGCGCCGGCCATGCCGATGCTGCCACCATGGGCGATGATCTGTCCCAGGTTCAGCGCCTGATCGTTTGGTGCCGAAACCAGCACGCGTAATTGCGGATTGACGGGGTCGGCCAGCTGCACGCTGTGCCCGGCTGCCAGAATCACTTCGCCATTCGGCGCCGTGATGATGCCGGTGTTTTCCACGTTCGGCGCGATCAGGAGTACCTGCCCGCCCTTGCCCGCATTGATCACACCCGCATTGCTGACGCCGCCGGCCACGCTGCCGGCCGTGAACTGGCCCTTGCCAGACAGAAAATCGTCATTCGACATGCCCAGGCTGGACGCTAGCAGAGCGTTGACGTCCACTTTCGCGCCCTGGCCGAAGACGATGCCGTTCGGATTGATCAGGAAAACCTTGCCATTCGATTCGAGCGCGCCCAAAATTTTACTGGGGTCTTGCCCGGTAATGCGGTTGAGCACGGCGCTAGTGCGTTTTGCTGGATAAAGCGCGTGATTTCGCCCGCGTGGATGGAAAAACTCTGCCAGTTGATGATGGTATTGGGCGTGTTCGTGATCGACAATACATTGCCCTGCTGGCTGAACGTCGCCTGTCCATGAACCAACTGCGGCGAGGCCGGGTTGGCCTGCGCCACGCCGAAACAGCCAGCCAGCAGCAACGCCAGCGCCGTGCGGCGCAAGGGCGGCGCAAACGGTGACGAAAATGATGGCGTCAAGATGGACGCGGAGGCGTGCTGGACATGATTGTGCATGGTGTTCATCCTGATGCTAGTAGGCCAGGGCGAGACGGAAATGCAGGCGCTTGGCGCCCCGCTGTCCCGTGTCGCCGGCATTGACGACCTGGGCGTAATCGAGTTGTAGATTGGCGTAGCGGCTCAGCAGCAAGCGCAGGCCGAGGCCGCCGCTGCTGATGCCTTGCGACGCGCTTTCACCTGGCAGCGCGTGGTTGCGGCGCAGCCAGGCCGTGTCATAGAAAGCCAGCGCGCGGCACTGGTAAGCGAGCACCTGGCCACACCAGTTCGGCGTGTACAGTTCCAGGTTCAGATTGACGCCCGAATCATTGGCCACCGCGCGCTCGGCAAAGCCGCGCACGGACCCGGCACCACCGGCGCCGAACTGCTCGCCCGGCACCAGTGCGTCCGGCGTCACTTGCGCGTTGGCCAGCGCGCGCCATTGCCAGTCGTCGGCCAGTACGCGCCCCGTGCTGGCGCTCAGGCGCACGGTGTTGTAGGCCGCCTTGGCATGCGCGCGCACGCGCTCGAAATCGGCTTGCGCACCATGTTTTCCACCAGCAATATTATGCGCGAACGTGAGCGCCACGCCGGCCTCTCCCGCCGGCAAGGTCCAGTTGCCGATGTAGCTGATGCTCAGCGGGTGCACGCTGACGTCAGCGCCCAGCTCCATGCCGAGCAGCTGCACGCTGTTGCGGTAAGCCTTGTAGTCGATGCCATACACGAGCTTGGGTTCGAAATCGTCGCTGCGGGCAAAGTTCTGGTTGTAGCGGATGCCGGCCGTGCTGCCTTGGCCGTTGACGGCCAGGTCAAAGATGCCGGCCGAGACGCGGCCCGAATCGACGTTCGAGTAACTGGCAAAAAAGTCCATCGAGTCACCCAGCGCATACAGCGGCACATGGTAGCCGGCACCATACACGCCCACCTTGTCCGGTTTTTCCAGGCTACTCGTGTATTGCAAGCTGGCGACATGATCGAGGCCGAACAGGTTGGCATGCTGCAGCACCACGCCCACATGCGTCTTGCCCGTCTGCGCACTGCCCGTGTTGTCCACGTTGAGCATGGCTTTCCAGGGCTTTTCATCGGCCACCGTGACGATGGCGTCAATCGCGCCCGCCGACTCGTCAGCCTGCAAGCGCACTTCGATCTTGCGCGCCGGGTTTTCATTGGCCAGCTTCAGGCTTTGCGACAAGGCCGGCAAGTTCGGCGTCTCGCCTGCACGCAGGAGCGGCAAGGCGCGCCGCACGTTGGCCTGGTCGACGTAGGCATTGCCGCTGATGGCAATCTTGCCCAGCGGCGTATGCAGCACGTTCAGGCGCACCACGCCACGTTGCAGTTCCTGCTCGGGCAGTTGCACCTGCACGGCGCTGTAGCCACGCTCGCGGTACGCCATTTCCAGCGCCTCGACGGCGCGGGCAATATGCGAAAAATCGCGCTGCGCTCCCACATACGGCGCCAGCAGCTCTTGCACCTGAGCCTGCGTGAGCAGCGTCTTGCCCTGCACGTCGAAGCGGCGGATCTCGAAGCGCGGCACGCCATCGTCTTGCACGACAGGAGCGCCGTCATCCATGGAAACAGCGGCGCCGACGGCGAACAGCAGCGCGGAACCCGCAAGCAGGTGCAGCAAACGATATGTCATGTGAAGGATTTCTAGTGTAACCGGACAAGCACGCGACCTGCAGGCGCCAGCGTGTCCGGCAATGGATTGAAGGCAAATTTTAGACGGCTTTTAGTTTCCAGTCAGAAATTTCTAACATTTCTCCCTGATTTCTTTCGCAGCGCAGCAAACAGTGCCCAATAATGCTGAAAAATGGCGCCATTGCCTGCGTTTTCGCCCCGCTGGCAGGCCTACTTGCTATGCAAGACGGTCACGCCATCCCAATCGGCTGGCGGCGGCATGCAGCGATAGTGCGCCAGGCGTGCCGTGTACAGCAGATACAGGCCATCGTCGGGAAAGTCCGTCTGCAACTGTGCCAGCAAGACGCCCGCTGCGCCCCAGTCGCGCGCACGCAGCCGTGCCAGCACCGCGTGCCAGCGCTCCAGTTGCGCCAGCTCTGCCGCGTCGGCATCGGCCAGCAGGCAACGCGGCTCGAAGATGGCCACCGCTTCCTGCTTGCCCAACACGCGGATGCAATCGAGTTCGCGGTATATAAAGTGCGGTGCGGCGGCGCGCGTGGCGTCGCCCACGACGATGCCCACGCCATACAACTTGCTGGCGCCTTCCAGGCGCGCGGCCAGGTTGACGCTGTCGCCCATCACGGTGTAGGCGCGGCGGATGCGAGAGCCCATGTCGCCCACATGCATGGGCCCCGTGTTGAGGCCGATGCCGATGCGCAGCGCCGGCCAGCCGCGTGCGGCAAATTCGCCATTGAGGCGCGCCGCGCTGCACTGCATCAGCAAGGCGCTGGCCACGGCCCGGCTGGCATGATCGGCAAAAGCGACGGGCGCGCCCCAGAACGCCATCACGGCGTCGCCGATGTATTTGTCCAGCGTGCCGCCATGGCTATCGCGGATATCTTCCGACATCGCTGTCAGGTACAGATTGATGTATTCGCGCAGCACCGCCGGCGCCAGTTGCTCGGAAATGGCCGTAAAACCGCGCACGTCGGCGAACAGCACCGTCAATTCGCGGTTCTCGCCCTCCATGGTGTAGCGCTGCGGATCGTCGACCATCTCTGCCACCAGCTCGGGCGCCACATATTCGCCGAAGCGCGCCACCAGCGCGCGTCCCTTGCGCACCTCGAAAAAGTAGCCCCAGGCCAGGTTGGCGATGAACAGCGCAACGATCAGCATCAGCAGCACGGCGCCGCCCAGCACCAGGTCATGCACGCCATACAGGTACAGGTTGATGGCGATGGCGGCCGCCAGCCCCGCCACAGTGGCCAGCATCACGCCGGCCGGCGGCAGCACGGCCAGGGCAGCGGCCAGCAGCAAGCCAAACAAACCAATCTGCAGCAATTCGAACGCCGGTGCGTAATCGGGCCGGGACTTGAAGCGCCCATCGAGCATGGACTTGATCAGGTTGGCGTGCACCTCCACTCCCGGATACTCGGCATTCACGGGCGTGGCGCGGATATCGTTCAAGCCAGGCGCCGTGGTCCCCACCAACACGATGGCGCCCTTCAGCAGCGCGGGCGGCACCGTCCCGGCCAGCACGTCGGAGGCCGACACATAGCGGAAGGCACCGCCATCGGGGCCACCCCTGCCCCGGTACTGTACCGTGGTGGTCAGGGCTTCGCCCACCGGTATCGCCATCGCGCCGCGCGGCGTAAACAGCATGATATGTTCGAGTCCGCCGCTGGTCAATTCGCGCGCCGACAGGGTATCTGCCGTGCCCGTAAAGCGGGGGGCGATGGCGCGCGCCTGCAGGTAGACGGCCACGGTGGCCAGCGATAGCGAAGGATAATAGCCGTCGCCGATGCGCGTCAGCAGGGTCGAGGAACGCACCACGCCGTCAGTATCGGTCAGCGCCGTGAAGATGCCGGCGCCTTGCGCGGCCGCCTGCAGCGGTGCGATATTGGCTTCGTAGCCGCGCGCCACATAGGCCGTGACGCTGCGCCCATTCAAATCGGCCACGCTGAAAGCGGGTGCCGGCAGCACGCCCTTGGTTTGCCGTTCCGAGACGCCGTAGCCCAGCACCACGGGCTGGCCGCGCATGGCACTGGCAAACAGGCCGTCGTAATCCATGGCCGGGCGCAGTTTTTCCAGCTGCGCCGGCAAACCGGCCACGCCGGCCAGTGCGCCGCGCGCCAGACCTTGCAGCACGGCGTAGCCTGAACTGGTATCGGTTTCGGGAAACGAGATGTCAAACGCCAGCACAGACACAGCGTAATGCGCGGTGAGCTGGCGCACCAGGTGCGCCTGAATATCGCGACTCCAGGGAAAACGACCGACGCGGGTCAGGCTTTGCTCGTCGATGTCGACGATGACGATGCGGCGCTCCAGCTGCGGCGTCTCGGCACGCATGCGCCAGTCGCCCAGCATGGCGTCAAGCCGGGCGATATTGTCGTTACCCGCCAGGCACAGCAGAGCGGCGGCAAGGCTCAGGAAGAGCCCCAGCAAAAAGCGCGCGCCATGCTTGCGCAAGGCTTGTAGCAGCACGCTGTGCCAGGCCCGCGTCACGGTGTATAGCCGGGAATGGCGGCCTCGTCGACGGCATCGATCTGGCTCGGATGCAGGTGCTTTTCAGCGAAGCTCAGGTACACCTTGCTGCGGATGAAAACGTCGAACAGGTCCGGATCGATATGCCCGTTCAGGCTGAAATTACCGAGGATACGCAAGGATTCGGAGAGTGGCTTGCCCTTTTTATATGGCCGGTCGCGCGCTGTCAAAGCCTCGAAAATGTCGGCAATCGCCATCAGGCGCGCCGGTACCGACATCTGCTCCTTGGTCAGTCCGCGCGGATAGCCCTTGCCATCCATGCGCTCGTGGTGGGCACCGGCATATTCGGGTACCTTCTGCAGGTGCTTGGGCCACGGCAGCGCTTCGAGCATGCGGATCGAGACGCTGATATGGTTGTTGACGATGGCCCGCTCGGCCGCCGTCAGGGTGCCGGCGCGGATGGTCAGGTTTTCCGTTTCGTCGGCGTCGAGAAAATCGCGCAGTTCGCCGTCGGCCGCACGCCAGCGGCGCCTGGCGATCCGCCGCACTCTTTCCTGGTCGGCTGGCGCCATGCTTTCGCCACCGATATTGACCTTGCGGATGAAGTCGCGCTCTTCGCGCAGGCTCGCCTGTTCCAGCGCCAGCGCACGGGTGATGGCCTCGGCCTGCTGCGGCTGCGCCGCCTGCTGGCGCAACGCGGCAATCTCGGCATCGCGCAGCAGCACTTCGTAGCGCGTGTCGATCAGCGCGATGCGGTCAAAAATGGTTTCCAGCTTGGTGGCCTTGTCGACCACGTGCACGGGCGTGGTGATCTTGCCGCAATCGTGCAGCAGGCCGGCCAGCCACAACTGCTTGCGCTCGTTGTCGCTGAGCCGGAAATCGGCCAGCGGTCCGTTCTCGGTCGCGTGCACGGCGTCGGCCAGCAGCATCGTCAACTCGGGCACGAATTGGCAATGTCGCCCCGTGTAGGGCGACTTTTCATCGATGCCGATATTGATCAGGGTAACGAGCGATTCCAGCAGCTCTTCCAGCTGCGAAATGAGCAATTGATTCGTCAGCGCCACGCCCGCCTGCGCAGCCAGGGCCTCGATGAAACGCTGGTCGGTGGAAGAAAAAGCGCGCACCTGGCCAGTTCCCCCATCCTTGGCATTGACCAGTTGCAGCACGCCGATCAAATCACCCTCATGGTCACTCATGGGCACCGTCAGAATCGATTGCGTGTGGTAGCCATGGTGACGGTCAAAGTCGCGCATGCCGGAAAAATTGAAGCACTCGTCGCGGTACACATCGGCGATATTCACACTGCGGCGCATGTTCGCGGCATACGCGGCCACCGACGTCAGGTTGGGCTGGCCCGCGCCATCGAACAGGGGCACGCCCGGCAATCCCATGTCGGCCCCCTGCGCGATGCCCAGGCTATCGTTGACGCTAATGTCGAAAGCCAGTTGGCGGCAGTCTGGCATGGGCCGGTACAGAGTGGCGCCATCGGCACCACTCATGCTTTTTGCCAGCATGACGATGCGCTGCAACAGCGCGCCGATATCATGTCCCGCGCCGCCCAGGCCGTGGCCGAGCGCGACACTGAGTTCGGTCAATTGCTCCAGTCTGTGGGCGATTTTCTCAGGGTGCAACTGCGGCATGTTGATAGCAATCAGGTAAGGAAAAGTAAGTCGGCAAGCGCCAGTGTAACGGCCACCCACCGCACTGTACATTACTTAGTTGCAACAAAACGAAATAACTTTCCATATGGCAACATGCATAAATGTTGCCGCCAACGTCATCAATTAGAATAGAATCAACAACAATTACACCGTAACAAGGTACTGAATGAAATTCACGTTCAGGGGCGTGCGCGGCTCCATCCCCTCCCCCGGCCCGCGCACGGCGCGCTATGGCGGCAACACCACATGCATCGAAGTACGCACCGACAACGACAGCCTGATCATTCTCGATGCCGGCAGCGGCATCTTCTCGCTGGCGCAGCAACTGCCGGCGGGCCTGCCGGTCGACGCGCACGTCTTCATCACGCACAGCCACTGGGACCACATCCACGGCCTGCCCATGTTTAGCCCCCTGTTCGTCGCTGGCAACCGCATGCGCCTGCATGGCGCCTACGATGCCGTCGCCGGCAGGGGCATCGAGCACGTGATGGCAGTACAGTTGCAAGACAGCTATTTCCCCGTCAGCGAAGCGGCCATGGCGGCCAGCATCGAGTACCGCACCCTGGCACCGGGCGAAAACGTCGAGGTGGGAGGTGCATGCGTGCGCGGCGCGGAAATGAACCATCCGGTGGTCAACCTGGGCTACCGCATCGACTGCGGCGGCGCTTCGCTGTTTTTCAGCGGCGACCATGAACCGTTCTACAACCTGCATCCGCCCGGCCATGCCGAGCATGCCGCCTGCGCGCAGCGCAATGTGCAGCGCCAGGCAGGCATCGACGCGGCGGTCGCCGGCGTCGATGCGCTGATCATGGACTGCTCATACACGCGCGAGGAGTACACGGGCAAGCAAGGCTGGGGCCACGGCACCTTCGACGCCGCCTTCGAGCTGGCTCTGCGCTGCGGCGCGCGGCGCCTGTACTGCACCCACCATGAGCCGACCCGCAGCGATGAGCAACTCGAAGCCGTATTTGCCGACGTGATGGGCCGCTATGTGCACCGTCTCGATGGCTTGCAAGTGTTCCTCGCCTGCGAAGGACTCACGGTGGAACTGGCCGGGGTATAAAAAAGGGAGCCGCAAGGCTCCCTTTTTACTGGCGATGGCTATCCATTACATGATGTGGTGGCCTATCCACCATGCAACCGCCGCCACGAAAGCGGAGGCAGGAATCGTGAATATCCAGGCCCAGACGATGTTGCCCGCGACACCCCAGCGCACAGCCGACATTTTTTGTGCCGAGCCGACGCCGACGATGGCGCCCGTAATGGTGTGCGTGGTCGACACGGGAATACCCAGCGCCGTCGAAACGAACAGGGTGATCGCGCCGCCCGTTTCAGCGCAGAAGCCGCCGACGGGTTTGAGCTTGGTGATCTTCTGGCCCATGGTCTTGACGATGCGCCAGCCGCCGAACAGCGTACCGAAACTGATGGCCGTGTAGCACGAGATGATGACCCACAGCGGCGGCATCTGGTCGTTCACGCTCGAGTAGCCGGCGGCGATCAGCAGCATCCAGATGATGCCGATGGTCTTTTGCGCATCATTGCCGCCGTGGCCCAGGCTGTAGGCCGCCGCTGATGCCAGTTGCAGACGGCGGAACCACTTGTCGACCTTGCGCGGCGTCGATCGCACGAAGATCCAGGATACCAGCAGCATCATGATCGAGCCGAACACAAAGCCCAGCACCGGTGCGATCACGATGAAGGCCACTGTTTTCCACAGACCGGCCGCGACCAGCGCGCCCGTACCCGACTTGGCGACGGCGGCGCCCACCAGGCCGCCGATCAGCGCGTGCGAGGAAGACGATGGAATACCGTAATACCAGGTAAACAAATTCCAGAAGATGGCGCCCATCAGCGCGCCAAAGACCACGTACTGGTCAATCACTGTCGGGTCAATGGTGCCTTTGCCCACCGTGGCAGCGACGGTCAGTTGGTGGAACACGAAGATGGCGACGAAGTTGAACGTGGCGGCCATGGCAACGGCGGTCTGCGGTTTCAATACGCCCGTCGAGACCACCGTGGCGATCGCGTTGGCGGCATCGTGGAAGCCGTTCATGAAGTCAAACAGCAGCGCGAGGGCGATCAACAGGCCTAGCACGTAGATGCTGATTTGTATGGTCATTGTAATTTCTTTTCTGATTCTGGTTCAGGACATGCCCAACGCTTACGCGTTTTCGACGATGATGCCTTCGATAATATTGGACACATCTTCGCAACGGTCGGTCACGGTTTCCAGAATTTCGTAGATCGCTTTCAGCTTGATCAAGTTGCGCACGTCCGGCTCGTCGCGGAACAACTTGGACATGGCAGCGCGCATCACGTGGTCGGCGTCCGATTCCAGACGGTCGATCTCTTCGCAGATGGCGACGATCTTGCGCGAGTTATCCATGTTGTGCAGCATGGCGACGGCATCGCGCACTTTTTCGGTACAGGCCAAGACCAGTTCGGCCAGGCGCTTGGCTTCCGGCGTGACAGCTTTCAAGTCGTACAGCGAGACGGTTTGCGCCGCGTCTTCCAGCAGGTCGAGGATGTCGTCCTGGCGCGTGATCAGTTGATGGATGTCGTCACGGTCGATCGGCGTGATGAAGGTCTTGTGCAGCATTTCCACGGTGGCGTAAGTGACTTTGTCGGCCTGTTTCTCGATGCTTTCGATCGCATGCACGCGGTTTTCCAGGTCGTCGAAATTGGTCATCAGGCCGAGCATTTCTTTGGCGCCCTTGACGCACAGTTCCGCGTGCTGGTTAAACAATTCAAAAAACTTGCCCTCAGTGGGCATCAAGCGTCCAAACATGTGATTCTCCGTTAAGCATTAAATCGTGATATTTACTACAGAAAGCCGCCCCGCAAGAGGGGGCAGCGATGGGGTGCCAGTGCTGCGGGGTCTTAGTCGCCTTGGTAAAGCGCCAGGCCACCGCTGTAATTGCCAAATTTGGTGTACTGCCCCATGAAGGTGAGACGAATGCTGCCGATTGGACCGTTACGTTGTTTACCGATGATGATTTCGGCCGTACCCTTGTCTGGCGAGTCGGGGTTATACACCTCGTCACGGTAAATGAACAGGATTACGTCGGCGTCCTGCTCAATAGCGCCCGATTCGCGCAAGTCCGACATCACAGGACGCTTGTTCGGGCGTTGCTCCAGCGAGCGGTTCAACTGCGACAGGGCAATCACCGGGCAACCGAGTTCTTTCGCCAGGCCTTTCAAGCCGCGTGAAATCTCGGAAATCTCCGAGGCGCGGTTATCGCCCGGCGTATTGGCCGACATCAGCTGCAAGTAATCGACGATGATCAAACCGAGCTTGCCGCATTGACGCGACAAACGGCGCGAACGGGCGCGCAGTTCGATGGAATTCAAGGCCGGCGTTTCATCGATGTACAACTGGGCGTCGTTCATCTTTTGAATCGCATTCGTCAGGCGCGGCCAGTCTTCGTCATTCAGGCGGCCCGTGCGCAGACGATGCTGGTCAAGCTGCCCGACGGAGCCTAGCATACGCATGGCCAGCTGGGCGCCGCCCATCTCCATCGAGAACACGGCCACGGGCAAGCCGCTGTCGATGGCAACGTTTTCGCCGATATTGACGGAAAACGCCGTTTTACCCATCGAGGGACGGCCCGCCACGATGACCAGGTCGCCCGGCTGCAGACCTGAGGTCATGCGGTCGAGGTCGATGAAACCGGTGGGCACGCCCGTGATTTCACTCTGGTTATCGCGGCTATAGAGCTCGTCGATACGCTCGACCACCTGCGTCAGCAGGGGCTGGATAGCGGTCCAGCCCTGGGCGCCGCGCGCGCCCTCTTCGGCGATGGCGAAAATCTTCGACTCGGCCTCGTCAAGCATCTGCTTGACTTCCTTGCCTTGCGGGCTGAAGGCCGTGCCGGAAATATCGTCGGCGACGGTGATAAGTTTGCGCAGCACGCCGCGGTCGCGCACGATCTCGGCGTAACGCCGGATGTTCGCGGCCGATGGCGTATTTTGCGCCATGGCGTTCAGATACGCGAGTCCGCCCACATCATCGGCCTTGCCGAGCTGGGTCAGGGTTTCAAAAACAGTAATGACATCGGCTGGCTTGGAAGCGTTAATCATCTTGACGATTTGCTCGAAGATGATGCGATGGTCATAGCGATAGAAATCCTCCGCATGCATGAAGTCGGCGATGCGGTCATACGCTGCATTATCGCGCAGCAGACCACCGATAACGGATTGTTCTGCTTCGATCGAATGCGGCGGAATACGGAGGGAATCTAATTGCGGATCAGAGGGGACGTTCATGGCGCGAATTATACCCGCTTCGGCGTGCTGGCAAAAATAAAGGGCTGAAATTGAGCGAAAAAAAGGCCATAAAAAAGCCGGGCGAACCCGGCTTTTCATAGAGCGTCACGCTTGCGGGCCAGGCCCGCAAACGATTACGCGTTCGCGTCTGGAACGACAGCGATAACGACTTCGACGACGACGTCGGTGTGCAGAGCAACCGAAACGTTGTGCTCGCCAACGGTCTTCAGCGGGCCGGTAGGCATGCGGATTTGTGCTTTTTCAACAGCAAAACCTTGCTTGGTCAGCGCTTCAGCGATGTCGAAGTTGGTGACGGAACCGAACAGACGGCCATCGACGCCAGCTTTTTGAGCAACTTGAACGGTCAGGCCGCTCAGTTTTTCGCCCTGGGCTTGCGATGCGGCCAACTTGGCGGCAGCAGCTTTTTCCAGTTCGGCGCGCTTGACTTCGAATTCAGCCACAGCGGTTGCCGTAGCACGACGTGCCAGGCGTTGCGGGATCAGGAAGTTACGTGCGTAACCGTCTTTGACTTTGACGACTTCGCCGAGGTTACCGACGTTAACAACTTTTTCTAACAGAATGATTTGCATAGTTCTTCTCCAGGAATATCTGACCGATTAAGCGTGGTGCAGATCGGTGTATGGCAGCAGCGCGAGGAAGCGAGCGCGCTTGATTGCGGTGTCAACTTGGCGCTGGTAGTGCGCTTTGGTACCGGTCAGGCGTGCTGGCATGATCTTGCCGTTTTCTTGGACGAAGTCTTTCAGCGTGTCGACGTCTTTGTAGTCGACTTGCTCAACGTGAGCTGCGGTGAAGCGGCAGAACTTCTTGCGTTTGAACAACGGATTTTGCTGTTTGCGTTTTTCTTTAAGCTTGAGCTTATTTTTGTCGAACTTTTTACCGAATGCCATGTCAGGCTCCTGTATCTAAAATGCGCTAGTCGGGGTGACTGCACTAAAATCAATGATGTGAAACACCAAACTCTTGCTGTTGCGGCTTTTTCTGGCCAGGAAACCCGTGAACTGATACACCCCGCCCAAGCTTGCCTGACTGAACCGGCCTGAGATTTCACCAGCGGCTAGCGCGGCAATATCAAACTCGGTCAAACGGGCAATTCCTGCTTCCATCTGCTGCGAAGAGTGTTGCAATACTGCATTCACAATCGGCAACCCTGCCGGGGTATAGCGCAATATTTCGCGCTCGGCAATGATGGCAGTGACTTGTAGCTGGTTCAGCGCACGATCCTGGTCAACAATTAGGCTGCTGCGGCTGGAGCGGCTGCTGGTGCTTCGGTGCGGTGGCTTTTGGCCGCGTCTTCGCGTTGTACCGATTTCATCATCGGCGAAGGAGCTGTTTCAGCTTTCTTCATTTTAACGGTCAGGTGACGCAACACGGCATCATTGAATTTGAATGCTGTTTCCAACTCGACCAGGGTCTCGTTGTCGCATTCGATGTTCAGGCAGATGTAGTGTGCTTTAGGCAGCTTTTGGATCGAGTAAGCCATTTGACGGCGGCCCCAATCTTCCACGCGGTGAACCGAACCGCCGCGGGTGGTTACGCTGGCTTTGTAGCGTTCGATCATCGCGGGCACTTGCTCGCTTTGGTCCGGATGGACGATAAAGACTATTTCATAATGACGCATGCAAACTCCTTCAGGTCGGATTGATAATCGCCCACCCCGGCGTCAAGACGGGTGTGGGAAGGTCAGCCGAAGATTATAACCGCCTTTTGCAAACGTTTCAATGATTGCTTCAACAAGCGACCCATTCACGCGGCCAGCCAGCGGCTTTTTACCGTGCATTCCAGTATTTCACACGAAATTGGCGCAAATAAGGGAAATCCCCTTGCATAGTGGACGATACTGTACAAAAATACAGACTGTTCATATAGACAGCATTTTAGTATGCACCCACCGCTCATGATCAAGCTGACTGCACGACAAGAACAAATCCTGAACCTGATCAAGGATGCGATTGAAAATACGGGCTTCCCTCCTACCCGTGCCGAAATCGCCAATGAATTGGGTTTCAAATCGGCCAATGCGGCCGAAGAGCATTTGCAAGCCCTGGCCCGCAAGGGCGCGATCGAGATTTCGCCCGGCACCTCGCGCGGCATCCGCCTGATCGGTGCAGCGGCGAGTGCTGCCGCCGAGGCGCTGTCCTCGAAAGTGCAGGCAGCGCTACTGATGTCGCTGCCCCTGATCGGCCGCGTGGCGGCAGGCTCGCCCATCCTGGCGCAGGAAAACCTGGAAGCGAGCTACAACGTCGACCCGGCCCTGTTTTCAGCCAAGCCCGACTTTCTGCTGAAGGTGCGCGGCTGGTCCATGCGCGACGCCGGCATCATGGATGGCGATCTGCTGGCAGTGAAAAAAGTTGATAGCGCCAAGAACGGCCAGATCGTCGTCGCCCGCATCGGCGATGAAGTCACCGTCAAACGCTACAAGAAGACGGGCTCCGTCATCGAACTGCTGCCGGAAAATCCCGACTTCAAGGTCATCACTGTATCGCCGGAAGATGAGTTTGCGCTGGAAGGTTTGGCGGTAGGCTTGATGCGCAGCTGGCATTAAGCCACCGCATGTAAAAGTGCATGCCGGGGTCAGACCCGCCGGGTCTGACCCCAGTTTTTAGCTTGCGGCCCCTCTCATGCCGGACACGCAAGTTTCAATGTCCGACAAAACCGTGGCGAGCGGAAGGGGGAGGTGGCAAAGAAGCAGAACCGTACTCAGTACGGGGCGCCGAGCCGGTGAGCATCACAAGCCGCCTATACCGACCCGCAGCAGGTTTGGTTGGGCATCATTGCTCCAACGCGCTACGGAAATCCTCGAGCAAATCGGCCTCGTCCTCGATACCCACCGACACGCGGATCAGCGACTCGGCAATGCCCATGCTGGCGCGACGCTCGGCCCCCATCTCGTAAAAGATCGTATGGGCGACGGGAATGACCAGGGTGCGCGTGTCGCCCAGGTTGCTCGCTGGAATAGCCAGATTCAAACGATTGAGGAAATCGAAACAATCGATCCCGTCCTTCAATTCAAAACTGAACAGGGAACCATAGCTGCGGAATAGCTGCGTCGCCAGCGCGTGCTGCGGATGCGACGGCAAGCCTGGGTAATGCACTGCCGCCACGCGCGGATCGGCTTGCAACATGGCGGCCAGCGCGCGGGCGTTCGAGCAGGTGCGCTCCATGCGCAAGGCCATGGTTTCCGCGCCGACGGCAAGATGGTGCGCCGCTTCCGGTCCCAGCGATGCGCCGAAGTCGCGCAAGGCCTTGGCGCGGATTTGCGCAATGCCCCACTGCACCGGCGCCGCCTTTTTATAGTTCTCGAAGATGTTCGGATACTGCGTCCAGTCGAACACGCCCGTGTCCGTCAAGCTACCGCCCAGCGCATTGCCGTGGCCGCCAATGGATTTCGTGAGCGCATTGACCACCAGACCGGCACCCACCGCTTTCGGGCGGAACAGGTAGGGCGTCGTCATGGTGTTGTCGACGATGTACAAAATGCCACGCTCCTTGCACAGGGCGCCGATTTTCGCCAGGTCGGCAATCTGCGTGCGCGGATTGGCGATGGTTTCCACAAACACGATGCGCGTCGCCGGCGTGATGGCGGCCACCACGTTGGCCACATCGGTGGCGTCGACGAAGGACACGGCGATACCCTGCCCCGTCGCTGTTTGCCACAGGCTGTTGCTGTTGCCAAACAAGAAAGCCGATGAGACGACATGGTCGCCCGCGCGAAGCAAAGACTGCACCACGGCGCCGATGGCGCCCATGCCGGTGGCGAAGCACAGGGTCGCCACGCCGTCCTCCATCTTGTTGACCTTCTCTTCCAGCGCAGAAACCGTCGGGTTGCCCTGGCGACCGTAGCGGAAGCCCGGTTCCTTGCCCTGGAATACGGCAGCGAGCTGGCGCGCGTCGCCGTAGCCAAACGCCACGGAGGTGTGTATCGGCTTGTGCAGCGAGCCGTGCTCGATGCCCTTGCGGCGGTCGCTATGCAAGATGGTGGTGGTAAAGCCGTAGTTTTTTTTGGTGGTCATGGTGGATGCTGGAAACTATTAACCCTAAACAAAAGCTGGGGGCAGACCCTAATGCCGTTCAGTTAAGAGTTTTGGCCTGATTTATGAGCGCCAGTAAATTCGCTAAACCCAGAGGCAAAGAGCTGGGGTCGGACCCTCAGGGTCCGACCCCAGTCCTTGTTCTTGGGCTAAAAATAGCATCACTAACACTAACTTAACGGCATTAGGGTCAGACCCGACGGGTCTGACCCTAATGGCAAGGCGGCGATTACGCTTCTGTCGTTGCCAGGTTCAGGTTCAGCTGGGGACGGGGCGTATCTTCAGGCGCTGCTGCTTTCGGATGATGGCGCGCGTATTCCAGGCGGTCCAGGTATTCCTGCGACACATCGCCCGTCACATACACGCCATCGAAGCACGAAGCCTCGAAGTTCGTGAGCGCCGGATTGACGTCGGCAATGGCCTGCTTGAGCGCGCCGATATCCTGGTACACCAGGTAGTCGGCCGTGATTTCGCGGCAAACTTCTTCCGTCGTGCGGCCGTAGGCGATCAATTCGTCGCGCGTCGGCATGTCGATGCCGTACACGTTCGGGTAGAGCACCGGTGGCGCGGCCGAGGCGAAGATGACTTTTGTCGCCCCCGCTTCGCGCGCCATCTGCACGATTTCACGGCTGGTGGTACCACGCACGATGGAATCGTCGACCAGCAGCACTACTTTATCCTTGAATTCGGAAGGAATAGCGTTGAGCTTCTGGCGCACCGATTTCTTGCGCGCCGCCTGGCCCGGCATGATGAAGGTACGGCCGATGTAGCGGTTCTTGATGAAGCCTTCGCGATACTCGATGTTCAGCGCCAGGGCCAGCTGGATGGCGGCAGGACGCGAGGAATCGGGAATCGGCATGACCACATCGATATGCACGTCAGGCAGTTCGGCGCGGATCTTTTCAGCCAGGTACTCACCCATTTTCAGGCGCGTGGCGTACACCGAGGCGCCGTCGATGACGGAGTCGGGACGGGCCAGGTAGACGAATTCGAACACGCAAGGATTGAGGCTGGCATTGTCGGCGCACTGGGCGCTGTGCAATTTCTTGTCGGCATCGATGAAGACGGCTTCGCCGGGACCGATGTCGCGCACGAAACGGAAACCCATGCCTTCCAGCGCGACGGATTCGGAAGCGATCAGGTATTCAGGCCCCAGTTCCGTTTCATTGATGCCCAGGCACAAAGGACGGATGCCGTGCGGGTCACGGAAAGCCAGCAAGCCCACACCGGCAATTTGCGCCACGGCAGCGTAGCCACCCTTGACGCGACGGTTCAGCACGGTGACGGCCTTGAAGATGGCTTCCGGGTCCAGATTCAGACCCGTCGTCGCTTCCTGGATTTCATGCGCCAGCACATTGAGCAGCACTTCGGAATCGGAATCGGTATTGATGTGGCGGCGGTCGTTCTTGAACATTTCCTGTTTCAACTGTTCCCAGTTGGTCAGGTTGCCATTGTGCGCCAGGGTGATGCCGAATGGTGCATTGACATAAAACGGCTGTGCTTCCTCTTCGCTCGACGAACCGGCCGTCGGGTAGCGGCAATGGCCGATGCCCGTCGTGCCCTGCAGCGAACGCATGTTGCGCGTACGGAAGACGTCACGCACGAGGCCATTGGCTTTGTGCATGGAAAACATACTGCTGTGATTAGTCGCAATCCCTGCCGCATCCTGACCACGATGTTGCAAGAGCAACAATGCATCATAGAGCAATTGATTGACAGGTTGATGGGAAACGACGCCGACGATGCCACACATGGTGTGCTCCTAAACTGTGCTACTGATTTTAAAAAAAATTCAAAATTTCACATGCTGCGCGTAAGCGGCAGGCAGATAAGGCTTGATGGCACGCGCGCCCTGCTCGGCGAACGGGCTGAGCGACGCATTTTTCCAGAACGGCTGCTGCGGTATGGACGTCATGCCACACAAGATGACGGCCGTCAGCACGATCATCAGGCCGCGCGCCACGCCGAACAGGCTGCCCAGCGTGCGGTCGGCCAGGCTCAAGCCCGTCACCTTGACCAGTGCGTCGACCGTCATGGACAGCAAGCCCATCAAAATGCGCACACCGATGAACAGCAGCACAAAGGCCAGCAACAAACGGATGACTTCGCCCGGCACCGCTTCGGGCAGCAATTTCGCCAGGCTGGCACCATACGCGTTGGCAACGACGAAAGCGACGACCCAGCTGACCAATGACAGTATTTCCTTGACCAGGCCGCGCATCATACTGATCAGCACGGAAGTGACCAGGACGAACAGCACCAAATAATCGAAGATCGTCACCTTCAGCCTTGCAACATCACGCCGGCACCAAGCTGCCGCCCAGGCCCAGCTTTTGCAGCTTGGCGCGGGTCTTTTCGGCGTCTTCACGGTTGCCGAACGGCCCCACGCGCACGCGGATGCGCTCGCCCGCCGGGCTAGCTACTTTCTGCGTGTAAGACTTGATGCCCGCTTCGCGCAGCTTGTCCTGCAATTCATCGACCTTGTCCTGCGTCGCCAGGGCCGCCACCTGCAGCACGAACTTGCCGCCGACGGCGTCGTGCGTCTTGTCTTGTGCTTTCTCTTGCGCCTTGTCGAGTGGCTTGCCTTCCAAAATGGCCATGGCGCGCGCCGCATCATCGGCAGATTGCACCGACTTGGCAGGCTTGGGCTCGGGCTTGGGCTCCGCCTTTACTTCATGCTTGGGTTCGGGCTTGGGTTCGGGCTTGGGTTCATGCTTCGGTTCCGCCCTGGCTTCATGCTTCGGCTCGGGTTTCGGCTCCACCTTGGCGGGCTTGGGTTCGGGCTTGGGTTCAGGCTTGGGTTCAAGTTTAAATTCAGGCTTGGATTCGGCTTTCGGCTCGACATAGTCCGCTTTGAGCGGCGCGGGCTGAACGGCGGCCAGCACGGCAGCTGGCGCAGGCGCAGGCCTGGCCGCAGGCGGCAGCGGAGAGTCGACGATTTCCTCGGACTGGTCCAGGCCATGCGCTGCGGCCTGGGTCGTGACGGCGGGCACGGGCGCAGGCGCGGCAGCCTTTTCTTTCGAGGGAATGTCGATGGCGATATCGTTGAAAGGCGCTTTCGGCTCGGAATCGAGCAGCATCGGCAAGCCGACAGCGACACCCAGGGCCAGGGCGATGGCCCCGACCAGGCGGCGGCGTGCCCGCTTTTTTTCTGGCAAGACAGGGTCCGGCGCTTCCTTGCCACCACGGCGCACTGCGCGGCCACCGGAAGTGTTGGCGGCGCGCTTGCGGGTCGGCGACTGTGCTTCGCCAGGGACATAAAAGCCGCTGTCTTCGCCAGAGGATTCTTGCTTGTTTTTAAACAGTTTCGAGAACAAGCCCATGCGTGATTTTCAGTCGAGTGCGTTTCAGTGAAGTGAGGATTTTCGGGCCTTCATCACGCCGGCGACGGTGAGGAAAGAGCCAAAGACCACAATTCTATCATTCTCACCGACCCGGCTCATCGCATTTGCATAAGCTTGTGCCGGATCAGCAAAAATAGACACAGTATGCTCGCTGCTGTCGGGCTTATCTGCCAGCATGATCTGCACCTTGGCGGCCAGTTCGGAAGCCGTGGCCGAACGCGGCGAAGGCAGATCCGTCAGGCACCAGTGGTCAACGTGTTCGCTCATCGCAGCGAGCACGCCATCGATATCCTTGTCCTGCATGGAGCCGAACACGGCATAGGTGTACGGGTGATAACCCATATTGCCCAGGTTCTGATTCAGCGCCGAGGCAGCGTGCGGATTATGCGCGACATCAAGGATCACGCTGGGACGGCCAGGCAAGACCTGGAAGCGGCCCGGCAGTTCCACCGTCACCAGGCCGGTGCGCACTTCCTGCGCGCCCACGGGCAACTTCAGCCTCAGCGCTTCCAGCGCGGCCAGCACGGCCGCCGCATTGAGGATCTGGTTGGCGCCGCGCAAGCTTGGATAGGCGAGCGAATTGCGGCGCTGCTCGCGCCCGCCATAGTTCCACTGCTGCTTGTCGCCCGAATAATTAAAATCGCGGCCCATCAGCCACAGGTCTGCACCGATGGCTTGCGCATGGTCGATCAAGGATTGCGGCGGCACGGGATCGCTGCAGATGGCCGGTTTGCCCGGGCGGAAGATGCCGGCTTTTTCAAAGCCGATCGCTTCGCGCGTATCACCGAGGTAATCCGTGTGGTCGATATCGACGCTGGTGACGATGGCCACGTCGGCATCGATCACGTTGACGGCATCGAGGCGCCCGCCCAGGCCCACTTCCAGGATGGCTACGTCCAACTGGGCTTGCGCCAGCAGGTGCAAGATGGCCAAGGTAGTGAATTCGAAATACGTCAGTGCTGTATCGCCACGCACGGCTTCGACGACGTTGAAGCTGGCGACAAGCTGTTCGTCGCTGGCCATCTCGCCCAGCACGCGCGCGCGCTCATTGAAGTCGAGAAAATGCGGCTTGATGTACAGCCCCACTTTGTAGCCGGCGCGCAACAGTACCGATTCCAGCATGGCGCAGGTGGAACCCTTGCCATTCGTGCCGGCGACCATGATCACGGGGCAAGTAAAAGCGAGTTGCATGCGCGCCTTGACGGCTTGCACACGGTCCAGGCCCATGTTGATCTGGGTTTCCGAATGGCGGGTTTCCAGCATGGCGAGCCATTCCGGCAAGGTGGTGGGGAGGATTTGCATGGGAGACTTCTTGATTAGAGTGCGCGAGGCGGGAAAGACAGGTAACCCAGAACAAAACTCGATGTCAGTCCCTGCGGGATCGAGATTCACTCCGCTGGAGTGAATCTCCCCATCGGGTCCGACCCCGGCAGTTCAGCTTTTGGGGTAAATCAAATTAAGCCAGCACTTCCACAGCCTGGTTTTGCAACAAGGCCAGCAAGCGGGCGATTTCTTCGCGCATCTTGCGGCGGTCGACGATCATGTCGACGGCGCCCTTGGTGACGAGGAACTCGGCGCGCTGGAAGCCTTCCGGCAGTTTTTCACGCACGGTGTTTTCAATCACGCGCGGGCCGGCAAAGCCGATCAGCGCTTTCGGCTCGGCAATGACGACGTCGCCCATGAAGGCGAACGAGGCCGACACGCCGCCCATGGTCGGGTCGGTCAACACGCTGATGAATGGCAATTTCTTTTCCGACAGCTTGGTCAGCATGGCCGTCGTTTTTGCCATTTGCATCAACGATAGCAAGCCTTCCTGCATGCGCGCGCCACCGGTGGCGGTGATGCAAATGAATGGCACTTTCTGCTCCAGCGCAATCTGCGCGCCGCGCACAAAGCGCTCGCCCACGACGGAGCCCATGGAGCCGCCCATGAATTCAAATTCAAAGCACGCCACGACCACTGGCAGGCTCATGATGGCGCCGCCCATGACGACCATCGCATCGGTTTCACCGGTCGCTTCCATGGCGGACTTCAGGCGGTCCGGGTATTTCTTGCTGTCCTTGAATTTCAAGGTATCGACGGGCAGGATTTCCTGACCGATTTCATAACGTCCGCCCGCGTCGAGCAAGCTGTCGAGACGTTCACGCGCGCGGATGCGCATGTGGTGATCGCATTTCGGGCACACGTGCAGGTTCGATTCCAGGTCCGTACGATACAGCACGGCTTCGCATGAAGGACACTTGACCCACAGGCCTTCCGGCATGGTCTTGCGCGCGGCAGCATCAGAACGCTGTATGCGCGGTGGCAGCAGTTTTTCCAACCAACTCATATTTTCTCCTTGGGCCCTTGTAGGGGTAGCGTCAATGGACACCCCCAGCAGACGGTAAGCGGCGACGGCCCGGCAGGGCGGCACCAAAAATTTTATCTATTGCACAATGACAGGCATTCAGTGGCCGAAGTGTAGCCGTTTATCGCCGGGCTGTCGAACTTTGCCGCTTACTTTGCCGCTTAAGCATCTTGCGTAAGCGGCAAGCTTACTCAGGCATCAAGTGCAGCGCGGATGCCGGCCGTGAAGCTGCGCGCGGCCTCTACGGCGCCCCCTGGCGGGGCGTTTTCAATCTCTTGAATGATACGGCTACCAATCACGACGGCATCGGCCACCTCGGCCACGGCCTTGGCCGTGGCGCCATCGCGGATGCCGAAACCCACGCCGATAGGCAACTTTACATGCTGGCGAATGGCGGCGAGGCGCTCTGCCACCTGTTGCGTATCAATGTTGCCCGCTCCCGTGACACCCTTGAGCGACACATAGTAGCTAAAGCCGCTGCCCACCTTGGCCACTTGCGCGATGCGCTCTTCGGTCGAGGTGGGCGCCAGCAGGAAAATCAGGTCGAGGTCAGCGGCGCGCATGGCGCTGGCAAATTGCTCGCACTCCTCGGGCGGATAGTCGACGACGATGGCGCCATCGACGCCCGCCGCTTGCGCTGCCTGAATAAACGCGGCGCTGCCGATGCGCTCGACGGGATTGGCATAGCCCATCAGAACCACGGGCGTTGTCTGGTTCGTTTCGCGGAACTGGCGCACATAGCCAAACACGTCGTGAATGCCGACCTTGAATGCCAGGGCGCGTTCGCAGGCGCGCTGGATGACAGGGCCTTCGGCCATGGGGTCGGAAAATGGCACGCCCAGTTCCAGTATGTCGGCACCGCCCTCGACGAGCGCGTGCATCAGCGGCACGGTAACGTCAGGGCCGGGGTCGCCGGCGGTAATGAAGGTGACCAGGCCGGTCTTGTTATTCGATTTTAATTGGGCAAAGGTAGCGGCGATACGGGACATGGGAAGCTTTCTTGACGGTAAATAGATGGAATATTTTTCAAACCCAAGGGCAAATGCTGGGGTCGGACGGGGACGCCGAGTCCCTGAGCGTCCGTCCCCGGCTCTTGCTTTGGGGTTAAGAAAAATTCAATCCCATGCGTTCTGCCACGGTATGCATGTCCTTGTCGCCACGGCCCGACAGGTTGGCCAGCAGGGTCTTGTCTTTCGGCAAAGTGGCCGCCAGCTTGACCGCATACGCCAGCGCGTGCGCCGATTCCAACGCTGGAATGATGCCTTCGATATGGCAGCAGTCATGGAAAGCTTGCAAGGCTTCGTCGTCCGTGATGGACACGTATTGCGCGCGGCCCAAGTCTTTCAACCATGCATGTTCAGGCCCTACGCCCGGATAGTCCAGGCCAGCAGAGACAGAATGCGTCTCTGCGATCTGGCCATTCGCATCCTGCAACAGATAGGTGCGGTTGCCATGCAGCACGCCCGGGAAACCGGACGCCAGCGAGGCCGAATGTTTGCCTGTATTTAAGCCTTCACCGCCCGCTTCCACGCCGATCAGTTGCACATCCTTCTGGTCGATATACGGGTAAAAGATGCCCATGGCGTTCGAGCCGCCGCCGATGCAAGCGAGTACGTAGTCAGGCTGGCGGCCCGTCATTTCCGGCATCTGCACCAGGCATTCCTCGCCGATCACGGACTGGAAGTCGCGCACCATCATCGGGTAAGGATGGGGGCCGGCCACGGTGCCTATAATATAGAAGGTGTTTTCGATGTTGGTGACCCAGTCGCGCATGGCTTCATTGAGCGCGTCTTTCAAGGTCTTGGAGCCCGATTCGACGGGCACGACGGTGGCGCCCAGCAATTTCATGCGATACACATTCTGCGCCTGGCGCTTGATGTCTTCGCTGCCCATATAGACCACGCATTCGAGGCCGAAGCGGGCGCAGATGGTTGCCGTGGCAACGCCATGCTGACCGGCACCCGTTTCGGCGATGATACGCGGCTTGCCCATGCGCCTGGCCAGCAAAGCCTGGCCGATCACATTGTTGATCTTGTGCGCGCCCGTGTGATTCAAGTCCTCGCGCTTGAAATAGATTTGTGCGCCACCGGCCATCTCGGACCAGCGCTTGGCATGGTAGATGGGCGACGGACGGCCAACGAAGTGCTTGAGCTCATAACGGAACTCTTCGAGGAATTCCGGGTCAGTGCTGTAGCGCGCGTAAGCGGCTTTCAGCTCGTCGAGCGCGTGCGTGAGCGTTTCAGCAACAAACGCGCCGCCATACGGGCCGAAGTGGCCGCGCGGGTCAGGAAAAGGATAATCGGTGGCGTGGAACAAGCCGGCGGCAGCGCCGGGAGCGGTGGTGTGGTCATTCATGGTTGTTTCCTCTGGCAATGATGGTGTCGGCATCCTGCACCGCGGCGATGAACGCGCGGACTTTGGATGCGTCTTTGATACCCCTGAGCGCTTCGACACCACTGCTGATGTCGACGGCGTAAGGGCGCACGCGCACCACTGCGTCAGTCGCGTTTTGTACGCTCAAGCCACCACTTAAAACGACCCGAGGCGCGAGTTCTTTTGGAATGAGAGACCAATCAAATACCTTTCCTGCACCGCCATAGGCATCCACATAAGTATCGAGCAAGAGACTCGAGAACAAGGGACTGGCGGCGCGATAGCGCTTTTCATATTCTAACAAATCTTCGCAGCGGGCGTCAGGTTTGACACGGAACACTTGCGTAAATGGCGTTTGCACGGCACCAGCGAGCGCAGCGCTGTGTTCGGGCGTCTCGTCGCCATGAAATTGCAGCAGCGACAAGGGGGCCACGGCCTTGGTTGCCAGCACTTCTTCCACGCTGGCATTGACGAACAGGCCCACCGTCGTCACGTACGGCGGCATGGCCGCGATCAGGCTGGCAGCCTGCTGCGGCGTCACATAACGCGGGCTTTTCGGATAAAACACGAAACCGATGGCGTCGGCGCCTGCCGCCACGACAGCCTCGATGTCTTCGGCGCGGGTCAGGCCGCAGATCTTGATGCGTGTACGTGGCATGTTATTCCTTACAACAATTGAATGAAAACGTCAGAACCAGGGCAAGGCGCTGCTGCTGTCTTGCGGCAAGGCCCATTTCGGGTCGTAATCGATCTGCGCCAGGTAAAGGCCATCGGGCATGAAGGTGGGCGCGGCCGCGTGACGGTCCTTGCTTTGCAGTAAATGTCCGAGCCATTCCGGCTTTTCGCGCCCGGTGCCGATATACACGAGGGAACCGACCAGGTTGCGCACCATGTGGTGCAGGAAGGCATTGGCCGTGATGGTGAAGATGACGCAATCGCCACGCCGCTCGATGCGGATGTCGTGCATCAGCTTGACGGGTGACTTGGCTTGGCATTGCGCGGCGCGGAAGGCCGTAAAATCATGCCAGCCCAGCAGCGGCTGCACGGCCTGGCGCATCAACGCCACGTCCAGCGGACGGAAAAAAAAGCCGGCGCGCCCTTCCACCAGCGGCGAACGGGTGGCATTGTTATACAACACATAATGGTAGGTGCGCGCGCGCGCGCTGAAGCGGGCGTGGAAGAAATCGTTAACGGTGGGATCGCCAGCGAGCTCCTTGGCCCAGCGCACGGCGATGGATTTCGGCAGGAAGGCGTTGACGCCGCGCACCCACGAGTGCACATCGCGGTTCAGTTGCGTATCGAAATGCACAACCTGCTCCAGCGCATGCACGCCCGTATCCGTGCGCCCGGCGCAGGTGGTGGCCAAGCGCACGCGGGCAAACTGCTCGAGCGCGTTTTCCAGCTGGTCCTGTACCGTTTGCCCGTCTTCCTGTTTCTGGTAACCATGCCAAGCCGTGCCGTCGTACTGCAGACCGAGGACGATACGCTTGCATGGCGTTGCTGTCGTAATATTTTGCATCAGAGCATTATACCGGCGCAAAGGCGGCCCCGCATTCCGGCCACACAAGCGCCTGAGACGACGTTCAGGGCAAGGCGCGCGGTCGAAGACAGTACGAATAGCACGGCCAGACCGTGCCACGCAGCCATGGACGTCGTATCAGGTGCTTAGCTCAGCAGCGCACGCATGGTATTGGCCTTCGCGACCTGCTCTTCGCTGCCGCCCTTGATGACTTCATCGATCAACTCGCGCGCGCCTTCCTTGTCGCCGATTTCCTGGTAGGCGATCGCCAGGTCAAGCTTGGTATCCATTTCCATGTGGATGGCCGACAAGGGATCATCCACGCCCACGCTGGCCGTCTTGCCATCGTGGAGGTCCAGGTCGATGCCGGACAAATCGAATTCTTGCGCCGGCAGTATGGCTTCCGGCAAGCTCGCTGGCGCTTGCGCATCGTCAAACAGGCTGTCGATGGAAGGCGCGGCGGCCGCCACCGGCGCCGCTGCGGGTGCCACCGGCTCGTCAAGGTCGAAATGCGCCAAGTCCACATCCGTCAGCGGGTCGGGCAAGGGCGTCATGCCGGCGCCCACGCCATTGACGGGGCCCGCTGGCGGCTCCAGGTCGAGGCCGAAATCCATGCTGGCGTCATCGTGCGCTTCGTGCATATCCTGTGCGCTCTGCGTGGCGGCCGGCGACTTGCGATCCGGTCCCGGCATGGCGATCGGATCGCTGGTGGAGACCGGTTCGAAATCGAGACTGTCGAGGTCGAAGTCGAGGGGGTCGCGTGCATCGCGGGGGCTCACGGAGGTAGGCGGCGCGGCCGGCGCCAGGTCGGCTAGCGGTGTGGGCGCAGCCCGATCGTCGGACAAGTCGATGCTCTGGTCACGCACATCACCGCCGCCCTGGCTCAGGCTGACAACGGCATCGTCTTGCGTATCGCCATACAGGGGGTTGACAGGGTCGAGCGCCAAGCCCAGCGCAGCTGCTTGCGCCCACTCTTCACCCTGCCCCCGAGTCAGGCTGTAGAGCTCACCAGCCTGGTCTTCAAACGCGCGCACATCATTGCGGGCAGAATAGATTTCCAGCAACTTCAGGCGAGCCGCATGACGCTCGGGATGGCTGCGCAAGGCTTCCTTGAGGATATCTTCCGCCTGGCCATCACGGCCATAGGCGATATACACGTCGGCTTCGGCGACAGGGTCAGTTTCATTGCCTTCAAGCATACTGGCACCCGCTGCGGCAGCCACGCCGGCAACGGCGGCTGGCGTACCGTCCAGCTGGCTATCGACCGCGGATTGCTGGCCTTCCGGCACCAGGCCCGCTGGCGGCGCCACAGGCGCTTCCGGCGCGAACACCGGGGCGATATTGTCGCGCGAGAGTGGCGTTTCCTTGCGGCGGCGCGCGATCACCAGCGCCGCCACGGCCGCCAGCAAGGCAGCCAGGCCGATGCCGACGGCACCCAGATGGTCGCTGATCTTGTCGGCCAAGGTGGGCTCCAGCGGCGAAGGTTTCTTAACCAGCGGCACCGGTTTCACTTTCGGTGCGGCCGGCTGAGGTGCGGCCGGCTGCGCCTCGGTCGGCGCGCTGGCAACGGCACTGGCCGCTGAACTGGCAACTGCGCTGGCCGCGACCTCGGCCGGCTTGGCGGGAGCGGGAGCGCTCTTGTCGGCCATAGCCTTACTTTTGACCGCCATCAACTTTTCCAGGTCGCTGACGTTCTTTTCCAGCTCCTTGACGCGCGCGGCCGCTTCATCGACCTGTTTCGCCTTGGCGATCTTGTCTTCCTCGCTGGCGACGGCGCTCTTGCCGGCCGACTTGGCCGCCGGCTCCGCTTTCGACAGTTTCAGCTTGTCTTGCGACTCGCTGACGGCCGTCGGCTTTTCCTGCACGCGGGTAGGCCCGATCTTGCCAGCCGTGCTTTGCGTCGGCTGCGCAGCCTTGCCCGGCTTGCTTTGCGACACCTGGCCTGCCAGCTTGTTGCGATAGGCTTCAAAATCGATGGCGTGCGCCGTCACGACGGCTTTTGCTGCGACCGCATCGGTGGCACGCACGGCGTGCGCATCTGGCACGGCCAGGATGCGCCCGGCCTGCATGCGGTTCATGTTGTCGCCCTTGAAGGCATCGGGATTGGCGCGGTACAGGGCGACGAGCATCATGTCGAGCGAGACGCCCGATGGTTTCATTTCGCTGGCGATGCGGCTCAGGGTATCGCCCGCCTTGACCTTGTATTCGCCTGCCGCCTTTTTCGGTGCAGTCGCCTCCGCCGGCTTGCTCTTGCCCGCAGCCACTGGCGCGGCCACTTGCGCACCGCGCGTTTGGCGCACTTCGGGTGTATCGAGCACGAATGCATATTCACGTACCTGGCGCCCGCTCTTGCTGCTCAGTTCCAGCAGCAAATCGACCATGGGTTCGGCCACCGCTTGCGCCGAACTGATGCGGATGAAGGCCTTGCCGTTGCGGTTTTCCACGGCAAACGTCAGCGCATTTAGAGCGGGATTGAATTCCACGTTGGCCTGCCGGTAGGCGTCCGGCGGCGCCAGCCTGGCCAGCAGGCCAGCTGCCTCGCCTGGCTTGACGGCCGATAATTCGACTTCGGCGCGTAGCGGCTGTCCAGCGGCGGACAGCACCGTAATCTTGCCCAGCTCGGCTGCGGATGCCGCCGGTGACAATAACACCGCACAGGCGACAGCGCTGCTCAGTGTTTGAATGACAAGGGAGGCGACCCGGGGACGAGTGTGTACAGGCATAGTTGGTGGTATCTTAGTTGACGTGGGAAAACTGTTACTTTTCCAGAAGTATCAACATATCATCATGCCCAGTGCTATGCAAGCTCCGCATGGTTGCGCCTTGAGGGGCTCAGGACGAAAAAAAAGCCGGGGAAACAGTCCCGGCTTGATCTTGATCAGCAATTAGTGTCCATTACGCATCGAGCAAGATGCGCAGCATGCGGCGCAGTGGCTCGGCCGCGCCCCACAGCAATTGATCGCCCACGGTGAAGGCCGACAGATATTCGCCGCCCATGCTCATCTTGCGCACGCGGCCGACGGGTATCGTCAAACTACCGGTGACGGCGGCAGGCGACAAGTCGCGCACGGACGCTTCGCGCGTGTTCGGCACCAGCTTGACCCATTGATTGTTGCTGGCGATGATGTCGTTGATTTCATCGAGCGGCACGTCTTTCTTCAGCTTGATGGTCAGCGCTTGCGAATGACAGCGCATGGCGCCGATGCGCACGCACAGGCCATCGACAGCAATTTCCTTGGTGCCAAAGTCGCTGCCGCGACCAAGAATCTTGTTCGTTTCCGCGCCCGCCTTCCACTCTTCCTTGGACTGACCGTTGCCCAGGTCCTTGTCGATCCACGGGATCAGGTTGCCGGCCAGCGGCGCGCCGAATTGCTTGATTTCATCTGAGGAATAGCCATGCTGGGTGGCCAGCACCTGGCGGTCGATTTCCAGGATGGCGGAAGCGGGGTTGTCCAGCAGCGCCTTGACGGCGCTGTTGATGGTGCCAAATTGCGTCAGCAACTCGCGCATGTGCTGCGCGCCGCCGCCCGATGCCGCCTGGTACGTCATCGACGTCATCCAGTCGATCAAATCGTGCTGGAACAGGCCGCCCAGGCCCATCATCATGCACGACACGGTGCAATTGCCGCCGATGTAGTTCTTCACGCCCTTGCCCAGCGCATCCTTGATGACGTGCAGGTTGACGGGATCGAGTACGATGACGGCGTCTTTTTCCATGCGCAAGGTCGAGGCCGCATCGATCCAGTAGCCATTCCAGCCCGCTGCGCGCAACTGCGGGAAGACCGCGCTCGTGTAGTCGCCACCCTGGCAGGAAATGATGATGTCGCACTTGGACAGTTCGGCGATATTGCTGGCATCCTTGAGGATGGTTTCATTCTTCGCCATGGCCGGCGCCGCGCCGCCCGTGTTCGAGGTCGTGAAAAACACCGGTTCGATATGGGCGAAATCGCCCTCTTCCTGCATGCGCTGCATCAGGACCGAACCGACCATACCGCGCCAACCTACCAAGCCAACTAATTTCATTACCATTCCTCAAGATGAGACGGCGACTGCCGTCATTAGACTATTTTATCCCAGTGCTTTTACAACTGCATCACCCATGGCCTCGGTACCGACCAAAGTCGTGCCCGCTTCATGGATGTCGGCCGTGCGCAGACCTTGCGCCAACACCTTCTTCACCGCAGCCTCGACGCGCAGCGCCTGCTCTTCGCGGTTCAGCGAATAGCGCAACATCATCGCCGCCGACAGGATCGTCGCCAGCGGATTGGCGATGCCCTTGCCCGCGATGTCGGGCGCCGAACCGTGCGAAGGCTCGTACAAGCCCTTGTTGTTGGCGTCGAGCGAAGCGGACGGCAGCATGCCGATCGAGCCCGTCAACATGGCGGCCGCGTCCGACAAGATGTCGCCGAACATATTGCCCGTCACCATGACGTCGAATTTCTTCGGCGCCCGCACCAGCTGCATGGCCGCGTTATCGACATACATATGATCGAGCGCAACGTCAGGATATTGCTTGTGCACGTCGATGACGATGTCTTTCCAGAACTGGAACGTTTCGAGCACGTTCGCCTTGTCCACGCTGGTCAGGCGCTTGTCGCGCTTTTGCGCCGCCTGGAAAGCCACGTGGGCGATGCGGCGGATTTCGCCTTCCGCATAGCGCATGGTGTCAAAACCTTCGCGCTGGCCCTTGAACGGACCGTCCGGGCACTCGCGCACGCCACGCGGCTGGCCGAAATAAATGTCGCCCGTCAATTCACGGATGATCAAAATATCCAGGCCGGACACCACTTCCGGCTTCAGTGTCGAGGCGCCCGCCAGTTCCGGGTACAAAATGGCCGGACGCAGGTTGGCGAACAGGCCCAAGTTCTTGCGCAAGCCCAAAATCGCTTGCTCGGGACGGAACTGGCGCTCCAGATTGTCGTACTGATAATCGCCAACGGCACCGAACAGCACGGCATCGGCCGCTTTTGCCAGGGCCAGCGTGCCTTCCGGCAACGGGTGGCCATGCGCAGCATAGCCGGCGCCGCCCACGGGCGCTGTTTCGAGTTCGAACGATTCGCCCAGCACATGCAAGACCTTGACGGCTTGCGCGACAATTTCAGGACCGATGCCGTCGCCGGGTAAGATTGCAATTTTCATATTTTTTATCGATCAGATGACGTTGGCGAGCCACGGTTGCGTGGCGAGGTGGCGTTCTTCGAAGGCACGGATATCGTCGGCATGGCGCAGAGTCAGGCCGATATCGTCGAGCCCATTCATCAGGCAGTATTTGCGGAAGGCATCGATCTCGAACGGATACGAGACACTACCATTGCCGGTGCGCACGCATTGCTGTTCCAGGTCCACCACCAGCTTGTAACCGGGGAATGCCTTGACTTCATGGAACAGATGCTCGACCTGGCTTTCCGACAGCACGATGGGCAGCAAGCCGTTCTTGTAACAATTATTGAAGAAGATGTCGGCAAACGAGGGCGCGATAATGGCGCGAAAACCATACTGGTCCAGCGCCCACGGCGCGTGTTCGCGCGAGGAGCCGCAGCCGAAGTTCTTGCGCGTCAGCAAAATCGAAGCGCCCTGGTAGCGTTGCTCGTTGAGCACGAACTCAGGGTTCAGCGGGCGCCGACTATTGTCCTGGCCCGGTTCGCCATGGTCGAGGTAGCGCCATTCATCGAACAGGTTGGGGCCGAAACCACTGCGGTGGATCGATTTCAGGAATTGCTTCGGAATAATCGCGTCGGTGTCGACGTTGGCGCGGTCCAGCGGCGCTACCAGGCCTTCGTAAAGCGTAAATTTATCCATGCTATGTCTACTCGTTAAGACGCGCGGCGCAGGGCGCCGGCACGTCACGGTTTATTTTCCGCCGGCGCCAGTGACGACCTGGCCGACTTTCTGCACATCGCGGCCGATGCCGGAGACGGTGTTGCAGCCAGACAGGATGACGGTGGCGATGAGGAGGGCGAAGAGTTTTTTCATGATGATTTCTTGATAGTAAGTATGGAACGGGCAATGCTAGTGTACGCCAGCGGCACCCGTCCCCGCCATCATCGCAAAGCCCGCACGTCGACAAAGTGGCCGGCGATGCCCGCCGCTGCCGCCATCGCTGGCGACACCAGATGGGTCCGGCCGCCCTGCCCCTGCCGACCCTCGAAGTTGCGGTTCGAAGTCGAGGCGCAACGCTCGCCCGGCTCCAGACGGTCCGCATTCATGGCCAGGCACATCGAGCAACCGGGCTCGCGCCACTCGAAGCCGGCATCCTTGAAGATACGGTCCAGGCCTTCACGCTCGGCCTGGTCCTTGACGAGACCGGAACCGGGCACCACCAGCGCCAGGGTGACGTTCGAGGCGCGGTGCTTGCCGCGCACCACGGCAGCGGCCGCGCGCAAGTCTTCGATGCGCGAATTGGTGCAAGAACCGATGAAGACCTTGTCGATACGGATGTCTTCGATGGCGGTATTCGGTTTCAGGGCCATGTAGAGCAGCGCCTTTTCCATCGCGTCGCGCTTGACGCTGTCTTTTTCCTGGTCAGGATCGGGCACGCGGCCATCGATACCGACCACCATCTCGGGCGATGTGCCCCAGGTCACTTGCGGCACGATGTCTTGCGCGTTGAGCGTGACGACCAGGTCGAAGCGGGCGCCGGGGTCCGAATGCAGGGTGCGCCAGTAGGCCACGGCGCGCTCCCAGTGCGGACCGGCCGGCGAAAACGGACGGCCCTTGACGTAATTGATGGTGGTGTCATCGACACCGATGATGCCGGCGCGCGCGCCCGCCTCGATAGCCATATTGCACACCGTCATGCGCCCTTCCATCGACAGCGCACGGATGGCCGCGCCGCCAAATTCGATGCAGTAGCCGGTACCGCCGGCCGTGCCGATCTTGCCGATGATGGCCAGCACGATATCCTTGGCCGTCACGCCGGCCGGCAAGGCGCCGTCAACCTGCACCAGCATGGACTTGGATTTCTTTTGCAGCAAGGTTTGCGTGGCCAGCACGTGCTCCACTTCCGACGTGCCGATGCCGTGCGCCAGCGCGCCGAAGGCGCCGTGCGTGGACGTGTGCGAATCGCCGCAAACAACCGTCATGCCGGGCAAGGTCGCACCCTGTTCAGGGCCGATCACATGCACGATCCCCTGGCGCTTGTCATTCATGTTGAAGTAGGTCAGGCCATAGTGCTTGGCATTCTTGTCCAGCGTTTCCACCTGCAGACGCGAGACCGGATCGGCAATGCCGTCGATGCGGCTGGTGGTCGGCACGTTATGGTCGGCCACGGCCAGGTTGGCGGAAATGCGCCACGGCTGGCGGCCTGCCACGCTGAGGCCATCGAAGGCTTGCGGGCTGGTGACTTCGTGCAGCAGGTGCCGGTCGATGTACAAAATTGTCGTGCCATCATCTTCGGCCCGAACAACGTGGGATTCCCAGAGTTTGTCGTAAAGCGTCTTCATCATGATTTATGCAGCGTTGCCACAGCCTGTAGTAAGTGATCAAGTGATACCAAGTCATACTAAGTCATACGGTGATCCACGGGGATTATGCCATACATTGCGCAACACAGAACCGAAACAGGTAAAAGCGTGGTGTTGGCGATACAAAGTTTGGCTACGCCGTTAGATATGAGCTGGAAATTGCCGATATCAGCACATTGGCGGCAGACCGCGCTTATCCGCAGGCGGGCCGCCGAACGTGTCACGGCGCAATCAGAGTGCCATTTTTTCTTGATATTATGTGTATTGTATTTTGACAATAAACACCGGCGCATGCGCGCCACCACACCCAAGGACCTCAATGAAACTGAACTTGTTGGCGCTGGCCGCCCTGACCCTGGCCGCGCCGCCCTTGGCCAGCGCCGATGCGGCGGCGGCCACGCCGGGAGCAAGCTGCCTGCAGGACTTGCACGACATTGCGCCCTTCCTGCTGGAAAATGACACGGGGGCGCGCCAGCACCTGGCGCAAAAGGGAGCGGCGTATTTCGACCTGGCGCTGAGCCGCGCAAGCGAGGCCGCGGAAAACACTAGCGATGCATCTGCTTGTAATGTCATCCTGGCCGATTATCTGAGTAAGTGGCGCACAGGCCATCTGCAGATCGTGCCCAGCGCAGCATTGAGGCACAGCAAACCAGCCCCGCCCTCCACGCCCACTGCAAATACGGTTGATAAAAGAGCGCCATCGCTGCAACTGCTGTCACCTCGGACCGCCTTACTGACACTGCCCAGTTTTTTTCCTCAGTACGGCAAGGCAATCGCTGATTTACTGGCAAGCAGGCGTCACGATCTTGCCACCCACCCCCACTGGATCATTGATGTCAGGCGCAATGATGGCGGCAGTGATAGCACTTATGCGCCGCTGCTGCCATGGATCAGCTCAGGCGAGATCGTCAGCGTGGGCGGCGAATGGCTGGCCACGCCAGCCAATATTGCCGGACAGGAAGGTATCTGCGCGCTGTACGCCCCCGGTGATGCCTCGTGCACGACAGACAGTGAGCATGCCGTCGCCCGGATGCGCAGCGTCGAATCAGGCCAGTTTGTAACACAGCGAACCGATGGGCCTGTCAGCTATGGAAGTTTGCCCAAAAAGAAGACGCAGCCGGCCCGCGTCGCGGTACTGGTCGACCGCGATTGCGGGAGCTCCTGCGAACAATTCCTGCTGGCGGTACGGCAGAGTTTTCATGTCAAGTTGATCGGCCGCAGCAGCTACGGTGCGCTCGATTATTCGAACGTGCGCCTGCATGCCTTGCCCTCAGGGCTACGCCAGCTCATGTACGCGACCTCGCGCTCGGCTCGCTTGCCGCAGGTACAGGTCGACCTGAACGGCATCATGCCCGACGTCTACCTGCCGCCACCGAAGGACGAAGCGGAACGCGCCCAGGAAATCGTGCGCGTGCAACGCTGGCTGGAAGGCGGCACCCTGCGCCCGGACAGCATGTGATTGCACCATGAAAAAAAAGCCCGCTATGCATAGCGGGCTTTCGAATGAATACAACGATACTAAAGGCAGCTGAGAAAACCGTAGCGAGCGGAATGCAAGGCTGACTAAGAAGCGCCACCGTACTCTGGTACGGTGAGCATCGCAGGCTGCCTATACCGACGCGCAGCAGGTTTTGTCAGGTGCCATCATGCGGCCATGCGCACACTACCCCTGCAACCATCCATCAGGAACGACAGGCCTACTACCAGTACCAGCTCGCCTTCGGCAGAGCGGGCGGTGCCGGTAATGCCTTCCACGGTGATGGCCGTCATCGGCTTGATCACCAGGTCGGCCGTGCCATCGACGGCTGCCACGGCCAGAATATAAGGCTGTGGCGCAGCAACAACAATGCCCACGCGTTCGCTGCACGCTTCATAGCCCAGGGAGCCGGCCAGCGAGCGCACGGGCAATGGACGACCCTGGTCTTTCAGTACCGGCGCGCCACCCACTTCCATGAAGGTTTCCGGCAATTCGACGACGCGTTGCACCACCGCCATCGGCAGCGCCAGCGCGGCACCCGACGTCGACACCAGCATGGTCGGCACGATGGACAGCTCGATCGGCAGGCGGATGGCAAACTTGGTGCCCTTGCCCAGAGTCGATTCGATATGGATGGCGCCGCGATTTTTCTCCACGGCTGTCTTGACCACGTCCATGCCGACACCGCGACCGGAAACGCTGGAGGCGACTTCCTTGGTCGAGAAGCCCGGCAGGAACACCAGCTGGAAGCATTCGTCGTTGCTCAATTGCGCGCTTTCGCTGATCAAGCCTTTTTGCTGTGCCTTGCTGCGCAGGAAGACCGGGTCCATGCCCTTGCCATCATCCTGCAGCACGATCATGACGCTGTTCGCTTCCTGCCAAGCCTTCAGTGAAATATACGATTTGGCGGGCTTGCCGGCGGCCAGACGCGCTTCCGGCGACTCGACGCCATGGTCTAGCGAATTGCGCAACATGTGCACGAGCGGATCGTACAGGCTGTCAACTACCACGCGGTCGACTTCCGTCTCCGCACCCTCAATGGTCAGCTCGACATCCTTGCCCAAGTCTTTTGCCAGTTCGCGCACCAGACGCGGAAATTTCTGGAACAGACGGCCCACCGGTTGCATGCGCGTGGCAAGCGTGGCCCGCTGCAACTCGGTCGAGTAGCGCGAAGCGCGTTCCAGCGTTTCCGCCAGGGTCGCCATCAGGGTAGCAGCTTGCCCTTCGAATTTGAATTGCAACAAGCGTTCGAGCAGCACGGCGGCCTGGTTCGCAGCCTGTACCGATTCGCCGGCCACTTCCAGCAGGGCGTCTAGTTTGACGGCGTCGACGCGGATACTGTCTTCCTTGACGGGCGCGGCATGGCGCACTTCCGGACGTTCTTCGCGACGTTCCGCGCCATCCCAGGCTTTGCCTGCCGGCTTGGCGGCAGCAGTAGCAGGCGCGGCGGCCGCAGCGACAGGCGCAGCGGCGACAGGCGCCGGTGTGCCAGCAAGCTGGCTGCCCGCCGGCACGACGGCGTTATACATACCTTCCCAGTCCAGGCCATCGGCGCTGGCAGTGGCAACAGCGGCAACCGGCGCAGCGACGACGACTGCGGCAACGGACGCGGCCACTTCCACAGCCACCGCAGCAGCAGGCGCAGCGGCGTCCATGCCCTTGCCTTCGATGGCGTTCGTCAGGATGTGCTCCAGCTCTTCCGGCATGGCCGGCAAGCTTTCCGGCGCGCTACCGTTGGCCAGTTCCGTCAGCTGGTCGGCCACGAAACCGGACGCTTGCAATGCCGCCTCGATGGCGATCGGCGTCACCGGTGCGGCGCCCGTGCGCAAGGCGTCGAACAGGTTTTCCGTCAGATGGCAGGCAGCCACCAGCGCGGGTAGGCCCATGAAGCCGGCACCACCCTTGATGGTGTGGAAGGAGCGAAACACGGCATTCAGTGTTTCCTTGTTGTCGGGATCACGCTCAAGACACAATAAGTGCTCTTCAACATTCACCGCAAGATCCATCGCCTCAACGACGAAATCCTTGAGCATATCGTCCATTAGAATCCCAAATCGGCAAGAAGGTCGTCTACATTATCCTGGTCCAGCGCCACCGAAGGAACCGACGGGCCCTGCATCAGCGGCACCGGCTTTTGCGCCAGTTTTTCGCGCACTTCGGCCGGTGCATTGTCGCGCAGCAGCTGGGCAAGCTCGTGCTCCACCGTCTTGGTGATGTTGACCACTTTCTTGATCAGCTGGCCCGTGATGTCCTGGAAGTCCTGCGCCATCATGATTTCCAGCAAGCGCGCTTTTTCCGCTTCCGTCGCCTCGGCAACGGCTTGCGCGAACTGACGGGAATCGCCGGCCAGGGCCTTGAATTCTTCCAGGCTCAGCTTGCCATCGAACAGCGCCGTCCAGCGGCTGTCCATGTCCTTGGCTTTCTTCGACAACACATCTTGCGCCGGCATGCCCTCGTCTAGCGTATTCAAGACCTTGTTGGCGGCCTGTTCCGTCAGTGTGGCGACATACTCGAGGCGGTCCTGGGCGTCGACGATCTGCGACGACGCTTCCGTCAACGCCTTGTCGTAGCCCAGTTCGCGCAGCGAATCGTGCAGCAGGCGCACGATGCCGCCCAGGCGTTCAAACATCGGCTTGTCGGACTGGTCGACCGCAACGGCCGCTTCGCCGGGCACGCCTGCGGCTGGCGCTTCCGGCGCGGCGGCGACTGGCGCTTCCGCTGCGGCTGCCGGCACGCTGGCGCTGGCCGACACCGAGTCGAACAGCGCGTCAAAGTCGTCGTCCGCGCTCACGGCTGCGGGCGCTGCAGCGGGTGCGGGCTGGGGAGCTGCCGCACTTTGCGCAGATACTTCATCGAATAATGCATCGAAATCATCAGCGGCGTTGGTCATATCCCTGCTTCTCCATAAATTGTCAAAATTCCGCCTGAACTGTGCGTTTTACAGACTGATACCCACAATTTCTCGATTAAGATGATTTGAGGCAATACCGCTGCGATGGTGCGAGTGTAGCAGGGCGCCACCCTGTTGGTAAATCTCAAAACGCGCTTCCTGGTGCAAAGCCGGCCCACAAGAGCTTTTCTCCCAGGAAATAAGTGTTCCTGCTGTTGTATTTTGAAATACTACCATTGGCGTGCGCACAAGACCACGCGCCAGACAAGAAATCTTACTCAAGGGTGCTTGCACAACAGTACTCCACGACTATAGTTGCAATTAAAACACAATCCCTCTACCAATGTTGTCTATACTAAAGGTGCAACAGTATTGATAATTATCAAGTCCCTATATGAATACCATACTGCCGCCGCGTCTACAATGAGGGGCGTTACGCGCGCTGAGTCACTGCCAAAGGACCTACCATGTATAAGAAAATTCTGATCGCCACGGACGGCTCCACCGTCTCCAACTTGACCGCTTGCGCCGGCGTTGCCTTTGCCGAACAGATGAACGCCGACATCGTTGCCCTGTACGTGGCGCCCGAATACCAGTATCCGGTGTACATCGAGATCATTCCACCGAGCTATCCCAGCGAAGAAGAATATCGGATCGCCATGCGCAAGGCCGGCACAGAGCACTGGCAGCCCATCCTCGACGCCGCTGCCAAGCGGGGCCTGGAAGCGACGGGCCTGACCGCTTTTTCCGACAGCCCGGCCATGAAAATCGTCGAAGCGGCGCAATCGCAGCACTGCGACCTGATCTTCATGGGTTCGCATGGCCGCAGCGGCTGGGGGCAATTGCTGCTCGGCAGCGTGACCAACAAGGTGCTGTCGCACTCGACATTGCCGGTGCTGGTGCATAGGCTGATCAAGGAACCGCCACCGCAATAGCAGTTCGCATCGCCACAGAGGGGGGGCGCAGCCGGCCTAGCGGGTAAGAAGACAAACTTGCGGCCATTCGGTTAAAATGACAATGTTTCTCGTTTCTCAACATTCGACCGGCCGCCACAAAACGGCCGAAGCACACTACTTGCCTCCAGATTGCCCGCCTATGATACGTATCGTGATTGCTGATGACCATACCATCATGCGGGAAGGATTGAAGCGCATTCTTGATGGCGCACCCGACATCGACATCGTGGGTGAAGCCATCGACGGCTTTGACGTACTCAATCACGTGCGCCAGGGCGGCTTCGACCTGCTGCTACTCGACCTGTCGATGCCCGGCCGCAGCGGCGTCGACCTGATCCGGCAAATCCGCAGCGAGGCACCCAAGCTGGCCATCCTGATCCTCACCATGCACGAGGAAGAGCAGTATGCGGTGCGCGCCATCCGCGCTGGCGCACAAGGCTATCTGACCAAAGAAAGCGCGGGCACCCAGTTGGTGGGCGCGATACACAAGGTGGCGTCGGGACGTCCCTACATCAGCGCCGAGGTAGCCGAGCAGCTCGTGCTCAACATCATGATGCCGAACGAAAGCTTGCTGCACAAACAGCTCTCAGACCGCGAATTCGAAGTCTTTTCCCTGCTCGTGGCGGGTAAGTCGATCACCGAAATCGCCAATAACCTGCATCTGAGCGTGAAGACGGTGAGCACCCACAAGACGCGCATCATGCAAAAGATGAGCATGAGTTCGCTGTCAGAAATGGTCCAGTATGCGGTGGCGCACCGCCTGCTGTCGCCCTTCAAGAGCTGAGCATGTCCAGGCGCACCATCGCGTAGGAACAATCCTACATCAACTACCATAGCTCCTACTGCCATATTCAGCCTCTGCTGATATGAATTCGGGACGCTTGTTGGCATACTGAAACCAGTCGTCAAGTTGCTGGAAAGTTATTTCATCACCCAGCAAGTCTTCCGCGAATTGAGATTTACCAGCCTGGATGCGCGTCGCCCTTGCCTGCCCGCCGCCCTGTGCACCCTGTCATTCAACTCTGAACTACCTGTCACCAGGAGATGAACATGCCGTCCACGCAAACGCCTGAAACCCGCGCTGCCTCTCCATCGCTGTCCCCCTCCTCGCCGATGGAAGCGGGGCGCCAGCGCCAGGGGCGGCTATGGTCGAACCTGAAGGAAGTATGCGACCTGCTGCATATCTCCAGCGCCTGCACCGTCGCCGCCGATGAGCTGCTGTTCCAGCACGTGCAATTCAAGACGGGCCAGCGCGTGCACACCATAGGCCAGGCCTTCGATACCCTCTACATCGTCAATTCGGGCTTCCTGAAAACCGTGCTCATCGACGAATTCGGCAATGAGCAGGTACTCAGCTTTCCCATGAAGGGGGACATGCTCGGCGTCGATGGCATCCACTCGCGCCATTATTCGTCCGAAGCGGTGGCCTTGTCCGACTGCGACCTGATACTGCTGCCGTTCAAGAAACTGACGGCGCTAGGCAGAGTCCACCTGGAACTGGAAAACGTCATGTATGGCGTGATGAGCCGCGAACTGGTGCGCGAGCAAGCCATGATCGGCATGCTGGGCGCCCTCAGCGCGGAGGCCCGCGTGGCGCGCTTCCTCGTCTCGCTGGCCGAGCGTTTTGCGCAAATGGGCTATTCAAGCAAACTATTCAACCTGCGCATGACGCGCCATGAAATCGGCAGCTACCTGGGCCTGACCCTGGAAACGGTCAGCCGCACCCTGTCGGCCTTCAATGAAATCGGCCTGATCTCGGTCGATCAGCGCACCATCGGCTTGAAGGACCCGGAGGCGCTGAAAACCCTGCGCCGCCTGCCGCCCTCACGCTCGCGCGCGAAACAGTTGGCAGCGGCCAAGCTGAAGGCCGACAGCACGGCTGCCGCTACCGCCTCGGCGCAATTGCTGGCCACCATCTAAGTAAGTCCCCACTCCTTCAAGCTTGGCACAGGCTTGGCTTGGACAAGGCGCGCACCGCCTTGGCCAAGTCTTTTTTGCTGCCGCTCTCCTCGCATGCCGCGCCTGCGGCCGCCTTTGTCCAGCCGCCTTCCTCATCCACGCTGTCATGCGGGCGTAAAAAAGCGCGGATTGCGCACAAATAAGCCTTGCTTTTCGGGCCACATTCGAGAATAATGCAAATACGAATCATTCTCAACTGAGACAAAGAAAGCCCAATATGCAACGCTCAAAACCAGCCTTGATCCAGGATGCCGCTACCGCCCACGCCCGTCCTCCCGTCAGTATGGCGCAACCGGCGCGCCGCATCACCAGCGAAGCGCTGCTGCAACAAGGCCGCGAAGTGGAAATTGAGCACAGCGGCAAAATCTATCGCCTGCGCGTCACCCAATTAAATAAGCTGATCCTGACTGCCTGAAACAGCACGACAGCCAGTCACCATACTCGCCAGCCAGTCGCGTCGCGTGCGCGCAGCCAGCCATACCACCCGCACAGGAGTGTTTCATGGCGAACGAGCGACCTTCCCCGATATTTCCATCCCCGCAGGGCCAACAGCCTGAATTGCTGCTCTCGGCCGTGCTGCACCTGATGTCGCACTACCATGCAGGCAGTCCCTGCGAGCAACTGGCCGCTGTCATCGAACGCCATCTGCAAGTGTTGTCCAGTTCGCCCAGCCTGAGTCCTGTGCTGCAAGCGACCTGCCAGCAGTTGTCGCAACAATGGGCCACCTTGGTGGTGCAACAGCGACCTGCGCCGCCGAAGGACACCATGCTTGAGCGCCTGGCACGCTTGCTGAGCGCCAAAGGCCCGGCCTCGTCCCTGCCGCAATAATCCCCCTCCACCGCCCAATAGGATATCGCCATGTGTGAGCACGACAAGTCCCTGCCCGTCATCAGCAATTGTTCCAACGGCGAGGCCGAAACGGCGGCGCTCGCTTCGCGCCGCCGCCGGCTGTGGGAACTGTCACACACCTGCCATTGCCCGCTGGTCGGCGTGGGCTTGCCGCTAGGCTACTTGCGCAAGCTGGTGGGCAAGATGACGGGCGGGCGCGTACTGGCCGACGACTACGAAGTGCACGTGGGGGCCGTGACGGAATGTGGCGCGCGCAACCGCCTGTCCGAAGCTCTGCAAAAGGAACTCGAACGCCGCTACGCGCCTGTGATCCTGCGCTTTCGCAGCGCCAAGAGCACCGGGCAGGTAGCGCAACTGTGGCGCACGGCCGTCGCCAACGGCGACGTGTCGGGCGCTTTCTGGGCCGGCCTGACGCATCCGCGCTGCGACGCCGAACTGGAAGAGCAAATGTGCCGCGACTTGCACATGATCCAGCACCAGGCCGGTGCCTGCGTGCGCGCCGACATGGGAAAATTTACCGCATTGCAGGAAGAAAATGCACGCCTGGCGCACGAACTGGCCAAGCTGCAACAGCGCAGCCAGGCCATGCTGATGGAAAAAACGGGCGAACTGGAACGCCAGGAAGCCGTGCTGCTGCGCACGCGGGCCGAATCGATCGGCAAGGATAGCGTGCTCGACGCCTTGCGCTGTGAGCTGGCACAATTGCAGGCTGCCGTCCCGGCGCTGGAATCGCGCACACGCCTGGTCGAGCGCCTGGCCCAAATGGATGAGCGTGAAAAAGACTTGCGCCAGCAAATCGCGGAATTGAAGCAAGTCCAAGCACGTCCAGGCACCGCCATGTCGCCGCCGGCACCGGCACCGAAGCTGGAAGTGCCGACCGGCGGCAAGCTGAAAATGCCGATCCGTCTGCTTGATCAAAGCGTCTTGTGCGTGGGCGGTCGCAGCGGCAATGTGGCCACTTACCGCGCCCTGATCGAGCGGGTGGGCGCACAGTTTGCCCACCACGATGGCGGCCTGGAAGACAATGCCAACTTGCTCGATTCAAGCCTGGCGGCGGCCGACCTGGTGATTTGCCAGACCGGCTGCATCAGCCACAGCGCCTACTGGCGCGTGAAAGATTATTGCAAGCGCACGGGCAAGCGCTGTGTCTTCATCGACAACCCAAGCATCTCCAGCCTGGCGCGCGGCTTGCAGGAAATGAGCGGGGAAATACAACCGGCCGCGCTGGACGCAGAGCACTAAAATACGGCGGGCGGCGCGACGATAGCGCTCGCTTGTGTCAACTCGGCGGGGCAGCAATCAATACACGTCGCGTCGATAGCGCCCAGCGGCCGCCAGCGCGTCGAGCGCGGGCCGGCCCAGCATCTCTTGCAAAGCCTCGTCGACGCCGCCCGCCATGCCGGCCAGGCTGCCACAAATGTAGATGGCCGCGCCCTGTTGCAGCCACAGCCTGACTTCGTCGGCATTGCCACGCAGGCGATCTTGCACGTAGGTGCGCTGCGCCTGGTCGCGCGAAAAAGCCAGGTCCAGGCGCGGCAAGTCGCCACTGGCATGCCAGCCTTCAATTTCTTCGCGGTAATGGAAATCGTGGGCCGCGTTGCGCTCGCCAAAGATCAGCCAATTGCGCCGTTGCCCTGCCAGCACACGGCTTTTCAGGTGGCCGCGCAAGCCGGCGATACCGCTACCGTTACCAATCAAGATTAATGGCCGCTGGGCATTGTCTTCCAGACGGAAACGTCGATGCTGGCGCAAGCGCAGCTGAACCACGTCGCCGACAGCCGCCTGCGCCGTCAGCCAGCCCGAGGCCAGACCCAGGCTGCCATCGGGATGGGCATGCTGGCGCACCAGCAAGTGCACGCCGCCGTCGCGCGGGATGGAGGCAATCGAATACTCGCGCGGCTGGCTTGCATCGGCCGGCGCGGCCACCTGCACCAGGTCGCCCGACTGCCAGTGCGGCAGACTGCCCGCCACTGGCACCAGTTCCACGTGATAAATGGCACCGCCCGCGCTACCCGGATTGAGCTGGCGCCGCTGCGTCAAACGCCAGTCGCCAAAGGCCGGCGCGCTCCAGTCGGGTGCATCGCTGGTACCGGCCAGGTGGCTCAGATGCTGGAACCACTGTTCAATGCTAGCGCTGGCGCTGCGGTCAACCTCGATGCGCTCGAACAGGCGCGAAGCGCCCTGCGCCGCCAGCCAGGCATCGAGCGCGCGGCCGAAGCCACAAAACTGGCCATAGCTGCGGTCGCCCAGGGCCAGCAGGCAATAGTGTAATTGCGGTAGCGCAAGCTCACCCGTCATCAGCCTGCCCATGAAGGCGGCCGCATTGTCGGGCGCGTCGCCCTCGCCATAGGTACTGACCACAAACAGGGCCCGCTCCGCTTGTTGCAGATCAGCGGCCGTGAGTTCGGCCAGCGCGCACAGGCGCACGCAAATACCCGCCAGTTGCAGGCTGCGCGCAGTTTGCGTGGCCAACTCCTCGGCATTGCCCGTCTGGCTGGCATACACCACCAGCCAGGCAGAGCTGTTCGCCAGCGCCGCCTGGGCGGCAACAACGGCACGCCGCTTGGTGCGCGCGCGCAGCCAGGGCGCCAGGCACACGCCCGCATAACTGAGGGACAGGGCGGCCAGCAAGGTCAGCCGTGCCGTATCGTGTGTAAAAATCATGGCAAGTAATCGTTCATTCGTCGAGCATGGCCAGCATCTGGCTACTCAGCGTTTCGTGGTAGGCAAGACCATCGCGCTGCAAGAAACGCGCGGCCAGGCCCTGCTCTTCGGCCAGCGCCATGCCGGCCTCGGGGCCGAGCACCGTCAAGGCCGTCGACCAGGCATCGGCCGCCATGCATTCAGCGTGCACAACGGTGACGGAAGCGAGTTGATTGGCGATCGGCATGCCGCTGCGCGGATCGATCGTATGGGAAAAACGCGCTGTGCCATCCTGAAAGAAACGCCGGTAGTCGCCCGAAGTGGCGACGGACAAGCCGTGCAGCGCCAGCAACATTTCCGACGGATGCTGTGCATTAACGGCACTATCGGCGGCGCCATCGACCTGTTCCAGCATCACCCACCATGGCTGACCATCGGGCTTGCAACCGGCGCCGCGCAGCTCTCCCCCCACCTCGACCAGATAATGCTCGATGCCCTGGCTATCGAGGTAGCGCGCCAGGCGGTCCACGCCATAGCCCTTGGCCACGGCAGACAAATCGAGTTGCAAGCCACCGGGCTGGCGCGCACGGCGGGCCGGCAAGTCCAGCTCCAGGCGTTGCCGCTGACGCTGCGACAGCAGCAGCGCCACGGTGTCGCCTTTCGGCAGCATGAAGTCGGGCTGATCGTAGCGCTTGCGGGGACCAAAGCCCCATAGGTTGACGAGGGCGCCGGCGCAAGGGTCGTACGCGCCGCCGGATGCTTGCGACACATGCATGGCAAAGCCCAGCACCTCGCAAAAAGCAGCGGGCAGGCTGTGCCAGCTACCGGGCTCGGCAAGGTTGAAGCGTCCCAGGTCGGACGCCTCGTTCCAATGGCTCATTTGCGCGACGACAAGGTCCAGCTGCTGCTGCAAGCCCAGTTGCAGGTCGACGCTGCCGGCACGCCCCGGCATGGCACACTCGAGCAGGCGGACCGACCAGCTAGTGCCCATCGACAGCCCGCGCAGATCCCGGATCGCGGCGCCGGGCGGCGCGACCTGATCGGAAATATGCTGAGGCAGCAAGACGCGTCGCATCGATGCTCTCGTAAAGCTGCCGCCGCTTACTGCGGCAGCACTTCCAAGGTGGCCGCGTAGGTCGAACGGCGCTCAGGCATGGCTGGCGACTGCCCGGCCACGGCCGGTGCCACCGCTGGCCAGGTGCTGCTCAAGTAATACATGCCTGCCGCTGGCAGCGTGAACGTGATCTCGCCCTTGGCATCGGTGCTCTGGCGGATTTCGCCCAGCACGCCACGGTAGCGTACGCCACCGGGTACCAGGCTGAACGCCTGGTTGGCCGCCGGCTTGCCGTCGACCAGGAAGCGCCACGTGGCTTTCTCGCCGGCACGCAAATCGTTCGGATGGGTGACAGGCACGAATTCCAGTCCTACGCCCGTCGGCTTGAATACTTCCATGCTGGTTTCGGCATTGCTGAAGAACGTTTCCAGACGGCTGGCCGTGCGCGTGATTTTCACCTCTTGCGCGTCGGCCGGCATGTCTTTCTTGAACGTTTCCTCGTTGCCGCGGAAACGCTTCTGCTCGCCATTTTGCTTGTAGTTGGCCATCACGTTTTGCGACACGATGGCCGCCCTGTAGGTGCCGGGCTTTTCCATCTTCACATCAAACACGCTGCGCAAGCGGCCCGTGACGGTGTTCGCCGGCGTCACTTTCGCGCCATCGGGGCCGATCACTTGCAGCGCGTCCAGGCGCAGCGGCTGATGGTCAATCTCGAACAAGCCATCGGAGATGGCCGCGTCCACCGTCACCCAGGCGTCCTTGCTTTCTACCATCGTGCTCGATGGCACCATCCAGCCGCGGTGGGCGTGGGCATTCATGGTCAGGCCGGCCAGGGCCAGCGCGAGCAGCGGTTTATTCAGTTTATTGAACATGATGGATGCGCCTTAAGGTTTGAGTTGGACGACGATATTGCCGAGTTCTTCCTTGCCCTTGACTGGCACGGACTGGGCCGATTTCGGCGGCCACTGGAACGGCACGCGTACCACTTCGCGCCCACCCGCTTCGCGCGCCGCTTCCACCACCACCTGGTAGTCGCCGGCCGGCAGCTTGTCGAGCAAAGCCTTGGCACCAGGGAAATTGAAGGTATATTCGCCCGGCGCACGCGTGGCACCGCTGACGCCGTCAATCGGCATGCTCAGGTCGCGACCGCTCTTGCGCCACCATTGGCGCATGTCCTTCAGCCATTTTTCTCCTGCCTTGTCCTTCTTTTTCATGTCATACAGCACCGCCAGGTTGCCGACGACCTTTTGATCGGCCGTTTCCAGCCATGCCGCCACGTAGGGACGGTGATACTCCGCCGCGTTCAGTTGCGGGATTTCAATCTTGAGGGCCAGGTCGGCCGCCATCGCCGAAGTACCGATGAGGGGAAGGCCAAGCGCCAGGGAGTAGCGTAATTTCATGGTGTGCCTGTAAAAAGGAAAAGTAAAAACAATCAATAAATAATTAATTGGAAATTAATGAATAAACAGCAAGGCGATCGCGCAAGGGATCAAAATACCGAGGCCTACCATCGGCCAGGTAAATGGCCGGTTGACCGCGTGGAACTTTAAAATCAATACACCCGTCAGGCAAAACACGATGCACAGGCCGGCAAAAATATCGATGAACCAGTTCCAGGCCACGCCCGTGTTGCGGCCCTTGTGCACATCGTTGAGCCAAGACACCCAGCCCCGGTCCGTCAATTCGTATTCGGCAGCGCCGTCTTCCAGGCCGATGCGCACCCAGGCGTCGCCGCCCGCCTTCGACAATGGCAGGTAGACTTCTTCGACGCTCCATTCGGCGGCACGCCCGCCCGCGTTCAGCGACCATTGCTGTTGCAACCAGGTTTCGGCGACGGCGGGCATGGGCGCATTGGCACCATCATGCTGGGCCGCATACGCGGCTAGTTCGGTGAGCAACGTGGCCGGCAGTTGCGCCTTTTGCCGCGTGATCGAGGGCTTAGCTTCAATCTGGCTGGCGTGGTTCAGGGTGATGCCGGTGATGGCGAACAGAAACATGCCCAGCAGGCAAAGTGCCGAACTGATCCAGTGCCATTGATGTAAGTGCTTGAGCCAGACGGCGCGACTGGCATTGCTCTTCGCCTTGTCTGCGGCGCCCGCCTTACCCACCGAGCCCCCCCGGCAAGGAGCGCGCCAGGCGGCGCGGCAAGTCAATATGCTTCATTCCCATCCTTCAATCAAAGTTCATATCCATCACATCAAACAAATGATAATGATTATCATTTATTAAGTCAATACATAGGCTCACCCTCCAACCCAGCGTTTTGTAACAGCGCTGCAACAAAGCGAGCCCGCTATGTAAGCTGCCGTACAGAGCCACAAGCGGTATCGGCCTATGCTGTTATTCAACATCATCATCATCAAGGGAACAAGCCATGCAAGCGTATTCCAACGAACAACTGGCCAGCATCGCGGCCAAGATCAAGGACATCAAATTCGGCATGCTGTGCACCAGCGACGACATGCGCAACCTCACCAGCCGGCCTTTGACGCAGCAGCAGGTGGATCAAGACGGCAATATCTGGTTCTTTGTTTCGAACGAGGCGGCCTACACGCGCGACCTGCGCAACAATCCGCAAGTCAATGTGAGCTTTGCCGACACGGGCGACAGCCTGTATGTGTCCATCTGTGGCCATGCGCAGCTGCTGAAAGACCGCGCCAAGGCGGAGCAATTGTGGAACCCGCTGGTGCAAGCCTGGTTCCCGGGCGGGCTCGACGATCCGAAGCTGTCGCTGATCAAGGTGACCATCGAGTCGGCCGAGTATTGGGACAGCAGTGCCAGCAAGATGATGCAATTTTATGCAATGGCCAAGGCTGCCATCACGGGCGAGCCGCCAAAAGACGTGGGTGAACACGGCCGGGTCGACCTGTAGCAGGGCTGCCACATTTTATCCGGGCTTTATTGACTTTTAATTTAACCCGGGTAAAATCCTCTGCACACTGACTCTTACAGGGCAAGACATGCACGCATCCCCCCACGTTACGGCCTTTGCAGGCCCACACAAAGTTGCCGCTGGCACACTGCATACGGTGGCGCAAACTCTGAAGCAATTGGTGACGCGCGATCCCAGCGCACAAATCCTGGTCTTCGATGACGACAGCGGCAGCCAGATGGACTTGAACCTGCACGGCAGCCTGGCCGACGTGCTGCAGCGGCTGCCACGCGAAGCGGCGCCGACCATCGATGAGCCAGCGGCACCACCGCCCGCGCGCACGGCTGGCCGCCCGAAGCTGGGCGTGGTGGCGCGCGAAATTACCCTGCTGCCGCGTCACTGGGAATGGCTGGCGACCCAGCCGGGCGGTGCCTCCGTAGCCTTGCGCAAACTGGTGGAACACGCGCAGCGCGGCAACAAGGCGCACGATGAGCAACGCCAGGCGCGCGAAGCGGCTTATAAATTCATGAGCGCGCTGGCGGGCGATGCGCGCGGCTTCGAGGAAACCAGCCGCGCCCTGTTCGCCGGCAAGCAGCCGGCATTCCTCGCGTGCGTGCAGGAATGGCCCGCCGACGTGCGCGAGCACGTCTTGCACTTGGCACAGCGCGGATGGTCCGAGAGCGAAGAACGTTAGGCGAGTCGCTCAGACGCCCGTGCTGCCCGTGGTGTCAGGCCCATCATCGGCGCTGTGCCGACTCTGCCCGGCGGCGCCGGGCAGAGTCGGCAAGCGGTCGGCACGCCGAACTTCACCGATGGAAAACACATCGTCGCCGATATCGAGGCCTTGCTCGCTATCGACCAGCACGAAGCTTTCGGCCGACTCGGCCGTGCTTTGCTTGCCGCCCGGCGTAAACGACGTACCGCCCTGGCTATTGCCGCGCTGCGGCATGGTGAAGCTGCTCATTGTCTGCCCTCCGCTCGTGAGTGCGCGTTGATCGAACATTGACTGTGCGTTGGCCGGCGGCAATGCGCGATTGCCGCCGGCCAGGCCTGCCTTGCTAAAGCGTGTGCCTACTTATTACGCGAGCCGGGCGAACCCGTTCCCGAACCGGCTGTACCGCTTTGCTTGCTGCCACTGTCACGGTTGCCCTCCTGCTTCAGGTTGGCATTGTCACGCGCACCGCTGGAGCTGGAGCTGGAGGCACTTTGCCGGCTGGCATCGTTTTTGTGGCTCTGGCTACCCGCGCGGCGTGCTTCTTCCGACGTGAATTCATGCGCCGTGCCCTTTTCATGTGCGGCACGTCCGCCTTCGCTGGCGATTTCGCGCTGCTGGGTAGGGTCCATGGAAGCGAATCCACGCTTGCTGGTATCGCTTTGCTTGTTGCCAGTGTTGCCGGTGCTGCTGGTACTGCGGGCACTGCTGGTTTTACTACCTTGCTGTTTATTGTCGCTTGATGTGGCCATGATGATCTCCTTGATCGATGGAATCAGAAAACAGTGCAAACCATGCAATTCTTCCCCCTCGCACGGCAAGGGAACACTCATCTTAGTGCGTGCATGGGCCGCAAGTAATAGGACGATGGCAAGAGCGTATGTAGGATGAGTCCCGCCCCCGGTGGCATAATTACTTTCAGTTTTTTACCAAAAGTAACAGACACTCAGCAGTTAGGGGGCAGTGGGCAGTGGGCAATGGGCAGCGCCAAAACGAGAGGTGGCGGCGCATGTGCGTCAGCCGCACCGCCATTGGACAGGCGCCACATGACAGGCGTCATGCAGCGTAGAACTTGGCAGAGGATCTGCCATAGGACCTCAGGAAGCGAACAGGATGGCCCAGAACAGCATCAGCAAGCCGACAATCGACACGCACCACACCAGCGTGCGCACGACGGGAACGCCCAAGGCGTATAGCGGCAGGTAGAGCACGCGGGCGGCCAGGTACAGGGCCGCGCCGTACAGGGTCAGTACGCTTTCTTGCGCCGTCACATGGGCGATCAGCACGGCAATAGCGTACAGGGGCAAGGTTTCAAACAGGTTCGCCTTGGCCCGCTGCAAGCGACCCGTGATCTTGCCCACGGGCGGCCCGTCACCATCGCGTGCGCTCATGTTGTACGCAGTGCCTGTTTCGCGCGTACGAAACAGCGCCGGCAGCAGGATTTGCACCAGCGCCAGTACCAAAGTGAAGCCCAGCATGGTCAATTCAGGAGTCATATGTGTCTTTGCAAAGTGAGATAGGCAGGCCGTACCGGCGCGTGCCCGTCAGGGTTGGTCGAGTGCTGCTTGTAATTCCGTCAAATCATACGGCTTGCGCAAAACACTGGCGGAAAACCCCAGTTCGTCCATCGACTCCTTGCCATAGCCGGTGGAAAAGATGATGCGCATACCCGGTTTCTCGCGCAACACCATGCGTGCCAGCGCGATGCCGGACATGCCGGGAAGGCTGACATCGGTGAACAAGATATCAAACTCTTGCTCTTTAAGCAATTCCCACGCCGTCTCGCCATCGGAAACACCACTGACCGTGTGGCCCAGCATGCCCACCAGCTCGCACACCATCAACTGCGAATCGAGATTATCTTCCACCACGAGAATTTTCATCGATGTCGGCATCTCACCCTGCGCTAGCAAAGCATGGCCGGTCAAGTCCAGCCCTGGCGTACCGCCCTCCAGAACGCTGGCAGTCATGCTGCCGCGCAGCGCCATGCCGGACCGCTCACATTGGCGCGCGCGCATTTGCTGCTGGCAATTGGCCAGCACATGGCGCAATTTGCGCGCCAGTTCTTCGCGCCGATACGGCTTGCTGAGCAATTCCACTCCCACGTCGAGCCTGCCCTCATGCACGATGATGTCTTGCGCATAGCCCGAGGTAAACAGGACGGCAATGTCAGGCTGCAACTCGCGCGCCTGGCGTGCCATTTCCGTGCTGCTGACAGGGCCAGGCATGATCACGTCGGTAAACAGCAAGTCGATCTGCGCGTCGCCTTGCAGCACGGCCAGCGCGCTTTCGCCATCTTCGGCCTTGAGTACGGTATAGCCTAGCGCACCCAACATGTCGACTACGGTGGTGCGCACACCCACGTCGTCTTCCACCACCAGCACGGTTTCCGTGCCGCCCGCGACGACGCCGCTCAATTCCACTTCCTCGTCCGCTTCGGCCATCAGGGAACGCGGCAAATAGATTTTGACTCCCGTGCCTACGCCAGGTTCACTATAAATGCGGATATGGCCGCGGCTTTGCGTGACGAAGCCATATGCCATCGACAGGCCCAGGCCCGTGCCCGCACCTTCCGGCTTGGTGGTAAAAAACGGCTCGAACGCACGCTGCAGCACGGGGCCACTCATGCCGCGGCCAGTGTCCGTCACCGACAGCATCACATATTGCCCGGGCGGCACGTCGAGCAGTTTGTGCACATACTGCTCGTCGAGCACAACATTGCCCAACTCGATGGTCAGCTTGCCCACGCCATCCATGGCATCGCGCGCATTGATGGCCAGATTAAGGATCACGTTCTCGATCTGGCTGCGGTCAACCAGCGTATTCCATAGCCCTCCGCCGCCCACCAGCACGATGTCGATCGCTTCGCCCAGGGCGCGCCGCAGCAGCGCATCCATGTTGCGCACCACACGCGCCAGGTCGGCCACCACGGGTTTCAACGGTTGACGCCGCGCAAACGCCAGCAGATGCGACGACAGTTTGGCGCCCCGCTCGACGGCGGCAAGCGCCGTCTCCAGACGCTGGCGCATCACGCCATCCGTGCCCGTCAAATGATGCAGCAAATGCAAATTGCCGGAGATGATTTGCAGCACGTTGTTGAAGTCGTGCGCGATGCCACCTGTCAGCTGGCCCACGGCTTCCATCTTTTGCGCCTGGCGCAAGGCATCTTCCGCCTTGGCACGCTCATTGACTTCCTGTTCGACACGGTGTTCCAGCGTTTCGTTCAATTCATGTAGCGCTTTTTCCACGCGGCGCCGCTCCGTAATATCAATCTTGACGGCAATCAAGGAGCGCGTCTGTCCCTGCTCGTCGAGCAAACGACTGACATTGCTAGACACCCACACTTGTGAACCATCGGGCTTCAGGTAGCGCTTTTCCAGCGAGAACGAGGCTCCCGTTTCCACCAGACGCTGGAACAGCACGCTGTTGCCAGTCACGTCCGCCGGATGCATGATGTCCTTCATGTTTAGGCTCAGCAGCTCTTCGGCCGAGCGGCCCAACATGCGGCACAGGGCACCGTTGACGCGCTGGAAACGGCCATCGAGGCCCAGCTCGGACAAGCCCACCGAAGCCTGACCGAAAATGGCCGCCATGCGCTCCTGGCTAGCGTTGAGCTCATCCTCGATCCGGCGTCGTTCCGTCACATCGAACGACACGCCCACATAGCGTCGCTGGCCCGGCACGCGGCCGGCCACCACTTCGCCCTGGCGCGCGATCCAGCGCACCGCGCCGTCGGTAGGGCGGCGGATGCGGTACTCCACATACTCAAGGGGATTTTGCACAAGATCAAGCTTGCTCGGCCCCACCTTCTGCAAGTCCCGCTCGTCCACCAGGCTCACCAGCAAGTGCTGCGTGACCTCCACGTCGTCGGCAATGCCCCACAGGCGACGGAACATGGGCGACACCAGCATCGCGCCCGTCTCGGGGAACCATTCAAAGCTGCCGATACCGCCCGCCTGCTGGGCCAGGCGCAGCCGCTCCTCGCCTTCCATGCGCTCGGTGACGTCAAGGCCCTCGACGAGGATGCAAGTGACCACGCCCTCGTCATTCTTGATGGGCTGATACACGAAGTCGATATAGCGCGGTCCCGACTGGCCGTGCGCCATCTGCAAATCCACCTTCACCTGGCGCCCTTCGTAGGACTCGCCCGTACGGTAGACCTGGTCCAGCAGCGCGATGAAGCCCTGCGCCTTGAATTCGGGCAAGGCCGATTCGACGGTTTTGCCCAGCAGTTCCAGTTCGCGGCGTCCCACCAGGCGTAAATAATGTTCATTGGCCAGTTCGAACACATGCTGCGGTCCGCGCAGCAAGGCCATGAAGCTGGGCGCCTGCTGGAACAGGGCGCGCAACAACGCCCGTTCTTCGCCCAAGCGGCGGTTGGCCGCGCGCACTGCCTCGCTCTCCATCTGCAAGGTAGTGTTGAGTTCGCCCAGCTCGGCCGTGGCCAGCTTCAACTGGCGCCCCTCTTCCATGCGCGCCGTCAATTCCAGCGCCGTGCACAGCACGCCGTCGACCTGGCCGCCGACGCCATGCACGGGCGTGTAAAACAGGTCGAAATAGACATCCGCGCGCTGCCCTTCGCGCAACAGCGGCAGGCAGCATTCGCGGTGCACCTGCGTCTCGCCGCGCATTCCCGCCTCGAGGATGCGCGCGTTCCAATCCCAGATTTCGGGCCAGACGGCGGGTACTGTGCCACCCAGCGCCGCCGGATGGCGCGCCCCGGCGATCTGGATGTAGTCGTCGTTGTAAATCATCACGTGCTGCGGCCCCCACATCAGCACCATCGCCATCGGTGAATTGAGCACGATGTCAACGCTGGTACGCAGATGGGCGGGCCAGCCATCGAGCGCGCCCAGGCTGCTGGCGGACCAGTCATGCTGGCGCACCAGCGCGCCCATGTTGCCGCCACCGCGCGGCCAGGCTGGCGCGCTCATGCAGCCACGCCCGCTTGCACGCGCACCTGACAATGGCGCGGCATGCGCAGCGTCGCCAACGTGCCCTGTGTGGCCGTCGAACTGAGTTCGACCGTGCCGCCGTGGGCCTTGACGAACATATTGACTGTGTACAGGCCCAGTCCCAAGCCCTGCCCCGACCTGCGCTTTTCGCCCGCCTGCTGGAACGGCTCGAACAGGGTCGGCAGCAAAGCGGCGGGGATGACGCCGCGATTGACAATGCGCAACTCAATGCTGTCGGCGGCGCGCCCGTCGAGGAACAGCTGCACTGGCGTACCCGCCTCGCCATGCGTGATGGCATTGCATAAGAGATTCGAGATCACTTGCGATAGCAAGCCCGCATCGCATTGCCCGTGCAACTCGCCAACACTGCTCATTTCGACAAGCGGGGCCTGGCCGGCCGTCTCGAATTCTTCGACGATGGAGCGCGCCAGCGCCGCGTAGTCGTGCGTGCTGCTGCGCAACTCCATCGTACCGGAACGGATGCGCGCCAGGTCCAGCAGTTGGTCGACCATGCGCGCCATGCGCTTGGCGCTGCTTTCAATACGCTGCGCCGTCACGATCACCTTCGGGTGCTCGCTCATCATCGGCAACAGCATGGCGCCATTCATCACCACCGACAAGGGCGTGCGCAAGTCGTGGCCCAGCACGGCCGTAAATAACTGGTTGAGGTGCAGCGCATGCTTGAGTTCATCAAGCTGGGCTGACAATTCGCGCTTTTGCTGGTAGAGCTGCACCAGCACCGCCACCTTGCTTTGCAAGGCTTTCACGTCGATAGGCTTGTAGAGAAAATCGACGGCACCGGCCTCGTAGCCGCGGAAACTGTAGCTCGCCTCACGCGACGCAGCCGTGAGAAAAATCAAGGGGATGCTGCGCGTGCGCTCGCTGCCGCGTATCAGTTCGGCCAATTCAAAACCGTCCATCTGCGGCATTTGCACATCGATCAGGGCCAGTGCCACCTCATGCGACAAGAGTAGCTCCAGCGCTTGCGCGCCCGAGCTTGCTTTCAGGATAACAATGCCGGGCCGTGCCAACACGGCTTCGGCGGCGACCAGGTTTTGCGCGATGTCGTCAACGACGAGGATATGGATAGGTGCGGTCACGGAGTCATCTTCAGCATCGCAACGGCAGGCTGCCATCGTATTTCAATAAAGACATAAATAGTGTTTCAGTATTCACCTATATTACACGTACTACCTCACTCCCATTCACTTGTGTTCGGCATCGCCAAGCAAGGCCAGGCTGGCAGCCATTTGCGGCAAATCGAGCACCCGGTCGGCGCCCGCGCGCTTCAGCGCAGCGGCCGGCATGAAGCCACAAACGGCCCGTTGCGGGTCCTGCACCCAGGCGCTGCCGCCCAGCTGGCGCACGCGCGCCAGTCCCGCCGCGCCATCGGCCGAAGCGCCCGTCAAGATGATGGCCAGCATGCTGCGCCGGTAGGCGTAGGCGGCTGTTTCCAGCAAGACATCGATAGACGGGCGCGAAAAATGCACGGGCGCTTCCTGCGACAGGGAAAAACAGCCATCGGGTTCGATTTGCAGGTGGTAATCGGGCGGGGCGAAGTAGACCGTGCCGCCTTGCAGCGCTTCCTTGTCCTGCGCTACGCGCAAAGGCAGCGCGCAGCGCGCCGCATACAGCTGCGGCAAGCGGCTGGACTGGCCAGGCGCCAGGTGCAGCAGCACCACCACGGCTGCGCCGCAGATGGCCGGCATGGCGCTCAGCAAGATACCGAGCGCTTCCACGCCGCCTGCCGAGGCGCCGATGGCGATCAGGCGCAGGCCGGCGGGCGGTGGCGCTACCTCACAGGTCGGCAACATATCAGGCTCGCTGAAAGATGCGCTCTACCGCGCTCAGCTCGTTGAAGCTGCGCCCATGGCGGCTGAAATGCAGGCTTTCCTTCATGCCGAGGCCCAGGAAGCCCCGGTGTACCAGCGCTTCGTGGAACAGGCCCAGACAGCGGTCTTGCAAGTCTTTATTGAAGTAAATCATGACGTTACGACAGGAAACCATGTGTACCTCCGAAAACACGCTGTCCGTCGCCAGGCTATGGTCGGCGAAGACGAACTGGCGCCGCAGGCGCCGGTCAAAGATGGCGCCCTTGTAGGCGGCCGTGTAATAGTCGGACAGCGAACGCTTGCCACCGGCGCGTTGATAATTTTCGCTGAACTGGGCGATGCGCTCGACCGAATAGATGCCCGCTTCGGCCGCAGCCAGCGCCTCGACATTAATGTCGGTAGCATAAATCATGCTGCGCTCGAGCAACCCTTCCTCTTCCAGCAAAATGGCCAGCGACCACACCTCTTCGCCGCTGCTGCAACCGGCCACCCATATCTTGATGGAGGGATACGTGTGCAAGACGGGCACGACTTTTTCGCGCACGGCGCGAAAATAGGCGGGGTCACGGAACATCTCGCTCACTTGGACCGTAAAAAACTGCAATAGTTGCGCGAACATGGCCGGTGTACGCAAGATGCGGTCCTGCAGCTGCGACAGGCTGGTGCAGCCGAAACGCTCCATGGCCTGGAGCATGCGCCGGCGCAAGGACGCCACGGAATAATCGCGGAAATCATGCTGATACCTCAGCAATATTGCCTCAAGCAATAACTTCATTTCGATATCGAAAATATCATCGTCCAGCAATCCGAAATCCTCTCCTCTATACATGCTGCATGCCCCGGCCCCGCTGCGCTGGCCGGGTGCCTGGGACTAGCCAAAATACTGGCAGATCGTCGACGATTATCGCGCAGCTAAAGTGTCGCATATGTACGTTAGCGTACACTCGGCGCACTTTTCCTCAGGCATCCACGCCCTTCATCCCTTCCGCCGTATAGCGCGCGCCCGCTGCCATGCCCAAAGGAAAGGCGGCGCTCATCGCCGCCAGTTCCGCCGCGTCCAGCTGCACGGCCAGCGCACCGAGGTTGTCGTGCAGGTAGGCGATGCGCCTGGTGCCGGGAATCGGGATGATGTCGTCGCCCTGGGCCAGCAGCCAGGCCAGCGCCAGCTGGGCCGGCGTACACCGCTTGCTGCGCGCCAACTGCTGAACTTGCGCAACGATGGCCTGGTTGTGCGCCAGGTTCCCGGCGGCGAAACGCGGATTGAACTGGCGGAAGTCCCCGGCGTCGAGGCTGGCCGGGTCGGCTATGGTGCCCGTCAGGAAACCGCGCCCCAGCGGGCTATAGGCAAAGAAACTGGCGCCCACTTCGCGGCAGGCGGCCAGCACGCCCTGCTCCGGCTCGCGCGTCCACAGCGAGTATTCGCTCTGCACGGCCGCCACCGGGCACAGCGCCGCCGCGCGCCGCAAGGTCGCGGCGCTCACTTCGCACAGGCCCACGGCGCGGATCTTGCCCTCTTGCAGCAGTTGTGCCAGCGCCTGCATCGACGCTTCCAGCGGGGTATCGAGGTTCAAGCGGTGCAGATAAAACAAGTCGATGGCATCGACGCCCAGGCGCGCCAGCGACGCATCGCAGGCCTGGCGGATGTAAGCGGGGCCATTGTCGACGCGACGCGCATAGCTGCCCGCTACGCGCACCAGGCCGCACTTGGTGGCGACCAGGGCTTGTCCGCGGTGCTTGCTCAAGAAACGTCCCAGCAATTGCTCGTTGTGGCCAAAGCCGTAGGCGTCGGCCGTGTCGAACAGGGTCACGCCAGCGGCCAGGGCCGCGTCCAGGGTGGCCAACGATTGCGCCTCGTCCGTGGCGCCATAAAATTCCGACATGCCCATACAGCCCAGGCCCAGTGCCGAACTGTTCAAGCCGCTGTGGCCGATGCGTCGTTGTGGCAGTTGCATGTTGATCTCCTTCAAGTGTCAAGGCGGCAAGTCTGGACCGCGCAGGCCGACAAGGGAATGTGCAATTTCGTGATACCTTTCTGGTATGAGAGCTCTGGACACCCATGCGTTGAGCCTGTTTTGCGGCGTCGCCCGCTGCCTGAACTTTCGTCAGGCGGCGGAACAATTGCACATGACGCAGCCGCCCCTGTCGCGCGCCATCAGGCTGCTCGAAGAGCGGCTGGGCGCACGATTGTTCGAGCGCGACACCCAGGGAGTGGCCCTGACGCAGGCGGGCCGCACCCTGCTGCCGCAGGCGCTGCACATCCTCGACTTGCTAGAGGTGGCGCAAGCGTCCCTACGGCAAGACAGCGCTCCCGTGCGCCTGCGCCTGGGCCTGACCAGTTCGGTGGAAGCGGGCCTGTTCCAGCCCCTGCTGGCAGCATTGAGCAGTCAATTAGGCACGCTGCGCCTGGAACTGACGGCTGCGCCCTCGCCGCGCCTGGTCACAGCCGTGCGCAAGGGCCAGCTCGATGCGGCCCTGCTGGCCCTGCCCAGCGCCACCTTCGAGCTGGCCGTCCAGCCGCTGGCGCGCCAGCCCATGATGCTGGCCCTGCCCGCTAGCCACAGGCTGGCGAAAAAGCGCAAGCTGGGCCTCGCTGACATCGCAACAGAACCGATTTTTTGGTTCGAACGAGCACGCCAGCCAGCCTTTTTCGACCATTGCCAGCAGGTATTTCAGCGCCACGGCTTCGCCCCCACTTTCTTGCGCGAGGCGCTGGACCATCATGTGCTGCTCAGCGAGGTGGCCGCCGGCAAGGGCATGGCCCTGCTGGCCGACTCCTTCCGCGCGCTGCGCCTCGCTGGCGTGGCTTACCGGCAATTGGCGGAGGGAGAAGCATTGGCGGTCGGCATCGGCCTGGCCTGGCGCGATGGGCACGACCATGCGGCCCTGCCCCTGCTGCGCCAGCTGGCGCAAGAACATCTGCATAGGTGAGGGCTGCACACAGAGGCGCCAAACGCGCTACCATCACGCCTTCACCATTTTGCGCGCCACCACGACCATGACATTCACCATCAGCGACACCGCCTACGACACCGACACCCCCGCCGCCAAGCAAGCCATGTACGCAGACCTGCGCTCGCAGTTGCAAGGTTTGCTGTCGGGCGAGAGCGACTTCATCGCCAATACGGCCAACTTCAGCGCGCTGGTCTTCAACACCATGCCGGGCTTGAACTGGGCCGGCTTTTATTTCCTCAAGGGCGAGGAGCTGGTGCTGGGGCCATTCCAGGGCAAGCCCGCCTGCATCCGCATCAAGAAGGGCCGCGGCGTGTGCGGCACCACCGTCGTCGAGGGCAAGTCCATCGTGGTGCAAGATGTCCATGCATTTCCCGGCCACATCGCCTGCGACGTCAATTCACGCTCGGAACTGGTGGTACCCGTGTTTGCGCAAGGCAATATCATCGGCGTGTTCGACCTCGACAGCCCCCTGACGGGCCGCTTCGATGAAGTCGACGCACAAGGCGTCGAATCGCTGGTGCGCGTGCTGGAAGCGGCTATCGTCGCCGAGTAATGACTCAGTTGCCGGACTTGACGGCGATGAATTCGCCCTTGCCGACAGTGGCCAGGCAGGTCGTGTAGCGGCTGTCGGCGCGGATGGCGTCAAGGAAAGCGGCCATGTCCGCGTAGTGCGAAGCGGCGTTGTCGACCACCAGCACGCCGCCGGGCGCCAGCGCGCGGTCCAATTGCGGCCACCATTGCGCATACTGCTGGCGCGCGGAATCGAGAAAGATGAAATCGTAGGCGCCGTGCGCCGCATCGCGCAGCACGTCGCCCGCGTCCGCCAGCAGCTGGCATATCACGCCCTGCAATTGCGCGCGCGCAAAGTTGGCATGCGCCATGTCGAACTTGTCCTGGGCTTGTTCCACCGTCACCACGCTGCCACCGAGCGCCTGCGCCGCGCGCGCCAGCCACAGGGTGGAATAGCCGTTCGAGGTGCCGATCTCCAGCACCCGGCGCGCACCGCGCGCGTGCACCAGCACGGCCAGCAATTGGCCCGTGTCGCGCGTAATATTGAGCATGCGGCTGGCGCGCTGCGTGTGCAGTGCATCGTTGCTGCTACCGAATGCTTCGAGCTCGCTCAACAAAGTGTCGATGCTAGGCATGCTGCCTCCTTATTTAAAGCATCAGCATAGCAAAAAAACTAGGCGCTGGCGCGACGACGCAGAGGGCGTTTCAGGGTTTGCACCATCACCACACCGAGCAAGGTCACACCGCCACCGATCACATCATAGACGTGCAAGACTTCCCCCAAGAACAGCATGGCGATGATGACGGTAAACACCGGCAGCAAATTCATCAATGTCGTGGCACGGCTGGGACCGAGCTTGGCCAGGCCATGCATCCACAAAAACGGCGCGATGATAGAGGCGGGAATGCCGGCAAACAGTACCAGCGGCAAACCGGCGCTGGTGACGGGCGGCGCGGACTGGCTCAGGTAATACACAAACAGCACGGGCACGGCGCAGCAGACCTGAATCAGCAGGCAATGCCAGTTATTGAGAGGAATCTTCCAGCGTTTGAGCAGCACGCCGTAAGCCGCATACGATAGGCAAGCGAGCAACATCAGGGCGTCGCCCATGGCCGCGCCGTGGGAGATCAACGCGGCCGGATCGCCATGGCTGAGCAGATAGCCTAGCCCCAGCAGCGACACCATGCCGCCCACTACGCCGCCCACGGTGGGCGCCTCGCCCAGCAGTAATACAGACAGGCCCACAGCCAGCAAGGGCATCAACGAGGCCAGGATGCCCATATTGGTGGCCGTCGTCGTTTGCGCGGCGATGTAGGCCAGGCACTGGTACATCACCATGCCCAGCATACCGAGCACGAACAGTTTCCCCATATAAGGTTTCACCACGGCCCGCTGCTTCCACACGCCGCGACCAAAGACCAGCGCCAGCAGCACGCCAGCGAGCAGCCAGCGGTAGAACGAGATGGCGGCAGGATCGATCACGCCGACGGCCATCTTGCTGACGATGGTGTTGATGGCCCAGATCAGCACGGCGATCACGGGAAACAGATACTGCTTGGCTTGCATGCGGAGAACTCCATGGTTGAATGGCGGCCATTTTCGCATGCTAGGTATCGAGGCAGACAAGGCGCACCGGACAAGCGCTGTAAAGAACAGCAAAAAACAGAAAAAAAACAGCAAAAAGCAGGAAGAAACAGCACAGTCCGACCAGCAGTGCGCTGAGCAGTGCCATCCGAGTGGCCAGCGATGCCTGCCGCGGTAATAGTTGCGCCGCCGCCCACGCTGGACGCAGAAAAGCATCATCTGGTGGCGTACGGCACGCACTTGCGCTGGCTGACCCTGGACGATATCGTGGAAAAGCTGCTGCGCGGGCGATATCTATCACCTGGGGCTAATGGATTGGGACGGCGCGGGCTTGACGCGCGCGGACCACGCCAGCGCCATGCAGCGCTGGAAGATCGCCTCCGACATGGGCGAGGAGCGCGCGATCAAGGCCGTCGCGCAGGGACAGCCTTAAGCGGCTGACGCCAGCGTATCGGGCAAGCCGGTCAGGGTGAAGATTTCAAAGCCCGTTTCCGTCACGGCCAGCGAATGCTCGAACTGCGCCGACAGCGAACGGTCTTTCGTCACCGTGGTCCATTTATCGGGCAAGACCTTGACCTGGTAGCTGCCCACGTTGAGCATAGGCTCGATGGTAAAGATCATGCCCGGCTCGAGCACGATGCCCGTGCCGGCGCGGCCGTAATGGAGCACTTGCGGCGTGTCGTGGAAGACCTGGCCCACGCCATGGCCGCAAAAGTCGCGCACGGAGGAAAAGCCCTGCGCCTTGGCCACCGCTTCGATGGCGGCGCCCACGTCGCCCAAGGTCGCGCCCGGGCGCACGGTATGAATGCCGGCCATCATGGCTTCATACGCCGTGTTGACCAGGCGGTTGGCCAGGATGGACACGGCACCGACCTTGAAAGTGCGGCTGGTGTCGCCAAACCAGCCCTGGAACTTCGGCGTCACGTCGATGTTGAGGATATCGCCCACTTTCAAGATCTTGGTCTCGGACGGGATGCCGTGCGTGACCACGTGATTGACGGAGATGCAGCTGGCATGCTTGTAGCCGTGGTAGTCGATGGTGCCGGGGATGGCGCCGGCGGCGCGCATGAATTCCTCGCACAAGGCGTCGAGCTTGGCCGTCGATACGCCAGGCTTGATGAAGGGCGTGATGTAGTCGAGCGTGTCGGCGGCGATGCGGCCAGCCGCGCGCATGCCGATGAAGCCTTCTTCGTCGTGCAGGGGGATTTTCTTGCCGTGTTCAAGCTGGGTGGAATAGCGCATGGATTTCTTCTTTATGAGTGTGATGTGGTGTGTAAGGCCCAGCCGCGCACCGCGTCATGCGAGGCGCGCAGCATGGCGTCGACAGTGGCAGGTATCGGCCGCTCTTGGGTCAGGTAGGGCTTGACGACGGCCACGGGGGCATCGATCAGGACAAATTTGAGCAGCATGTGGTCCAGGTCCGGCTGCGCGGCGGCGGGCATGGCTTCGGCGCAGCGCACAAAGCAGGCATCGAGCGCCGCCTGCTCTTCCTCCACGGCGGCCAGCAATTGCTCGCTGAGACCACTGCTGAAATCGGGGTTGTCGGCGCATTGCAGCAGGAAGCGCGCATACACGGGCTTGCGCCGGCACCAGTCCAGCAAGCCATGCACGCCAGCCCAGGTATCGCCGCCGAGCCAGCGGCTGGCCACTTCCTCGCGGAAGTCGCCTTTCACGCGCAGCCAGGCGCGTGCCAGGATAGCATTGCGCGAATCGAAGCGGTGATACACGGAGCCGATGGGCGCGCCGGCCTTGACGGCGATGGCCGCCATCGACACGGCGGCCACGCCGCACTGGGCGGCGATGGCGATGGCGCCATCGATGAAGTTATTTTCGTTAAATTTTGCTAGTCTGACCATTCAAATAGAATACAGATTCTATTTGAATCCGTCAAGCGGCCGTGCACGCACCGACAAGAGTTGCCCCGCTGCCTTACAATGGTATGCACGAACCGCTACAAGGAGAATCCGCTTGCTTACGCCCCCCTTCATCGCCTCCTCCCGCTTCGACGATCCACGCCTGGCGTTAGAACAGGTGCAAGCCATTTACCGCAGCAGCATCGAACACCTGCGCGACGCGCTGCAGCGCTTTGTCGCCGGCGCGGACATGCACGAACGCATACGCGCCTGCTACCCCTTCGTGCGCATCCAGACCGACACCGTGGCGCGCGCCGACTCGCCGCTGGCCTATGGCTTTGTCGCCGGTCCCGGCGTGTTTGAAACCACCCTGACGCGCCCCGACCTGTTCGGCGACTATTACCTCGACCAGTTCACCCTGCTGCTGAAAAACCATAACAGCGGCCAGAAGGTGCAACTGGAAGTGGGCGTCAGCGCCCAACCGATCCCCGTACATTTCTCGTTCGCCGAGCATGACCACATCGAAGGCAATATGGATGCGGGTCGTCGCATGGCCATGCGCGACCTGTTCGACCTGCCCGACTTGTCGGCCATGGACGACGGCATCGCCAACGGCACGCACGAACCGGCGCACGGCGAAGCGCAGCCGCTGGCCCTGTTCACCGCTCCGCGCGTGGATTATTCGCTGCAGCGCCTGCGCCACTACAGCGGTACTTCGCCGCAGCATTTCCAGAACTTCGTGCTGTTTACCAATTACCAGTTCTATATCGACGAATTCATCCGCCTGGGCCACGCCATGATGGAACGTACGCCCGACGCCACCGCGCCCTCGGACGACGACGGCTACATCGCCTTTATCGAACCGGGCAATGTGGTCACGCGCCGGGTCGGACAAGCGGTCGAAAGCGAAGATGCGCTGGGCGCCGCGCCACCACGCCTGCCGCAGATGCCGGCCTACCACCTGCTGCGCGCCGATGGCAGCGGCATCACCATGGTCAATATCGGCGTCGGACCGGCCAATGCCAAGACCATCACTGACCATATCGCCGTGCTGCGCCCGCACGCCTGGCTGATGCTGGGCCACTGCGCCGGTTTGCGCACCACGCAAAGCCTGGGCGACTACGTGCTGGCGCACGCCTATGTGCGCGAAGACCATGTGCTCGACGAAGACTTGCCGCTATGGGTGCCGATCCCGCCGCTGGCAGAAATCCAGCAGGCGCTGCAAACGGCGGTGGCGGAAATCACCCAGCTGACGGGGCATGACCTGAAACACATCATGCGCACGGGGACCGTGGCCAGCACCGACAACCGCAACTGGGAACTGCTGCCGCAGCGCACGCCGGAGCGCCGCTTCAGCCAGAGCCGCGCCATCGCGCTGGACATGGAAAGCGCAACGATCGCCGCCAACGGCTTCCGCTTCCGCGTCCCGTATGGCACTTTGCTGTGCGTCAGCGACAAGCCGCTGCACGGCGAAATCAAGCTGCCCGGCATGGCCAACCACTTTTACCGAGAACGGGTCGACCAGCACCTGCGCATCGGCATACGCGCCGTGGAATTGCTGCGCCGCCAGGGCGTGGACCGGCTGCACAGCCGCAAGCTGCGCAGCTTTGCGGAGGTGGCGTTCCAATAAAAAAACGGCGCCTGCAGCAAAATGCAGGCGCCGTTTTTCAACTTCAGTGACTGCCGCTTACAGGAAGCGGTCGAGTATCTTGCGCGTCGTCTTGTCGATATTGAACATATCGCGGATCAGGAAATGGATGCCGTGGTTGTCGGCGATCAAGAGCGAGGTGGCGCCGATGCGACGGATGTCTTCCTCGCCTTTCAGCACGAACTGCGTCTCGCCACGGTCCGTATCGACGTGCCAGGTGCACGGCGTGGCAAAGCTGGAAACGCTTTTCACGCGCGCGATCTCGGGCATGAATTCGCGCCCTTCCAGCTCTTCCTGCAGCAGGCTGCGCGCCGGTTCCGGCAAGGCATCGAGGCGGTCGATCCACGCCACTTCCTTGCCATTGCCCAGCACCAGCGAAATGCCTTCGTCGGGCGACTGGATGGGGAAGGCGCGCACAGGCACCACGCCTTCAAAGACCTGGCCATCGGCGTCCGTCATCAGCAGCTTGCCGAAGCTGTCACGGCTTAATGTAAAAATTGTACTGGCCATGCTTATTCCTTGTCATCCAGGGCGAGTTCGTTGTTGCGCGCCTGTGCTTCGTAGAGGCGGAAATAGGCGCCCTCTTTCGCCATCAGTTCATCGTGACTGCCCACTTCGACGACCTGGCCACGGTCCAGCACCACCAGGCGGTCGGCCCGGTGCAAGGTTGACAGGCGGTGCGCGATGGCGATCGTCGTGCGGCCCTGCACCAGGTTGTCGAGCGCCTTCTGGATTTCTTTTTCCGTTTCCGAGTCGACCGACGATGTCGCTTCATCCATGATCAGGATGCGCGGGTCGATCAGCAGGGCGCGCGCAATCGAGATGCGCTGGCGTTCGCCGCCGGACAAGCCCTGGCCACGCTCGCCCACCATCGAATCGTAGCCTTGCGGCAGGCGCAGGATGAATTCGTGGGCATGCGCGGCGCGCGCAGCGGCGATGATCTCCTGGCGCGTCGCGTGCGGCTTGCCGTAGGCGATATTTTCCGCGATGGTACCGAAGAACAGGAACGGCTCCTGCAGCACCAGGCCGATATTGCGGCGGTAGTCGGACACGGCGAACGAGCGGATGTCGACGCCGTCGAGCAAAATCGCGCCTTCCGACACATCATAGAAACGGCAGATCAGGTTGACCAGGGTGCTCTTGCCAGAACCGCTGTGACCGACCAGGCCGATCATTTCGCCCGCCTTGATGTTCAAGGTGATGCCACGGTTGACGGCCCGGTTGCCATAGCGGAAACCGACTTCGCGCAAATCGATCCTGCCTTCGATCTTCTCCAGTTTGACCGGTTGCGCCGGTTCCGGCACGCTCGACACATGGTCGAGGATGTCGAAGATGCGCTTGGCGGCGGACGCCGATTTCTGCGTCACGGAGACGATGCGGCTCATCGAGTCGAGGCGGCTGTAGAAGCGCGTGCTGTAGGCGATGAAGGCGGTCAGCACGCCGACGGTGATTTCGCCACGCGACAGTTGCCAGATACCGAAGCACCAGATGACGAGCAAACCCATTTCCGTCAGGAAGGACACGGTGGGCGAAAACAGCGACCAAACTTTGTTCAACTTGTCGTTGACGGCCAAGTTGTGCGCATTGGCGTCGCGGAAGCGGGCCGCTTCGCGTTTTTCCTGCGCAAACGCCTTGACCACGCGGATGCCGGGTATGGTGTCGGCCAACACGTTGGTCACCTCGCTCCAGACGCGGTCGATTTTTTCAAAACCGGTGCGCAAACGGTCGCGCACCAGGTGGATCATCCAGGCGATGAAGGGCAATGGCGCCAGCGTCATGATGGCCAGCCACGGGTTCATCGACCACAGGATCACGCCCGTCATGATGATCATCAGTACGTCGGAGGCAAAATCGAGCAAGTGCAGCGAGAGGAAGACGCAGATGCGATCGCTGCCGCTGCCGATGCGCGACATCAGGTCGCCCGTGCGTTTGCCGCCAAAGAATTCCAGCGACAGTTTCATCAAGTGTTCATACGTGGCAGAGCGCAAATCGGCGCCCATGCGTTCGGACACCAGCGCCAGCACATAGGTCTTGCCCCAGCCCAGCAGCCAGGCCAGCAGGGCCGAGCCCAGCAAGCCACTCATGTAGTACACCACCAGCCACGGGTCGATCTGCTTGCCGTTTTGATATGGAATCAGCACATTATCCATCAACGGCGCCGTCAGGTAAGGCGGAATCATGTGCGCAGCGGTACTCAGCAGCATCAGCATGAAGCCCAGGGCCAGTTGGCCACGGTAGGGATGGGCGAAGCGCCACAGGCGGAACAGGGTCCAGGTAGACGGCGGCGTGTACAGCACCTTGGCGCAGATCGGGCATTCTTCCTGCTCCGGCTCCAAAGGGGCCTTGCAGCTCGGACACACTTCCTGCTCCGCTTGCAGCACGGGTTGACCCGTCAGGTGGCTGTCGAGGCGCTCGACGAACTGCTCCAGCACGCGGATGGCGTGCAAATTCTGGCCCAGCGTGAAGCGCCACGAGGCCAGGCGGCCGTGGTCATCGAACAATTCCATGTGACCGACACCGGCATGGTCGTGGTGCGTGAGGCGCAGTCCAGCGCGGAAAGACCAGCTTTTCCAGGCAGTATCACCCGGTGAACGGGCCAGCAAACGCTGCTCGGTAACAACAATTATGCCTTTTGTGAAACGTAATCGCGCATCGAGGTCAACCTCAACGCTACTTAAAACGTTCTCCCCTGGAGAAAGCTTGCTTTCCACCTCCGCCAGCCAGGCTTGTGCTACAGGCGCGGGCAGCGAGTTGAGGGGAATAGTTGTTGCAGGAACACTCTGTTCAGTTGTCATCGTAAAGCATACTCCGGCTCGAGGCCAAGCCCTTCAGGGCGGGATTTGGGGGATAGGGCAGACGCCCGATCAATGTTTGTGTATTGCGCGATGGCGAGGTAGATGCACCAGTGGCAATTTCCTGTATTGTATCGAATGGATGCCTGTAAGTAGGCAATGGATGGCAAAATGACGCAAAAAAATTGGCGACCGTCGCGCGCAGTGCCAGGCAGGCGCGGCGCGTATGCAACGCGGCCCTGAGCATGGGCAAGTATACAACAGCTCGCTGTTGCGCAAATGCCCCGGCTTAGCCCTGAGTCGGTATCTTTATAACAAGTAAGGCAACAAATAGTATCAATTAGAATGACAACACCAGCAGAATACGAGCAGCAAACGCGACAAGAGACCACTAAAAGTGGCACACTGCGCATACCCGGGATAAAGAACCAAGCACGAGCCTGAAAAGACTCTGTAGAGCCTACATAAAGTATCTGGCGCCCAGACGCCTGGCCTGTTATCAAGAAACCACTTACATGATCAAGAAGAAGAACATCGAATTTGTCCGCGTCACTCATTTGCGCGGCCCCAACATCTGGACCTATCGTCCCGTGATTGAGGCCTGGGTCGACATCGGCGAACTGGAAGACTATCCATCCAATACCCTGCCCGGCCTGTACGAGCGTCTGGTGGCGTGGCTGCCGGGCATGATCGAACACCGCTGCGGCGTGGGCGAACGGGGCGGCTTTTTCGAGCGCCTGCGTGAAGGCACGTGGTCGGCCCACATCCTCGAACACGTGGTGCTGGAATTGCAAAACCTGGCAGGCATGCGCACGGGCTTCGGCCAGACGCGCTCGACCAGCCAGCGCGGCGTCTACAAGATGGCTTTCCGCACCCGCGAAGAACAGGTGGGCCGCGCCGCCCTGGCCACCGCGCGCGAACTGCTGATGGCTGCCATCAATGATGAAGCCTACGATCTGGAAGCGGCGCTGGCCCCCCTGCGCGACATGGTCGACTCGCGCTGCCTCGGTCCGAGCACGGCCAGCATCGTCGATGCCGCCACCGAGCGCAGCATCCCTTCGCTGCGCCTGAACGACGGCAACTTGGTGCAACTGGGCCACGGCGCCGCGCAGCGCCGCATCTGGACGGCCGAAACGGACCGCACCAGCGCGATTGCCGAAGGCATCGCCAGCGACAAGGACCTGACCAAATTCTTGCTCAAATCGTGCGGCGTGCGCGTGCCCGAAGGCAGCCTGGTGCGCAGCGCCGAAGCGGCCTGGGAAGAAGCACAGGACATCGGCGTGCCCGTCGTCGTCAAACCGTATGACGGCAATCACGGCCGCGGCGTGTCGCTCAATCTGATGACCGAAAGCGACGTCAAGGCGGCCTACGAACTGGCAGCGCGCAAGGGCGACAGCTCGGCCGTGCTGGTAGAAAGCTTCATCACCGGCGACGAACACCGTCTGCTGGTGGTCGGCAACAAGCTGATCGCCGCCGCCAAGGGCGAATCCCTGTGGGTTGACGGCGACGGCGTGTCGAGCGTGCTGGAACTGGTGAACACGCAGATCAATATCGACCCGCGCCGCGGCGAAGGCGAGGATTTCCCGCTGGGCACCGTCAAGCCGCATGAATCGGGCGAAATCGTGCTGGAACTGCAGCGCCAGGGCATGACCGCCCTGTCCGTGCCGCTAGCGGGCCAGAAAGTGCTGATCCAGCCGAACGGCAACGTGGCCATCGACGTCACGGACGACGTGCACCCGTCCGTCGTGCATGCAGCCCTGCTGGCGGCCAGAGTCGTCGGCCTCGATATTGCCGGCATCGACCTGGTCACGACAGACATCACGCGTCCGCTGGAAGAGCAGCGCGGCGCCATCATCGAAGTCAATGCCAGCCCCGGCCTGCTGGCGCACATCAAGCCCGGCGTAGGCCAGAGCCGCCCTGTCGGCGCGGCCATCGTCGAGCACCTGTTCGCGCCAGCAGAAACGGGCCGCATTCCGCTGATCGGCGTGACGGGCACGCGCGGCGCCAGCCTGATCGTACGCATGCTGTGCAAACTGCTCAACCTGTCTGGTCTGCACACGGGCGCCGTCTGCAGCGAAGGCATGTACCTGGACCAGCGCCGCGTCGTCAGCAGCGATTGCGTGAACTGGGACGCGGGCCAGCGCCTGCTGCTCAACCGCACCGTGCAGACGGCTCTGTTCGAGAGCAATCCACGCATGATCCTGGCCGAAGGACTGGCCTATGACAAGTGCCAGATCGGCGTCGTCACCGACATGGGCAGCCTTGAAAGCGTCAAGGATTTCGACGTGCTGGACGATGCCGGCCTGTACAAGGCAGTGCGCAGCCAGGTCGACGTGGTGATGCCAACGGGCGTGGCCGTGTTGAACGCCGCCAACGCGCAAGTGCTGGAACTGGCCGAGCTGTGCGACGGCAGCGTGACCCTGTATGCGCAGGACGGCAGCCTGGCCGCCATCGCAGCGCAACTGGCTGCCGGCCAGCGCGCCGTGTTCGTGCGCGACAAGCACATTGTACTGGCCGAAGGCGGCAGCGAAACGGTCTTGCTGTGCCTGGACCTGCTGAAACCGGCCACGGTCGGCAATGTCGATAGCGTGCTGGCCGTTGCGGCCGCCGCGTGGGCCCTGAACCTGCCCGTCGACCTGATCTGCGCGGGCCTTCGCACCTTCGACGCGGCACCCGGCTGCATCGGCAACTAAAAACCAGGGACGTCAAACCAAACCTACTGCGCGTCGCGATTTGCGGCCTCCGATGCTCACTGTGCATTCGCACAGCTCCGCTTCTCGGCCACAACTCACATCCGCTCGCTACGGTTTAATTTGACGTAAAAGCGCTGCAAAGAAGCCCGGCAAGGACGGCCGGGCCCACAAGAACACAACAGGATTACGGTTTAATTATGGAAGTATCTCGCGTACGGGCCTTGCGGGGCCCTAACCTCTGGAGCCACGACACCGCCGTGGAAGCCATTGTTTCCTGCACCGCGCAGGAACTCGACATTGCCCAGCTGCCCGGCTTCGAAGCCCGTCTGCGGTCGCTCTTTCCACAACTGAGCCCGCTGCAACCGCTGGGCAATTACAACGCCGCGCCGATGGCGCAGGTGCTGGAACTGGCGGCGCTGGGCTTGCAGGCGCAAGCCGGCTGCCCCGTCACGTTCAGCCGCACCACGCCGACGCTGGAAACGGGCATCTTCCAGGTCGTCGTCGAATATTCGGAAGAAGCCGTCGGCCGCCTGGCCCTGGAACTTGCGCAAAAAATGTGTCAGGCTGCACTCGACGACGCGCCGTTCGACCTGGCCGGCGCCCTGCATCAGTTGCAGGAACTCGATGAAGACGTGCGCCTGGGCCCTTCGACGGGCGCCATCGTCAACGCCGCCGTGGCACGCAATATCCCGTTTCGCCGCCTGACCGAAGGCAGCCTGGTGACGTTCGGCTGGGGCAGCAAGCAGCGCAAGATCCAGGCCGCCGAAATGGATGGCACCAGCGCGATTGCCGAAGCCATCGCGCAAGACAAGGAACTGACCAAGAAGCTGCTGGACTCGGCCGGCGTGCCGGTGCCGCAAGGTCGCGTCGTCATCGATGCGGATGACGCCTGGGCCGCCGCCTGCGAGATCGGCTTGCCCGTCGTCGTCAAGCCCAAGGATGGCAACCAGGGCAAGGGCGTCACCGTCAATGTCACCACGCGCGAACAGCTGACGGCCGGCTTCATTGCAGCGCAGGAGTTCCGCGACGACATCCTCGTCGAACGCTATCTGCCGGGCCACGATTTCCGTTTGCTCGTCATCGGCAACAAGATGGTGGCAGCTGCCCGCCGCGACCCGCCGCAAGTGGTGGGCGACGGCCAGCACACGGTGCGCCAACTGGTCGAGCAGGTCAACCTGGACCCGCGCCGCGGCAGCGGCCACGCCACCTCGCTGACGAAAATCCGCTTTGACGATATCGCCCTGGCCAGCCTGGCCAAGCAAGGCTATGTGGCCGAATCGGTACCACCCGTGGGCCAGCGCGTGATTTTGCGCAATAACGCCAACCTGTCGACGGGCGGCTCGGCCACCGACGTCACCGTCGACGTGCACCCGGAAGTGGCGGCGCGCGCCGTCGCCGCCGCGCACATGGTGGGCCTCGATATCTGCGGCGTGGACGTGGTTTCCGAAGCATTTTAAAACCACTGGAAGAGCAGAACGCCGGCATCGTCGAAGTGAACGCCGCGCCGGGCCTGCGCATGCACCTGGCGCCGTCGTTCGGCAAGCCGCGCCCTGTGGGCGAAGCCATCATCGCCGCCATGTTCGCCGAGGGCGACGATGGCCGCATCCCCGTTGTCGCCGTCACCGGCACCAACGGCAAGACCACCACTGTGCGCCTGATCGCCCACCTGCTCACCACGTCCGGCCTGCGCACGGGCATGACCAACACCGATGGCGTGTACATCGAAGGCCGCCAGATCGACAGTGGCGACTGCAGCGGCCCGCGCAGCGCGCGCAACGTGCTGCTGCACCCTGACGTCGACGCGGCCGTGTTCGAGACGGCGCGCGGCGGCATGCTGCGCGAAGGCCTGGCTTTTGACCGCTGCCAGGTTGCCGTGGTGACGAATATCGGCGCAGGCGACCACCTGGGCCTGAACTACATCACCACCGTGGAAGACCTGGCCGTGCTGAAACGCGTGATCGTGCAGAACGTGGCCGACAGCGGCGTCGCCGTGCTGAACGCCACCGACCCCGCCGTCGCGCGCATGGCCAAGAATTGCAACGGCACGGTGACCTTCTTCGCCGCCGACAAGACGCATCCCGTGATGGCCACGCACCGCGCACAGGGCAACCGCGTGGTGTACGTGGAAGACGGCAAGCTGGTCGCGGCGCAAGGCCAGGAACGCCACGAGATCGCCCTGTCGCAGGTGCCGATCACGCGCAATGGCGCCATCGGCTTCCAGGTCGACAACGTCATGGCTTCGCTCGCCGCCGCCTGGGCCGTGGGCCTGGACTGGAAAACCATCGCGCTGGGCCTGAAAACCTTTGCCAATGAAGCCGACAATGCACCGGGCCGCTTCAACGTGTTTGACTATCGTGGCGCCACCTTGATCGCCGACTACGGCCACAATCCGGACGCCATCCTGGCGCTGGTGCAGGCCGTGGAGAGCATGCCGGCCAAGCGCCGTTTGGTGGTGATCAGCGGTGCCGGCGACCGCCGCGACGAAGATATCCGCCAGCAAACGGAAATCCTCGGCGCCGCCTTCGATGACGTGCTGCTGTACCAGGACCAGTGCCAGCGCGGCCGCGCCGACGGCGAAGTCGTGGCGCTGCTGCGCCAGGGCTTGAACGGCGCCAAGCGCACCAGCCATATCGATGAAATCAACGGCGAATTCGTCGCCATCGACAAGGCCCTGGCACGCTTGAACGAAGGCGATCTGTGCCTGATCCTGATCGACCAGGTGGAAGAAGCGCTGGCGCACATCGCCAAGCGCGTCGCCGAAGCCTAAGCACTGCATCAGTGAGCACGAGGGCGGCCTGCGGGCCGCCCTTTTTTTGCCTGATGGAATCTATCCGTCAGTGCAGTGATGTGGCGCAAGGTGCCGCCGCCGGGACACTTTTATGCTGGCAACTTGACTAGCGAACGCGGCGGGGACAGCATGCGCGATGCACGACAGCTTGATGCACAATTATTCCAGCCCGATATCCCGGTGCGGCTCGACATGCGCACGACGGCGCTGCTCGAGCATGCACTGGCCTTGCAGAAAATGGCCGGCACGGCCGCCGCCGCCCTGTTCCTGCACTGCCACGACGTGCCGCTGCCCATCGCCTTGCGCGTGCTGACCACGGCAGCGCGCCGCCAGCCGGCAGGGCCGCATCAGTTTGCCCGCCTGCGTCCGCGCACGACGACGCTGGCGCAGGGCTTGCCGCTACCGGCGTGCTGACCAATCCTGTTCCGTCGCCGCAAGCTATTAATCTGAGGCACGGCCATGCAGGCAGCGACACCCCACGCCCGCTACGCCGCACCGATGAACCTGACCAAGGTGCATCTGGCGCAGCAACTGCGCTTTGCCCGCTGGCAGGAACTCACCACCATTTTTGTCGAACGCCTGCGCGCAGAATAGGCCCACTCTGCGGCCCTCTCCCCAGCCGATAAGAAAGCGATGCCATGAGCCATGTCTTCCACCGCAGCCTGACGGCCTATTACCCCATCGCCACGGGCGGCGATGGCCCTTACCTGATCGATGCAGATGGCAAGCGCTACCTCGATGCCTGCGGCGGCGCGGCAGTCTCTTGCCTTGGCCATGCAAATGCGGCCGTCATCGCCGCCGTGCAGCAGCAGCTTGCCAGCATGGCGTATGCGCACAGCGCATTCTTTACCAGCGAACCGATGGAGCAGCTGGCCGACTTCCTCGTCGCGCGGGCACCAGCCCGCATCGACAGCGCGTATTTCGTCTCGGGCGGCTCGGAAGCGGTGGAAAGCGCGCTCAAGCTGGCGCGCCAGTATTTCGTCGAACGGGGTCAGCCGCAGCGCCGCCACATCATCGCGCGTCGCCAGAGCTACCACGGCAACACGCTGGGCGCACTGGCTGCGGGCGGCAACGCCTGGCGCCGCCAGCAGTTCGAGCCGCTGCTAGTCGACGTGACGCATGTATCGCCCTGCTACGCCTGGCGCGAGCAGCTGGCCGATGAAACGGATGCTGACTACGTGGCGCGCCTGGGCCAGGAACTGGAAGACAATATCGCCGCACTGGGCGCGGAGAACGTCATGGCCTTCATCGCCGAACCCGTCGTCGGCGCCACGGCCGGCGCCCTGCCCGCCGTCACCGGCTATTTTGCGCGTATGCGCGACATTTGCCAGCGCCACGGCATTCTCTTGATACTCGACGAAGTCATGTGCGGCATGGGCCGCACGGGCAGCCTGTTCGCCTGCGAGCAAGAAGGCATCACGGCCGACCTGATCTGCATCGCCAAGGGCCTCGGTGCCGGCTACCAACCCATCGGCGCCGTGATGGTATCCAAGGACATCCGCGACACCATCCGCGCCGGCACAGGCTTTTTCCAGCATGGCCACACCTATATCGGCCACGCCACCGCCTGCGCCGCCGCCCTGGCCGTACAGCGGCAAATCGAGGAACGCGATTTGCTCGCCAATGTGCGCGCCATGGGTGGCTTGCTGCAAGAGCGCTTGCGCCAGCGCTTCGACGACCATGCGCACGTGGGCGACATCCGCGGCCGCGGCCTGTTCCTGGGGCTGGAACTGGTGCAAGAGCGTGCCAGCAAGCAGCCGTTCGACCCGGCCCGCCGTCTGCACGCGCGCATCAAGGCGCACGCCATGCAGGGCGGACTGATGTGCTACCCCATGGGCGGCACCATCGACGGCCTGCATGGAGACCACATCCTGCTGGCGCCGCCCTACATCATCAACGCCAGCAACGTCGATGAAATCGTCGACAAGCTTGGCGCGGCTATCGACGCTTGCGTGGGCTAGCCTCGCCCGCTGCTGCCCACGGTGGAAATCAGGCTGGCACCGCAACTGGTCTTGTGCCCGTCAAACGCCACGGGCACGCCATCGATCAGCACCTGCGGATCACCCTCGGCTATCACGCAGCGCACATGACCTTTTATCGGGCACGCGCAAGGGTCGCCCTTGCGCGCCACGGCCACGCCCAGCACCGTACTGTTCGGCGCCGCCCCCACCACCTTGCCGCCATGGCTGGTGGGGTCATTCAAACGGATTACACCACGCATGCTCTTCTCCTTGGATAATGACAGCGCTTCATTGCGAGAATCCTTGGTAATACTCGCGCGCATCGTGGCGCAAGCCCCACCACGGCAAGTAAGCGTGGTTGCCGCTGCGCGCGCGGAACCACGGTTTACCGGACTGTATCGGCCGCACCACCGCCGGCGGCGCCACCACCAGCGCCACGGGGGCAGACAGGTCGCTGGTGCCAGCCACCAGCACGGCCTTGCCGAAATGGTGCGCGTAAGCGATGCCCAGCGCCACATTCGTCAGCGCCGTGCCTGCGCCAGTCTCGCCCAGCACGGCGGTCAAATTGAAGCTTTGCTTGAGAAAGTCGAATTCCGGCAATTGCAGGGTGAGTGTCTGCGCCAGCGCACCGAGGCGTGCGGACGAATCGTGGTGCGTATTGCCGGCGTCGTGGATGAGATAGCCGATCCCGGTCTCGTCTTGATTGGCCTTAGCCGCCGCGTCTTCGATGGCCGCCGTCCACGCCTGCACCAAGCGCGGAGGTTCGCCCTTCTTCGACTCGAAATCCGCCGCCTGTTTCGTGCTCGGATAGCCTAGCCACGCCAGCGGCGCTCGCTGCGTCTTGTAGTCAGGGCCGGCCAGTACCAGCAGTACCAAGTTCTCGTTGATCTGCCGGTCCAGCGGCCGGCTGGGCGCATCCCAGTTCATGGCCCAGACGGTTTCTTTGGGGTGGGTTTGCAGGTAGTCGAGCGCGGCAGAAAGTGAAGTAAAACCGGCGTTGGGGCCGCCCATGGTGACGCGGACGTCTGGTGGGGTGGCGCGGGTCCAGAGAGTGGGGAAGTTGGGATTGCCAATATCAAAGATATCACCAATGTACTCGCGCACAAAATCCGTCGCATCGGCAAGATCCAGCTTTCCTTCAGGAATCGCATACTCAACATGGATGCCGGCCAACTCACGCCAACGCGACCTGTCCTTGGCTGAATGGACGTTATAGAAATACTCGGGATCTGAAAAATACGGGCTACGGAATAAATTCATAACTTCACGAATGTACTTCCGATGATAACCACGAAACGTTTCCTCACCTTCATTTCCAGCGACGACAGGTGAAACAGCCTGTAAACTAGAATACTTGATAGGGTTTTCCTTGACCATGTCATCGGCAGGATTTGGTTGCACCAGTCCCATAGTCCACAGCAATTGCCATTCCGTGGGGTAATCCCGCCGTTGCAAAGGGTTCAGCCATTGCACGGCAACCACTTGTGCCATGTACGGTCGCTTGACCCTGTCAGGTGAGGCGGCAACGGCATTTTCCGGCGTAACAGGCGATGCACGAAGACGCGCGCAGGCCGTCAGAAAAATTAGCGCCAAAAACACAAGTAATGCATACAAAAAAATGGATTTCGACATGCGAGATTCTCCATGGTGGAAACAACTTGTGAGTAACATTCTTAATAAAGGGAATCAATCGACATGGAGTTACCCATGCGCCATTTCACCGGACGTCGGCCTCGGATCTGGTGGCGAATTTTCACGCCTATCGATGATTAAAGTCGGCATACCAGCCTCACATCCGGACTGCATTACCCAAGCAGAAATAGTTTTCCGATGGAGCTCTCCTTTATTAAAATATTCCAGGAATTCGATGGCAGAATTATCGTCATCCACCCACTTCAACAACCGCCAATCCGCCGCCACCCTCAACTTGCGCAGCTGCTCCGGCTTGATGCGACACACGCCTATCGCCACGTCATATGCGAGTGCCCGCTCCGCGTGCATGGGGTTGCTCAAGATGCTGGAATGGTCGGTGGCGTAGGCGCCGGCCTGGCTGGACATCGATTCCGCTATCCGCGTGCTGCGCCATTGCTGGTAGGCGGCGTCAGGGGTGGCGTTGGGCATTTCCTGCTGCACTTTTTGGCCTGCGGGACTTTTTCCTTGCCGTAAGGCTTGCGCGCGTATCACCGCGCGCTGCTCGAATCGCAGGCGCGCCTCGTCGTCGGCCGTGCCCCGGGCAATGTCCATGCGTTTGGCTTCGTCTTTTGCCGCCTGCCCCTGCAAGCCACCGGGAGGAATTTCATGATTGGCGAAGTAATCGTCGCCGGGCGCGCGCTGCTTGCCCGCCTGGCGCGATTCGCCGGGTGGATCGTAGCCTTCGTCGAATTGCTCGCTGGTCTGACCAAAGCGCAAGGACTGCGGCTTGAAGGGCGGCAGCAAGTCGGGTGCGCTCAGTTCGATTTTCCAATCTTTGTGGGGCGAGACATTGCAGGGGCTGCGGGCCAGGCCTGTTGCCACGATAAACAAGGGCGCAAACCCGACCGTCAGGATGGTGGAAAAGAAGCCTTGGCTGGCCTCGACGCCCTGCTTGATGGAATACGACGCATATTTCTGTGCCGGAAACCAGAAGTCCTTGCCGCCCGGCGCAGGCTTGCGCCAGTGATCGCTCCAGTAGTGATAGCTGCCCTGCTTGCCCACCTCAAAACCCTGGGCAAACACGCGCTGCACGCACACGCCTGCGGCCTCGGTGGCCGCCAGTTCGCCGCCGTCCTTGCTGTCCTTGTCCAGCGAGCCCGACAGGCCGCGCCAGCCAATGCCCTCGATGGCGACGGATGACACCACCACGTCGTGCGGATTGCAATAGATGGTCACCCTGCCATACGATGATTTCTTGCCGCCCCGGGCGGCGCCGGCAATCCCGTATTGTTCACGGTCTTTGGCGGCGGAGAAACCGTGCTGCACGTTGGCCATGCAACGGTCGATTTCCTCGTCTGTCTGCGCCTCGCCCAGGCTGGCGCGCTGGCCGATGATGGCAAAGAAGTTTTTCAAGGTGGCGATGCGCGCCTGCACCGTCACCCGGCCCGTGCTGCCGTCCGCCGCGCGTAGATTGCTGGCCACCCAGTTCTCGGCCCTATTGCGTTTCGCCAGGCTGTACGGCGAATTGCAAATCACATAGTTGTCGGCCACGCAGGGAAAACTGCCCTTTACCTTGGGCAGCTTTGCGCCCAGAAAGGCGGCCGCCATCGCCACCATCGTGCCCTGGCTGTGGCAAACGATGGTGACGGGCACATCGGCCTGCTGTTGGCGAATGGACTCGACCAGCCGGGCCAGACGATAGGCGGCCAGCACGAAATACAGGCGCGGCGGGCAGCTGTACACTTGCCGTTCCGAAAAGGGATTCATGTGCTGTATCTTGTTCCACAAGAATAGATCCTCGCTCAGCCCTTCCTTCCACAGGTCCGCCAGCGCGCTGCAGCCATTGGCAAACGGGCCGCCACCCCAGTAATCTTCTTCATTCAGGTAGATGCCCTTGCCATACTTTTGCAGTTCCTCGCCGGTAGCCTTGTAGCCCCAGCGAAAGCGGATCACGGGAGAAAATGTGCCGGCATCGCGGATCAAGGTATCGGCCGACATTTCCGGATGGAGAAAGCCTTCGGCCGTAATCTCGGCGCCATAGCTGACCGCCGTCAGTTCGCCGCCCTCCACGCCGTGATGCATGATGTGCTCACAGTTACGCTTGAGGCGCTGGTTCAGGCCGTTGCACAGTCCCTCTTCGGCTGCCGCGTACCACTCGCCATCGGAATTGACGCCGTGCACGAAGATAATGACGCCAGGCAGTGGCAACTGCTGCAGCGTGTCCCTGTCGCTGCTCTGGAAATTGGCACTGCAGGAGAATTGACCGAGGATATCGATTGTGGGGTCGTCGCACAGCGGCGGGTGGGGATCGAACTGCATGGTGTGCTCTCCGAGGTCGGGTTTCAGGAACGGCGGCGGAAGAAGAAGCCCTTCAGCCGCTGCAAATGATCGGTGACCACCTTCGGCCCGCGCCCGTCCGCGCCGCTGGCGCCCATCAACGGACTGTCGCCTTCGCGCTCGATGTGCACTTCCACGCCTTCGACCGGCATGCCGTCGGTGGGACGCAGCAAGCACGGCACGCGCCCCAGTTCGCCTTCGCCGAAGGTGGGCAGTTCCGCCTTCATGCTGGCCGGGCCGTTCCAGTGATGGCCGTTGGTCTTCACCGTCAGGGCGCCCGGGCCGCCCAGTTCCACAGCACCGCCCGACAGTTTCAGGTAGGCGCCGCCCGCCGTCATGAAAGTGATTTCGTCCTGCGCCACGCCGACCAGGCGCGTGCCGGCCGTCAGGCGGATGTCCTTGGCGGCGTCCGCCTGCAGAAGATCGTGCTGGCTTTGCAGCAAAACCTTGCCGAAATGGGCCACCTGCACGATGCCGTCCTGGTGCGCGAACAGGGAAATGCCCTTGCCCGCGTTGACGTTGCAGCGCTGGGCCGCGCTAAATTGCAGATGCTGCTGGGCCACCAGGTCGATGTTCGCGCCCGCATTGACGGCGATGGTATTGGGCGTGCTCAGCGCCACGCCCTCGGGCGCCGTGATGCTAATGGCGGGCTGGTCGGCGGCAATGGCCGCTCCCAGCGCCTGGCTGCCGGCCATGTCCAACGCTAGCGCTTGGTGCTGGGCGGCAAACTCCCCCAGAGAGCTAAACAATTCCAGACACTCTTTCATCACGGCGGCATGCTCGCTGCCGTCGAGCTGCTTACCGCTGGCGCCCAGCTGTTTCCAGGCCGAAATCAACAGCGAACGGGCCGTGCGCACGCTGCCGCTGGCGTCGCTGCGCAATTCAAAGCCGTCGCCGCGCTGCCGCCCTGCACCGTCGCTGCGCGGCTCGGTCAGATAGCCGAGGTTCAATTGCGTGGCCGCCTGGTCGCTGGCCAGTTGCGCGCTGATTTGCGACGGCGTGTCGTCAAAGCACAGCTGGTTGCCGCGCCCACCGCGCACTTCGCGGCTGCGCATGCCGGACAGATAACGGTTGCCGGGCAAGGCGCCGCGGCTGCTCAGGCCGGGCGGCGCGCCCACGGCGTTGTACAGCTGGCCGACGATGATGGGCCGGTCCGGGTCGCCGCCGAGAAAATCGATCAGCACTTCTGCGCCGATGCGCGGCAAGCTCAAGGTGCCGCATTGTTTGCCACTGCCCGGGCCATTGCCGGTCCAGCTCGATGCCACGCGCACCCAGGCCGAATCGCGCTCCGTATCGGAGGCGCCGGAACCATTGGCATGCGCGTGGTCCGGCGCGCGCGTGGCGCCAAAACGCACCCTGACACGTCCCTGCGCATCGCAATGCACTTCCTCGCCAGCAGGCCCGACGACCAGCGCGCTTTGCAGTCGGACGACGGGGAAATCGCTGCGCGGATCAAAGGCAGGCACGATGGCGATGCCGCGCCGCACGCAAGTAAAATGGTTGCGGTAGCGCAAGGCCGGCTGGCCATCGGCGCCAGGAGCTTGCGCCGGGCCGGCGTCGTACTGCCAGCCGCTCTGCGCAAACAGGCGCCCGACTCGCGCATCTAGCGATGTCGGCAAGTTATTGCTGGCCCATACGCTCAAGGCTGTGATGACGAAACTGCGCTCGGCCACCGGGTGAGTGTCGATGTCGGCATGGCCTTCCAGGCTGAACCACTGGCCCGCGCAAAAGTCGCGCACGCAGCCTTCGCCCTGGAAGCACTTGCTGTCCATATCGTGGCGCGCCATCGCCAGCTGGCCCAGTTGCCGCAATGCGTCGTGGCTAGCAGCGGCCAGCGGCGGCTCCACGATATAGTCGTCGAGACTGGCCGCCAGGCGATTGCCATTAGCGCCCTGATCCACGTCGCCGTGCGACTGCGTGGCCATGAACTGCGGGCTGTGCGGATGGCCATCGTCCCAGCTGTAACGTTCGGACTTTCCCGCTTGCAAGCGGCGCACGGCGCTCCAGGCCGTCACGGCATCCCTTTCCTCGGTAGCGTCATCGCGGTGATAGCGCACCGCGCCGGCCGCGTTTTCCGGCAGGCGGCTGGCGTCGTCGAACAGCAGCAGGGTATGTACAAGCACGTGCGCGGCGTTCGCACTGGACGGCGCTGCCGCCTGGAAACACCAGGCGATGCCGCGGCGCCTGAGCAGGCGGCGGATAAAGGCGGCATCGGATTCATTATGCTGCATCGTGAATTCGCGCACGGGCAAGCTGCGTGCCGCCAGCGCCGCATCGATGGCGAAATCCAGGCTGGCGGCCAGTACGCTATTACCCTGCCGCCACTCATCAAACAGGAGCTGCACAATCTGCAATTCATTTTTATTGCGAAACACGCGCGTGTTGATGCGTTTTTCCATCAACGCCAGACCGTCGCGCAGCACCAGCTGATAGGTCGCCAGGCCGCCGTCGCTTTGCCCGGCGCTCGCTTCGGCGACGATGCCGCAGACCCTACGCAGCTGCCCCTGGTCGGTCACGATCTGCAATTCGGCCGGCACGGCGATGAACTGTTTCGGCGGCAGCTGCACCTCGGTAGCCACGCACAGGATGCGGTACTCAATCGCGCCGCAGATGGCCTCGCTACCGCTGATACGTTGTGGCAGCAAGATATCGTCATTGATGCCTTCCGGGTAAGCAAGGCGTAGCCGCAGAGCGCGGTTGCCGGCGGTCAAGGCCTTGTCCACGGCCAGCCATTGCGTGTAGTCTTCCATGGTTTTCTTCCTTCCAACAGTCAGCGGGGTCCATCAATAAGGCGGTCTCAGGCGGAACCATCGAATCGAATGTCGTAATGCATGTCGTCACGCTCGCGGGTGGGCAACTGGTCGGCCAGGAAGGCATCCTCCGCCAGGCAAGCCCCCATGCCCAGAACACAGGTGCGCACGTCTTCCCGGCGCAGCACCAGGCGTATTTCAAAACTCATGCCGGGCAAGCCAAACAGCGCCAGCATCTGGCGCAGTGCCAGCGCGCCTGACCGGCCGGGTAAAAAATCCTCGTAGACACGGCGCTCCAGCGGCCCCAGCACCAGACGCACGCGCAAGTCTGCGCGCCGGCAGCGCTCGCCCAGCATGGCGCCGTGCCCCAGCCGGGCATGGGCGGTGGCCAGCAAGGTCCGCTCTTGCGGCGCGCGCCGGAACCAGGCCCCCACAAAACGCTGTATGTGCACGGGCACGCCGAAATACTCGGACAGCACCGCCTGCATCACGTCGGCCGCCACGGGCCGATGCCGCAACAGGGCCGCATAATGGGCCAGCACATGCGCAGGCAGCCCATCGTCCTGCCTGGCCACCTCGGTAGGCCAGGCACCCGCCAGTGCCAGTTGCAAGGGCAGGAAATCGCCGCCGTCGGCATCTTGCTGGCATTCGATACGGTAGCGGGCCCAGGCCTGATAAAACTGCACCAGCGCGCGGTGCGACAAGGTATCGAGCCAGGCACGGGGACCACCATCGCCCGTCTGCCGCTCGTGGCGGGCGAGCATTACCGTGTAATGCAGCGGCAAACTGCCATGCACGCCTAAAAAACCCAGCATCGCTGCTCGCACATGCACCTGCATATCGCCGTCCGCCTTCGGCTCCAGCCACAGCTGTTCGATTTCTCCCGGCGCAAACGACAGCGATGCGCTGCCATGCAGGCGCAGGTAATCCTCAAACACCTGCTCTTGCGAAATACCCTGCTGCATCAGCCAGCCCGACAACAGGCGCACCGCTTGAAAGAAGCCGGTGCCGGACGGATCGGCCAGCAGGCGCGCGACTACACCAGCGTCTGGTTTCCATTGCGTGGCAGGCAGCACAACAACTCCTTTCCAGTCTTCTGCGATAAGACGATCAGGCGGGTAAACGAGGCCAGGTGCACATACAGCCCGAGAAAGCGTTCGATGACCTGGGCAAAGGCATGCAAGCCGCTGCCGACAAAGGCTTCTTCATCGACGGACAGCAGGACGTCGATGCCGAAGACCAGGCTGCCGCCCGCCTCATCGTGCAGCCAGGTACTGGCGGCGCGCTGGCGCAGTCCCGTCACGCCCGCGATCTGGCGCGCGGCGCTGGCCGAACCGGGCAAGTTGTACAACTCGAGTATTTGCTTAAAGAGCGGCAAGCCCTGTTCATTGAGCGACTGATGGTTCAGGGACAATTGCGCGATCAGCCGCCAGTGTGACGCCGCACCCACAGGGAAGCGGCACGGCGCGCCGGGTTTGCGCAGCAGGCGCACCGGCAAGGCGCTGGCCACGCCATCATGGTGCAAATCGCCCGCGGCATTGCCGAACGCCAGGCGGCTTGGCAAATCGCGATTGCTGCAGGTGAGCATGATGGACACCGTTTGCGTGGCGTCGTGCAGCGGCTGCATGGCGCCGTCGACAAAGGCGATACGCATGTCGTAGCCGGGATTACTCAGCGCCATGTCTTCGTCGCGCCGCGTCACCCAGTAACGCCCCTGGCGTCCGCCCGCTTCGCCATGGCGCATCGAATAGAACGGGTGAAACGCATCGAGTGCGCCACCGCTCTGCGTTTCACTGAGCACCTGCACGCTATCGACGCTGTAAATATCGTAGCAATGCGCCTGCCGCACCGATGGCAGCAGCACATGCTCGGCGTTCGCGTGCGTCAGGCGAATGGGATTGGCCGGCTGGCGAAACAGGTTGACGACGGGCGTGCATCCCGTCAGCAGATGCCTGGCGGACAGGGGCCGCAAGATGCGCGCGATATCCGCATCGGCCTGCACGTCGGCCAGCAACAGGTGCACGGTGCAGCGCCGGCAGGCAGGCGGCAACAGCGGGCGCAGCGCGGCCAGGTCGAGGTCGACGAAATTGAATTTATCCGGAAAGGCAAACCATTCGCCCAGCAGTCGGTAAGCGCGATGCGAGGCGGCCATGGCCGGCATCAAGGCATCCTCGGCAGCAAAGCCGACCGGATGCAAGGGCACTGCGGCCAGCGCCTGCCATACGCCATCGACTTCCACATAGGCACAACGCGCACGCAGGAACAGGCTGTCGCGCAAGGTGGCGCAAAAGGCGGGCTCGCCGTCGAGGAACAGGCGCAGCGCCGGCAGCGCGAGCCCGGATAGCGTGGACGTGGCGCCCGTCGCTTCAAGCGTGATGCTGATCGCCGCCCCCAAGTCAGGCGCCAGGCGCACTACCGGCGGCGTCGCCACGATAGACTGAAAGCGCACATCAGCCAGGCGCAGCGGCGCCACGGCGACATCGTAGGTGGTGGTGAACTTGCAGTTGATACCCTGGTGCTCGGCCGCATGCATGAGCGTGCCGCGTGGAATGGTGGCCAGCTCACTCACCGTGCCCGCGTCGTTGTCGATGCGGGCAATGGCGCAGGCAGGAAACGGGCGCAAATAATGGGGGAAATTGACTTCTAATAAGGTTTCGCTGAAAGTGCCGAAGCCATCGGCCAGCCGCTTCGCCGTGCGTGCATTGAACATGGCAAACGCCTGCAGCATACGCGCCAGATGCGGGTCGCCCATATCGCCGCCCAGGATGCCCAAGGCGCCAGCGATGGCTGGGTAGCGCCGGGCAAACGCCTGATTGTGCGCATGCAAGGTGCCTAGTTCGCGCTCGTAATACTGTAGCAACTCATCCATGCCCGCTCCCATTGCCTGGTCGACACATGCCGGTACAGCCCCGTCTGCATTATTGGGGAAGCGGGAACGAGGAATATGAGTTTGAACAAGATTGCCTGCATGCGTCAGCAAGGAATACCATTTCGCTTCCGATTAAGCAACTTTTGTTCTATCTTTGCCAATATTAATTGACTTATGCGAAACAATAGTTTTAAATCAGAAGGTTACTCAAAATCAATCATCTTGGGCACTCAAACATCGCATTGACCCTTTCGATGATGGATGCCCACGGTGATGCACTCCGAAGCCAAGGAATATGGAACTGCTAGACTCCCTGCGTCAAACCCCGTCGCAAGACGACACGATCGGCGGGCACTACGAAGTGCGTCGCTTGCTGGGCGAAGGCGGTTTCGGCCATGTATTCGAAGCCTGGGATGCCAAGCTGTGCCGTAGCGTGGCGCTCAAGCGCTTGAAACCGCAAGCCGACGTGCTGCATCCGGAAAAACTCATCAATGAAGCGCGCCTGGCCGCCTCGCTCAAGCATGCCGCCTTCGTACGCATTTTCGCCATCGAGGGCCAAGGCACGAGCCAGTCCATCGTCATGGAACTGGTCGAAGGCCAGACCCTGGGCCAGTTCATGCACAGCGGCAAGGCTGACCTGCAAGCCGCGCTCGACATCGCCTACCAGATCGCTGACGCCATGGACGAGGCGCACGCCATGGACCTCGTCCATGGCGACTTGAAACCGTCGAACCTGATGCTGGAGGCGAACGGCAAGGTGCGCATCCTCGACTTCGGCCTGGCGCGCCACATCGACCCGCAAGCGACGCAAACGACCACCCTGTGCGACTTGCAGGGCACCATCGCCTACATGGCGCCCGAGCGTCTGATGGGCCGCCTGCCCGACACGCGCGGCGACGTGTATGCCTTGGGCGCCATGCTGTACGAAATGCTGGCCGGCCAGCGCCACTTCGCCCACCTGAACGGCCTGGCCCTGGCCTCAGCCCACATTCAGGCGACGGAACCGTGGCCCGACCTGCCGGAATCGGTGCCGCCCACCATCAACGCCCTCGTACGCGCGATGACGGCGCACGACCCGGCCGAACGGCCACGCACCATGCGCGACGTGCGCGAGGCGATAGGTGGCCAGCGCGGCGACCCACTGACCGTGGCTGCGCCCCTTGCTGACGAGACGCCCGCGAAGGAAGAACCACCCGCCAGCGTCTCCATCCGCCTGCCTCTGCCCCGCAAGCGCACCCTGCAGTGGGGCGCAGGCGTGGCGCTGCTGGCGGTGCTGGCAGGATGGCAGCTGCCCAATATCCTTCCTGCCGTCAAATCGTTCGTCACGGGCGAAAAGGCGCCCGCGCCGTATTCGGAAATGGCCAGCATGGCGGCAGGGATGGAGGCGTTGCGTTCGTTTGACCAAGAAAGCGCACAGAAACAGGCAGTTGAATATTTCAGTACCGTACTTAAACACAATCCTGAACACGCTGCGGCAAATGCCTGCCTGTCGCTGGTTTTCACATTGCGCTATTTAGGCAGCAACCGGGATGAAACCTGGCTGCAACGCGCGGATGTCGCTGCGAAACAAGCATTGGCAGCAGACGATCAGTTGGCTCTTGCCCATGTGGCGCAAGCCTGGGCTATTGAACATCATGGCGACCGTCGGCAAGCAATGCAGGAAATTACTACGGCACTGAATCTGGAACCAAACAATCCGCTGGGCATGTACGGCAAAGCACGCCTGCTCATCCACGCACAAAAATTTGATCAAGCCAGGGACGTGCTTGACAAGGCCATCGCCTTGTATCCCCGTGATCGCCCATTCATTTCGATGTTGGGCAGGATGCACTACAACCAGGGCAATTACACGGAAGCTGAAAAGCTCTTTCGGAAAGCCATACAAATGAACCCACAGGTGGCCAATGCGTATGCCCAGCTCAGCGCGACGCTTGAACGCTTGAATCGAAGCGATGAAGCCCTGCAAGTATTGCAGCGAGGATTGCAGGTTCATCCCGACTGGGAACTGTATACCAACCTGGGCAACGCCCTGTTTAACAGGGGCGACTATCTGGGAGCAGTCCAGGCCTTTAAAAATGCCGTCTCGGAAAACAAAGGCAATCCTGGCAATTACCTGCTATGGGCAAACCTGGCGGACGCTCAACGCTGGGTCCCCGGCCAGATGGAATTATCGCGCGACTCCTACCGTCGTGCCATTACACTGATCAAAGTCATGCTGCAACACTCTCCGGACGACCCAAAGGTCAACTCCCGGCTGGCATTGTATGCGGCTTATGCAGGCTTACCAGACGATGCGCTAAGGCACGTAGCGCAAGCTGTTCGGCTAGCGCCCACATTGCCCGATATCCATTTCAGGGCAGCGCTGACCTATGAGCTGATAGGCAAGCGCAACGAAGCGATGGCGGCATTAAAACAGGCGATGGAGCGTGGCTACCCCATCAACCTGATCGAATCGGCACCTGATCTATTGACACTACGGCGAGATGCTCGCTACCAACAATTTCTCATCAACCTAGAAAGAGACAATAAAAAATGACGCCTGCAAGCCCTTGGATGAAGTTATCCGTGCATTTTGATGCAGACCAAATCACCAACCAGCTCGACTATGCGTTTACCTCCTGCGACGGCAGTGCTGACCCGCGCCACGGCCCCTACATGGGCGGTGTGCATTTTCAGCAAGGCCAGCACGTCTACCTGGAAGTCAATTGCTGTGGCACCAAGGCGAGTGGTTTTACTGGGTTCCAAATCGTCGATTGTTGCCTCATCAGCGTACCCCAGCTGACCCAAATCGGCCCCGATGTACCCACCCGCTATTCGCTGCCGTCGCCCTTTCTGCAAGCCGCCGGCGCCACCTATCAGGTGCCCCTGGATTTCGAGTCCCATTTACTGCCGCCAGACCCTGCCCTGCCCGATCTGCGCCGCATCCGCCAGGAATGGAAACACAACCTTGACGTGGGTCAGAGCAAGGGCCGCTGGGAACTCTCGTTCGTACTGACCGTGCGCATCATTCGAGGCGAGCAAGACTTGCCGGAATTGCGCGTCTTCAGTTTTGATCCGGAAGCATCTGTGGGGGGTAACGTCGAGACGTAGTCCGTACGCTCACTGACAGGCAATTGCTTGCAGTCGCATAAGATTCCAAGCCGCCCCGACCTCTGTCGGCGCGGCTTTTTCACATCCGCACGCAATACGCCGCCTCGCCTGCCGAAAGCGGTAAAATGACGGCCTTGGACTCAAGCATCGCCTAGCAGCGCGGCCTTGAGCGCACATAGCACCCCCCATAGCCCGGCAGGCAAGCGTTTTCCTGCCGCCGGACCAACGACAAAGAACACATGACCACCGTCCCAAAAGAAATCAACGCCGCCGCGGCAAAGAAAAATTCCGCTGAAAAGCTTACTCCGATGATGCAGCAATATTTAGGCATCAAGGAAAATCACCCGACGATGTTGGTCTTCTATCGCATGGGAGATTTCTACGAGCTGTTTTTCGAGGACGCGGAAAAAGCCTCACGCCTGCTGGGCATTACCCTGACGGCGCGCGGCGTGGCCAGTGGCAATCCGATCAAGATGTGCGGCGTGCCGTTCCATTCGCTCGATGGCTATCTGGCCAAGCTGGTCAAGCTGGGTGAGTCGGTGGCCATTTGCGAGCAGATCGGCGATCCGGCCACCAGCAAGGGTCCCGTCGAGCGCAAGGTCATGCGCGTGGTCACGCCCGGTACGCTGACGGATGCGGACTTGCTGCCAGAAAAGGCCGAGCGCCCGCTGCTGGCCATGTGCAGCATCACGCAACGCAAGACGGTGACGACGGGCCTGGCCTGGCTGTCGCTGGCCAGCGGTGCACTAAAACTGATGGAGTTTTCCGGCGACAGCAGCACCGTGGCCGCGCGCCTGCAGCAGGAACTGGAACGCATCGTGCCTGCCGAAATCTTGAGCGGCGACAATGGCAACCTGTTTGACGACTACGCGGGCACGCACATCAACCGCGTGCCGGACTGGCATTTTGACGTGGTGGGCGGCCACAAGGCCCTGCTCGACCAGCTGGGCGTGGCGACACTCACCGGCTTTGGCGCCGATGGCCTCGGCGCCGCGTTTGGCGCGGCCGGCGCGCTACTGCGCTATGCGCAGTCGACGCAGGGACGGGGCTTGCAGCACGTGCGCTCCCTGACGACGGAAACGGAAAGCGAATTCATCGGCCTGGACGCGGCCACGCGGCGCAACCTGGAATTGACGGAAACCATCCGCGGCCAGGAATCGCCAACCTTGTTCTCTTTGCTGGATCATTGCCGCACGGCCATGGGTTCGCGCATGCTGCGCCACTGGCTGCACCATGCGCGGCGCGACCAGAACGTGGCGCGCGCGCGCCATGAAGCCATTGCCGCGCTGGCGCAAAGCGAAGCGGCGGGGCCATTGGCCGCCACCTTGGCGCAAGTGCCCGATATCGAACGCATCACCACGCGCATCGCCTTGCTGTCGGCACGTCCGCGCGACCTGGCCGCCCTGCGTGACGGCCTGCTGCAACTGCCGGCCCTGCGCGGCGACGTAGTCCGTTGTTATGGACCTGGCCAAGGCGGCGAAACCGGTTTGCTGGCCGCCATCCACGCGGCTCTGGCAACACCGACCGCCTGCCTGGACTTGCTGGTGCGCGCGGTGGCGCAGGAGCCAGCCGCCATGGTGCGCGACGGCGGCGTGTTTGCCACCGGCTTCGACGCCGAACTGGACGAGTTGCGCGCGCTGTCGGAAAACGCGGGCCAGTTCCTGCTCGACCTGGAAACGCGCGAACGCGCACGCACGGGCATCGCCAACCTGCGCGTCGAATACAACAAGGTGCACGGCTTCTATATTGAAGTCACGCACGGCCAGACGGACAAGGTGCCGGACGACTACCGCCGCCGCCAGACCCTGAAAAACGCCGAGCGCTACATCACGCCGGAACTCAAGGTGTTCGAAGACAAGGCCCTGTCTGCGCAAGACAAGGCCCTGGTGCGCGAAAAACTGCTGTACGACCTGCTGCTGGCCGAGCTGGCGCCGCATATCGGCACCCTGCAGACCATTTCGCAGGGCCTGGCCCAGCTCGACACACTGAATGCGCTGACGGAACACGCGCAGCAGCACAACTGGGCCGCGCCGCAACTGGTCGACGAGCCGTGCATCAACATCGTCGAAGGCCGCCACCCGGTGGTGGAAAAGCAGATCGAGCGCTTCATCGCCAACGATTGCCGCTTCGTCAACGAGCGCCGTTTGCTGCTGATTACCGGCCCGAACATGGGCGGTAAATCGACCTTCATGCGCCAGGTGGCATTGATTACCCTGCTGGCTTACGTGGGCAGCTACGTGCCGGCCGCGTCCGCCACCATCGGTCCCATCGACCGCATCTTCACGCGTATCGGCGCCACCGACGACCTGGCGGGCGGACGCTCGACCTTCATGGTGGAAATGACGGAATCGGCCGCCATTTTGAACGGTGCCACCGAGCACTCGCTGGTGCTGATGGATGAAGTGGGCCGTGGCACCTCGACCTTCGACGGCCTGGCCCTGGCCTGGGCCATCGCGCGCCATCTGATCGACAGCAGCCGCAGCTTTACCTTGTTTGCCACGCACTACTTTGAGCTGACGCAATTGCCGGACAGCCACCCGAGCGCGGCCAACGTGCATTTGTCCGCCGTCGAGCACAAGGACAGCATCGTCTTCCTGCACGCCGTGCAAGCCGGCCCCGCCTCGCAAAGCTATGGCTTGCAGGTGGCGCAACTGGCTGGCGTGCCGCAGCCGGTGATCAAGGCCGCGCGCAAGCACTTGGCGCGCCTGGAAGCGCAAGCGCTGGACGCCACGCCGCAGCGCGACCTGTTCTCGCTGCCCTCCGCCGATCCATATGCGCAAGAGGAAGAAGAGGAAGCGGCACCGCTGGCCGTGCTCAATACAGCGCAGCAAGCCTTGCTCGACGCGATCGCCGACCTCGATCCCGATGCGCTCACGCCGCGCGACGCGCTGGAACAGCTGTATCAGTTGAAACGGCTGGCTGCCGCATGACCATGCGGCGCAGCATGGCCAGCCTACGCCTGCTCGCTGCCGGCCTGCTGGTCGCCAGCCTGCCCTGGCAAGCGGCGCTGGCCGCCCCGGGCGGGCAGGCCGGCTTCGAGTTCGCCGTGCTGGGCCACTCATTCAACGCGGGGCCGGACGATGGCCCCCTGAAAAAAGCCATCGCCGACACCAGCGCCTTCAATGCCTCCTTCGTGGTGGCCACCGGCATCAAGGCTGCCAGCGAATCGTGCAGCGACAAGCTGTATGGCCAGCGCAAGGATGTGCTGGACGCCAGCGGCCCGCCGCTGATCGTCTCGCTGTCGGCCAGCGACTGGGCCAACTGCCGCAATTCGCGCGGCAGGGTCAACGCCATCGAACGCCTGAACCGCTTGCGCGACGTTTATTTCGCCGACGACCAAAGCCTGGGCCAGCACAAGCTGACCCTGTCGCGGCTGTCCTCGACGGCGAAGTTTCGCAGCTATGCGGAAAACGCCCACTGGGAATACGGCGGCGTGCTGTTTGCCACCGTCAACCTGCCCGCGAATAACAACCATTTCTTGCCAGAAGCGGGACGCAACAGCGAATTCGAAGACCGGCTGGTCGCCAACCGCTCCTGGCTGCAGCGCCTGTTCGCCATGGCGCAGCGCAAGAAACTCGACGGCATCGTGCTGTTTTCCGATGGCGACGTGGGCGTGCTGGACGAAGACGACAATTCGCTGCTGCCCAGCTTCAGCGCGAAGCAGGATGGCTTTGCCGGACCGCGCAAGCAAGTCCGCACCCTGGCGAAGAAATTTGGCGGCAAGGTTTTGCTGGTCGATACGCAGCGCGCAGGCGAGGCGAACGGCAAGGACGGCAAGGAGGGCAAGATTGGAAAGGCTACCGCCAGGGCCGGCGGGCCGACTATCAACTGGAAAGGCAACCTGGGCCACGTCAGTATCGACAACGACTGGTCCGCCATCGCCGTACGGCCCGGCAAGACGCCATTCTTTGAGGTACGTCAACGGGCCACGCGGCCATCAAGGCAAGCGCGCGTCAAGGCGTCTACTGTACGCAGGTAAACATAAAGGCTGGCGCAAGGCCAGCCTTTATTTATCGAACAACAGGCGTCACGACCAACAGACGTCACGACGCCTGACAAAACCGTAGCGAGCAGCTGCGCGGCGTGGCCGAGAAGCGCAACCGTACTCTAGTACGGTGAGCATCGCCGGCCATGCCCCGCTGCGCGCAGTAGGTTTGGTCAGGTGGCCTCAATGAATCGGATGCGTACGGAAGTGATCGCCTTCGTCGCCTTCATCATCTTCATCGCCATGGTCATGGCCGTGTGCGCCATGCACGTGGCCATGGGCGATTTCTTCGTCGGTGGCTGCGCGCACGTCAGCGACGGTCAGCGAGAAGCGCAGCGCGATACCGGCCAGTGGATGGTTACCGTCCAGCACAACCTTGTCGTCGGCGATATCGGTCACCGTGAAGATCATCGCCTCTTCGTCCGGCGAATCGCTTTCCGGCATGCCTTCGAACTGCATGCCCACTTCCAGCGGCTCAGGCAGGCGATTGCGCGGCTCGACCTTCACCAGGGCTGGATCGTATTCACCGAAAGCATCATCCGGTTCGATCTGGATCGTGTTGGCGTAGCCAACTTCCTTGCCATCGAGTTCTTCTTCGATCTTCGGCAGGGTGTTTTCATAATCACCATGCAGGTAGACCATAGGCTGACGGCCATCTTCGATCAGATTGTCTTGCGCGTCTGACAGTTTGTAGTTGACAGTCACGACCGTATTTTTGGCAATCTTCATTATGCTTCCTTTCATTGTATAAGCTGACAAATTATACCTTCACGCCGCCCACGGCAGGCGCATTCCTGCATTTCCGGTTGTTATAATGGGCGCATGAAAAAATTAACTCTCCTCGGCGACATCACGCCGGCGCAATTCCTGCGCGACTACTGGCATAAAAAACCCTTATTGATCCGTCAAGCCGTGCCTGGCTTCAAGGCGCTGTTCGATTTCAAGGCCCTGGCCGAACTGGCCACCCTCGATCACGTCGAATCGCGCCTGGTCAGCCATGCGGACGGCCACTGGAATATGCAGCAAGGTCCGTTGACCAGCCTGCCTTCGCTGAAACAGAAGGAATGGACCCTGCTGGTGCAGGGCGCCAACCTGCACAGCGCCAAGGCCGACGCCCTGCTGCGCCAGTTCCGCTTCCTGCCAGATGCGCGCCTGGACGACTTGATGGTCAGCTTCGCCACCGATGGCGGCGGCGTAGGCCCGCATTTCGATTCCTATGACGTGTTCCTGCTGCAAGGCCAGGGCAAGCGCCACTGGCGCATCGGCGCGCAAAAAGACCTGAGCCTGATCGACGGTTTGCCGCTGAAAATCCTCAGCAACTTCACGCCCGACGAAGAATTCACGCTGGAACCGGGCGACATGCTGTATTTGCCACCCCACTACGCGCACGACGGCGTGGCCATCGGCGACTGCCAAACGTATTCGATCGGCTTCCGCTCGCCCACGTTCCAGGAACTGGGCGAAGCGTTCCTGCAATTCATGGCCGACTCGATCGACTTGCCGGGCATTTACAGCGATCCCGACTTGAAAGCATCGGGCAAGCCAGCGGAAATCCCGCGTGAAATGCTCAGCACCATCACGGAAGAAATCAACAAGGTGCGCTTCACGGAAGAAGACGTGACCATTTTCCTCGGTGAACACCTGTCGGAACCGAAGCACAATGTGTTTTTCACGCCGCTGTCCAAGCCGCTGACGGTGGGCCGCTTCGCGGATGCCGCACAGAAAAAGGGTGTCGTGTTGTCGCGCAAGACGCTGATGCTGTATCGTGGCAAGAATGTCTTCATCAATGGCGAATCGTTTGCCATTGGCAAGGCTGATAAAACAGCCCTGGAAACCCTGGCCAACGAACGCGCGCTCGATGGCGCCGCCGTGGCACAGGCTTCCGATGACGTGATGGATGCCTTGTATACCTGGTATCAGGATGGCTGGATCGAACTGGCCTGAATGATCGTGACGCAGCAAAGTGGTATGGCGACAGATGAAATGGCAACATCTGCGCTAGCGCAATGAAAAATATTATTTTTATATCGTTTTGTCGTGCTTGCGCAAATCGCTTACACTTGCTTGCAATTTGCTTCGGCAAATATTGCGATATCACAAAATAGTTGCGAATTTGCCTCTTGCTCCTATTGCGACGCACCAAAAATCGCTATAATATTCGGTTAGGAAGTTTCCGTTGTCTGGCAGGCACCACCTGGTACGAAAAGCCTTCGAAGACGACCTAACGAGCGATAATTACCGGTAATTATTCATCGCAACAATATTGATTTAATTTTTGAAATAATTAAGGAAAACAAATGAAAAAATCCCTGCTGATCGCCTCCCTGATGGTTGTTGCTCTGGCTGCTTGCAGCAAAAAAGAAGAAGCTCCTGCACCAGCACCAGTAGTTGAAACCCCAGCACCAGCACCAGTAGTTGAAGCTGCTCCAGCCGCTGCTGCTGACGCTGCTGCTTCGGCCGCTACCGACGCTGCTGCTGCTGCTTCGGCTGCCGCTTCGGCCGCTACCGACGCTGCTTCGGCTGCTTCGGCTGCTGCATCGGCTGCTAAGTAATTTAGCACCCTGCACTAAAGAAAGCCGGCCTTCGGGCCGGCTTTTTTGCGTCCGCAGTTTTATCCACAAGATAAAACTGCGGCAGTCAGCATCAAAAAAGGCTGGCGCGGTTTCCCGGGCCAGCCTTCTTAATACGCGGCAAGTTTTTCAAACCTGCCGCTGTCGCAGCACTTATTTCAACTGCTCGTTCAGCAAGCCCAGGATCTTTTCTGCCACTGGCGAAACGTCAGGCTTACCTTCATTGCTGAAGATGCTGACCAAACTGGTCGAACCGTTACCGGCCTTGACCAGGACGCGGTAGCGCTGCGCTTCCTTATCCTTGTCCGATGACGAGCCCCAGCTGAACAGTTTCGAGAAGAAACCATCTTTCTTGACCGCGTCCGGATCGACATAACGCACGAAATACGTGCCTTGCGTGCGGTCGCGGTCTTCCACGGTAAAGCCAACGCGGTCCAGTGCCAGGCCGACACGGCGCCAGGCGCGGTCGAAACCTTCATCGACTTCGATGGCGCGCGCTGGCGTAGCGGCGTCACCCACCAGCTTGGCGTGCTGCGGCTGCACGATGGCGGCATCGACGGCCGTCTTCGCTTGCGCATCGTCGCTGGCCGCGCCCAGGCGCGTCATCAGCTTGGCCAGGAATTGCGCTTCCAGGCCAGGATCGTTAGCACGCGCGGTCCAGGTGGTGCTTTCCTTGTCGCGGCCGGTGACAACCTCTTCCACGCCACGGTGGCTGATGTAGATCTCGGTCGAGCCGTCGGCCAGGCGCTCCACGCGGGTACGGAACTTGTCTTTTTCACCCGTCGAGTACAGCGCATCGAAAGCCTTGCCTATCGTGCTGCGGATAATGTCCTGCGGCACCTTGGCACGGTTTTCATTCCACTCGGTTTCCATGATGCCAGCCGTCGGCTGGTCGATGGCGACGCTGAAGCCGGAATCTTCCCAGAACTGCTTCAGTTGCGGCCACAGCACTTCAGGCGACTGCTTGACGACCAGCCAGCGCTGGTTGCCTGCGCGCTCGACCTTCACGCCACCGGCCGTGACAGGGACGACGCCCACCACGCCGTCGGCACCCACGACGACAGGCGTACCTGCCGCGGCGTTGCGCTGCGCGTTGTAACCGGAAGCCGTCGCCACGCCGTTTTTCGCGTCCGGCAAGGAGTAGCGGTTGTCCTGCTGCAATTGCGTCAAGTCAGGCGGCACGTCCAGAGTGCTGGCTTTCTTGACCGATTTGTAATCGACCTTGTCGCCGCCGACTACCGAACTGATCATGCCGCAGCCGGCGAGGCTCGCTGCGATGGTGCCGATGACGATGCCACGGATGGCGATGGTGGCAGGCGCCGATTGGTTTTTCTTGCAATTAGTCATGTCGTAACTGGATAAGAAGCTAAGTAGCAGCTGGAATCAGGGAAGGTCCGGACTGGTCGAGTCCGGGCTTGAGGTTCGGCCTTAGGATAGGAGGCCGGCGTCGCGCAAGGCATCGCGTACGGTAGCATGGCAATTTTCAGCCAGTGGCACCAGTGGCAAACGCAAGCCAGCCGGCATCAGGCCCATTTCGGCCAGCGCCCATTTGACGGGCACCGGGTTGGGCTCGACAAACAATTTCTGGTGCAGAGGAAAAACTTTGTTATTGATGGCGATCGCCGTGGCGCGCTCGCCCGCCATGGCTGCAACGCACAGTTCGTGCATGGCGCGCGGCGCCACGTTGGCCGTCACGGAGATGTTGCCGTGGCCGCCGCAGAACATCAGCGCCATGGCCGTCGGATCATCGCCCGAGTACACGGCGAAGTCGGCCGGCACGAGGCGCAGCAAGTCGATACCACGGCCGATGTTGCCGGTTGCATCTTTCACGCCGACGATATTGGCGATGGCGGACAGGCGCACGATCGTGTCGTTGCTCATGTCGGCAACCGTGCGGCCAGGCACGTTGTACAGGATGACGGGAATGTCGACGGCTTCGGCGATGGCCTTGAAGTGCTGGTACATGCCTTCCTGGGTAGGACGGTTGTAGTACGGCACCACTTGCAAGACAGCATCGGCGCCCGCTTCTTTCGCGTAGCGCGTCAATTTGATGGCCTCGGCCGTGGAGTTGCCACCGGCGCCGGCGATGATAGGAATGCGTCCCTTGGCATGTTCGACGGTCAAGCGTATCAGTTCGCAGTGCTCTTCCACGCTGACTGTTGCCGATTCGCCCGTCGTGCCAACGATGACGATGCCGTCCGTACCCTCGGCGATATGCCAGTCGATCAGCTTGCGCAGACCTGGAAAGTCCAGACTGCCGTCTGCGTGCATCGGGGTGACGATTGCTACAATGCTGCCCTTGATCATAGTAAGTTTATAGCGCCGATAAATAAAACAACGATTGTAGCGGATAGCCCGCGCCTGTGGTGCATTCTGACATAGTATGGCCGCTCAAAACGTCGGCAGCAGGGCCGCCAGCCGTGGAAAATCCGGCCGAACGGCACAAATTCGTTGCACCAGAGCAGCTTTTGGCTGTTCCACGCGCCCATCCTCGTACGCCACCACGCGCAGGCCGTGCTGCACCGCCCAAGTCAGCATTTCGCCTTCCTGCAACAGGAATTTCGGATTCGACGGCTTGCCGAACTGCTCATTGCCTTCCGCAAACGTTTCATACAGCAGTACGCCATCGACTGCCAGGCTGGCGAGCATGGCTTCGAGCAGGGGCCGATGCAGATAATTGGTGACGACGATGCCGGCAAAGCGGCCGGCAGCGAAGGGCCACACGGCGCCCGGTGCCTCCAGGTCCACCAGCGAGGTGGTGATACCCGTGCCAGCAGCCTTTTCCAGCATTTCAGGATCGTGGTCAAGTGCGATCACAGGATGGCCCAGGCTCACCAGGTGGCGCGCATGGCGGCCGGCGCCGCAGGCCAGGTCCAGCACTTCGCCGCCCGGGATCAGGGGTGCCCAGCGGCGCAGCCAGCCCGAAATCGTCTCAGTTTCCAGTATTGCTTCAGTTACTTGCATCGTTACTTCCATCGATTATGTGCGTCCATCCAGTGGCGTGCATCAAGTCAATAACGCCGTCAGTGGCGTGACCAGGGTGACAAAAATGCCAATGACAAATTCGATCGCCACCAGCAAGGCGCGGTTCAATATGCCCGTGTACATCAGCAGCACCAGGGCGCCAAACACATACAGGCTGTGGCGCTCGATGCTGGCGTAGGGACGCGCCAGCGACATCGGCAGCAAGCCCGTCATGATGCGCCCGCCATCGAGGGGCGGCACGGGAATCAGGTTAAAGACGAACATGGCCGCATTCACGCTGACGCCAGCACCGGCCATCTTGCGCAAAAACATGCCCATCTCCGTCGGCGGCAGGACGCTGAGGACGACAAAGGCGATCATCCAGCCCAAGCCCATGACGAAATTGGCGCCAGGACCGGCAAACGCCACCCAGGCCATCTGCTTCTTCGGATTGCGCAGGCGGCTGAAATCGACGGGCACCGGCTTGGCATAGCCAAACGGCACCTGGATCGTAAAAAAGAGTATCAAGGGCAGCAATATAGTGCCGAAAGGATCGATATGTCGGATCGGATTGAGGCTCAGCCTGCCCTCGTTCGAGGCCGTCGGGTCGCCGAAATAGCGGGCGGCGTAGCCGTGCGCTGCCTCATGCAGGGAAATGGCAAACAGCACCGGCACCAGGTACACGGCAACGGTCTGGACTATCGTATTGAAATCGCTCATGACCGCGATTCTACCAGAGGCGTGCAGATGGCTTTCTTAGACGGCAATTAAAGGCAGCTGTCAAAACCTGCTGGGCGTCGTCACTTGCGCTCGCTGCGGTTTTGTCAGGCCTGGCAACGTTAGGTAAATTGGGGCAGGCCATGTTGGTCTGCCGCATCGACTTACAAACCCAGCACGGCCGGGTCGCCGCGTCCCACGCGCACCACTTCCGGCTCGGCCCCCGTCAGGTCGATCACCGTGCTGGGGCCGTGCGCGCAAACGCCACCATCGATGATCAGGTCGACCAGTTTTTCCAGGCGCTCGCGGATGGTATCGGCATCGGTCAGACTGTCTTCGTCGCCGGGCAGGGTCAATGTCGCACCGAGCAGCGGCTGGCCCAGCTCTTCCAGCAGGCATTGCACGATACGGTGCTGCGGCACGCGCAGGCCGATGGTCTTGCGCGAAGGATGGCTGAGGCGGCGCGGCACTTCCTTGGTCGCTTCCAGGATGAAGGTGTAAGCGCCCGGCGTGGCCGCCTTGAGCAGGCGGAACTGGCGGTTGTCCACGCGGGCGTACACGCCCAGCTCGCTCAAGTCGCGGCACAACAAGGTTAGGTGATGCTTTTCATCGACGCCACGGATGCGGCGCAGGCGCTCGACGGCGCCCTTGTCGTCGAGCTGGCATACGAGCGCGTAGCAGGAATCGGTGGGCAAGGCCACCACGCCGCCGGACTGGATGATCTGCACTGCCTGCTTGATCAGGCGTAATTGCGGATTCTCAGGGTGGATATGAAAAAATTGACTCATGTGTAAGCGTTCTGGCGAACCAGCTTGTTAAGTTAGCATCATTGTACGCCGCGCAGCGCGGCAATGCGTTGTTCGAGAGGCGGATGCGTGGCAAACAGTGCGCCCCAGCCGCCATTGCCGCCACTGATGCCCAGTGCCTGCATCGATTGCGGCAGTTCGCCCGGCGCTACGCCACCCAGGCGGGCCAGCGCATGCATCATCGGCGTCGGGCTGCCCAGCAGCTTGGCGGAGCCGGCATCGGCGCGAAATTCGCGCTGGCGCGAAAACCAGGCCACGATGATGGAAGCGAGCAAGCCGAAGATGACTTCGCACACCATGACGGTGACGACATAGCCGATGCCGCGCCCGCCGCCTTCGCGGTTATTATTTTTCAACAGCACATTGTCGACAAAGAAACCCACCACGCGGGCCATGAAGACGACAAAGGTATTGACCACGCCCTGTATCAGGGTCAGCGTCACCATGTCGCCATTGGCGACGTGGGCGATTTCATGGCCCAGCACGGCTTCGACTTCATCGCGATTCATGTTCTGCAGCAAGCCGGTGGAGACGGCCACCAGGGCCGAATTTTTGAAGGCGCCCGTGGCGAACGCATTCGCATCGCCTTCATACACGGCCACTTCCGGCATGCCGATACCGGCGCGCTCGGACAGGGCACGCACGGTATTGACCAGCCACAATTCCGTCGACGACGTCGGGTTGTCGATCACGCGCGCGCCCGTGCTCCACTTGGCCATGGGTTTGCTGATCAGCAGCGAAAAGATCGAGCCCGTGAAGCCCACCACCAGCGAAAACACCAGCAGGCTGCCCAGGTTAAGGGTGCTGCCGCGTGCCGGATTGCCCACGCCCAGCAAGCTCAGGACGAGCGACAGCACCAGCATCACGGCCAGGTTGGTGACGATAAAAAGGACGATACGTTTCATGGGCGATGGCTCCGGAAAGAGAGTAATGGCTAAAAGATAAGCATGCAGTGGCGAATTTCAAGCCTGCGCACATCCTGCACTTAATGCCTAAGAAAATCGTCGCGAGCGGATGTGAATTGTGGCCGAGAAGCGGAGCTGTGCTTTAGCACAGTGAGCATCGCAGGCCGCAAGTCGCGCCGCGCAGTAGATTTTCGACAGCATTAAAACCAGTCGTGCCAGATGGGCGTGACGTTGGCAGGCAGCGGCGGCAGCATGGCAAAATCCACGCGCGCCTCGCCTGGTGCATGGAAATCCGTGCCGCGCGAGGCGAGGAAACCGTAAGCGTTGGCCAGCTGTGCGTATTGCGGATACTGGTCCGGGCTGTGACTGCCCGTGACGACTTCGATAGCCACGCCGCCAAGCTGCTTGAATTCATCGAACAGCACGCCTTGCGCCATGTCGCTGAAGCGGTAGCGTCCCGGATGGGCGATGACAGCCACGCCGCCCGCGCCGCGTATCCAGCCCACCGCCTGGGCCAGGGTAGCCCAGCGGTGCTCGACATAGCCGGGCTTGCCTTCCGACAAGTATTTCTTGAACACATCAGCGATATTCGCGCATTTCCCCATTTCCACGATGTAGCGGGCAAAATGCGTGCGCGACATCAAATCGGGATTGCCGACAAATTTCAAGGCCCCTTCATAGGCATCAGGGATACCGGCCAGGTCGAGTTGGCGGGCGATTTCGCGACCACGCGCGTCGCGCCCCGAGCGTGTCTGGTGCAAGCCCTGTACCAGGCCAGGATTGTTTTCATCGACTTGCAAGCCGACGATGTGCACGGTCTGGCCGGCCCAGGTAATGGAGATCTCCACGCCGGCCACGAAACGCATGCCCAGGTCCAGCGCGGCCGTGCGCGCGGCGGCGACGCCGGACACTTCGTCGTGGTCGGTCAGCGCCCACACGTCGACGCCCGCCTTGCGCGCATACGCGGCCACGGCAGCGGGCGCGAGTACGCCATCGGAAATATTCGAATGACAATGCAGGTCGACTTTAAGCATACGAAAACAATACCCCGCAAGAGCTCAACATGAAAGAAGTTTTTATTGTACGCTGCTTGCCAGATAAGGAAGTCGCCTTAAAGACACAGTGGCGCCAGCGCATTACTGCGCCAGAAAAGTTTCCACCAGGCGCGCCAGCTGCGCTGGCTGGTCATGGTGCAGCATGTGGCCCGCGTCCAGCATCATCTCGCAGCGAACATTCTCGATACAGGCCAAACGACGGTCGATTTCGATGCGCGCCTCTTGCTTGGGTCCCATCCATTGCCACATATTCGTATCATCGGCTTCCACCCACAGCACGGGCGCCGTGATGCGGCGCCAGCATGCCATCACTTCTTCCACCTGGTACAAGATGGGATGGACGCGCTTGTGCTGCGGGTCGCCCAGGATGTCCCACTCGCCCGCCTCGTTCTGCGCCGACCAGTGCTCGGCCAGAAAAGCCGCGCGCTCATCGGACAAGCGCGGATTGGTCTTTTGCAGGCGTTCCGCCACCGCCTTTTGGCTAGGATAGCCGCGCATGGCGGGCGGCTCGCGCAATTCGTCCAGCCACTTGGCGTAGCGGCCGGGGGCCTGCTCGGGCCGGGTCGCCATCATACCGAAGCCTTCCAGGTTGATGAAACGGCTGATGCGCTCGGGCCGCACGCCCGCGTACAGGCCGGCCACGTTGGCGCCCATGCTGTGGCCGAGCAGTTTAACGGGCGCCTCCGGCGAATAATGCAGCAGCATGGCATCCAGGTCGGCCAGGTAGTCGGGGAACCAATAGGTATCGGACTGCGTGTAATCACTGAGGCCAAAACCGCGCCAGTCGGGCGCGATCACGTGCCAGTCGCCAGCTAACTCGTCGACGACGAACTGAAACGAAGCGGCCACGTCCATCCAACCGTGCAGCATGAACAGGATAGGGGCACCTTCGCGGCCCCAATGGCGCACATGCGTACGGGCGCCGCGGATATGGATGAATTCGGAACGGGAAAGTTTCATGGATTTCATCTGATTGCCTGCCTTGAAAGTGACGCCGATGGCGCCACATGCTGTCTCTGTCAATAGTAGGGATATAAAAGTACGAGCGTTCGATAATTATACCGGATTGGCGCTTGGTACCAGGATTTGTCCTGCAACAGCGTAAAATAGTGTACATAACAGGTAAGCCAAGCAAAACTTCCGCGTCCGGCCCAGCCCGGCGCTTCCACCACCGCCACAGGCTAACGATGACACTCTACCAATTGGGCGCCGATGCGCCGCAGATTGACGCTTCCGCTTTTGTTGCCGACACGGCCAACGTGATCGGCAAGGTGACACTGGCAGCGAATACGTCCGTCTGGTTCGGCGCCACGATTCGCGGCGACAACGAACGTATCACCGTGGGCGCCAACAGCAATGTACAGGAAGGCGCCGTGCTGCACACAGACCCTGGCTACCCGCTGGTCATCGGCCAGAACGTGACCATCGGCCACCAGGCGATGTTACACGGCTGCACGATAGGCGATGGCGCCCTGATCGGCATCCAGGCGGTGATCCTGAATGGCGCAAAGATAGGCAAAGGCTGCCTGGTCGGCGCAGGCGCCCTGGTCACGGAAGGCAAGCAATTTCCCGACAATATGCTCATCATCGGTTCACCGGCGAAAGCCGTGCGGGCCCTGACGGCAGACGATATCACCAGACTACAAGGCAACGCCGTGAACTATGTGCAACGCGGCCAGCTATTTAATACGCAACTCACGAAGATTGGATAAGAGAATGACGACTGAAACCACGGGCGCCGTCAGCGCTGCCACCACCGAGGATACGCTGCAAAAATTTATTTTCGATAACGCCGCCGTGCGCGGCCAGTTCATCGACGTTTCCCATGCCTGGCAGGAAGTGGTATCGCGCCACGCCTACCCGACGGCCGTGAAAAAAGTGCTGGGCGAAATGGTCGCTGCGGCCGCCCTGCTGTCAGCCAACCTGAAATTCAACGGCTCCATCATCATGCAAATCCATGGTGACGGTCCCGTGCGCCTGATGGTCGTCGAGTGCGATTCCGACCTGCGCCTGCGCGCCACGGCCAAGCTGGACCCGGACGCCACCATTGCCGATGTCGCCACCGTGCCGCAATTGCTCAACGCCACGGGCAAGGGCCGCTTCATCATCACCCTGGATCCGGCCGACAAGGTGCCAGGCCAGCAACCGTACCAGGGCATCGTGCCGCTGGACGGCGACGACATGGCCACCGTGATTGAAAACTACATGTTGCGTTCGGAACAACTCGACACGCGTTTGTGGCTGGCCACAGATGACAGCGTCTCGCGCGGCCTGCTGCTGCAAAAGCTGCCCCACCATGGCGGCAAGGCCGAAGCGACGCCCGTCTCGGAAGAAGATGCACTGGACACCTGGCACCGCGCCGTGATGCTGGCGTCGACCTTGAAAGAGGAAGAAATCCTCGCCACCGATATCGAGACCCTGATGCAGCGCTTGTTCTGGGAAGAAACAATCCGCGTCTTCGAGCCGCTGCACCCAAGCTTCCATTGCAGCTGCACGCGCGAAAAAGTCGGCAATATGCTCAAGATGCTGGGCCAGGACGAAGTCAACAGCACCTTGGACGAAGTGGAAGAAGTGGGCGTGAACTGCGATTTCTGCGGCCAGCATTATGCCTTCGACAAGGTCGATTGCGCGCAGCTATTCATCACGGATGCGCCGGCCGAGGTGTTGATACCCCCCGCAGCAAGTATTAACTAACTAATTAATTAACTAATTAACCAATTAATTAATTGCAATAGTCCCCGCGCCGCCGCTCAGGCGGCGCTTTTTTTCTACTGTCATCTTCCCGTCATCAGTTCGTCATCAGCCCGTAACGCGCGGCCGTTACGCTGCGCAGCTTGTCTTACTTCCAACTTTACACAGGCTGATATGAATTCCCACTTGACGCTGGCCCTGCGCCGCCATTCCTTCCATGTTTTGCTGAGCGCCTGCGCCGCAGGCCTGTCCCTGCCGGCGCTGGCTCAAACGGCAGTGGCCGCCGCTGTGGCATCCGCCGCCACCGACATGGCCGCTGCTGGCCCGGCTGCCGCTGACGAGCATGCCCCGATGGCTAGCGTAGAGATTTCTTCGCGCAAGACGCGTTCCTCCGTGGCCTTGAGCAAGAATGAAATCCAGAAAATCCTGCCCGGCACGAATCCCCTGAAAGCCCTGCAAACCTTGCCTGGCGTCAGCTTCCAGACGGCCGATCCGTGGGGTAACAACGAACAAAACCTGTCGCTGTTTGTGCATGGCTTTTCCGGTCAGCAACTCGGCTACACCATGGATGGCGTGCCGCTGGGCGACCAGCAGTACGGCAACTACAACGGCCTGTCGCCGCAGCGCGCCGTCATCAGCGAAAACGTGCGCAGCGTGGTGCTGTCCTCGGGCGCGGGCGACCTGGCCACGGCCTCGACCAGCAACCTGGGCGGCACCATCGAAACCTACTCCAGCGACCCGCTGGCCACGCAAGGCGCCAGCGTGCAGCAAACGGTGGGCAGCCACCGCACCTCGCGCACATTTGCCCGCTACGACACGGGCGCCTTTGGCGACGGCAGCAGCGCCTATTTTTCCATCCTGCACCACGAAGCCCGCGCCTGGGATTTCGACGCGCGCCAGGGCGGTGACCAGTTCAACGCCAAATACGTCAACCGCAGCGAGGCGGGCAAGCTGACGCTGTTCTTTAATTACTCGGACAAGATAGAACCGAACGAAGACAGCACCGTGCACCTGGCCGGGGAAACGAGCTCGCCCTACACGCGCCCCTTCCTGTACCCGGACTTCAAGGCGGCCCTGAATTATCTGTCGCCTACCGGTGCCACGCCGGCCGCCGACGGCAACAATTACCGTAATTACTACAGCGATGCGCAGCGCACCGATTACCTGGCCTATGCCAAGTTCGACGCCAACCTGGGTGAAGGCACGACCTGGGCCAACCAAGTGTATTACCACAAGGATGACGGCGTGGGCGTGGTAGCCGGCCCCATCGGCGTGGCCGGCTTGCCTGGCCTGTTCAGCGTGTACTACCCGAAACAGAACCTGAAACAGGTGTTCGGCAACTCGGGCTACGCCGTGCGCACCACGGAATACGACATCAAGCGGGGCGGCTTCATTTCCACTGTGCGCAAGGAAATCGGCGAGCACCAACTGGAAGCGGGCCTGTGGCTGGAACAGAACCGCTCGTCCGCCTACCGCCGCTGGTATGCGCTGGATGTCAACAACCCCACCTCGCCGTATGACCGCCCGAGCAATCCCTTGATCACGCAGTACGGCAGCGAAATCAACAACAAGGTGGTGCAATTGCACCTGCAGGATGAATGGCGCATCCGTCCAGATATCGCCCTGCAGGCCGGTTTCAAGTCCAGCCTGCAGTTTGCCGATGGCCAATTCCCCGTGCAGCCGGCCAAGGGCGCCATTTCCGGTGGCTCGACGGCCTTGCCGGTCGGTACCATCAACACGAAGAAATGGCTGTTGCCGCAAGTAGGCGCGCGCTGGGACTTCACGCCGCAAGACCAGCTGTACTTCAACATCCAGAAAAACATGCGCCAGTTCGTCACCTACGGCGGCGGCGGCGCTTCGCCATGGAGCTTGTCGAGCCAGGCCGCTTTTGATTTGTTCAAGCGCGACGCCAAGCCGGAAACGGCCCTCACCTATGAAGTGGGCGTGCGTGGCAGTCATGCCTTGAATCTGGGCGCCATCACCGCCATCGATGGACAAGTCAATGTCTACCACGTCGATTTCAGCAACCGTTTGCTGCAGATCAGCCCGACGCCGGTGATTTCCTCCATCATCGGTGGCAACCCCGTGCTGGCCAACGTGGGCAGCGTGCGCACGGATGGCATCGACATCGCCGGTACCGTACACTTTGGCAACAATTTCTCGTTCTACAATGCCCTGTCGTACAACCGCTCGCAGTACGCGGACAATTACAACAATGGCGCCGCGCTGGTATTGACGGCGGGCAAGAACGTGCCGGGCTCGCCGGAATGGTTGAACAAGTTTGTTGCTTCCGCCACGCTGGGCGATATCGAAGTACAACTGACGGGTGACTATGTGGGCAAGCGCTACGCGACGTACACCAACGATTTGTCCGTGCCCAGCTATTTCCTGATGAGCCTGGGCGTGTCGGGCAAACTGCCGGCCATGGCCAGCTGGCTGAAAAATCCCCGTTGGCGCTTGAATGTCAGCAACCTGGCCAACCGCCAAGGTGCGCAGAACGTGGTGGTAGGCGCTGCCGAGAAGACGTACAACACCTTCCCGATCGCCCCGCGCCAGGGCTTCCTGACCCTGACGGCAGACTTTTGATGCGCACGCCTAGCCTCCCACAACGGCACTTTTCGCGGCGCAGCTTCGTCCAGGCGGCCGTGGGAGGCCTGGCCCTGGCGGCGGCACCCGGCTTTGCCGCCGGTCTGCTGGCCACGCCCCCGGCCCGCCCGCTGGTGTTTGCCCACCGGGGCGCCAGCGCTCTGCGCCCCGAGCATACGCTGGCGTCGTACGCCAAGGCTATCGTCGACGGTGCCGACTACATCGAGCCGGACCTGGTGGTGACGCGCGACGGCATCCTCGTGGCGCGCCACGAAAGCAACCTGATCGACACCACGGACGTGGCGCGCCGGCCTGAATTTGCCAGCCGGCGCAGCAAGAAGATGCTCGACGGCGCTTGGCACGATGGCTGGTTTGTCGACGATTTCACGCTGGCAGAACTGAAAACCCTGCGCGCCATCGAACGGCTGCCGAAAGTACGTCCCGGCAACACCTTGTATGATGGACAGTTCCAGATTCCCACCTGGGAAGAAATCATCGATTTTGTTGCAGCGCAATCGGCCGCCAGCGGACGCATCATTGGCCTCGTGCCGGAGCTGAAAAGCTCGACCTACTTCCGCGATGCGGGCCTGGCGCTGGAAGACCGTTTCCTGTCGACCATGCTGGCGCATGAGTACACGCGCCGCGCGCCCATCGAAATCCAGTCCTTCGAAGTGGCGAACCTGAAGTACCTGCGCGAGAAGCTGGGACGGCGCGCCAACGTGCGCCTGATGCAGTTGGTGGTGGGCGGCGACGTGCGCCCGATGGACGTCGCCAAGGCCGGTGGCAAGCTGACCTTCGGCCAGATGACGACGCCGGCCGGCTTGCGCGATATCGCCGCCTACGCGGACGTGGTGGCGCCGCCTACGCGCAGCGTCATCGCGCTCGATGCCGATCAGCGCCTGGCCAAGCCCTCCTCCATCGTCGACGATGCGCACCAGGCAGGCTTGCTGCTGCACACCTGGACCTTCCGCCCGGAAAATCGTTTCCTGGCGGCCGACTTCCGCGATGGCAATGGTGAAAACGCGCGCAACGAAGCCGGTTCCGTGGCAGAAATGCGCCGCTATATCGAAACGGGATTGGATGGCTTTTTTAGCGACGATCCGGGCTTGGGACGCATCGCTGCCGGATAGACATTTCGTAACAAAATCGTTTCCAGGGCGTAGCCGACGGCTACGCCCTTATTATTCGTTTTTTGAATTACTGAAATTGGATCTTGAAATTAGACATATATCGCGAACTCCATTATTGTGCAATGCAACAACAGACTATTCATGGAGGGCATATGTCCACTTTTACCACTACCTACAGCAACGACGACAACTATTTCAGCAACCTGGGCCGCGCCACGCGCGCCTTCCTGGGCGCCCTGCTCGCTACCAAGCCGTACAGCGAACTGGCGCAGAAGGAAGTCATCGCCAACAGCGGCACCGAGCAAGAGCAACGCTATGTGCGCCCAAGCCAACGCGATATCGCGCTGCTGAACTCGGAAGCGGCGCGTTACGAACAACTGATGCCGAATCTGGCCTCGGAACTGCGTTTCCTCGCTACACGCGGCTAAAACGTCCAAGGCAGCTTTGCCCACACCTCGCCGTACGTTCCTACTGTCTTCGACGTGGCGCCTGGCCCTGGACATTTTTTAAGCCAACTCTGTATCAACAGCTTACCTGGAATTTTGATGATATTTCTCGAAACCGCACTGATCACCGTGGCCATCGTGGTCACCGGCATCCATTTCTACCTGATCTCGACCGGCAAAGCCCGTTTCTGATCAGTCAGCAGCAAAGAACCGCAGGAAAAAACACCCCTGGCAGCAGCGCGGCAATACGACGCCAAGCCAAGGTGCAGTGCGTCAGCCTGGCAATTGGCCCAGGCTGACAGGGCAAGCCCTCCTCCCCCAGCCGTGTCGCTTTTTTTGACAGTCATGCCCTTCTCAGGCAACTGGACAAGCTCAAGCCCTTGATTCTCCAACATAAAATTCTCCTGGACTGCTTCTTGCTCTCCTAACGCCATGCCCATCTGGCATCCCGCCAGCAAGCAAACCAGGCAAGTCAAGGGAGAATGCAATGAAACACTCCAGATACTGGCGCGCATGGCTGGCGCCCCTCGTGGTATGCGTAGCGCTGACGGCATGCGGCGGTGGACGCACGGCGCAGGATGTGCCGCCACCGGTCGAAGAACTGCCGTCGGAAGTACAAAATGAAGTATTGCGCAGCGCATTCACCGCCGGCGCCGGTGCTCGGCTCAGCGTGCCCGCCAGCGCCCCAGGCGTACCCGGCACACTCATCGATATCCCGCCTGATGCCGCCATCGACGACCTGCAAGTCCAGGTGGGCTACGAAAACGCGCCGCCCGGTCCCTTCCGCGCAGAGGCGATTGCGGCCGGCACGCTGGCCGTCTCGAAAACCCTGCTCTTGAAGGTAGCCGGCGGCGGGCCGGCGCAATTCAAGCTGCCCATTACCGTCACCATGCCCTATGACCTTGCCGCAGCCGGCGACTTGCCGCCCGCAGTACTCTACTGGGACGAAGCCGCGAGCCGCTACCGTACCGTCTCCGTCATTGGCGTCGACAGGAGCAAGGGCACGGTCACCTTCCGTACCTCGCACTTCTCGCGCTTCATGGCGATCGTCGTGCGCGCACTCAACCTGGGCATGCCGGCGGTCGACACGGGATTTCGGCTCGGCACGGATTCCGTCCTGCACCGTAACTTCGGCTCCTATCTATACGGCGGCCACTGCGCCGCTTTCGCCTCGCTCTCCACGCATTATTTCTCCTTGAACAAGTCAAAGCGGCTGTATGACCTGTCCAACGAAGGCATGCCGGGGCAGCCGGTGGACGATGAACTGACCCGCACAGCCATGGCCATGACCTACGCTGTCATCGCCGGCAAGTGGAACAGCGTGGCATCAAGCATCCTCATTCCGCAAGCCATCGACACCGGCCGCCTGATGCTGGAGTCGATGATCGCCACGGGCGATCCACTGCATCTGGTCATGCATAGCGGCACCAAGGATGGCGGCCATTCCGTGACGGTCTTTGCCTATGACGCGGATCAGGCGCGCTTTCGTATCTACGATTCGAACGCCCCCGATGTCGAAGCCAACTACGACTGGAACATGCTGACGGGCTTTGGCACGTATTCACGCGCAGCCTCCTATCCACCCTCGATGTTCGACCATATCGGCTACGCCAGCGACGACACTTTCGGCGCCCCGGCCCAGTTCCAGAAAATCATCGCCGAGTGGGAAAGCGGCAAGCTGCAAGACTATTTTTCGCATCTGCAAGTGACAGACCAGCAAGGCAAGGTACAGGCGCTCGAGTACGCACGGCCCGTGCGCGTGCAGATCGCCCATCAAGACGGGCAAAGCCTGCAAGGACGCTTCAACCGTCCCGTCGGCAGCAAAAAGGATGTCTATCTGCACGTGTTCTACGATGGCGTGCGCCAGGGTGCGACGGGCGTGCTCCTTGATACGGCAGGCAACTATATGCTGAACTTTCCCACCAAACTGGAAAACAAAATCGATGTGATGCTGCTGGTGTCGGAACATCCGCGCAGCACCGAGCACGGCTTCTCGGCCTTTGGAAAATTCAGCGTGCAGTCTGCGGGGGAAAATTTCTTTGTCAATTTCGGCTTTGAATCAGGTGACCTCAGCGGCTGGAACAGCCAGACCTCTCTGCTCAACAGCGGCGCCGTGTTGACGCCGACAAAAGTCGAAGTGGTCGGCGTCGGCTTCGATCCGATCGCAACTGACCTGACGACCAGCATCTTTGGCATGCATGCCGCCAAGATCAACGACCAGACGCCGAACTACCACACGACCTATGTCGCGCAAAAGGCGATCGTGCCGGCGGCGGCCAGCAATCCGCAACTGGTGTTTCAATGGGCGGCGGTGCTGGAGGATCCGCGCCACGAGCCATCAGAGCAACCGTATGTCGATGTCGTCGTGCGCAACCTCAGCAAAGGCCAGGACCTGTACCGCCGACGCTTCTTTACCAGCGATCCCAGCTTCCAAGGCTGGAAAGACTATCAAGGCGGCAACTGGAAAGCTATTCCCTGGCAACCGGTGATACTCAAGGGGCTGGGCGCCAGCGCGGGCGATGAAATCGAATTGCGCATCACCGGTGCCGACTGCACTCTGGGTGGCCATGGCGGCTATGTATATCTTGATGGGGAAGAATAAGGCGGGCCGCGCCGCGCGTGGGGCGCCGGGCAGCCGGCGCCTGCAGCTTGGCAGGCGGAGCAATATTAGTGGGGCGCAGCAGCGTCCACCGGCGTTTCCAGCAGCGGCGGGGTCTGGCCCTTGCGCACGATCTGCACGAAAATCTCATTCTGTTTGACCATGCCCAGCTCATAGCGGGCACGCTCTTCGACGGCACCCGTGCCATCTTTCAGGTCGCGCACTTCGGATTCGAGCTTGGCGTTGCGCGCCTTCAATTCCACGTTTTTCTTGTTGGCCACCGCCACTTGGGCTTCCATGTCGGCAACACGCAGCCAACCGCCTTTACCCAGCCAGAGGGGAAATTGGATCAGCAGCAACAGGGCTGCCAGGGCGAGCGTAATCAGGCGCATGGGGTATTCAGTTAAAAAACCGGCCGGATATCTCCGGCCGGCCAGTGAGTTTTACAACAACTTACTTCAGATTATAGAACGCATCGCGGCCTGGGTAGCTGGCGATATCACCGAGGTCTTCTTCGATACGCAGCAACTGGTTGTACTTGGCCATGCGGTCCGAACGCGACATCGAGCCGGTCTTGATCTGCAGGGCGTTCGTGGCCACGGCGATATCGGCGATGGTCGAGTCTTCCGTTTCGCCCGAGCGGTGCGAAATGACGGCCGTGTAGCCAGCGCGCTTGGCCATTTCGATGGCGGCGAAGGTTTCCGTCAGCGTGCCGATCTGGTTGATCTTGATCAGGATCGAGTTGGCGATGCCTTTCGAGATGCCTTCTTTCAGGATCTTGGTGTTGGTGACATACAGATCGTCGCCGACCAGTTGCACTTTCTTGCCCAGTTCCGCAGTCAGGATCGCCCAGCCATCCCAGTCGCCTTCATGCATCGCGTCTTCGATCGAGATGATCGGGTACTTGTCGCACCAGGTCGCCAGCAGATTGGTGAACTCGGTTGCCGTCAGGCTCAGGCCTTCGCCGGCCATTTCGTACTTGCCGTTCTTGTAGAACTCGGACGCGGCGCAATCGAGACCGATGGCGATCTGCGTGCCTGGCTCGTAACCTGCTTCTTCGATGGCCTGGATGATCAGCTTGATGGCTTCTTCATGGTTGGCCAGCGATGGCGCGAAACCGCCTTCGTCGCCCACGTTGGTGTTCAGACCCTTCTTGTGCAAGATCTTTTTCAGTGTGTGGAACACTTCCGCGCCGTAGCGGACGGCTTCCTTGAACGACGGCGCGCCCACGGGAATGATCATGAATTCCTGGATGTCCAGGTTGTTGTCGGCGTGCGCGCCACCGTTGATGACGTTCATCATCGGCACTGGCATCTGCATGGCGCCCGAACCGCCAAAATAGCGGTACAGCGGCAAGCCCGCTTCTTCAGCGGCAGCCTTGGCAACGGCCATGGAGACGGCCAGGATGGCGTTGGCGCCCAGGCGCGACTTGTTTTCCGTGCCGTCCAGGTCGATCAGGGTACGGTCCAGGAAAGCTTGTTCATTGGCGTCCAGGCCCATGATGGCTTCGGAGATTTCGGTATTGATGTTTTCGCATGCTTGCAGCACGCCCTTGCCGAAGTAGCGCTTGGCGTCGCCATCGCGCAATTCCACCGCTTCGCGCGAACCGGTCGAGGCACCCGACGGCACGGCCGCACGGCCCATCACGCCCGATTCCAGCAACACATCGCATTCGACGGTCGGATTGCCGCGCGAGTCCAGGATCTCGCGACCGATAATATCAACAATAGCACTCATGTCATTCTCCAAAGTTAAGCGTAACAGGGGCTGCACACTGCGTTCTGATGCGCAATTGCACAAAGGGGGCAAAGAAACTCCCGGCGGGAACGATCTGGCCGGGAGCTGTCTTACGGGTAATACTGTCGCAATCGAGCCGCGTTATTGGGCAGCGGCGTTGGCTTCTTTATGCGCCAGCGCTGCCTTGATGAACGAGGTGAACAAGGGATGGCCGGTGCGTGGCGTCGACTTGAACTCGGGATGGTATTGCACGCCTACATACCATGGGTGGGCATTCTCACCCGTGCGTGGCAATTCCATGATTTCGCACAAATCTTCGCTAGGCGTGCGGGCCGAGACAATCATGCCAGCCGCTTCGACACGTGCCAGATAGTGATTATTGGCTTCGTAGCGATGGCGATGGCGCTCGGTCACCACGCTGCCGTAGATCTCGGCAGCGAGGGTACCCGGATTGACGGCGCAGGTTTGCGCGCCCAGGCGCATGGTACCGCCCAGGTCCGAGTTTTCATCGCGCAACTCGACTTTACCATCGTGGTTTTGCCACTCATTGATCAGTGCAACGACAGGCTGATCCGTATCCAGGTCGAACTCGGTCGAATTCGCGTTCGACATGCCAGCCTTGTTGCGCGCATATTCGATCAGTGCCACTTGCATGCCCAGGCAGATGCCCAGGTAAGGGATCTTGTGCTCACGGGCAAACTGGGCCGCCTTAATCTTGCCTTCCACGCCGCGCTTGCCGAAGCCGCCCGGTACCAGGATGGCATCGTACTTGGCCAGGTTGTCGCAACCGGTCGTTTCGATTTCTTCCGAATCGATGTACTCGATGTTGACGCGGCTTTCCGTATGGATGCCAGCGTGGCGCAACGCTTCGATCAGCGACTTGTACGATTCGGTCAGCTCGACGTACTTGCCGACCATGCCGACGGTGACTTCCGCCTTCGGGTGTTCCATCGTGTAGATCAGCTTGCTCCAGATCGACAGGTCGGCCGGCGCAGGATCGAGGTCCAGCGCGTCGCAGATGATCTTGTCGAGGCCCTGGTCATGCAGCATTTGCGGCACTTTGTAGATGGTGTCGACGTCCCATACGGAAATGACGGCCTGCTCTTCGATATTCGAGAACAGCGAGATTTTCGCCCGTTCGTCTTCCGGGATGGCACGGTCAGCACGGCACAGCAGCGCATTGGGCATGATGCCGATTTCGCGCAGCTTTTGCACCGAGTGCTGGGTCGGCTTGGTCTTCAGCTCACCGGCCGAGGCGATGTAAGGCACCAGGGTCAAGTGGACGAAGGCCGTGTTCTTGCGACCGGCGCGCAGGCTCAGCTGGCGCGCCGCTTCCAGGAATGGCAACGATTCGATATCGCCGACGGTGCCGCCGATTTCGCACAGGGCCACGTCGTAGCCTTCGGCGCCACGGCGGATGTAATCCTGGATTTCATTGGTGATATGTGGAATCACCTGCACGGTCTTGCCCAGATATTCGCCCCGGCGTTCCTTGCGGATCACCGATTCATAGATCTGGCCAGTGGTGAAGTTATTCACCTTTTTCATGCGGGTGGAGATGAAGCGCTCGTAGTGACCGAGGTCGAGGTCGGTTTCGGCCCCGTCGTCGGTAACGAATACTTCACCGTGTTGCATAGGGCTCATCGTGCCAGGATCGACGTTGATATACGGGTCGAGCTTGAGCATGGTGACTTTAAGGCCGCGCGATTCGAGGATCGCGGCGAGAGAGGCGGCGGCAATCCCTTTTCCAAGGGAAGACACAACGCCACCAGTGACGAAGACAAATTTGGTCATTGCAGATGGTGCCGAACGGCACGTGCGGGAAATTGAAATTATACACTAAAGCCTGCCTGCGGCGCTCCCCGCACACGGAAATTTGCGCCAAATGCCGACCATCGTCCCCGCTCCTGCTGTCTACATACAACAAAATTACTCAATGGCAATCATTGAAATATATTCAATTCCCACTGTTGTGTGGGCAAGCGAACAGACCCTGCCAGTCCCTGGCGGCAGACTAAAATTTTTCAACGGAGGTCCATCATGAGCTACGAAGAACGCGACGCCTATGGCATGTATGTCAACCGAGGTCACAAAGGCCCCGGCCCTGAACTGATGGGTGCCGACACCCTGATCGGCGACCATGTCCACAACGCCAAGGAAGAACACCTAGGTGAAATCAAGGAAATCATGATTGACATGCGCAGCGGCAAGATTGCCTACGCCGTCATGTCGCACGGCGGTGTCTTCACCATCGGCGAAAAGCTGTTTGCCGTGCCTTGGGAAGCGCTGCTGCTCGACACCATCAACAAGCGCTTCACCCTCAACGTCGACAAGGAGCGTATCGAAAACGCCCCCGGCTTCGACTCCGATAACTGGCCGGACATGGCCGATACCACGTGGGCCAATGCCGTCCATAGTTACTATGGAACGACGCCGCGCGAGTATTAATTAACCCAAAACGAAGGGCTGGGGTCGTACCCTGCAGGGTACGACCCCGGTCTTGCACTGGGGTTTACTTAAAACCGGCATTCCAACCCCGCCACATAGGTACGTCCTTTCGCCGTACTCATCGGCGTATTATCGTTCGACTGCGACGGCATCGAATTCAAGCGGTTCAAGGCTTCCGAATAGTTCTTGTTCATGGCGTTTTGCACCGACAGACGCAGGAACAGGTTTTTCGTCACCTGATAGCTGGCGTACAGGTCGATCACGGCCGGGATCTTCGGATTGTCTACCTTCACCACTTCCCCCGTCACTGCATCGGCATCATTGTCAGGCGACAGGCGGCGGTTTGAACCCGTGTGCTTGATGATGGCGCCCAGCTCCACTTTGTTATCGAACAAACGCGTGCCCACGTCGAGGTTGTAATACGTACTGGGCAGCTCGCTGATGTCGGACGCGCCGAACCAGGCACTGGCGATCGAGGTAGGCTGGCTGGTCTTTTCGCGCGTGTACGACAGGCGCGCATACGCCGGGCCCAACTGGTACTGGGCTTCAAGCTCCCATCCGCGCGTATGCACGGGCGTGGCCGAGTTGATGTAGATATACATATTCGTCACGTATTCATCCACATTCTTTCCGTCCGTGGCCAGCACTTCGGCGATATTGCACTTGCGCCCGTTATCGCAGAGGAGGAAGGACTGGCTGGTGATATAGCCGTCGATCTTGCTCTTGAAATACAGGGCCTTGACGTGCAGCGCATCGTTGGCACTCAGCAAGCCGTGCAGGCTGGAATTGAAGCCCAGCTGATAAGTCGTCGCTTTTTCGCCCTTCAGGAAAGGATTCATCGACGCCCCGCCATCGTTGGAAAAGAACACTTCCTGCGGATTCGGGCCGCGCATGGTGCGCTCGGCGCTGGCAAAGGGCTGGAACCACGGCGTCACTTGCGCGGAAACGAGCAACGACGGGTTGATGCCGTGCTCCTTCAGCGCGATCTGCGCCCCACCCTGCGGGAAACATTTGACGCGCGCATCGCAGGCCGGCTTGTAGCCCGTCAGCTCGAAGCCGGTGTAGTTCAGGCCCGCATTGATTTGATACATGCCGCGGTTGTATTGCAAGCTAGCATACAGGCTGTCGATCTTTTGCTTGCCGGCGGCGCCAAACGGGTTGTTTTCAATCGATTGCTGCTTCGCCTCTGGATTGTTGGGATCGTCGACCAGGCTTTCCACGTGCTTGCTGTACTGATTGCGCATCAGCTTGCCGCCCAGCGTCACCAGCACATCACCGCCCGCCAGCTTGAAGCTGCTGGTGTTATTGATATCGAGGGCATCGGCGCGGTTGGCCGCATTCGTGTTGATGAAATTGGTCAGCGCCTCGGGCATGTATTTCTGATTCCCACGGCTGCTGCTGACGAGCACATTGAGGTCGATCAACTCTGAAAACGGCGTGTAATGATATTTGACGGAGTAATCATTACTCTGCATGTCGCGCCGCGTAAACGTGTTGCGATAATCGCGCGCCGCCAATTCCAGGGCGTGGAAGTCGCTCAATTTCAGGTCCAGCTTGAGCAGCTGCGACTTCGGTTTCTGTTGGTAAAAGCGGTTGTAGCCGAAGCCGAATTGCTCGCTGTCCGTGCCATTGCCATTGTTGTAGTTATTGCCGATCACGCTCGCACTGGTGGCGGCCATGAAGCCCACGCTGCCGCCATCGAAGGCCGGGTTTTTCATGGCCACGGCCAGCATGGCGCTGCGCCCGACACCATTATTACCGGCAGACATTTTCGCGCGTGCGCCGACTTTTTCACCGGCGAAGAGCACATCATCGACGCCGATGGTGCGCAAATTGGCGCTGCCGCCCAGCGCGTTGACGCCATCGCCGCCCACCGTATTACCGCGCGACACATCGACGCCGATGATGAAGTTCGGGTCGATCAGGGCGCCGAACTGGCTGCTGGGCATGCCGCCATGCGACACTTCCGACGGTGCGCTGCCATAGTAATTCTGCGTCACGCCATCGATCATGGTGTTGACCCGGCCGAAGCCGGACAGGCCGCGGATATTCACGCTGACGGCCCCTTGCGCCGGATCGATCTGCGTAAACGTGCCCGGCATGCCGCGCAAGATCTGGTCCACGGGTTGCAAACGCGTGTCCGCTGCGCGCGCGCTGACGGCACCCGGCTTTTCCAGCGCTTGCTGTTCCACCGGCAGCGCTGTACCCGACACATTGAGCGGCGAAAATTCCACCTTGCCGCTTTCCTGTGACTGCGCCCCAGCCTGCTGCGCCAGCAACGCCATGCAAACGCCCACGGCTTGCGCCATTGTCTTGATATGCATACACCCTCAATTTCTTATGTTTAGATTTTTAATGAACGACAATCGGCATCCTCATGCCTGGTCTTGCCCTGCTTCCAGCGTGAACGAGACGGGCAAGGTGACGGTCACAGTGCCCTGGTGCAAGACCTTGTCGGGCGGCGCCGGCAACGGTTGCGCGCGCTGCAGCACTTGCAGCGCTTCGCGGTCGAGCAGCGCCGTGCCCGATGAAGTGATCAATTCGCTGGCCAGCAGCTTGCCGTCGCGGTCGACCTGGAAACGCACCCAGGCGGCGCCAGCGCGCTTGCGCTGGCGTGCGTCGCCAGGATAGCGCTTGAAATGGGCTAGGTGAGTGAGCACCCGGCTTTGCCAGCTGGCCGGCGCCGCGCTGGCGGGCGGCGTGTCGCTGTTGAACGGCGCCGCCTGCGGGCCGCGCACGGCGGCGGGCGCCGGCGTGGCGCTGCTGCTGGCCTGCGCAGGCGCCGATGAGGCGTCCTTGGCGACATCCTTGGCCGGCTCCGACGACGGGCTGGCCGCCGCCTTTTCCTCTTTTTCCGCCGCGACGATGTGCGGCGCTGCGGCGCGCGCCAGCAGCGGCACCGCCTCTTGCCGGGTGCTACTCTTTGTCGGCCGGGCATCACTGGAAGCGGCCGACTGGCGCGCACCCACTGCCAAGCTCGGCTGCGTTTCAGCCGACATCACCTGCGCAGCAAAGACCAGCATCACGCTGGCCGGCGGTTGTGCAAGCACGCCGGTGACCGGCTGCCAGGCTGCCCACAACAGCAGCGCCAGCGCCGTGGCCAGCACCAGCGCCGTGGCAATGCCCCAGTTCAAGACGGGACGCAGCGCCAGCGTGGCCACCCCGCTCACCCGCCCTCCCGGCCGACCAGTCCCACTTTCAGATAACCGGCCTGGCGCAGGGCATCCATCACGCCCAGCACGTCTTCATAGGCGGCTTGCTTATCGGCCTGGAAAAACAGCGTGCGTTGGCGGTCGCCGCCCGTCTCGACATCAAGCAAACGCCCCAACTGCTCGCGCGCCACGGGCGATTCCCCGAGGTACAAGCTGTGGTCGGCCTTCAGCGACACGAACAGCGGCTGGTCGGGACGCGGCTCGGGCTTGGCCGTGGCGGCAGGCAAGTCGATTTTCAGGTCGACCGTGGCCAGCGGCGAGACCACCATAAAGATGATCAGCAGCACCAGCATCACGTCGATGAAGGGTGTAACATTGATCTCGCAGAGTTCCGGCATGTCGGCCGTATCGTCGTCAGACGAAGGAAACAGTGAAGCCATGGTTCAAGCCTGCTTGCGCGCGTCGAGGTCACGGCTCAGCATCAGCAGCACTTGCGCCGAGGCGGCGCGCAGCTGCGCCTTGTACTGGTTGATGCCACGGCTCAAGAGGTTATAGATGACGACGGCGGGAATCGCGGCCACCAAGCCCAGGGCCGTCGCCAGCAAGGCTTCCGCGATCCCGGGCGCGACGGTGGCCAGGTTCGTACTCTGGCTGACGGCGATGCCGATAAAACTGTTCATGATGCCCCACACGGTGCCAAACAGCCCGACGAACGGCGCCACGGCGCCGATGCTGGCGAGCAGACCTATGCCTTGCGTCATGGCGCGCACCTGGTGCGCAATCCACTGTTCCTGGCGAAAACCGGCCCGCTCCTTCAAGGACGTGGCCGGCGCATTCGCGTGCGACAGACTCAGTTCCTGCTGTACCTCAGCGAGCAAATGTTGCGCCAGCAAACACGCCCCATGCTGCGTTTTTACTGCCGCGTCCGGCAAGCAGGTCGCCGTCTTCAGCACAGCCACGGCTCGCGCCGCCTCGCGCCGGGCTTTCAGCAGGCTGGCGCCTTTCACCAGCAAGACCACCCAGGTGGCCAGCGCGGCAATCAACAAGCCGACGAGGACGCTCTTCACGACCTGGTCGGCGGCGAAAAACATGCCCAGCGGCGACATGTCGTGTGGCAGCGCAGACGCTTGTGCGCTGGCATGGAACAGGGCAAGGAACACGCCACCGGTAGCGGCGTTAATAGAGAACAAGGTGGTACGCATGGGAGCTTCAACAGGTAACAGGCATGGCTGCGCCAACGGCGCGCATGCGCATGCAAAAAAAAATCGGAACAACTACCTGGCTGCTATGGATGAGCTTGCTGGGGAAGAATGCCGGGCTGAACGCCCGGCGGCAATACAAGCAATTACTTGGCGCTGGCGCCGGCTGTTGCTGCGGCTTCGGCTGTTACTGCTGCTGCCTCTGCTACTGCCGGCGTGAACCACACAAAATCGGCCTGCGTCGCCAGCACCGTGGCGCCGCGCGGCGCCAGTACCAGCACCAGCGGCGCGGGGCCGCCCGTCAAGTCCCGCACATGCAGCGGCACGCCCAGGTCCTTGTGCGCATGGTAGGCGCCAGCGATCAGCACGGCAGGCGCGGGCGCGGCCAGCAGGCGCTCGGCCATGCGGCGGTCGCGCTGTTGCTGCACCGACAGCATGGCGGCCAAGCGTGGCGCGTCGATCTGGTTATCATGCATGACACGGATAATGTCTTGCAATTTTTCATGCACCTTGCCATCGTTGGCCAGGTTGGAATGGATGCCCTGCACGGCCGGCTTGTCGATGAACATTTGCTTGATTTCGCTGCGGTCCAGGTTGGCCGACCAGAGCGGGTATGGCGCGCGCATCAGCGTCATGACCAGGTCGCCATATTGCTCCCACTTCCAGCTTGGCTGCCAGGCCATCAGCTCGGCCACGTGTGCCGGGCGCACCACGGGGTCCGTCTGCAGCCACGGTTTGACCTTGTCCACCTTGGCTTGCTGGTCCGGATTGAGCATTTCCAGCAGCACACTGCCTTGCGGACGCTGGCCCTGCAATTGCTGCAACAGCCATTGCTCGATCTGGTGATGGCTGAGCTGATCATGCTGTTCGCCGACGATCACGCGCGGCACGGCTGCCAGCTGGACCAGCAATTGTTCAGCGCTCAGGCGCTGGCCGCTACGCAAGTCAACGATCTCGCCCAACTGGCGCACATCTTGCGCAGAAACGGACGCGGCAGTCGTCGCACTCAACGGTGCGACGCTGCTGCAGGCGCTCAGCGCCAGCAGGCAGGCGGGCAGGACGGCGGCGAAGGACAGGGGGAATTTCATGGGCATGGCCTTTCGGGTAAAGCGTGCAGTGCAAACAGGATAGGCGGGCATTTTAATAGAAATGATTCTCATTTACAACTAAGGCGGCGTAAAGCATGCAAATTTTTTATAACTGCCAAAATATCAACGCACTGCTTGCATGGCACCCCCGCGTGCGCAATAAAACAAAACAGCGCGGGACTCGCGTACATCAGACTGCGCTGTGGGCGGTACTCAAATCCGGACCAGATCGCATGCCGGCAATCAATACCACCCCAAAAAGCAAATGCTGGGGTCGAACCCTGAGGGTACGCCCCCATTCCTTGCCGTTGGACTAATTTCTACAGCGGCATGCGCATCGGCACAAACGCAATGCCGTCCATCTCCACCTTCGGCCCCGTGGCGACGAAGCCCAAGCTGGCATACAAGGGCAAGGCGTAGAGCGAGGAATTGACGGTAAACGCCGTCACGCCGCCCCTGGCCAGCGATACCTCGCGGGCAGCCTGCCACAAACGGCGCGCCATGCCGCGCCGGTGCAGGGCGCGCGGCACGAACAGGTGGAACAGGTGCGTGTTGTCGCGCATCGCCACCACGCCGGCCAACTCACCATCGAGATACGCCAGCTGGTAGGCGTAATTGGGCAGCGACAGGTAGCCTTCGATGGCCGGCTGGCGGCAGTGTTGAATAAATTTTTCTGCCCCCGCACCGTCCGGGTGCAAGGTCAAAAAGGGCATCAAATCATCGATCAGGGCAACGATGGCGGGCGCGTCGGCGACCAGGGCGGGACGCATGATCGGTTCGGATAATGTTGTCATATTCAAATAATGCCATGCCTTCCTCGCCAGCGCTCACTCTCAACAAAAATCGCGGCTGCTGGTCCTTAAACGCCCCAGCAAATGCGACATATCGACCAGGCGCTTGGCCACCAGGTTGCGCACCAGCCCTTCGCGCTGCCACACGCCGTACACGCCCAGCAGGGGCGCGCTCAACACTTCGCGCCGCTGGCTGTCCACCAGATCGGGCCAGACGATGACGTTGACCGTACCTGTCTCGTCTTCCAGGGTCAGGAAGACCACGCCCTTGGCCGTGCCCGGGCGTTGGCGCACGGTGACGATGCCGCAGGCGCGCGCCAGCTGGCCATGCGTGTAGCTGGCAAGCGTCGCGGCGGGCAGGAAACGCTGCTCCAGCAACGGCTTGCGCAGCAGCGCCAGCGGGTGGCGGCCCAGCGTCAGGCCTTGCGCGCGGTAGTCGCTGACGATGCTCTCGCCTTCCGTCGGCGCGGCCAGCACGGGTAAGTCTTCCTCTGGTGTGATGGCGCGCAGCAAGTCCGTGTCGGGCATGGCGCCGGCCGCCTGCCACAACGCCTCGCGCCGGTGCCCGGCCAGCGCGTGCAAGGCGTTGCCGGCAGCGAGCACCTGCAAGTCATGCCGGTCCAGGCCGCCACGCCGGGCCAGGTCGGCCACGTCAAGAAAGGCGGCGATGGAACGCGCATCCTCGATGCGACTGGCCGCCTCCATGCGCATGCCAAACAGACTGTTCAAGCCCAAGCGCACGGCGGGCGCGCCGCCCTGCGCTGCCGGCCCTACCTGCCCGGCCTGCCCTTCCTGTTCTTCCAGCGTCGCCTCCCAGCCGCTGACGGCCACATCGACGGGCAGCACTTGCACGCCATGCCGGCGAGCATCCTGCACCAGCTGCGATGGACTGTAAAAGCCCATGGGCTGGCTGTTGAGCAAGGCGCACAGGAAGGCAGCCGGTTCGTGGCATTTCAGCCAGGAACTGGCGTACGTCAGCAGGGCAAAACTGGCCGCATGTGATTCGGGGAAACCGTATTCGCCGAAACCCTCGATCTGACTGAAGATGGCTTCGGAAAACTCTTTCTCATAGCCATTGTCCAGCATGGCATCGACGATGCGGTCATGGTAATTATTCATGCCGCCCTTGCGTTTCCAGGCCGCCATGGCGCGCCGCAACTGGTCCGCTTCACCGGGCGTAAAATCGGCGGCGATGATAGCCACCTGCATCACCTGCTCCTGGAAAATCGGGATGCCCAGGGTGCGCCCCAGGGCCTTTTCCAAGCCTTTCGGAAACACCACGGCTTCCTTCTGCTGGCGCCGCTGCAGATACGGATGCACCATACCGCCCTGGATGGGGCCGGGACGCACCAGCGCCACTTCAATGACGAGATCGTAAAATTGACGCGGGCGCAAGCGCGGCAGCATGCTCATCTGCGCGCGCGACTCGATCTGGAATACGCCGATGGTGTCGGCCTGACATATCATGTCGTAAGTGGCGCGGTCCTCAGCGGGAATATCCTGCATCCGGAACTCCTCGCCACGGCGTGCACTCACCAGTTCCAGCGCGCGGCGCAAGGCCGACAGCATGCCCAGCGCCAGCACGTCGACCTTCATCAAACCCAGCTCTTCAAGGTCGTTCTTGTCCCACTCGATGATGCTGCGCTCGGCCATGCTGGCGTTTTCAATCGGCACCAGGCGCGACAGCTTGCCTTGCGCAATCACAAAGCCACCAGGATGCTGCGACAGGTGCCGCGGAAATCCCAGTAACTGCTGCGCCAGGCTGGCCCACTGCTGCGACAACGGCGCCTCAGGGTCGAGCCCGCATTCGGCCAGGCGTTCCAGCAGATCGCGCTTGCCGTCGAACCAGCGGTGCGACTTGGCGACTTTTTCCACGATGGCCAGGTCGATCCCGAGTGCCCGGCCGCTGTCGCGCAAGGCGCTTTTCGGCCGGTAGCTGATCACCACGGCCGCCAGCGCGGCGCGCTCGCGGCCATATTTTGCGTAAATATATTGAATCACCTCTTCGCGCCGCTGGTGCTCGAAGTCGACGTCGATATCGGGCGGCTCGTTGCGCTCGCGCGACATGAAGCGCTCGACTAAGCAATTGCCGCGCGCCGGGTCCACTTCGGTGATGTGCAGGCAATAACAGACGGCCGAATTGGCAGCCGAACCGCGGCCCTGGCAGAGGATGTTTTGCCCGCGTGCAAAGCGCACGATGTCGTAGACGGTCAGGAAATACGGCTCGTAGGAAAGGTCGGCGATCAGGGCCAGTTCGTGCTCGATCTGCTGCTGTACGTGCGCCGGGATGCCGAGCGGAAAGCGCACGCGCGCGCCCGCATACGTTTCCTCGCGCAAATAGGTCGCCGGCGTGTGATGCGCGGGCACCAGCTCATCGGGATACTCATAGCGCAAGCTGTCGAGAGAGAAGGTACACAGTGCGGCGATGCGCAGGGTTTCGGCCAGCGCTTGCGGCGGATACACATTGGCCAGGCGCAAGCGGGCGCGCAGATGCTGCTCCGCATTTTGCGCCAGCGCATAGCCGCATTCGCCCACGGGCTTGCCCACGCGGATGGCGCACAAGGTGTCGAGCAAGGGCTTGCGCGAACGCACATGCATGCACACATGGCCGACAGCCACCACGCGCAAGCCCAACGCCTGCGCGGCGTCTTGCACGCTGCTGCGGTGTGCTTCATCCTGCGCCCGCTGCAGCAGGTTCAGGCCTATCCAGCTGCGCGCGCGGCCAAAGGTGGACGCCATCCACGCGCCCTGCGCGCGCAGCGTCTCGGGCTGGGCCGGATAGCTGGGCAGCAAGATCATCAGACAGCCGGGCAAACCCTGCAAATGGGCAAACCCGGGCGGGGGCGTGGCGAAATCATCGGGCGTCAGCAAGTAACGTCCCTTGGCCGCGCGCGTGCGCGCCATGGTGATCAGCTCCGACAAGTTGCCGTAGCCCTCGCGGTCCTGCACCAGCGCCAGCAAGGACAGCGCCGGGCTGCCATCGGCCTGCGTCAAATGAAAATGCGCGCCGATAATGAGCGGAAAATCGGTCCGCTTGGCCACTGCATGGGCGCGCACCACGCCAGCCAGCGAACACTCGTCCGTAATGGCCAGCGCCCTGTAACCGAGCTGGGCAGAGCGCGCCACCAGCTCCTCCGCATGCGAGGCCCCATGCAAGAAGCTGAAATTGCTCAGACAATACAACTCAGCATACTCGGCTAAGACTGCGCCCCACATGACACACCTCAATACTGTATATAAACACAGTATATTATACGCATTTTGAATCGTGCTGATCGTTTATGCTGGTGTTTTTCCTTTTGTCTAGACTGCCATGATCGTCCAACTCCTGAAATGTTTCGGCACCGCAGCCGGTGGCGGCAATGCAGCGCTGGTCGTGGAAAACGACCACGCCAGCGTCACGGCGCGCCAAACCTTCGCGCGCGAACACCGGGTCGGCGCCTGCGTCTTCATCGACCGGCAAGCGGACGGCGCCATCGTGCTCGACTATTATTATCCGCACACGCGCAGTGCGCTGTGCCTGCATGCCACCTTGGCAGCGACGCATGTGCTGCTAACGGCGCCTGGCGCCACGGCAACGCTGACGGTGAGCACGGCCATGCACGGGCAAGCCTTGCAACTGGTACGCCGCGCGGCAGGCATATCGCAACGCTTATTCGTGGGCCTCACGCCGCAACCGGCGCCAGCGGTCATGCTGGAAAAATATCTTGCCTCGGAACTCATGGGCCAGCACATGCACTTGCTGTCGCGGCCCGTGATCGCCTCGGTCGGCAGTGCAAAGCTGCTGCTGGAAGTGGCTGACAGCAGCATCCTGCGCGCGCTGCGGCCGAACCTGGAACTGATCGCCGACTGGAGCACCTTGCATACAGTGAACGGCTGCTATGTGTATTGCCGCACGGGCGAAGACAGTTACGAGGGACGCAACTTCAACCATCTCGACCCGTCGCTGGAAGACAGTGCCACGGGCGTAGCGGCGGGTGCACTGGCATCGCATAGGCAACAATCGCTGCGCCTGCATCAGGGCCATGTGACACAGCAACCGTGTTTGATCGAGGTGCACTACCGTCCCGGGGAAATCCTGGTGGGCGGCATGGTGCAAGCGTGCACCTGAAAGGGGCATCATGCACCAGTGTAAGGCAAGCCAGGCGATGGACAAAAAGATAGTCCACCAGGAAACAACAGTTAGGGCAGATTTGTAATAAAAAACAAAGTATCGCTAGTGGAGCACGAAATGATGGCACTAGAATCAATGGCACTAGAATGAAATAAATCTTGCCCATCAGCCACTTGGAGACACCGCGTGCCCACCCTTACCATCTTGCGTAAAGCCATCCTCATCAGCCTGTACGGCAGCGCCGCCATGGCCGCATTCGGTCCCGCCGCCATGGCCCAGACCACGGAAGCGGGTGCCACCGATGGTCCCGTGCAAACAGTCAGCGTGGTCGGCTCGCGCCGGGTCACCAGTTCCGCCACCGACACCATGGTGCCGGTCGATATCATTCCGATTTCCAGGGTGGCAGAGCAAGGTGGCCAGTTTGACCTGGCGCAATCGCTGCAATACATTTCGCCCTCGTTCAACTCCACGCGCCAGACGGGCGCCGACGGCGCCGACCTGGTCGATTCAGCCGCCCTGCGCGGTCTCGGTTCCGACCAGACCCTGGTGCTGGTGAATGGCAAGCGGCGCCACACGACGGCCCTGGTCAACCTGTTTGGCGCGCGCAACCGCGGCAACACGGGCACGGACATGAATGCGATTCCCTTGCTGGCGATCAAGAACGTGCAAGTGCTGCGCGACGGTGCCGCCGCCCAATACGGCTCGGATGCTATTGCCGGTGTGATCGACATCGAACTGAAGAAAAGCCTCGGTTGCGAAGCGGTAGCCGGCTACAGCCAGTACTCAGCCAGCGACGGCAAGAACTATATGACGTCCGCATATTGCGGCATCGCGCTGGGCGACAAGGGCACCCTGGCCATCACGGGCGAATACCTGGACCGGGGCCGCTCGAACCGGGCTGATGCGGACAGCATGCGCATCATCGGCGACACCAAGGCCAAGAACAAGACCCTGTACGTCAATGGCGACTACGCCACCAGCAGCACCAGCAAACTGTACTTCACGGCCGGCGCGCAAACGCGTGACGCGTCGAGCGCCGCGTTTGGCCGTGGCGGCATCGGCAGCGAGGACATTCCGTCGCGCAATTCGGCCGCCATGTATCCGAACGGTTTCGTACCGTTCATTAACGGCAAGATCGACGACCAGTACGCCACCGTCGGCCACCGCAGCCAGATCGGCGAATGGCATGCGGACTTTTCGCAAACCTTTGGCTACAACAAGATGCGCTACGACATCAGTAACACCTTGAATGCATCGATTGCCAACCTCGACTTGATGAACGGCGGCAAAGGCGTCAGCGCCAGCAACTACGACGCGGGCGGCTTCTCGTTCCAGCAGCTGACCAGCAACGCCGATTTCAGCCGCTACTATGACACGGTGATGAAAGGCATGAACCTGGCCTTCGGCGCCGAATATCGCAGCGAGCAATACAAGATCATGGCCGGCGAACGGGGCTCCTACATCGACGCCGACGGCGTGGGCATGGGCGGCAATGCGGGCAGTCAGGGCTTTCCCGGCTTCCAGCCCGGCGACGCCAGCAAGGCCAAACGCCACAGTATCGCCGCGTATGCCGACGTGGAACTGGAATGGACGGAACGCCTGAAAACGCAGGCTGCCCTGCGCTATGAAAAATTCAGCGATTTCGGTTCTACCGTGACGGGCAAACTGGCCGCCAGCTATAAAGTGGTGCCAAATGTGCTGCTGCGTGGCTCGGCCAGCACGGGTTTTCGCGCGCCATCGCTGCAGCAAGTGTATTTCTCGTCCACCTTCACCGACTTCATCGGCGGCGTGCCTACCGACGTGGTGCTGGCCCCGAATGGCGGCAGCGTCGCCAACGCGGCCGGCATTCCCAAGTTGAAAGAGGAAAAATCCACCAGCTTTACGTTAGGCACCACCTGGACGCCGACGCAAGCCATTTCCGTGACGGCCGACTTGTACAATATCAAGATCAAGGACCGCATCGTGCTGTCGGGCCGCTTCAATGCCGACAACTACCCGGACCTGGCAGCGCGCCTGGCCCTGTTGGGCGTTGGCGAGGCGCAATTCTTCGTCAACTCCATCGATACGCGCACGCGCGGCCTGGACCTGACGGCCTCGCACAAGGGCGAGCTGGCCGGCAACCGCCTGAACACCTTCCTGGCGCTGAACTTGAGCAAGACGGAAGTGATGAAAATCAAGACGCCTGACTCGCTGAAAGGCTACGAAGACGTGCTGCTGTCCGAGCGCGAACGCCTGTTCATCGAACAGGGCGGCCCACGCGCGAAATCCACGCTGGGCTTCGACTACATCACGGGCAAACTGGAATCGAACTTGCGCGTCATTTATTTTGGTCCGCAAACCCTGGGCACCTTCAGCGGCACGGCTGCCGGCGTGCCCAACGCCCGTTACGCAGCCAAGACCTCGGCCGACCTGAGCTTTACCTACAGCGTCAACAAGAACACCAAGCTCACTTTCGGTGGCAACAACATTTTCAACGTCAAGCCGAGCACGCAAAACCCGGACGAGACGGACAACGGCTTCAAGTACGACAGCGTGCAGTTCGGCTTGAACGGCGCCTCGTATTTCGGCCGGCTGTGGGTGAAATTCTGATCACCATGTCCGCCTGAAGAAACAGCGGCTGCGCCAGCATGGGCAGCCGCTGTTTCTTTATGCACATCAATACACTGCCGTCCAAGATCGATTGTCGCTGCTCTTGATATGGCAAGAGCTCGATTCAGCAACTGTGCCGCGCAGCACGGCTGCGGCGAACAATCTTTGCCCTGTGGCGGAAAGCACGGATAATAGCGGCTAACTCATCAGCACAGTATTGGATTACCTCATGGAAATTAAAGTCAACTTTCTCGATAAGCTGCGGCTTGAAGCCAAGTTCGACGATTTTACGGTCATCGCCGACCAGCCCATCCGCTATAAAGGCGATGGTTCGGCGCCCGGCCCGTTCGATTATTTTTTGGCATCGTCGGCGCTGTGTGCCGCGTACTTCGTGAAGTTGTATTGCGATACGCGCAATATTCCGACCGAAAATATTCGCCTGTCGCAAAACAATATCGTTGATCCGGACAACCGTTACCAACAGATATTCAAGATTCAAGTCGAGCTGCCAGCCGATATCTCGGCCAAGGACCGCCAGGGTATCTTGCGCTCTATCGACCGTTGCACGGTGAAAAAAGTGGTGCAGACGGGTCCCGAATTCGTGATTGAAGAAGTCGAGAACCTGGACGCCGATGCGCAAGCCTTGCTGGCCCTGAATCCGGCTCCTGGCGCGAGCACGTATATCGTCGGCAAGGACTTGCCGCTGGAGCAAACCATCGCCAATATGTCCAGCCTGCTGGCGGGTCTGGGCATCAAGATTGAAATCGCTTCGTGGCGCAACATCATCCCGAATGTATGGTCGCTGCATATCCGCGACGCGCACTCGCCCATGTGTTTCACCAACGGCAAGGGCGCAAGCAAGGAAAGCGCGCTGGCCTCGGCCCTGGGCGAGTATATCGAGCGCCTCAGCAACAACCATTTCTACGCCGGTTCGTTCTGGGGCGAGGATATTGCCAACGCGCCATTCGTGCATTACCCGAACGAGCGCTGGTTCAAGCCGGGCCGCAAGGATGCGCTGCCGAAAGAGATTCTCGACGCTTACTGCCGCGACATCTACGATGCCGATGGCGAGCTGCGCGGCTCGCACCTGATCGATACCAATTCCGGCAATGCCGAGCGCGGCATTTGCTCGCTGCCGTATGTACGCCAGTCCGACGGCGAGACCGTGTATTTCCCCTCCAACTTGATTGAAAACCTGTACGTCAGCAATGGCATGAGTGCCGGCAATACCCTGGTCGAAGCGCAGGTGCAATGTCTGTCGGAAATTTTCGAACGGGCCGTGAAGCGCGAAATCCTCGAAAGCGAGATCGCCCTGCCCGACGTGCCACAGGCAGTGCTGGCGAAGTATCCCGGCATTCTGGCCGGCATACAGGGATTGGAAGAGCAAGGCTTTCCCGTGCTGGTGAAAGATGCGTCGCTGGGCGGCGTGTACCCGGTGATGTGCGTCACCCTGATGAACCCGCGCACGGGCGGCGTGTTTGCCTCGTTCGGCGCGCACCCAAGCCTGGAAGTAGCGCTAGAGCGCAGCCTGACGGAGTTGCTGCAGGGACGCAGCTTTGAAGGCTTGAACGACTTGCCGCAACCGACCTTTGCCAGCGAAGCTGTCACCGAGCCCAACAACTTCGTCGAACACTTCATCGATTCCAGCGGCATCGTCTCGTGGCGCTTTTTCAGCGCCAAGGCCGATTACGACTTTGTCGAGTGGGATTTTTCCGGCCACGGCGACGGCTCGAATGCCGAGGAAGCGGCGACCCTGTTCGGCATCCTCGCCGACATGGGCAAGGAAGTCTACACGGCCGAGTACGACCAACTGGGCGCTATCGCTTGCCGTATCCTCGTGCCCGGTTATTCGGAGGTGTATCCGGTCGAAGATTTAATCTGGGACAACACCAACAAGGCGCTGCTGTTCCGCGCCGACATCCTGAACCTGCATGGCCTGGACGATGCCAGCCTGGAAGACCTGCTCGAGCGCCTGGAAAACAGCGAGCTCGATGAGTACGGCGACATTGCCACCCTGATCGGCATCGAGTTTGACGAAAATACCGTCTGGGGCCAGCTGACAACGCTGGAATTGAAGCTGCTGATTCGTCTCGCCTTGCAGCAATTCGAGGAAGCGAAAGAGCTGGTAGAAACGTTCCTGCAGTACAACGACAACACGCTCGAGCGCAAGCTGTTCTATCAAGCCTTGAACGTGGTACTGGAAGTGGAACTGGACGAAGAGCTGGAACTCGATGATTACGTGCTCAATTTCCGCCGCATGTTTGGCGACGCCCGCATGGACGCGGTGCTGGGCTCGGTGGACGGCAGCGTGCGCTTCTTCGGCCTGATGCCGACCAGCATGCAACTGGAAGGCCTTGAGCGGCACCAGCGCCTGATCGACAGCTACAAAAAGCTGCACGCAGCGCGCGCCAAGGCGGCGCGCTAAAGCGGCAAGCCAGGGATGGACCTGCCGCAGTGTATCCCTGGCAGCGCGCCTGACGACTATCAGCCAGCCGCCAGCGCCGCGATCTCTTTCTGCATGTTTTCAATGGCCCGCGCGTTATACTGATCGGCAAAATACGCATCGCCAAACAGTTGGCCCGCCTGCGCCTTGGCGCACAGGTGCTGCAAGGCCAAACCCCGCTGCTCGATGAAGCGCACGCGGTCCACATGCGCGTATTCAAGGCCGATGGCTTGCGTATAGGCGTGATACACCTCTTCATCCTGGCCCAGGATGGCCAAGTCGGCGCTGAGCATGGCATCCTTGAGCGCGTGGCTGATGCCGGGGCCCTGGAAATGGTCGGTAACGCGTATCAATTGTGCTACATCATGGTTATCCCCAGCGTCGAGGCCGCTGGCCAGCCACAGTTGGGCGCTCGCTTCTTCGCTGGAAAACAGCGCGTCTTCGTCGTGGCTGTAGACGGCGTCATGGAACCAGAAAGCTTTTTTCACCAGCGCGCTGTCGCGTGTAGAGGCATAGGTGTTGTCGGCCCACACGCGGATCTCGGACAGGCCGTGCACCAGGTGGTCGAGGTTGTGATAGTGGCGGTCCGTGCCGCCATACGCCTGTGCTCCCGTCAAGTGCGCGAACCAGTGATCGGCCAGCGCGACATCGGCTGGCGCAGCGGTGGCGTAATGCCACAGCGCTTCCCACTCCTTGCGCAGGCAGTCGAGTATCCATGCGTGGTAGGCAGGGCCGGGAACGAATTTCTTCATGGTCCAGTTCCAGCCCACGGGGCCTTCCAGCGCCTTGACGAAGCTGGAACTGACAGAACCGAGGTCGCGCGGCGGCATGACGAAAATCGTCTTGGCGCCCTGCAACACGTCCACATTGGTTTGCTGGATCAGGTTTTCATAGTCGAAATCGGCAGTCGTGCGGATGCCGCGGATCAGATAGTCGCAGCCATGCTTTTTCGCCGCGCGCGCCGTGTAATCGCCCTTGACGATGACCACTTGCACATTGTCCCAGCCACATTCGCGCGCGCTCTGCTCGATGATGCGCTTGCGGTCTTCGGCAGGAAACTGGGGGCGCTTGGCGGGGTTTTGCGACAGGAACACGATCACCTCGTCGGCAAGCGAACGCGCTTCGCCGATCACCCACATATGGCCGTTGGTGATGGGGTCGAGTGTTCCTGAAAATCCGATTCTCTGCATGTGCGCTCCGTGGTCTGATTCTGCTTGTTTCGCAGACAATATAGGGCCACGGCGCGCGCGTCAATGCAGCAGCTTAAAGATCGGCCTCATCGCGCCTCGATCTGGAGAGAAATCTGCCTCATTTTTTTGCCGGCAAGGGCAATTCCACGCGCACGCACAAGCCGCCCAGGCGCTCGGACTTGTCCAGCACCAGGCGCGCGCCATGGTGTTCGGCAATGGCCTTGATGATGGCCAGCCCCAGGCCGCTGCCGTTGGCATCCGTGCCGGGCACGCGGTAGAAACGGCTGAAGACGCGCTCGCGCTCCTCGGGCGCAATGCCGGGGCCGCTGTCTTCCACCGACAAGGTCACGCCGACGGGGCTGGCGCGCAGGTCGATATCGACCGTACCGCCCTGCGGCGTGTACTTGATGGCGTTGTCGACCAGGTTGCGCAGCATGATGTTGAGCGCATCGGCCTGCCCCGCCACCTTGGCCGGGTCCATGTGGTGCAGGCCCAGGTCGATCTTGCGCGCTTGCGCGATACCAGCCATGTCGCCCAGCGCGCGCTTGACGACGTCATTCAAGTCCACCGCCTGCAACTGGTCGCCGCTGGCGGCGCTCGCTTCCTGGCGCGCCAGCACCAGCAACTGCTCGACCAGGCGCGTGGCCCGCTCGATGCCGGCGCTGACGCGGGAAATGGCCAGGCTGCGCTTTTCTTCCGATTCGGCCCGCTCCAGGCTCAGCACCTGCAATTTCAATGCCGCCAGCGGCGTGCGCAATTCATGCGCGGCGTCGGCGACAAAATGCTGCTGCGCGTCGAACGCCGTCTTTACACGGCCGAACAGCAAGTTCAATTCATGCACCAGGGGCCGCACTTCGTCGGGCAAGCCCGCTTCCGAGACGGGCGAGAGGTCGTCCGCCTGGCGCGCCGCCACCTGTTTGCGCACGCGCGAGACGGGTGCCAGCGAACCGCTGACGACCCACCAGACGACCAGCATCAATATCGGCGCCATCAGGGCAATCGGCCCCACCGTGCGCAGCGCCAGGCTGCCGGCCATGCGCTTGCGCACGGCCATGTCCTGGGCGATCTGCACGGTCTGGGAACTGGTTTGCACGGAAAAGATGCGGTAGGTAGTGCCGTTCGCCTTGACATTCGAAAAGCCCAGCACGGCGCGCTGCGGCAGTTCCGCGCGCGTGATCGAGCGGAACACCTGCACGCCATCGGGCGTCCACACCTGCACCACCATATCGTTGTTGACCGGGTCGGCCGGCAACGCTTGCGCATGGTTGGCCAGCGGCGCGCCGGAGCGCAGCGACAGGGCCATCTGCTGCATGTGATAGTCGAAGATCTGGTCGGCGTCGTACAGGGCGCTGCGATAGGCGATCGACGCCTGCGCCAGAGCCGCCATGATGATGGCCGCCAGCAAAAACCACAGCAGACGGCCGCGCAGCGAATGCGTCACCGTGACCTTCATCCTCATGCCTTGGGCACCATATAACCGAGACCGCGCACGTTCTGGATCAGGTCGCTGCCCAGCTTCTTGCGCAAGCCATGGATATACACTTCCACGGCATTGCTGTTGACTTCATCCTTCCAGCTATACAGTTTTTCTTCCAGCTGCGCGCGCGACAGCACGATGCCGGGGCGCGCGATCAACGCTTCCAGCACGGCCCATTCACGCGCCGACAGATTGACGGGATGGCCCTCGGCGATCACTTCGCGCGTCAGCGGATTGATCGACACGCCCTGGTGTTCGAAGATCGGCTCGGGCCGCCCCGAGGCGCGCCGCAGCAGGGCGCGGATGCGCGCCAGCAGTTCATCGAGGTCATACGGCTTCAAGACATAATCGTCGGCGCCCGCGTCCAGGCCAGCGATGCGCTGCTCGACGGCGTCGCGCGCCGTGGCCACCAATACGGGCGTGTCGAGCTTGCGCAAACGCATGGAACGCAGCACATCGAGGCCATCCTTGCGCGGCAAGCCCAGGTCCAGCAGCACCAAATCATAGGTTTGCGTCTGCAAGGCCGTATCGGCCATGTCGCCATCCTTGACCCAGTCCACCGCGTAATGCTCGGCGCGCAGCAAATCGAGCACCACCTCGCCGATCATCGTATCGTCTTCTACCAGCAATAGCCGCATGGCTGCTCCTTGTTCAATTTTTCACCCCAACGGCGAAAGGCCGGGGTCGAACCCGACGGGGGAATGTGTCCCAATGGGACACATTCCGATCACGAAGTGACTGACCCCGGTACTAAGTAATCAACCCAAACGCACGGGAATAAAAATCTTGTCGGGCCCGCGCTGTATCAGCAAGGCTACCGACTTGGCCGATTTCTCGACCACCTCGCGTACCTGTTCGACTGTGTTGACGGGGTGGCCATTGACCGACAATAGCACGTCTCCCGGCTGCACTCCGGCATTCGCGGCCGCGCCGCCGGCGTCTTCGACCAGCAGGCCGGCGCTGATGCCAGCCATGCGTTTTTCATCCGATTGTAAAGGACGCAGGGCCAGGCCCAGCTTTAACTTGCCGGCGGCGCTGTCGTTTTTTGCCACCTCGGCCACCTTGTCGGCGGCATTGCCCAGCATCGCCGTCAGGCTGACGATCTTGCCGTCACGCCAGACATCCATGCTGATCTTGTCGCCTGGCAAGGACGTGCCCACCAGCGCCGGCAAGTCGGCCGAAGCGATGATGCGCTGGCCATTCACCTTGCGCACCACGTCGCCCGATTTCAGGCCTGCCTTGTCGGCCGGGCTGCCGCGCTCCACGTTGGCCACCAGCGCGCCTTCCGGCGTGGCCAGCTTGAACGAGTCGGCAAAGCCCTGGTTCACTTCCTGCACCGTTACGCCCAGCTTGGCATGGCTGGCCTTGCCCGTGGCAACGATCTGGTCCTTGATGCGGCCGGCCAGGTCGATGGGGATGGCGAACGACAAGCCCTGGAAGCCGCCCGTCTGGCTGTATATCTGTGAATTGATGCCGACCACTTCGCCGCGCGTGTTGAACAGCGGGCCGCCAGAATTGCCGGGGTTCACCGCCACATCAGTCTGGATGAACGGTACGTTGCTGTCATCGGGCAGGGAACGGCCCTTGGCGCTGACCACGCCCGCCGTCACCGTGCTGTCGAAACCATACGGCGAACCGATGGCCAGCACCCATTCGCCCACTTTCAGCTCGCTCGAATGGCCGAGCGGTACGATGGGCAGCTTGTTGGCGTCGATTTTCAGCACCGCGATATCGGTCTTCGGATCCGTGCCCAGCACCTTGGCGCGAAATTCGCGGCGGTCGTTGAGCTTGACGGTCACCTCGCGCGCATCGCGCACCACATGGGCGTTGGTCATGATGATACCGTCCTGGCTGACGATGAAGCCCGAACCAAGGCCGTGCGTGGGCACATCGCGGCCACCGCGCTGCCCGCCTTGCGGCCCCTGGAAGCGGCGAAAGAATTCGAAGAACGGATCGTTGGCGAAGTCATCGTTGCCCGCCTGGGCTGCCGAGTCGTAGGCCACCTTGGTGCTGCCCGTGACACTGATGTTGACCACGGCCGGGCTGTTGCGCGCGGCGATCTGGCTAAAGTCGGGCAAGGCCACCAACGGCGCGCCGGCAGCGGGTGCCACTGCAGCGGCCACCGCAGTGGCAGGCGCGGCGGCGGCGCCATTCGCGCCAGCATTATTCTGGTGCATCACCATGGCACCGCCCGCACCCAGCACACCGATCGCGGCCAGCGCGGCTACGGTGCGTTTGATTTTAAGAGATGCGGTATTGGTTTGCTGTTCCATGCATTGCTCCTCATTCAATGAGATGTTGATGTATGCAATAGTGGGCCACGAGTCTTAGGCGGTGCTTAACATTTTTCCATTTGGAAACAGGCGCTGGCGCCGTTGAGCAGGCTGTCATCTTGCCTGCCGCGCGCACCTCGCATGGAGGGCTATGCAGGGCCCGAACGGGCTCTGGACGTGACACTGGCCGGATCAACCGGCCAGTATTTTACTATACGGAAAAGGGGTACCCCTCTCCGACGATGCCAGCGCGTGGCGCCGACATCAGCTCAACTCAACTGAGTTCAGCTCAGCTCAGGCTGCCTGGCGCTGATCGAGCGCATTCACGTTAGCGGCGCTGGCGTGGGTGCCGCTGCCGATCTCGATCTTGCGCGGCTTCAGCGCTTCCGGTACTTCACGCACCAGCTCGATGGTCAGCATGCCGTTTTCAAACGTGGCGCCCGTGACCTTCACGTGGTTAGCCAGCTGGAAACGCTGTTCGAAATCGCGGGCAGCGATGCCGCGGTGCAAGAACGTGCGCTCGACGCCATCTTTCTGCTTGCGGCCCGTGACATGCAGCGAATCACGTTCAGCAATGATGTCGATCTCTTCGCGCGAGAAGCCGGCCAATGCCATCACGATCCGGTATTTATCTTCCGACACCAGTTCGATGTTGTAAGGGGGATAGCTCGGTTGTGCATCGGCGCGCTGTTCGTTCAGCAACTGTGCCAGGCGGTCAAAGCCGATGGCGGAACGTCATGTTGAATTTTACTCCTGTTTTGCACTTTAATCCAAAAATTCGTTGCTAAACAATGACTTGGCATTGGCGCAAAGCAAAGATGTTGCACTTTTATTAAATTGATTTACAATACCATTGAACTTACCTGATTTTGCATAAAAATGAAGATTGAACATGCTCATTCATGCACACTTCTGACCACTGATGATGGGGTCGTGCATGTGCCGTTCACCTTGTATCTCAACAGTCGCTATGACAACCCTCACACTCTGGTCGCGGCGGCGCGGGGGCTTCGCGCGTTCAGTCGCTTTGTCGACGCATTCAACATTGATATTGCATCCCGCGCACTCGAGGCCCGCTGCCTCACCGAGGGCGAGAAAAAAGCCCTTCATCAGCTCGTGTTCTATCCGATCGAGCAGATCGAGGCCATGTCTGATCGAGCCGTGCGGATGATCGCATCGGCACAAAAAAAACAAGACCCTTCGCGGATTAAGGGGGCTGTGGAGCCGAACACGGCAGTCAAGCAACTCCTGCAGATCGCAGACTTCCTGCTCTGGTATCACGAAAAGGTGCTGGAGACGCGCATGCCCTTAGCTTCGCCCGTGACCGAGGCGCTGCGGCGTGCGTATGAGTCGTGCGCCAAGGAACTCAAGCAAGCAGTGGCGGGCACTAAGTCCTTACATCCACACAAGATCAGGTCGGTACCCATCCGGAGGTTCCTCGAAATCTATGAAGCGCTGTACTCCAAAGCGGAGCACGTACTGCAGACTGAGAGCGGGCAACCCAGCCGCAACCTCAAGAGAGACCGCGCTATGATCCTACTAGCAGCTGAAGGAATTAGGCCTGGTGCTATAGGAAATATCGCCCTCGCGGACTTCAAGTGGCCTAGCGGCAAGGAACGCGGCCACGTAGCAATTAAAGACAACACATCTAGGCGCTCCAAGCGCTTGTCCACTGCCACGCCTACGCAGAAAGGCACACGTAGTCGTCAGAACTACAACTCGGAAGGCACGATATCCATCTGGCCCACGACAGCCCAGGCGATTCGAGATTACATCGACGGCGAGAGGCAGGAAGTCACCGGACGTACTCTGCGAAACAAGAGCGAGGGGTTCCTATTCCTAGCCGAACATGGAGGCCCCATCGGTGACCGCTCAACGATCTCCACGGTATTCAAGCGCTCAGGCATCGGCCTGCAGCGACTCGGCTTGCTGGCCAAGGACGAAAACGATCCGTACCTTGAGGGTGAGGAATACGACTTCAGCGCCTACTTGCTGCGGCACTCTGCGGCGACGCTCTTCTACTCCAGCAAGGCCCCACAGTTGCGGGGTGAAGTAGTGGAAGACCTGATGAAGTTGCGGTTCGGCTGGTCGCAAGCGAGCGGTATGCCAAGGGTCTACGCTCAGAGGGCGATGAGCGATGCGGCCAGTCTGACAGTGGACGATTTCGTGGAGTCGCTGCTGACCGATGCGGCGATTACCAAGAATGCAACCAAGAGAATTTCCTCATGAATGTAATAAGACAGTCAGCTGGTAATACTATGATCGAGTGGCAGGAGGATGAGCCACTACGGTGGGAGATGAGCGAGACTCGCGGCAAGGGTAAGCACGCCTTAGAAACTACGGTCTCATTCGACCTGACCCCACTGTCTACCAGCTACAGCCACACCTTCCTGCTTGGGTTCAAGGAGGTGCTGGTCAACATGCGACTAAGGATCGCGATAAAAAGTATCAAGCAGACGTGGTACCAATTTAGTCGCGTGGCTCTGCATTGCCAAAACCACTTCGCCAAGGTGTGTGAGGAAGAAGCGCTTGCGCGGGTCGTGTTCGAGCGCATTGACGCGGACTTCCTGCTAGGCCTTTCAGCGATCAAGGACGAGGTGCCGAGCGCTTACCTTAGGACGCTCAGAACCTTCTTTACAGAGAACCACGACAACGCAGCGCTCTTCTCGCCTGATTTGCTTCTCGGCGACTTTCCAATTGGGTCCAACGACCAAGGACACTGGACCCGACTCCGACAGAACGTACTTTCCAGCGCAATGAGCCGTTCAGTACTCGTGGAAATTCTTAACGTCACCGAGGCAGCCTTTGAAATCGGCGAGTTGAGCATGGCGCGCTACGCCTTCAGCCGCCTGATGCTCAGTCGGGCCGCACGACCAGAAACCTACAGACTGTTGCGGTGCAAGGACCTGCGGGTGGACATCAGCGGCGGCGTCAAGTCGTACTTTCTTACGCTCACGATCCCTAAGGCGAGAACAGCCATTCGACCTCTGGCGACGGTGTCGATTCACCGGGAGGTGGGCCAACTGCTCGAAAAGCAACGCGAGGCGGTGGCCCGTCGGCTGACATACCTCGTGGAGTCCAAGAACGCCACGTTCAGCAATGAACGGGGCGAATCGTCAAGGTACACGATCGGTGACCTACCTCTATTCCCAGTGGTGCGTGAAAAACAAATTGGAGAGGAAACTGCATCCGGACTCGGTATGTATCCTGATAGAGCTGCGTTCACCGATGCGTATGTAAAGCCTCTCAAAAAGCTAACCGGCAAGCGACTAACCTGCACAGCCATGCGGCACACAATGGCCACTCAATTGGCCATCTCCGGATGCTCAGCGGGCACGATCGCAGCAGTCTTACTACATGCCACTACCAATACAGCACGGGTTTATGTTGACCTGATCTTCGAAGGGGTTATCGATGAGCTCAGCGACTCAATGGAGGGTGCTTTCATAGACCACTTCCCCGTGTTTAAGGATTTTGTGTCTACCAAAGACTTGATCGAACCCGAAAGCCGCATCGTTTCGCACTCAGCAGACCGGATGCGGCGCGAGACCACAGGAGCGTGCGGACGCCGCCGAATCTGCGAGTACGCACCGCTTAGCTGCTACGACTGTCATCGATTCAAACCTGCCTACGACGCGGACCACAACATTAATCTGCACTTGGTCACCGAAGAGATCGACTCAGCCCGTGAGGGCGGGCTGCAGCGGCAGATCGATGTGAAGCGCTACTCGCACATCGCCAACCGCATCCGTATCGTCATTAATGTGTGCGAACTCAAGCGTGCGGCCAATGAGTCCGAGCGCGCCAATGGAGGCTGCTAAATGAACCAAATGACCGACTTGGATCTCGTTCGCCGTACGACCTCTCTACAAACACTGGCACTCGGGCTCCGAAAGGCCATGAAGCGACGCTGGCCAGAAATCGACTTTGACGCGGACATTTGGCCGATCAGGACCCGCTACAAAACGAGTATGAACGACGTGCGGTTCGGCGCAACGATCGCCTCCTTCAATGGCTGGGACAGCGACTACCTGCTGGCACAGCGGTGTCTTGTGGCATCATCTGCACTTGAAGGAAAATCGGCGAATTGGGGTACCCTGGAACGGTCATGGCGTCTGCTATCAATTCATTCGATACCCGAGGTCCCCCTAGCAGCCCTGCGCCGGCATCACTTGCAAGACATTGAAGACAAAGCTGTCCGTGAGGCGACTCCAAGGTCTGCATCCGCAGTTAACTCTTCGCTCCGAGCCCTCGCCACTCATCTCGACTATCTGGGTCGACAGGGTGTCGTGGACCGGTTCATGTGGCAATCGAGCGTTAAGACCAAGGGAATATTGAATAAGTTGGCGCGTGAGCGAGGCAAGGTTTTCAAGAGTGAAAAAGCCGAAGTTTTGGACCGGCAAATTGAGGCATTTTCAGAAGTCACTTCCGCGATGTTGAGGCAAGACGGAAGACTCGACCAAGTCGACCGATCAGCCGTCGCGTTGTCGAATATACTGATGTGCGCACCCTCGCGAATCAACGAAGCGCTGACTTGCAAAATCAGCGACCGATTCACGATCGAGGACTACGCGAGACGCTCCGAAGACCGCGAAACCAGTACAGTGCACAGTACCCATCAGTTGCTCTTGATGAAGGGAAGTAAAGGCGCTCAATGGTCGCCCAAGCCAATCCTGAATTTCATGATCGACCTGGTAGAAAAATGCTGGCAGATCCTGCTTGATGGAGGCAAGCGTTCGCGCATGCTCGTGATCTGGTACGAACAGCACCCGGATCAGCTATACCTGCCGCCTGAACTCGAACACCTTCGAAGCCAACCCCTCTCCAGACTTTCAATCTGGCAGATCGTCAACCTGACAACTAATGAGCCAAGCAAAGAGCAGCTAAGCAGTATCTCCATAAATTACTGGATCCACGTCGTCGATCCCAAGGATGGCCGGACCCCAGCCGAGGTTCTGAAGATCGATCCAATGCGGCCCCGCAGAGCGGACGGAACGAAGGCGAGCAAAATCGAAGCCCTTCCGTGGGAGCCGGTGGAAGCATACTTATTGAAAGAGGTACGTGGTCGCATAGAGAGGATGCGCAGGGTTACGGTCCGCAACCACTATGCGGGCCCTCTAGGCGAGATGCTTGTGCTCGTGGATGTAAACTATACGCCCTACCTGCCGCAAGCATTGAGCGACGCAACGGTCCGGTCCCGGCTCAACTCTAAGGAAAATCAGCAACCCAGCATCTTCGTAAAGCTTGGACTTCGGATGAGTCAGGGTGGCAAAGAAGTGGATTGTTATCTTAATTCGCACGACCCACGGCGGTGGTTGACCACACAGGCGCTTGCGGCCCGCGAACGGTTGAGCGATGTCCTGATCAATAAATGGGCCAACCGTCTGTGTCTCGGGCAACTCCAGGCGTATGACCTCAGATCGGATGAACAGAAGGCCGAGCAAGCTGCTACGCCGCTTCCGAGCGAACTGACGGACCTTAGCGAGAGCCTACAGGAGCTTGAAGAGCAGGCCTCTCAATATGGACTGTCCACAGAAATTGTGGTCGCCCATGGGCAGGGCATTTCTGTCACAAGCATGGAAGCAGTGTGCAAGGCCACCGAGGACCGCCCTGTGGCTCGTACAGGGGGGCAGATCCTTATCCTGTACCCCACGAGGTTTGGCGCATGCGTGCATCAACACCACGAGAAGCCATGCCGCTCCTACGTGTGTACACCATGCGATGAGCAGCGGACGGTCAAAGGACATATGCCGACCAATGAAGAATGGCGCAAGGAAGCCAATCTAACTAACCGAAGCATCATCAACCAGTTGCTGGTCCTGATCACGGCGCGCAATAGAGGCGTCGCCGACGACCCACAGATGTTCGACGCTCACTTGATGACGCTGGTACAGCAAGGCCTGGACCCACAAACCATGGCTGATGATCTCATAGATCGTTTCCACGAGATCAGGGATCAAATCCGCGACCTCAGTTTTAGGAACGAACTCGAGCAAGCATTCGTCTCCCGTGGCGTAGTCAAGAGGCTGGACGACCCCGAAATTCCAAACGGAGCACTAATCAAGTACCACAATCCTAAGCGCCATGCCGCGCCAGGCCACGAGCTTGCCATGGAGGCGCACTTCGGCAGCAGCGAGGATATGCACCGCCAAAGCGAACTCTTCTACGAACAACATCCGGAACTTGCTCCGGCAGACTTGGGCCTGCAGGACGAGCGTCACCTGCTGGACGGTGACGAAGATGATGAAGGATCGGAATATGACCAAGCAGCCTAAGCAGGCCGAGTCCAAGGCCGGACGCAAAGAAACGCTGACAAAGGACCTGGCAAAAAAAATCGTGATTTTGGTTCAGAATTTCCCTGACACCGAAATCGAGGTCACCTGGAAGAACGTCATCGATCAGGTCAAGCGGCGATTCGGACTCAAATTCCACCGCAACACACTCTCTCAGAAAGAGTGGGAGGGCGAAAAACTCATCGCGATTGCATTTGATGAAGCTGAAGCTGTTCAAAAACGATTGATCAAGGAGAACGCCCCCAAGTACGCAGACAACCCGCGCTCCCGTCTGCGGTTAATCATCGCCAAGCTGCAAGCAGAAAATCTGGTCCTGCGTGAACAGATGGCCAAGATCAGGGCTCAACAGTTTGACGAGGTCCATTCTCTGCTGGACCTACGGACGCCGCTGCACCGGCTGGTGAAGTCCATGGCCGAGCAAACTGTGGAAGACAACAATGATCCGCAGCGGAACGGCGAAGTGGCCCTCTCACTCGTAGGCAAGAAGGCTACCTCCACCCGACGCAAGGCGGTGAAAAAATCTGCTGCGACGATCGGGTGGCCAGCTTCAGAGTCCACTGATGACTAAACGTAAGCGTCGTCCCAGCGCCGCCTGGACTGCCTGACCACCAGCTATAGCCGCGTCACACATTTCACCCGTGAGTGGCGCGACCGCGAAGGCAACGCGCCATGCGCTTTCGTGCCGCTCAGCTTCGAGCAGGGCGAGGCCTTCCAGTACGACTGGAGCGAAGAAGGACTGGTGATCGGCGGTATCTACGCGCCCTTTTACGCTTGGCGTGACCGCCAAGGATTTGTTTCCATCTTTGCTTTTCCAATACCAAATATTTAAATCTGGTCTGGTTGAGAGCGTGAAAATTGGTGCCTCCATGCTAACTCCGTCATCCTTCAAGGCATAGTCAAACATGTCACAGAGGAAAAAATCACGATCCACATGCCTGACAGGCAAGAGGTTGTCGCGCTTTCCAGCGACCTTGGCCACGTCCGTGGCCGGCGCTGCTGCGGGCTGCTCGATGTTGACCGCCAGCGTCGGCGCCGGCGCTGGTGACGCCATACCGCCAAACAGACCGGTCTGGCCCCGTGCGGCTTGTGTCGCCAGGGCGGCATCGGTGCGCGCTTGGATATTGCTCATTGCTTGTGACTTGTTCGGGCTCATAATCATGCCGACGCCTTGCGGTTCTTCGCCACGGTCTGGTGGACGATATCGAGGGCGTGCTGTACGACGTCTTTGCGCGTGGTCATATCCCACTGCTCCATGAGTTCGGCGAGCTGACCAGCCTGCGGGGGATCGAGGAAAAAATCCAACCTGGTCGAGCCGTCGACGGCGCGTTTCTGCCGGGTCTTGCGGTTGCGCTCGATGGGCGGCAACTGCGCGCCCGATCCGGCCGGTCGGCCGGCGCGGCGTTTCTGTTCGTCCATGATGTACGGTCCTAAATTGCTGCTGAATACAGTGACTGTAGCCCACAATAGAACCCGGATACAAGAATTATTTTCCCATTTGACATAAAAGCCATTCCACGCTGTCGATGGCATAACGCTATTTTTGCAGCCGGTTGCAAAAAATGCCGTGAGATTTCTTCATCACGCACTCAAGCGATCGCGCTATCATGGCGTATGGACATCAATCTGCAAGAGCTGGCACGAGCCGTACCGATTCACATACATGGGGGCCGACGGTATTTTGTTCGGATTGGGGAAATTCCCGATCCCCTGCGCAGTCAATTTATGGAGGCACTGCGTGGGTCGACATGCCCCCTGCTGGATGGAGAAGAACCCCTCGCGTTTGCCTGGGATTGGGAGGCGTGGATAGAAGGTCGCTGGATTGGTCGTACAGTTCAATTCAACGGCGGGGGCAGCAGTGGACGGGGCGCGGCCGTCAGCCAAAGTGGATCAAGGAATGGGTAGATGTAACGGCTCGCGTTTGAGAACGGGCCTGCTCGCATTCGACGCCGCTTCGAGCCGTCACAGGTAGAGGCCGGCAAGTCGCTGGACCTGGTGCGCGTTTAGCTGCAGAATCAAAAAAACCTGACAAGGCGAAAGCCGAATCGGGCGACGGCAATAGCATAACGCAATCACGAACTAGGCTCGACCATGTTACTCATTTTGACGAGGTGTAAAAACACGGACTATGACCAGGCTATCTGTGACCGATGTACGGCTTTGGGTCTCTCGATCGAGCATGCGCAGCGGCTTGCCGCTGTAGCCAACAAAACTGACCCGCAATCGCTTCTGCGGGTGCTTGGCTTGGACTTTGCGACACTGGTGCCGCTCAAGCCCCGCCGTTGGCTGTGGATGGTCGCGCAGACAGCGAGCGTGAGTTATCGCCGCATCTTGACACCGGAGACGTTACTTGATATTTTGACTACAGCGGATGTGCCGCCCTTATTTCTTTCGCATGTTTTACACGTGCTCGATGAGGCGTCAATTCAAAGCGTGGTCATGGCTGTGGAGCAAGCCGCACAGGAAAGCGGTATACCGATCGCAGTGATTTGGCGTAATGTCGCACAGATTTCAGAGAAAATGCAGTCTCACCGAAATGGCGCGTGGACGGTGGGGAAATGAAAGCATTTGTGCGCTTTTTTCGCGTCAAACTGGGGGTGTAAGCCGGAACCGCCGAAAATTCCGTCGGGAATCGTCACCAGGGTGGTTTCCGGCTGTTTTGCTATCCGACAGGGTTTTCCGTGTATGTTTTGGCCTCTCAATCAGGCCATTTTCGGCTTGCGGCGTCGCTGCCGGAAAACAACTGTTTTACGACAGGCTGCTTCCGGCCATAAGCAGACGTACCACCTATACTTTCCCTCGGATTAAACTCGTAACATGAACCAAGATCCATCGCCCTACCTAGCGATGAAGCAGCGCGGCGCTTCTGCCGAGGAGGTATATCGGAAGGCCCGGGAAGATGGATTCAAACGACACGAATGCCTCCTTTTGATAATGGGTGTTTTCGACCTTGAGATGTCGGTAGCTCGCGACATTGGTCATGAGATTTGGCGAATAGAGCGGGATCAACATCTGTAAGCGGCCGCTTTAGGGTGAATCCAGCCTGCCGATGCAGCCGCTAGATTTTCACTTCGGCAACCCGCTATGCTGGGCAGAACGGCCGGGTTCGGCCACGAGCGAGCACACAAAAATGGAGAAAGCGATGGGGTGGAAAGTTGAACAGTGGATGAACGACGTTTTTCCTGGCCAAGATAAAATCTATAGTGAGTATCGCAGTCTTCCAAGGCGAGAGCTCGCTGTTGTTGCCGCCGCAGTTCTCGATTCAGCGCTTGCTGAGCTTCTTTCAAAACGGCTGTTGGGGCCTGAGTCGGAAATTCATGGATTCCTCGGCATAAACGGCGACGGCCGAGCACCATGCGGATCGTTCGGCGCAAGGATTCAACTTGCACTCCTGACTTCCATCATCACCGAGAACGATGCCACAACACTTAGGATCATCAAGAATATTCGCAATAAATTTGCGCATGAGGTCCGTTCAGAGTTCAATTCACCGTCTGTTTTGCCACTGATCCTCAAACTCCACGATCAATCTCTGCTTCAATCCAATCTACTTATCGACGCAGGACATTTGTCTGGACCACGGAATTCGGTGGACGCCATTCGTCCCTTTTTGTCTACCGTCCCCGAGGCTGGAGCGGGCCTACTGCTGTCGGTCTTTTGCATCTACCAAGCATATTTTCATCGTCTATTTGACAAAAGTAACCCATTGACTCCTACTAATTCGGTCGCGTTCTTGAAGCGTAAATTTATTCTCGTTCCAGTCTGTTCGGTTAGGTAATTAGCGGCCGGTCCATACGTCTCGCAAGCGTCGGAATTTTTCAGTACTAGGGCACATCAGCCGAAAATTTTCAATTGCTTTGTCACTTTACCATGACCGGTATGACAGACATAGTGAAAAAAAGCCTTTGTAATCAATACCCGACTTTTCACTTAATGCTTCATTCGACAGTTCCTGTCGCGTGACGCAGAACGTGAGAAGTGCGTCAAGTTAGTGAAAACAGCGTGACGTGTTTATTGAAAAATCAGCGAAAATTAAGCTGTACTGACAATTCATGAAGGATTCCAGATGTTTAATTTCCTGGTGACTGGTATGGAGATAACCGAGCCACGTGGTTCGTTTACCCTTGGCCACGATCGCGTTTTCCAATATACAGACGTAAATTTGAAGGAGCAATTTGCGCCTGACCGCATGCTTAACGAAGCTGCCTTGATGGAGCTGCCGACAGTTATTACGAATGAATCCAGCTGGGATCGTGAACATCCCGTATTCGCAAGGGTCGGAAGGGTGACCAAAGTACGACGCGGTCCGAGCGCTTACACTGTCGAATATACGCTCGCGCGGACATTCCACCTATTCCGAACTCCTTACTTGAACGGTTAGCGCCCCAGCTGCATTTCGACCTGAACAAGAGAGGATTTGGCGACTTTGGTACCAATCACTGGGCAGTAAAAGACGCGGACTTGTTCCGTGTGCTCTTTGCTGAAGGGGTAGGTCGTGTGAAGCCCAATGTCTTCAGTTTACCGAACGAACCCGCGAAGCAGGACTTGGTGAGCGTAATGATGCCATTCGACGCCGGTTTCAATCGTGTGTACGAGGCGTTGCAGCAGGCAGCTACTAATGCTGGTATGCGCTGCTCGCGTGCTGACGACATTTGGGATCACGACACGATCATTCAGGATGTCGTAAAGCTCATCAGCACGGCGTGTGTTGTCATCTGTGACTTGTCGGGAAAAAATGCTAATGTCTTCTATGAGGCTGGCATCGCGCATACCCTTGGCAAAGAAGTGATCCTGATCGCACAACACGAATCTGACGTTCCGTTCGATCTGCGGCACATTCGATACATCAGGTATCTTCCAAACGATGAGGGACTCGCAACATTGGTGCCAAAGGTATCAGTTCGCCTGCGTGAACTGGTCAATAGGCAAGCAGGGTGACTCGCTAACGTCTAGAATGGGTCGAATCCAGCCGGCCGATGCTGCAGCTAGATTTTCATACTGACAACCTGCTATGCTGGGCTGAAACGGCCGGGTTCGCCCAGAATCAGTCCTTGAGCCATTATTAAATGCATGCGCCCGTTACGTGAGCGACCATTTCTCGGTAGACAAGAAGACCAAAGCTGGCGAGCTTGAGCTTGTGTTGATCAACAACACAACAGTAGCGTGTGACCTGCTGTTGATTAGCGAGTGGAAATCAAAAATTCCTAAATATCTCTAGGAGAGTCACATGCAGGTTCTGTCAGCACACAGCGGTGGAAATTGGTTGCAAACAAAGGAGGCAGGATCGACCAGCGGATATGGCAACGAGCGCGACTCGGCACAAGAGGAAATAAAGCGTGTGTTATCTGACTGCTTTCGCTGCAACAACTTGGTTGTCTTGACGGGACTTGGCACCTCCCTTCATGTCAATATTGACAAAGATCTGTCGAATATCACCGACACACGACAGCCTGTTGATACGAAAAAAATTGCTCCGATGATGAGCGACCTTTGGAGAAAAGCCAAAGAAAAATGCGGTGCTAATTTTGATCAAGTGCTAACCCTTGCCAAATTTCCGCAGACGAACCCAAAGTTCGCAAACAACATTGAGGCTTTGCTTTCCTATTGCAAAATCGGCGCCGAATTCACGGACGACGACGGTGAGAAAAAACTAGTCAACGACTTCGTGGCAGACACAGAAAAAATCATTCGTGATGAAGTAGATTTCTTGTCTGACGATGACGATGTAGCGTAAGCGTAAAGCCAGCGCCGTCTTTACCTCGACTACTCCTGCCAGCATGATTTGAGGTTGAGACACAAATCGATTGTGTCCACAAACTCGATTATGGACACAATAATTCAACCAGTCGCAAGACCCTCAAAACGTGGCAGCTACCGGCGCCACTCCGATGAATTCAAGCGGGCCGTCGTCGCCCAGTCGCTGCTGCCTGACGCATCCGTTTCGCGCATCGCCCGCCAGCACAACCTCAACGCCAATCAGGTATTCGCTTGGCGTAAACTGTTCGGAGAAGGCCAGCAGGAATCTGGCAATAAATGTCTGCACACTGCTGCCGGTGACGGT
>AHHB01000036.1 GCA_000242815.2 Janthinobacterium lividum PAMC 25724
GAACGATTCAACGGCCGTATCAGCGAATTGTTGCAGCAGACCCGATTCGACAGCCGGGCCGACCTGGAGAAGACCTTGCTCAACTATTTAAAGCTTTACAACCACCACATTCCACAACGGGCCATCGGTGCCAAAACACCCATCCAGGCGCTCAAAGAATGGCAGCAAAAGAAGCCGGAGCTATTCGTCAAGCGCATTTATGATCAAACGGGACTGGACAACTAGGAGGCATTCCCGATGCGGTTTGAAATGCCCTGGTCATATGGGCCAAATCAGAAAAACCTTCGTCAAAGGCAATCATCGTAAGGCTATCCAAGGATGAGAGGCGATGCGATGCGCGAACCAAGCGCGACGCTTGTCTAAGCGCTTCGGCCGTTATATTTGACTCCCTCAACCGGCGCTCCAAAGTCCGCTGGTGGCAACCCAACTTGCGGGCGACACTTGCGATGGGAATGTGTCCCTCGTTTTCAAACATCAGAGCCACTTCGCCGACAGCGGACGCCTCCACACCCAGGATCTTGGCAGTGGTGGTCAAGCTGCGCTTCTCTCCTCCGCTCGGCAACTGCGCATTGCGCCGCGTGGTCGCCATCATGGTCTCCACAATCGCTAGCGTGCCTTGGCGGCAGCTATCAGGATCGTCTCGACCAGCCCTGAGCGTTCCATTTCCGCCATTTCCGGCATCATTGCCATTGCCATTGCCATTGCCGTTGGCCAGACTATTACGAGATGCGCTGCTTGGCCGGCGTGCGTAGCCATTGGCGCCGAGACTGGTCTGCACGCCCAGATTCGCGGACTGGTTATAGGCGTTGAACGCAATAAGCACGTCGGCTTCGCGCTGGAATGATGAGAGAAGCAGATAGCCTGGATTGATGTCGGTGGCGAGGAAGTCGTTGACCATGCGCTCGACGACACCGGCCCCAGCTCCCTCAGCCGTTCGGGCGCGGCCGGCGGCATGGTAGCGCTGATACGGCAGGTGGCCACTGATGGCATGCGACACCGCGGAGACGAACCTGGTCATCGGCGTCCAGCCAGCCTTGCCCTCGAGCGCATTGACTACAACGTGGTATGCAAGTGAGTTCGGCATTTTTTTGATTCCTAGTTCGACATTTTCACGACTCTACGGAAGGTTTTAGGCTACAAATAACTGGTAAGAGCACCGACCGAACTATGCAGAAAGAGGGCAGCTTCGACGCGGGTAAGAACCACCGCGCTAAGAAAGTAATAACGCCATTCAACAATGTCAAATCAGAGAAAACTGAATTGCAGTTGACATGGAAAAATTATCTTTTAAGAGACGATCAAGAAGCTAGCTTCGATCGGCATAGCCGCAAAAAAGCTTCATACATAGGCACAAATTTCGCGGCGGCCTGATTCATTTCCTTCGCTTCACGAATAACATGCGGCGGCCGTTCCCCCATCGCTCGCTGCTGATCTGAAAAGACCGACAGCAGGTCAAACGAACCAATCGGAACGGTTCTCTCAACAATGCAACTAGCCATAATGCAAGCCTCGCCATAAAACCGCTGTAGAGCGTCATTTAACTCAGCATCCACGAATTCATGTTCTGGCGTGTCCCACTCTTCAACAAAGCGAAAAAATGGCTGGATAGCCATTCGCTTAAATGACCCTCCAAAATCCTGCTCGCGGAGCAATCGAATCGACGGCTCGAACGGCAGCTCTTTTTTGAATCGTTCGAAAAGAATCTGATCATGTGTTGGGCCGGCCGGCTGTGATGCCACAGCCATAGGAGCGGAGGCAAGCTGCACCACAGATATCGGCTTCAATTGCGGGTAGTGCTGGAAGAGCCTTGACTCGTCTCTCGACAACTCCTCCCAAATATCGCCCCAAAAAAGCATCGATACCTCAAACATGCCATTTTCACGCTGCTGCTCTGAGATTTCACGAGCAACGGCCTGAGTTGGGCCATCGGCATCCGCAGTGGTGGCAATATAAAGTCTGCTCAGTGCTGGCTTAAACTTAGCAGCTTCAGCCACCTCGGCCCGAATAGTGGTCTCGGAAACTTTTCCAATCGTGTTTTTGCATTGAAGCCCAATCAGTGCACCGTTCTGATCTCGACCATATACGTCCACACCATACTGAGCTTGCCCATGTCTTCCATGGCGAGTGAAATCTGGGTTATTCCAGCGAATCTTCGCGGCCGAGCAAACGATCTTTTCAAACTCATCCCATCCCTGCGGCTTGGGCAAATGGGAGTCCGCAAATGTAGGCATACAATTCCTATTTAAAGTGGCACTACTGCATTAATTGATGCCAGCATAATAACTCACGATAGCTATTTATGGCATCATGTTCTAGTGGTTGCCATGCCTTGTCACATTGATTTACGGGGCCGGCCACTGCATGGCTTTGGTGGCTTGCAGACATGGGCCTCAGAGGCCGGCAGCATCAGCCAGTCTGCCGGCTTCAAAGCGTTATAAACGTTGGGCGTCGTGACCAAGATCACGTGCTCGATTTTCACCATCCACTCCCGGAGCACTTCACACTTGGCCTGAATATAGATTTCTGTCACGTGATCATGTGAATGGTTAATAAACTCACTCTTCTTAACTACATAAGGCACGCTGATTGAGGTCATTAGCGCGCCGAGAAAGCGCTGCAAATCATGGTTTGTCAGCCCTTCTTCTCCGGCGCCATGTTCGCGTAACGCGCGGTCGTTTGCCCGTCCTTGTGCCCAACAACTGAACGCAGCTCATCCTCCGTTTGAATGAAGCCAGCATCGATCATGTTGCCTTGCCGGATGCGCTCGATGGTCCGCTTCTGCAAATTCGCCACGCTGCGTGGCGCCAATCATGTCTGCAATGGCCACTGGCGACGAGGTGATGTCTTTGAGCACTCTGGAAATGAAGGAGCGACGAGTGTCATGCATGTGAATGCCATCAAGCTTCGCCCGCTCAAGCACTCGGCGGAATACAGTCTTGAAGCCCTCGATCTTGTAGTGAAAGACTCGCTCGTCCACTCGCGGAATAACCTTAAAGGCTGCCACGGCCTCCGGCAGCAAAATAACCAGGCGCTCCTCGTCCGCCTTCGTCTGATCCGCATCGAGATTGATGACTCGGCGCTCGACATCGATTTGCGACCATAGCAGGCCAAGTATTTCAGCTCTTCTCATGCCCGTGGATATGGCGACGGCAAAAATGAGCGGCATTTCCTTGTTCCGGCATTTGCGCAGCTCCGTAAGCAGCGCTTCCTCTTCGTCCGGCGAGATGATCCGTCGTCGGCGCCGCTCGCCGCCCTTCACCTTGGCCTTGTCTGCTTCTGCAAAGGGATTGTGCCCGTTGAGGCGCTTCCACGCTTTATTGTCCGTGAAGCGCAGCTTGTTGACGACGGCTTGCAGAGCATATATCTCGCGCTTGACCGTGCTCTTCGCCTTGCCCTGCCGCAATCTGACATCAATGTATTCGGTCGTCTCCTGCTCCGTCAGGTCGTCGATATAGAAATCTCCGATCTTTTGCTTGGCGAAGCCCTTGGCATGCTCCCTCAGGCCTGCAAGCGGCCCTGACGGGACGACAAAGCCGCTTTTGATGTAGGAGATCTCAATATTGCGGCAGCTTTCCAGGCGCGCCCTGGCGGCCTTTGCTGTTTGCTGGACCTTGTCTACGCCGCAATCTATCAATGGGGTCACGTAGGCGCGCAGATAGCTGTCGATGGCATGGCCAAGCGTGCAGCGCCCTTCCATGATGAATTCCGCGGCAAGGCGCTCGATCTCGGAAACCATCAGACTCGCGCGGTCTCGCCCTTGGGCGATCAGAAGCCGGCCTTGCGGCGTCTTGGTGTCGGCCAAAAATATCTTGGCGCGCTCGAGCTCGTCTTGCCCGAACGAGCGGTCGACAACGAAGTCGCCGCGCTCAACGCGCACTCTGTAACGTATGGATTTTGTTTTGTCGGCGTTTTTCCAGTCAATGACCCGGATGCCGCGAGGAATGGATGATGCCATGATTGGCTTTCGGCGTTGGTGGAATCGTTTGTCGAATTCCCCTATTTTTCACCATCAAGCCGGCATTTGCCGATGCCTTGAAACCTGCCGGCGAACGCCAAGACCTTGATTTCAAAGCTTAAATTTGGTGGGAAGTGCAAGTTTCGAACTTGCGACCCCTGCAGTGTGAATGCAGTGCTCTACCCCTGAGCTAACCTCCCGAAGCGAGGCGAATTATCGCATAGGTGTTGCGGCATCTGCAAGGGCTGGCAACAGGAAATTTAGTATGCGAGGCTTTTTTCTCAGCTTGCCACTGGTGGCGCCAGGACGGCGGTCCAGATGCATTGGCCTTTGGCGGCCTTGTCCAGGCCGGCGATGGTCGCTTCATGGGCGGCGAGTTCGTCGGCAGTGGCGCTCTGGAAGATGACTTCGGCGAGTGGCACGATTTCTAGTACGGCACCATCGGCAGCGACTTCCACTTCTTCCATGCTCAGGCTGTTTTGCCCGCGCGTCATGGCCAGGTAGACGTCGGCCAGTAATTCCGAGTCGAGCAGCGCGCCATGCAGTTTGCGGTGGGCGTTCGAGACGCCGTAGCGGTCGCACAGGGCATCGAGCGAGTTGCGCTTGCCTGGATGCATTTCCTTGGCCTGCACCAGGGTATCGATAACGCCATGCACCTGCTCATGCACGGGCGGCAGGTTCAGGCGCTTGAATTCCGCGTTGAGGAAGCCGATATCGAACGGGGCGTTGTGAATAATCAATTCGGCGCCGGCGATATACGCGCGCAATTGTTCCGCGATCTGCGCGAATTTTGGCTTATCGCTGAGAAATTCCGTCGTCAATCCGTGGACGGCGAGCGCGCCCTCTTCCGAATCACGCTCGGGATTGATGTAATGGTGAAAATTGTTCCCCGTCAACATACGGTTGTTCAGCTCAACCGCACCGATTTCCAGGATGCGGTCACCTGTGCGCGGATTGAGGCCGGTGGTTTCAGTATCGAGAACAATTTGACGCATGGCAGATTCAGTCGTAAAAGCAAAAAGCGAAGGGCACAGTATAGCAAAGCTGCGCCCTTCGCTTACAACTAGTTAGGCCCGGACGCCCGTCAAAAACGTCGTGAGCGGCAGCGATTTGCGGCCAAGAAGCGCAACCGTGCTCACTCTAGCGTCGCTGCGCTGGTAAGCAGCGCCGGCCGGCAAAGCGCGAGGCAGGAAGCGCAGCCGGCTGAGCTTGCGGGCGCTTATGCGCGCACGGTTTCCACGCCCAGGTTGGCCAGTGCATCGGCCCGCTCGTTGCCAGGATGACCATTGTGGCCACGCACCCAGCGCCATTCCACTTCATGAACGGCCTGGGCCGTATCGAGGGCCTGCCACAGATCGACGTTCTTGACGGGAGCCTTGGCCGCCGTTTTCCAGCCACGCGCCTTCCAGCCGTGTATCCATTCACTGATACCCTTCTGGACATATTGGCTATCGGTATAAATCACCACTTGGCAGGGACGTTTGAGTGCCGTCAAGGCTTCGATCACGGCCTGCAATTCCATGCGGTTATTCGTCGTGTTCAGTTCCCCGCCATAAATTTCTTTCTTGGCACCGTCGGCCACCATCAGTGCGCCCCAGCCGCCTGTGCCGGGATTTCCCTTGCATGCGCCATCGGCGTAAATTTCTACCTTGTCTTCAAACTTAGCCATCTTGCTGTTCCCGCCTTTTATTCGTGACCGGTGCGCCTGCGGGCGCCGTCGCCGGTTTCTTGGTCCACGCCGGACCGATCAAACGCATCCCTTTGACACGCTTGATCGCCTGCACTATATACACTGCACCCAGATATGGCCACCAACGCGTACCCGCCTTGTCCATGAAGGCGTTGCGGCGCAGCCATTTTTCTGTCCTGCAGGCAGGTACGTAGCAGCCAAAATAGCTTTGACTGACGCCCATGTTGAGCAATTTTAACCAGTCTTTCATGCGCGCCATAGAGATCAGCTCGCCCGCCTGCGGCAGGTAATGGCGTCCCGTGAACCTCGCCAAGCCCTGCCGCACGCCCCACAGGCTGGCCGGATTGAAGCCGCAAACGATCACGCGCCCCTCCGGTATCAGCACGCGCTCGACTTCGCGCAAGACCTGGTGTGGCTCGGCGGCAAATTCGAGTACGTGCGGCAAGATCACCAGGTCCAGACTTTGCGATTCAAACGGCAGTTCATCGAAGGCCGATACCAAGGTCAGGCGCCGCTCCTGCGGCGAGCGTGACGGCAGGCGCGAATCGAGCAGCCATTTGTTCGGCATGCGGCTGGCGGCCAGCGCGTCGAGCTGGGGCAAGCCGATCTGCACCGCGTTGTAACCGAAGATGTCGACGCTCAGGCTGTCGAGGCATTGCTGCTCCCAGGCGCGCACATACAGGCCGGCCGGCGTCTGCAGCCAGCCATCAAGCGCTATAATGGATTTTTCGGATGCCGCACTGTCCATTCAGTTTTCTCTCTTGCTCATGACACACTCCCCTGAACACGCTTTATCGGTACTTGCCGTGCCTGCCTTTGCCGACAACTACCTTTGGCTGATCCACGACGGCCGCCACGCCGCCGTGGTCGACCCTGGCGATGCGATAGCCATCCTCGATGTGCTGCAAGCCCATCGGCTGACCTTGTCCGCTATTTTACTCACACACCACCACGCCGACCACACCGGTGGCGTACCTGAATTGTTGCAGCATTTCGCCGTGCCCGTCTTTGGCCCGCGCCATGAGGCTATCACAGCCATCACACAGCCGCTTGCCGAAGGCGATGTCGCCTATGTGGCCGCACTGGGATTGCAGATGACGGTCATCGACGTACCCGGCCATACCAAGGGACATATCGCTTACGTGCGCCAGCGCGACGAGCGCAACGGCTCGCCGTGGTTGTTTTCCGGCGATACCCTGTTTGCCGGTGGCTGCGGCCGCCTGTTCGAAGGCACGCCGGGTCAAATGGCAGACTCGCTGGGCAAACTGGCCACCCTGCCCGACGACACCGAGGTATTTTGCGCGCATGAGTACACCTTGTCCAATCTGCGCTTCGCTAACGCCGTCGAGCCGGGCAACCTGGCCTTGCAGGAACGCATCGCTATCGACACGGAAAAGCGCCAGCAAGGCTTATCGACCGTGCCGTCGACGATTGCGATGGAAAAAGCCACGAATCCCTTCCTGCGCTACCGCGAGCCGGCGATTTTGACCAGCTTGAAGGTAGAAGGCAAGCTGGCCACCGACGCCTCGCCCGTGGAAGCGTTTGCGGCGCTGCGTATGTGGAAAAACAACTTTTAAGCTTCTGTTTCTAAAAAGAAAAATCCCGGCGATGCCATCAGGCATCGCCGGGATTTTTTTATCGATTTACTTGATCAGGATCAGATTTCTTCGTACAGCGGCAAAGTCAGGAATTCGGCGAACGATTCCGATGTCGACATTTCCTCGAAAATCTGGCCGGCACGCACATAAGTCGGGCCGTCGCCGCCGGGCGCATCGCGCTGTACCTTGGCCAGCTCTTCAGGAATCATGGCGCGCACCATCTCGGCCGTGACCTTGCGGCCATCTTCCAGCACACCCTTGCTCGATCGAATCCACTGCCACACTTGCGAGCGGCTGATCTCGGCCGTGGCCGCATCTTCCATCAGGTTGTGGATAGGCACGCAACCGTTGCCGGCCAGCCAGCTGCCCAGGTAGTGGATGCCCACGTTGATGTTGTAGCGCAAACCCGCTTCCGTGATCGGCGCTTCGGGCTGGAAGTTCAGCAAATCCGACGCCTTGACGTCGATGTCGGGACGCTGCTTGTCGATCTGGTTCGGCTTGTCACCGAGCACTTTCGTGAACTCGCCCATGGCCAGTTCCACCAGACCCGGATGGGCAACCCAGCCGCCGTCGTAGCCGTCGGTGGCGTCGCGCGCCTTGTCGTTGCGCACGCCGCCCATGGCGATGTCATTTTTTTCCGGATCGTTCTTGATCGGGATCAATGCCGCCATGCCACCGATCGCTGGTGCGCCGCGTTTGTGGCAAGTTTTCAGCAGCAGCAAGGCATAAGCGCGCATGAAGGGCGCCGTCATCGTCACTTTCGCGCGGTCGGCCAGGCAGAAATCCTTGTCGAGCTTGAATTTCTTGATGCAAGAGAAGATGTAATCCCAGCGGCCCGCGTTCAGGCCCGAGCTGTGTTCTTTCAGTTCGTACAGGATTTCATCCATTTCGAAGGCTGCCAGGATGGTTTCAATCAGCACGGTCGCCTTGATCGTGCCTTGTGGCAAGCCCAGTTCGTTTTGCGTCATGACGAAGATATCGTTCCACAGGCGCGCTTCCAGGTGCGATTCCATCTTCGGCAGATAAAAGTAGGGACCGGCGCCGCGTGCCAGTTGCTCCTTGGCGTTGTGGAACATGAACAGGGCAAAGTCGAAAATGCCGCCGGAAATGCGCTTGCCGTCGACCAGCACATGCTTTTCATCGAGGTGCCAGCCGCGCGGGCGCACCACGAGGGTGGCGATCTTGTCATTCAACTTGTATGACTTGCCATTTTGCTCCAGCGAAATGGTCTTGCGCACGGCGTCGAACATATTGATTTGGCCCGTCAACTGGTTATCCCAGTTCGGCGTGTTCGAATCCTCGAAGTCCGTCATATAGCTGTCGGCGCCGGAATTAAATGCGTTGATGACCATCTTGCGCTCGACGGGGCCGGTAATTTCCACGCGGCGGCATTCGAGCGCCTGTGGAATCGGCGCAATCTTCCAGTCACCGTCGCGAATATGCGCGGTTTCTGGCAGGAAATCAGGACGTTCACCCGCGTCGAGACGCTTGGCGCGCTCCACGCGCAGGGCCAGCAATTGCTGGCGGCGCGGCTCGAATTGACGCGTCAGCTTGGCCACCAGCGCCAGCGCTGCCGGGGTCAGTATCTGTTCGTAGCCGGGCTTGATTTCACCCGATATGTGCATGCCCTCTGGAAGTGCGATGGTGTTCTGCGTCATGAAGTTCTCCGGTTTTTAATCAATATAAGAAAAAGTAATCTGGCGATCCAAGTATAAGCGGAACGATTGCGCTGGCAAGCCGGACAAAGGTGCGAAAACACTCTGCCGGGCGGCACGTTTGTTCTATAGTATTGCACTATAAGGCATGGAAACGAGATTAAAAATCACTTCATCTATGCGTTTTTATCACAAGTGATGGCATAGCAGGAGCACGGCATGGGACAGTTCAGACAAATATCAACGTTCGTGGAAGTGGTGGCCAAGGGCAGCCTGTCGGCAGCCGCGCGCGCAGAAGGCATCGCCCCGGCCATGATAGGTCGGCGCCTCGATGCGCTGGAGCAGCGCCTGGGCGTGAAACTGCTGCAGCGCACGACGCGCAAACTGGCCTTGACGAATGAAGGCGCTGCCTTCCTCGAAGATTGCCAGCGCATACTCGGTGAGCTGGAAGAGGCGGAGGCGGCCGTGGCCGAGCGCAGCGTGAAGGCCAGCGGCCATTTGCTTATTTCCGCGCCGGCCGGCTTCGGGCGCCAGCACGTGGCGCCGTTGATTCCCTCGTTTGTGGCCGAGCACCGTGACGTGACGGTGTCGCTGAACTTGAACGACCGCCTGGTCGACCTGATCGGCGAAGGCATCGACGTGGCCATCCGCATCGCCAGCCTGTCCGATTCCTCGCTCGTCAGCACCAAGTTGGCCGATAACCAACGCGTGCTGGTCGGCGCGCCCGCCTACCTGAAACGGGCCGGCACGCCGCGCATCCCGGCCGATCTGGCCAAACACAACTGCCTGGCGATCAGCAGCGAAGGCAGCCAGCGGGGCTGGACCTTCCGCGAAAACGGCAAGAATGTGATTTTGAAGGTGGCGGGCAATATGGTCTGCAACGATGGCGAAGTGCTGCACGACTGGGCCCTGGCCGGCAAGGGCCTGGCCTGGCGGTCAATGTGGGAAGTGGGCGCGGAAATCGCCTCCGGCCAGTTGGTGACGGTGCTGGACCAGTTTGCCGCCCCGGGCAACGATATTTACGCCGTGTTCGCCCAGCGCCGCCATTTGCCGCTGCGCATCCGGGCCTTCGTGGATTTTTTAAGGCATTCGTATTCGCAAGCCGATTACTGGCGCGAACGCACTAACTGAGGACACCGGAGGGGCCAAGCACAGCGACTGACTCAGCGGAGGTCGGCTTAGACGGTGACGCAAAGTACGTCGAAAAGAACGCGTGGCCCTTAAAACACAGGTGAAATCCATGCCTCACAGAAATTTAGGCGAAAAAAAATCCTCGGAGACCGAGGATTTCTTTATTTCGTTTGATCCAGCGTATTAGATTGGCTGAATGTTCGAAGCTTGCTTGCCTTTAGGGCCAGCGGTCACTTCAAAAGAAACGCGTTGGTTCTCTTGCAGGGACTTGAAGCCGTTCGACTGGATAGCCGAGAAGTGAGCGAACAGATCTTCGCCGCCTTCGTCAGGGGTAATAAAGCCGAAACCCTTCGAATCATTGAACCATTTTACGATGCCAGTTGCCATTACAATTTCCTATTTCAGTTAAGTTGGGCTTGCGCCCGTTATATCGTTTGAAGCAAGAAAGAAATGACAGACAAACTGCACAACTACCTCGAATCCAACGATGCCCAATTATACCAACAAAACTGGGGAAAACCATTCTTTCGCAAAATAAACTTGCGAACACTACTTTAATAGTCAAATCCCCGTCTTGCTGCACCCTGTACCAGCGGTCTGGAGACACTATATCCTAATCTGCAACGTCGATGCCTTGCGTTGCATCAAATGAATCATTGCAACCACATCTTTATGGCGCTGTCATTCATGCACTGAAATGCGTCGCGCCCGCATCGAGCGCCGCCCAATGCAGCAGTGTCTCTACTTGACCCCGCACGGCCGGCCATTCTACCACTGCCTGCGCGGGGGCATTGAGCATGGCACGCACCTGTTGCTCGATACGCCGGCACTCCTGGCCCAGCGCGGCAAAGCCGAAGGTCGCGGCCGAGCCGGCCACCGTGTGCAGCGCGCCATGCAGCGACGTCAATGGCTCAAGACGTGGGCCTTCGCTATCGCAGCGGCCGCTTGCCTGCTTGATCGCCTGCATCAGTGCAGGCACGCGGGTCGCATATTTTTCATTCAGGGCGCGCATGCGCGCGCGAAAATCCGGGTCGATCAAGGTTGCCATCGCCATACTCGCCTGAAAGGCTTACTTGGTACCGAAGATGCGGTCGCCGGCGTCGCCCAGGCCCGGCACGATGTAAGCATGGTCATCCAGGTGCGAATCGAGCGAGGCGCAGAACATCTTGACGTTCGGATGCGCGTTCTGGAACACCGTCACGCCTTCCGGTGCGGCCACCAGCGCCAGGAAGATGATCTGCTCGTCCGTCACGCCCCGCTTCTTCAGCACATCGACGGCGTAGACGGCCGAATTGCCGGTCGCCACCATCGGGTCGCACAGGATGAAGGTGCGCTCGTTCAAATCAGGCAGGCGCACCAAGTATTCCACCGGCATATGGGTGGCCGGGTCGCGGTACACGCCGATGTGGCCGACGCGGGCCGATGGCACCAGGTTCAGCAAGCCGTCGCTCATGCCGATGCCGGCGCGCAAGATAGGGACGATGGCCAGTTTCTTGCCTGCAATGACAGGCGCGTCGATCGTGACCAACGGGGTCTTGATTTCACGCGTGGTCAGCGGCAGGTCGCGCGTGATTTCATAACCCATCAGCAGCGTGATTTCCTTGAGCAATTCGCGAAACGTGCGCGTCGACGTGTCGTGCTCGCGCATGTGGCTCAGCTTGTGCTGGATCAAAGGGTGATCGGTAATGAACAAATTCGGGAAGCGTGGATCTTGTTTCATATTGTTTTTCTTTCTCTACTCTCTGACGCTGCGGCAAGCCTGGGCCGCAGGCGTACTGTGTGTCGATAAAATGATGGATGAGTGCATTATCCCAGCCCATAGCCCGCCTGTGGTCGGAATTTTTGAATTAATCAGATTTATTGAGCTCAACACTCGCGCAGTGCGCGCGCCAGGATGGCCGCACAATCGGCGCCCGCCGGCAAGCGGCCATACGCCCCGCCCGGCGCCTGCACCAGTCGCGACTGCAGGAACACCTGCGAGATAAAGGGCGGCGCGTGGCGCAGCAGCAATCCCGCCTGCACGGCCAGCACGATGCGCTCGGATAATCGCCTGGCGCCAAATTCATCCATCTGCGCCCCTTCCAGGTCGGCCAGCAAGCGCCTGCGGTACTCAGTGAAGGCAGCGTCGGCGTCGCCGGCCAGCGCCAGCTCGCCCGCCAGGGCGTCGCGCGCGGCCGGCGACTTGCCGAAGGCGCGCAAGACGTCCAGGCACATGACGTTGCCCGAACCTTCCCAGATCGAGTTCACGGGCAGCTCGCGATACAAGCGCGCCAGCGGCGCATCTTCCACATAACCGGTGCCGCCCAGCACCTCCATCGCCTCAAAGCCGAAAGCGGGACCGCGCTTGCATATCCAGTACTTGCCAGCCGGCGTGAGCACGCGTGCCAGCATCGCTTGCTGTGGATCGTCTTTTTCATCGAAACAACGAGCCAGGCGCAGCGCAAAGGCCGTGGCCGCTTCCGATTCCAGCGCCAGGTCGACCAGCACGTTTTGCATCAAGGGCTGCTCGACTAGCGGCTTGCCGAACACGGCCCGCTGGCGCGCGTGATGCAATGCCTGGCTCAAGGCGGCGCGCATGATGCCCGTGCTGCCCAATATGCAGTCGAGGCGCGTGTGGCTGGCCATGTCCAGGATGGTGGCAATGCCCCGCCCCGGCTGCCCTAGCAGCCAGCCATAGGCATTGGCGAACTCGACTTCCGCCGAGGCATTCGAGCGGTTACCCAGCTTATCCTTCAAGCGCTGCACGCGGATGGCATTACGGCTGCCATCGGGCAGGTAGCGGGGCAGGAAAAAGCACGACAAGCCGCCCTCCAGCGCCTGTGCCAGGATTAAATGGGCGTCGCATTGTGGCGCCGAAAAAAACCATTTGTGGCCGACGATGCGCCAGGCACCGCTGGCCTCGTCGCCGAACAGGGCTTGCGCCTCGGCCGGCGGCACCGGCACGGCGCGCGTGGTGTTGCTGCGCACGTCCGAACCGCCCTGCTTTTCCGTCATGCCCATGCCGACCAGGGCGCCGCGTTTGTGCTCCACGGGCAGGGAGCGAGGATCATATTGGCGCGACAGGATCTTCGGCAGCCAGCGCGCGGCGATATGCGGCAGATCAAGCGCCTGGCGCAAGGCCGGCACCGAGGCATAGGTCATCGTTACGGGACACTGCGTGCCGTTTTCCACCTGCCCTATTAATATGTAGACCGCCGCGCGCGCCACCTGGGCGCCAGGGCCAGGCGAAGTCCATGGTGACGCGTGCGCACCGGCTCCCACAAGGATGGCCATCAGCGCATGCCAGGCCGGATGAAATTGCACTTCGTCGTTGCGGCGCCCGGCCCGATCGAATTGCTGCAGCTCGGGCACATGGATATTGGCCAGGCGCGCCAGCGCATACGTCTCGGCGCAGCCCAGCTTCGCGCCCAACGCATCGAGCTCCTGCAGCGCCGCGCCACCGCCCTCGCGCCGCAGCGCCTCGATCAAGGCGGGATCGCAGGCGAACAGATTGACGTTTTCAAACGGCGTGGCCTGGTTGAAAACTTCATGCGTGTCAAAGGCATTCATGGAGGCCTTGCGTGATTTGTTATCATGGCGCCCTTGCTATCCCTGGCGCAGCGTCAACACCTTCAGCGGCCAGACTAGCGCAAAGCGCATGGCAAGGCAAGCGCGCGCCAGGAAGCAAGCGCAGCAGCATATTTCCCCAGGAAAAGAAAAAATCTGCGCGTATCGCGCACGATGATTTTTTTTCATGGAAGGCAAGAATATTTGCAAAACCTGAAGCAATGTTGCTCTATTTCATGTAACCAAATGTTTTTCAATGATACATTTCGTGTAGATCGCGTTCCGATAGTTACTCTCGGCCGAAGATGGCGCGCGTAGCGCACGATGCACTTTTCCGTTGGCGCCCCTGCACTGCTGGGGCGCTGGCAGTGACAACAGATAAAAGATAACAAAAAGGTAAAAGCCAGCACGATGTTTTCCAGCACCCCATCCGCCGCCCACCGCGAGGCACGCCACGAGTTGGACAACCTCATGGAAGAGGCCGGCGACCTCGTGTTCCGGCTCGATACGGACGGCCTGATCCTGTTCGCCAGCAAGCGCGCGCACACCCTGTTCAGCGCGCCATCGGGCCTGTGCGGCCATTTGCTGCTGCCGCTGGCCGCCGAAGCATCGCGCGCCGCGCTGCAGGCCGCACTGCAAGATTGCCTGGAAGAACCGGGGCGCCTGGAAGTGCGCCTGCAAACGCCGGACCAGGAAATCTGGTTCGAGCTGCGCCTGTCTTCTTATATGAATGCAGACGGCATCGCCGAATTGCTGGTGGTCGGGCGCGACACATCGGCCCAGCACAACACGGAGGAACGCCTGCGCCACATGGCTACGCACGATGCGCTGACGGGACTGCCGAACCGCCTGCTGCTGTCGGACCGCATCCGCATGGTCATCGCCCAGGCGGCACGTTCCGGGCAGAGCTTTTACGTGGCCACCATCGGCCTCGATGGGTTTAAAAAAGTCAACGATGGCCTCGGCCATCCCGTCGGCGACGCCGTGCTGCGCCTGGCCGCCATGCGCCTGCGCAAGACGCTGCGCGACAGCGACACGCTGGCGCGCGTGGGTGGCGATGAATTCGTTGCCGTACTGCCAGGCAGCGCCACCGATGCGCAGATCAAGCTGGTGACGGGGCGCCTGCTGGCAACCCTGCAAGCGCCTTTCGAAGTCGATGGTCACACCATCTACGTGGGGGCATCCGTGGGCGTCTCGATCTATCCACTGCACGCCGACGATGAAGTGCGCCTGGTGGCACTGGCTGATGCGGCCATGTCGCGCGCCAAGGAGACGGGAAAGGCCCGCTGCCTGGTCTACAGCCCGCGCCTGAACGGTCCGTCGGAACATGACATCTCGCTGGAAGCGGCCATGTTCAACGCCGTGCGAGAAGGCGAGTTTTTGCTCTTTTATCAGCCCATCGTCGACGCGCACACGCGGCAAATCCAAGGTTTCGAAACACTGATGCGCTGGAAGCACCCTACCCTGGGCCTGGTACCGCCGGTGCGCTTCATCCCGATTGCCGAAGCCAATGGCCTGATCAACCTGCTGGGCGCCTGGGCGCTGAAGTCGGCCTGCGTGCAGCTCAAGCAGTTCCAGGACGTGGCCAAGCGGCCGCTCTACATCTCGGTCAACATCAGCCCGCGCCAGTTCCGCAACGACAAATTCCTCGACGTGCTCGATGACGCCATCGCCTTTTCAGGCCTCTCGGGCGAACACCTGGTGCTGGAAATCACGGAAGGCACGCTGATGACCGACCCCGTGCATGCGGAAACCATCCTCGTCAAGATGACGGAGCGCCGCGCGCGCATCGCCATCGACGATTTCGGCACCGGCTATTCCTCGCTCGCATATTTAAAGCGCTTCCCCATTTCCGTACTGAAGATCGACCGTACCTTCATCAAGGACTTGCCCGGATCGAGCAAGGATGCGGCCATCTGCAACACCATTCTCGACCTGGCCAAGCATTTGACTTTGTCCGTGGTGGCCGAAGGCGTGGAAACGGAGGAGCAGATGCACTTCATGGCGTCGCGCGGCTGCCAGTATGTGCAAGGCTATTTGACAGGCAAACCGATGCCGCCCCATGCTGCGCTATCAGCCTTGAGCGAAAGAACCTATGCGACGCTGGTGCCCACGCCGCATGCCCATGAACAGCGCGGAGGGGGGCAATGAATCCATGTCATTTCTCGGTGCCGACACAGCTCGGCAAAAACACCCTGGACCTGCTGTGGGCGCGCACGCGCCAACAGGGCGACATGCCCGGCTTCGCGAAAGCCATCAGCGCCATCCTCGGCGCCATGCGCGGCGAGGATGACAATGAATTCGACATCACGCAAACGGTGTTGTCCGATCCTGTCCTCACGAACAAGGTGCTGCGACTGGCCAATAGCGGCATGTATTCAGCTTTCGGCCAGCGAGTCAACACGATCTCAAAGGCCGTGCTGGTGCTGGGTATCGATGCCATCGGCCATCTGGCGCTGGGCTTGAAACTGATCGAGGAACTATCGCAGGCCTCACCCGACTCCGTCAGCGCCCACGTGGAAATGGAAAAGGCCGTGCTGGCCGGAATGGTGGCGCAGCAGGTAGCCACCAGCGCCGGCAACGTGCAGGCGGAGCAAGCCGTCGTCTGCGCCATGCTGCACACTCTTGGCCGCATGATGGTGACGTTCTACATGACCGATTTCTGGACGCGCATGCAGGCGCATGCGGGTGCCGGCAATGAGGCGGCGGCGCGCGAAATTCTCGGTATATCGCTGCCGGAAGTGGGCTATGCCACGGCTGCCCACTGGGGCTTGCCGCAGCACCTGATCAACGGCATGCACCCGATGGAGCCGTCGCTCGACAACGCCCCCCTCAACGGCACGGACTGGATGGCGGGCCTGTCGACCATGGCAGCGCGCTGCGCCGACTCGCTGTGGCATGACGATGCGGCCGGCGCGGCACGGGTGCATTCCCTGATCGACGACTATGCCGATACGCTGGGCATGACCTCGACGGACCTGGCGGTGGCCGTGGACAAGGCCAAGACAATGGCCGCGGCCGACCTGTCGATCGCGCCCTTGTCGAAACCGGCCGAACGGCGCGCGCGCCAGCTGGCCTCGACGCGCATGCGCGCCGAGGGCAATCGCATCCTGATCGGCGGCCTGGCCGACTTGCGCAGCGCCATCGGCAGCGCCAACCCGGGCCAGATGGTCTCGATGGCGCTCGAAACGCTACACCAGGGCTTTGATTTTTCGCGCTCGGTGGCTTTTGTGCGCAACCACCGCGATCATTTGTACTCGGCGCGCATCAGCATGGGCGAAGGCATGGCCGATCTGCAAGACCTGATGGTGTTTGGCGACGCCTATGAGCCGAACGTGTTCCACGCGGCCCTCAATAGCGACCGCGTGATTTTCATCGACAATGCGCGCGACCCGAAATTTGCCGCCAAGCTGCCGCAATGGTGGAAAGCCACGCTGTCGGAGGCGCGCAGCTTTATCGTACTGCCTCTGTCGGCCAACGGCCACCCCACAGGCTTCTTGTACGGCGACTGGGACGACAGCTTCCCGCCGATCCAGCTGAACCAGACGGAATTTAGCCTGATCAACGATATACGGGCGTTATTGGTGCAGTCGGTGGAGATGCGCCACCAGCTGGAGCTGGTGGCAAATAAGGTTGCATGAGAACACCTGAGCAAACCTACTGCGCGTCGGTATAGGCGGCCTGCGATGCTCACCGTACCTTCGTACGGTTGCGCTTCTCAGCCACCTATCCCTTCCGCTCGCTACGGTTTTGTCAGGTGTCGCAAGCGTCGTTGTTAAACGAGAAGACGACCATCATGGGTCGTAGGTCGGATTAGGGCCGCAGGCCCGTAATCCGACGACCTTCAGCTTACTTCAACTTCGGCGTATTCACCGAGACATCACCGCACTGCGCGCGGTGCATCAGGGCATGGTCGATCAGTACCAGCGCCAACATGGCTTCGGCGATCGGCGTGGCGCGGATGCCCACGCAAGGATCGTGGCGGCCGAACGTTTCCACCATCACGGCATTGCCCTCTTTATCGATCGAACGGCGCGGCGTGCGGATCGACGACGTCGGCTTGATGGCGATCGAGACACTGATATCCTGCCCCGTCGAGATGCCACCGAGTACGCCACCGGCGTTATTGCCGATAAAACCTTGCGATGTCAGTTCGTCGCCGTGCTCGGAGCCCTTCTGCGCGACCGAGTCAAAACCGGCGCCGATTTCCACGCCCTTGACGGCATTGATGCCCATCATGGCATAGGCGATGTCGGCATCGAGCTTATCGTAGATGGGCTGGCCCAAGCCGACCGGCACGTTTTGCGCCATCACATCAATACGCGCGCCGATGGAATCGCCATCACGGCGCAATTGGTCCATGGCCGCTTCCATGCGCCCGATCAGGTCGGCATCGCCGCTGGCGGCAAAGAAGGGGTTCGCATGCACGTGTTCCCAAGACTGGAACGGCACGGCAATGTCGCCCAGTTGGCTCATGCAGCCCTTGAAGGTGGTGCCGTACTGCTGCAGCAGCCATTTCTTGGCGATCGCCGCCGCCCCCACGACGGGCGCCGTCAGGCGCGCCGAGGAACGCCCGCCGCCGCGCGGGTCGCGCACGCCGTATTTATGCCAATACGTGTAGTCGGCGTGGCCGGGGCGGAAGCTTTCCGCGATGTTGCCGTAGTCCTTGCTGCGCTGGTCTTCATTGCGGATCAGCAGCGCAATCGGCGTACCCGTGGTCACGCCTTGATACACACCAGAGAGAATTTCCACCGTGTCCGATTCCTGGCGCTGCGTCACGTGGCGCGAGGTGCCCGGCTTGCGGCGGTCCAGCTCGGGCTGGATATCGGCTTCCGACAGGACCAATCCCGGAGGACAGCCGTCGATCACGCAGCCGATAGCCGGGCCATGCGATTCGCCGAAAGTGGTAACAGTAAACAGTTTGCCAAAAGAATTGCCGGACATAATAGGAAGTGTGAAAGACTGTAAAGCCCAATTCTACCAGCCTGCGGGGCAGGCCATGCCGCCAATGCAGCCGCAAAGCGCGATATTGCGCCGTGCGCATCGCCATTTTCCTATCTCGGGGAGTTTTTGATAGAAAAAACATCAAATAGGCGTTGCAAGAGTGCAATGCAAGAAAAATTGCACTCAACAGCAGACTTAAAAAAGCATTTTGCTTATTAAATAGCTATATACTTAGGTGTTAGCGCGCCCACAATATCCGATGCCAAGCCGGAACTGTGCTGCGCCGAGAGCATGTCACAAAATGCCCAGGGCCAGGCGTCGTTGCCGAAGACAGTACGCATGTACGGCAAGGCAGCCCAACAACGCCATGGGCTTTTTTGACGCGCTCGTAAAAAATATCGAGTCATCTTGGAGAAGCTATACATGCCCGCACCGATCATCCCCCTTGACGCCAACAAGGACGATCACGACGACCTGGTATTCCTCAATGAGCCACCAGCGGCGCCGCTGGCCGTCGCTCCGCGCAGCGTGTGGCGAGTGATGATCATCGACGACGATGAAGACGTCCACTCCACCACCACTTTCGCCCTGGGCAATCTGGAAATGCAGCACCGCCCGCTCGAATTCATACACGCGTATTCGGCCGGCCAGGCGCGCGAACTGCTCGAGCATGAATGCGATATTGCCGTCATTCTGCTCGACGTGGTAATGGAACAGGACGATGCGGGCCTGCATCTGGTGCGCTACATCCGCGAAACCTTGAAGATGACGGATGTACGCATCATCCTGCGCACGGGCCAGCCCGGCTATGCGCCGGAAATTGACGCCATCCGCGATTTCGACATCAACGACTACAAGACCAAGTCCGAGCTGACGCGCATCAAGCTGTTTACCACGGTAACGGCAGCCATCCGCTCCTACGAGCAGATACGTTCGATCAGCAACAGCCGGCGCGGCCTGAGCCGCATCGTCCACGCCAGCACGGAGCTGATGGCGCTGCACGGCGTGCAAAACTTCTCGGCTGGCGTGCTGGCGCAGATCGCCGACCTGCTGGGTATCGACGCCGATGGCGTGCTGTGTTTGCATGATTTGCATGATTTGCAAGACGACAGCACCAGGGAGCTGCTCGTGTCGGCCTGCACGGGCAGCTTTGCGAGCCTGCCGCACAGCGCCCTGTGCCGCCTGCAAAACCCGCGCGTGACGGCAGCCATCGAGCACTCACTGACACAGCGGCGCAATGTCTACGCGCACGACTATGCCAGCCTGTACTTCGCAGGCAAGACCAGCCGCGACGCCGCCGCTTACCTGGTCCTGCCACGCCCCCTCACCGCCATCGATGAAAGCTTGCTGGAAGTGTTTTGCAGCAATGTCGCCGTGGGCCTGGACAATGTCGAGCTGGTATCGCATCTGCACAATGCCGCCTTCTACGACCAATTGTCGAAGCTGCCCAACCGCACGCGCCTGGTGGAAATTCTTGAGGCCACCATGGCCAGCCCCGCGCGCGGCGACGCCACCGTGGCGCTGGTCGACCTCGACCACTTTGCCGAGACCAACGACGCGCTGGGTCACCAGTTCGGCGACACCTTGCTAGTCGCCGTGGCGGGCCGCCTGCAAACCCAGCTGGGGCCGCATCTGACGGTGGCGCGCCTGGGCGGCGACATCTTTTGCGTGCTGGGCGACTCGTCGCAAGTCAATCCGGCCAATATCCTGGCACTGTTCCAGGCTCCCTTCTATATCGATGGCCAGGGCGTGCAGCTGTCGGCCACCTTGGGCCTGGTCCGGCTGGGCGAACATGTGGGCACCAGCGCCGATGCGCTCAAGGATGCCGATATCGCCCTGAAACGGGCCAAGAGCCAGCAGCGTGCCGGGCACTTCTATTTCTCGCGCAGCATGGGCATCGAAATCCGCGAAAGAGTACGCATGATGCATGCGCTGCGCACGGCCTTCAGCCAGAACGAGCTGTTTGTCGTCTACCAGCCGCAGATCGACCTGACCACGCGCCGCCCCGTGGGCGCCGAAGCGCTGCTGCGCTGGCAGACACCGGATGGCAAGTTCATCTCGCCCGACCGTTTCATCCCGATTGCCGAATACTCGGGCATCATCATCGACCTCGGTGAATGGGTGCTGCGCACGGCTTGCCGCGAACTGGTATTGCTGCGCGAGCAAGGCCACCGCAACTTCGTCATGTCCGTCAACGTGTCGCAAGTGCAGTTCCGCCACCCGCTGTTTTTGGAAATGCTGCGCGCCGCGCTGAACGATACGCAGGCGCCCCCCGAGTTCATCGAGCTGGAAATCACGGAATCGATGGCCATGGAAGAGCCGGACCTGCTGATCAAGATGTTGTGGCAGATCAAACAGACGGGCGTGAGCATCGCCATCGATGACTTCGGCACCGGCTTTTCCTCGCTATCGTACCTGCAGCGCCTGAAAATCGACCGCCTGAAGATCGACCGCGCGTTTGTGACAGAAATCACGGGCTCGGCGCGCGGCAGCAGCATCGCCGAAATGGTCATCCAATTGGGGCGCAACCTGGGCCTGGGCGTGATCGCCGAAGGCGTGGAAGATGAACGGCAAGCACAAATTTTGCAGGCCTTGGGCTGTCCCATGGCGCAGGGCTTTTTGTTTGCCCGCCCGATGACGGCCAGGGCCCTGGAAGCCTGGCTGAACAACGAGGCGCTGCAGGGAGCGGCCTAGTGCCATGAGCTCGGAAATGCACAACGCCGGCAGTGCCGGCGTTGTTTTTACTGTGCTCAAATCGTCTTTAACACTTAACAACCCGTCGCAAGCGGAAAAACTTGTGACCAGAAGCGCAGCAACCTTTATCAGGTGTGCTTAATCGGTCGTTTCGGCCGGCCAATCGCGAATATATGCCTTGAGCATCTGGTTTTCAAAACTTTGCGCTTCAAGCACGGCGCGCGCTACGTCGTAGAAGGAGATGACGCCCAGCAAGGTCTTGGCATTCATGACGGGTAAATAGCGCGCATGTTTTTCCAGCATGATGCGGCGCACTTCATTGACTTCCGTGTCGGGCGTGACCGTGATCGGATGGTCATCCATGTGCTTGCGTACGGTGCCGCCGCCGATCTGGCCCGCGTTTTCATGCAAGGCGTTCAACACTTCGCGGAAGGTCAGCATGCCGACCAGATCGCCAAACTCCATGACCACCAGCGAACCGATGTCTTTTTCAGCCATGGTATTGGCCGCGTCTAGCAGGGGCTGGTCAGGCGTGACCGTGTAGAGAATATTGCCCTTGACTTGGAGAATTTCAGATACTTTCATATTGGCCGTCCTGTCCGCGTGATTGGTATTTTGATTATGCTAGCCCTGAGTGCGACTGTAGCCTATGCCTGCGGAAAAATCCAGCCTTGCGCGCAAACAAATCGAAGGCGATTGCGCGCAACTTTTCCTCATGCCCTACGGCGTAACCAGCCGGCGATCGAAAGACGTTGGCGCGCCGTCGGCAATACCTCGTGCAGCATCTCACCCGACAAAAACATGGCCATGCGTCCCGCGACCGGGGCGATATCGACGTGGCCGCCATCCTGCGGGTGCAGGCGCAATGCGCCGCCGTGTTCGGGTAGCCAGTCGTCATTCAGATACAGTACAAGCGACACGGTGCGCTTGTCGTCGTCGCGAAAACGGTCCAGATGGGCCCGGTAAAAGGCGCCCGGCGCATAGACGGCGAAATGGCTTTCATACTCTTCGAGCCCCAGGAACAGCTCGCCATTGAGACTTTGGCGCAGCGCTTCCATGTGCTTCAGATAGCTATCGCAAGCCGTCGAACGACCCGCTTCCAGCCATGCGATATGGTCGCCGCGTATGTCCGGCTGCAATAGCGGCGCATGACCGCTGCCCAGGCCTGCGCTTTTCATCTTGCCGCTGAGCATGGATTGCTCGCATTCGACGGCCAGTTGGCGACTAAGTTCAGCGGGGATGAATTGCTCCTGCACGTACCAGCCTGCGCGACACAAGCCGTCGGCGATAGATGGTCCGGGCACGGCAAGGGCGCCGTCGAACGAGATTGCGGGCATAAATTCTTTCCTGGTGGACATACATGAGAGTGCGCCTGAAGCCCAGGATTTCGTTCGCTTGCAACTGCTTGCCCGCGGTGCGGCGCACGCGCAAAGGTCGAACAGCCCGAATATCACTGACACGGCATCGTACCACCGCCACGCGCAGCCGTTCACTTTTTTTCAACTTCAAGTACGCTGCGCGACGCGCCAGCACGGCACCATGCGCCCTGCACGCGCGCCCTTTTACTCAGCTGCAAATCAGGTTACGATCTTGCCACTATAAAACTTGGCGGAGACACCATGAGCGGCCCGAAATACCCCGGTTTCGACACTTTAACCCTGCATGCGGGCGCGGCGCCCGACCCGGCCACGGGCGCGCGCGCCACGCCCATCCATTTCACGTCCGCGTTTGCCTTCAAGAGCTCGGAGCACGCGGCCTCGCTGTTCAACATGGAACGGGCCGGCCACGTATACTCGCGCCTGTCGAATCCCACCAACGCCGTGCTCGAGGAGCGCATCGCCGCGTTGGAGGATGGCGTGGCCGGCATCGCCACGGCCAGCGGCCAGGCCGCCATGCACCTGGGCTTGAGCACCATCGCCGGTGCGGGGTCGCACATCATCGCCTCGCGCGCCCTCTACGGCGGCTCGCACAACCTGCTGGCCTACACCCTGAAACGCTTCGGCATCGAGACGACCTTTGTCGACCCGCGCGACGTCGATGCCTGGCGCGCCGCCATCCGTCCAAATACGAAAGTGCTGTTTGGCGAAACTCTGGGCAATCCCGGCCTCGAGGTGCTCGATATCGCGACCGTTGCCGCCCTGGCGCACGAACACCAGTTGCCGCTGATGCTAGATTCGACGTTGACCACGCCCTACCTGCTGCGTCCCTTCGAGCATGGCGCCGACCTGGTATTGCACTCGGCCACCAAGTTTTTGTGCGGCCACGGCACGGCCATCGGCGGCTTGCTGGTCGATGGCGGCACCTTCGATTGGCAAGCGGCGTACGACAAGACAGGCCGCTTTGCCGAGCTGTGCGAACCATATGACGGTTTTCATGGCATGGTCTTCGCCGAAGAATCCACGGTGGCGCCGTTCGCCCTGCGCGCGCGGCGCGAGGGCTTGCGCGATTTCGGCGCCGTCATGAGCCCGCACAATGCCTTCGCCATCTTGCAGGGCATTGAAACGCTGGGCCTGCGCATGGACCGCCACGTGGCCAACACACGCAAGGTGATCGACTTCCTGCTGGCCAATCCGGCAGTGGAATCCGTATCCTATCCCGAACTGCCGTCCCACCCCGACTACGCACTGGCGAAAAGCCTGCTGCCGAAAGGCGCGGGCGGTGTCTTCACCTTCCGCCTGCGCGGCGACCGCGCGGCCGGCCAGCGCTTTGTCGACAGCCTGAAGATCTTCTCGCACCTGGCCAACGTGGGCGACGCCAAGTCGCTCGTCATCCACCCCGCCTCCACCACGCATTTCCGCGTACCCGACGATCAACTGGCACAGGCGGGCATCACGCAGGGCACCATGCGCCTGTCTGTGGGCCTGGAAGACGCGGACGATTTGATCGAAGACCTGGCCCGCGGCCTGAAACTGTCGCAGAAAGGTGCCTGAGATGTTATTTACCATCGAAAACAGCACGCTCTACTGCTATACCGGCGGCAAAGCGTTTGACCCGAATCAGCCGACTGCCGTCTTCATTCACGGCGCGCAGAACGACCATTGCGTGTGGGCCCTGCAAACGCGCTATTTCGCCCACCACGGCTGGAACGTGCTGGCCGTGGATTTACCCGGGCATGGCCGCAGCCAGGGCGCGGCGAAAAGCAGCATAGAGGAGCTGGCGCGCTCGATACTGGCCGTGCTCGACGCTGCCGGCGCGCCCAAGGCCATGCTCATCGGTCACAGCATGGGCTCCCTGATCGCGCTGGAAGCGGCATTCCTTGCACCTGCAAGTGTCAGCCATCTGGCCATGCTCGGTTCCACCTACCCGATGAAAGTGTCTCCCGCGCTGCTGGCAACGGCGCTGCAGGACGAACAAGCTGCCATCGACATGGTCAATATCTGGTCACATTCGTCGATCGCGCAAAAGCCGTCGTTTCCCGGCCCCGGCTTCTATGCCATGGGCGGCGCGCGGCGCTTGAAACAGCGCATCGCCGCCCGCAACCCCGAGCACGTGTTGCATACAGATTTTTTTGCCTGCAATGCCTACGCGAACGGCGAAATCGCCGCCGCTTCGGTACACTGCCCGACCTTATTCATTGTCGGCGCGCGCGACATGATGACGCCGCCCAAATCGACCCGGCTGCTGACAGCGGCAATCGCGCATGGCACGCTGGTGCAAGTCGACAGCGGACATGAATTGATGGCCGAGCAGCCTGATGCCGTGCTCGACGCGCTGTTTGCGTTTGCGCAAACAGCAGCAGCGCAATGAACATGGACCAAACGGACTTTTTTTAGGATAGATGGATGATGTTGCTCAACACTCTGCTCGATGAATTGACTGGCCGTGGCAGCGGCACGGAAGCGGCGCGGCACGAGCGCTATCACTGGCTGGAACAACTGCGCTGCAGTAATGCGCAAGCTGCAGCAGGCGGCCCGATGGCCGGCATCCCGGGCCACCACTGGTACCGGCTGCCACAGGCATTGACGGTGGCAGGCCAGCATAGCGACCTGCTGGTCGGCACCCTGAACGCCCAGTACCTGGTCTTCGCGGGTAGCCATGCGGCAGCGTTTGCGGCCGAACTGGGACTGCAATACGACGCCAACAACCGCATCGACCGCCCGGGTGGCCTCGACGAACTGCTCGACGCCTACGCAGAACAGGCCGATGGCAGCTGGACCAGCGTGGCCGATGGCCCGCCAGCGCCGCCGTTAGCCGGTTGGGATGATGTTTATTTCCGCGTGCGCGACTTGAGCGATGGCAAGGCCATCCAGAGCGTCACCACCATCGCCTACGAGAGCAGCCGCTTTCCCGGCTACACCCTGCTAGGCACAACCATGGTGGGCGCGGGCGCCATCGCCCACGACGACGAGACAGCGCAGTATTTGCAGCAAATCTTCGCCGACTGGGCCATCCAGCGCCGCTGTGCGCACGCTTGCCCCTCTTCAGCGGCGCCCTGGCCATACACACCGCGCCAGGCGCCGCCCGCGCCAAACGGCATGCCGTTCGATGTGGCCCGCAACCTGGCCTACCTCGATGCCTTGCTGGCCGCCTACGCCCGCGCGCAGGCGCAGGCACACATCGACGCTGGCGATAGCGCCTACTGGGCTTGCGCCGCTGCCAGCACGGCCTACCAGGTTTTCTCGCTGCGCTACACGGCAGGCTTGCCTTTGCCGGAAGTGGAAACGGCGCTGGAAGCGGCCGTCGCCGCCTGCGAAACGGCGCGCGCGGCCCTGGGCGCAGCCTACGCTGACGATGCCTTGCCCGCCTTCGATTTCGAACAATTGACGGATTACGCCCGCACCCTGCAGTTGCTGGGCGCGACCTTGCTGTTCGAGCGCCACGACCTCGCTGGCCGCCTGGCCGCCCTGCAAACAGCCTTCGATGGCGAAGATGGGGTGTATGAGGCGCTGCTGTCCACCATCGATCCGCAGCGTCCCAGCGTCGACGAGTGGTATTTCGCCGAGCCCTATTCGGCCCTGTATGACTGCCTGGACGCGCACGCTCCCGCGCAGCAGTTGGAGCACCTGCAGCATTACGTGCGGACGTGGCATCCGGCGCTGGTGCAAGAAGACTGGTTCAACGGCCATTTGCGCGCGCAAGGCCTGGGGGGCTACTACGGCCTGTGGGCCTTCGAGGCAGCCGCCGTGGCCAAGCATCTGCAACTGGAACGCAGCGCACTGGCGCACTGGGTGATGCCGGCATCACCCTGACATTGACAGGAAAAGGTGTTGCACGTGGTCTTTGCGAACGCCCTGGCGCTGAACCCAATACTGTATTAAACAGGGCCTGCAGGCGAGAGGCAAGTCATCTCATTTGCAGCCTCGCTCAACTACAGCGCACGACGCCGAAATGCTGCGCCAGAGTCAGGCCCAGCCCGTGCTCCACGGCGTTTTCCACCTGCGCTGCCAGCGCGGCGGCATCGATGGCCGCCTTGATGTCGCGCTCATTGGTGGATCCGGCCGGATAGCCTGAATTGACGCGCATGCCGCCGAAGACGAATAAACGGTAAACATCGGCCAGGCTGATGCGGTTGACATTGCCCAGCAAGACCCAGTGGTCGGAACCGTCGGCCACGCGCTTGCCCCACTGCACCCGCACGGCGCCATCCACGTTGACGCGTCCCACCCAGCCCTGCTGCACCATCTTGTCGAGCAGCGTTTCCATCTCTTCGAAGCCCAGGCGCGTGCTGCGGCGGATCTCGGCCGCGCCCACCAGAGCCGAATCGGCGCAATGGCAAGCCTGGTGCAGCACTTTTAAAATGGCGACGGCGTCAACGAATTCGCTGCCGGGCGCCGCCTCGTACCACCAGCGCTCATATTTCACGACAGGCAAGGCCGCTACCAGCAAGGCGCCCACCAGGGTGATCATCCAGCTCAAGTAAATCCACACGAGAAACAGCGGCAAGGCGGCCAGTGCGCCATAGATGCGCGAATAGGTGGGAAATTCCTGGATAAATTCACCGAATCCCCGCTTGGCCACCTCGAACGCCAGCGCCGCCAGCAGACCGCCCCAGGCCGCGTCGCGCCAGTCGACGTCGCGGTTCGGCACGGCGATGTAGAGCAGGGTAAACGCCAGCATGGTCAGGCCGATCGACACCAGGGTGTAAAACACGGCGCCGAGGAAAGGCACGGCCCCCACCACGCCACTGGTGGCCATGAAGAGGCGCGACGTCACCGTCAGCGACACACCCACCAGTAGCGGCCCCAGGGTTACGATGGCCCAATAGACGAGCAGGCGCTTGCTCCAGCGGCGCTCCTGGCGCACGCGCCAGATGCGATTGAAAACGCGTTCGATCAAGCCCATCATGCCCACCGAGGTGAGGATCAGGGTGGCCGCGCCGATGGCCGACAAGCGCGTGGCTTTCGAGGCAAACGTCGTCAGATAGTCGAGGATGGTGTTTGAAATGCCCTTGGGCATCACACTTTGCACGAAATAGTCTTCCAGCGCATGGCGAAAAGTATTAAACAAGGGGAAAGTGGTGAAGATGGCCAGGGCCAGGGTGAACAGCGGCACCAGCGCAAACACGGTGGCGAACGTCAGGCTGCCGGCCACTTGCGGCAAGCTTTCCTCGCGCACGCGGCGGCGCGCGAACTGCAGCAGGTCGCGCGTTTCGGACCAGCTCAGGCCGCGCACGACGGCCAGTCCCATGCTCGGGGCACGCCACAGATATTGAAAGACGGGTAGTATATATTTTGAAAACATGTGCAAAATTAGAACGGCGCCATGACAGCAGTCGTATCAGGCTGTAAAGCGCCCTATAATACCAATGATGAAGCCAACCAATCTGATTATTCTCGTATTGTTCTATTCACGCCATGGTGCCACGCGCCAGTTGGCCGAGCTGATAGCGCAGGGGGTCGAAAGCGTGCCTGGCTGCGATGCGCGCTTGCGCACCGTGCCAGCCGTCTCGACGGTGACCGAAGCGACGGCACCCGAGGTACCGCCCGCTGGCGCGCCCTATGTGGAACTGGAAGACTTGCAGGACTGCGCCGGCCTGGCCTTGGGCTCACCCACGCGCTTCGGCAACATGGCCGCTGCCATGAAGTACTTCTGGGATGGCACGGCCAGCGATTGGCTGTCAGGCAGCCTGTCCGGCAAGCCCGCCTGCGTGTTCACTTCCACGGGCAGCCTGCACGGCGGCCAGGAATCGACCCTGCTGTCGATGATGATTCCACTCTTCCACCATGGCATGCTGGTCATGGGCCTGCCCTACACGCATCCTGAACTGATGACGACATCGACGGGCGGCTCGCCGTATGGCGCCACGCACTGGTCGGGCATCGCCGGCGACAAGGCGCTCAGCGACGATGAAAAGCGCCTGGCCATCGCCCTGGGTCGGCGCCTGGCGGAAAACGCCGCAAAACTGGCGGGCGCATGATGCACGGCGTACTGCACAAGTATTTTCACTGGGGCGCCATCGCCAGTCTCGTTACCCTGATCATCTGGTGCGTGCTGTGGGAAACCGTGGTCGCGCCGCTAAAGCCGGGCGGCTCGTGGATCGTGCTCAAAGCGGTGCCTTTGCTCATACCGCTGTATGGCGTCATCAAGCGCGATGTCTACACGCTGCAATGGTCGTCGATGGTGATCCTGCTGTACTTTACCGAAGGCGTGGTGCGCGGCTACAGCGACACGAACAGCACCTCGGCCCTGATGGCCTGGGGCGAAGCGCTCATCGTCTGCATCTATTTTTTCTGCGCCGTGCTGTACCTGCGCCCGTATAAAAAGGCGGCCAAGCGCATAGCCAGGGAATTGCTGGAAAAAGTAAATACAGTCAATAAAGTGAGCATCAAGAAATGAGTGAACAGCCCATGCGTGCACAAGCCGATTTCCTCGCCGCGTGCCGCGAGCTGCTCGGTGACGCCTACGTGCTCACCGTGGACGCCGAGACAGCCCCCTTCCTCACCGACTGGCGCGGCAGGTTCACCGGCAAGGCACTGGCCGTGCTGCGTCCCGCCACGGTGGAGCAAGTGGCAGGCGTCATGCGCGCTTGCGCGCAATGGCAAGTTCCCGTCGTGCCGCAAGGCGGCAATACAGGCTTGGTACTGGGCAGCATCCCGGACGCCGCGGGCACGGCCATCGTGCTATCGCTGGCGCGCCTGAACAGCATCCGCGCGCTCGACCCCGTCAACCGCACCATCACGGTCGACGCGGGCTGCATCCTGCAAATCATCCAGCAAGCGGCCAGCGCCGCCGGCTGCTTATTCCCCCTGTCGCTGGCGGCCGAAGGCAGTTGCACCATCGGCGGCAACCTGGCCACGAATGCGGGCGGCACGGCCGTGCTGCGCTACGGCAATACGCGCGAACTGTGCCTGGGCCTGGAAGTAGTCACGCCGCAGGGCGAGATCTGGAGCGGCTTGCGCGGTTTGCGCAAGGACAATACCGGCTACGATTTGCGCGACCTGTACATCGGTGCCGAGGGCACCCTGGGCGTGATCACAGGCGCGGTCATGAAACTGTATCCGCAGCCCAAAGCGTGCATCACGGCGCTGGCCGCCATGCCCTCGCCCGCCCACGCCCTGCGTTTATTGAGCCTGATGCAGGACCATTGCGGCGCCAGCCTGACGGGTTTTGAATTGATGTCGCAGTATTGCTTGCAGTTGGTGGCGCAGCAGTTCCCCCAGCTGCCGCGTCCTTTCGCCGAGCCGCATGGGCAATATGTGCTGCTCGAGCTGTCGAGCAGCACGTCCGAGGCACACGCCGTGGAACTGCTCGAAGCGAGCATCGGCGCGGCGCTGGAAGAAGCGTTGATCGACGACGCCGTCGTCGCCAGCTCGGTGGCGCAATCCGAAGGCCTATGGCAGCTGCGCGAGCATATTCCGCTGGCGCAGGCACAGGCAGGCAAGAACATCAAGCACGATATCTCGCTGCCCATTTCCCGCATCGCCGACTTCATCGCCGTCACGGATGCGGCCCTGGAAGCGGCCTTCCCCGGCTGCCAGCGCGTGTGCTTCGGCCACCTGGGCGATGGCAACCTGCACTACAACGTGGCGCCGCCAGCGGGCATGACGGACACGCTTTTCCTGTCCAACCAGGATGCCATCAACCGCATCGTGCATGACCAGGTGCACGCTTTTGGCGGCTCCATTTCGGCGGAACACGGCATCGGGGCACTGAAGAAGGCGGACCTGGTGCGCTACAAGTCGCCGCTGGAATTGCAGCTGATGCGCGCCGTGAAGCAGGCGCTGGACCCGCAAAACATCATGAATCCGGGGAAGGTCCTGTGAGAACAGCATGCATCCCCTTCCTCATCTGCGCCGGCTTGGCCGGCCCCGCCAGCGCGCAAGATGTCTACAAATGCGTGCAGGACGGCCAGACCAGCTATAGCGCCACGCCGTGCACCGGCGGCCAGCTGCAAATTCTTGACCTACCCGCGCCGCCGCCTGCCGTCGACAAGGGTGCGGCGACGCGCCAGGAACGCGTCGCCAGCCAGATGGAAGCGGCGCGCAAGAAGCGTGAAAGCCTGGAAGACCAGGCGCGCGAACGGGCCGCCAAGCAGATCGAGGCGCGCGACAAGCATTGCGCGCAACTGCGCCTGGCGCAGAAATGGGCGGCGCAAGACGCCGTCGGCGCCAACGACAAGCAGCGCGAGGCGGCGCAATTGAAAGCGCGGCGCGCCGGCGAACGCCTGGCCATCGAATGCCCGAATTGAGCGCACAGTTGGCCAAGCCGGCGACCCTGCGCCTGCTGTCACGCTGGCTACTACTGGGCGAATGGCGCGCGCATCCCGTACGCGCCCTCGTCGCCATCCTGGCCATCGCCATCGGCGTAGCGCTGGGCTTTGCCATCCACCTGATCAACGCCGCCGCCTTCAATGAATTTTCTACGGCCGTCAAAAGCCTGTCCGGCCAGGCCGACGTGCAAGTGGCTGGGCGCGAAGCATTTTTCGACGAAGCCATCTACCCGTGGCTGGCGCAGCGCGACGGCGTGGCCTTGGCCTCGCCCGTGCTCGATCTGCAGCTTGCGGTGCCTGGCCGCGCGGGCGAGAGCGGCGCCCCACTGCACATCCTCGCGCTCGACGTCTTTCGCGCCGGCTTCATCTCGCCCGACCTGATAGGCGCACCGGCCGAGGGCCAGCCTTTCGACACCTTGGCCGACGATACCGTCTTTTTATCGCCTGCCGCCTTGCGCTGGCTCAAGCTGGCGCAGGGCGACATGATTGCCCTGCAATCGGGTACGCGCACGGTGTCGCTGCGCGTGGCCGGTTCGCTGCAAAGCGCGCGCGCCGGTCAGCGCATCGCCGTGATGGATATCGGCGCGGCGCAATGGCGTTTCAATAAACTCGGCAAACTGTCGCGCATCGACTTGAAACTGCGCCAGGGCGTCAACCGCGATGCTTTCCAGGCAGCGCTGAGCAGCGCGCTGGAAACGCAGTATCCGGGGCGTTTCCAGGTGGGCCAGCCGAATGACGAAAACCAGAATAGCCGCAACAATAACCTCAGCCGCGCCTACCGGGTCAACCTGACGGTGCTCGCCCTCGTAGCCCTGTTTACGGGCGCCTTTTTGGTATTTTCCACGCAAGCCCTGTCCGTCATCCGCCGCCGCGCTCAGTTCGCGCTGCTGCGCGTACTGGGCATGGAGCGTGGCCAACTGCTGCGCCAAGTGCTGCTCGAGGGCGCCAGCCTGGGTATCGTCGGTGCCGGATTGGGCATCGCCGGCGGCTATGGCTTGGCGGCCGTTGCCTTGCGCTTTTTCGGCGGCGACCTGGGTGCCGGCTATTTCGCCGGCGTGCAGCCGCAGGTGCAATTTACGCCCGTCGCCGCCTTCGTGTATTTTTCCCTCGGCCTGGGCGTAGCCTTGCTGGGCTGCGCCGCGCCCGCGCTGGAGGCGGCGCGTGCCGCTCCCGCCATCGCCCTGAAGTCGGGCAGCGAGGAAGCCGTGACGACGCGCCTGGCGAAAACCTGGCCGGCACTGGCTTGCCTGCTGCTGGCCGGCGCAATGACCTTGCTGCCACCCGTGTTCGAGCTACCCCTGTTTGGCTATCTGTCCATCGCCCTGCTGCTGATCGGTGCCATCGCCCTGATGCCACAGCTGGCGGCCGTGGTTTTCCGTTGTCTACAGCGCGCCTGGCTACGCACGGACGCGAGTGGCCACGCACCCGTGCGCAGCCTGACCCTGGCCCGCCTGGCGAACGCTTCGGGCCAGGCCGGCATCGCGCTTGGCGGCGTGCTGTCGAGTTTTAGCCTGATGGTGGCGATGGCCATCATGGTGTCGAGCTTCCGCGTTTCCGTCGATGACTGGCTGCTGCAGATCTTGCCCGCAGACGTGTATATGCGCACCACCGCTGGCGGCGCAACGGCGGGCCTGAACCCGCGCGAACAAGCGGCCATCACTGCCCTGCCCGGCGTGGCCAGGGTGGATTTCCAACGCCTGCGCTCGCTGTCGCTGGCACCCGACCGACCCAATGTGGTGCTGCTGGCACGTCCCATCAACCTGGCCGATCCGGAAAAAAGCATGGTACTGGTGGGCGACACCATGCGCGTGCCAGATGGCGCGAAAGCCGTGTGGCTGTCCGAAGCGGCCGCCGACCTGTACAGCGTCAAACCGGGCCAGCGGATAGCCCTGCCGCTGGCCGGCGGCCTGCACCAGTTCTTCGTCGCCGGCATCTGGCGCGACTATGCGCGCTCTTCCGGCGCCATCCAGATGTCGCTCGATGAGTATCGCGCGTTGACGGGCGACCTCGATGTCAGCGATGCGGCCCTGTGGCTGGACAAGGACGCCACGGGCGAGCAACTGCAGCAGCGCCTGAAGGCCCTGCCATTTGGCGCCAGCCTGGAGGTATCGAATCCCTCGGCCATCCGCGCCCTGAGCCTGCAAATTTTCGACCGCAGCTTCGCCGTCACCTACCTGCTCGAAGCCATCGCCATCGTCATCGGTTTGTTTGGCGTGGCCGCCACGTTTTCCGCACAGACCCTGGCGCGTGCCCGCGAATTCGGCATGCTGCGCCACGTGGGCGTGACGCGCGGCCAGATTTTAGCCATTTTGGCGCTGGAAGGCGGCACGCTGACGGCGCTCGGTATTGCTACCGGTTTTGTCCTGGGGCTCTTGATCAGCTTTGTGCTGGTCTTCATCGTCAATCCGCAATCGTTCCACTGGACCATGCAACTGCACCTGCCGTGGTCCATGATCAGCATCGTGGCCGGCGCCTTGCTGACGGCAGCCGCCGCCACGGCACTGATCGCGGGCCGGCAAGCCCTGTCCGCTGGTCCCATCCGCGCCGTCAGGGAGGACTGGTAATGCGCCGTTTGACTTGTCTATTGTTGTTATGCAGCGCCGCCGCCATCGCCGCGCCGCCCGCCTTTGCCCCCGTCACGCCGCTGCCGACCGGGCAAGGCCTGCGCCTGCCGCATGACTTCGGCGCCCATCCCGCGTATAAAACCGAATGGTGGTACGCCACCGGGTGGGTCAAAACCAGCGGCGGCGAACAGCTGGGCTACCAGGTGACCTTCTTTCGCAGCGCCACGGCCGCCGACACGATGAACCCCAGCGCCTTTGCGCCGAAACAGCTGATCATCGGCCACGCGGCGCTGTCCGACCCGAAGGTGGGCAAGCTGCTGCACGACGAGAAAAGCGCGCGCGAAGGTTTCGGCCTGGCCTACGCCAAGGTGGGCGACACAGATGTAAAACTCGACGACTGGCGCATGCAGCGGCAAGCCGACGGCAGCTACAAGGTCAGCCTGGCCGCGCGCGACTTTAGCTTGCAGCTGACCCTGACCCCCACCCAGCCCGTGCTGCTGCAGGGCGAAGGCGGCTATTCGCGCAAGGGCGCACGGCCCGCGCAAGCGAGCTACTACTATAGCGAGCCACAGCTTGCTACCCGTGGCACGATCGCGCGCGCCGGCGGCAAGGCGGAAACCGTGACAGGCACCACCTGGCTCGATCACGAGTGGTCCAGCCAGGTGCTCGATGCAAACGCCAGCGGCTGGGACTGGCTAGGCACCAACCTCGCTGATGGCGGCGCCCTGATGGCCTTCCAGATCCGCAGCAAGACAGGTGCTAAACTATGGGCACATGCGACATGGCGCGAGGCGTCCGGCAAGGTGACGCAGTTCGCTCCCGGCGAGGTCGATTTCACACCCAAGCAGCTATGGCGCTCGCCCCGTACGCAGGCCCAATACCCGGTCGCCACCGAGATCCGCACCGGCACCACGCGCTGGCAGATCAAGCCCTTGCAGCCCGACCAGGAACTCGATTCGCGCCGCTCGACCGGCGCCGTGTACTGGGAAGGTGCCGTCACGGTGGAGCGCGATGGCCAGCCGGTGGGCCGTGCCTACCTGGAAATGACGGGCTACGTGCAGCCAATAAGCTTGTAACACATAATCAATAATTAATAATTAATAATACATAATACATAATACATAATAAGCAATCAATACCGGATACAGTACCTACCAAGCGGAAAACAATGACAACGAGCACAGATACAGGCAATACCAGCAGCACCGCAGCAAGCCCCACCCCCGCCACCGCCCCTGATACCGGCAGCAGCCGCGAACTCAAAAAGGGCAGCCTGGCCGCCTTCAAGGGCTTGATGCCCTTCCTGAAGCCGTACCGCAAGCAGTTCTTCCTCGCCGGCATCGCACTGGTGGTGGCCGCCGCCTCCACCCTGGCCATCCCGGCCGCGTTCAAGCAGATGATCGACCTGGGCTTCGGCGGCGCGGCCGGCTCGAAAAGCATACAGCACGTCGACCTGGTATTCCTCGCGCTGTTCGGCGTGGCGTCCATCCTGGCGCTGGCCACGGCCGCGCGCTTTTATACAGTATCGTGGCTGGGTGAACGGGTCACGGCCGACATCCGCAGCGCCGTGTACCGCCACGTCGTCACGCAAAGCCCGAAATTTTTTGAAACCACGCAGACCGGCGAAGTGCTGTCGCGCATCACCACCGACACGACATTGATACAGGCCGTAGTCGGCACCAGCATCTCCATGGCGCTGCGCAATGTGCTACTGTTCCTGGGCGGCCTGGTGATGCTGTTCGTCACCAGCGCCAAGCTGGCCGGCATCATCATCGGCTTGCTGATCCTCGTCGTCGTGCCCATCATCGTGTTTGGCCGTCGCGTGCGCAAGCTGTCGCGCGATTCGCAGGACCGCATCGCCGACGCTTCGGCCATGGCTGGCGAAATCCTCAATGCCATGCCCACCGTGCAAGCGTTCACGCACGAGAAAATCGAATCGAAACGCTTTGGCGACTCCGTCGAAGGCGCCTTCATGACGGCCATGCGGCGCATCCGCGCGCGCGCTCTCTTGACCATGATCGCCATCCTGCTCGTCTTTGGCGCCATCGTCTTCGTGCTGTGGCTGGGCGCGCGCGCCGTGCTGGAAGGGTCGATGACGGGTGGCGATCTGGGCCAATTCATCCTGTACGCGTCCATCGTGGCCGGTGCCATCGGCGCATTGTCGGAGGTGATGGGCGAAGCGCAGCGCGCCGCCGGCGCCACCGAGCGCCTGCTGGAACTGATGGCCGTCAAATCGGAAATCGAATCCCCGGTCACGCCGCTGCCGCTGCCCGCACGCGCCGCCACTGGCGCCGCGCTGTCGCTGGACGATGTCATGTTCTCGTACCCGTCGCGGCCGGACACCCACGCACTCGATCATGTCAGCCTCGACATCGGCGCTGGCGAAACGGTGGCAGTGGTCGGTCCTTCCGGCGCCGGCAAGACCACCCTGTTCCAGCTATTCCTGCGCTTCTATGACCCGCAAAGCGGCAGCATCCGCCTCGATGGCGTCGACATCAAGCAACTCGACCTGCATACCCTGCGCGACGCCATCGGCATCGTGCCGCAAGATACGGTGATCTTCTCGGCCGACGCCATGGAAAACATCCGCTACGGCCGCGCCGGCGCCAGCGACGAGGAAGTCATCGCTGCTGCGAAAATGGCGGCCGCCCACGAATTCATCGAACGCCTGCCGAATGGCTATAAATCATTCCTCGGCGAACGCGGCGTGCGCCTGTCCGGTGGCCAGCGCCAGCGCATCGCCATCGCCCGCGCCCTGCTGAAAAACCCGCCGCTGCTGCTGCTCGACGAAGCGACCAGCGCGCTGGACGCAGAATCGGAACGCCTGGTGCAAAAGGCGCTGGAAGCGGCCATGGTGGGCCGCACCACCGTCATCATCGCGCACCGCCTGGCCACCGTGCAGCGGGCCGACCGCATCATCGTCATGGAAGACGGCAAGATCGTCGAGACGGGCACGCATGCGTCACTGGTCGCCATGAAAGGCGTGTACGCCAATTTAGCGGCCCTGCAATTCCATCACGTCCAGCTCACCCCAGCACAAGCAATTGCATCATGAACGCACTTTTCCACGCCAACCTGGGCATCACCGATTTCTGGACCTTTTTCCTGGGAACCATCTTCATCGTCATCCTGCCCGGCCCCAACTCCATGTATGTGCTGTCGGTCGCCGCCCAACGCGGCGTGCGGCCAGCCTACCAGGGCGCCTTCGGCATCTTCGCCGGCGACCTGATATTGATGGTGCTGTCGGCCTGCGGCGTGGCCTCGCTGCTGAAAGCGAGCCCAGCGCTGTTTTATGTCGTGAAATACATCGGTGCGGCCTACCTGGGCTGGATCGGCCTGCAGATGTTGATAGCTTGCTGGCGCAAGCTGCGCACGCCCGCCCCCGCCGACGGAGAAACGGCGGCAGCACCTGCCCCCGTCAAGGAAAGCGCGCCATTTCGCAAGGCCTTGATCATCAGCCTGATGAACCCGAAGGCCATTTTGTTCTTCATCTCGTTTTTCATCCAGTTCGTCGACCCGGCATTCCCGAATCCCGTGCTGTCCTTCATCGGCCTGGGCATGACTTGCCAGGTGATCAGTTTTACCTATCTGACGGCCATCATCTTCGTCGGCGCGCGCCTGGCCGAGACCTTCCGCCGCCGTCGCCGCCTGTCGGCCGGCATGGGCGGTGGCGTGGGCGCCATGTTCATCGGCTTCGGCGCGAAACTGGCCACCGCCACACTTTAACTGCACTGGAGATTTAGCGTGACCGCCTTGACCGAGATTGAACTGCGCCAGCGTTGCCACAGCGTCCTGCCTGGCCACCGCCAGCCTTCGCCGGCGGCCACCTTTGCCGCCATGGCCGCCTGGTGCGACGCCAACGACATCGCGCACGACACCTATGGCGATGGCGCGCTGATCGAACAGTTCGAAAAAAAGATCGCCAGCCTGCTCGGCTTCGAAGCGGCCGTGTTCTGCATTACGGGCACCATGACGCAGGTGACGGCTCTGCGCCTGGCGTGCCAGGACCGGGGTTCCTCGCTGGTGGCGCTGCATCCTACTTCGCATATCTTGCGCCACGAACGCGGCAACCACGCCTTGCTCGAACACTTCAAGGGTTTGATGCTGGGCGACCCGCACCGCCCATGGACGGTGGACGACTTGCGCGCCGTGCCCGATGCACTGGGCGCTGCGCAGGTCGAATTGCCGATGCGCGAAATCGGCGGCCAGTGCCCTGCCTGGAAAGATTTGAACGACATCAAGCGCCACTGCCGCGAGCACAACATCCATCTGCACATGGATGGCGCGCGCCTGTGGGAAGCGCAAGCCGGTTTTGGCCAGCCCTTGTCTACCATCTGCGACGGCTTCGATTCTGTGTATGTCTCGCTGTACAAGGGCATCGGCGGCCTCGGTGGCGCCATGCTGGCCGGCAGTGACGCGTTTGTCGAACGCGCGCGTGCCTGGTTCCACCGCCAAGGCGGCAACGTCGTGCATCGCACCCCCTACGTGGTGGCAGCGGCCATGCAGTTCGACGCGCGCATTGCCGCCATGCCGCGCTATTTCGAACGCACGCAGTGGCTGTACGCGCTGCTGCGCGACTATCCGGCGATTGCCGTCAACCCTGCCCAGCCGCAGGCCAACATGCTGCACCTGCATTTGCCCGTCTCGCGCGAGCGGGCCATCGCCATCCGCAACCAGGTAGCCGAAAAGCACGGCATCTGGCTCTTCGGGCGCGCCAGCCACGCCGCCCTGCCCGGGCACAGCGTGGTGGAATGGTATGTGGGCGATCAGTTGCTGGAACTGCCAGACGACACCGTGCGGCTGGCCTTGACCTTGCTGGACCAGGGCATGCGCAAGCAGGCAGCAATTGAATGACAGGCGCAGGTCGGGGTAGGTCCGGTTAGCGCGCAGCGCGTAACCCGACACCACCACTGTCGTGCCCAAAAAAAAGCGCCCTGAGGCGCTTTTTTCATTTCATGGTGGCCGGATTGGCCGCCACTACCTGCTTAGAACTTGTAGTTATAAGCGAGACCGATCAACTGCATGCGGGTCTTGAACAGGCCCTTGGTGGTTTCACCGTTGCCGGTGCAAGCAGCGGTGATTGGCGACACCGGCGTGCAGTCGTTCTTGTAGTTCATCGGCGCATCCTTGAAGTCGATGTAGCTGTAGGCCAGGTCGATCGAAGAATTGGCGTTCAGCTTCCAGTTCGCACCGATCGAGTACTGCATGCGGTCGCTGTCGGGCAAAGCCGGGTGGCGCAGCTCGGCGCTGCGCACCGGTGCCTGATCGTGGGCGATACCGGCGCGCAGCATCAGGCTCTCGCTGTACTTGTAGTTGCTGCCCAGCGAGACGCGGTAAGTGTCTTTCCAGTTTTGGCGGATACGCTCGACGCCTTCGGCCGTCGGCGGGAACTGGATGTCCAGGTTCTGCAGGCGCGAAGTGCGGGTCCAGGTGACGTCGCCCATCAAGGCCCAACGATCATCCATCTGGTGGAAGGCGTTGACCGATACGGTTTCCGGCGTACGCAATTCCACCAGCGCTTCTGAGTTGGCCTTGCGCGATGCCTTGGCAACGAAAGCATTCACTGCAGCATTATTCGACACTTGCGAGAAATCCCAGATAGTGATGCCTTTGAGCTTGTGCGAAATCGATGAACGGTAGGAAATACCGAAACGCGTGCCTTCATTCATCTGGTACAGATAGCCCAGGTTGAAGCCAAAGCCCCAGTCGTGACCATTCATGGAGGCATGGCCGTCCTTGGCGCCTTGCAATGCCAAACCCGCAGCGACCTTGGCAGCCTGCCCCTGCGTCATGCCGATGGAATCTAAGAAAGCCTTCGATGCTGCTGGCGCTTTGTCATGCAAGTAAGCAACCGAACCGGGTACATCCACGCCCTGGCCCAGTTCCGCCTTCATGTATTCGGCCGTGATGCCGAAACCAAACGCGTGGTGCTGATCGAGTTTGAACGATACGGAAGGATTGAGGGCAATCGCTTCGAGCTTGATGTGGGTGATCGCATAGCGGCCGTACCAGTCATTGCCATAGTCGAGCTTGGCGCCGTAGGGCACGAACAGGCCGGCACCGACAGTCCACTGCTCATTGATTTTCTTGCTGGCATACAGCGCTGGCGCAACCACCGCGTCCGGGGCGTAGTCCTTGGTAGCGGCAAATGGCGCACGTGCGGCCGATGGGTAAAACGCCTTCGAACCCATATCCTGGTAGGTCGAATGCGGCACTACGATGGTGCCGCCGCCAACGAACTGCGTACCTTCCAGGCGCGACAGGCCGGCCGGGTTGTAGAAAATAGTCGATGCGTCGCCCGCTTCGGCGCCGCTGGCATCGGCCGTGCCTTGGGCGGCAACGCTTTGCGAACCAAAACGGTAGCCCGATGCTTGAGCGGTAGAGGAGATGCCGGCGAACGCGGCAACGATCAGAAGGGGCAGATATTTATGTTTCAAGTTAGTCTCTTTATTATATATGTGTAATTTTCTTCGGCGCACTATTCGGGACATTTCAAGCTGTCCCGCCTTGCACTTTTCTTGCCGCCGCGAATTGCCTCACTGACGGCATGCGCGAAGCATATAATATTTTTTAGAAAAAAGCGAACGTTCGGTCTTTTTTGTGGCGGAGCGATGTTTTCCTCGCCAATCGCGCTCTGCAAGGGGCTGGCATGGGCGCTTACCGCGGTATCAGAAAGCGCTGCTGCATCAGCGCCAGCATTTGCTCTGCCGGCACGGGGCGCGAAATGAAATAGCCTTGCACTTCGTTACACTGCAGCGCACGCAGGATGTCGAGTTGCTCGCGCGTCTCCACCCCTTCGGCCACCACGCTCATGCCCAGCGCATGCGCCATCGACAAGATGGCGCGCACAAAGACCTCGCCCTGCTCCGAACGGCCCAGCTCCATGGTGAAGGCGCGGTCAATCTTCAAGCCATCCATGGCGAACTTCTGCAACTGCGACAACGAAGAATAGCCGGTGCCGAAATCGTCGACCAGCAGCCGCACGCCCAGGGCGCGGATGGCTGACAGTTGCTCCACGGCGCGATTCTGTTCATCCATCATGGCCGATTCCGTGATTTCCACCTCGATCAGCCGTGCATCGATGCTGTAGCGCGTCAGCGCAGACGCCAGCACCTGGTGCACATCGCCACGGCCGAACTGGCGCGCCGAGACGTTGATGGAGACGGGCACCAGTTCCAGCCCGCTGGCCTGCCAGCGCGCCATTTGCAGGCATACTTTTTCGATGACAACTTCGCCCAGCTGCGAAATCAGGCCGCTGCTCTCGGCCACGGGAATAAATTCCAGCGGCGGCACCATGCCATGCTGCGGATGATGCCAGCGCACCAGCGCCTCCATGCTGCACAGCTCGCCGCTGAAGGCGTCCACGCGCGGCTGGTAGACGACGAGGAACTGATCCTGCTCCAGGGCCACCACCAGGCTTTGCTCCAGCTCGCGGCGGTTGCGGATGGTCTCGTACAATTCCGGCTGGAAGAAGCGGTAATGGCCCTTGCCTGCCCCTTTCACGGCGTACATGGCAATATCGGCGTTCTTCAGCAGCACTTCCGTTTCGGCGCCATCGCGCGGGTACAGGCTGATGCCGATCGAGGCGCCCATCTTGTGGCGTTCGCTGCCTTGGTAAAACGGTTCGTCAAAGGCCAGGGCGATGCGCTGCGCCACCTGTTCGGCACGGCTATCGTCTTCCACCGGATCGAGCACGACGACGAATTCGTCACCGCCCAGGCGGACCACATGGTCGCCCGGCCGCAACACGGCCTTCAGGCGCAGCGACGCGGCACGCAACACCTTGTCGCCTTCGGCGTGGCCCTGCGTGTCGTTGATATCCTTGAAACCGTCGAGATCGATGAACAGTAGCGCCAGCATCTGCTGCGCGATGGCAGCGCGCCCCAGGGCGCCGGGCAGGAATTGCTGCAGCCAATAGCGGTTGGGCAAACCCGTCAACCCATCTTCATTGGCCAAACGGCGTAAGTCGCGCTCATGCTCCTTGGCAGTACTGATGTCTTGCAGGGTCACTGCCAGACGGTCGCCGCTACGCACCAGGCGCCGGCGTATCCAGCGCAAACTGAAGGGATTACCTTCCGGCAATTCGATCTCTTCCTCGGAAAAACCGGACTGCATGGCGGCACGGTAATGCTGCATCAAGTCGCGGAAATACGGCTCGTGGGCGCGCGACTGCAAGCGCATGCCCAGCAACTGCTCGCGGCGCACGCCAAAGTAGCCGGCGCCCGGCTCGTTGCAATCGACGATCTCGAAATCGAGGATGTTGCTATCCTCGCCGCGCAGGGCGGCAATGATGTAAAAGCCGTCGCTGGTGCCTTCGGTAGCCATGCGATAAGCGTTGCGCACGCCTTCGGACTGGTGATGACGCCATGCCAGGCGCAGCGACAACACGGTGGCGACGGCGGCAAAGGCCAGCAGCAGCACGCTGACGGCCAGGGCGATGCCGATATAAATGGTGCGCGTTTCCTCGTAGGGGTGCAGCAGTTCGCCGTCCGACAGTCCGACCACGGCCGTAAACGGATAGGCTTTCAGCGCCTGCCAGCCTACATAGCGGCTTTGCTGGTCGGAAAAAGCGATCCTGCCGCCCGAATGCATGGCGCCGCTCTCCGTTTCCAGGAAGCTGGTATCGAGAAACGGCCTGCCGTGGCCGCTCTGCATGGGCAAGACGCGCGAACCGAGGCGCGTGCTAAACAGCTCGCCCTCCTCGCCCACCACGGCGGACATGCCGAACTTGCCGAAATTGACACTGTTGTAGAATTCGGAAAAATAGCTGGAATGAATGGAAATGAGCAATACGCCGTCAAAATTACCATCCTCGTCTTCCAGCCGGCGCGTGAAGTGCACCAGGCTTTCATCGGCGCCCGATACTGCGGCAGCCGCTACGCTGGCGCGCCCCAGCGCGATGCGCAGCGCGCTGGAATTGCTGCGCCAGTGGCGCAGCAGGATATCGCTGCGCTCGTTGACCCGCAGCCGCTGCAGCGGCGCCGTGGTCGTCACGGCATGACCCTTGCGGTCGAGGATGGCAACGATGGCAAATTGCGGCAAGGCATACATGCCCCGCGTCTTCAATTGGTCGAGACGCAGCTGACCGTGCGAATGCTCCCACTCATACTTGAGCTGCAGGGTCAGCTGCTCCATCTGTTCCAGAGTGCGCAACAGATACTGGCCATATGCTTTCGACAAGGAAGACACGCTCTCGAGCGCCTGCTGCTGCGCCACCTTCTTTTCCGCTTCCAACTGCAGCAAGGTGGCCGTCCACAACACCGCGCACAAGACCAGCCCAAGCAAGGGCCAAGCCAGGATCAGGCGCAAGTTAGCCTTGAGAAAATCAGCCCTGCTCATCTCCACCATGGCGCCGTTATTATTGTTATTTACAAATTGTCGCAAGAACATGGTGCAGCATCTGCCGTTTCTATGTATTTCTTTAAGGACACACAAATTACCACAAAGTCATGTGTACAGGTGTAACGGTAGCGTATTTATGTGTGCTGACGACAGCCCACCTGTCGTGCCTGCGTTACAATCAGTACCCTTACCGTTGGAGAAATACATGCAGCAATATCAAGATTTGATCAAGACCGTGCTCGAAACGGGCAGCTGGCAAGACAACCGCACGGGCATCCGCACCCTCAGCGTGCCGGGCGCCATGATGCGTTTCGACTTGGCCAACGGCAACTTCCCTGCCGTGACGACCAAGAAACTGGCTTTCAAATCCGTGATCGGCGAATTGTGCGCCTTCCTGCGCGCCTCGCGCAACGCGGCACAGTTCCGCGCGCTGGGCTGCAAAGTATGGGACCAGAACGCCAACGAAAATGCGCAATGGCTAGCCAATCCCTACCGCGAAGGCGAGGATGACTTGGGTCCCGTGTATGGTGTGCAATGGCGGTCATGGCCCGCCTACAAACTGCTCGCTGCCGACCAGCCGGCACAAATTGCCGATGCGCAAAAGAACGGCTTTACGCTCATCGCCCCCATCGTCGACGCTGGCGTGCAAAAAGTATTGCTGTACAAGGCAGTCGACCAGTTGCGCGAGTGCCTCGACACCATCATGACGAACCCGGGCAGCCGGCGCATCCTGTTCCACGGCTGGAACCCGGCCGTGCTCGATGCCGTCGCCCTGCCCGCCTGCCACTTGCTGTACCAGTTCATCCCGAACGCCAGCACGCGCGAGATATCGCTATGTTTATATGTACGCAGCAACGATATCGGCCTGGGCACGCCCTTCAACATCGCCGAAGGCGCAGCCCTGCTGCACCTGGTGGCACGCCTGACGGGCTACACGCCGCGCTGGTTCACCTACTTCATCGGCGACGCGCACATCTATGAAAACCACCTCGACATGGTGGAAGAACAATTGAAGCGCACGCCATTCCCGGCGCCGCGCTTTGTCATTTCCGACCGCGTGCCCGACTATGCCAAGACGGGCAAGTACGAGCCGCAATGGCTGGAAAAAATCGAACCGTCGGATTTCTCGCTGGAAGGCTATGAACACCATGCGCCCATCAAGGCGGCGATGGCCGTCTGATGCCGGTCAAACCGCTGGCAGCGATGCAGCGCCAGCCGTTTGACCAACGACAGAGCAGCGAGTTCGTCCAATCAACGCTGCCGTTCACGGCGACGCGTGCATGATCGACATGCGCACGGTTTCATCGACTTCCGGCAGCACATCGCGCCAGCGACCTAGCCCGGCTCTGTACCCGGACCACCAGCGCCACCTGCGCCACCCGGTCCGCGTCCGCCCGGCGGACCAAAACGCGGTTCGCGCTCGCCCTCTTTTGCTGCCGACGTCGCGCCGCCGAGGCGATACGACAGCCCCACATACAGCATGCGCCCATCGAAGCGGCGCGTGCTTGTCTCGCGCAAGGAAGCGCTGTTGATGATGGTTTCCATCTTGTTACTGCTAAACACATCGGTCACGTTCATGACCAGGCTCAGTTGCGGCGTCACCGTGTGGCGCAGACTCAGGTTCAAGGTATTGTTCGGCGAGCGGTAGCCCTGACCCGAGAGCGTTTTTCCTTGCATTTGCAGGGCCAATTGCAGCTGGTTAGCCGGATTGATCTGATAATTGAGGCGTGCGCGGCCACTCAGGGCATTCGCCGTGCGCGTGCTGCGGTTGCCCAGGTCGTCTGAGCTGGTTTGCTCGCTGCGCGCCAGGTTGCCGCTCGTGTTCAGCGTCAGGGCCGGGGTCAGCTTGCCGCTGATGCTGAACTCCAGGCCGCTCGAATGGCTGCCCTCGCCGTTTTCACGCGTCGTCAGCAGCACGTTGTCGCTAATAAAATAGCGGTAATCAACGATAGCGTCCGTGTCGCGCCGGTGGTAGGCGCGCAAGCTGCTTTCCAGGCCTAAGAGCTTGGTTTCATAGCCGATCTCGAAGGCATCGGTCTGCGTGGGTTTGAGCTTGGGATTGCCGGTCGAGACATTGAACTCGTCACGGTAAACCACGTAAGGGTTCAGGTCGCCGGCGCTCGGGCGGCGCAGGCGGTGCGCATAGCTGAAGCGGACATTGCTCTCGTCACTGACCTTGTAGGTAGCAAACAGGCTGGGAATATAGTTGACGTAATTGTTGCTGGCCTCGACGCCACCGGTGATCTGGCGCACGTGCAAGTCCGTGTATTCGGCGCGCAAACCGGCCAAGGCGCCCCAGCGCTCGCTCAGGCGCATCTGGTAGGAACCGTACAGCGCGACAGTGCGCTCGTCGAGCTCGAAACGGTTGCTGCGCATGGGATTGAGCGTTTCCACCAGGCTAGTGGGGTTGATGTTGGTGTACAGGGTGTCGAAGCTGCTCTGGTTATCGGCCACCTTATAGCCCAGCTTAGCCGTGCCGCCCGCCAGTGGACGCTCATAGTCGCCGCTGAAGTCGACGATGCGGTTGCCCGTATCGCTGTGCTGGCGCGCGCGGCTGTCGAAGGCATGCACGGGCGCGAGCGTGTAGGTATTGACGTAATCGCTGTCGCTCTCGTTGGCCGACGACGATACGCGCAAGTCGATTTTCAGGGTTTCACCTGGCAATTCGCCCTTATGGTCGTAGCGCGCCCCCCAGCTGTAGTTGCGGCTGTCGCCATTGCGCACGGTGCTGCGCACATAGTCACCGATGCGGCTGCCCGTGCTGTCGCCATTGATGTAGCGGTCGAGCGAACGCTGGTCGTTGCCGCGCCCGTTATACGACACGCTGGCGGCCAGGGTATCTTGCGTATTGAGGTTGTAATTGACGCTGCCGTGCAAGCCCAGCGAGTCATTCAAGCCATTGCTGGTGGAATGCTGGCTGCTGGGGGCAAAAGCACCCATACCGGGCACCAGGCGGTCCAGGCGCTCGCGGCTGACCTCGCCGACAGAGTTGCGGCCGTCGTGGCGCACATAGACGCCGCCCTGGTAGCCCCAGGGACCGTCGTTGTAGCTGCCAGACACGCCGCCGTTGTAGCGTCCAGCGATACCCGCATTCGCATTCACGCTAGCAAAGCCGCCCGGCTTGCGGTTACGTCGCATCACCAGGTTCAAAATCGGCCCCCCTCCAGCCTCATTGCCGAACTGCGCGCCGGGATTGTTAATCACTTCCACCGATTCGATATCGTCAGCTGCCATGGCGTTCAGGGTAGCGCCGCGCGCATCGCCCTGCAGCATGGCCGAGGGCTTGCCATCGATCAATATCTGCACATTGCTGCTGCCGCGCAAGGATACGGAACCATCGGCACTCACGGCCACCGACGGCACATTACTCAAGGCATCGGCCGCCGTGCCATTGCTGCTGCCCACGTCGGACTTGACGTCGTAGACTTGCCGGTCGATGCGCCCGGTGGGACGCTCGGCCGTCACGCTGACGGAAGGAGAAGCGTCAATGGCAGGCGCCTTGGCCGGCACCGGCTTGACGATGGCGTCGCTGGTCACAGTTTGCGCTTGGACGGCGCTGCCGGCGACTAGCAGGCTGGCGCCCGCCAGACAGTGGAAAAGGTTTGTATGCATTTGGCTTAAAAATAATCGTCACGCTAAGGATGAGGCTCTACGCTACAGCGAGAGAGCACTTTTAAAGCATGCCACGATTAGCGCAGCCAAAGCAAATGCCAGGCCTTGTTTTTACTTCAATTTACAAATCTCTTCCACTTGTAGCCGCACAAGCTCATTCGATCAACCGTACGCTAGCGCAGAAACTCAGTCATCGATAAATCTCCCCGCTGCGCATCACCGTGTTCAACGGGCAAACCGACATACAAGTCGTGGGCGGTGACGAGCGGGCGCTCGATGACAGCGGCAAGCGCTGAGCCGAGTCCAGGCTTTCCATGGGATTATTTATTCAGCAGTGGGAGCGTCGCACCAGGGCGCAGGGCAAGGCGCGTCGTCCGAAGGCAGTACGCATGTACAGATGCGTTGAAACGCCCGACAAAACCATAGTGAGCGGCAGCGAGTTATGGCCGAGGCGCGCAGCTGTGCCTGGTCTGGGCCGCCGAGGCAGTGAGCATCGGCGGCCGAAAATCGCCACGACAGCAGGTTTTGACCGCTGTTTTAGGCGTTGATACCGAATGAGCGTGCCAGCGGGCCCAGGCCGCCCTTGAAACCTTGGCCGATGGCCTTGAATTTCCACTCGCTGCCAGCGCGGTAGATTTCGCCGAAAATCATGGCCGCTTCTGTCGAACCATCTTCCGACAGGTCGTAGCGGGCAATTTCCGCGCCGTTGTCGCCATTGAGGCAACGGATGAAAGCCTTGCCCACCATGCCGAAGTTCTGCTTGCGGGCTTCGGCGTCGTGAATCGTGACGGCCACGGCGATCTTGTCGATGTCGGCTGGCACGCTGGCCAGGTCGACGGCGATTTTCTCGTCGTCGCCATCGCCGCCGCCCGTGGTGTTGTCACCCGCGTGGACGATGGAACCATCCTGCGACTTCAGGTTGTTGTAAAAAATGAAATCAGCATCGGAACGCGCCTTGCCATCCGTTTTCAGCAGAAAGGCGCTGCCGTCCAGGTCAAAAGCGGCGCCATCGGTAGCGCGCGGGTCCCAGCCAAGGCCAATCACGATTTTCTTCAAGCCAGGAGCTTCCTTGCTCAGGTTGACATTGCCGCCTTTTTGCAAACTGATCGCCATGGTAATTCCTTTTCAATTAGTGGGTTGCATTCGGTGCTACAAGTCATTTCGCCGGCACTCCGGCTTGATGCGCTATGAGCCTACCATAAAGTGCCTGCTTGTCAGTCGCGTACTATTGAAAATAATGCCACAAGAAAAGACTGTACCGCCTCCCGGATGAGCAAAATGACGGATAATACTGCTCGACAAAAATTTCCATCACCATGAGCGATACGACCCCTGGCTTGGACTTGCCTGAAGGCAGCACGCGACTCGTTTGCATTCCCGGCACCTTGTGCGATGAACGTCTGTGGTCGCGCCTGGTCCCTGCCCTGGGCGACGCCTTTCATCTGCAGCACCTGCCCTTGCATCAGGCGCGTACGCGCGCGCAGATGCAATCGATGATAGCCAGGCACTGCACTTCACCAGTGCATCTGCTGGGTTTTTCGCTGGGCGCCTACCTGGCGCTCGAACATGCGCTGGCGCACCCGCAGCGCATCAAGTCCCTCACTTTGATCGCCAATTCGGCCAAAGGTTTGCAGCCGACCGAAATGAGCGCGCGCCAGCGCATCGTCGCCATGCTCGAACGCAACGCCTATACGGGCATCACGCGCCAGCGCCTGCGCGAACTGCTGCACCCGTCACACTTGCACGACGCCAGCATCACTGACCTGATCTTACAGATGGGACTGGACCTGGGCAAGGAGGTGCTGCTGGCGCAATTTATCACCACCATAGCCCGCCCGGACCTGATGGCGCGCTTGCCGGAACTCGATTTTCCCGTGCTGATCGTGGGCGCAGAAGACGATCAGCTGGTCCCTGCCGACGACTTGCGCGCCATGGCGACTCGCCTGCCGCAAGCGACCCTGCACATGCTCAGTGACGACACCGGTCACATGATCCCGCTGGAGGCGCCGCGCGCGCTGGCCGCCGCCCTGCGCGCGCATCTGGAGGCGACAGACAATTTAAAGGATAATGTCGTGCATCGGGCCATGCCCCCACCACTTTCACAGAACCAATGAGCCATTTGACCATCATCGTCGCCACCGACCAGCAAGGCGGCATCGGCATCAACAACACCTTGCCGTGGACATTACCGGAAGACCTGGCGCACTTCAAGCGCCTGACGACGGGCCACCCCATCCTCATGGGCCGCAAGACCTTCGATTCCATCGGCCGCCCGCTGCCAAACCGCCGCAACATCGTCATTACGCGCAATGCGCAGTGGCGCCATGAAGGCGTAGAAACGGCGGCGTCGCTGGAAGAGGCCATCGCCCTGCTCGACGGCGCAGAAGGCTATGTCATCGGCGGCGCCGAGATTTACAAGCAAGCATTACCGCTGACACAGCGTGTGATCATCACGGAAATCGGCCAGACATTTGACTGCGACGCGTTTTTTCCCGCCATTGAGCATGCCGTTTGGCAAGAAACAGCGCGTGTATCGCAGGTTTCGGAGAAATCTGGCCTGCCTTACGCCTTTGTCACACTGCAACGCAAAGCCTGATAAGGTTGAGCTGTAACGTTGATAATTGCGTGGGCAAAACGTTGCTGTAATACCCCTGTCACACCGTTGCGTCACGCTAGCGCTCTTTCGTGATGTTTTGAGACCATATTTTTTTCCCGCAGACGCCGCATTTCTGCGAGAATCCCGTTCTTATTTTTTTATGCGGCTGCCGGGTTTCACGACCGCCTGACCGTCGCGCCCTAGTCCGCCCCTCGATTACGTCAGGGGCGGCTTGCTTTTTTGGAGACATGCATGAAATTTCGTTTCCCTATCGTCATCATTGACGAGGATTTCCGTTCTGAAAATACGTCCGGCCTGGGTATTCGCGCCCTTGCCGCCGCAATGGAAAAAGAAGGCATGGAAGTGCTGGGCGTGACCAGTTACGGCGATTTGTCGCAATTTGCCCAACAACAGTCGCGCGCGTCGGCCTTCGTGCTGTCGATCGACGATGAAGAGTTCGGTGCCGGTTCCGTCGAAGAAACCGACCACGCACTGAAGTCCCTGCGCGCCTTCGTCGAAGAAATCCGCTACAAGAACGCCGATATCCCGATTTATCTGTATGGCGAAACGCGCACCTCGCGTCATATCCCCAACGATATCTTGCGCGAACTGCATGGTTTCATCCACATGTTCGAAGACACGCCGGAATTCGTCGCGCGCCACATCATCCGTGAAGCGAAATCCTACCTCGACGGCCTGTCGCCGCCCTTCTTCCGCGCGCTGGTGCACTACGCCAACGACGGCTCCTACTCATGGCACTGCCCCGGCCACTCGGGTGGCGTGGCATTCCTGAAGTCGCCGATCGGCCAGATGTTCCACCAGTTCTTCGGTGAAAACATGCTGCGCGCCGACGTCTGCAACGCCGTCGAAGAGCTGGGCCAGCTGCTCGACCATACGGGCCCAGTCGCCGCCTCGGAACGCAATGCGGCGCGCATCTTCAATGCCGACCATTGTTACTTTGTGACCAATGGTACGTCGACCTCGAACAAAATGGTGTGGCACTCGACCGTGGCGCCGGGCGACATCGTCGTCGTTGACCGCAACTGCCACAAGTCCATCTTGCACTCGATCATCATGTGCGGCGCCATTCCCGTGTTCCTGATGCCGACGCGCAATCACCTGGGCATCATCGGCCCTATCCCGCTGGCTGAATTCACGCCGGAAAGCATTGCCCGCAAGATCGAAGCGAATCCGTTCGCGCGCGAAGCGAAGAACAAGAAACCACGTATTTTGACCATCACCCAATCGACTTACGATGGCGTGATCTACAACGTGGAAACCCTGCGCGAAATGCTCGATGGCAAGATCGACACCCTGCACTTCGATGAAGCATGGCTGCCGCACGCCACCTTCCACGATTTCTACAAAAATATGCACGCCATCGGCAAGGACCGTCCGCGGGCCAAGGAATCGATGATCTTCTCGACCCAGTCGACGCACAAATTGCTCGCTGGCCTGTCGCAAGCCTCGCAAATCCTCGTGCGCGAATCGGACACGGTCAAACTGGACCGGGATGCCTTCAACGAGGCCTACCTGATGCACACCTCGACCTCGCCGCAATACTCGATTATCGCCTCCTGCGACGTGGCCGCTGCCATGATGGAAGCGCCGGGCGGCACCGCGCTGGTGGAAGAATCGATCATGGAAGCGCTCGATTTCCGCCGCGCCATGAAAAAGATCGACCAGGAATGGGGTCAGGACTGGTGGTTCCAGGTCTGGGGTCCGGAAAAATTCAACGACGAAGGCATGGGCCAGCAGGAAGACTGGATGATACGCGCCGAAGATGACTGGCACGGCTTCGGCGACCTCGCCCCCGGCTTCAACATGCTCGACCCGATCAAGGCGACCATCGTCAACCCGGGCCTGTCGCTGGACGGCCAGTTCGGCGAGACGGGCATTCCTGCATCCATCGTCACCAAATACCTGGCCGAGCACGGCGTCATCATTGAAAAATGTGGCCTGTACTCGTTCTTCATCATGTTTACCATCGGCATCACCAAGGGCCGCTGGAATACTTTGCTGACGGCCTTGCAGCAATTCAAGGACGACTACGACAAGAACCAGCCGATGTGGCGCATCTTGCCGGAATTTGCGGCGGCCAACCCACGCTACGAAAAAATGGGCTTGCGCGACCTGTGCCAGCAAATCCACGATTTCTACAAGGCCTACGATGTGGCGCGCTTGACGACGGAAATGTATTTGTCGGACATGATCCCGGCCATGAAACCGTCGGACGCGTTCGCCAAGATGGCGCACCGCGAAATCGAGCGCGTCGCCATCGACGACCTCGAAGGGCGTATCACCTCCATCCTGCTGACGCCGTATCCACCGGGCATTCCACTGCTGATCCCGGGTGAGCGCTTCAACAAGACCATCGTCGACTACCTGCGCTTCGCACGCGACTTCAACGAGCGCTTCCCCGGCTTCGAGACGGATGTGCATGGCCTCGTGAAACGCGAAGTCGATGGCAAGCGTGGTTACTTCGTCGACTGCGTTCGCCAGTAACGATGCCCTAGGAGCACCGCTGCCTACATGACGCCGCCTGATGCAAATCAGGCGGCGTTTTGCATTGCAGGCCAGCGCACACGCTGGCGCCAGATCAAACCGCGACGATAGCGGGCATCCGGGATGGGCGACTCATGCGCGCGTGGCGACGGCATGGCGAACGGCATTTCGCCGATAGCGTAACGACCATCGTTTCCGATGCAGTGATTTTCCCTCTCAAGATGAGTTTTCGAACAAGCTTAATTGGCGGAAATGATTACGTCGTTTATACGCCACAGTACAGCCTATCCATAAAAAATATTTTTCATTTTTAAAAAATAAACTTCGGCTTAAACACCTGAAAAATGCATCAAATTCATCTAAAAGAACCTTAAAAATTCATGTGATCAACACGCAAACAGTTATTTGGACGCGGATTCCGGTAAGCAAGCCCTACAATTAGCAGGTCATATTTTTATTGCCCCAGGGAAACTAATGACTTACCGTACCTTACGCCACTTACTGGCCATCGCATCGCTGACTGTACTTACGGCCTGTGGCGGTGGCGGCGACAGCCAGTCCGATACTGCCCGCAATCCCGACATTTCGGTCGTGCCGCCAGCAAGCACTGTCCCCGGCACAACGCCGGGCGACACCACGGCACCGCCACCCCTGAGCACGCCCCCAAGCAAACAGACGAGCACATTTACGCGCCCGCAAGCATCGCGCTTCCTGGGCCGCGCCACGTTCGGGCCGGACATGGCGGCCATCGAGGCGCTGGCCGCCAGCGATAGCGAGGCTTGGTTTCGCGCACAGTTTTCCAAGCCACAAACCTTGCACCGCAAGTATATCGACGCAAAATATCCGGCCGCAGGCGCGGCGGCCAGCAAGGCTAATCCGACCGATTTCTATGAATCGTTCTGGCAGCAGGCGGTACGCGGCGATGACCAGTTGCGCCAGCGCGTCGCCTTTGCGCTCAGTGAAATCTTCGTCGTCTCCACGCAAAGCCAGGCCGTGTGGCCGCAGACGCGGGGCCTGGCAAGCTATTACGATATGCTGGGGCAACAGGCGTTCGGCAACTTCCGCACCCTGCTACAGGGCGTGGCCACGCATCCGATGATGGGGCTGTACCTGTCACACCTGCGCAACCAGAAGGAATCGAGCACGCGCACGCCCGACGAAAATTTCGCGCGCGAAGTCATGCAATTATTTACCATCGGCCTCTACCAGCTGAATGCGGATGGCTCAGTGAAATTGTCTGGTGGCAAGCCGATCGACACCTATACGCGCGACGATGTGAGCGCTCTGGCAAAAGTATTCACGGGCTGGAGCTGGGCTGGGCCAGACCAGGCCGCGAACCGTTTTTATGGCAGCGTGGCCGATCCCGATCGCGACTGGAAACCGATGCAAAACTACGCGGCGTTTCACTCCACCAGCGAAAAACACTTTCTCGGCGTGAGTGCGGCAGGCGCCGGCGAAGGCGAAGCGGACATGGCGCTAGCCCTCGACACCCTGTTCAACCACCCGAATGCTGGCCCCTTCTTTGGCCGCCAGCTGATCCAGCGCCTGGTCACCAGCAATCCCAGCCCGGCCTATGTGGGCCGGGTCGCAGCCGCCTTTGCCAACAATGGTGCGGGCGTGCGCGGCGACATGCAGGCCGTGATCCGCGCCGTGCTGCTGGACCCCGAGGCACTGGCGCCAGCCGGCGGCACCCTGCGCACGGGCAAACTGCGCGAACCGCTGGTGCGTTTGGGCAACTGGATGCGCGCCTTCAACGCCAAGGACGCCGCCTTGCAATACCGCATCTATTACCTCAGCGATCCACTCTCGGGGCTGGGCCAGAATCCCATGAATGCGCCGTCCGTGTTCAACTACTTCCGCCCCTCCTACGTGCCGCCCAATTCGGCGCTGGCAGCAGCGGGCCTGGTGGCACCGGAAATGCAGATCACGTCGGAGCCTTCCGTCACCGGTTACCTGAACTTCATGCAAGATGCCATCCGCGGCGGCGTGGGGGAAAGCCGCGCCGTGCGGGCCGACTACACGGCTGAACTGGCCCTGGCCAGCGAGCCGGGCGCCTTGCTGGACCGTATCGACTTGCTTTTAATGTCCGGCAATATGTCGTCCCGGCTGCGCAGCAAGATCCTCGCTACGGTCACGAGCATCGCCATTCCCGCCGCCAGCGCCAGCAACGCCGCACAAGTGACGACGGCGAAAACCTACCGCGTGCACCTGGCCATTTTCCTGGCCATGGCCTCGCCTGAATACCTGGTTCAAAAATAAGGAAGCGACATGACGACCACCTCCCATTTCTCGCGCCGCCGCTTCCTCGGCTCCATGCTGGGCCTGGCCGGCAGCACGGCTGCGCCATTCGCCCTCAACCTGGCGGCCATGGGCCAGGCGGCGGCGCAGTCAGCCGACGGCTACAAGGCCCTCGTGTGCCTGTTCATGGCCGGCGGCAACGATGCCTTCAACACGGTGCTGGCCACCGACACGCCATCCTGGAATGAATACCTGCGCTTGCGCAACACAGGGGGTAACGATTCGATCCACCTGGCCGGCCTCGGTGAAACAGGCGGCGTACTGCCGATCACGCCCGCCACGGCGCAAGCGGGACGCAGCTTTGCCTTGCATCCCTCCCTTGGCCCCTTGAAAGACTTGTTCGACGGCGGCCGCGCCGCCATCATCGCCAATGCGGGCACCCTGATACAGCCAGTGACACTGGCGCAATACAAAGCAGGCAATGTGGCGCTGCCGCCGAAGTTGTTTTCGCATAACGACCAGCAATCGACTTGGCAATCTGGCCTGCCGGAAGGCGCCAGCGTGGGCTGGGGCGGACGCCTGGGTGACCTGCTGGGCACGGGCAACGGCAATGCAACGTTTACGGCCATCTCGGCTGCGTCGAATGCCCTCTTCCTCAGCGGGCGACAGGTGCGCCAGTTCCAGGTGGGACAGGCGGGCGCCGTGCCGATCCGCAATATCGGCGGCAGCGGCTCTCTGTTCGGCACCACCGAGGGCGAGGCCGCTTTGCGTGACATCATCAGCACGGCGAGCGACGACATGATGGAACAGGAACACGTGGCGACAGTACAGCGCGCCATTTCCAGCCAGAGCGTGCTGAGCGGCGCCATGCTGGCGGCCGGCGCGGGTGGCGTACCCAATCCGCCACCCTACATCAATCCGAACACGGGCGCGTCCGGCGTCAATCAGTTGGCCGTGCAATTGCAGACCGTGGCGCGCATCATCGGCGGGCGCGGCGCCCTGGGGGCGAAACGGCAAGTGTTTTATGTGACCTTGGGCGGCTTCGACACGCATGACCGCCAAAAGGAGCTGCATGGCGACCTGATGGCGCGCCTGGCGCACGCGCTCGCGTATTTCGACGCCACGCTGGCAGCCCTGCAGGGCGCCGACGTGCGGCGCCAGGTGACGACGTTTACGGCGTCGGACTTCGGCCGCACCTTCAGCAGCAACGGTGACGGCACGGATCACGGCTGGGGTGCCCACCACTTTGTCGTGGGCGGCGCCGTCAAGGGCGGCGACATCTACGGCACATTCCCCGCCACGGGCCTGGGCCATGCGCTGGACGTCGGCTCCGGCGTGCTGCTGCCGACCACTTCCGTCGAACAGTACGGTGCCACCCTGGCGCAATGGTTCGGCGTGGCCGACAGCCAGCTAGCCGACGTGTTCCCGAATATCGGCAACTTCAGCCGGCGCGACTTGGGTTTCATGACAGCAACTTAACCGTTCACGGCAGGGCTCAGGGTGACGGCGTAGCCGGCCAGGCTAGCGCAGCTACCGCTGGCGTTGAGCAACTGTAACTTAATAGTGAGCGACATGGCCGCCGCCACGCCCGTGGCGCCATTAAAACTGGCACGGATATCGCTGCGCACCACGCCCGACTGCTTCAGCACGTTGATACTGCTGGCGCCATGCGTGTTCGTGCCAGTGCCAGCGCAAGACTTGCTGCCGCTCAGTCGCCTGCCGCATCATTTCGAGCTCGCTTGCCAGACCGTGATCATGTCATTCCATACATACCCCAACAAATGGGGCAAGCCCGCCAAGTCGAGGTTCAGGCTGGCGCACAGAAACAGGACGTGCGTGGCCCGTGGCGAAAGCGCCTTCCTGGCAGCCGGAGCGAGCTTGCGCTGTTCTGGCGTCAGCACGGCCAGCAATTGCTGCTCCAGCCGCGCCTGCAGCAAGCAGATCTTTTCCATGGCTTGCGCAGCCGTGTTCGCCAGCGCGCCGGCTTTCGCATCGTCGTAGGCGCTGGACCCGGCCAGCTCGCGCAGCTGCGCATGGGCCTTGAAAGCGATCGTTTCCTGTTCCCGCAGCAAGGGCGCCTGGGCGTAGGCGGCGGCGAAAACCTTGTCCTGCTGCGCCTCGCTCAACTCGATGCCATGCAGAAACGGCGGCAAACGTGGCATGCCGTGAATGGGGACGTGACCCAGGTCTGGACCAACGCCGGGCGGCGGCCCCGGCATGGGGCTTGGCGGCGGGCCATCCGGCGCAGATTCTTGCTGGGCCAGCGCCAGCAGCGGCATGCTGCAAGCGGACAGCAGCACCAGGGATACTGCGACGCTAAGGTGTTTCATCGGGCTTTCCTTTCGTCGCGGTCAGCCCTGATTGTCGGCGCCTGGCATGTAAAGCAACGTTAGGGCCGCGTAAAAGCGTGTAAAGGAAGCTGTGCAAATGGAAGCAGACGCATGTAAAAGCGGGTAAAAGGGACCTGATCCGCCCCTGCTGACTGCTATCATCGGGCGATATTCACCCGAAAAAGCACAGGCATGAGCAAGGTTTTGTTAATCGATGACGACGTGGAACTGGTCGGCATGTTCCTGGAATACCTGACGCAGGAAGGTTTTGACGCCCGTGCCGTGCATGACGGCGAAAGCGGCGCGGCCGAGGCGCTGACGGGCCTGTACGCCATCGCCGTCCTCGACGTCATGATGCCGCGCATGAATGGCCTGGAAACCCTGCGCCGCATCCGCGCCGGCAGTAACCTGCCCATCCTGATGCTGACAGCGCGCGGCGACGACACGGACCGCATCGTGGGCCTGGAGCTCGGTGCCGACGATTACGTGACCAAGCCGTGCACGCCGCGTGAGCTGACGGCGCGCATCCGCGCCATCCTGCGCCGGTCGCAAGCAGCGCCACACGACAGTTCGGGCCTGGCGCCGCTGGCCGTGGGCCAGTTGACAATGTGGCCGGAACAGCGCCGCGTTTCCTGGGCCGGCGCGCACCTGGCGCTAACGAGCACGGAATTCAATCTGCTGGAAGTGCTGGCGCGCAATGCGGGCAAGCCCGTGAGCAAGAATCAATTATCGGAACTGGGCCTGGGCCGGCCCTGGGCGCGCTTCGACCGCAATATCGACGTGCACTTGAGCAGCCTGCGCCGCAAGCTGGGCAGCCTGGCCGACGGCCGCTCTTGCCTGCAGACCGTCTACCGTCTCGGTTACCAGCTGATCAAGGAGTAAGCGTGGGCCGTCTGTTCTGGAAGTTTTTTCTGTGCATCATGCTGGCGCAAGTGACGGCCACCATCGGCATCGGCGGTACCTTCTGGCTGAAAAACCGGGCGGCGCAGCAGGAGCGGGCCGTCGATATCGATACCAGTGCGCCGGCGCAAATGATCATCGAGGCCGCCAGCGCCACCGTGGAAGCAGGCGGTAGCCAGGCCTTGCGGCAATTCCTGGGCAAGCTCGAACGCATGCGCGTATTTGCAGTCGATGCCAAAGGGCAAGAACTGATGGGCCGCACAGTGCATCCCGCCATGCTAAACAAGGCCCGTGCCATGCCGGGACAAAGCGAGCACCATACCGTCGTGCGCCAGGTCATCGGCAGCGATGGCGTGCGCTACCTGCTGTTCCTGCCCTCGTCCGAGCGCTTTCGCACTGGCGAAGCGGGCGCCCCGCCGCCACGCGGCGACTTCGGCCGCGGCATGCTACCCGGCCCGCGCATGGACAGCCCCTACCGCACCTTCATTCCTCTGGCCGCCGCCATCGCCGCCAGCCTGCTGTTCTCCTTCTTGCTGGCCTGGTATTTTGCGCGTCCCATCCGCGATCTGCGGCAAGCATTCGAGGCTGCCTCGCAAGGCGACCTGGCGCCGCGTTTTCACGCCAGCGGCAAGCGCGGCGATGAATTGACGGACCTGCGCCGCGATTTTGACCGCATGACAGGCCGTTTGCGCAGCCTCATGGAAAGCCAGACGCGCTTGCTGCATGATGTATCGCACGAACTGCGCTCGCCGCTGGCGCGCTTGCAAGCTGCCATCGGTCTGGCGCACCAGCAGCCGGACAAGATGGACGCCTCGATGCAGCGCATCGAACGCGAAAGCGAACGCATGGATAAGCTGATCGGCGAGCTGCTGACCCTGTCGCGGCTGGAAGCGGGCGCCGGATCTCCCCTCAGCGAAGACGTCGGCATCGCCGACCTGTTGCACGACGTAATGGAAGATGCCCGCTACGAAGCGAAGGCGCGGCAGGTGGGCATCGCCCTGGCGGGCGACGCGGTCATTGCCGACGCCACTGTCACGGGCCGGCCGGAACTGCTGGCGCGCGCCGTGGAAAACGTGGTGCGCAATGCCATCAAACACAGCCCCGACAACGGCACGGTGAAAATGAATTTGTCGCGCCTGCATAACGGCAAGCAAGATCTGCTGCGCATTGCCGTGCTGGACCGCGGCCCCGGCGTGGCCAGCGCCGACCTGGCGCGCATTTTTGAACCGTTTTTCCGCGCTAGCCATACCCAGCACAGCACGGACGGCCATGGCCTGGGCCTGGCCATCGCCCAGCACGTCATCAGTGCCCATGGGGGCCGCATAGCGGCCAGCTTGCGCAATGGTGGCGGGCTGTGCGTGGAAATGCTATTGCCCGTCAAAACGCCGGGCTGACTTTTCGGCGAGCCTGGCGTTTTGGCGCGAGGATGTGCTGCTACGCCTGCGTATCGATGATGCTGCCCAGGGTCGACGAGACGGATTTAGCCGGACTCATCGCCGTATCGGCGCTACTGGCCGCCTGAAGAGCTTGCTGCGCCGCCTGTAACTGGGCAATTTGCGCCTGCAAGGCCAAGATTTGCTGTGCCAGCTGCTGTTGCAGCTTCTGCGACGCCTCCGTCTGCTCGCCCTTTTGCGATTCCGTCAATTCTTTTTGCGCCGCCGTAATCTGTTTTTGCAGCGCCGCGATCTGCGAACTGCTGCCCGAACTGGCGCTACTGGCCGCGCCGATTGCGCTGCCTGAACCGATTGCCGCTACCATGATGCCTCCTCAGTGTTTCAATACCAAGGTTAACGGCAAGCATGGGGCGTGGATGTAGGGCGGCGGGTGTAAAGGCAGGTAAAGACAGCTAGCGCCCCACTCTTCAGAATAATCAGGTCTTGGGCAATGTCACGCCAACCTGGCCCTGATATTTGCCACCACGGTCCTTGTACGAGGTTTCGCACACTTCATCGGATTCGAAGAACAGCACTTGCGCCACGCCTTCATTGGCGTAGATTTTCGCCGGCAACGGTGTCGTATTGGAAAACTCCAGGGTCACGAAACCTTCCCATTCCGGCTCGAACGGGGTGACGTTGACGATGATGCCGCAACGCGCATAGGTGCTCTTGCCCAGGCAAATCGTCAGCACATTGCGGGGAATGCGGAAATACTCGACCGTGCGGGCCAGCGCGAATGAGTTCGGCGGAATGATGCAATAGCCCTTGCCGGAGACATCGACGAAATTATTTGCGTCAAAATTCTTCGGATCGACGATGGTGGTGTTGATGTTGGTGAATAACTTGAACTCGTCGGCGCAACGGATGTCATAGCCATAGCTGGAGGTGCCGTAGGATACGATGCGGTTGCCGTCGCGTTCCTTTACCTGGCCCGGTTCGAACGGCTCGATCATGCCCGTTGTTTCCGCCATGCGGCGTATCCATTTATCGCTTTTAATCGTCATCGCAGGGGCTTCTTTCTAGAATATCGGAATGGCGGGGCTGCACGCCTGGCACAGGCGCGGCCCGAATGGCAGGATTTTACTTGAAAACCCGCCACTGTTGGCCCTTGCAACATGAAAATCGTTGGCCTGAGGCTACTCTTTAGCCAGCAAGGAAGTGACCATCTCGCGCACCACTTGCGCCGTCAGTTCCGGGTTTTCCATGGGAAACAGATGCCCGCCCGGCACCTGGCGGAAATACTTGCCGACCAGCTTGCGCGTGGCTTTCAAGCCTGCCTGGCGACATTCCACCGATTCCGTGCCGCCGATAAAACCGATGGGCACGGGCAAGCCGTTCTTGACGAGGCCGCCGATGTGATGCGGCAGACTGCGGTAGACCTGTGTTTCCACTTCGCGCGTAAAGCGCAGCTGCACCCCTTGCGGATGCGGCGCCAGGCCGCTATCGATATAGTCGTGCAACACTTGCGGCGCCCAGATGGCGAACATGTCCTTGGCGGCAAAGTGGGCATACGCGGCTTGCGCGTCGGGCCACAGCTTGCGCCGCCGGGCAGAAAAGCGCGAAGGGGAAAAGCGCTCGCCCAGCGCCGTATTGCGCGCCAGGCGCACCAGCAAGGCGCGCCAGCCGGCCACCACGGGTGAATCGAGCAAGACCACGCAGCGCACCAGGTCGGGCCGCTGCTTGGCGACCATCACGCTGAGCATGCCACCGAGCGAATGGCCGACGAGGATCACGGGCGCGCTGTAGCGGCGCTCCAGCTCATCGATATACTCGCGTACCAATTCCGGCCAGCCCGTGCTGACCGGGTATTCGGGGTCGTGCGCGTGCATGTCGAGCGCTTGCACGGCGTAATGTTGGCTAAGCAAGCCGAACAGCTTGCGGTAAGTGCCGGCCGGATAACTGTTGGCGTGGGCAAAGTGCAGTTGCGGGAGTGTCATCGTAGGATGGTGCCGGTGAATGCAATAGACAATTGTAATGGCATGCTGGCAAGCCGTATCAGAGGAAGGCCTCTAATTGCCCGCGCCCATGGCCATGCCGGGCACGAAGGAGGCCAGCACTGCGCTCAGCTCGGCGCTTGACTCCACCACGCAAAAGGCATCATCGAACGCATGCTCGCGGTTCATATGATTGCGCACAATAATGCATTCCAGCCCGGCTGCGTTGGCGGCGCGCAAGCCGCGCGGCGAATCTTCCACGGCCACGCACTGGGCAGCGCTTAGCCCAAGGCGCTGCAAACCCAGCGCGTAGCCGTCAGGGGCCGGCTTGCTTGCCCCATACATTTCACGCGTCAGCACGAAGTCAAAGTGCGGCAACATGCCGGTGGCCGCATGGCTGATCTGAAAATGCTGTGCGTAAGCGCTCGTCACCACGCCCATGGCCACATGCGGGCGCAGCGCCGCCAGCAACGTTGCGATGCCGGGCATGGCGAGCCGGCGCGCCTGGCGCAAGCGTTGCCCAAACAACACGCTGCGCTCGGCGCGCAAGCGCTCGACCAGTTCGATCGCGTGGCCCCGCCCCAGCAACACATGCCAGGCGCCATAGTTATTGTCCAGGAACCAGTCAAAAAATTGCTTTGGCGTCAAGTCTATGCCGTAGGGCAAAAGCAAGTCGCGGTTGCTTTCGTAAAACAATTGCTCGGTGTTGACCAGCACGCCATCGTTATCCCACAACACGCCGCAGATGGTTTTCATGGCTAGGCTCGGTTCAATAACTTACTTGAAAAAGATATCGTAAGACAATTTGACGATCAGCAACACCAGCAGCACGAGGAAGAGGATGCGCACGAAGGCGGCGCCGCGCCGCACGGCGATCCAGGTGCCGGTCAGGGCGCCCAGGATATTGCACACTGCCATCGGTGCGGCCACCGCATACACGACGTGGCCGGCGGGAATGAAAAAAGCCAGGGCAGCGACGTTGGTGGCGATATTGACCAGTTTCGAGCAGGCCGAGGCAAGGATGAAGTCGAAGCCGAAGACGCGGATAAAGAGGAAGATCAAAAAGCTGCCCGTACCCGGCCCGAACAGGCCATCATAAAAGCCGATGGCGCCGCCGATGACGATGGCGAGGATGCGTTCGCGCCCACCGATGGGGCGCGCTACGCGCGTGGTGCCGAAATCCTTCTTGATGAAGGTGTAAATGGCCATGATGATGATTAACACCAGCACCATGGGGCGCACCACCTGCTGCGGCACATAGGACACGGCAGCGGCGCCGATGAAGGACATGATGAAGGCGCTGGCCACAGCCGGCAGCACCAGCAGCCAGGGAATATGCACCTTGCCGACAAACGCGCGGGCGGCAAACGTGGTGCCGCAGGCCGACGCCAGTTTATTCGTGCCCAGCAAGGAGGTCGAGGCCATGTTCGGCATCAGGTTGAACAAGGCCGGCAGCTGTATCAGCCCGCCCCCGCCCACAGCGGCATCGATCAGGCCGGCAAAGAAGGCAAATAAACACAGCAGCGAGATGGTCAGCATGATAGGCATGAAAAATGAGCAACAGCGGCAGTATAGGCGCCTTGGGTTTTTCCAGATGCAACTTCAAATTGCGGAAAACGCAATCATCCGTAACGCTTGACGGAATGCACCGCGTGCGCTCTACTGGCCTCTTTTGCCGGGAGTCATGCAATGTCGATGAAACTGATGTGGGAGATACGCGCTTTTTGCAGCGTGGTCGAAAAGCGCAGCTTCATCCATGCGGCACGCATGCTGGGACGCTCGCCGTCGGCCGTCACGCGCGCCATCCAGTTCCTCGAAGACGCCATCGGCGCCGAGCTGATCGTGCGCACGCAAAAGCAGTTCACGCTGACGACGGCTGGCGAAACCTATTACGCGTCAGCCAGGCACTTGCTGGAAACGCAGGCCGAGGCGGAAGACCAGCTCGCTGAACTGAGTAATTCGCCACAAGGCTGGGTGCGCCTGTCAGCGCCGGAAATTTTGTCCTTGGGCTTCTTGCCCAAAGTGGTGGCGCAATTTTCACGCGACTACCCGAATGTGTCGGTGGACATCCATTTCTCGGACAAATCGATCGACCCGATCCAGGAAAAGCTGGACTTTGCCATCCGCGGCGCCTTCCCACAGTCCAGTGAGCTGATCGGCTACCCGCTGTGGAATTACCGCCGCTATATGTACGCTTCGCCCGACTATCTACAACGCATGGGCGCGCCCGACGAACCGGAAGAGCTGGCCGGCCACGACATCATCATGCACTCGGCTCCGCGCATCCTGCGCGACTGGCATTTCGTCTCTGCGACGCGCAACGTGCGCTACCAGGTACAACCGCGCTTCCGCTTTACTTCCGGCATCGCCACTTTCCAGGCGGCCCTGGAAGGCGCCGGCATCGTACGCCTGGCCAGCTGGCTGGCGGAACCGGCGGTCGCCAGCGGCAGCTTGCGCCGGGTCTGCACGGCGTACCGGCTGACGTCGTCCAAGGAGCTCGACCCCAGCATCCACGCCGTGTACGGCAGCTCGCGCATGGCCAAGGGGGCGCGGCTGTTTTTGGAATATGTGCGCCAGCAAGGGCTCAAAATAGCCGATGAACGCGTCCTGTAGCTTCTATTGCGTCTATTGCGTCTATTGCGCGACGACGGTGTCACCATACACGGCAAACTGCACGCCATCGACGCCAAGGCCAGCTACCATCGGACTGCCCGTCATAGCGCAGCGCTAACGTCCATGCCAATAGCGCGGCCGCCAGTGCCGATACAGCGTCACGTCGATACCCTCGCCAAACGCCAGCACCACAGCCCCCGTCACATCGGTGCGCAGGCGCGTGATGCCCATGTCGCCATAGCGCGCATACACCTGCGCTTTCGGATGTTTATAGCGATTGCGGTGCCCGACCTGGAAAATCGCCAAGCCCGGATGGACGGCGTTCAAGAACGCTGGCGTGGAAGACGTTCCGCTGCCATGGTGCGGCGCCAGCAGCACGTCGGCCGCCAGCTCACCCTGCGCCGAGCGCGCCAGCAATTGCGCTTCTTGCGCCGCTTCGATGTCGCCGGCCAGCAAAATTGCATGCTTGCCTGCCGTGATTTTCAGCGTGCAGCTGCGGGCGTTCGGTTTCAATGAAATGTCCGTGTGACTGGCAAGCAGTGGATGCAACATGGCGAAGTGCACGCCTTCCCAGGTCCAGCTCTGGCCTGCCATGCAGTGCAGATAGGGCCGCTGCGATTCGCGCCGCACCTCGATGGCCGGGTGGCCATCGAACAGCGACGAGGCCAGCCAGCCCACGTCTATGTTTTCCAGCAAAGAGACGGCACCGCCCGCGTGATCGAGGTCACTGTGGGAAATGATGACGCCATCGAGCTTGGCAATGCCACGCGCGCGCAAGTAAGGCACGATGACGCGGCTGGCGCCGTCGGAATCGAGGCTGTAGGCGGGCCCCGTGTCGTACAGCAGACGATGGCCATGCGTTTCCACCAGGACGGCCATGCCTTGCCCCACGTCAAAGGCCGTAATCCACATCTGGCCTGGCGGCGGACTCGACGGCAAGGCCGTCAGCAGCGGCAGCCAGCCCAGCATACCGGCCCAGCGCTGCGGCCATCCGCGTGGCGCCAGCAGCCATGCCGTGCCAAACAAGGCCCAGCAAAAACTCCACAGAGGCGGCGCGGGCGCCGTCCACACGGCAAAGCGGCGCGCACCCAGCCATTCCAGCACCTGCGCCAACATTTGCACGATGGCGTGCGCCAGTAGCAGCAACGCATCGGACAAGGGTGCGGGCAACAGGCTGCCGGCCAACGACAAAGGCGTAACCAGCAGGCTGATGACGGGAATGGCCAGCGCATTGGCCACCGGGCTGACCAGCGATACTTGCGAGAACAGCAGCATCGTCAACGGCACCAGTCCCACCGTTACCACATACTGCGTGTGTGCGCCCAGCGCCACAGCGGCGCGCAAGCGGCGCCAGCGACTGGCGCTCTCGGGCAAAGGCGCCGTGATACGCCCTGCCGTCGCATACAGGATGGTGGCGACGGCGCCGAACGACAGCCAGAAACCGGGCCACAGCACGGCCCACGGATCGAGCAGCAGCACCACGCCCAGCGCCAGGCAGAGCACGTGGCCTATGCTGGTGATGCGTTCCAGCCACAAGGCCAGCGCCACCACCAGCAACATATACAAGGTGCGCTGCGCGGGCACGCCAAAGCCGGCCAGCAGCACATACACCAAGGCTGCCAGCGCACCGGCCAGGGCCGCCACCTTTTGCGCCGGCAGCAGCAAGGGCAGTTGCCTGTGCGTGAAAAATGAGCGGCGCCACAGCACCCCCGCTCCGAGCGCGAAGAGGCCCGCGATCATGGTGATGTGCAGACCGGAGATGGAAATCAAATGGCTCACGCCCGTGCGGTTGAACACTTGCCAGTCCGACTGCCCGATGGCGCGCTGGTCACCCACCACCAGCGCCACGATCACACCCGCGTACTGCTTGCCTTCCAGGCTGCGCAATATGCGCGCGCGCAACGCCGCGCGGCTCGCTTCCACTACATTGCCGAAGCCGGGCACGAAAGCGGCCAGGCGCAGATTCGACATATTGGCGCTTGGCTGCGGGCGCACATAGCCGGTGGCGCGCACGCCCTGTTCCAGCAGCCACGCCTCATAGTCGAATCCCATCGGATTGGCATTGCCGTGCGGACGCTGCAGCCGCACCGTCAAGCGCCAGCGCTCGCCCGGCTGCACGTCGCCCACTTCGTGCGTCACTGCATCGCGAAAGCCCGCGTACCAGGACAGGGCAATCAAGGGTGGCACCTTCGCCCCCAGCGCTTTTTCCACGGCAAAATTGAAGCGCACGCCCTGCTCGAAACGGTATGGCAGGCTGGCCACCGTGCCAGTGACGCTGATGTCGCGCCCTTCATCGGCCAGCGCCAGCTGCGGCGCCAGCGCGGCCTGGGCAAGCGACGCAGCCCAGTAAAAGCCGAGTCCCACCCCAGCGGCAAAGCCAACGATGCAGCGCCAGCGCACGTGACGGTGCAGCAACAGACCGGCTGGCAAGCCCAGGCCGGCGATCAGCAATAGCAGCAGGCCTGCATGCGGCGGCAATCCGGCCTGCATCTGCAGCCCGGTGGCGCCGGCGGCAAAGCCGAGTATCAGGATGCGCATGGGAAGGCGGGGGCTAGGTAAAGGTAAAGGTAAAGGTAAAGGTAAAGGTAAAGGTAAGGGCAAGATGAAATCGGGGCAAGATCGCGGCAAAATCGCGGCAAGATCGTCAGCCGCGGCGTCAGGGGCTCAGGTACTGTGATCGCTTTCCATGCTGTGCCGTCTGATCTGGCGCAATGGTGGGCAGACAAAGCCGTTCGTGCGTGCAATGCGCCGCGACTTTAGTAAGCATGCCTGTCCCCGCTGCCCCTATCGACAGGAGCGCAGCCGAAGGCGCTACGCCGCACGCTGACGGAAAAGATGGCGACCAAGGCCGGGCAATACCGACAGCAGCCATCAACGGTATAATCGGCCTCGCTTACTTCAACACCCAGGCACGACATGACTTCCTCCGCACTCCCCCCCGTTACTTCCACCGATATTTCCGACAGCAGCGAAGACAATAACGACGCCACCCTGGTCGCGGAACTGGGGGAGCTGGCCGAGCATATCCGCTTGGTCAAGATGGAAGGGCGCGTCTTCATACGCTTTTCCGGCACGGTCAAGGCCGGGCATCTGCTGGTGCCGTATGCGCTGGTGCCAGCGCAGGGCGTGCTGGCACGGCCGGCCAAGTGGCGCAAGATGGAGCGCGAGGCCAAGCTGGCACTGGTGCGCGAACGGGCCAGCGCGGCCGCCTTCGAGGAGCTGCGCCAGCATGTGATGGATTTCGTCGCCGATATCGCTGGCCTGAGCGAGGATGTGGATACGGACCCGATGCTCTTCCTGCACACCTTGGCCGACATGCAGACGTCGGAGCCGGCGGGCATGGTCTTCGACCGCATCCGCCAGCGCTTCAACCACGCCATCGAGCGCCAGCAAGAAGAGCAGCACGCGGCGCGCACGCGCCAGAGCATCAACCTGGCCGAGTATCCGGCCTCGTTCGAAATGGCGCGCCGCCTGCCGCGCCGCTTCATCGCCCTGCTGGGGCCAACCAATTCCGGCAAGACGCACCGCGCCATAGAAGCGCTGGTCAAGGCCAAGAGCGGTATCTACCTGGCGCCCCTGCGCCTGCTAGCGCTGGAAAACTACGAACGCTTGCAAGAAGCAGCGCCGCACGGCAAACCGCTGGCGGTGAACTTGATCACGGGCGAGGAACGCCGCGTCGTCGACGGTGCCACCCATGTGGCCAGCACGGTGGAAATGCTGGACACGAAAACCGTCGTCGAAGTGGCCGTCATCGATGAAATCCAGATGCTGGGCGACCCGGACCGGGGCGCCGCATGGACGGCGGCCGTCTGCGGCGCGCCGGCCCACACCGTGTACCTGGTGGGTGCGCCCGAAGCGCGGCGCGCCATCGAAGCGCTGGCCGAGCGCCTCGACTGCCCGCTGGAAGTGCATGTATTAAAGCGCATGGCGCCCCTGTCGATGGAGCCGACCGCCGTGCGCAAAGTGCGCAACCTGCGCCGCGGCGACGCCGTCATCGCCTTTTCGCGCCGCGAAGTGCTGATGTGGCGCGACATGATCACGGAAACGGGCCTGTCGGTAGCCACCGTCTACGGCAACCTGTCGCCCGAAGTACGACGCGCTCAGGCGCAGCGCTTCCGCGACGGCACGGCCGATGTCGTCGTCGGCACGGATGCGCTGGCGATGGGCCTGAACATGCCCATTGCGCGCATCGTCATGACCACCTGCGTCAAGTACAACGGCCGCGAAGAAGAAGAGATTTCGGCGGCGCTGGCGCGCCAGATCGCCGGACGCGCTGGCCGCTACGGCGTCCACGAAGAAGGGCTGGTAGCGGGCTACGACAACGAGACGCATGAAGTGATGCGCGCCCTGCTGAAGGAAAAGCTACATCCGCTCAATACCAGCGGCTTCGCCGTGGCCCCTTCGCTCGAACATTTGCACCGCATTTCATCGGTAACGGGCGAGCTGTCACTGTCAAAACTACTGCGCCGCTTCATCCACAATATCGACGTGCCGGACGGTTTCTTCTTCCCCCGCATCACGGAAGAGCAGAAAGAGCGCGCCGTCTGGCTCGACACGCTGCCACTGTCCGTAGCCGACAAGTTCGCCCTGTCGCTGGTGCCGATATCGAGCAAGGTGCCCTCCTTGCAAACGGCGTGGGAGCACTGGGCAAAGAATCTGTCACAGGGCAAGGCCAGCACACTGCGCCAGCATGCGTATGGCGGTGGCACGCAGAATCTGCAGCAGGTGGAAGACACCTGCCGCTACTACTCGGCGTATGCGTGGCTCAGTTACCGCCTGCCGGAATTTTTCCCCGATATCGCCGTGGCGCAAAACCTGTCGCGCGATGCCTCCGAACGCGTCGACTCCATCCTGCGCGCGCACAATGCGGCATCGCGCGGACGCGCGGGCAAAAAGTTCAAATAAGCTGTGATTTCCCGAAATAGATGCGACGCAAGGTGCGCCCGTGTAAGGCGGCGCCCAAGCCATTTTGCTAATAGCTGCGAGTCACTTCTTGCCTGACTTGACGGCTAAGGTAACGGCGCCGCAGAGTCAAGGATCGGGACCGGCTGCTTGCGCCCCGAAGCAGACGTTGGACTATAGTGGATGATGTCAGTTCTTTACGGCATCCGTCGCCGGGCTAACTGGAACACTTGCCGAACCAAGTCCTGCCTTCGTTTCAGTGCGTTGTTGAAGCTCACCGATAAATTTATAGCCGAGTACTAAAGCGCCGATGACCAAAATTGTCACAACGTTAACAATAAGGTTCCCACCAACGTCGCGCAACCAACCCACCCAAGTACGTTTAGCTGCCAAAGCCCCATTGACAGTAGTTAGCTGTGTCTGCAAGCTGGTATTAATGGTTCCAATATATGTGTACAGAACGTCCTGCCGAGTTTCTGCCTCAGTACGTTGAACCAGGTCGTCAAGACCCTCATTGAGAAAAGCTTGGGCCATCGCCTCAGCTTGTGAACGATACGCTGCTATTGATGCGTCAAGGGAAGCGATAGCGTGGAAACGTTCAATTTCCTCTCGACTCGGATTGCCGCCAGAAGTTGTCTTGCAGAACTCAACCTTTTGTTGCTTGTAGATAATGTAAGCTAACGCCCCTACCAAGTCATTGGGATCAGCAGTTAGCTTTCCGTAAATAGTATTGTACGCCACAGGTCACTTTGGTTTATTAGTGCTTGTCTTTGCAAAGCGATAGGCTTCTGACATTTTTTTGTTTGAAACTCCTATTTCCCGCATGACTTTCGCCGCAACTGGCGAGGACGGCGCCCGCGACAAAGTAGTAGAAGCTAGGCCATAGTTAGCCTGTTTCGGGACGGCCGACTTGCTAGACATTCGGCCATTGATAGCCATAACGTCACTACGAGAGAAAGCTACTTTCGCCATGCCGTTCTCCTCGTTCTCAAATTAGTCATAATTTTACATCAAAAAACAAGCTAAGATTATACGCCCCATTCCCAGGGATGGTCGAGAGAGTTACATGAAGGCTGCCCATGCCGCCAGAGGGTGCCGAGAAGGTCGAACCATTGAACCCCTCGGCAACCTGAACCAGAGCATTCACGTTCCTTATTTGAGCTTGTACGAACGGCTGCTCCTGGGCCGAAAGCGGAAGTTCGTCGCCGCCAGCGTAACTCAGCAAGAAGCGGTGGACTTCGCTACTTTACGCCCGTAGTCGCAGCAATTTCCAACACGTCGCAGTTACTTCGGAAAGTCGCATAAGCATCCACTGATTTCCAGAGGCCAGCCCTGGTCAATGATGCGATGGCCGGCCGATTGCAGGACGATGCGCCGACCTCGCTCTGCGCGAGGCCAGGCAATAGGCATTACGGCTTCGCCGCCGCATAGTGTAGTTTCAGCACCAGCCCATTATGGTCGTCGGCCATGTAGATATCGCCATCCTGGCCCAGCTTCACGTCGACGGGCGCGCCCCTGCCCTGCTTGCCCTTGCGTTCCCAGTTGCCGATCAACTCGACAGACTTGCCCAGCGGCGCACCGGCCTTGTCGGGCAGCAGCGCCACCAGGCGATGGCCGTTGCTGCGGTAGCCGTGGTAGCCGATGATCAAGCTATTTTTGTATAACTCCGGGTAGCGGCTGGCCGTGTAGAAGGTCATGCCCAGCGGCGCGGCGTGAGCCGGCAGCAGGCGCTGCGGAGCGACGTACTCGGTGGCGCAAGCCGTCTTCGGATACTCCGGGCTGGCGACATTGTCGTCATAGCAGTACGGCCAGCCGTAATGCCGGTCGGCCTTGATCAAATTGAGCTCTTCGTGCGGCAGGTTTTCATCGCTTTTCAGCTGCGGCATGGCGGCTTGGATGGCGTCGCGCGCGTTTTCCGCCTGCCACAGTTCGCCCGTGGCCGGATGAAAGGCCAGCGCCATCGAATTACGCAAGCCGCGCGCATGCGTGCGCCAGCTCGTCACCGTACCGTCCGGCCAGGCCATCTTGTATTCGCGGATGGCGCCCAGCGCTTGCGGGCCTTCCGCAGCAGCGCAGGGCTTAGCCGGATCGGGCGCCTGGCCATCGTTCTCGCAATGATCAGTGCTCGAACCCACGTTGACATACAGGTCGCCCGTGGGGCCAAAGCGCATCGTCGTCAGCAGGTGCAAGCCCAGTCCCGGCAGGCGCGGCGTCTTGGCCGTGCCGCCGATCACATCGTTGACGGTGCGGGCGGGGTCGCGCAAATCGAAGCGGAAGATGCGCCCCACTTCGCCCACATAGACCATGCCGTCCGGCCCCTGCACGATACCGTTCGGGCGATCGAGCTTGTCGAGCAGCAGTTTGCGTGCGTAGCCGGGGCCTGCCGCCTTGCGCTGCAATAGCCACAATTTACCCAGCTTCGGCGCCCATCCCGCCATGTCCGTGACGAGGATGTCGCCATTCGTCAGCGGCAGCACGCCACGGGGAAACTTCAAACCGTCGGCCAGCACGGCCACGCAAAAGCCGGCCGGCGTGGCGACGTCGAGGCGCGGCATGCCGTCACACTGGGCATTGACGGCTGCCATGGCGGGAGTGGCGGCGCTGACCAGGCAGGCCGCCAAGGTGCTGGTGAATTTTTTCAGATGCATGGTCTTATTCCATCAACGGTAGTCGGGGCAGTACGGCGCGCGCGTTGGCGCAGGTCGCAGCGGCCACTTGCGCCATATCCAGGCCGCGCAGTTCGGCCAACATGGCGCCGATACGCGGCAATTGTTCGGGACTGTTGCGCCCAGGGTGTAACCAAGCCGGGGAAATATCGGGCGCGTCCGTCTCCAGCACAATGGACGCCAAAGGTAGTTCGGCTGCCATGCGGCGTATCTGCAGCGCGCGGGTAAAGGTCATGGCGCCGCCAAAACCAAGCTTGAAACCGAGGTCGATATAGCCTTGCGCCTGCTGAAAGCTGCCGTTGAACGCATGCGCGATGCCGCCGTTCGGACGGATCTGGCGCGCATGCTTGAGGACGATGTCCTGCGAGCGGCGCACATGCGTCAGCACGGGCAAGTCGAAGTCGCGGGCGATCTTTAGCTGTTCGCGCAAAAAATGCTCCTGCTTGGCGCGCATCGCCGGTTCGCACAGCATGGGGATGAAGAAATCGAGGCCGATCTCGCCGATGGCCACAAAGCGCGGGTCGGTCATGGCCTGCGCCACGGCCTCGCGCAGGGCGATCAAATCGTCCTCGGTGGCCTGCGGCACGTAGATCGGGTGTATGCCCAGCGCATAGCAGGCGTTCGGCGCCGTTGCCGCCAGATCGCGCACGATGGTGAAATTGGCCCGTTCGACGGCGGGAATAACGATCATCGCCACCCCATCAACACTGGCGCGCGCGGCCACTTGCAGCGACTCGCTACCAAATTCATGCGCGTCGAGGTGGCAATGCGTGTCGATCCACAGCATGACGGCTCCTTAGTATTGTTCAGTATTGATACGGCTGCAGCCCTTCGTCCGTCAGGCGCAGCACGCGGTCGCAGCGCTTGGCCAGTTCGATATCGTGCGTGACGATGACGAAGGCCGTGCCCAGAGTACGCGACAATTCCAGCATCAGGTCGAAAATCTGTTCTGCCGTGGCATGGTCGAGGTTACCAGTCGGCTCATCGGCCAGCACGCAGGCCGGTTGCGTGACGAGGGCGCGCGCCAACGCCACGCGCTGGCGCTCGCCGCCCGACAATTCACCGGGCGTGTGCGTGACGCGCTTGGACAGGTTCACGCGCGTGAGAATCTGCTGCGCCAGTTCGGTGGCCTGCGCGCGCTTCATGCGCCGTATCATCAGGGGCATGGCGACATTGTCCAGCGCGGAAAACTCGGGCAGCAGATGGTGGAACTGGTAGACGAAGCCCAGCGAGGCGTTGCGCAAGTCGCCGCGCGCCTTTTCACTGAGGGTAGCGAAATCCTTGCCCAACAAGCTCACCTTGCCGCTGGTGGGCGTATCGAGCCCGCCCAGCAGGTGCAGCAGCGTCGACTTGCCGGAACCGGAAGCGCCGACGATGGCGACCCGCTCGCCCCGATGGATGTCGATGTCGATGCCGGCCAGGACCTGCACCTTGTAGCTGCCTTGCGTGAAAGTCTTGCCCAGGCCGCGGCAGGACAGGACGGCAGAAGCAGCGGCAGCGCCGTTGGAAACAGGTTTGTTCAAGTCGGTCATGGTAATAGTCAGTGGTTTATTCATAGCGCAGGGCTTGCGCAGGTTTCACGCGGGCAGCCCACCAGCTTGGGTACAGGGTTGCCAAAAAGGCCAGGATCACGGCCAGCACGCCGATCTTGGTGACGTCGGGCCAGCGCAAGTCGGACGGTACGGTGCTGATGAAGTAAATGTCCTTGGAGAGGAACTGCACGCCCAGCAAATGCTCGATGAAGGGCACGATGACGTCGATGTTCACCGCCACCAGCACGCCGCCGCCCACACCCAGCAGCGTGCCCAGGATGCCCACCAGCGCACCCTGGATCATGAAAATTTTCATGATCGAGCCGGGAGACGCGCCCAAGGTGCGCAGGATCGCAATATCGGCCTGCTTGTCCGTCACCGTCATCACCAGGGTCGACACCAGGTTGAAGGCGGCTACGGCGATGATCAGAGTCAGGATGATGAACATCATGCGCTTTTCCGTCTGCACGGCGGCGAACCAGTTGGCGTTCAGTTTTGACCAGTCGCGCAGCCGCAGATCGCCCGGCATGGTTTTTTTCAGCTGCGCCGCCACTTGCGGCGCCTGGTTCATGTCCGCCAGGCGCAAGCGCAGGCCGGACGGGCCATCGAGGCGCAGCAAGCGCTGGCCGTCTTCGATATTGATGAAGGCCAAACCGGCGTCGAATTCATTGTGGCCCGCCTGGAAGATGCCGCTGACGGTGAAGCTGCGCATGCGAGGCAGCACGCCGGCCGGCGTGACCTGACCCTGCGCCAGCATCAGGGTGACTTTTTCACCGAGGTTGACGCGCAGGGCGCGCGCCAATTCGATGCCCAGCACGATATTGAAGGTGCCCGGCTGCAGCGCCTTGAAGCTGCCCATGCGCGTCTGGCCGGCCACATCGGAAACGTTCGGCTCTTCCTCGGGCAGCACGCCGCGCACGATGGCGGGACGCAGCGCATCGTCGCGCAGCAGCATGCCCTGCGTTTCCACGAATGGCGCGGCGCCTTTCACGGCCGGATTTTTAAAGGCCTGCGCCGCCTCGGCGCGCCAGTCCGGCATGCTGCCGCTGTTGTCGAATACTTCCACGTGGGCTAGCACCGACAGCATGCGGTCCGTCACTTCCTTCTGGAAGCCGTTCATCACGGACAGCACGACGATCAACGCCGCCACGCCCAGTCCAATGCCGGCCATGGAAATGAGGGAAATGAAGGAGATAAAACTGTTGCGGCCACTGCGCTTGCCGGCCCGCGTGTAGCGCAGGCCGACCAGCCATTCGAAAGGAATATTTTTTAACATGCTTGTGATGTGATTGATTCTTGTGTAAGCGACATGCCACCGTGCTGACCCAACGGCGAAGTGCCGGGGTCGGACCCTGAGGGTCCGACCCCAGATTCTGCCTTAGGGGTAATTTTCTTACTCATAGCGCAGCGCCTCGGCCGGCTTGACGCGCGCGGCGCGCCAACTCGGGTAAATGGTCGCCACCAGCGCCAGGCCAAAGGCAATCAGGCCGATCTGCGCCACGTCCAGCCAATGCACGTCGGATGGCACGGCGCTGATCTGGTAGATTTCCTTGGAGATGAAATGCAGGCCGAAAATGCCTTCGATGAAGGGCACGATGACGCCCACGTTGAGCGCCAGCAGCACGCCGCCGATGACGCCCAAGGCACTCCCCAGCAAGCCCACCAGTGCGCCCTGGATCATGAAGATCTTCATGATGGAGAATGGCGAGGCGCCGAGGGTGCGCAAAATGGCGATGTCGGCCTGTTTGTCGGTGACCGACATCACCAGTGTCGATACCAGGTTGAACGCGGCCACGGCGATGATCATGCTCAAGATGATGAACATCATGTTCTTCTGGCTTTGCACCAGCGCATACCAGCTGGCACTGGCGCGCGACCAGTCGCGCATCCACAGTTGCCCCGGCATCGACGCTTTCAGTTCGCGCGCCACCTGTGGCGCCTGGTTCATGTCATGTAGGCGCAAACGCAGGCCGGACGGGCCGTTTAGCTGCAGCAACTGCTGCGCGTCCTGCATGCTCACAAACGCCAGACCGGCGTCAAGCTCATTGTGACCTGCCTCAAAGATGCCGGCCACCTTCAGCGCGCGCATGCGCGGCATGGCGATGCCATTGGCCGCCTCGCCCGCCCTCGGTTCGCGCTCCAGCATCAGGGTGACGTTTTGCCCCACTTTGACGTCGAGCGCCTTGGCCAGATCGATGCCCAGCACGATGTTGTACGAACCTGGCGTCAAGTCCTTGAAACTGCCCTCTTTCATCTGGGAGGCCACGCTGGAAACGCTGCCTTCCTGCTGCGGCAGCACGCCGCGCACGATGGACGGGCGCATGGTTTCATCATTGAGCAGCATACCCTGGGTTTCCACGAAGGGCGACACGGCTTTCACTTGCGGGTTGGCGTAGGCGGCGCGCTCCTGCGCTTGCCAGTCGGGCATGGAGCCGCTGGTATCGAACACCTCGACATGGGCCAGCACTGACATCAAACGGTCAGTCACTTCCTTTTGAAAGCCGTTCATCACGGAGAGCACGACGATCAGGGCGGCCACGCCCAGGCCGATGCCGGCCACGGAAATGAGGGAAATGAAGGAAATGAAGCTGTTGCGGCCACTGCGTTTCCCGGCGCGCGTATAGCGCACGCCGACCTGCCACTCAAAAGGAAATTGTTTGATGATGCTCATTGATGCTCATGCGCTCCCGCGACAAGGTAATATGCGAGCGCGCAGTTTGCCACACAATGGCCATTTCATGCATGAAACTGCATGTGAAACAGCGCACGCTGACACCAAATCTGGCGCCAGCGCCCTATTGTGCCAGCCCAAACACCTGCAGTAGCTGTCCCGCCAGCGCATATTGCCGCATCTGCGCCAGGGTCAAACGGTGCAACTGGTCGATGCGCCGCTGCTGTATCGTGAAGTAGCTGTCGCGCGTCTGGATGATCTGCTGCAGGTTGCGCCGCCCCGCCTCGTACTGGATACTACCGCCGCGCACGACAAATGCCATCTTCTTTTCCTGCTCGTCGAGTAGAGCCAAGGTGCGCTGCGCATTGGCTATACGCGGCAGCATGCTGGCCAGATCGGCGCGCATGCCCTGCTCGGCGCGCGCCACATCTGCCTTGGCCGCCTGGGCCCGGCTGACGCTCTCGTCGCGCTGCGCCAGGCTGCCGCCGCCGAGCGGAAACTCCCAGCTCACGCCCACCGACCAGCCGCGCTGCTGTATCGTCGATGGCGGCGGCGTCGTCTTGTTATTGAGCAGATGGCTGACATCGAGGTCGATTTTCGGCGCCAGCGTGGCCGCCACGCTGCGCACGCGCAGTTGGGCCGCCGCCGCCCGCTCGCGCGCGGCACGCAACTGCGCCTGCTGCGTGTCGGCGTTTTCCAGGGCCTGCGCCGGCAGCGGCGCAAACGTGAAGTCGAGAAACTGCGCCACCGGCTCGAAGGCCAGCGCCTCAAGCTTGATCTGCGCGGCCAGACGGTCCGTCAACACGCCGTCGTGCACCAGTTCCGCGTCCAGCTGCGAGCTTTGCGCCAGTTCGCGGTCCACTTCCGACGATTTTCCCAGCTCCGCCTGGCGCGCTACCTGCTTCACCAACAGCGTCACGTCATGCAGGCGTTGCTGCGACTGCAACAGGCTGCGCTCAAGGCGCTGCATGTCGAAATACGCTTCGGCCAGTTTTTCTGCGCTTTCCGCGCGTGCCCGCTGCACGTCGAAGGCGGCGCCCGCCATTTCGCGCTCGGCCGCATCGAGTTCGGCGCGGTCGGCGCCGCCGTTGTACAGATTCCAGCGCACGCTCGCTTCCACCTGGTGCGTACGGCGTTCCACGTCCAGCGTGCCATCGACATCATTGCTGCGCCCCCGCGTCGCCTGCATCGCCGCAGTTGGGAACAGGCGCGAGCGGGCCTGCTTGTAGCGCGCCTCGGCGGTGGCCAGCGCCGCCTGCGCTGTGATGACCTGCGGGTCGCTCGGCACGGCGCGCGCCAGCAGGGCAGGCAAACCGCGCATGGGCATCGGCTGGACGGACAAGGTTCCTGGCAGTTGGGCCTGCGCTTCCAGCACGATGCCGGCGCACGCCAGCATGAGCGATATTGATATGGCACGCATCAACGCTCCTGCAGGGAAGACTGCAAGCCGCGCAGCACCGGCTTGAACACATATTGCAGCACCGAGCGGCGCCCCGTCAGGATGCCCACGTCAACCGGCATGCCGGGCGTAATCGGCAGCACCTTGCCATGCGCCGTCAGCTGCCTGCGGTCGGTACTGAGCTGCACTTCAAAATACGGCTCGTTGCGCTCGTCGGGGATGGCGTCGGCACCCACGCGCACCACTTGCGCCTTCATGCGCCCATAAGTGGTGGCGTCGTAGGCAAGCACGTTTGCCGAGGCGCTCTGCCCGACGTGAATAAAGCCGATGTCGGACGGCTTCACGCGCACGGAAATGAGCACTTCCGAGTCGGCCGGCACGATTTCAAGAATAGGTTTTCCAGGCGGCGCCACGCCGCCCACGGTGGCTATCAGCACGCGGTTGACAACGCCGTCAACGGGCGCCGTCACGTCGCGCCGGCTGACCTGGTCCTGCTGGCCTTTGACGGTGCTGGCCAGGGCGCCGGCCTTGGTTTCATATTCGCTGCGCTGTGCGCCCCATTGGCCGCGCATGCGCGCCTCCACTTCGCTGGCCTGCGCCTGCGCTTCGGCCAGGGTAGCGACCAGGCGCGGCAAGGAGCTGCGCAGGCTGTCGAGTTCCGTGCGCTGCTGCTGCACGCGCTGCTGCGCGTTCAGGTAATCGCCGCGCGAACCCGCGCCCTCCTTGAACAGCCGCTCCTCGATAGCCAGGCTTTCCATGCCGATCTTGAGACCCGTCTCAAGCTGGGCGATGCGGCTGTGCGCCTCGGCCAGCTCGCCGCGCCGGCGCATCACGCCTTCGCGCGCGGCCGCCGTGGCCGACGCGAACTCACGCTGGCCATCGCGCCACAACTGCGTTTCCTTGGCGATCAGCGCGGGAGCCTCGCGTTGCCATTCCGGCGCGAACTGCGGCGCACCACCAGTCAGCAGCGCATCGAGACGCGCCCTGCCCGCCAGCGCGGCCAGGCGGTTCTGTACGCTGGCGCCCAGGTTGGCGTCGTATTGCGCCGTATCTAGGCGCAGCAGCAAGTCGCCGCGGCGCACCTGCTGGCCAGCCTTGACCCGCATTTCACGCACGATGCCACCGTCCAGGCTTTGCACTTCCTGCAGGTGTGACGGCGGCGTGATGGCCCCGCGGCCATTCACGGACACGTCGAGCTGGGCGAACGTGGCCCAGACCAGGGTCAGCACCAGCAACACGGCCGTCAGCGCCAGCATGCAGATAATGATGCGGCGCGGCTCGCGCTCGGGGTCCGGGTGCGCCTGCGTCAGCGCACGCGCATTCAGGGCGCTCATGTCGATGTTCCCGTCGTGTTGGCAACGGCAGCGGGCGGCTTGGCGGCCTGATTTTGAGCCGAATTTTGACCATTTTGACCATGAATTACACGCAAAACTTCATCGCGCGGGCCGTCGGCCACGATGCGGCCCTTGTCGAAAACGATCAGCCGGTCCACCAGCGCCAGCATGGCCATGCGGTGCGTGACGAGCACGATGGTGGTGTCTTGCAAGGTGCGCAGGCGGGCGATCAGGCGCTGCTCCGTGGCCGGATCGAACATGCTGCTCGGTTCATCGAGCAGCAGTATCGGCGGTTTCGCCAGCAAGGCGCGGGCCATGGCCACGGCCTGGCGCTGGCCGCCGGACAGGCGCTCGCCGCGCTCGCCCACTTCCATCGCCACGCCATTGGGCAGCTGCGCGATGATGTCGTCCAGGCAAGCAAGGCGGATGGCGTCAAGCAGGCCGGCATCGTCCGCCTGGCTGCGGCCCAGTTCAATGTTTTCGCGCACGGTACCGTGAAATAGCGTCACGTCCTGCGGCACATAGCCGATCTGGCGGCGCAGGCTCAAGGGGTCCAGCTGGGTGCTGGCCAGGTCGTCGAACAGCACGCTGCCGCTTTGTGGACCGTACTGGTTCAGCAGCAATCGCAGCAAGGTGCTCTTGCCGGAACCGAGCTTGCCGATCACGCCCACCCGTTCGCCCGGACGTATCTGCAGGCTCAGTTTATCGAGCAGCGGCGGCGAGTTCGGGTAGGCGAAGCTCACCTCGCGGAACTCGATGCGCCCGGACAGCGGCGGCGCCTGCAAGCTGGCTGCATCGTCGTCCGTGGGCGCTTCCATGATCTTGTTCAGCGCGTGGTAGGACAGCTTGGTCTGCTCCCAGCGCATAATCAGGCCCGCGATCTGGCTCACGGGCGCCAGCGCGCGCCCCGTCAGCATGCTCACGGCGATGATCTGGCCCAGGGTCAGCAGGCGTTCCCCCATGAGCAATGCGCCGACGGCTACCACGGCCACGCCGGACAGGGCCAGCACGGCCGTGTTGATGTAATTGACGCGGCTGACGATTTCGCGCGTCTCGACGCTGTTGGCGGCGATGGCTACCGTCAGGCTCTCCCATTTACGGCGGCTCCACGCCTCGGCGCCCAGCGCCTTGATGGTGTCAAGGCCATTCATGCTTTCAAACAGGTGCGCCGTGCGCTGCCCACTTTCCTGCATCGAGGCGGCCACGTGGCGCGCCAGCGCCGCGCGCGAGGCGAAGGCCAACAGCAGCAGGATGGGGATGGCGGCCAAGGGCACCAGCACCAGCCAGCCGCCGACAAAGGCGATGACCAGCAAGAACAGCAGCAGGAAGGGCAAGTCGCCCAGAGTGGTCACGGTGGTCGAGGCGAAGAATTCGCGCACGGATTCAAAATCGCGCACGGTATTGGCAAGGGCTCCGCCCGAGGCGGGCCGGCTGGCCGCGCGCAAGCGCAGGCACTGGGCGAAGATATTGGACGACAGGGCCACATCCATGCGCCGCGATGCTGTTTCCACCAGCTCGCCGCGCAGCAAGCGCATGCCCAGCTCGAAACCGGTCAGCGCGACAACGGCTATCGTCAACACCCACAGGCTGGACGTGGCGTTGTTGGGAATCACGCGGTCGTACACGGCCATCGCATAGAACGGCACCAGCGAGCTGATGACGTTCAAGACCAGCGTGCCCAGCAAGGCCCAGCGAAAGACCCAGCGGTTGCGGTTGAACACGTCCCAGAACCAGCGCCCCGCCGCCGGCATGCTGTAGAGCAAGCTGCGCTGGTCGAAAAACATCACGGGCCGCACGGCCACCCAGCGCCCGGCGGGCACTTCCTGCGCCAGCATGGTCGCGTCCAGCCAGGAGGTGCCGGCGATGCCAGGCACATGGCATTCATATTTATCATCTGCAATACTCAGCACCACCAGCGCCTGGCCCTCGCCGTTGACTAGCAAGGCTGGCATTTCCGTGACGCGGCGCGGCTTGTCCATCGGCAGCGACGTGCCGGTCAAGCTGGCATGGCTGAGCGCCTGATCGAGAAAATCGGCGGCGCCCGGGTCGCCATGCGCGGTCACGCTGTCGCGTAGGCGTTCGGCTTGTACGCCGGTGCCAAGAAAACGGGCCAGGAAGACGATGGCGTCGGCAAGCGTGTCGGCGCGGGCGGTGGATGGGGAATCGTCGACGGCGGCGTTCGCGGCAGAAGGTGGCGTCATGATGAACTCAAATCCGATCTCAGGCAGTTGCAATGAACAGTGAGAAACTATTGTCAAGGTCGCGCAGTGCTAGCTTGCAGAAACATTGTGCCATAGTAATAACAGCTATTCAGAATAGTGTTGCGGAAAAATAAAAACTGCGGTGCGTCGTGACGGACGCACCGCAGCCGAAACTACTCAGTTGACTCAGTCAATACCGCTGCTAGCGATTTACGCTGCGCCAGCGTTGCGCCGGCGCGCCATGAAGCCCAGCAAGCCCAGGCCGGCGACCAACATGGCCCAGGTTTGCGCTTCCGGCACAGGCGACACGCTGAGCAAGGTTTGCGAGGCAGGATTAACGCTCGTCAGGCTGGTGTAGTTGTACAGGTTCTGGATGGCGCCATTGCCCGTCGCCACGCCCAGCATGCTGTTTGCCTGCATGACGACGGCATTGCTCAGGTTTCTGAAGCGCAGGCCGCCCGTTAGCAAGTTGGCATTGTCGTTATTCAATTCCCACAGGGCCAACTGGAAGGCGGCGGCGCTGTCGACGCTGGTGGATACATTTGCAATGGACGAAGCGTAGTAGCCCTCGTACAGGCGCTTCACGGAATCGCTGGCGGCAAAGGCGCTGCTGCTATAGTTATTTGCGCTGTTGCTCACTGCCACATTGGGATCGAGGCAGAAGGCCAGGAAGGTATTGCTGTCATACTTGACCTGCCACAAGGTAGGCGAGATGGCGCGGCCGGGGCCGAAGGCGCCACCGCTGGCCGTAAACAGGCTGACGCTATGCGAATCGACGACTTGCAGGTTGGACGCTGCCAGGGCGCTGCCGCTGGCGAGGGCGAAAACAGCGGCGGCGATACTGGCGCGGACGATCAGGTGCATGGATTTTTTCATTGTGTATTCTTTTCAAAGTGATTGGAAAGTGCCGGTGCCGCCTGGAAACGGGGGCGCCTGCACATATCAGACAGGCGGATATGGCCTGGCAAAACAGGACATCAGACAACCATTTCCTGGGGCTGTGCAGTGGTATGTGCCATGGCGCGGCGCAACACTTCAGCCATCTCGCACTGGGCCTGGGCGTCGACAGCCTGGGACACTGGCGCGGCAACGGTAGCGCCAGCCGCGCCCTGACCCAAGGCCTTGTCCAGCGCATGGTCGTCGCGCAGCAGGTCGGCCATGCTCGGCAAGGTGATGCCAGCCTTGGCCGCATCCTTGGAGTCGACGTTGAAATACACGTCCGTCATGTCGACCGATTTGCCGTTGACCAGGGTGGCGCTGCTGCGCTCCAGGTGCAGGTTGTCGTTGGCGTCGAGGAAAGGCAGTTCCGTGTAGGACACGGTCAGGCTGGCCACGCCGGCGTCATGCAGCGACATCAGCTCGCCGTCGTCCGTCACGCCATTGCTGTTGGCGTCGCGCCAGATGCGCAATTGCGCAAACTTGTCATCTTTCGCATCGACCACGCCGTCGCCGTTCGAGTCATAGCTGGACAGCTTGGCAAAACCCGTCCCTTTCTCATTGCCGCCAAACAGTTCGGAGATATTGTCGATCTTGCCATTGCCGTTGTTGTCAATGGCCAGCAAGCCGTCGTCGGCGGAGACCCAGCCCGACTGGATGGCGCTGCCCGTGCCCAGCAAGTCGAAGCTGCCGTGGAAATCAGCGCGGGCGATAGTGTGCACGCCGTCGCCATTCAAGTCGATCACGATAGGCGTAATGGCGGCATCCCAGCTCATGTCGTTCTGGCCCGAAGCGAGCTTCAGCACATCCGTGGAAACCACGTTGGCATAGCTACCATTGCTGTTGACGTCCGAATCGATGTTGTCATTGCTACCCCCATTCTTGGCGCCCCACTTCCAGCTATTCATGGCGTAACCAGCATGCATCACGTTGCTCTTGTCGAACTTCAGCGAATAGCTGCCAGGATCGAGGTTGCTAAACAGATAGTTGCCGGTGGCATTAGTGTAAGTGGTAGCCAGCAACACGCCGCTGCCCGAGTACAGCTGTACCTTGATGTTGGCGATGCCTGCCTCGTTGACATCCTGTACGCCGTCATGGTCGGCGTCGCGCCACACCTTGTCTCCCAGGCTGGCCTTGCGATAGATACCCGCGTCCCAGCTCATGTCGTTCTGGCCGGCAGCCAGGTTGATCAAGCCGGAACGGCCCGTGCTGGTATCGACGTCGGAATCGCTGGCGTCATTGCCGACATTCGCCTTGGTGTAATAAAAGCCCGATGGGCGAACGACTTCCACTTTATAGCCGCCGGCAATCAGCTTATCGAAAAGATATTCTCCGCTGGCGTTCGTCGTCGTCGTGCCGATGACTTGGTTGCTGGCGTTGAGCAAGTTAACTTTCACTCCAGCCACACCCAGCTCGCCCGCATCTTGCACGCCATTGTAATTACTGTCTTCCCACACGCGGTTGCCAATGCTGCCTGTGACAGGCGCGCGCTTGACCAGGCCAGCGTCCCATTCCAGCTGAACGTCGCCCGATTTCAGAGCGATCCAGCTGGTGGTGAGGCCGGTGGCCGGATCGACGTCGGAATCAGTGGCATAGCCGCCCACGTCCGGCTTGGTGAAAGTGTAGCCGGCTGGTGGCACGAAACCCAGGAAGTAGTTACCAGGCATCAAGTTGCTGAACAAGTAATTGCCACTGGCATCCGTGGTGGCGCTGGCCACCACGGTACCGGAGGCGTCGAACAGATTGACTTTCACGCCGCTCATACCCGCTTCGCCCGCATCCTGCGTGCCGTTACCGTTGGCGTCAAACCACACGCGGTCGCCAATAGCAGCCGTTTTGTACAAGCCCGCATCCAGGTCCTTGTAGTTCTGGCCGGCTGCAACCGTCACCAGGGCGCTCTGGCCTGCGGCATTGATGTCGCTGTCGAGCGCATCGTTGCCGCCCACATCCTTGACCGTGCTCAGATAGCCTGGCGGCGCGACGACGGCGATGGAATACGTGCCAGCATCGACGCTGAAATTGTAATAGCCGGTGGCATCCGTGACGGTCGAGCCGATCACGCTGCCAGCTGCATTTTTCAGCTGCACCGTGACGCCGCCGATGCCGGCTTCGCCGGCATCCTGCACGCCGTTCAAGTTGGCGTCATGCCAGACGCGGTCGCCCAAGGAAGCCGGCAGAGCCACGATGCCCGCATCGAGGCTATGGTTGCTGTCGCCGGAAGCGAGCAGCACTTGCGCCGTCTTGCCGTCGATGGCGCTGGCGTCGGAATCGCGCTGCTCATCGCCGCCCTGGTCTTGGCCAGTAAAGGCATAGCCGGCAGGCAGGCTGGTCTTGTCGAACTGGACACTGTAAGCGCCCGGTTTCAGATTCGTGAACAGGTAGTTGCCGTTCGCGTCCGTCACCAGCGGGCTGCCGACGGCATTGCCCGACGCATCGAGCAAGGTCACTTTCACGCCGGCCACGCCTGCTTCGCCCGCATCTTGCAAGCCATTCTTGTTGGCATCGAACCATACGCGGTCGCCCAGTTCGGCAGCGCGGTACAGGCCCGCATCGAGGCTCAAGTTGGTCTGGCCCGGTGCCAGGGTGACAGACGCCATCTTGCCGGCCGCATCAATATTGCTGTCCTTGGCCGTGTCGCCGCCCTGGTTCGCTACCGTCGGCACATAGCCGGCCGGCGCGACCACGGTCACCGAATACGTGCCCGGATTGACGTCGAAGTGGTAGCCACCGCTGGCGTCCGTCGTCGTGGTAGCGACCACGTTGCCGGCCGTATCCTTCAATTGCACCACCACATTGGCGATACCGGCCTCGCCCGCATCCTGCACGCCGTTGGCGTTCTTGTCTTCCCAGACGAAATCGCCCAGGTGCGCCATCGGCACCTTGAAGGTCAGGTAGTGCGGCGCCAGGCTCAGGTCTTGCGCGTTGCAGCCGGCAGTGCCGCCATCGTCACGCACCTTGAAGCCCAGGTCGAAATTGCCGGCGACCGTCTGGCTTGGCACAAAGACCAGGTTGCCTGCGCGGATGTCGTCGATGGAAATTTCCGTGCCCACCGTGACCGCCACGCCATTGAGCAATACCTGGCCGGCAGTGGTCGTGTTGGTAATGAGCACGGACTTGAAGTCGTTGTGTTCCACATCGTCGTGAAAACCAAAATCGCCTTCGCCGAGCACGACGCTGGAGCCATCGACCAGGTTGAACGTCTTGTCAGCCGCATCGGGCGCGTCGTTGACGGGATCGATGATCACTTGCAGTTCCAACTGGACGATATCGCCATTGCCTTTGTCGATCGTCACCTGGATGGTCGAGAAATTGCCGTTGTAGTTGGCCGCCCAGTCGCCGGGGCGCACATAAACGGTGTCGGCGTCCAACATGCCGAACAGGGGCGTGTTGCTGGTCGACTCCGTATCATCGGGTAACAGGACGGTAAAATTCTTGATGTTCAGCTCGCCTTGTACAGCGTAGCCGGCCTGTGTCAGCAAGTCGCGGATATCAAAGTTCTTGTTGATGTCTTCGCACACGTGAACCGTGGTCGACAGATTGTAGGTAGTCATGCGGCCTCCTGGCAATGCGCAGCGATGGCGCCAGGAGTGCAAATGTGAGAGGCCAGGGCGCAGTCAGCCCGGCTGCGCGAAGCAGCAAATGTATACATGGTGGGGGCTTCCAAAAAAGAGTCTTATTTAATCAATGAAGCCGGCAGCATCTTGTATACGGTTTGAGGGACACAGAAGCCAAACGACGCAACCATACAGCAGGGTATGATTGTTTTTACGACACTAAAGTTATTTCAATTATATCTACTATGCTTTCAAAAGAAAAATATTTTCCTTAAAAAATGATTGAATTCATATTATTTTGATGTTTTTTCGACACCCTCCTATTCGAGGAAGATGATCTAGCCCTACTCGGGCATGACCACAATCGCCTACAATCTCGGGATGAATCAACTTACCCTCGTCCTGCCCTGCGCCTTGCCCAATGCCGAACTGGCCGCCGACCTGCTCAAGGTCTTACAGGCACCCGCCCTGGCGGCGCTGCTGTCGCGCACATCCGCTTGCAATTTGGAAACTTTTGACAACGCCAAGCGCCTGCTGCCGCACGAAGCGTGGCTGGCGCACGCCTTGGGCCTGGCGCCCGCAGCCAATGGCGAGGCGGCGCAAGCAGCCTTTGCCGCGCAAGCCATGCGCGGCTACGGCCTCGTGCCGGAACCTGGGGCGCGCTACTTCCTGCTGCATCCAGCCCACCTGGCCATCGCCCGCAGCCATATCAGCCTGGAAGATTTGCGCCAACTCAGGCTGAGCGAAGCCGATGGCCGCGCCCTGTTCGACAGTGCTGCCCCGTATTTCGACGAAATCGGCCAGCCCCTGGCGTACGGCGATGCGGGCACCTGGTTCATGCGCGCCGATGCCTGGAGCAACTTGCAGTGCGCCTCGCCGGACGCCGCCACCACGCAAGACCTGTCCGTCTGGATGCCGGAAGGCGAGCACGCGCGCGCTGCGCGCCGTCTGCAAAACGAAGTGCAGATGCTGTGGCATGAACACCCTGTCAACGCGGCGCGCGAGGAGCGCGGCTTGAAAGCCATCAACTCCTTCTGGATCTGGGGCGCCAGCGTCGCCACGGCGCCCGCGGAGCTTTGCGCCGCCAAGCTGCATACGCAGGACGCGCCCGGCTGGCTGGCAGCGCTGGCGGAACCGGCCCGGCGCGATGCCAGTCCAAACAGTGTGCTGGCCGAGCATGCCGACGCCGTCGTCGTGCTGGGCGGACTGATCGAGGCGGCGCAGGCGCAGGAATGGGGCATGTGGCTGCAACAGTTGCAATCACTGGAAGCGGACTGGTTCACGCCCCTGCTGGCGGCCGTAAAAGACGGCCGGCTTGGGCAACTGCGCCTGGTGCTGAGCCACCGCGATGCCTGGCTAGCTTGCAGCACCAGCAAGAATGCGCAACGCAAATTCTGGCGCGCGATGACCCTGAACAAATTGAAAACAACATGACCCGTACCCGCATCGCCACCCGCCCCTGTCCTTACCGCGAATCCGAACTGCTGCGCCAGGGCGGCATCCACCCGGTGCTGGCCCGCCTGTACGCCTCGCGTGGCTTGTCTGACGCCGCGGAACTGTCGAGCGAACTGGCGGCCCTGATGCCGCCATCGGGCTTGCTGCACATAGGCGCGGCCGGGGCCTTCCTGGCCGACGCAATTGCCGCCAAGAAACGCATGGTCATCGTCGCCGACTACGATTGCGACGGCGCCACCGCCTGCGCCGTGGCCATTCGCGGCTTGCGCGCCATGGGCGCCGACGTCGATTTCATCGTGCCCAACCGTTTTGAATACGGCTACGGCCTGACGCCGGAAATCGTCGAACTGACCGCGCGCGAAAAGTCGCCCGACATCATCATCACCGTCGACAACGGCATTGCCAGCATCGACGGCGTGGCCGAAGCGAACCGGCGCGGCATCGAAGTGGTCGTTACCGACCACCATTTGCCGGCCGACACCCTGCCCGACGCGGCCGTCATCGTCAATCCCAACCAGCCCGCCTGCGGTTTCCCCAGCAAACACCTGGCAGGCGTGGGCGTGGTGTTTTACGTCTTGCTGGCCCTGCGCGCAGAAATGCGACGACGCGGGATTTTCGATGCGCAAACGCAACCCAAGCTCGACAATCTGCTCGACCTGGTGGCGCTGGGCACGGTGGCCGACGTGGTACGCCTCGATACGAACAACCGCATCCTCGTCGCGCAAGGCTTGAAACGCATGCGCAAGGGCAATATGCACGCGGGCGTGGCCGCCCTGTTCCGCGTGGCGGGCCGCGAAGCGCGCAGCGCCACGCCGTTCGACCTGGGTTTTGCCCTGGGCCCGCGCCTGAATGCGGCCGGGCGCTTGCAAGACATGTCGCTGGGCATCGAATGCCTGATCACGGACGACGAAGGGCGGGCTTGGGCGCTGGCGCAGCAATTGAACGACATTAACCTGAAGCGCCGCGAAATCGAGGCGGAAATGCAGGATACCGCCCTGCTGCACCTCGATGCTTTCGAACCGGCCAACAGCAGCACCATCAGCGTCTTCGACGCATCCTGGCACCAGGGCGTGATCGGCATCGTCGCCTCGCGCCTGAAGGAAAAATTCTACCGCCCGACGATCACGTTTGCACCGGGCGCGGACGGCTGGATCAAGGGCTCGGGCCGGTCGATTCCCGGTTTCCACTTGCGCGACGCGCTCGACCTGGTGTCGAAACGGGCACCGAGCCTGATCGACAAGTTCGGCGGCCACGCCATGGCGGCAGGCCTGACCATCCGCGCCGAGGCCTTCGACGCGTTTTCCCAGGCCTTCGAAGCCGTGGGCCAGGCCTGGCTCAGCTCGCAACAGCTGGAACGGGTAGTGGAAACGGACGGCCCGCTGGAAGACGCGTATTACACGACGGCCTTCATCGAACTGATGGATGGCCAAGTATGGGGCCAGGGCTTCGCCCCGCCCGTCTTCTGCGATGAATTTCGCGTCGTCAGCCAGCGCATATTGAAAGAGCGCCATTTGAAGCTGCTGCTGGAAAAAAACGGCGTGCGCTTCGACGCCATCTGGTTTGGCCACACGGACGCCCTGGGCGAACGCACCAGGGTCGCCTTCCGCCTCGATGCGAATGAATACAATGGCACGACCAAAGTACAACTGATGGTGGAACACGCGGAACCTGTGTAGTGACACCTGACAGTATCTACTGCGCGTCGGTATAGGCCGCCTGCGATGCTTAGCGCACTAGAAGTACGGTTGCGCTTCTCGGCCACAAATCACTGCCGCTCGCCACGGCTTGCTCAGGTGCCCTGAGATTAGTCGCCTTGTTGCCATGCTGGCGGCCTGCCGCGCAGCGCCGTATCCAGGCATGGCGTGCGAGGATTGATGTATGAAAACAATATATTCGGTAAATTCATGAAATTACCAGGAAAGACAAGCACCGTTATCCGGGAGAAACACTGTTTCGCATCAATATCCCTCTGATAACCTTGCTTTTAATACTTAATCAAGCTGGCATTATTGCATTCAATAATGGGCAAATCCGCAACATTAAATTGCTAAAATAAAACTATTGATTGAAAATAGTTAACACTTATTTGGCGAATTCGCTAGAATTAATAAGGCATCAGGGAGTGTAGCGATGCATGATTAATTCTGAGGGCAAACCCGTCGAAAGACGGGGACGCAAAGCCACCGGCCTACCGCGCGCAAGCGCTATGGCAGCGGGGCTACCAATGCAGGGCTGACACCGCCAGTGCGCGGCACCATGCCTCGATGCGTTGTAGAAATGTGGCCCTCGCCAACCCGGAGAGTTTCGCCATGAAAAAAATCATCCCGCCACATCGCCGCCACGCTCGGCTGCTGCTGGGCGCCACTGCTGCCCTCCTGCTGGGCGCTTGCGGCCCAGGGCAGGAAACATCGACCCCGCCCGCCGCCGTCGCCACGGCTGCGACACAGTTTAGTGTTGAAGTGCCAGTCATCCCCGCCGATGTCGGGGCGCTGGTGGTGCAACCGATGTTCCATGCGGCCCCGATGCTGCTCGATGCGCCTGACGGGCGCGACAGCGCCAACAGCAGCGGCTCGGCCCGCTGGCGGCCGCACTTGCAGCGAGTGCCCGGCGCCATGCAGGAAATGAGCACGCGCCGTTTGACGGCGCAAACAATTGTCGCCTCGGAACAGGTGGCGCAAGAAGTTGCGCCACTGCTGGACGGCGGCGCAAGCGACATTGCCGCGCCCCTGGCCGGCAGCAGCGTGGTGGCTACCTATTCCCCCGCGCAAATCCGCGCCGCCTACGACTTGCCCGCCCTGCCTGCGGCGGGCACGGCACTGACGCCGGCCCAGGCGGCACAGCTGGGCGCGGGGCAGACGATCTACATCGTCAACGCCATGCATAACCCGAACGCGGCCGCCGAACTGGCCCTCTTCAACCAAAAGTTCGGCTTGCCCGGCTGCACCAGCAAAGTCATCGCCACCAATGCCACCCTGCCATTGCCGCCTGCCTCGACCAGTGGCTGTGAATTTTCCATCGTCTACAACACGCCAGCGAGCACCATGACGGCCACCGCGCCCGCCTATAATTCGGGTTGGGCCATGGAAATCGCGCTCGACGTGCAATGGGCGCATGCCACGGCGCCGCTGGCACGCATCGTGCTGATCGAGGCACCCGACGCTTCGGTCAACAGCCTGCTGGGCGGCGTGCGCCTGGCCAACCTGATGGGACCAGGCGTCGTCTCGATGAGCTTTGGCGCCGCCGAAGGCAACTGGACCGCTGCCGTCGACAGCGCCTTCATGGGCAAGAACATGACTTACCTGGCTGCCACGGGCGACTCGGGCAACGGCGTCTCCTGGCCGTCCGTGTCGCCCAATGTGCTGGCCGTGGGCGGCACTACGCTCAGCTACAGCGGCAGCGGCGTGCGCAGCGAAACCGCCTGGTCCGGCACGGGCGGCGGCATCAGCGCCTATACGCCACTGCCAAGCTACCAGACGGCCAACGTACCCGGCCTGAGCAATCTGTTGCGGCGCAACGTGGCCGACGTGGCCTTCAATGCCGACCCGGCCACGGGCCAGTACACGGCAGTGATGACACCGGGCAGCAGCACCGCCAGCTGGCTCAGCGTTGGCGGCACCAGCCTGTCCACCCCGCAATGGGCCGGCCTGGTCGCCATCGCCAACGCCAACCGCGCGCTGCAAGCGAAGACGGCGCTCGGCTTGGCGCATACTGTACTGTACGGCCAGATCGCTACCGTACCGGGCACCTTTGCCAGCAGCTTTGCCGATATCACGCGCGGCAGCAACGGTACTTGCGGCGCATGCACGGCCAGGGTCGGCTATGACCCGCTCGGTGGCCTGGGTACGCCCAACGTGAAAAACCTGCTGGCCAGCCTGTCGGGAAGCCAGATCGCGCCAACCGCCCCCGTGGTGGCGCCGGCCAGCATCAGTGGCACGGCCGGCAAGCCGCTGTCCTTCACCGTCTCGGCCAGCGCATCGAACCCCCTCAGCTATACCATGCTGGGCGCGCCGGCCGGCATGAGCATCGCCGCCACGGGCGTGGTCAGCTGGGCCGCGCCGTTGGCGGGCACGTATGCCGTCACCATAGTAGCCAAGGATACCGTCAGCGGCCTCAGTGGCCAGGGCGCATACAGCATCGTCATCGCGCCCATCGCACCGCCTGTCGTTGCCGCCGGCGCCATCGCGGGCAAGGTGGGCACGGCGCTGGCGTTCAATGTCAGCGTCACGGCCGCCAATCCCGTCGGCTACGCGCTGAGCGGCGCACCGGCCGGCATGAGCATCAGCAGCGCAGGGCTGGTGAGCTGGGCCGCCCCCGTGGCCGGCACCTACACCGTCACCGTGACGGCCACGGACAGCAAGACCGGCTTGAGTGGCAAGGGCATTTATACGGTGGCCATCGCCGCACCGCTGCCACCGGTAGTGAGCGTCGCCAGCGTCAGCGGCAAGCCCGGCGTGGCCCTGTCGTTCACCGCCACGACGGTAGCGCCCAACGCCGTCACCTATAGCCTGTCGGGCGCGCCGTCCGGCATGACCGTCAACGCCGCCGGCGTCGTCAGCTGGGCCAACCCCGTGCTGGGCAGCTACAACGTCACCGTCATCGCCAAAGATAGCAAGACGGGATTGACGGGCCAGGCCGTGGCTGCGGTAAAAATCGCCGCCGCCGGCCCCACCATCAGCGCCGCTGCCATGACGGGCGTGGCGGGCAAGTCATTAAGCGGCAGCATCGTGCTGACAGCACCCGGCGCGAACGCGCTGCAGATCTCGATCAGCGGCGCGCCGCTGGGCATGCAATTTTCCATGAGCGGCTTGACGATCACCGCCACCTGGCCGCAACCGGTGACCGGCAACTACGCCTTGAAAGTGGTGGCGCGGGACAATAACGGCTTGACGGCGCAGCTGACCGTGCCGGTGACTATCACGGCAAAATAAGCTGGCGCGGGACACCTGCCAACGGGGCGCAGCGGGAGACACATCCTGCTGCGCCCCGTTTTTCTTGCGCGCCGCCTTTGCAACGAATCCAGAAAAGGAGTATAAATGGTCCATAATCAGAGTTTTACACAAGGAATGCCATGCATCTCGCCTACGCTTACCCCAAGAGCCGCTTCGAGCCGGCCGTGCTCGTCGACCTGAATGCCAAAGCTGAACGCGAGCGCTTGTCGCAAGCGGCACTGAAAGGGTTTTTCAAGCTGGCCATCGCCTGGAAGTTGCGCGACGACGAGGCGCGCGAATTGCTGGGTGGCCTGTCGAGCAGCGCCTATTACGAGTGGAAGAAGCAGCCGGACCGCGTGCTGGAAGTGGACCGCATCACACGCATTTCCTATTTGCTCGGCATCTACAAGGCCTTGCACATCCTGTACGGCGACAAGCTGGCCGACGAATGGGTAAGTTTGCCCAACAAAAACGCCATCTTTGGCGGCCGCACGCCGCTGTCACAGATGCTGGCCGGCGGCTTGCTGGCCATGCAGACGGTGCGCAAGCTGCTCGACGCGCGCCGCGGAGGCCTGTAAGCATGCCCGCCGCGCAGGCGCACCTGCCGCCGCTGGCCGCCTTGCGCCAGATCGACACCTGCCGTTTGATTCCCTCGCGCTTCGCCGACATGGAAGACTCCGTGCTGGCGCCCCTGGCCGAGGACGACAATCATCTGCGCGAGTTGTTTGAACTCGATAACGCGACCAATGCGCGCCTGGTGGCCGAGTACGGCGGCGCACCAGGAATTGGCGTGGACGAGCTGGTTTTTGGCGTACCGCACTTTCGCATCATCAACGCCGCTTACACCTACGCCCGCCCGGAAGGGGCGCGTTTCAACGATAGCGAGCGCGGTGCCTGGTATTGCGCCTTCGACATGCCAACGGCACTGGCCGAGATCATTTTCCACAAGACCGTGGAATACCAGGAAATCGACTATTTCGACGATAGCGTCAGCTACCAGGCGCTGCTGGCCGATTTTTCCGCCAGCTTCCACGACCTGAGCGGCCAACCCCGCTACCAGGCTTGCCTTGACCCGGCCAGCTACATCGCCTCGCAAGAGCTGGCCGCCATCCTGCTCGAAGCGGGCTCCATGGGCTTGATCTTCCCCAGCGTCCGCCACGCCAGCGGCACCAACCTGGCCTGCTTCCGCCCTGCCCTGGTAGGCAATGTTCGCAAAGGCGCCGTCTATCGGTTAACATGGCAGGGTACGCCGACGCCACGCGTGGAAGCCGCATAAGGCAAGCCAAGCGCGCGCAACGGCACCCGACTCACCGCTACTTGATATACCGCATGCAAACCAATCCTGAAAAAGACACCGAACTACGCCTCAAAGTCAACAGCGAAACGGCCCGCCTGGCCTGGAGCGAACTGGAAAAGCACTTCGCCCAAGGCAATGTCGTCTGGGTCGCCAATGAGCTCGACCTGGTCGAAGTGGCCGTGCGCATTTCGCACGACGACAAGACTACCATCACACAATGGATGGTCGATGGCAAAGTAGCCAAGGTGTCGGACCAGCAAGCGCTGGACTGGCAAGCGGCCGACGCGGCCCTGTGGGCGGTCGTCGTCAGCCCGTTCATTTTGGTGCAGCAGGAAAAGCCCACCAAACCCACCAAACACTAAGGGCCACGCCACCACATTGCGTCGACGCTGCAAATTGAACTCGTGTTGCAATGGGCGGGGTAAAAATCACCCTCCTGCACGGCAAGAAACAGAAGCGCGTAGCGTAGCGGATTGACAATGTGCAGCGTAGCGCATTGTCAACACACTTCAACGCACCTCAACGCGCGTCAGTGCCCGCCGCCCAAGTAAGCGGCGATCACCTTCGGATCGTTCTTCAAACTCTGGGCCGGGCCATGCACGGAAATGCTGCCGTTTTCCAGCACGTAGCCGTAATCGGCCACGTTCAAGGCGGCGGCGGCGAATTGCTCCACCAGCAGCATGGTCACGCCTTCGGCTTTCAGGCGCGTGATGATGCGAAAGACTTCCTCCACCAGAATGGGTGCCAGGCCCATGGATGGCTCGTCGAGCAGGATCACTTCCGGATTCAGCATCACGGCGCGGGCCATGGCCAGCATCTGCTGCTCGCCACCCGAAAGCGTGCCGGCCAGCTGGTCGCGCCGTTCCTTCAGGCGGGGGAACAGCTCCAGGGCCTTGTCCAGGTCTCCCTTGATGTCGCCCTTCGGGCGCGCCCGCGTAAAGCGGGGAAAGGCGCCCAGCAGCAGGTTATCGGTTACTGACATGGAGGCGAATACGCGCCGCCCTTCCGGCGAGTGGGCCAGGCCGGCACGCGCGATGCGGTGCGAGTCTAGCCCCGTGACATCGTTGCCGCCCAGCGTAACGGTGCCCGATTTGGGTTTCAGCATGCCGGAAATGGCGCGCATGGTAGTGGTCTTGCCGGCGCCGTTCGAGCCGATCAGGGTCACCAGCTTGCCCTTCGGGACCTCGAACGAAATACCGTGCAGGACTTCGACTTTGCCGTAGGCGGCGTGCAGATTATGAATGCTCAGCATGGTCTTCCTCTCAGTGCGCCGCAGGGCTCAGGGTGTCGGCGCTGCCGCCAAGATAGGCTTCGATCACTTTCGGATCGCTCTGGACAAGCGCGGGTGCGCCTTCGGCAATCTTCTGGCCGAAGTCCAGCACCGTCACCACGTCCGACAGCGCCATCACCACGTCCATGTGGTGCTCGATCAGGATGATGGTGATGCCGTGCTCGCGGATCTTGCGGATGATGGCCATCAACTCCTTGATGTCGGGCGCCGTCAGGCCCGCCGCCGGTTCATCGAGCAGCAGCAGGCGCGGATTGAGGCCCAGCGCGCGGCCGATTTCCAGCAGCCGCTGCTTGCCATACGGCAAATTGCGCGCCTCTTCGTTAGCCAGGTCAGCCAGACCGACGAATTCGAGGATGCTGGCGGCGCGCTCGCGCGCGGCCTTCTCTTCACGTTTGTAGCGCGGCGTGTGCAGCATCACCTCCAGCACATTCGATTTGAAGGTATTGTGCAAACCCACCAGCACATTCTCGGTGGCCGTCATCTCGCCGAACAGTTGCACGTTCTGAAAAGTGCGCGCCACGCCACCCACGGCGATTTCGGACGGCGTGCGCCCGGAAATCACGGCGCCGGCAAATTCCACCCTGCCCGCCGTCGGCTTGTAGATCCCCGTCAGCACATTCATCATCGTGCTCTTGCCCGAGCCATTGGGCCCGATCAAGCCGTGCACGGAGCCCTGCGTGACGTTCAAGTCCACCTGGTTGAGCGCTTTCAAGCCGCCGAACTGCATCAGCGCCCGGTCCACGCGCAGCAGCGTTTCGCCACGCTGGCCGCCTTGGGCATGGTCAAAAGGCGCCACGCCATGCGAGGCGACGGCCAGCACATGACGCCGGCCCTTGCTCACAAAACTCATCAAAAAGCCGACGATGCCGTCCTGCAGGTAGTAGACGACAAATAAGGTCATCAAGCCGAAGATGGTCAGGCGCCAGTCGACCATGTTATCGAGCTTGTACGAGTAGGCGGCCAGGCCGATGGTGGCGACCAGGGGCACGAGCACGCCGCGCACGGTGGAACGCTTTTTCGCCAGCATGAAGATGGAACCGATCACGCCCAGCACGGCGGCGGCGACGGCGATCTTGCGAAATAGTTCGATGTCCGCCAGCAAACTGGGCAGCATGACGACGATCAAGGCGCCGATCAAGGCGCCCGAGCGCGTCTTGCGACCGCCCATGATGACAGCGAGCAGGAACAATATCGTCAGCTCGAAGTTATAGGTATTGGGCGAGATGTACTCTTCCGAATACGCATACAGGCTGCCGGCCAGGCCGGCGAAACCGGCGCTGATGACGAAGGCGTACACCTTGTAGCGGTAGACGGACACGCCCATGCAGTCCGAGGCGATGGGACTGTCGCGCAGCGCCTCGAAGGCGCGCCCCAGGTTCGACTTCAAGATACGGTGCACGAGCACCAGCGAGATCACCATCAGCGCGGCGACCATGTAGTAATACTCCACTTCGCTCAATTTGTGGCCGAACAGTACGGGTTTGTGGATCTTGATGCCCATCGGCCCCTCTGTCAGAAAGCTCATCTCGTTGATCAGAATTTGCACGATGGTGCCGAAGGCCAGTGTCACCATGGCCAGGTAGGGACCCGTTACGCGCAAGGCCGGCAAGGCCAGGATGGCGCCAAACGCGGCCGCGCCGACGATGCTGGCGGGGATGGCCAGCCAGAACGACAAGCCCAGCTTGAACACCAGCACGCCCGTGGCGTACGAGCCGATACCGAACAAGCCCGCGTGGCCCAGCGACACCTGGCCCGTGTAGCCGACGACGATATCGAGGCCAAACAGCAAGATGGCGTAGATCAGAATGGTCTCGGCCAAGTGGATATAGTAAGGGTTCGGGATAAGGATGGGAAACAGCACGAGCGCGGCCAGGCCCGCCGCACTCAGCGCCAGCATAGTGATTTTCTGGTTCATATGATCCTCAGACTTTCTTGATCGCGGCTTTGCCGAACAGGCCCGACGGCTTGACTGCCAGCACCAGCAGCAACAGCAGCAGGCCTGGCACTTCCTTGTAGCCAGTGGAGATGTAATAGCCGGTGGTCGTCTCGGCGATGCCCAGTATCAGGCCACCGACGATGGCACCCACGCCCGAAGTCAGCCCGCCGATAATGGCCACGGCAAACGCTTTCAAACCCAGCGAGGCGCCCATGGTGGCCCCAGTCAAGGTCAACGGCGCCACCAGCACGCCCGCAAAGGCGGCCGTGGCCGACGACAGCGCGTAGGAAAAAGTGATGACCATGCCCGTATTGATGCCCATCAGACCGGCCGCGTCGCGGTCATTGGCTGTCGCCACTACAGCCTTGCCGTAAATGGATTTGCGGTTGAATACTTCGACGGCCAGCATGATGGCCAGCGCGCCGACGATAACGGCCACCTGCATCTGCTGCACATTGGCGCCAAACACCTGGAACGGCGCGGCCGACAACGGCGACGGGAACATCAGATCATCCTTGCCCCAGATATTTTCTGCCACGTTCTTGAAAATGATGGCCAGGGCGATGGTCGACATGATCCAGCCGAATTCGGACTTGATCTTGATGGCGGGCCGCACGCCTATCCATTCGACGAACACGCCCTGCAAGGCGCCGAAGACGATGACGATGGGGATCATCAGCAAATAGCTCATGTAGGGGCCGCCGTGAATGGTGCCCACCAGCGAGAGGCCCACCAGCGCGCCCAGCATCAGAGATTCGCCCTGGCCGAAATTGAGGGTGCCGGAAGTGGCAAAGGTCAGCTGATAGCCGAAGGCAATGACGGCATAAATCATGCCCAGCGCAATGCCGCTGAAGACGAGCTGCAGGAAGATTTCCATGGTATTCCCCGGAAGACGAAAGATGAAAAAATGGCCAGTCCTGATTCCTCAAGGCTGGCCATTGCGCGGCTAGATCGTTGGAATTAGCCGAACTTATTTGGCAAGGACGACCTTGCCGTCATTGACTTCGCCAAACACGGTCAAGTCGGCCGTGATCGCTTCATGGTTGGTCTTGCTGAACGGCTTGTTGTAGGTGGTGACGGCGCCTTCCACTTTTTCATTCAGGTTTTCCAGCGCGGCGCGCACTTTCGGGCCATCCGTGCCACCCGCCTGCGTGATGGCGGCAGCCAGCAGATAAATGGAATCATAGCCTTGCGCGGCAGAGACGGCCGACGGCATGCGTCCGCCCGATGGCTTGTAGGTGGCCACATAGGCGTCGATAAAGGCCTTGCGTTTCGGTGTGCTGGCATCCTGGATGAAGGTTTGCGGCATGCGCGTGCCATTGCCGTTCTTGCCGGCGTTATCGATGAAATTGCCCATGGCCAGGGTCCAGCTGCCGATCAGCGGCACTTTCCAGCCGAGTTTTTCCATGCCATTGGCGATCTGCGCCAGTTCCGGGCCGATGCCGTAGGTCAGCACCACTTCCGCGCCCGCCTGCTTGGCTTTGAGCAGCTGGGCCGTCATGTCGACATCCTTGATGTTGTATTTTTCAACGACAACGGCCTTGATGCCCTTCTTGTCCAGCGCCTTTTCCAGGTCTTCTCGACCCAGCTGGCCATAATTGGTGGAGTCGGCCAGGATCGCCACTTTCTTGAACTTGCGGTTCTCGATCGCCTCGTGCACGATCATGCCGGACTGAATAGTGTCATTGGCCGCGTTGCGGAAGATATAGTTTTCCGGCTGGTCGGCGAATTGCTTGGTGACGATGGAGCCCGTCGCCACATTGTTCATGACGGGGATTTTCGCTTCCTGGTAAAAGCGCTGCGAAGCGAGGGCCACGCCGGTATTGATGTAGCCGACAGTGGCGGCAACCTTTTCCTTGTTGATCAGTTCCTGGGCGATTTGCACACCGCGTTCATTCTTGGCTTCGTCGTCGCGCTCGATCAGCAGCAGCGAGCGCCCCAAGACGCCGCCCTTGGCATTGATTTCAGCGACGGCCAGCTTGACGCCGTCGCGCATCGAAACGCCCATCGGCGCGGAACCACCGGTGAACGGACCGGACACGCCGATCTTGATGGGGTCGGCTGCGACTGCCGCCTGCGAGAAACCCAAAACCAAACTTGCCACGAGCAATTTCTGTTTCAAATTCATTCTCATCTCCTCTGATACAACATTTTTAAAGCCACATATTTTTATAGTCGTACGCTGGATAACCGCCCCATCGATAAATCATTGTAGGTTAGTAAACATGCACCAGCAACAACTACATATGACGCGTCGCAACATGTGTAAGACGCCCAATTGCTTGGTCTATTGTCAGTCTTCTGTAAGGAAAATATGAAGCAAACCCAAAATGACTTGACCAGCGAGGAGAAAGACGAGTGTCGATCTCCGGTAAAACACGCTCCACCTCGCCCGCTTGATCCGCCGCAAAGCCGAGCCGTCGTTGACTGCTAAGGTGAGGCATCTCCCTGCATCCGCACGGGTCTCTCCAGCACCACCACCTGCATGGAGGCATCATGCCGCTACCCCTGAGAAGATCGCTTGCCCTTTCCCTCGCTGCACTGCTGCTCAATATGTTCAGCGGTTGCGCCAGCTTCACATCCGTCGACAACTTTGCACGGACGGGCCAGCAAATGACCGTCACCTTTCCCCCCATCGCCAACGCCACCGTAGACAGCTGCATCAACAACGAGTTGCGCAGGAACCTGATTTCCACCGACGGCTTCGACCCTGCAGCCGCCGAGCAACAGGCTAGGCGCGGCTGTGACAAGATCGCCGATTCGAATCAAAAAATACTACGCCTGAACGATGTCCTGGCGCGCTACGCTCAAGCCCTGCAAGTTCTGAGTGGCGGCAAGGTGGCCCACTACCATGATCAGTTTTCCGGCCTCGGCGAAGCCCTGGGCAGCATCCCGGTTCCCGGCAGCGACAAGCCGCTGCTCGACCCGGGGCAGGTAAGCCTCATCATGAAACTGAGCGAACAACTGAGCCGTTTGCTGACGCAGGACATGCAGAAATCAGCCATCAACGAACTACTCGCCCAGCAAGAGGCCATCGCCGCCATCACCAATGCGCTCAATACCTATGTGCAGACGGTGTACCGCGACAGGATCGCGATCGAACGGCGCGACAGCGGCGTCTTGCAAATGGCCCTGCATGAAACGGCACGCGCAGAGCCGCTGGCGACGAATTACGTCAGGGTCCGACTGTATCGCGACGAGAAGCAGCTAGGCGAACGCGCAAAAATTCCCGATAGCTATGCAAGGGCCGTCAAAGCCTTTCAAGACAACCTTGACAGCCTACGCAAATCACACGACGACAGCGCACAGCTGCAACAGCAATTGAAGGAGTTCTCCCGGCGCGTCGATGAACTGAAACTCCAGGTGGCCTTCCTTGCACCTGTAAACTGGTAGGAGGACATCATGGCAACGATCAACAAACAGGCCACCTTGAAGGCATTAGAAATCGCCAATAACCTGTCCGAGATTTCCACCTTGCTGCTGGCGTGGCGGATCAAGGGGCGCAGAACGCTGAGCACTGAGGAAAAAGGGGAATTGAAGGAACTCGAAGATCACCTCAATGAACTGGTGGCCAGCTTCCAGGCGCACGGCATCGACATGATCGCAGATGGAGCACAAGATGCCGCCAGGCAGGCCGACCAGGCGATCGATACCGCCAATACGGCGCTGGAGAAAATTAAGACCGTCAAGCATGCGATTGACGTCACCGCGGCCGTCGTCAGTGTTGCGGCGACCTTGCTGTCAAAAGACGTCATGGGCGTGATCGGCGCAACGAAAGACCTTCAGGCGTTGGTCAAGGCTAGCGGTTAATCAAAACGACGCCATCAAGGCTCCTGCCCCCGGTGCCCCATCGCATGCTCAGCCATCCTGAAAAGCAACGCTGACTGTGCCTCGCTGCGCTCATAGCCCATCGTCCCGTCTTTCGTGACGATGGCTTTTTGCATCAAGGCTTCCGGGTACTCCTGCGCGCAAGCCGCATCGAGCCAATGGCGAGCCTGCGTTTCATCTATGGTCTGGAGCAGGTTCGCCAGGATAAACATCGCAGGCGCCACGCCACGCTGGGCAGCCAGTGCCAGCCAGGATATGGCGGACGCCGTATCCAGCGGCCCGCCCAAGCCATTCTTGTGCATCAGGCCAAGATAATAGGCGGCGGGCCCGCTGCCCTGTTGCGCCGCAACTTTGAACAGCGCGCGCGCCTGCGGCTGGCTTGCCGCAGCGCCGCGCATCAAGGCCTTGGCCTGAACCAGCTGATTGCCAGCCTCATCCTGCGCTTGCGCTTGCCCGGGCGTCAGCGAGGAACAGACGAGCGATAACAACAGCGCGCCAGGCAGTAGCCAGATCATTTCGACAGGTCTAGCTGGTACAGCGCAAAGCCCTTGCCGGCGCCATCGTCGGCCTTCAGCTGCGTGACATTGTCGATGCCGGCCGCTTGCGCCAGGTCGATCACGTTCGGCGCCGAGTGGAATACCACCGGCCCTTGTGTGGCGACCTTGGCGAAAGTCCAGCTGCGCGCCGAACCGTTTTTCGCCCGCGTCAGGTTTTTCTGCTGCGTGATGTAGGCAATCAAGAGTTCGCGATTATTGTCAGGCGAGGCCACTATCGTGTTGCTGCCATCAAGGCCGGGGAAATTGCCGCCGCCGCTGGCGCGGTAGTTATTTGTCGCGATCAAGAATTGCTGTGCAGCATCCACCGGCTTGCCCTGGTACGTCAGACCCCGGATACGCTGGCCGGGCGGCTGCGTGACATCGATCTGGTAGCGCACGTCAGCACTGCTAATGGCATCGAAGTTGTAGCTCGGATGGGCCGTATTGACCAACTCCTGCGGCTCGCGCTTGTTGGGGGCGATGGTATTGAAACGCTGCGCCGCCTGTTCCAGCCAGGCCTTCAATTGCGCGCCATTCATCTTCACGCCATACAGCGCGTTCGGATATAAATACAAGTCAGCCGCATTGTTTAGCGCCACATTGCCCGCCTTGACGTCCGTGTAGTCGGACACGCCGGCCGAACCGCTCTTGAACGGCGACGACATCGACAGCACAGGCAAGTGCGCGTATTGCGGCAAGTTCGCCTTGACGTAGGCGGCCAGATGGAACGCCTGCGCCTGGTTAACCACCTCGATGGCGCTGACATCGCCCACGTCGGCAAAATACGTCGACATGCGGAAATCTGTGGTGCCCACGGGCGTCTGCACGTAGGCTATCGTCGCTGCGTGCTCTTCGGCCACGAGTTTGGCGATGGCTACCTCGGGCGCCACATAACTTTTATCCGCATTCTGGATGCTGCGCGCCTCCACCGTGGTGGCACTCTTGTCGACGCCCCACTGCTTGCCGTCGTGACGCAGGGAGAGGCCGATCACGCCCAAGTGCTTGCCCCACAGATTGGCCATCACGGTGGGCACGCCATGGACCAGCCCTTTGACTTTATCGACGCCGGGCAAATTGAATTGCGGTACCGTGCTGCTGGCATTCGGGAACAACTGGTGCGAATGGCCGATCAGCATGGCATCCACGCCCGGCACTTGCGACAGGTAGTAATTAGCGTTTTCCATGCTGGGCGAATACGCGCTGTCATCGAGACCGCCGTGCGAAATGGCCACCACCAGTTCGGCGCCCTTGGCGCGCATCTCGGGGATGAATTTTTCCGCCGTCTCACGCACGCCCTGCGTGTAGACGCGCCCTTCCAGCCAGCGCTTGTCCCAGGCCATGATGGTGGGCGGGGCGAAGCTGATGATGCCTACCTTGACGCTGCTGCGCACGGCCTTGCCATCGGGGCCCGTCGCCGTGATCTGCTTGTTGATGATGTGATATGGCGCGAACAAAGGCTGGCCCGTCTTGACGCTGTAGACGTTGGCCAGCACTTGCGGGAACGCGGGACCGGCGCAGCGCGGCTTGCTCGCATCGACGCCGTCGACGTCGAAGCGGTTGCCCGTCACCTGGCTCAGGAACGCCAGGCCGTAATTGAATTCATGGTTGCCGATGCCGCCGCCATCGACCTTCAGCACATTCATGGCCTTGTAGATAGCCAGGGTCTGGTCGCAGGCCAGCGGTTTCACGAGCGCCTGGTAGTCGGCCAGGGCCGTACCCTGTATGGTGTCGCCGTTATCGAGCAAAAGATTGTTCGGGAACTGCGCGCGCGCCTGGGCGATCAGGGTCGCCGTGCGTTCCAGGCCGACCGACGGTTCCGCCTGCAGCTTATAGTAATCATAACTGAGCACATTCGCGTGCAAGTCCGTCGTCTCCAGCAGGGCCAGGGTGGCGCTGCTGCCCGCTGGCGCGGCGGCGGGCGCCTGGTCCGGTCCGAGGGCGGCGGGCGGCAAGGCGCTGCAGCCGGCCAGCAGCAGCGGCAACAGGGCGAGACGGGGGCGCTGGCACATGAGTTGACGCATAAGGTGACGCATGAAGTATTCCTGTAGAAAGACAATATCGTCCGCATCATACGCAGCACGGCAGCCCCCAGCAAGCCGTACGAGGCCCGCCGCAACAGGTGCAATCTTGTCGCAAATACCGCAAAATCGCCAAGCCATTGCCGCGCGCGGCAGCGATTTCCCGCTCTTGGCATCAGAAACGGGCCGCGCTCGCGTATAATCCAAGGTTTGATTTCACCATAGAAGACCAGAATATTATGGAAGCCGAACGCATCAATATCATCTCCGCCCTGCTCAACGACCTGACGGTCCGCGAAGCCGAACTTCGGAGGTATCTTTGACTTCACTGTCAAGTCGGAGAAACTAGAGCAAGTCAACGAAGAACTGGAAGATCCGACCGTCTGGAACGATCCCAAGCGCGCCCAGGAACTCGGTAAAGAGAAGAAGGCGCTCGAAGCGATCGTCTTCACGCTGACCCGTGCCGATGCCGACCTGCGCGACACCCGCGACCTGTTCGACATGGCCCGCGAAGAAGGCGACGAAGAGACGCTCGAAGCGATCGAGCAAGACGTACAGGAAATCCGCAAGGTCATCGAAAGCATGGAATTTCGCCGGATGTTCAACAATCCGATGGACCCGAACAACTGCTTCATCGACATCCAGGCCGGTGCCGGCGGCACGGAAGCCCAGGACTGGGCCTCGATGCTGCTGCGCCAGTACCTGCGCTATTGCGAACGCAAGGGCTTCAAGGTCGAGATCCTGGAGCAGTCCGACGGCGAGGTAGCCGGCATCAAGACGGCCACCCTGAAAGTCGAGGGCGATCACGCCTACGGCTTCCTGCGCACGGAAACGGGCGTGCACCGCCTGGTGCGCAAGTCGCCGTTCGACTCGGCCAACGGCCGCCATACCTCGTTTACGTCGCTGTTCGTGTATCCCGAAGTCGACGATTCGATCGAAATCGACGTCAACCCGGCCGACATCCGCGTCGATACCTATCGCGCGTCGGGCGCCGGTGGTCAGCACATCAACAAAACCGACTCTGCCGTGCGCATGACCCATGCGCCGACCGGCATCGTGGTGCAGTGCCAGAACGACCGTTCACAGCACCGCAATCGCGCCGAAGCGATGGAAATGCTGAAAGCCAAGCTGTACGAACATGAACTGCGCAAGCGCATGAGCGAGCAGCAAAAGCTGGAAGACTCGAAGACGGACGTGGGCTGGGGTCACCAGATCCGCTCCTATGTGCTGGACCAGTCCCGCATCAAGGACTTGCGCACCGGCTTCGAGACGGGCAATACCAAGGGCGTGCTCGATGGCGACATCGACGAATTCATCTCCGCCTCGCTGAAACAGGGCGTGTAAGGATGAATGCACCGGCATCGGCATCGGCATCGGCGCAGCGTGCCTTCCTGTTCGACATGGATGGCACGATCGTCGACAACATGGCCTTCCACACGCGCTCGTGGCTGGCGTTCTTTGAACGTCAGGGCCATGTGCTCGATGCGGACACCTTTTTCCGCGCCACGGCAGGAGGTCAGGGCCGCGAAATCATCGCCAAGTACCTGGGCGACGAAGCCGACCACGCTAGCTTGCTGGCTGAAAAGGAAGTCGTCTACCGCGAACTGTATGGCCCGCACCTGGCCACTGTGGCCGGGTTCGAGCGCTTGATCACCAGCGCGCGCCAGCACGGCGTGGCACTGGTGGTGGGCACGGCCGCGCCGGACGAGAACATCGCGTTCACACTCGACGGCCTGGACCTGCGGCACCGCTTCGACGCCATCGTCGGCGCCGCCGACGTGGCACGCGGCAAGCCGCAGCCGGACGTGTTCCTGAAAGGCGCGCAACTGGCCGGAGCGCTGCCGCAAGACTGCATCGTCTTTGAAGACGCGCCCCTGGGCGTGGAAGCGGCGCGCCGTGCCGGCATGCGCGTCGTGGTGCTGAGCACCACCCTGCCGGCCGAAGCATTTGCCGCATACGACAACGTCATTGCCATCGTGCCCGATTTCTCCGCACTCGACGTCGACGCACTGTTTGCCAGCGTGGCGCCTGCTCTGACGCCACATCATCAATAATCACCAACGAAGAACACCATGACTACGGATATCCAAGAACAAGCCGCCGCCCCAGATGAAAACAAGATCATCGCCGAGCGCCGCGTCAAGCTGGCCACACTGCGCGAACAAGGCATCGCCTTCCCGAACGATTTCCGCCCTGAGCACAAGGCGGCCGATCTGCACGCGCAATACGGCAGCAAGACGCGCGATGAGCTGGAAGAAAATCCCGTGCACGTGGTGCTGGCCGGGCGCATGATGCTCAAGCGCGAAGCGGGCAAGAAAGCCGCTTTCGCCACCCTGCAAGACGCTTCCGGCCCGAAGGCCGACGGCCGCATCCAGATCTACGCCACCCTTGATCTCACCGGCGAAGCGGCCATGGCCGCCCTGCACCACTATGACCTGGGCGATATCCTGGGCGTGACGGGCACCCTGTTCAAGACCAAGACAGACGAACTGACCATCAAGGTCACGCAACTGCGTTTGATCACCAAGTCGCTGCGCCCGCTGCCAGACAAATTCCACGGCCTGGCCGACCAGGAAACGAAGTACCGCCAGCGCTACGTCGACCTGATCATGAACGAGGAGACACGCCGCACCTTCAAGGCGCGTACCGCCGCCATCTCGTCGATTCGCCGCTTCATGGAAAAGAACGAGTTCATGGAAGTGGAAACGCCGATGCTGCACACGATTCCGGGCGGCGCCGCGGCAAAGCCATTCATCACGCACCACAATGCGCTCGACATGCAAATGTACCTGCGTATCGCGCCCGAGCTGTACCTGAAGCGCCTGGTCGTGGGCGGCTTCGACCGCGTGTTCGAGATCAACCGCAACTTCCGCAACGAAGGCGTGTCGATCCGTCACAACCCAGAATTTACGATGATGGAATTCTACGCCGCCTACACCGACTACAAATGGCTGATGGACTTCACGGAAGCGGTCATTCGCCAGGCTGCCATCGATGCGCACGGTACTGCCAGCCTGACCTACGGCGGCCGCGAGCTGGACCTGGCAAAACCGTTCCACCGCCTGACCATCGTCGAAGCGATCAACAAGTATGCGCCGGGCTACAGCGCCGAGCAGTTGAGCGATGCCGAATTCATCAAGGAAGAGCTGAAGAAATTCGGTGTCAAGCCATTCGCCACGGCCGGCCTGGGCGCACTGCAACTGGCGCTGTTTGAAGAAACGGCCGAAGCGCAGCTGTGGGAACCGACCTACATCATCGATTACCCGGTCGAAGTGTCGCCTCTGGCGCGCGCTTCCGACACGGTGGCCGGCATCACCGAACGCTTTGAACTGTTCATGGTCGGCCGCGAGATCGCCAACGGCTTCTCCGAGTTGAACGATGCAGAAGACCAGTCGGCCCGCTTCCTGGCGCAAGTGGCCGCCAAGGATGCCGGCGATGAAGAGGCGATGTTCTATGACGCCGACTACATCCGCGCGCTGGAATACGGCATGCCGCCAGCCGGCGGCTGCGGCATCGGCATCGACCGTTTGATGATGATCATCACGGATTCGCCCAATATCCGCGACGTACTGCTGTTCCCGCATTTGCGCCGCGAAGACTAAGCACGCACGCGAGCCGATAAAAAGCCGCCTGATCGCAAGATCAGGCGGCTTTTTTACGCTTCTTCGCCGTTACCCTGGCAAGACCGGCTTGATATTGCCGGAACACGTGCGTTTTGGAGCACCTAGGCGATGCTCACACGCCGTCTCGGCGCGCCGAAGGCGGTATGTTTGCTGCCGCGTACTGAGGCCAAAACAGGAGGCCAAAACAGGAGGCCAAAACAGCAAGCCAAGGCAGCTTACTGCATCACGGTATAGCAAGGCACGTACGCCGTGCCCGCCAGCTTCATGCGGTGCTGCGCCACGAAGGAGGCGAGCAAGGCATCCATGGGGACCATGATGTCCTTGTCGCCATGGATTTCGAAGTTGCCGTGCTCTTCGATCGAGCGTATGCCGTCGTCCTTGACGTTGCCCGCCACCACGCCGGAAAACGCGCGGCGCAACTGCGCTGCCAGCAAGTGCGTGGGCTGGTTCTTGTGCAAGCTCAGGTTGCGCATGTTTTCATGCGTGGGGTGAAACGGCTTCTGGAACTCGTGGTCGATCTTCAGCAGCCAATTGAAATAATAGGCATCGCTATGGGCCTTGCGGAATTCACGCACCAGGCGTATGCCTTCGAGCATTTCGCGCGCCACCAGTTCCGGGTCGTCGATGATGATTTTATAGCGCTGCTGCGCTTCCGGGCCCAAGGTGTCGCTGATGAACTGATTGATCTGCACGAAATATTCGCGCGAGGTTTCCGGACCCGTGAAGATCAAGGGAAATGGAATATCGGCATTGTCGGGGTGTAGCAAAATGCCGAGGATGTACAAAATCTCTTCGGCCGTGCCGGCGCCACCGGGGAAGACGACGATGCCGTGGCCGGCACGCACGAACGCTTCCAGGCGTTTTTCGATGTCCGGCATGATGACGAGGTCATTCACGATGGGGTTCGGCGATTCGGCGGCGATGATGCCCGGCTCGGTGATGCCCAGGTAGCGACCATTGTGCAGGCGCTGCTTGGCGTGGCCGATGGTGGCGCCTTTCATGGGACCCTTCATGGCGCCGGGACCACAACCGGTGCAAATGTCGAGGCCGCGCAAGCCCAGCTGGTAGCCCACTTCCTTCGAATAATTGTATTCGGCGCGGTTGATCGAATGACCACCCCAGCATACCACCAGATTCGGGTTGAGCTGGGTTTGCAGCACGTTCGCGTTGCGCAAGATGTGGAACACGGCGTCAGTCACGCCTTCCGTGCTGTGCAGGTCAAATTTCGGGTTGCCCGTGACCTCATCGCTGACGAAGATAATGTCGCGCAGCACGGCAAACAGGTGCTCGTGTATGCCCTTGATCATCTTTCCATCGACAAAGGCGATGGCTGGCGCACCCTTGATATCGAGCTTGATGCCGCGCTCGCGCTGGATGATGGAAATTTCAAACGATTGGTAGCGCTCCAGCAAGGCGCGACCATCGTCGATGGTGCTGCCGCAATTCAAGACTGCCAGCGCACAGCGGCGGAAGGTGTTGTACAGGCCGCCCTGGCTGGTATCGAGCAGTTTATTGACTTCCGTCTTGGAGAGCACGTCCAGGCGGCCTTCCGGTGAAACCAGAGTATCGATAACGTCGTGTTCCATAATGCGAAAAATCCCTTTAAAAATCGATGCTCGAAGGTCATGCAGCCTTAATATACGACAAATTTGCGACAAATATACGACAAGTCAGGCAAGTTGTGCTGTGTCGCCGCAAAATCGCCCGGCCATCCTTGCCTGCAAACCGGTTTGACTCATATGAAACAGTCATTCTTGCTAATGCGAATCGAAACCTTCGCTCAGCGCAATTTGTAGATTAGAATGCCAGCCTATTGGAATTCCCGTGCGTGAGGTTCTTCATGAGAGTGCCCGCCGCACGCAGGCTTCCATAAGTGTGTTGTATCGATAGACTATAATAATTTTTCAGGAGGAACCGCATGAGCGGTGCGACTACGCCCAACAAGGAAGCCGTTATTCCGGAGTTCAAGCAAATTATGGGCCATCCAAGCCCGTTGTGGATGTTGTTCATGACCGAATTCTGGGAACGCTTCGCGTTCTACGGAGTTCGCTGGGCACTGGTACTGTACATCGTTGCCCAGTTCCACGGCGGCGACGCTTCAGGACAGGCAGCGGCCAACCTGACCTATGGTTCCTTCCTCGCGCTGGTGTACGCCGGCGCCCTGTTCGGCGGTTACATCGCCGACCGCGTCATCGGCTACCAGCGCTCGATTCTGCTGGGCGCCATCTTCATGGCCGCCGGCCTGTTCTGCATCTCGGTGCCCAACCAGGATATCTTCAACCTGGGCCTGGCCACCATGATCGTCGGTAACGGCATGTTCAAGCCGAACATCTCGACCATGGTCGGCAAGCTGTATACGACAGCCGATCCGCGCCGCGACAGTGGTTTCACCATCTTCTACATGGGCATCAACATGGGCGCCATGGTCGCGCCTGTCTTCACGCAATGGCTGGCCGAGTCGATCTTTGGCACCAGCGCCATGCCTTCCTACAAGATGGTCTTCATGGCCTCCGGTTTCGGCATGCTGATCAGCCTGGTATGGTTCTTCATCGGCCGCCGCGCCCTGAAGGGCATAGGCGCACCAGAAGCCGGTTCAGGCAACCCGATGCGCGTCGTCTGGGTAGCCGTCGGCTCGCTGTGCGTGATTCCGCTGATGTACTTCCTGCTCACCGTCGGCGCTGAAAAGCTGCAAATCGTCCTGACCGTGTTGTTCGCCGGCCTGGCCGTGATGTTGATGATCGAAGGCATACGCAACGGTAAAGTTGCGCGCGACCGCGTCATCGCCATGCTGCTGATCTTCGTCTTCAACATCCTGTTCTGGATGTTCTTCGAACAGGCAGGCAGCTCGTTTACCTTCCTGGCCGACAAAATCGTTAACCGCGACCTGGGCTTCTGGATCTTCCCGACCGCCTACTTCCAGACCGTCAATTCGGTGGCCATCATCGTCTTCGCGCCTATTATCGCCGCCGTCTGGGTCTTCCTGGCACGCCATAACGTCAATCCATCGATCCCGCGCAAATTCGGCCTGGGCTTGCTGGGCAATGCGCTGGCCTTCGGCCTGCTGATCTTCGCTCTGTCGAACCTGGTTGGCGCCGATAACAAGATCCCGTTCTGGACCCTGACCACCGTGTACGTGCTGCAATCGATCGGCGAGCTGTGCCTGTCGCCTATCGGCCTGTCGATGGTGACCAAGCTGGCGCCGGTGCGCCTGGTGGGCCTGGGCATGGGCGGCTGGTTCCTCTCTACGGGTATCGGCAACAACCTGTCGGGCATTTTCGCCAGCCACGTCAGCGGCGAAAGCGGCATGTCGGTGCAGTCGGCCCTGTCCGGCTACACCTTCGGCTTCTGGTCCCTGCTGGGCGCCGGCGTCATCCTGTTCCTGATCGCACCGCTGATCAACAAACTGATGCATGGCGTGAAGTAAGCGTTCTGCCTTGGATAAAAGCGGCGGCCTGCGGGCCGCCGTTTTTTATTCCGGCACCGGTTTTACGCTTGCCGGGCGGTACAATACCGCCATGGCCAGCGCCCCCCCCCCCGAGCAACCCCGATAAAGAATCCCATGTCCAGTATCTCCACCACCTCCCCTCTCTCCGACGACGAATACGCCGAACTCGACACCCTGCTGGCAGCGCCAGCGCTGGCCAATGCCGCCATGGACGTGTCCATGCTGGAAGGTTTTCTCACGGCCGTCGCCCTGAGCCCGAAACACATCACACCCGAGCAATGGCTGCCCTGGGTCTGGGACAAGGCAGCGGGCAACACTGCGCCCGCGCCGGACGCGGACAGCGAACGAGCGGCCAGCCTGGCGCAGCGCCACCACGCCTACATGGTCGAATGGCTGGCGAAGGACCCGGACAGCTTCGAGCCCATCTATGTATGCGGCCCCGAGTGGAGCGTACCGGCCTGGTGCGCAGGCTTCCTGCTTGGCACCAGCCTGGACAAGCCACAGTGGGCAGCCCTGGCCGTCAGCCAGCCGCACTGCCTGGCACCGTTCCAGTACCTGGCGACAGCCAGCGCGCTTGACGACGACGCAGCCGAAACGGCCATGGATGGCGTGATTCCCGCTGTCATCGCCATCAATGCCGGCTGGGCACGCCAGCGCCACCTGAAAAGCCAGGCACAAAGCCAGCCCGGCGCCACCGTGCTGCGCGAAGTGCCAAAGACGGGGCGCAACGACCCGTGCCACTGCGGTAGCGGCAAGAAGTACAAAAAATGCTGCGCCGATGCCGATGCCGCCTAAAAAATGTTCTATATGATGTTCTATCGGGCCAAAATGTGACAATGCGTGAGTATTGACAATACACAACTGTGTATAGTGAAAAGATTGTTGAAATGCAACAATGTTAATCAATATCACCACACAGGAATTCCATGGAAGAGCGCACTTTTTTTGAGCAAGGCGATGTCAAGGTTACCAACGCCCGTTTCGTCAGCGGTGGCCAGACCTATGCCATGAGCAATGTGACATCGGTCAAGCCATTTGAGAAAAAACCGCCACGTGCACTTGCCATCATCATTGCCTTGATTGGCCTGGGCATCATGGTCGGCAGCAGTCCCTTTTTCGGCCTGCTAGTGCTGGGAGCCGGTCTCGCCGTCCTGTTCCTGGTCAAGCCCGTCTACCACGTGCTGCTGGCAACTTCTGCCGGTGAAACACGCGCCCTCATGACCAAGAACCGCGAGTATCTGAACCAGGTTGTCCAGGCCGTCAACGAAGCGATGATCCACCGCGGCTGATCGCACTGCACTGCCATCACGGCGGTGCGGTAAAATCAGGTGTGCGTATCGGACTGCCCTTGCAGCCGGTACGCAGCCCCAGCCATTACGGCCACCGCCACCGCCACCGCCAGCTTTATTCTTGCCGACCCTTGCGCCTTCTCCTCGCTTCCCTGCTACGCTTTCTCAGCCGACATCTGCTGCAATTCCTGCTATTCGTTGCCATACTCGCAGCCGGCCATGCGCTGCTGGAACAGGCACGCCAATTTCACGCTGGACAGGCCCGGCTCGGTATGTTGCGCGATGGAGCAAGTCATGCCGACACCCGCAAAGCAATGTTGAGCCGGGAGACGCAGGCGCGGGTAGACGGGCTGCGCCAGGCTTCCGACCAAGCCATCGCGACGCGCATCGCGCATATCGACATGGCACTGGGCGCGCTGCGGCAAACGGCAGCAGCGTGGTCCTTCACCCTGGCACTACCCACAGGCAAAGATCTCGGCGACGCCATCGCCAGGCAGGCCGAGCAGCACATCCGCATCGAACTGCTGTTGCAGGAACGCGCCTATCTACAATCACTGCGTATTGCCCTCGGCCATGAAAGCGCACGCCAGCTGCTGCAGCGCCTGCATGGCGAACATCGGCAGGCTTACCAGACACTCTGCGGCAACTTGGCCAGACAACAGGAGCAGATACGAGCATACCCGCTGCGCGCTTATCTCCCTGGTACGGCGCAACATGCAGCGATGGCCGCGATGCAGGCCGAGGAAGCGCGCCTGCGCGAGGCCAATGCGCTGGCATATCAGCGCTACCTGGCGCAGCGCCAGCACCTCGCTCCTGTCGACGCCGGCAGCATCGCGTCATTCCAGATAGACCAGGCACGCCTCGACTCATGCCTGCGCGATCTGGTCCATGCCATGGCGTCGATGGAAGGACAGCTGCGCGACAACTGGTGGCGCGCATTGCGTGAACTATTCGCCCGTTACGGGCCCACGGCCGCCCTGCTAGTGCTGTCGGCGATCCTGCTGCCAGTCGCCATCAGGGCCTTCTTTTACTTCGTGCTCGCGCCGCTGGCCGCGCGCATGCCGCCGCTGTCGGTCGCGCGCGAGCTGCAAGTAGCGGGCAACGCCCTGGCCTTGCCACAGCCGCTGCTAACGCCAGGCGAATCGCGCATCTCCGCCGTCTCGCAGGCGCTGCAACTGCAGCCTGGCCAGCAGATGCTGATCCATCCTGCCTACCTGCAAGCGTCGCCCGTCAATAGCACCAAGCGCACGCAGTGGCTGCTGGACTGGCGCTTCCCTTTCACCAGCTTGGCCGCCGGCATGCTGCTACTGACACGCTTGCGCAGCGAGCAAGCAGCATCCGTGACCATTTCCGCCAGCGACGATCCGCTGCTGGAAGTGGCCATCGTCCACCTGCCGGCCGGCTGCGCCTTGGTCTTCCAGCCACGGGGCCTGGTGGGATTGATCTGCGACGCGGGCCAGCCGCTGGCGATATCGAGCCACTGGCGCCTGGGTAGCCTGCACGCATGGCTCACCCTGCAGCTGCGCTTCATCGTCTTTCGTGGCCCCGTCACCCTGATCGTGCGCGGCTGCCGCGGCGTGCGCCTGGAGCGCGCAGGCCAGGGCCGCTCGATCAGCCAGTGCGCCACTTTGGGCTTTAGCACCGACGTGCTGTATTCGACCCTGCGCAGCGACACCTTCATGCCTTACCTGCGCGGCCAGCAAGCCTTGCTTAACGACCGCTTCGATGGCGACAACGGCGTCTACCTGTATGAAGAAACCGCGCGCCACGGCAAACAAGCGGGCAAGGCAGGCAGCTGGTTCGAGGGCTGCGCCGATGCGATCTTGAAAGTGTTCGGCATCTAGCCGACGAAGGCCTGATGAGCGACTGATTTCCTGTTTGCCGATTTTCTCGAGAAGCGGGATCCCTATGCGCGAGTGCAGAGGTACTCGCATGCACGCCTGGCCTTGCTCGATGCTGCGCCGCTGCATACGCCGATACTGCGCGCCGTGTAGCAAGGCCTGCGAAACGCATGTCGATGGCGGCCTGTTCGAAGCGCGGCGTTTTGCGGCCCGCCCTGCCCTGGCGGCCCGACCGGGCGCGCATAAAAAAAACCGCCCGGTATCATCACGATCCGGGCGGCTTGCATTCGACAGTACCCGGCATCAAGCCAGCTTGCTAGCCGCCTTTTTCTCGCGTGCGACGATATACAACAGCACGATGATGAGCGCATACGGCAGCAGGGACAACGCATCCGAGTGCAGGCCCGCGTAGAACGGGTTGCCGTGTTCGGCCCAGTCGGCCATCATCTGGTCGAAGTGCGTCAGCACGCCAGCCGTAATGGCGATGATGATGCCGGCCAGTGCGCCGCCGGCGATGTAGCCGGACGCCAGCAGCACGCCCGAACTGCGGTCACCCGCCAGTTGGCGCTCTTCCTCGTTCAATGTTGCGTTGTGTTCCAGCTTGTTGTTGCGGCGGTCCGCCAGCCAGCGTACCAGGCCGCCGACGAAAATCGGCAAAGTGGACGACAGCGGCAGGTACACGCCCACCGAAAACGCCAGCGATGGGATGCCGGCCATTTCCAGCACCACGGCGATCATCACGCCAAACAGCACCAGCGTCCACGGCAGTTGCTGGTCGAGGATACCCTTGATGATGTAGGACATCAGCACGGCCTTGGGCGCATCGTATTTTTTCACTTCCGAACCGTCGGGACGCTTGCTGTAATGGCCATTAATACCCGGATCGACCAGGTAAGCCAACTGGCCATCGTCCTTGACAAAATATTTGCCGGCCGGGCCGCCCACGGTATCGGTCTTTTGCCAGACTTTATACGTATCGTGGTCGGTGTCGGCTTGCGGGCCATGCAGCTCGCCCGTCACTGTCAGTTTCGACGCGTCCACCGTCAGGCCAGGCGCCACTTGCGCGGCCGGCACATAGACGGTGCTCGCCTCATTCAGCTTGAGCAAGATGGGGCCGAGGATCAGCGCCGACGACAGTGCGCCCGCCAGGATCGCGTACTGCTGCAGGCGCGGCGTGGCGCCCACCAGGTAGCCAGTTTTCAGGTCTTGCGAGGTGGTGCCGGCATTGCTGGCGGCGATGCAAACGATGGCGCCCACCGACAGGGCCGTCACATAGTAACGCCCGCCCGTCCAGCCCATGATCAGGAAGATCAGACAGGTAAACAGCAAGGTGGCCACGGCCATGCCGGAGATCGGGTTCGACGAGGAGCCGATTTCACCCGTCAGGCGCGACGACACGGTGGCAAACAGGAAGCCGAAGACGAGGATCAGCAGCGCGCCGAGGAAATTCATGTGCAGCGGCGTGGCGAAGGTGATCACGGCGATGATGGCCAGGCAGCCGATGATGACCCATTTCAGGGGGATATCCTGCTCGGTGCGCAGCGTGGAATTGCTCTTGACACCCTTGCCGATGCCTTTCAGGCCGGCCGACAGGCTGCGCCAGATCATGGGCATGGCGCGCACCAGTGAAATCAGGCCGCCGGCGGCCACGGCGCCCGCGCCGATGTACAGCACGTAGGCGCTGCGCACGTCGTCGGCGCCCATGTCGCTGATCAACTTGGTGCCGGGCGAGAGCACGGTGGTCAGGCTGTCGCCGAAAAACTTGATCATCGGGATCAAGAGCAAATAAGACAATACGCCGCCGGCCGCCATGGTGGCGGCGATGCGCGGGCCGATGATATAGCCCACGCCCAGCAATTCAGGCGAAATCTCGGCACCGATGGAACCGCCCTTGAGCGGCGCGGCAAATTCCACGCCCGGTGTATCCTTCCAGCCCTTGAACGAGATATTGAAGACTTTATACAGCAAGCCGACGGCGAAACCGCCGAAGATGATCTTGGCGCGACGCTTGGCGTCCAGTGCGGCGGCCGAATCCTTCTCGATGCTTTCACCGGCGGCGATGCGCGATTCTTCCGTGGCAGCGGCCTTCAGCACTTCGGCGCAAGCCGTGCCTTCGGGGAATTTGAGTTCCTTGTGCTGATCGACGATCATGGTCCGGCGCATGGGGATCATCATCAGGATACCGAGCAAGCCACCGAGGATACCGACCAGCATGACGCGCGACATTTCCAGGTCGAAGCCCAAGATCAGGATAGCGGGCATGGTCACGCCCAAGCCGAAAGCCAGCGACTCGCCGGCCGAACCGGCCGTTTGCGTGATGCTGTTTTCCAGGATAGACGAATCCTTGCCGCCCACCTTCTTGGCAAGGCCGAACAGGGTGATGGCGATCACGGCGACGGGGATCGAGGCGCTGACGGTCAAGCCCACTTTCAGCACCAGGTACAGCGAGGAGGCGCCAAACACCATCCCCAGAATGACGCCCATGAACAGCGCGCGGAAGGTCATCTCGGGCAGCTTCGCATCGGCCGGAATATACGGCTTCACGGCGCTCGGCATTGCATCTTTTGCCATAAAAAAAATCCTTGTGTCTAAGGAACGCCTGAGCAAACCTAAGCGCGTCGTGATCTGCGGCCTGCGATGCTCACTGTACCTGCGTACAGTTGCGCTTCTCGGCCACAACTCCCTTTCGCTCGCTACGGTTTTATCAAGCGCTCATTAGTAATGATGTAAAAATAAACAGCCCGGATTGACGCCCGGGCTCTTTCTTGAAGCCGAGACTATCGCACAGCCGCGTTTCGATGAAAAGGTTTTTTGCTCCCGGTCCCGGACCGCGCCCGCACCAGAAACGCTGGCGCCTTGGTCTATAATCGCTGCCACCGTGCCTTGCACGCTCACGTGAGACTGCCTTGACTGCCAAACGATCCGGATTCCCCTGGCCTTCCCGCCGCGCTGCCATGCGCGCTATCATCCTCGCCGGCTGCACCGCGCTGGCAGCGGCCATACTGCTGGCTACCTATCTGTTCCTGTACGTGCGCCCGCGCCTGCCCGAGTTAGGCGTCATCACCGACTACCAGCCGAAGATACCGCTGCGCGTGTACACGGCTGACAATGTGCTGATCGGCGAATTTGGCGAAGAGCACCGCGACTTCGTGCCGATAGCGCAAGTGCCGGAAATGATGAAAAGAGCCCTGCTCGCCATTGAAGACGGCCGCTTTTATGAGCACCACGGCATCGACTTCGTGCGCGTCGGCGGCGCCGTGCTGTCGAACCTGCGCCACGGCTTTGGCCACGGCGGCGGCTCCACCATCACCATGCAGGTGGCGCGCAACTTCTTCCTGACGCGCGAAAAAGTCGCTTCGCGCAAGCTCAATGAAATCATGCTGGCCCTGAAGATCGAAGCGGCCCTGTCGAAAGAGCAAATCCTCGAGTTGTACATGAACCAGATGTACCTGGGCCAGCGCTCGTTTGGCTTCGGCAGCGCGGCCCAGACCTACTTCGGCCAGCCTTTGTCGGAACTGTCGATCGCCGAAATGGCCATGCTGGCCGGTTTGCCGCAAAATCCCTCGCGCCATAACCCGATCAGCAACCCAAAGAAGGCGCACGCGCGCCAGAAACTGGTGCTCAAACGCATGCGCGAACTCGATTACATCAGCGAAGGCCAGTACCAGCAGGCGCTGGCGCAACCGCTGCGTTTCAATACGCGCGGCAAGCAGGGTTTTGAGACGCACGCCGAATACGTGGCCGAACTGGCGCGCCAGGCCGTGTACGCCCAATTCAAGGAAGACAGTTATAGCAAGGGCATCAGCGTCTACACGACGATTTTGAAAGCGGACCAGGATGCGGCCTACGCCTCGACGCGCCGCAACGTCATCGCCTACGACCAGCGCCACGGCTACCGCGGCCCGGAAACCTTCATCGACATGCCGGCTGAGCCCGAGCAGCGCGACGACGCTATCGATGCTGCACTACAAAAACGCCCGGACAGCGACGGCTTGATCGCCGCCGTCGTCACGCAAGTAACGGGCGGTATGGTGCTGGCCGACACCGGTGACGGCGACGCCAAGGCCATCACCGGTGAGGGCTTGCGCTTTGCCGCATCGGCACTCTCAAGCAAGGCGAGCGCCGGCATCAAGCTGCGCCCGGGCGCCGTGATCCGCATCACCAGGGATGGCAAGGGCAACTGGGCCATCACGCAAGTGCCGCTGGTGGCCGCCGCCTTCGTCTCGCTCGATGCGCAAACGGGCGCCTACCATGCGATGGTGGGCGGCTTCGACTATAAGCTGCAAAAGTTCAACCACGTCACGCAGGCCTGGCGCCAGCCCGGTTCGGCCATGAAGCCTTTCGTGTACTCGGCGGCGCTGGAAAAAGGCTATTCGCCGGCTACCCTGATCAACGATGTGCCCCTGGAAATGCAGGCGGGCGGCAAGGTGTGGGCGCCGCAGAATGACGACTTCAAATTCGATGGCCCCATCACCATGCGCTATGCGCTGGCGCAGTCGAAGAACGTCGCCTCGGTACGTATTCTGCGCGCGCTGGGCGTGTCGTACACGCACGACTTCCTGGAAAAATTCGGTTTCGATCCAAAACGCCAACCCAACAACCTGACCATGGCGTTGGGTACCGGTTCCGTCACGCCCGTGCAAATGGCGGGCGCCTACGCCCTGTTCGCCAATGGCGGCCACCAGGTGGAGCCCTACCTGATCGAGCGCATCGTCGACGCCAAAGGCAGCGTACTGATGCAAACGAAGCCACCGGCCGCGAACGACGACAAGACCCTGGCGCTGGACCCGCGCAATGCCTTCATGATGGACAGCATGCTGCGCGAAGTGACGCGCACCGGCACGGGTGCGGCGGCGACGAAAAAACTGGGTCGCAGCGACATCGCCGGCAAGACAGGCACCACCAGCGATGCCGTCGACGGCTGGTTTGCCGGCTACGGCGGTGGCATCGTGGCGGTGGCGTGGATGGGTTATGACGAGCCAAAATCGCTGGGCGGACGCGAATTCGGCGCCACCCTGGCCATGCCGATCTGGATCGACTACATGCGCATCGCGCTGTCGACGCGTCCGCAAGTGACGCGCGCCGTGCCGGCGGGCCTGAGCCAGGTCGATGGCGAATGGCTGTATGACGAGTTCATCGACATGAATGGCGTCAAGACGCTCGACATGGAGGTGGAAACGCCGACCGATCCGGCGGCAGTGCCGGAGACGCTCCCCATCGAAACCACGAACTGACGCAGGTATCTTGTCGGATTACGCTTCGCTAATCCGACCTACCTATTACTGCATCAATCACCAATCGTAGGTCGGGTTAGCCGGGACGGCGTAACCCGACAAGTGCCGCCGAGGTTTACACAGCGGTCATGCTCAAATACCCGCGCACCGTGCTGACGACGCTGTCGGCGAAATCGTCGACATTCACCTTCGCGGCGCGGTACTTCCAGCGCTTCACGTACCAGTCCTGGAACAGGGCCAGGCAGTGCGCGGCCAGCAAGGCCGGATCGCCGTGCGGCTTCGGCTCGATTTGCCCGATGGTGGCGGCGATCAAGGTCTGCACATACAGCTCCGAATTCTTCGCCATGCTGCGCTGCTGCGCCTGCAGCACGCGCGAATCCATGAAGACAAAATAAAACCACGGCTGCAGCACTTCGGACAGGTAAATCGACGAGCGTATCATCGCCTCCAGGCGATCCAGCGGCGACTTCACGTCGGCGAACAGCTGCGGCAGGGCTTGCGTGGCGTGGCGCACCACGTCCTCGATCATTTCGGCCAGTTGGTCCTTGCTGGCGATGTAGCCATACAGGCCGCCCATCGACAGCCCGGTCTCGCGGCACAGGTCGCGCAAGCTCATGGCGCGAAAGCCGACGTCATTGGCCAGGCGGAAGGTGGCGACGAAGATGCGTTCGAGATTTTCCAGCGCCGGCTTGCGGCGCTTGACGCCGATGCGGTCAGCGTGACGGTCAAGAATATATTCCCAGATATTTTCGCCGTTTAAAGGCGTCATCTGCTGAAACTGTTCAAAATTAAAATGGGTCGACAAGTGCATTCCCAAATAACGGTGTAGAAGCGAGGTCTAAGCAATGCCAGCATTGGGCACTGCAAGACGGCGGGACGGCTGATGCCGCGCCGATTATAGCCTAGGAAAACCACTGTGACATTGCAACTATGCAATGGGCGCACAGACGATGCCAAATACCGACAGTTATTGCGCTGCATCATGCAATTGTCTGCAATCTAAATCGAGCAATGCTACAGTCATAAAACCGAGCGCTCGCTAGATTTGATCCATCAATAGAATGTGCAGGGGCGCACGGCGCATCGCTACAGCATCGACATTTCCACACTTAATCGACCATGCATTGCGTCGATCACTGACACATTACGGAGACAAAATGAAGACTCGCTTCTGGCAACTGTTATTCACCCTGCTGCTCACCATCGCCGTCCTGCCTGGCACCGCCAGCGCCACCGGCTACACACAGACGAAGTACCCGATCGTGCTGGTGCACGGCCTGTTCGGCTTCGACAAGCTCGGCCCCGTCGAGTATTTCTATGGCGTGCCGGCCGCCCTGCGCAGCGGCGGCGCGCAAGTGTATGTGAGCACGGTTTCGGCGGCCAACAGCACGGAAGTGCGCGGCGAACAATTGCTGTCGCAGGTGCAGCAAATCCTCGCCGTCACGGGAGCGGCCAAAGTCAACTTGATCGGCCACAGCCACGGCGGCCCCACGGCCCGCTATGTCGCTTCCGTGCGGCCCGACCTAGTGGCCTCCGTCACCAGCGTGGCCGGCGTCAACAAGGGTTCCAAGGTGGCCGATATCCTCAGCGGTGCCATTCCCAACACCAGTGGCGCGCTGGGCAATGCGCTCGCCTCGCTCATCGGCATTTTGTCGGGCAACAAGGGACTGCCGCAAAACGCCAGTGCCTCGCTGGCGTCGCTGTCCACGGCCGGCGCGCTGGCCTTCAATAAACGTCACCCGCAAGGTATCCCCACCACCGCCTGCGGTGAAGGCGCCTACCAGGTGCAAGGTGTGTACTACTTTTCGTGGAGCGGCGCGCAACCGTATACGAATCTGCTCGACGTCGGCGACCCGGCCCTGGCGGCCGTCAGCCTGGCTTTCGGCGACGTCAAGAACGATGGCTTGGTCAGCAGCTGTTCGAGCCACCTGGGCCAGGTGATACGCGACGACTACGCCATGAACCACCTCGATGAAGTCAACCAGTTCGTCGGCATCGTCAATCTGTTTGAAACCAACCCCGTCACCGTCTATCGCCAGCAAGCGAACCGCCTGCAAGGCCTGGGACTATAAGGAGAAGCGCATGCACGCGAAATGGATTGTCGGCGCTAGCTGGGCAGCCCTGGCGCTGCTCGTGGGCTTGTACCTGGCGCTGCGCCCGGGCGAGCCACCCGACGCGCAGCAAGAAAAACCGGAACCGGACCTGTTCGCGTTCGTGCGCTCGATGCAAGGCACGCGGCCAGACGGCAACGTGACGGTGGCCGCAGGCGACAAGCTGGTGCTCGATGCGGAGCTGGGCCACTTGTTCGACTACTACCTGGCGGGCCTGGGCGAAAAGCCGCTGGCAGCCATCCGCAGCCAGATCGAGGCAGATCTCGATAAACGCCTGGCGCCGGTCCCCGCCCGCGAAGCCAGGCGCCTGCTGGACGCCTGGCTGGCCTACAAGCAGGCGCTCGCTGGCGCGCAACAAGCCTTGCCCGCGCAAGCAGATCCCGCTCGGGCGGCGCGCGCGCGCCTGCAAGCGCTACGCGCGCTGCGCAGCAATTACTTTACGCCCGAGGAAAGCGCGGGCCTGTTCGGCGCCAGCGACGCCTACGATGACGATGCCGTAATGCGCATGGCCATCCTGGGCGACGCCACGCTCGATGCAGCGCAGCGCCAGGCGCAACTGGCGGCGCTGGACCGGCACCTGTCGCCGGCCCAGCGCGCCGCGCGCGATGCACCACTGCAGGTGGCCCAGCTCGATGCGGCCGTGAAGACGCTGCGCGCCCAGGGCGGCGGCGAGAATGAAGTCTACCGCCTGCGCGCCAGCACGTTTACGCCAGCGGCGGCAGCGCGCCTGGCGGAGCTGGACCGCGAGCAATCGCAGTGGCAACAGCGCATCATAGCCTATCAAACGCACAAGGCGCAGCAGGCAACCCTGCCCGACGGCGCGCAGGATGGGGCAGCGCTGCAGCAACTGCGCGACGCCAGTTTTACACCGGAAGAACAGCGCCGGCTGGGCGCCTACGAATAGCGGCCAAGCCAGCCGGATCAACAACGCGTACAAAGTGTGCAAGGCGGCGTGCAAAGGCAGCCGTGCGCAAGTGCAGGCTGACGCCATCGAGCTGTCAGAACACTTCCCACTCCGGCTCGCGCGACGCGCTTTGGTGCGAGGACGCGACAGCATTGAGGGCCGGCCGGCCCGCAGTTCGATGCGCTGCCGGACGCACAAGCGCACTGTTGGCCAGCGCGGCGCGCGGCGCGGCCGCCTTCGCACGCACGACAGGCGCTTGCATGCCATCGAGCTTGAAGACGCTGACCACCTCGGCCAGATGGCCCGATTGCTCGTGCAGCGATTCGGCTGCTGCGGCCGCCTCTTCCACCAGCGCCGCGTTTTGCTGGGTCACCTGGTCCATTTGGCCGATGGCCTGGTTGATCTGGTCGATGCCCATGCTTTGCTCCTGCGTCGCCAGGCTGATCTCGGCCATGATGTCCGTCACGCGCTGCACGCTGGAGACGACTTCAGCCATCGTGCCGCCCGCCTCGGCAACGAGCTTGCTACCCGCATCGACCGCCACCACGGAGTCACCGATGAGGGTCTTGATTTCCTTGGCCGCCGCCGCCGAGCGGTGCGCCAGGTTGCGCACCTCGGTCGCTACCACGGCGAAACCGCGTCCTTGCTCACCCGCACGCGCCGCTTCCACGGCGGCATTCAGAGCCAGGATGTTGGTCTGGAAGGCGATGCCGTCGATAACGGAAATGATGTCGACGATCTTGCGCGAGGAATCGTTGATGCTATCCATGGTCTCGACTACCTTGCGCACCACGGCGCCGCCTTTCACGGCCACGCCCGAGGCGCTCAGCGCCAACTGGTTGGCCTGCTGGGCATTGTCGGCATTTTGCCGCACGGTGGACGTCAGCTCTTCCATCGACGACGCCGTCTCTTCCAGCGAGCTGGCTTGTTCTTCCGTGCGCGAGGACAGGTCCAGGTTGCCGCTGGCAATTTGCGACGAGGCCGCAGCCATCGTCTCGGTACCGCTGCGCACCTGGCCGACGATATTGACCAAGCTGGAATTCATGTCTTTCAGCGCCTGCAGCAGCTGGCCCGTTTCTTCCGTCGTGAGCACCTCGATATGGCTCGTCAGGTCGCCCGAAGCCACCGTTTGCGCCACTTTCACGGCCAAATTGATCGGCTGCGTGATGGCGCGCGTAATGTAGGCGGCGCAGACCATGCCCAGTGCCGAGGCCAGCAAACCCATCATCAGCATCAGGCTTTCCGAGCGCTGCACAGCCGCGCTGCCATCCTTGACGCTCGTGTCGGCCACGTCGTTATTGAGCTTGATGATTTCATCAAGCGTCGCTTCAGCCTTGTCGAATCGGCTGCGCGAATCCAGATAATGCTTGTAGAACGCCACGAACAGGGTCTTTTGCTGCTGCTCGTCGCGGTTGTCGGCCAGCTGGCGCAAGGTGGCGCGCACCTTGTCGTCATCGCCCTTCCAGGCAGCCCACTCATCGAGGAAGCGCTTCCACAACACGGCTTCCTCGGGCGTTTGCGGCAACGGCTCGTACAACTTGCGGCCCGCCTCGATATTGCTCCAGGCCTTGCTGCGCAGCTGCAGCGCTTGCGCGAACTTGTCTTGTGCTTGGTAATTACTTTCATATATCGCGGCCGTCAAGGTGGCGGCGACGACGGCCGTCTGGCCCTCGCTCATCATCATCAAGCCCTGGATCGACGGCAGGCGCACTACGCCGATTTCATTGACGGCGTTGCCCACGGTGCCGATGCCCGCGTAACCGCAACTGCCCACCACCAGCAAGGCTGTCATCATCACGGCGACAAGGGTCGCCAGTTTCCATTTGATCAGTAAATTCTTAAACATGGCTAAGTCCTTTATAAAGTCACGACGGCTGCTGGCAAGGTTCGGGCTGGCATATGCGAGTTAAACGGCTGACATTTGTATAAAGGTGGCGGGGATGGGGCGTACGCTTCGTTACAATTGGAGAGATTTTCTAAGCACAAGCATAAAGGAAAAAGGAAGTTACTGACAGGTACCTACTTGATGCAAGACAAGATTTATTTCTTTACTGTAGTGCGTGTTGCAGGGCGGGCAAAAAAATGACTTGAAACTAGCTTTTGGCAAAAAAAAACGCCATGCGCCAGTACTGGCTACGCAGTTAATAGTCGTATAAGATAGTCAACACGCACACCACAGGAACAGCATGGCCTATCCTATTGAACAAAAACTGGTAATCGGGGTCGCTTCCAGCGCCCTCTTCGACCTGGCCGAATCGCATCAGGTCTACCTCGACAACGGCCCCGAGGAGTACCGCAAGTACCAGCAAGCGCATATCGATACGGTCCTGCCGCGCGGCGTGGCCTTTCCCTTCATTCGCCGCTTCCTGAACATCAACAAACACTATCCACGCCAGTCGCCCGTGGAAGTGGTGCTGTTTTCGCGCAACTCGCCGGAAACGGGTCTGCGCGTGATGCACTCAATCGCCCACTACGGCCTGGATATTTCGCGCGCCGCCTTCATGACGGGCCAATCGCCCTACCCCTACCTGCCGGCCTTCAACGCCTCGCTCTTCCTCAGCGCAAATGAAGACGACGTGCGCAGCGCGATGGCCTGCAACTATCCGGCGGGCCTGGTGCTGCCGTCGCGCACGCAAGACGACGAGAACGACGAAGAGCTGCGCGTGGCCTTCGACTTCGATGGCGTGATCGCCGATGACGAAGCGGAAACCGTGTTCAAGCGCAACAACGACGTCGATGAATTCCACGCCCATGAAACCCTGAACGTAGGCACGCCGCACCGCCCCGGCCCGCTGGCCGACCTGTTCCAGAAGCTGGCCAGCATGCAGCGCCTGGAAGAGAAGGCGCAGCGGCGCGACCCCGGCTACAAGAAGATCCTGCGTATCGCCATCATTACGGCGCGCAGCGCGCCCTCGCACGAACGGGTCGTCACAACCCTGAAAAGCTGGGGCGTGGCGGCCGACGAAACGTTTTTCCTGGGCGGCATGGACAAGTCGCGCGTGCTGGCCGTGTTCAAGCCACATATCTTCTTCGACGATCAGCTGAGCCACCTGAAATCGGCGGGCGGCACCATCCCGATGGTGCATGTGCCCTTCGGCATCGCCAATGTCCGCGCAGGCTGACACCTGCTGCGCATCGTCATGTACGCCCTGCGATGCTCGGCGTACTATGCTCGGCGTACTAAAGTACGGTTGCGCTTACTGGCCACAAGTTACTGCCGCGAGCGACGGCTGTCTCAAGCGCGCAGATAAGGGCGATAGTCTATAATCTCGTCTGTCAGCGCCGTCACTGGCGGCGCTGCCCGCACCACAGCTATTCCACTCAACTGCCTCTGCCACTAGTGTCATCGCCTGCATGTCCTTAGACTTAAAAAAAGCTCTCCCCAAGCCCGGCAACCGCTACGCGCTGCCCGCCCTGTATGGTTCATCCGATGCCTATGCCCTGGCGCTGGCCGCACTGGAATTGAAAGCGCGCGGCCAGATGCTGGCCGTGGTGGTGGCGCAGGCGAGCGACGGCCAGCGCCTGCTCGATGAAATCCCTTGGTTTGGCGGCGCGGAACTACGCTGCCATTTGCTGCCGGACTGGGAAACCCTGCCCTACGACGCCTTTTCGCCGCACCAGGACCTGGTCTCCGAGCGCCTCGCCACGCTGCACCAAATCCAGACGCGCCAGTGCGACGTGCTGATCGTGCCGGCCACCACGGCGCTGGTGCGCCTGGCGCCGCCCTCCTTTTTGGCGGCCTACACCTTCTTTTTCAAGAAGGGCGAAAAGCTCGACGAAGCGCGCTTGAAGTCGCAACTGACGCTGGCCGGCTACAGCCATGTCTCGCAAGTGATGTCACCGGGTGAATACTCGGTACGCGGCGGCCTGCTCGACCTGTTCCCCATGGGATCAAGCCTGCCTTACCGGCTCGACCTGTTCGGCGACACCATCGAAACGATCCGCACGTTTGACGCCGACACCCAGCGCTCGCTATACCCGGTGCACGAAGTGCGGCTGCTGCCGGGCCGCGAATTTCCCATGGATGAAGCGGCGCGCACCACCTTCCGCAATCGCTGGCGCGAACAGTTCGAGGGCGACCCGTCGCGCTCGGTCGTCTACAAGGACATCAGCAGCGGCATCGCCTCGGCCGGCATCGAATACTATTTGCCCCTGTTCTTCGAGCAAACGGCTACCCTGTTCGACTACCTGCCGCCCGACGCTTCACTGGCCCTGGTGGGCGAAATCGATGCAGCCATCGGGCGCTTCTGGACCGATACCGAGTCGCGCTACCGCTTTTTGAAGGCGGACCGCGAGCGGCCGATCCTGCCACCCGAATCGATCTTCTTGTCCGACGAGCAGTTCTTCGGCCTGGCCAAGCCGTATCCGCGCCTGGCGATTGCGAAATCGAACGATGCGCTGGCCTCCGAACTGTCGGCGCCCGTGCCGAATATCGCCGTCAACCGCCGCGCCGACGACCCGCTGGCCAACCTGCGCAGCTATGTGCTGCAATCAGGGCGCCGCGTGATGATCTGCGCCGAATCGAACGGCCGCCGTGAAACATTGCAACAGTACTTCACCGAATACGATCTGCAGCTGACGCCGGTGGAAGGCTGCGACGGCTTCTTGCAATCCGACGCCAAGCTGATGCTGGGCGTGGCGCCGCTGCACGCCGGTTTCGAGCTGTTCACGCCGGACAGCAAGCTCGCTTTCATCACCGAGACGGAACTGTACGCCGGCTCCGGGCGCAGGGTTGGCAGCAAGAAGCAGGAGGGCGTGACGCAGGTCGAATCGATGGTGCGCGACCTGTCGGAGCTGAAAATCGGCGACCCCGTGGTGCACATCAACCACGGCATCGGGCGCTACATGGGCCTGACCAGCATGGACCTGGGCGAAGGCGAAACGGAATTTCTGCACCTTGAATACGCCAAGGACACCAAACTGTACGTGCCCGTGTCGCAGTTACATGTGATCTCCCGCTATTCTGGCGCTTCGCCGGAAGACGCGCCGCTGCACTCGCTTGGCTCGGGCCAGTGGGAAAAAGCCAAGAAGCGCGCGGCGGAACAGGTGCGCGACACGGCCGCCGAGCTACTCAACCTGTATGCGCGCCGCGCCCTGCGCCAGGGCCACTCCTTCGAATTTTCGGCGCATGATTACCAGCGCTTCGCCGACAGCTTCGGCTTCGACGAGACGCCGGACCAGGCCGAGGCCATCCGCAACGTCATCAAGGACATGACTTCGGGCAAACCGATGGACCGCCTGGTGTGCGGTGACGTCGGCTTCGGCAAGACCGAAGTGGCGCTGCGCGCCGCCTTCATCGCCGTCATGGGCGGCAAGCAGGTTGCCATCCTGGCGCCCACCACCCTGCTGGCGGAACAGCATGCGCAAACCTTTGCCGACCGTTTCGCCGACTGGCCCGTACGCATCGCGGAATTGTCGCGTTTCCGTAGCGGCAAGGAGATCACGCAGGCGTTCAAGGGCATGGCCGACGGCACCATCGACATCGTCATCGGCACGCATAAACTGCTGTCCGATGACGTGAAATTCACGCGCTTGGGCCTGGTCATCATCGACGAGGAACACCGGTTTGGCGTGCGCCAGAAGGAAGCCTTGAAAGCCTTGCGCGCGGAGGTGGACGTGCTGACCCTGACGGCCACGCCGATTCCGCGCACGCTGGGCATGGCGCTGGAAGGCTTGCGCGACTTTTCCATCATCGCCACGGCACCGCAAAAGCGCCTGGCCATCAAGACCTTCGTGCGCAGCGAGGGCGAAGCCATCATCCGCGAAGCATGCTTGCGCGAACTCAAACGCGGTGGCCAGATCTACTTCCTGCACAACGAGGTGGACACTATCCAGAACCGCATGGCCATGCTGACGGAACTGCTGCCCGAGGCGCGTATCGCCGTGGCCCACGGCCAGATGCACGAGCGCGACCTGGAAAAGGTCATGCGCGACTTCGTCGCCCAGCGTTTCAATATTTTGCTGTGCACGACGATCATTGAAACGGGCATCGACGTGCCGACGGCGAACACCATCATCATGCACCGCGCCGACAAATTCGGCCTGGCGCAGCTGCACCAGCTGCGCGGCCGGGTCGGACGCTCGCACCACCAGGCGTACGCTTACCTGCTGGTGCACGACGTGCAGGGTCTCACAAAACTGGCGCAGCGCCGCCTGGACGCGATTCAGCAGATGGAAGAACTGGGCAGCGGCTTCTACCTGGCGATGCACGACCTGGAAATTCGCGGTGCCGGCGAAGTACTGGGCGAGAGCCAGTCGGGCGAGATGACGGAAATCGGCTTCCAGATGTATTCGGACATGCTTCACGAAGCCGTGCGCTCGCTGAAAGCGGGCAAGGAGCCGGACCTGGCCGCGCCATTGGCCTCGACGACGGAAATCAACCTGCACGTGCCGGCCCTGCTGCCGGCCGACTTCTGCGGCGACGTGCACGAGCGCCTGTCGATCTACAAGCGCCTGGCCAACTGCGCCACGCAGGAAAAAATCGACGATATCCAGGAAGAACTGATCGACCGCTTCGGCAAGCTGCCCGACGCCGTGAAAGCGCTGATCGAGACGCACCGCCTGCGCATCGGCGCGAAAACCGTGGGCATCGTCAAGATTGACGTACATGGCGAGGCGGCCACCCTGCAATTCATGGCCAAGCCGCCGATCGACCCGATGCGCATTATCGATTTGATCCAGAAGAACCGCCATATCAAGCTGCATGGCCAGGACAAGCTGAAAATCACGGCCACCATGCCCGACCTGGCCGCGCGCGTGACACAGATCAAGACCACCATCAAGCAATTGACGGTGTAGACTATTAGATAACCTTACGCGGGACTGCCCCCATGACCAATACCACTTCCATCACCATGAATCTGATCCTGCAAGACGCGGACGGCGACATGGCCAGGCTTGAGCGCATCGCCGCCCTGGCTGCGCCCGCGAGCATCACGCGAATCGGCCCGAACGCCGTGCACTGCGAGCAGATCGCCTATTCTCCCGCGCTGCGCCACACCATCGAAGTGGCGGCGCAGGCGGCGCAGCTGGACGCCACCTATATGATGGGCCAGCGCGAACTGAGTGAATTCAAGCTCGTGGCGATGGACATGGATTCGACCCTGATCACCATCGAGTGCATCGATGAAATCGCCGACATGCAGGGTTTGAAACCGCAGGTGGCGGCCATCACGGAGGCGGCGATGCGCGGCGAACTCGATTTTTCCGCCAGCCTGAAGCAGCGCGTGGCCTTGCTCGAAGGACTCGACGCGTCAGCCCTGCAGCGCGTCTACGACGAGCGCCTGAAGCTGTCGCCGGGTGCGCAAACCATGCTGGCAGCCGTACAGAAAGCCGGCCTGAAAACCCTGCTGGTCTCGGGCGGCTTTACCTTCTTTACGGAGCGCCTGAAGCAGCGCCTGGGGCTCGATTTCACGCACGCGAACGAACTGGAAATCGTCGATGGCAAGCTGACCGGCAAAGTCTTAGGCGGCATCGTCGACGCCGAAGAAAAACAGCGCACGGTAGAGCGCGTCTGCGCACAGTTGGGCATCACGCCAGCGCAAGCCATCGTCATGGGCGATGGCGCCAACGACTTGAAAATGATGGGCATCGCCGGCCTGTCGGTTGCCTTCCGCGCCAAGCCCGTGGTGCGTTCGCAGGCGGACGTGGCGCTGAACTTCGTGGGGCTCGATGGTATTTTGAATATCCTCAACTGATCTTGCCCGGGCATGGCTGCGCGGCCATGCCCGGGCCTACTCTATAGCTGCCACAAGCGCAGCGGCAGCAAGCCCCACCAAGCCAGCACCAGCAGCAGTTCCAGCGCCGCCAGCAAGGCCACCCAATCCCATTTCGCCCACGAGCCCGCCTCGGCCGCCGTGCCACGGCTGCGCCAGCAGCGCGCCAGGCCGAACGCGACGGCCAGCGGCAGCGTGCCCGTGAGCAGCGCCAGCAGCACGCTGGCGATGCTCACGTCGCCCAGGCTTAGGTAGGATTGGAAGTAAAACAACGGTGCGGGCAAGAGCAGCGCCAGCAGTGACAGCAGGGGCGCGAACAGATGGTCGCCCCGCCCCAGCCCGCGCAGCGCAGCGCGCCAGACGCCCACCACCAGCACATACAGCAAACCGAGCACGCCCAGCGCCAGGCTGCCCCACAACACCAGCAGGCGCAGCATCGACACGCGCTCATAGTTGCGCAAGCCGTCACTGAGGATATGCTTGCCATCGTCTTGCAGCAGCACATGCGATGGCATGCTGCGGTCGCTGGCGCGAAATAGCAAGCCGCCCACCGGCTCCAGCTCCTTAGGCTCGCCCTGGAACGGGATCAGAAATAGCGACTCGCCATCCCATTTCAGGCGCGTAAAGCCGAAGACGGCATCGACCCAGGCCAGGCTGGCCATGGGACTGGGTGACGGCACGTACACGCCCTGCCAGTTTTCCAGCGTGGGCGCGGGCGTGCCCTGCGGGGCAGGCGCGCGTAGCGGCAGCGCCAGGTCGCGCAGCAGCAGACGGTTGAAGCGTTCATAGTCGGCCTGTTCCACATCGGCATTGAAGGCCACGAAGAAGGCGCTGCCCTGCTCCGGATAGAAGCACAGCATGGCGCGGAAACCGACGGTCGTGCCAGGATGGCAGGCACCGACCACATTGTGACGGTCGCGCACGGCAAGCGCCAGGCCGTGGCCCGTTGCCAGGCCCGCCTGCACCGCATCCGTGCCGGCTGGTTCGGACAAGGCACCCATCAGCGCCAGGTCGATGAAGCGCTTGCCCTGCAGCTTGCCATCACCCATCAGAAATTGCGCCAGCTTGCCCATGTCGGCCGCTGTGGTGGTAAATTGCGCGGCCGGACGCAGGTACTGCGGCACTGCCGGCTGTGCCACACCATGCTCGAAGTGGCCCATGGCCAGGCGCGGGTCAAGCTGCGCACCTGCCGGTGTGCTCATTGGTGTGCTCATCTGGGTAACAAAGCCAAACGTACTGTCCGCCATCCCCAGCGGCTGCAGCAACTGGGCATCGAGGTAGCGCTCGTACGGCTGGCCCGTGACCTTCTCGATCAGCATGCCCAGCAAGCCATAGCCCATGTTGGAATACGCGTAACGGCTGCCGGGCCGGGCGCGCACGCGCAGCAGATTGCGCCCGCCCTCAAAAGCCTCGGCCAACGGCGTCTGCGGCGCCGGGTGCAGGCTGAACGCCTGCCAGAGACGCACATTATCCAGGCCTGACGTATGCGCCAGCAGGTGGCGGATGCGCACGGGATCGCTGGCCTGCCACGGATTTTTCAAGGCCAGTTCCGGCAGCACCTGATGCAAGGGCGTGTCGAGCGTGAGCCGGTCTTCGCTGACCAGGCGCAAGACGCCCAGCGCCAGCGCCACCTTGCCCACGGAACCCACCTGCACGCGCGTGTCAGCCTGCATGGGTATAAGCCGGCTGACATCGCGCAAGCCCGATGCGCCGACTCTCACTGTTCCATCTGGCAAGACCTCACTCCAGACGGCGCCGGCCAAGCCCTCTTCCTTCAAGCCGGAAGCAAACTGCGCCTCCAGTGCAGGGTCGGCGGCGTGGGCCAGCGTGGCGCACAGCAACAAGGCCGGCAATGGAAAGCTACGCCGCAGCCAGCATCCGGCGCGTGCGGCCCAGGTGAGATATCGATCAGCTTTCAACAATGTATTCCACCTTTTTCCTTGTATTGCGCTGCTGCGCAATCTAGCTTGTCAGCATAAAAACTGGGCCAACAATCAGGCAGGCTGGAAGCTGCATGTCATGGGGCATGGCCGGACTGCGGCAAGCCTGCCGCCTGCCCGATTGCCGCTTGCCCACTTGCCGCTACATCGCTGCGAACGCGCGTTCGATATCGGCGATCAGATCCTGCGGCTCTTCCAGCCCCACATTCAGGCGCACCAGCTGGCCCGGCAACTGCCAGCCCTTGCGCATGGCGGCGATGCGGTATGGCATCACCAGGCTATTCGCACCACCCCAGCTGTAGCCTATCTTGAACAACTGCAAGGCATCGACGAAACGGTCTGTCTGCTGCTCCGTGTAGCGGGCATCGAACAGCACGGAAAACAGGCCGCCGGCGCCCGTGAAATCGCGCTGCCAGATGGCATGACCCGGACAATCGTCGAAAGCCGGATGCAGCACCGTGGCGATCTCGCTCCTGCCCTTGAGCCAGCTGGCCACCGCGCGCGCGCCCGCATCATGGGCGTCGAAGCGCAACTTCATGGTCGGCAAGCCGCGCAGCACCAGGTAGGCATCGTCGGCCCCAACGCCCATGCCAAGACGCATGTGCGCCTGCGCCAGGCGCTCGTGCAGCGCCCTGTCGCGCGTGATCAGCGCCCCCATCAGCACATCCGAGCCGCCCGACTGGTATTTCGTCAGCGCCTGCATGATGATATCGACGCCCAGCTCAAAGCCGCGCAGGGCCAGGCCGGCCGACCAGGTGTTATCCAGGGCGACGAGCACGCCGCGCGCATGCGCGGCCGCGCAGATGGCAGGCAAGTCCGGCACTTCCATGGTCACCGAGCCCGGTGCTTCCGTCCAGATCAGCTTGGTATTTTCCTGGATCAGGGCGGCGATGCCGGCGCCGATGAGCGGGTCGTAATAGCGGGCCGTGATGCCGAAGTCCTGCGCCAGCCAGCGTCCCAGTTCGCGGTTCGGGTTGTAGATGTTTTCAGGGAGCAAGACATCATCGCCGCTCTTGAGCAGGGCAAAGTCCGCCATGGCGATGGCTGCCAGGCCCGACGGTGCCAGCAAACAGTACTTGCCTCCTTCGATCTCGGCCAGACGCGCTTCCAGCGTGAACGTGGTGGGCGTGCCGTGCAAGCCATAGGTGTAGGCGTTCTTCTCTTTCCAGTCGCCCGAGCGCATGGCCGCGACGTCCTTGAACAGTACGGTGGACGCATGGTGTATGGCGTTGGGAAAGGCGGCAAAGCCTTGCGGTGCCTGGTAATCGCTGTGGATCAGCGCCGTTTGCGGAGATTTGAGTGTGGTCATGGCGTCGTCGGCATAAAAAAAAAGGCGGGCCAGCAATTGCTGGTCCGCCATGATTGTAAGGGCTTATGCCCTAGTCTGCCGTACGTATGGCAGAGTGTTACACCTGCATAAAAAAACGTTCAGGCCAAGGCGCGCTGCCGAAGACAGTACTTCACTGTACGGCAAGGCAGCGCAACGCAGGCATGGACATTCGATTGCAAGGGCCTATGCCCTATTACACCTGCATAAAAAACGTTCAGGCCAAGGCGCGCTGCCGAAGACAGTACTTCACTGTACGGCAAGGCAGCGCAACGCAGGCATGGACGTTTTTTACTCGGCAGCGCCCCACAGATCGTGCGCATCGGCCGAGGTGATGGTCACGTCGACGAATTGACCAACGGCCAGCTTGCGGTGCGGTTCGAACGGTGGCTTGACGTAGACGACGCCATCGATTTCCGGCGCGTCGGCGGACGAGCGACCCACGCCGCCGGAGCGGGTGACTTCATCGATCAGCACGCGCACGGTCTTGCCGACCTTCGCTTGCAGGCGTTTTTTCGAAATTTCTTCCTGCAGCAGCATCACGCGGCCACGGCGCTCTTCGCGCAGCTCTTCCGGCACAGGGTTGGCGATGGCGTTGGCGGTCGCGCCTTCGACGGGTGAATAGGCGAAGCAGCCCAGGCGGTCGATCTGCGCTTCCTTGAGGAAGTCGAGCAAGTACTCGAATTCCGCTTCCGTTTCGCCAGGGAAACCGGCGATGAAGGTCGAGCGGATGGTCAAGTCCGGGTTGATGGCGCGCCAGGCCTGGATGCGGTCCAGGTTTTTCTCGCCACTGGCCGGGCGCTTCATGCGCTTGAGCACGTCAGGATGCGCATGCTGCATCGGAATATCGAGGTAAGGCAGGATGTGGCCGCCGCTCATCATCGGGATGATCTGGTCCACGTGCGGGTATGGATAGACGTAATGCAAGCGTACCCAGGCGCCGTAGGACTTGGCCAGTTCGCCCAGCGCTTCCGTCAGCTGTGTCATATGGGTTTTCACGGGACGGCCATTCCAGAAACCGGAACGGAATTTCACGTCCACGCCATAGGCCGAAGTGTCTTGCGAAATGACCAGCAATTCCTTGACGCCGGCCTTGAACAGATTTTCCGCTTCGATCATCAGTTCGCCGATCGGGCGCGAGACCAGGTCGCCGCGCATCGATGGGATGATGCAGAAACTGCAACGATGGTTGCAGCCTTCGGAAATTTTCAGGTAGGCATAGTGCTTCGGCGTCAGCTTGACGCCTTGCGGCGGCACCAGATCGAGGAAGGGCGCATGTGGTTTCGGCAGGTGCAGGTGGACCGAATCCATCACTTCGGCCAGCGCGTGCGGGCCCGTGACGGACAGCACTTTCGGGTGCACCTTCATGATGATGTCGTCGCCGGCAGCATCTTTCTTGGCGCCCAGGCAACCGGTAACGATGACCTTGCCGTTTTCAGCCAGCGCTTCGCCGATGGCGTCGAGCGACTCTTGCACGGCGGCATCGATGAAGCCGCAGGTATTGACGATCACCAGATCGGCGCCAGCGTAGGATTTCGCCGTTTCGTAACCTTCGGCGCGCAGTTGGGTCAAGATTTGTTCGGAGTCGACCAGCGCTTTCGGGCAGCCGAGCGAGACAAAGCCCACTTTCGGCGCAGCACCTGGCATGGCCAGCATGGCCTCTGGCTTGGCGGAAGGAACGGCAATACGGTGAATTTCAGACATAGTTGGCAGCTAGTAATATGGTGAGGCGAATCGGCTATTGTACCCCGAGCCGCCCTTGGCTGTCAGTGGCACTCTGGTTTTGCTGCGGGATATGCAACGGTGGGAGCCACGGGCGACCTGCCCTGAGCATATTCTTTCACGCATTCCATATCTGGCTGCAGCCCATACTTGGCCAATGTACTTGTTATTTCATACACAGTCTCGCTATAATAAGATTATATTGCACTGTGGAAATAAAATGTTCATCAAAAATTTCGTTGCCTACGTTTTTGCAGGAGCCGTCTCTGCGCTGATGCTCGGTGGCTGCGTCACAACGCATGTGCAGCGCCCTCTCAGCGCCGGCGTGCCCTCCGAAGGTACAGCCGTTACTGTCAGCATTACTGCCAACACTGATGAGGTGAACGGATTGGGCCAGATCACCTTGGGCCGCCTGAGTAGCGGAGACGCAGTATCGAGCCTGGTCCTGCAGCAATATATCCTGAACCAGGTTGCCAAGGATATGGCGCGCGACACGACTCTTTTCATGGGGACCCTGCCGCCGGGGAAATACTACTTCAGTCAACTGGCCGACGCCGGCAAATCAAACCGCTACATCAAAATGGGCAGCGGCCTGGGCTTATTTACTGTGGAGGAAGGCAAGCCGGTCGATCTGGGCCGCCTGATCGTCACGCCTCTTTATGGCGAGCGTGTACTGGTCGGCCGCAGCGTGCGGGTGCGAGACAACCGCACCCTGCTCGAACGCTATTCTCCCGAGCACCTGAAGCTGTTTGCACCCGAAAAGACAGTCAGCTGGTCCGGATCGCGCAGTGATACGGATCGCGCTGAGGAAGTCGCCATGGCCCGCCCCACCGGCGCCGAATGCGTGACGGAGCTACCAGACGGCAGCGTGGCGGCCGCAACCCGCATGGGCACAGTGCTGTGGCGCAGCCCTGGGGGAACATGGAAACAACTGGCCAGCGACAAAATAGAGACGCTGAACTGCGTGCAGCCGGTGCAAATGCCGGATGCAGACTTGCTGGCCTTCGGCGAGTTCGGCACCCTGCTGCGCCATGCGCCGGGACAGAACAAGCTTGAACCGATTGACACTGGCAACCTTCCCTATGGCAATCTGGTCGGACTGGCTGGCAATATGGACGCTGGCTGGTATGTCGCCGTCCAGCGTAACAATGAAGTCACGATTTATCATTCCACCCGTCTCGAGCGCGGCGAGTGGAATCAGGTACGCAGTGAGAAGCTGGGGAAGTGGCTCCTGAACCAGGACACCTGGTTCTGGCTGCGCGATATCGGCACAGGCTTTGCCTACACGTCGACGAAAGGAACGCTGCACCTCTACGACTACGCCAGTGGCCAGTGGTCAGAGCGGGCAATGCCCGATCGCCGCGTGGATGCGATGCGCATCAGCGGCAGCGGCATGTGGAGCCTCATAACACAAGGTTACGGGCCATTTGCGATCACCTCCAGAGATGCTTTCGTTTCAGTGAATCAAGGTCAAACCTGGCAAGAGGTCACCGCTAGCCACATTCCGCTGGTTCAGCGTACCGATGGCACCCTGCTGCGTTTTGAAAGCAGTCTGATGAGCGATACGACCTTACATGCCAGTAGCGACATGGGCAAAACGTGGACACTGGTGGACGCCAAACCGAAATCACGCGAGTTGACCCCGCTTAAATCGGGTGCGATTCTGGGAAAAATAATGCGCTGGAGCGTGCCGGCGCAATTTGAAATATCGAACGACGGCGGTAAAAGCTGGACTGCCGAAAGCATGAAGTGAAAGCTCTGACCGTCAGTCGACAATGGCATGCCCACCCGATGTGAACGATGACTACCAGGCGGCATCCGTGCCGTCTACCTGGATCGACTTGCAGAGCAAGAGCCGGATGGCGGACGCGCCTGAATATGTGGTGGAAGGCACGTCGATTGAAACCCTGATTGAGCAGATCTTTGGCAATCAGGAAGTCAGCTATATCCACGTCCACAACGCCAGACGCGGTCGCTACGCTGTCCGGGTTGACCGGGCATAGGTAGCAATGGATTGCATGTGCGATTCTCAGGCTCCTGCATCGCTGATCATCAAATGCAGGCTACGAGCTTGCTCAGTCCGGTTCCAAAGCACGGCAGGAAGCGGCACCTGGGAATTCAATACGTAGCTTGGGCCAGGTACCTTGCCAATTCTTGCCACGCACGCGGCCTGCGTAGACCGATTGCTTCGCTGTCAGAAATCGCTCTGTCGGCCGGACCACCAGATCGAAAAGATCATGCAGGCCGAAAGGAGCCGCTATAGCGATGTCTGCAAGGTCATTGAGTCGCACACCCACGGCAGTGGCGGTTTCCGGCCAGTATCTCACGGCATCGGAAGCGGTCAGGTAAGGCAGGTCCGCATGGCGCCATGCGCCTGTGTCGCCTTGCTTGGGTCGTACCAGATGACGTCGATATCGTGAGACAGTGGCGAAGGCGAACGTTGGTGCAAATGATCCCAGACACAGCATCGCACAAATCCCGCGGCAACCCAGCAATCGGGCAGATCAAGTTCCCTGACAAGACGAAGGACATGCATGCGCTCATTATCGGCTGCAATCATTGCCTGCAATTGCTCAAGCAGCGCCATATATACTCCTCGTGGACCTGCAGTTGCATATCAAACGAACGCTGCGATGTCATCCTTGCCGGACAGCGTCTGTCCATCAAGGAAAAATGGTTGCACCATGCTCCGATCAAAACCCGGCACACCGAGGCGATATGGCGCCTGAATGCACAACGGCACAGGAACTCCTGTGCCGTTGTGCGACGTAAAAACCGGATCAGCTTATTTTTTGTCCGTCGGCGGCACCGGCGGAACGAAGGGAAAGGTGCCGAACAGATTCTTGCTCTGGCTCTGCATCTGCTCCTGCATTTGCACAAACAGGCTCTTGCTCTGGTCGATGTAATTATTCATCATGCCCTGCATCATCGGGCCCTGGACGTTCATGAACTGGGTCCACATTTCCGGGCTGAATGGTTTGCCTTCGAAACTGCCAGCCGATGTGCCCGTAAATTTGTGCTGGATATCGGTGAACGCTTGCACGTTCTTTTCCAGGTAGGATCCCATCATGCCCTGCATGGCATGGCCATAGTAGCGGATGATCTGCGACAACACGCTGCTCGAGAACATGGGCGCGCCGTTCGCTTCCTCTTCCAAAATAATCTGCAGCAAGATGCTACGCGTTAAATCTTCATTGGATTTGGCATCGACGACGGTAAACACCTCATTGTCCAGCACCAGTTGCTTGACATCCGTCAAGGTGATGTAGGAACTGGTTTGCGTGTCGTACAGACGACGGTTGGGATATTTTTTAATCAGGCGGTCTATACTTTTTTTTGCACTACTCATCACAAGTTCCACTTATTGCGCCGCAGCGCATACTGAGTTGATCCGAAAAAAAAGCGAACGTGGGTCCGCTTTCGCACCTGCCTACTTTTTCCATTATAGAGTGGAAAACGGCTCCACTACGCATCAGGGTAGTTGATTCCCACATTTATTGCAACGCAACTAAAAGTAGATTACTGACAAGGCCAGTGCTGATGCCGGCCTTGTCAGGCAAAACACTTCGTGACCTAATCTGCCCTGACTTTAACATACCGCCCGGGCGCTGCCTCGATTGCCGCGTGCCGCCTGTTGCCCGGCTTGCCTGGCGCCTTCACTTGTGCACCACCGTGCTCGGCCAGGAAGGCCGCCCATTCGGGCCACCAACTGCCCACGTGCTCGGTCGCGCCTTCCATCCATTGCTCGGCAGTCAAGGGGCGTGCTTTCGCCGTGCGGGCGCCTTTGCCTGCGTCGTTGCTCCAGTAGCTGCGCTTTTTCTTCGAGGCCGGATTGATCACGCCCGCAATATGGCCTGAGGCGCCCAAAATGAAACGGTTGGCTTTCGGCTTTTTCGGGTTCAGCAAGACCGTACTGGCGTAGGCCGCACCCCAGGGTACGATATGGTCTTCGCGCGAACCGTAGATGAAAGCGGGCGCATCGATGCTGCCCAGGTCAACCTGCTCACCGGCCACGGTCAGCTTGCCCGGCACTTTCAGACTGTTTTCCAGATAAGTGTGACGCAGATACCAGCAGAACATGGGACCTGGCAAGCCCGTGCCGTCGCCATTCCAGTACAACAAGTCGAACGCCGGCGGCTCCTTGCCTTTCAAGTAATTCGACTGTACGTAGTTCCACACCAGGTCGTTCGGCCTCAGGCTGGAGAAAGTACTGCCCAGGTCGCGGCCCGACATCAGGCCACCGTTGGCCAAAGTCTGCTCGCGTAGCGCCACTTGCGGCTCGTCAATGAAGACGTCGAGTGCACCGGCGTCGCAGAAATCGAGGAAGGTGGTCAACAGGGTCAGGCTGGCGGCTGGATTCTCGCCACGCGCCTTGAGCACGGCCAGCGCCGTCGAGACGATGGTGCCTCCGACGCAAAAGCCGAACATATTGAGCTTTTCCTGGCCGGAAATGTCTTGCGTCACCTGAATCGCCTCGAGCACGCCTTGTTCCACGTAATCGTCCCACGTCAGGTGCTGCATGCTCAGGTCAGGATTGCGCCAGGACATCAAAAAGACGCTATTGCCCTGCTCCACCGCGTAGCGCACGAGCGAGTTTTCTGGCTGCAAGTCAAGGATGTAGAATTTATTGATGCAAGGCGGCACCATCAACAGGGGACGCTGGTGTACCGTGGCCGTCGTTGGCGTGTACTGGATCAACTGGAACAAGGCGTTTTCAAACACTACCGTGCCGGGCGTGGTGGCGACATTACGGCCCACTTCGAAGGCCGATTCATCCGATTGCGAAATACGCCCCTTCTGCATGTCGGTCAGCATATTGCTCAAGCCCTTGGCCAGGCTTTCGCCCTTGGTTTCGATCAGGGTTTGCTGCGCGTCGGGGTTGGTGGCGAGAAAGTTGGCGGGCGACATGGCGTCGACGATTTGCTGGACCGCAAAGGCAATCTTTTGCTTCTGGTGCGGCGCCGCTTCCACGGCATCGGCCATGGCACTGAGAAACTCCGCATTCAGCAGGTAGGCTGCCGCATTGAAGGCCGACACCGGACTGGCGTGCCAGGCAGGCGCGGCAAAGCGGCGGTCGCTCAGCTGCGGCGCCTTGCCAGCCATGAAGTCGGCCCACAAGCCCGTCAGCTTGGCCACGTAAGTATTTTTCAGTTGTTCGATCACGTCCGGCTTGATGCTGGCACCGGCATCGTGCAAAATGCCGGCAATCGGATTACTGGCCGGCTGCGGTACCATGTTGAACCATGTCTTCCAATGCTCAGGATTGCTGATCTGCGCCATCCATTCCTTGGTCATCATTTGAGGATCGGGCATATGCATAAATATCTAAGTCCATTCAAGATTGAGGGACGCCGAACAAAACCTGCTGCGTCGGTTTTGTCAGGTGTCGCAAACGTAGTCAAAAATAAATACTTCGGAATCAACTGCATGCAAACTGTTACTCACTGCCACACCCACTACCACAGCATATAATGCTCATCACCGCTATTGCCTGGATCTACGTCGTCGGCCTCATGGCGCTGACGGAATCGTCCATCATCGCCGGGGTGATGACCTTCGTGCTGTACTGCATCGTGCCGCTATCGCTCCTATTCTATCTGACAGGCTCGCGGCGACGCAAACGCAAGGCCGAGCGTATCGCAGCCATGCAGGCGCGCGCACTGGCCTCTTCAGACGATAAAACAAAAACGGCAGACACATGAGTGTCTGCCGTGCAGATTATTTGCGCCAGATCAAGCTGGCCTGTCTTCCCGTGACGCCATCGCGCCGATACGAGTAAAACTGCGCCGCATCGCTGACGGTGCAGTATTGCCCACCCGCCACTCGCACCACGCCATCGCGCAGCAGCATGGTACGCGCCAGCGCGTAAATATCAGCCAGATACTTGCCCGGCTTGCCGGCGATGGCAGCGAACGCATCCGACAGCACTTGCCGCTCGGCAGCATCGCGCGCACCGTCGCGAAATGCCTGCAGCACGTCCTGCCCTACCTCGAACTGCTGCGGACCAATGGCAGGCCCCAACCAGGCGAGGATTTCCCCCGCCCCTTGCGCCCGCATGCTGTCCACCGTGCGCTGCAGGACGCCATTGGCCAGGCCGCGCCAACCCGCGTGGGCCGCGCCGACGACTTGGCCGTCGCTTGAGCTGAACAGCACAGGCAGGCAATCGGCCGTCATCACCACGCACACGGCACCGGCCTGCGTGGCGACGCTGGCGTCGGCATCAGGTAGGCAACCATGCACGCTGGCGGCGTCGGCCACGGCCACGCCATGCACCTGCGACAGCCAGGCAGGCTGCGCCGGCAGCATGGCGGCCAGCCGCGCACGGTTGGCCGCCACGTGCGCAGGATCGTCGCCCACGTGCGTGCCCAAATTCAAGCCAGCGCCGCCCTGTCCATCACCGTAAGGACCCTGGCTGACGCCGCCTGCACGCATGGTCGCCAGAGCGCCCACGTTGGCGGGCAAACCGGGCCAATCCGGTATCAGGCAAGGCAACGCTGGCGGCATCAGACCTGTTCCGGCTCGGCAATGCCGGCGGTGGCGATCAATTGCGCGAAATCATCGGCCAGCGGCACGATCCACTCGCACGCTTCCAGGGTACCCGGATGCACCAGACCCAGGCGGCGTGCCTGCAATGCCTGGCGCGAGAAGACGGACACCAAGTGCTGCTTGCCATACACCGAGTCACCCACCAGCGCAAACCCCAGGTGCTGCATGTGCACGCGAATCTGGTGCGTGCGCCCTGTTTCCAGACGGCATTGCATCAGGCTCACGGGACGGCGGTCGAGTTCGCCGCTACCGATCAATGCATAGTGCGTGATGGCGGGCTTGGCGGTGAAATTCTCCGACACGGCCATCTTGACCCGGTCGCGCGGATGGCGCGCGATCGACGCATCGATGGTGCCCGCCATTTTCGGCGTGCCCCACACCAGCGCAAAATATTCGCGCTTGACGGTGCGCGCCTGCAACTGGCGTACCAGATCCGTTTGCGCGGCCAGGGTCTTGCCAACCACCATCAGGCCGCTGGTATCCTTGTCCAGGCGATGCACGATGCCGGCGCGCGGCACGCCAGCCAGTTGCGGGCAGTGGTGCAGCAGGCCGTTGAGCAAGGTGCCCGACCAGTTGCCTGGGCCTGGATGCACGACCAGCCCTGCCGGTTTATTGATCACGATGATATGTTCATCTTCGTGCACGATGTTCAATTCCATCGCTTCGGGCTTAAAAGCCTCGTCTTCCGGCGCGCTTTGCGGCAGAATGACGATCTTCTCGTCGCCATAGGCGGTCATATTGCGTTTCGCAACTTTTCCATCGACGGTCACGAAACCGGCTTCCACCCACAATTGCAAGCGGCTGCGCGAGTATTGCGGCACCAGCTTGGAGATGACTTTATCGAGGCGGTGGCCGCAAGCGTCCGGCGTCAGTTCCAATGTAATCGGGAGCATGATCTCGAAGGCGTCGTCGGCGGCAAAATCGCCGTCAAACGCATCTTCGGCGCCATGCTCAGAAAGGGAGTCAAACGCGGAGTCAGCCAAATTAGGCTTCGGAGTTAATATCACAGCATTCCCATCGGCTATAATCAGCCTATTGTAAAATCTTGGTTAAAACCTTCTTGCAAAACGTCATGCAAAAAAAATTATCGTTGGTAGTCGCTTCAGTCGTTCTGCTCGGCATGTCCGCTTGCAGCTTGTTGCCTGAAAAAGTGGACGAGACCAAAAACTGGTCCGTTACGAAATTATACTCGGAGGCGCGTGAAGAAATGGCCGGGCAGCATTATGAAGCTGCAATCGGCCTGTTCCAGAAGCTGGAGGCTAACTATCCTTTCGGCAACTATGCCCTGCAAGCGCAGATGGAGATCGCTTACGCGTATTATAAGGCGGGAGACCAGGCGCAGGCACTGGCTGCCGTCGAACGCTTCATCAAGTTGCATCCTAACCACGCCAATGTAGACTATATGTACTATTTGCGCGGCTTGGTCAGCTTTAACGACCAGATCAGCTTCCTGAACTTCCTGTACGAGCAAGATCCGACAGAGCGCGACCCGAAAGCCACGCGCGAAGCGTTTGCGGCCTTCAAGCAACTGATCGACAAGTTCCCCAATAGCAAGTACGCGCCCGATTCGCTGGCCCGCATGAACTATTTGATCGATGCAATGGCGAAATATGAAGTGCACGTGGCGCGTTATTACTACCGCCGCGGCGCCTACCTGGCAGCCGCCAACCGCGCACAAACGACGGTGAGCGACTTTGCCGCTTCGCCAGCCATCGAAGAAGCGCTGTTCATCATGTACCGCTCATATGACAAGCTGGGCTTGACGGACCTGCGCGACGATACCTTGCGCGTGCTGACCAAGAACTACCCGAACACGGCATTCCTCAGCCCGGAAGGGGTGAACAAGGATCGCAAGTGGTGGAAATTCTGGCAGTAAGCTAAGAAAAAACCGGGCTAGCCCGGTTTTTTTCTTGACCCAACGGTGAAAACTGAGGTCGGTCGCTGCGCGATCGCCATGCGTCCCACTGGGCCGTATGGCCCCTCAGGGTACGACCCCAGATTTTGCAACTGGGGGGGCTTCACCGATCCATTCGCGCTTATTCGCCCACTTTTCGCCTAAATACCCAGCTGGTGTCATTCGACGCTTCCGGCACGAAAGCGTAGCCATCGACGTCGAACTGCTTCAGCTGTTCGGGATCGCGGATCGCGTTCACGGCCGCATAGCGGGCCAGCATGCCGCGCGCGCGCTTGGCATAGAACGAGATGATTTTATACTTGCCGTTCTTCCAGTCCTCGAACACGGGCGCGATGACGGGCACGTCCAGCTGGCGCGGCTTGACGGATTTGAAATATTCTTCGGAGGCCAGATTAAGCAGCACCTTCGCGCCCTGCTCTTGCGCGGCACGGTTCAAGCCATTGGTGATGGTGTCGCCCCAGAACGCATACAAATCCTTGCCGCGCGTCGTCGACAGGCGCGTACCCATTTCCAGGCGATGCGGGTGGATCAGGTCGAGCGGACGCAGCAAACCGTACAGACCCGATAAAATGCGCACGCGCGCTTGGGCATAGTCGAGCTGGGCCGGCTGCAGGCTACGCGCCTCGAAACCGGCATACACATCGCCATTGAAAGCCATGATGGCCTGGCGCGCCTCGGCCAGATTGGGCGTCCAGGACGCGTAGCGGGCCACGTTGAGGGCCGACAAGGCGTCGGAGATGCCCATCAGGCTGCCCACTTCGGCGGGCGAGAACTGGCGCATGCGCTCGATCAACTGGGCGCTATGGTCGAGAAAATCGGGCGTGCTGTGCAACGCGGTTGTTGGCGGCGTCTCCAGGTCGAGACTCTTGGCGGGCGAAAGCACGATCAACATAAATTATCACTACAAAATAGAATTGCCGACATGATACCTGCTCCACAAAAACTCGTCCTCGACACCAACGTTTGCCTCGACCTCTTCGTCTTCAACGACCCGCGCTGGGCGGGCCTGCTGGCGGCCATGGAAAGCGGCGCCGTGCACGCCATCACGCGCGAAGATTGCCGCGCAGAATATCTTGTCGTATTGCATTACAAACATTTGCCGCTCGATGAAGCCAGCCGCGCTGTCGCCGCCGCCCGCTTCGATGCCCACATCAGCGTCGTGGCGCCGCCCGCGTCGGGCGTGCGCCTGCCTGTCTGCACGGACAAGGACGACCAGAAATTCCTCGAACTGGCGCGCGACGCCAACGCCGACATCCTCATCACCAAGGACAAGGCGCTGCTGAAACTGGCCCGCAAGACGGCCAAGGCCGGCATGTTCAAGATCATGTTGCCGGAAGGCTGGGCATTGCCAAGCTGAGCCATTAAGGACTGCACGCAAGGCCACGCGCTGCGCTAGAATAGGAGACAATTCCACTATGCGCACCGCGACCCTACCGTTCATGCACAGCCCTTCCCCGCCCTATCTGACTCCCACCCTCTGCACGCGATTGCCTCTGGTGGGCACCACCGTGTTTAGCCGCATGTCCAGCCTGGCGGCCCAGCATGGCGCCGTCAACCTGGGCCAGGGTTTCCCCGATTTCGATTGCGCGCCGCAACTGGTCGACCTGGTCAGCGAGGCCATGCGCGCCGGCCACAACCAGTATCCACTGATGACGGGCGCCGCGCCCTTGCGCGCGGCCATCGCCGCGAAGATCGCCAGCCTGTACGGCCACAGCTACGATGCAGGCACGGAAATTACCGTCACGGCCGGCGCCACGCAGGCGCTCACCACCGCCATCCTGTGCTGCGTCCATCCGGGTGACGAAGTCATCGTCATCGAACCGGCCTACGACAGCTATCTGCCCGCCATCGCGCTGGCCGGCGGCGTGCCCGTGCTGGTGTCCATGGAAGTGGGAGACTGCGGCTACAGCGTGCCGTGGGACCAGCTGGCCGCTGCCGTCAGCAGCAAGACGCGCTTGATCATCATCAACACGCCGCACAACCCGACGGGCACCATCTTGCGCGCTGACGACGTGGCGGCGCTGGCCGATATCGTGCGCGGCACGCAAATTTTGATCTTGTCCGACGAAGTCTACGAACATATGGTGTACGACGGCGTGCACCATGAGTCGCTCGCCCGCCACCCGGAACTGGCGGCGCGCAGCTTCATCGTCTCCAGTTTCGGCAAGACGTATCACGTGACGGGCTGGAAAGTTGGCTATGTGGCGGCACCAACGGCCCTGACGGCGGAGTTTCGCAAGGTACACCAGTACAACGTATTTACCGTCAACACCCCGATGCAGCACGGCTTGGCCGGCTATATGGCGGACCCGCAACCCTATCTGGACTTGCCTGCGTTTTACCAGCGCAAGCGCGATATGTTCCGCGACGCTCTGGCGGGCAGCCGCTTACCCTGCTGCCGGCCGACGGCACGTATTTCCAGTGCGTGCGCTACGATGCTATTTCACAAAAGAGCGAAGCGCAGTTCGCCGAGTGGCTGACGGCAGAGATCAAGGTGGCCGCCATTCCTGTCTCCGCCTTTTACGCGCAGGGCAAGGAGTCCGGCATCGTGCGCTTCTGCTTTGCCAAGAAAGATGAGACCTTGCGTTTGGCGCTGGAGCGCCTGCGCAGCATATAAGCGATAACGGCTCTGCCACGGCGGAGCAAAGGATGACAGCATGGTACAGCGTCGCATCGGCCCGGCCGACCTGGTTCCCGGCGAGCCCCTGCCCTGGGATCTATTCCTGGCCGAGCACAGTGCCGGCCCGCAACTACGCAAGGGGCAAATCATCACCGACGGCGCGCAGCTGGGCCGCTTGCTGCAACTGGGCTTGTACATCGGCACGCCCGAGCAGCCATCGGTGCTGCGCCTGCTGAACGAGGCGGCGCAGCGCCTGGAGCGCTTGCTGCTGGACTTGCGCAGCGAAAGCAATGCCGAGCGCGACGTGCGCGACATCGCCCGCGAACTGCTGCGCGCGCTCGAGCACGATGCCGACATTGCCTTAGCCAGCATCTTGCTCAATCAAATCGCCGCTGTCTATGCCGTGCGCCACTGCATCGAGACGGCGCTGCTCGCCATGCTGGTAGGACGCGGCATGCACAAATCGAATGATGAGCTAGTACTGATCGGTGCCGCTGCACTGACCATGAACGTGGGCATGCTGCGCCACCACGACAGTTTCCAGGACCGGCGCGGCCCCCTGAATGACGAAGAAATGCGCGTCGTGCACCAGCACCCGCAAGAGAGCACGCAATTGCTGCGCTGCGCCGGCGTCGATGACGAGGAATGGCTGAGCTGCGTGCTCTTGCACCATGAAATCGACGACGGCAGCGGTTATCCGCAGGGACGCACGGCCGATGAAATCTTGCAAAATGCCAAACTGATCGGCCTGGCCGACCGCTATTGTGCCCGCGTCTCGGCGCGCAACTACCGCCGCTCCATCGTGCCCGACCAGGCGCTACAGCACATCTTTCTCGACCCGGGCGTGTCCATCGATCCCTTGCTGAGAGAACAGTTCGTCAAGCTGCTGGGCAAATATCCACCGGGTACCCTGGTGCGCCTGCGCAGCGGCGAACTGGGCGTCGTGACGCAACGGGGTGCCGCGCATGTGCATCCGCTCAGCGATCCGCTGGGCGCGCCGCTGGGCGCCGCCACGCTGGCGCAACTGGCACCGCGCGACACGCTCGACAGCGAGTTCGCCATCGTCTCGTCACTGCACGAAGACGATGCCGGCTTGCATTTCAGCATGCGCAATGTGTGGGGCGAAGAGGCGCGCTTGTAAAGCTGCCTCAGCTGTTTCGGCGGCGAGGCACGGCAAGACACGGCAAGACACGGCGAGACAGTCTTGCGCGCCTGAGCGCGATTCATTTCACTGACTTCAAATACGCCCGCAAGCCATGCGTCAGCACCAACGGAAACACGCTCGCATGGTCTTCGTCCTCGAACACGCGCAGACGCGTCTTCAAGCCGGGAAACTTGCGCGATGTCAGCTTGCCGTCGAACTCGCGCAAGTCGGCCAGCATGTCGGCCTCTTCCTCCGAGCGTGAACGCTGCTTGCCCGCCGCCAGCTTTTCCAGGCCGCCGATGCCAAAGAACACAGACGCAGGCAAGTCCCGGTGACTGGCCGCATACGCTTGCTCGCGCTCGAACATCACGCCAGCGTCATACCACAGCGACGGACTGCCGAGGATGTAATGCTCGAAGCTGCGCGGTTCGCTCAGCAGCAATTGCAGGCCCAGCAAGCTGCCATACGAGTGGCCAATAAACACCTTGCGCTGCATGTTCACGCGGTAATGCTGGGCGATGAAGGGAAAGACTTCGCCCGTGACAAACTGGCCATAGGCCTTCGCTTCGCCGAACGCCGGTTGCCGCCCCGGCATGTCCGAACGGTAATCATGCTTGCGCGGCGTGGTAGGCGTGTAGTCGCGGCGGCGGCTGTACACCCCGCCATCGCCGTTGGCGTAAGACAGGCCGACCACCACCACTTCTTCCAGCCCGGCATGCTTGTTCAGGCGCTGCGCGATACTGCGCACGACGGGAAACGCATAATTGGCGTCCACGACAAACAGCACCGGATAGCGCTTGCTGCCCTGCCGGTAAGAATCGGGCAAGGCCACAAACACCTGATAGTCGCGTTTCAGGGCTTGTGCACGAATGTCGCGCACCTCGGTATTTTCCAGTACGTAGCTGGCGGGTGCGCTGGCGGGTGCAGCCGGCGCACTGTTGGCAAGCAAGCAGAGCGAACAAAAGAGGATGAGCACACTGCGCGGCTGCAAGCTGGTTTCTTTCATCGAGGTAAAGGTTACTTCGTCGCAACCGTTGTCAGCTGCACCAGCTTGCGCTCGACAAACGCCTGCAACTGGGGCGACAGGGTTTGCAAACCCCTGGCCCGCTCGTAAGCCTGGCGCGCCTGAGCTGGGTGGTTATCGGCCTGCAAGGCTATCCCCAGGCCCATCCACCAGACGCCGTTGTCGGGCGCCGTCTGCAAGGCCAGCTGGTAGTGCTCGGCTGCTTCGCGATAGCGCTGCTCGCGCTGCAGCACGGCGGCCAGGAAAGCCTGGTATTCGCCGTTGTCGGTGGCGTACGGCAAGCTGCGCATGAGACTATCGAGGGCCGCCGCGCCGCCGTTGACCTGGTCCAGCTGCAAACGCGCCAACATCATCGCTTGCGCCGGCTGTTTCGGGTCCAGTGCAAGGCTCAGCTGCAACTGCCGGGCCGCCTCGTCGGGACGCTGCGCTTCGAGCAGCAGGCGCGCCAGGGTTTCGCGCGCGCCCTGGTGGCGCGGGTCCAGCTGCAAGGTCTGCTGCAAGGCCAGCATGGCGTCGGCGACGCGGCCATCTTGCAACTGGGTCAGCGCGCGCCGGTATGTATTGTCCACGCGCTGCTGCGCTGTGACTTGCTTGCCGTCAAGGATAAGCTCGCTGGCGGCAGGAGCTGCCGTCTTCACCGCCGCCGCAGAGGCAGGCTTGGCTGGTTGTTGCGTGATGCGGCCCATTTCAGCAGCACGCAGCTTGGCCGGCGCGACCGTCTGCTCGGCCGGCAACACCGGCTCGGGTGTCACCGGGGCCGTGGCGATCGGCACCGGCGCAGCAATTGGCGCAGGCGCAGGCACAGCAACTGGCGCCGTCACCGGCACGGGTATCGGTGCCGCCACCGGCAGCGGCGTGTTGGCTACGCTGACGAGCACCGGCGGCACGGGCGGGCGTTTTAGGTAGACCCAGCCCAGGGCGATAGCGGCGGCCGTCAAGCCGGCCGCGCCGCCAAAGACCAGCGCGCGCGACACGCCGCGTTCGCGTTCGGGCACGCTGCGGATGCCGGCCGCGTCGCCGCGCCCATCGGGGGTGCCGCGGGCATCGAGGTCTTGCAACATCTTGTTAATCAGGCTCATCTACGGGCTCATCTTCGTCATCGGTTCAATAAAGTCCAGCTCACGGCGCAGGCGGCAAGCAGCACGCCGCTGCCAGCGAGCCAGGGCCAGGGGCGGTGCCAGCGCGCGTGCCAAAAACGGGGCTTGCTGGCCAAGGTATCGCTGGCGGCCAGCGCCACGTGGCGCCCGCTGACCTGCTGCCGGCCTTCGCCATAGGCCAGCATCAGCGCCTTGTGCGCCATGATGTTAATCAGGCGCGGGATGCCGCCGGAAGCCTGGTAAAGCTTGCTCACGCCGCCACGGCTGAACAGGCGCGCGCCATCGAAACCGGCCACGCGCAGGCGGTGCGCCACATAAAAGTCCACGTCGTCGCGCGACAAAGGTCCCAGGTGATAGTGAAAGGTGATGCGCTGTGCCAGCTGACGGATTTCCGGCAGGGCCAGCTTGAGGTCCAATTCGGGCTGGCCGAACAGCACGATTTGCAACAGCTTGCGCTTTTCCGTTTCCAGATTGGTCAGCAGGCGCAAGGCCTCCAAGCTGTCAACGGGAATCGCCTGCGCTTCATCGAGGCACAACAACACGCGCTTGCCCTGCGCTGCCAGGTTGAGCAAGCGCAAGTTGAGCGACTTCAGCAGCTGATGCTGATCGGCATCTTTCTCCAGCAGGACATCGAGGTCGTCGGCCAGCGCCAGCATCAGTGAACGGGGCGGCAAGTTCGGATTCGGGATGTAGGCCGTGACGAAGTCCGGCCCCAACGATTGCATGAATTTGCGGCAGAGAAAGGTTTTGCCGGTGCCCACTTCGCCAGTGATCTTGATGAAGCCCTCGCCATTGCGCGCCGCCACCAGCAAGGTGTTAAGCGCCTTTTGCGACTGCGGGCCGTTGAAGAAGAAACTGGTATCGGGCGTGAGGCCAAACGGCGCCTCACGCAAGCCGAAATGGGCCTGGTACATTTAGCGCAGCTCCGAGGGACGGCGCGGGTCGAGCGCCTCGATGCGCTTGCCCGAATCGAGCAAGTCCTCGCTCCAGCTATTTGCGCCATCGACGATGGTGGGCTTGATCAGCACCACCAGTTCGCGCTTCTGTATTACCTGCCCCGTGTTGCGGAACAGCGCGCCCAGCAAGGGAATATCACCCGCGCCCGGCACTTGCGAGCGGTCGGCGGTGGTAGCCTGGCGCATCAAGCCGCCGATGGCGACGATGCGCCCATCCTGGCTACGCACCATGCTATCCATCTCGGAAGTGCTGGACGCGGCCAGCGGCAGTTTCAGCGAACCGGCGCTGCCCAGGTCGATTTCCTTGTTGACCGTGGTGACCTGGCTGACGGAAGGATGCACGTGCAAGATGATATTGCCCTGATCATCGATCTGCGGCGTCACGTCCAGCACCACGCCGGAAAAGAAGGGCTGCAGCGTGACATTCGGGCTGGAGGTGGTGCCGCTCGTGTTGCCGGTCGACGTCACGGTAGTACTGACGCCAGTGACAAAGAATTCGTCGGTGCCTATCTTCAGCACGGCCTTCTGGTTATTCATGGTGGCGATGCGCGGGCTCGACAGCACGTGCACCGAACCCTGCGACTCCAGGAAAGAGAGCATGGCGGCGAAGTTGGCTGTCTGGAAAGCCAGGCCGAACATGGAACCGGCTGCGTTCGCCGCCGAACTGAGGCCAAAGCCACTGCTGGCCGTCAAGCCGTTGCTATTGGTCATCTTGGGCGGCTGGCCGCCGTTGAACGGCAGCGGCGCCAGGCTGCCACCGGGCTGGATGAAACCGGTCGAAATGCGGTTCGTATGGCCGCTCTTGATGGAGGCAAACGAAGCCCAGTTGATGCCGGTCTGGAAATTATCGTTCAATTCCACTTCGAGTATCTTCGCTTCCAGGATAACCTGGCGGTCCACCGACAGTTGCGTCGCCTTCAGGTACAGGTCGACGGCGCGCAGTTCATCGGGCATGCCGCGCACGACGACGACGCCGGACTGCGGGCTGATTACCACCTTGCGGCCATCGGCCGTGCCGCCGATGATGGCACCCAGCGATTCTTTCAATTCTGCCCAGAAATTGCTGTCCGACGTGGTGCTGAGATTGGCACTATCCTGCTGCACCTGGCTGCCGCCCTGGCCCGACTGCTGCGGCTGATTCTGCGACTGCTGGCCGCTATTGCCGCCGCTTTGGCCGCTGTTGCTGGTGCCGGAATTCGACACCGACGTCGAGGAGACGCGTAAATTCGACGTGCCCTTGCGGTTACCCGTCAGGTAATTGACCTGGAACATGCGGGTTTGCATGGTGAGGGGGCGAATTGCGATGCGCGTGCCTTCGATCTTGTAATCGTAGCCATACAGTTCGCGCACCGCATCGAGCGCTTCGATCAGCGTCACATCCTTGAGGTTGGCGGAAATATTGCCCTGCACATCAGGATGGACGAGGATGTTGTAACGCGTGCCGGTGACGAGCGAAGCAAAAAACTGGCGCGCCGGAACGTTGCTGAAGGCAACGTTAAACCGCTCATCGAGCACGCCGCGCGCCTTCGGCAGTTGCGCCGCCAGCGCGCTCGCCTGCGGCAGCAGCGCGTTTTCCACTGCTGCGGACTGAACTGCCTGACTGGTCGTGGCGCTGGCGGCGGCCACCTGCTCCTTGATGGCATTGTAAGTATCGCGCTTGACTGGCGCCACGTTGCAGGCGCACAAACTTACGGCAACGCCCAGCACGCCGGCTCTTTTACCTATTTCAAATATCTTCCGCATTCCCGCCTTGTGTTTATTGGGTGACATGAACCTATTTCCTTCGCATCTGCACACCGTCGTTCACCTGCGCCGCTTTCGGATACAAGCGCAGCGTTTCAAGGGTTTTACCGCGCCGCAGCACCACGCTTGCCTCGCCGATGCTGACCAGCACGGCACCACCGATCCTGTCGCCGGAGCGCACGCTGACGCCATCGATCACGGCCAGGCGCCGCCCGCCCGGTTTATTCGAAATCAATAGCGACTGCAACTGCGGCGCCGCCGCGCGGGCAGACACGGCAGCGCTCTCGGCCGGCACCGCATCGGGCGGCCTGGTCGGATCGATCAGGCCCTGAGCAACAGCACTGGGCGCCAAGGACAGCAGCACGCTCGCAACGGCGACATAGCGCCTGGCGCGCATCACAGCGCGATCCATTTTTCGTCCAGGCTCAGCGTGTACAGGGTCAGGCTCAGCGTGGCGTTCGGATACTGCTCGACCTTCATGTTGACCTTGCCGCAGAACACATGGGCCGGCATTGCCTCAAGAGCGTCCATATAATTCACCATGTCCAGATAATTTCCACGCAATACGACTTCCACACCATGGCGGTATAGCAGGGCCGGTGCCTTCGCCGGGGCGATTTCCGCTGTCGCCGGTGCAGCGGGCGCAGCAGGCGCAGCCGCAGGCGTCGCTGTCCCTATCGCTGTCGCGGTCGCGGTCGCTATAGCGACGGCGGGAGCAAGACCTCCGTGTCCCATCGGGCCAGACGGCAAGGTGAGCAAGGACACCAGTTGCAAGCGCGATTGCTGTTTCAGCAATTGCTGCAGCATCGGCACGACACGCTCCGGTGCCACCAGGCCATTTTGTGTGGCCTGCAAAGCATGCCGCATCTGCCCGGTTTCCTGCCTGGTGCGTTCCAGCCGGATCCGGTCTTGCTGATCCGGATCACCGGCATGCGCCGCCAGCTTTTGCGCCACTTCGCCATCGATGACGGCGGCCGCCTGCTGTCGCTGCGCTATCGCGTCAACTAGCACCTTGCTGCGGCTCATTTGAGGGTCGAGCACCAGATAAAAAACGATAAAAACCAGCAGCGCGGCAGCGGCGCCAAAAATCATGGCCCGCTCGCGCACGCTCAGTGCATCGATTTTCAGGGTGAGTTTCTGCCATTGTTGTTTCATTCTTTCACCGTCCCTGCCGCGCCGCCGGCCGGCGCCGCAGACGATTGCAAACTGAATTCGATAAATCGCCGCGCTGGTGCAACCACGGCCTCGGCCAGCGCACCGGCTGACGCCACCGGCAGCGCGGGCGCGGGAGTTTGCGCCGCCGCCATATCCAGGCGCGCAAATGATTTTCCTTGCAGCACAGACTGCCTGGACAGGGCGCTAATATACTGGGGCACCAGATCGGGCTGCACGGTGCGCCCCTGCAGACCGATCTCCTTGCCGGCGCCGACGATGCTCGCCTCCGTCAACCACAGACCATTGACCTTGGCATGCGCAAAGGCACGGAAATAAGCGGCATAACCGTGTGTATTGCCCAGCTCGCCACCTTGCAAGATAGTTTGCGCCTCCAACAGGGCGGCGCGGTCGGCTTGCGCTTGCCCCAGCGCGCGCGCGATGAGGGGATCCTTCTGCGGCGTGGGAAAACGCGTCAGCACATCGGCCCGCCGCGCCTCGCGCGCAGCTAGCATGAGCTTGCTATCAGCCGCAGCGCGTTCCAGCACGGCCAGTTGGCGCGCGCCATACAAGGCCAGCGCACCACTGACGAGCAAGATCAGCCCCAGTCCCTGCGCCATGCCCTTCGCCGACAATACCTGCTTCTGCTTTTCAAACGCGGGGTTGAACAGATTGATTTGCTGGCTCACGCGAGTACCCCCTCTTGTCGCAGAGCTGCACCCAGGGACAGGAAAAAGCGCGCCTGGCTGGCGGCCGCTTGCAAGTCGGGCACGCGGGAAAAATCAAACAGCAGCGCCAAGTCCAGCAGCTCCACAGGCATGTACAGATTGTCCGCCAGGTAGCCATGCAAACCCTCGCTGCCGGTCGGTGCCAGCACCAGCTTGGAGATGCTAATAAAATGAAACTGACGCTCGAAATGATCAAACGAACGCTGCAATTCCAAAGTGATCCTGTCGTAATACTGCTGCCGCCGGGCCTCGTCGACATCGGCCAACTGGGCCAGCGTGACATCGATGCGGCGCGCCAGACACAGTTCGGCATCAAACGTCACCGTCAACAAGCCGCCCTCGCCGTCGAAAGACAGCATGGCCAGGCCGCGCCCCTGCGGCTCCATCAGCGCCGCGACATTGCGCTGCGCCATTTCCGGTATATCGACGACGGCCAGCGCTATCTTGCACTCGCTGTAAAGTGCCTGCCTTTCGGCCAAAGGGGCGTTGCGCGCGGCGACGGCGAACAGGGACTGGCCGCGCACTGGCGCATTTTTATCGACCGGGATGCCAACGACGTCAATGGTGGCCTCGGCCAGCGGAAAGTCCAGCATATCTTTCAAGCGCCAGCCGACGGCAGTTTTCAGTTCCTCCGGCGGCACATTCGGCGCATCGAGTGTCAGCAACTGGTACTCGCCTGCGCCGAGCAGCGTGCTGCAAAGGTGCGACTGGGCGTGCATCTCCTTGTTCAGCCTTTCCAGGGTGGCGGCCGGCACGGGTTTGCGGCCGGCATAAAACGCTGCGGCCCGCACCAGCGGGCGCTCGCCAGTGCGCCGCTCGACGACGGCAGCACACATGCCCTCCGCAGAAAACGATGTCGCCAGCCAGCCGTCCTGTTTTTTTGCTTTTACGAAGAAACTCATGCAACCGATCCCGAGAATAGAAGTGCTCCGGCAACGTTGCCGCGCCAATGATGCATGAAATCAATTTTAATTCATCGTATGGAAGAACAGTCTAAAAAATAATATATTGACAATATATTTTCAAGAAAACACCACGAAAGTCATCTCCTTACACAAAATGCCCTCGCATCAAAACATCTCGCGGATAAATATCAGCGGCTCGCTCTTAAACACGCCGATGGTTTCACGCGCCTGGCCCGGCAAATAGGGAATCAGGGACTGCAGCGTCAGCGTGCCTTTTTTCGTCACCGGCGCGGCCGGCTTGGCCAGTAAAACGCTGCCGACACCCTGCACCAACAGGCCGCTATCGAGCGGCAAGCTGGTGGCGGCCGGTAGCTGGGCATCCGTCAAATTAAGATAATTGGTCAACAGTAAATTCTTGCGCAACAAGGCCGTGCAATTGTCCAGCACATTGTCGACGAACAGCGTGCCGTTCCAATATTGCGCGGCCAGCGGCACGAGCAAGGCGCGCCGTTCGGAACCATACATATTGGCGACCTGCAGGCGCCCGTGGCGCAACTTGGTATTGCCCACCGCCACACTGGCTGCGGGGGTGACGGCTAGTCCATTGACGCTGGAAATGAGCGCCCCATCGGCGTCGCTGATGGACACCAGCAGCGAAAAGTTGTCGTACGGCCCGTCCTGGCCGCTGGGCAAGCGGTTGAAACCATACTGCACCGCCACGCCGGTCGCGGTGGGCAGGATCGCCTGCAGCAAGCCAGGCGGCGCCAGGGTCAGCGTACCGGCACCGGCCATGTCTGCCTGCACCGTGTATACGGCATTGTCGCCGCTAAACTTGATCAACTCCCCCGCCGACAGGCTGCCGCTGCCGGCCAATGTCACTTGCGTGCTGCCCACGGCGTAGCCGGCGCTGTCGGTGGCATAACTGCGACCGCTGCGGCCCTGGCTCCACGCAAAGGCGGGCAAGGCGGGCGACAGGCGGCTGGCGGCCAGCGTCGCACTGCCATTGCGGGCGCCCACGCTCACGCTAGCGAGGGCTGGATAAGCGCTGCCGTAGCGTCCCAGGATTTGATTGCCCTTGCTCAGAGCCGTCACGCCCAGCGCGACGCCCAGTTCGCGCTGGCTCATGTAGGTCAAGTCGCCGCAGGCGGCCGTCAGCGCCCCCGTGAGCGCGTAGTGGTCAGGAAAAAAGCGGCCATAGACGGGCGCGGGACTTTGCGTCTGGTTGGCGATATTGCAGCCAAACTTGCCGCCCACGGCCGTATTGCTGCTGCTGCCGGTCACGCAGTCGCCCGGCTGGTCGACGCTGGTGTAGGAATTGTCGAGCACCGCGTCGGGCAGCATGCGGAAGGTGCCGACATCGCTGTACGTCACGCCGCTATTGCTGGCCACACCGCTGGCCAATACCGCCTGCCCCAGCGGAAACGGACTGGCACTCGAGCTCGAGCCCAGGCGGTCGCTGTAATCGGTGTTACTGATGAAGCCGGTGATTTTTTGTCCGGCGGCGGAATTGTCGACCAGCGGCGTGCCGTTATAGCCGGCAACGGCCGCCGCACCGAGGGTGAACGGGGTGCCCGCCGGCAGACTGGGCGTGCCGCTCAGGGCGCTGTTGCTCATGTTGGAACTGAGCGTAAACTGTTGCGGTCGCACCGCAAAATTATCGGTCGAACAAGCCACATTGGCGGTGACGCACACGGCCGCCGTGCAAGTGACGCGCACCCGCACATCGCGGTAAGCGCTGTACTTGGGCGCCACGGCGCTGATGGCGTTAGCCGGGATGCTCACATTGGCGCTCGAATAGCCGCCCACGAACGTGGCCAGGCCCAGCGGAATGACCGCCGTCTGGGTCAGCGGGCAGTTATTCGCCCCTAGCGCGACACCGGTGGCGGTGTTGGCCAGCAAATCAACCGTGGTCACGCCAGCGAAAGTCGTTTCCAGGCTGGCATCGCTCTTCAGTTTTACCAGGTCGAGCTTGAAAGCCGTATCGGCCAACTTGGTATTGAGGCGGGCATAGCTGATACTGCTGGTGCTGGGCACGCAACGCGGCGTCGTCGCCTCGCAGGCGTTGAAGAGCGCCACCGCGCACGCCTTGATCACCAGCGACTGGTCCTCCTGCTCCGTGAACTGTCCATCCGTCACATTCACGCTGACCGTGGCAGCCGTGCCGCTGCTCAGGCCGAACACAGCCTGGTATTCACCGTTGAACAGATAACTTGCCACGCCATCGTTCAAGGTACCATTATTGAGCACGCCATAGCCGGCGATCAAGGCCCAGTCGCCTATGCCGTTCGATGTGCTCAGCACGATTTGCGTGGTATTGTTGGGCATCACGATATTGTTATGGTTGACGTCATGCGCCGTCACCGTGACCGTGCTTTGCTGGCAGGTCAGGCCCGTGCCCGAATTGCTCACCGCATAATGGCTCAGGCAACCAGCCTGGCTCAGGTTCTGGTCGCGCTGCACCAGCGCCAGGCCACCTTCATAGTTATAGGCACGCAATTCGTCGATGGCGCCATCGGCGGAATTGCCGCTGCCGTTTTGCCCCGTCACCGTGCTGCGGTTATCGCCGATATACACGCTGCCGATGCGCGGCGACGCCACCGCCGCCGTGGTGAACGCCGACTCCTTCTGCAGCACCCCGTCGACGTAAATGCGCAGGCGGTCGCTATTGGCTGCCGCCAGCGCATTGAAGCTCCAGCTCACGGCAATATGTTTCCAGGTACCGGCGGGCACGCTATTGGCGGCCGTTTCCACCACGCGCTGGTTGCCCAGACTGTCGGTGACGACAAAGCGCAAGGCACCCGTGCTGCGCCGCACGAGAAAAAACCATTCATTGTTCATTTGCGTGGCATCGAGCAATTGTGCATCGCGCGCTCCGCTGCCGGACCAGGCCGTATTGGCCTTGTACCAAAATGTGATCGTGCCGGCGCCGCCCATACTGACGGGCACGGAAAGACCGCTATCGATCGCATCGATGGCAGTGGCGCTGGTATTGAGCGGGAAACTGGCGGCACGGCAGACGCGACCGGCGGCGATCGTCTGGGCGCCGCCCAGCACCGTGCCATCGCGCCCGTTGCCGCTGGTATCGCTCACTTGCGCCGGCGTATTGTTCCAGCTGGGCTGCTCCATGCGGTACTCGAGCACGGGGCGGGGAATATAGAACTTGATGGCTGAATTGCTGACCGGGAAGCCGGTCTGCGGCGTGTCGTAATCGTTGCTGTCGGCCTGCCAGCCAATCTGCCCCAGCTTGCCAGAAGGTCCCGCCACTGCCGCGCCGTACTGGTAGATGAATTCGCCGTTTTCCTGCAAGATCAATTGCAGGCTGTAAGAGCCAGTGGGGTTGGAGCCCGTGGTCCATTCCGGCACATTACTCCAGGTCACCACGAAGCTGCGATAGGGGGCGGTGCCGATGGTGGCATAGCTGATGTAGCACGTGAGGCGGCTGGCGCAAGCGGTGTTGTAGCTGGGCAGTTCCAGTTTCGAGGTGGGATCGAGGTCATTGCCATAGATGCGCATGGTGTAATTCAAGCTGCTGTCCGGATAGGGCTGCGTCTGTACCGGGCTGCCATAGCCGCAAGTAACATTGTTATTGAATTGCAACCGTCCGTTCGTCATCACGCGCACCGTGCTGAAGGCAACGCCCGAATACATGAAGCTAAAGCCGATGGGCAAGGCATCACTGAGCGTGTCGTCAAGGATGGGCGGCGTGGTGCCGCAGCCGGCGGAACCGTTGAAGCGGTAAGGCGAGGTGTTATAGCCGAGCTTGGCATGACTGCTGGCGTCGATCCAGCTATAGGCAAAACTGGTGTTGGCGTAGGTTGCCGCCTGGGCCGACGCGCAACAGAACATGGCCAGAGCGACCAGTCGGGCCAGTGCAACTAGCCATAAAGTGGTGACTGCCTGCATATTATTCCTTTCTAGCGGCATGCTCAAAATTCCGCCTGCACGACGCGTTGCACATAATCAGGATGGTTGGTGGCGTTGGCGGTGGCGCAGACACTGGCCACAGGCTGGTTGCAGGCGGTCGCAATGACCTGAAAACGCGGCAGCGCACCCGCCGCCTGCGTACAGCGCACGGTCACGCTAAAGCCACTCAGGGCGCTATTTGCGGGCAGCGCAAAATGGCTGCTGGCGACACAACTGCCGTCCACGCGCTGCCGGTATACGCCCCACTCCATGCCGGCCCTGGCCGCCTGGTAGGCGCGCGCGCCCTGCACGTCCAGCGCCGACTCGGCATGCTGCATGGTCGAGATGGAGACCAGCGCCACGCCCAGCGCGGACAGCACCACCAGCAAGAAGATGGCGGTGACGATGCTGAAACCGCGCGCCTTGCGGTATGGCGGGCGCCCATGCGGCATGGGGGAAATGGATAGCGTCATGGCGAATTATTAATCTGTGCCTGCTGCACCAGCGTGACCTGACCCGCGTTGCCACCGGGTACGCCCAAGGTCAGGCTAATACGCACCAGGCCGCGCTGCAGGTTGGGCAGCGTATCGAAGGAAAATTCGCATTGCGCGACCTGCATCGCCATCAGCGCCGCCGACGACGCGCTAGTCAACGGCGCGGCAGCGGCGCTGACCGGCTGGACAGGGTCGATGGCATAACCGGCATAGCGCGTCAGCGTACCGGTGCCGTTTGTATTTGGCGCGCAGTGATAAGTGACGACCGTACTGACCACCTGAAAACGATAGCTGAGCGAAGGCATGGACGGCGTTTGCGCGACGAAGGGGTTGCTGGCCAGCGTGACATTGTTGCCGTTTATCGCTGTGACCCGGGCGCGGTTGCATTGCCCGCTGCAATTATAGGCGTCCACGGGAGGCTGATCGCCGAGGTTATTGACGACGATAAAGTCGCCGGCAACAATGGTTTGCAAGCCGGACGGCGCGGTGCCGACGATGCTGAAGATAGTCGAGTTGGCCACCGGCGTGCTGGGATCAAAGGCCAGCACATTGCCCGGTGTCACGCTGAGATCGTCGTCTTCCGACAAATAGCGCCCACCCGCCTTGGTCAGCAGCAGCTCCAGATAACTGCCACTGCTATTGCTCGTCACGCGCACGCTGTTGGGCAAGGCCAGGCGTACCTCGCGCGTGATGCGACGGGTCGCCAAATCGGCCGCGTCCGCCAATTCGGCGCGGGCGCTCACATCCAGGTAACCTTGTATGGGAGCGCGGATAAATACCGTCACCATGCCGGCAACGATGGCCGTGATGACGATCACCACGATCAGTTCGACCAGGGTGAAACCGCGTTGCCGGGGCGTGGGAAAAGTCATCATGGAACGGCATTGCCTGCGTAGCGGGTGCGGTAGCCGGCCAGCACGATCTGTTGATTCGTGGCATAAGTCACGGTGACCGTAATGCGCAAGACATTCATGTTGACGGGCGCAGCGGTCGATACCAGGCCGGCGCCGGCCGGCCCCAGTGCCGCGTCGGGAGCAATGGCCACGCTCACCGCATAGCCGTCAGGAAAGCGGTTTCCAGCAGCGTCATCCGGGTAGATCACGGAGGCATTGAAGGCCCGCACATAGTCGCTGACATTGTAATACGGGCGCCCCGTGGCAGGCACCACCGCGCTGACATTTTGCGGCGTATTGCAGCCGTCAGGGTTGGTGGCGCTGTCGTACTGCGCGGCATTCTTCGCCTTCTCGGCTGCCGGATCGGCAAGCGGATCGCAAAACGTGAACCGTGCCCCTTCGATCTCATCGAGCATGGCTTCGGCGATCGCCAGCGCCTGCTTGCGCAATTGCGGATCGGCGCTGCTGGCCGTGGTGCGGGCGAAGATTTGCAGCAGTCCCACGACGGCGATGCTGACCACAACGATGAAAATGACCAACTCGATCAGGGTCACGCCGCGCTGCGCCGTCCTGCGCACAGGCAAGACGGCTATGCTAGTCATGGACATAGCCGGTCTCCCCTTCGAGCACCAGGTTGCGCGTCATGTCCGCGCCATTGATGCCGATGCTGACGCGCGCGGGAAAGCTCGATACAGGCTCGACATCGCCCACACGGTAAGGACGGCCCAGGGCATTGAAGTAAAAGGCGGCCGCTTGCAGCGGCACGCTATAGCTGATCTTGTTGGGCGCCCCCTCGCACAGCCATGCCGTGACATTCGCGCAGGCAGCCAGGGTGGCCGTGCGGCCACTGTTGCTGCCAGCTGGCGGCAAGACACGGTTGGCCGCCTCGCAGGCGGCGCTAAAACACAGGGCGATGCGGCTGCCGTTGAGCAGCACGAACACGGGCCTGTTTTGCGCAATTGCCAGTTTTTGCGCATAGCGCAGCATGCTGACGTTTTGATCAGCAAAGCTGCGCGCATCAAAACTGTCTTGCTGAAAGAAGCGCGGCATGGCGAAAGCTGCCACGATACCACCCACCACCAAGACGGCGATCAGTTCGACCAGGGTAAAGCCACGCTGCTGGCGCCCACGGCTCGCCCGTACGGCAAACATCAAATCCGCTGGAAACAACATCGTATCCACGCACCTATGGCAAAGGACGGCATGCCGGCTGAAACATGCCAGGACAAATAGAAAGCGCCTGGCGAACCAGGCGGATTGCATGCGGCGCACATGGCCGCCGCATGCGCAGCTTACGCTATTAGCAATTGCTCAGGGCAGGTGAAACACCCACCTGCGCCGCCACAGTCGCCGTGGCGACCGTATAGGTGAACGCGCAGGTAAGATGGCTTGCATCGGCGGCAATCGATACCGGCGCCGTACCCGAGACATTGTAGTCATTCAAGCCACCTGCGGCGAGTACGATGCCAGCCGCATCAGGATAGCCGTTCGCCATGGAGATGGTAGTGCCTTCCATTTGTACCGTGACGGTCCCAGTAGTGGGCGAGCCATTGACCAGCCATTGCGCGTGGGCAAGGGAAGCGGCAGCCTGTACCGAGGCGCGGGCGCCGTTGACTTTCGCCAGGCGGGCGTCGGCCGACAAATTGATAAAACGCGGAATCGCGGTGGCCGCCAGTATGCCCAGGATGACGATGACGACGACCAACTCGATCAGCGTAAAGCCCGCCTGGCCACCTTGTTGAAAACGACGAATCGATTGCTTACTATTGCTGATCTTCATGCTGATCTCCAAAAAATCAAAAAACACCATAGACAAAATTTATCTACACAATATCGAACTATTTCAGCCCGCCCGCCTCGCCCATCTGCATCAGTACCACCTGAGGCATCTCAACCGAGATTGAAGGGCTGGCCGAATTAGGGGGAGCTGGCTGCAAGCTTACCTTGAATTGAAGCAACTCGGAATGGTATCCGCCAAAAGTGTTGCTCCGATTTAATATATATATCAATTCTGCATTACTTTGATCAAAAAACCAATGACTTTGGGGGAGTTTTGCTATCTCCGGCGTCGCATACTCGCCCAAATAATTGGGCGGCTTTTCAAGCAGCCAATCGACGGGATTCTGCCCGACCAGCGCCGGCAACTGGTTTTGCCGGTCAGTTGCATACAGTTGCAGCACTTTCATGCGCAGGCCCGCGCGCAAGGCGACGATCGTTTGCTGCACCGCGACCCGCTCCGCCTCCCGCTGAACCAGCGTTAAGCGGCTCAGCAACACGAGCGCCAGCACGGTGATAACGGACACCACGACGGCCAGCTCAAACAAAGTAAAACCGCGCTGCCTTGCCTTGCCAGCCGCAATACTTTTTTGGGGCGACATGCACGCTCTCATTTTTGCAGGGCCACCTTGCCCAGATCCCACACTGGCAAGAAGATACCCAGCGCCAGCACCAGCGTCATGGCACCAAGGAAGGCGATCAGGATGGGTTCGATCTGCGCAGACAGTGTCTTCAATTCGTAATCGACTTCGCGCTCGTACATCTGGGCGATTTCATTCATCAAATCATCGAGTGAACCGGACTCTTCGCCGACGGCGATCATTTGCAGCACCACCGGCGTGAAGACGCCCGCCGTCACCGAAGTGCGCAAGATGCTGTCGCCGCGCTCGACGCCGTCGCGCATCTGTTCGACCCGGGCGCACAGATAGGCGTTATCGACCGTTTGCGATACCACCGTCAGCGCCTGCACGATGGGCACGCCGCTGGTGCTGGACAAGGCGAAGCTGCGCGCGAAACGCGCCATGGTGCCTTTCAGGATGATCTTGCCGGCGATGGGGAAGCGCAACTTGTAGCGATCCCAGGTGTAGCGGCCGGGAATGGTGCGCAACCAGGCCCGGAAAGCGGTTATCGAGGCAATAGTCACTACCAGCAGCAAGGGCCAGTAATTGACCATGAAGGCCGACGTGCCGATCAGGATGCGGGTCATCAAAGGCAGTTCGGCGTTGAAGCTGGCGAACACTTTCACGAATTGGGGAATCACGAACATGTTGACGATGACCATGGCGATAAGCATGGCCACGATCACGAAAGTGGGATAGCGCGTCGCCGTCTTCACGCGCGCGCGCATGTCGCGGTCAAATTCCAGGTGATCGAACAGGCGCAGGAACACTTCATCGAGGCGCCCCGTCATTTCGCCCACACGCACCATCGACAGGTAAAACGGCGTAAACACGGTGGGGTGGCGCGCCATGGCAGCCGACAGTTCGCGTCCCGCGTCGAGCGACTCGCGCACATCTTTGATGACGCGGCCAAATGCGGGACTGATGGCCGACTCCTGCAGGCCAGCCAAGCCGCGCATGATAGGCACGCCAGCCTTGAGCAGGGTGTAGAGTTGGCGGCTGAACAATTGCACATCCATCGAGCTGACTTTTTTCTCCGTCAGCCTTTGCCACCAGCCGATATCGGCACCGGTGGTGGCGGCTTTTTTGGTCGCCAGGATTTCCACCGGCGTCGCGCCGGTGGAAAACAATTGGTCGGCCACGGCGCCGCTGTCGGCGCCTTCCATCACGCCGCTCAGCAACTCGCCGCTGGCATTGCGCGCCTTGTAAGCAAAAAATGGCACGTCAATCCTCGCTCTGGTTGCTGATGCGCATCGCTTCCATCACCGTCGTGCGGCCCTGCACTACCAGCTGCACGGCGTGGCGGCGCAGCGTCTCGCCCGCCATTTGCTCCTTCGCCACCTTCATGAAGTGGGAAGGATCGGCATGGTTGGCGGCATCGGCCACGGCGCGCGTGATTTCCAGCAATTCGTACACGCCCGTGCGGCCCCGGTAACCCATGCCGTTGCAATGCGAGCAACCCTTGCCGTGAAAATACTGATTGCGCTCGACCAGCTCGCCCAGTTCCAGGCGCAGCCATTCGTATTCGTTGGGCGTGGGCACGTAGGGCGTGCTGCAACTTTCACAGATCACGCGCACCAGGCGCTGCGCCAGCACCGCTTGCAGCGAGCTACCCACCATATAGCGCGGCACGCCCATGTCCATCAGGCGCAGCGGCGTGCTGATGGCGTCGTTCGTGTGCAGCGTCGACAACACCAAATGGCCCGTCATGGCAGCACGCAAGCCGATTTGCGCCGTTTCCTGGTCGCGCATCTCGCCCACGAGCACGATGTCGGGATCTTGCCGCAGGGCCGAGCGCAGCACGCGGGCAAAGTTCAGCTCGATCTTCTCGTTCACTTGTACCTGGTTAATACCGGGCAAGCGGTACTCGACGGGATCTTCCACCGTGATGAGCTTTTTTTCCACCGAATTGAGTTCGGCCAGGGCGCAGTACAAGGTCGTCGTCTTGCCACTACCGGTTGGTCCCGTCACCAGCACCAGGCCGTTCGGGCGGCTCACCATGGCGCGGAACTGTTGCACCAGCTTGGGCGGCATGCCGATGGCGTCAAGGCGCAAGGTCGTGCCGCCCTGATTCAAGAGCCGCATCACCACCGATTCGCCGTATTGCGTCGGCATGGTGGAAATACGCACGTCGATGCGCTGGTTTTTCACGCGGATGGCGAAACGACCGTCCTGCGGCAGGCGCTTCTCGGAAATGTCCAGGTCGGACATCAGTTTCAGGCGCAGCGCCAGCGAACTGGCGATCTTGCTGTCCGCTTCCGTCTGCAGGTGCAGCACGCCGTCGATGCGGAAGCGGATCTGCAACCGGCCTTCCTGCGGTTCGATGTGGATGTCCGAGGCGCGCACCTGGGTGGCATCTTCGAACACCGATTGCAGCAGCTTGACGATGGGCGCCTCTTCCAGGCCCGGATTGGCGGCCAGGGCACCGAAGTCGACCGACACGTCGCCCAGGTCCTGCTCCAGCTCGCGCGTCAGGCTGGAAATATCTTCCGTGCGACGATAGATGCGGTCGATGGCGGCCAGCACCTCCGTTTCATTGACGACGGCCAGCTCGATATGGCGCTTGACCAGGCGCGCGATCTCATCGTACGCGAACAGGTCGGTGGGGTCCGACATGCCGACCAGCAAACCCTCACGCCGGTCTTCCAGCACCAGCGCGCGGAAACGCCGCGCCTGGGTTTCCGGTAGCAGCCGCACCAGTTCGGGACTGATGTTAAAAAACTTCAGATTGATGTAGGGAATATCAAGCTGGCGCGCCAGGGCGCCGGAAATTTGCTCTTCCGTAACGAAGCCGTGCTCGACAAAAACGCGGCCCAGCTTGCGCCCCGAACGCTTCTGTTCCGTCAAGGCCTGGCCCAACTGTTCTTCCGTCAGCAACTTCTGCTGCACCAAAATTTCACCGAGCCGGACTTTCTCTGGCCTTGCCATGCTTACTCCTCGACAAATTCTTCAGACGATGCACGCCAGCGGCGCGTACGGGTATTTTATTCCAGAACCTGTTGTTTCTTACAGAAAATACATTGCGCAGCTTGATTTTCGCGCATTTCAGCACGCTGCAAGGAAACACTTGCCGCCCACCCGTCGCCGTGGCAATAATGCTGGTCGTACGTCGTCTTGCCTGCCACCTATTGACCCTATGAACGCCTGCGCCATCGAGTTTAACAATGTGCATCTGCAACTGGCCGGTAGTGCCGTGCTGCGCGGCGTCGACCTGCAGGTACGCGCGGGGGAACTGTTCGGCCTGGTCGGCGTCAATGGCGCTGGCAAGACTAGCGTGCTCAAATGCCTGCTGGACTTTTGCACGCCCGAACGGGGCGACATCGCCATTTTCGGCCAGCCGCACCGGCATGGCGCGGCGCGCCAACCGCTGTCTTTTCTGCCGGAACGTTTCCAGGCGCCCCACTACCTGACGGGCGGCGACTTCCTCGCTTATTTGACGCGCCTGCACAAGGCGCGCCCTGATGCGCAAGCCGTGCAACACATCCTGAGCGCGCTGGACTTGGCGCCGGAGGCCTTGCGCCGCCCCGCGCGCGAGTATTCGAAAGGCATGATGCAAAAACTCGGACTGGCCGCTTGCTTGCTGTCGGGCAAGCAGCAACTGCTGCTGGACGAGCCGATGAGCGGACTCGACCCGAAAGCGCGCGCACAGTTCAAACAAGTACTACGGCAAGCACGCGCGCAAGGCCGCGGCGCCTTGCTCACGTCGCATGCGCTGGCCGACGTGGAAGAGTTGTGCGACCGCATGGCCATCTTGCATCGGGGCCGCATCGTGTTTGCCGGCACGCCCGCCGAATGTCGCGCGCGCCATGGCGGCGCGGCGGACGCCAGCCTGGAGCAGGCTTTCCTCAATTGCATCGCAGCATGAACAACGACCCGCACGCTACACGCCAGAGGCCGCCCGACCGGCATTACGCGCCCTCCCCGCACGGCATGTATCTGCGCCATTTCGGCTTGCGCACGGCCCCCTTCGGCATCACGCCAGACCCGGCCTTCTTTTACCCTGGCAATACGCGCGGCGAACTGCTGGCGGCGCTGCTGTACGCCGTCACACAAGGCGAAGGCATCATCAAGCTGACGGGCGAAGTGGGCAGCGGCAAGACCATGCTGTGCCGTATGCTGGCCGAACGCCTGCCGCCCCAGATTGACGTGGTGTACCTGCTCAACCCCCGCCTGGAACCGGATGAAGTCTTGCACGCCATCGCCGCCGAGCTGGGCCTGACACTCGATGGTTGCCGCGCCGACACCGTGCTGCGCGCCCTGCATGGCGAGCTGATCGCCCGACATGCGGCCGGGCGCCAGGTGCTGCTGCTGGCTGAAGAAGCCCAAGCCATGCCGGGTGCGACCCTGGAAGCGCTGCGCCTGCTGACGAATCTGGAAACGGCCAGTCACAAACTGCTGCAAATCGTCCTGTTTGGCCAGCCGGAATTGCAGCTTACCCTGGACTTGCCACAGTTCCGCCAGCTCAAGGAGCGCATCACCCATAGTTTTACCGTGCCGTGCTTGCCGCCGGCATTGCTGAACGACTATCTGACGTGTCGCCTGGCCGCCGCCGGCCGCACAACACCGCTGGTTTTTACGCCGGCCGCACTGCGCCGCTTGGCGCGTGCTGCGCAGGGCATCGTGCGCAGGATCAATATCCTGGCCGACAAAGCCTTGCTGGCGGCATTTGCCGACGATGCGCAGCAAGTCAGTGCGCGCCATGTGCGCCTGGCCATCGCCGACAGTGCGTTTTACCGCGCGCCATGGCACGCAGGCAAGCTGCTGGCGGGCGCCTTGTGCGCGTTGATGCTGTTGCTGGCCGCTGCGCTGCTGTGGCAATGGCTGATGCCGGGCCACAAGTCGGGCATGGCGACGGGCATGGCGGCGCCCGCCACGTTCCCGGCAGCACGCTCGCACGCCGCCCCGCCTGCGCCGCCTGCGCTGCTCGACAGCAAGCTGGCCGAATCGCGCGACTGGCTGGCACAGCAAGGATCGCAGCAACTGGTCCTGCACATTGCCAGCCTGCCTGCCAGCGAGACGACCGCGGCAGAAACTTTTTTGCAGCAGGCGCAACAAGCCATCGGCCTGCACAACGTGCACGTCTTTCGTCTGCCTGGTACAGTGTCCGCAAGCAAGTCGCGACAACAGGCACCCGCCAGCGCCGCCGCGCGCCTGGCCATCGTCTATGGCAGCTTTGCCGACCAGGCCAGCGCCGAAGCCGTCTGGGCGAGAATAGCCCCCGCATCGTCGCAGAAAATATTTCTTAGCAGCATAGATAGTATCCGCACAGAAATTAATGCCACCGCCCCGGCACAGGCGGGGCGTGGCGCACCCTGACTTTATTTCGACATATTCCCCCCCGGGCCTGCACAGCGGATTGCTTTTAGGCGATCATGCTAGTTAAAATTACAAAAGCACAACACGACTCAAAGGGCGAACTTTTCATGACTCAACACCCTATTCCTGTGCTGGCCTCTTGGGTCACTCTTGCCTGCAGCGCCATGCTGGCCGGCTGCGCCACGCCTCAAACGCCGCTATCGCTGGCCACGTCAATGCCGCGCCCCCTCCTGCTGGCGCCATTCCCGAACCGGTGCAGCAAAGTAGCGCGCTGGCCGCGCCCGTGCCGGCGCCCAAAGTGGAAACCTATAGCGTCACCGTGCACAAAGTGCCCGTGCAATCGCTGCTGTTTGCGCTGGCGCGCGATGCTGGCATGAACATCGACATCCACCCGCAGATCGAGGGCAGCGTCACCCTCAATGCACTGAACCAGACCTTGCCGCAACTGCTGTCGCGCATCGGCAAGCAAGTCGATATGCGCTACGAAATCGATGGCAAGAATCTGATGGTGCTGCCCGATGCACCGGAGTGGCGCAATTACAAGGTCGATTACGTTAACATCGCGCGCAGCACCAACAGCAGCGTGAATATCGCCACGCAAATCTCCACGGCGGGGGGCGGGTCGAACAACGCGAGTAATCCCGTCGGCAGTACGCAAGGCGGCAATGGCAACAACAATTCGACCACCCTGGTAGTGAATCGTTCGGAAAATAATTTCTGGTACAGCCTCGAAAAGAATATCCGCGACCTGCTGCGCGAAACCACGCTCAATGACGTACAGGTGGACCCGTTGGCACAGCTGAACCAGCAATTGACGAACGTGCCCAGCCAACAAGGGCAGCAAGGCCAGCCGCAGAACCAGGCCGGCAATTTGCCTGTCACGGGCGCGACCGGCCAATACGGCGCGCAGCCGCCGATGCAAGGTGGCGGCCAGAATGGCGGACTGTCGGGGTCTGGGTCTGCGCCGGGCCAGCAGGTGGCCGGCCAGAGCGGCAACCCTGGACAGGCACTGGACGCGAACGGCATGCCGCTGTTAAAACTGGCCAACAAGGGTAGCCCCTCGTCTGTCGTCGTCAACGTCGAAGGCGGATTGATCGCCGTGCGGGCGACGGGGCGCCAGCATGAAAAGATCGCGCAATTCCTCGATGCGGTATTGCACAGCGCCAAGCGGCAAGTGCTGATCGAGGCAACCATCATCGAAGTGCGCCTGAGCAATGAATACCAGCAAGGCATCAACTGGGCGCGCCTGACGGGCAGCCTGAGCCTGACCCAGAAACAAGTCGGTTCTGCGGCCCTCAGCAGCGGCGTGACACCGGGCGCCACGCCCGGCATCTTCCTGCTCAATTATCTGAAAGACAGTTTTTCCACCACCATCCAACTGCTCGAATCGTTCGGCAAGGTAAAAGTGCTGTCCAGCCCGAAGATTAGCGTACTCAACAATCAGACCGCCATGCTGAAGGTAGTCGACAACAATGTCTTCTTTACCATCAAGGTGACGCCGGCCGTGATCAGCTCGACGGGCACCATCAGCACGCCAGCGACCTATGAGTCGAAACTGGAAACGGTGCCCGTCGGCTTCGTCATGAGCGTCACGCCGCAAATTTCCGACAGCGATGAAGTGACCTTGAACGTGCGCCCCACCATCACGCGCATCGTTGGCTACGTGCAAGACCCGAATCCGGCCCTGGCCACGGCGAATGTGCAAAGCCGCGTGCCCGTCATCCAGGCGCGCGAGCTGGAATCGATCATGAAGGTGGGCAATGGCCAGATCGCCGTGATGGGTGGCCTGATGCAAGATTCCATCGACAATGCCCGCGATGGCGTGCCGGGCCTGTCCGGCCTGCCTTTGGTGGGTAATTTATTTACCTACCGCAACGAAGCGAGCAGCAAGACGGAGCTGGTGATTTTCATGCGCCCGGTGGTGGTCAAGGATGCCAGCATCGACGGCGATTACCGCGACTACCGCTACCTGCTGCCCGGCCAGGCGCCGCTCAATACCCAGCCGTACACGGATGGCCAACCGGCCGCCGGCCAGCCGCAGGCACGCCTGCAGGGAGGCTTCCCATGAGCTTGCTGATGCAGGCGCTCAAGAAGGCCGAGCGCGCCAAACAGAACAGCCTTTCCGACGAAGAACTGGAAAAGCCGTCCGAGGCCTACGACCAGGTACTGGAGCTGGCACCGGCCGATGCCGTGGCACCGCGTGCCATGCCGGCCGCGCCACCCGTGCAAATGGCCAGCACGCTGAGCCTGGAAGCGCTGCCGGAGTCACCCGCGCCGCCGCCCCAGCCCAGCAGTACCCAGCCGGCTAGTGCCCAGCCGGCTTCGCCGCCAGACCCGCAAGCGGGCGCGCAAGCCGGTGCGCAGCAGTCGACTCGCCCCGAACCACCGCCCGCCCGGCCACGCGCCAGCCGCAGCAATACGCCGCCGAAAGGTCCCACCGGGCCCATCAGCGTCGATCCGGCCACCGTGCGCCTGGCCATCCTGCTGGCGATGCTGCTGCTGGTGGCCGGTTCCATGGCGTATTGGTACTGGCGCGCCAGCACCAACCCAGGCGCGGGCGCCAACTTGCCCGGCGTACCCATGCCGCTGACGGACGCCCCGGGTGCGTCCGGTGTTGCCGGCCCCATCGTGGTGCTGCCGGCAACACCGGCCGCGCCACCCGATACGCAGCCCTCGGGCGCAACCTTGGCACCGGACTACCCGCGCGATGCGCGCCAGGCAGCCGGTGCGGCTGAGCAACAGGCGATGAACCAGCAAGCCATGATACAAGCGGCGGCGCAGGCGGCAGTGGCGGCGCAACTGGCACGCACGGCGCCGCCCGCCCCACCGAGCCTGCCGCCCGTGGCTGCGCCCGACAACAGCCAGATCCAGGTACAGCGCAGCGTTGCTGCGCCGCATATCAACCCCGGCGTGCAGCAAGCCTACCTCGCCTTCAACGGCGGCCAACTGGGTCTTGCTCGTCAGCAATATGAAACAGTGCTGCGGCAAGATGCCAACAACCGCGACGCGCTGCTCGGGCTGGCGGCAGTCGCCCTGCGCGAGAACCAGGGCGCACAAGCGGCGTCGCTGTACCTGCGTTTGCTGGAAATCAATCCCGACGATGGCGAAGCGCTGGCCGGCCTGATCGGCCTGCGCCAGGGCGACGTGGTGCAGAGCGAGGCAAAGTTGAAAGCCATCCTGGCGCGCAGCCCCGACAGCGCTCCCGTGCTGTTTGCACTCGGCAATGTGTACGCAAAGCAACGCCGCTGGTATGAAGCGCAGCAACAATTTTTCCGCGCCTATGGCGCCGCGCCCGGCAATCCCGACTATGCTTTCAACCTGGCCGTGGGCCTGGACCGGCTGAACCAGCCCAGGCTGGCCGCCACGTATTACCAGCGCGCACTGGACCTGGCGCAAGCCACGCCCGCCGCGTTCGACCGGACCGTGCTGCAGGCGCGCCTGCGCGACTTGGCTGGCGCCACGCCAGCGGCGGGCGCTAACGCGGCAAACCAGGCAGACCCGGCCATCATTATTACCCGTCAAGAATAAGCGACATGGCAGAACAGGCAAAACTTCCACTGGGCAAATTGCTGATCCAGAAAGGCGTGATCAGCGAAGATCAATTGCGCATCGCCCTCATCGAGCAGCGGCGCAGCAGCGAGCCGCTGGGCAAGCTGCTCATCACTTTGGGCTTCGTCACGGAAGCGACCGTGCGCGAGGCGCTCAGCGAAAACCTGAAACAGGTCAGCGCCGACTTGTCCAGCCTGGTGGTCGACGCCATCGCCCTGAAACTGATCCCGAAGGACGTTGCCAAGCGCTACCGCGTGTTTCCCATCGTGTATGAGCGTCAGGCGGACAATCTGATACTGGCCATGGCCGATACCAGCAACATCGTGGCGCTCGATCAAATCAGCGCCATGCTGGTCAAGGGCATCACGATTTCTACCGTGCTCGTCAACGAATCGGATATTTCGCGCGCCATCGACCAGTACTATGGCTTCGAACTGTCGATCGACGGCATCTTGCACGAAATCGAAACGGGCGAAGTCAGCTACCAGAGCATGGCCTCGCCGTCCGATGAGTACAGCCAGCCCATGGTGCGCCTGATCGACGCGCTGCTGGCCGACGCCGTCCAGAACGGCGCCTCGGACATCCATTTTGAGCCGGAACAGTCGTTCCTGCGCATCCGCTACCGCATCGACGGCATCCTGCGGCAAATCCGCAGCTTGCACAAATCGTACTGGCCCGCCATGGCCGTGCGCCTGAAGGTGATGTCGAACATGAATATCGCCGAGGCGCGCGCGCCGCAAGACGGACGCATCAGCATCAAGTTTTCCGGTCGACAAATCGACTTCCGCGCCTCGGCGCAGCCCACCACGCATGGCGAAAACGTCGTGCTGCGCGTGCTGGACCGGCAAAAAGGCATCGTGCCGCTGGACGCCCTGGGCTTGGCCGAGGCGGAGCTGCAGCTGTTGAAACTGATGATTGCGCGCCCCGACGGCGTGATCCTGGTGACGGGCCCGACGGGCAGCGGCAAGACCACCACCCTGTATTCGATACTCAACCATATCAATACGGAAAGCGTCAACATCATGACCCTGGAGGACCCGGTCGAGTATCCTATGAATATGATACGCCAGACCTCGGTCAACGAATCGGTCAAGCTGGGCTTTGCCGACGGCATCCGCTCGATGATGCGGCAAGACCCGGACATCATCCTGGTGGGCGAAATCCGCGACCGCGAAACGGCGGAAATGGCCTTCGCCGCCGCCATGACGGGCCACCAGGTGTATTCCACCCTGCATACGAGCTCGGCCATCGGTTCCGTGGCGCGCCTGCTCGACATCGGCATCCTGCCCGACATCATGGCCGGCAACATCATCGGCATCGTTGCGCAGCGCCTGGTGCGCCGCTTATGCCCGCATTGCAAGGAAACGCTGATCGCCGATAGCGTCGAGCGCCGCCTGCTGGGCCTGGCGGCCGACGCTGCGCCCGTGTCCATCTGCCGCGCCGTCGGCTGCGAGCGCTGCGCGCACCAAGGCTACAAGGGCCGGCTAGCCATCATGGAAATTCTCAAGATGACGGCCGAACTCGATGAATTGACGGCGCGTCGCGCGAGTAGCCGCGAATTGAAGAACGCAGCGCGCGCGGCCGGCTTCAAAGGGCTGGTCGACGACGGCATGCGCCGCGTGATGGAAGGCGTGACGACCCTGGAAGAAGTGGGCCGCGTGGTCGACCTGACGGAAAGGCTGGCCTGATGGCGCAATATGTCTACCGTGCCATGGATAGTGCTGGCCGCCTGGTTCCCGGCAGCATGGAGGCGGCCAACGTGCCGGACCTGGAAGCGCGTTTGCACCGCATGCAGCTCGACTTGGTCGATTGCAGGATAACGGGCCAATATCTGGTGCTGCTGGGCAAGCGCATCATCCATCGCCGCGACCTGATTAATTTCTGTTTTCACATGGAACAATTGACAGGCGCGGGCGTGCCCATCCTGGAAGGCTTGAACGACTTGCGCGAAAGCACGGATCACCCGCGCCTGCGCGAAGTCGTCACGGATCTCATTGAAAGCATCGAAGGTGGCCTGCCGCTGTCGGGTGCGCTGGGCCAGCATGGCGACATCTTCGACGCCACGTTTACCAGCCTGATACTGGCCGGGGAGCAAAGCGGCAGGATCGCCGATGTGTTCAAGAACCTGTCGGAAAGTTTAAAGTGGCAAGACGAGCTGGCGTCGCAGACGCGCAAGATCATCATGTACCCCGTCATCGTGGCGGTGGTGGTGGCGGCCGTGACGTTTTTCCTGATGATTTATCTGGTGCCGCAGCTGACGGCCTTCATCCGCAACATGGGCGGCGAGCTGCCGCTGCATACGCGCGTGCTTATTGCCGTGTCGAATGTCTTCATCGCTTACTGGTATCTGCTGCTGGCCTTGCCCGTACTGCTGTTTTTCGGCCTGCGCGCCCTGATCGGCCGCAGCGAGGCGGCCCGTTACACCTGGGATGGCTTGAAACTGCGGCTGTGGCTGGTCGGTCCCGTGCTGCACAAGATCATCCTGGCCCGCTTTGCCACTTTTTTTGCCTTGATGTATGCTTCCGGCATCACGATACTCGAGTGCATCCGCCTGTCCGAAGGCATTGCCGGCAACCAGGTGGTGGCAGCCGGCCTGCGCCGCGCCGCGCAGCTGATCAGCGAGGGTCACGGCGTCACCGCCGCCTTCCAGCACACGGGCATCTTCCCGCCGCTGGTGGTGCGCATGCTGAAGGTGGGCGAGGCCACGGGTTCGCTGGACACAGCCTTGCGCAATGTCAGCTATTTCTACAACCGCGAAGTGAAGGAATTGATCGAAAAAGTGCAGGCCATGATCGAACCCACCATGACGGTCATCCTGGGCTTGCTGCTGGGCTGGATCATGTTGTCGGTGCTGGGGCCGATTTACGACACCATCAGCACAATCAAGACCTGAGGCCGCCGTGTTGCGCAAACAATTACTCTACATTACCAGCGACGCCCTGTGCGCCTACGACTGGGACCAAGGCGGGCTGGGCCAGGGCCAGACCTTCCCTGCCAGCGCAGTCGGGCTGGACGACTTCGCCGCATGGCTGCAAGATACGCAGACAGCGCGGCGCGATGTCCCCACTTACCTGCTGACGGACTTGATCGAGGAAGATTTCCAGCACCAGTTGCTGCCCCACGTGCGCGGCAAGGCCGGCCGTGCCTTGCTGCAGCGGCGCAAGCAACAATTGCACCGCGATACGCCCTACCGCGGCAGCACGCTGCTGGGCCGTGAAAGCACCGGCCGCCACGACGACCAGGTACTGTTCTTTGCGCTGACCAACCCCAGCTTGCTGCAGCCGTGGACGGAGGCACTTGAGCACTTGCGCGTACCGGTAGCGGGCATATATTCGACCAGCCTGCTCAGCGTGGCGCTGGTGAAAAAACTGTCGATCACACACGAACACCTGCTGCTGGTAACGCAGCAATCAGGCGGCTTGCGGCAAAGCTATTACGAAAAAGGCCAGCTGCGCTTTTCGCGCCAGACCCTGGCCATCGCGCTCGATGGCGTGGCCGTGAATATTGCGCTGGAAACGGAAAAGACGCGGCAGTTTCTCACCAGCACGCGCATGCTGGCGCGCGGCGACGTGCTCAATACCGTGATCCTGGCGCCGGCCGCACAGATCGCCAAGCTTGAACTGTTATGCGACAACGGTGTGGAAGTGGCCTACCACTTCATCGACCTGCAGCTGGCAGGCGAATGCGTAGGCTTGCGCCAGACGCCCGCGCTGGCCGACGAATTGCTGCTCACTTTGCTGGGCAAGCATCCGCCGCCCAGCCACTATCCGCCCGGTACGCTGGCCCGCTATTACCACTTCCGGCGCGCGCGCAATGCGCTGTATGGCGCCAGTGCGCTGATCGGCGGGTCGGCTGCCCTGTGGTGCGTGTTTTGCTTGTCCAGCGGCATCAGCGCCGACGCCGCCACGCAGCAGTTGGCGCAAGAGACGGCGTCCTACCAAGAGCGCTACCGTAGCGTCATGTCGACACAGTCGCCGGCGCCGACCAAGACGCAAAACATGAAAGTGGCCGTGACCCTGGGCCAAATGATGGCCAGCCAGGCGCCGGAACCGGGCCGCCTGCTGGGCATGCTGGGCACCGCGCTGAACCAGGCACCGCAGGTGGCGCTCAGCCAGTTGCACTGGCATGCGGGCCAGCCCGCCGCGCGCGACACAGGCAGCCTGGCAGCGCAGCAGCGCGCCAGCTTGCAGGGCGGCAGCGCCCAGGCAGGCATTCCCGTCGCGCCGCCGCAGGCGCTGCGCCTGGAAGCGGACGTGGCCATGCCGAACAATGACTACAGCGCCGCCCTGGCCGCCATCACGGCCTTCGCGCAAACCCTGGCGCGCCAGCCGGGCTTGCAGGTGACGATCGAGGCCATGCCACTGGACTTGCGCCCCAGCGTCGCCCTGTCCGGCAAGAGCACCGCTTCGTCGCCGGACAGCCAGGCCCGCTTTACGCTCTTGCTCGCGTGGCAGCCATGAGCGGCCCGCTCAAGCAAGCGCCCTTGGCCGGCATGAAGCGGGCCGGCACGTCCAGGCGCACACTACCCGCCTGGATGGGAGAACTGCATCTGGTGCGCAACGCTGCGCTGTGCTTTGTACTGACCCTGCTGGCCAGCCTGGTGCTGCTCAGCCTAAGCACCGCCTATTACGCACGCGAAGCGCAACAATTGGAGATGGCACGGCGCACGCGCTCGGCGGCCACCTCGCTGTTCAACCACGCGGAAGCGGAAAAGCAGGAAATCCGCGCCTACGAACCGCAATTTTTGGCCTTGCGCAAGAGCGGCCTGATCGGCGAAGAAAACCGCCTGGCCTGGATCGACACCATGCGCCGCAGCCAGGAACAGCGAAAATTGTTACCTATCAGCTATGACATCAGCCCGCAGCAAGGATTGCAAGTGCCATCGTCCATGGTGATGGGGCAATATCGTCTGCGCGGCAGCCGCATGCGCCTGCGCATGGATTTGCTGCACGAGATGGATTTGCTGAACCTGTTTGACGATTTGCGCCAGGCCGGCTATTTCGCCGTACAGGATTGCACGCTCAAGCGCCAGGCAGCGGCCGGCGGCGGCAGTGAGGCGCCACCCACCGTGGGCGCCGAATGCGAGCTGCTATGGCTGACTCTGGGCAGCATGGCCGTGCCCGAAGCGGGGCGGCCATGAGATGTCCCCCCATCCTGTGCCCCTCCGCCCGGTGCACCCTCGTCCTGTGCGCGCTGCTGGCCGGCAGCGCAGTGACCGCCCACGCCCAGTCGCCCCAGCTCGGGCGATTATTCCTGTCACCCCAGCAGCGGGCCCAGATCGATGCGCAGCGTTACGGGCCACCGGCGGCCGATCCGGCCCTGACGCCGGCCACAGCGCCAGCGCCAGCGCCGCCTTCACCGCCGGTGGAATTGAATGGCGTGTTACTGCGCAGCAGTGGCCGCTCCACTGTCTGGCTGAATCAGGAAGCGCAGAACGAACCGCACAACCGTCTCGTGCGCGACAAGTCCGGCATGCAGGGCACACTGACTTTGCGCCTGTCGACGGGCCAGGTGGTGCTACTCAAGCCTGGCCAGCGCTATGACCCGGCCAGCGGCACGGTCACCGAGGTGCAGCAGATGCAGCAGATAAAGGATACCCAACCATGACGCCACGACAGCGCCAGCACGGCGCCGCCCTGCTGCTACTGCTGGCCGTCCTCAGCCTCGCCGCTGCCAGTGTGCTGATCGGCGCCTTCGGGCGCAATACGCAGCAGGCCGAGCGTCAGCAGCGCACCCTGGCCACTCTGGCGCAGGCGCGCGAAGCCTTGCTCGGCTTTGCTGCCACGCAGGGCCGGCTGCCGCGTCCAGCCGCCTCCGCCCTCGATGGGCGCGAGCGGGCCGCCGACTGCGCCGACGACGCCGAGTGCAACGGCTTCCTGCCCTGGGTCACGCTGGGCGTAGCGGGCGTCGATGCCTGGGGCAAGCTGCTGCGCTACAGCGTCACGCCGGCAATGGCGCGCGCGCCCATCGTCTCGTTCTCCGCCATCGCCGACCGGGTCGTCCTCACGCGCGGCGAGCGCGGCGACTTCGCCTTCGTCGCCGGCCAGGCGCAATGCGACGTCAGCGCCCAATGCCTGCCCGTCGTGCTGTTCTCGCAAGGCAAGGATCACTATGGCATGGCCGCCAGCGGCGTGCGGCAACGCAATACGGCGCGCGACAATCTCGACGAGGCGGCCAATGACAGCGCCAGCCGCAGCTTCATCACCCGCCCTGCCAGCGACAATACCGCGCTGCCGGGCGGCACCTTTGACGACATGTTGACCTGGATTACCTTGCCCACGCTATACCAACGCATGCGCGCCGCGCGCAACCTGCCATGAACGCCCGTCTTTTGCGGCATCGCCGCCAGCATGGCTTTTCCCTGATCGAGATCGCCATCGTGCTCGTCATCGTGGGCCTGATGATAGGCGGCCTGGTCACGCCGCTGACGGTGCAGCTGGAACAACGCAAGGTGGCCGAGACGCAAAAGGCCCTGGACGAGGCGAAGGAGGCGCTGACCGGGTACGCCCTGCGCTACGGCTACCTGCCGTGTCCCGCCATCTCCGCCGGCAATGGACTGGAAGATCGGCGCGGCACCCGCTGCCGAGGTGAAAAACGCGCCGGTTTCCTGCCGTGGGCCACCTTGGGACTGCGTGCGGGCGACAGTTGGAACAATCTGTTGCGCTACAGCGTGACGCCCGCCTTCAGCGACAGCGGTCTGCTATTTAGCCTATCGACGCCGCGCGACATCAGCATCGTCACGCGCAATGGCGGCGCGCTGCAGCAAGCGACGGCGCTGAACGATATCCCCGCCATGATCATGTCTTATGGCAAGAACGGCTTTGGCGCCACCAGCTTGCAGGGCCAGCGCCAGGCTGTGCCTATCGGTAACAATGTCGACGAGCGCAATAATGGCGCGAACGCCACCACCGTCATCAGCCGCGCGGCCAGCGGACCGCAACAGCCAGGCGGCGAGTTCGACGACCTGGTCGCCTGGCTGTCGCCGAACATCCTGTTCAACCGCATGGTGGTGGCGCAAAGGCTGCCCCGCTGATGCGCCCGGCCATGCTCACGCCAGCGCTCACCATCGCCCGCTACACGCTGCTCGAAGCGCTGCGTAGCCGCCTGCTGTGGCTATTCGTGCTGGCCGCCTGCGGCTGCGCCGGCCTGGCCGGCTTCCTGCAGCAACTGGCGCTGACGGAAAGCGGCGCCGTGCAGGCGGCGCTGCTGGCGGCCACCTTGCGCCTGGCCAGCGTCTTCCTGCTGTCCGCGTTCATCATCACCAGCATGGCGCGCGAAGCGGCCGATAGGGGGCTAGAGTTGCTGCTGGCACTGCCCATGCCGCGCGCAGCCTATCTGCTGGGCAAGTTGCTGGGCTACGCAGCACTGGCGGGCGTGCCCGCCGTGCTGTTTGGCCTGCTGATGGCGCTGTTCGCCGCGCCTGCGCACAGCGCACTGTGGGCCCTGTCCCTGCTGGCAGAACTGTGGATCGTCGCCGCCTTCAGCCTGCTGTGCGCGGCCAGCCTGCAACAGGCCTTGCCCGCGCTGGCCGCTACCGGCAGCTTCTATCTGCTGGCGCGCATGCTGGGCAGCCTGCAACTGCTGGCGCACGGCGGCCAGACGGGCGACTCTTGGCTGCAGCGGGCAACGGCAGCCAGCATCGACGTGCTGGCCCTGCTCTTGCCCAGCCTGGACGACTTTACGCGCACGGAGTGGCTGCTGTATGCGAGCGGCGACTGGCAAGCGCTGGGCCGCGTGGCGCTGCAGACGGCCATCTATGTCGGCTTGTTGACCAGTTGCGCGCTGTGCGACTTTTACCGCCGCAACATCTGATGGCTGGCGCGCCGCGTCCCTGGTCGAGCGTGCCACGCCCTCTGTGCTGGCTGCTGGCTGCCTGCCTGCTGCTGCAGCTGGGCTGGCGCCTGTCGCAGCAGTACGCTCCCGCCCAGGCACAGCCGCTGCCTGCCGCGCCGCCGGCCGCCGTGGCACGCTTAGCCAGCCTGGGCGAGCCGCTGGCGATGTCGAAGGCTATGTTGCTGTACCTGCAATCGTTCGAAGACCAGCCCGGCCTCAGCCTGCCGTGGCGCCAACTCGATTATGACCGCCTGGCGGCTTGGCTGGAGACGGCGCAAACGCTCGATCCGCGCAGCCAGTCTGCGCTGCTGGCCGCCAGTGTCGTGTATGCGGGCGTGGCCGATCCACAGCGCGCGCGGCGCATGCTGGCCTTTGTCGCCGACAGCTTTGCCACCGACCCGCAGCACCGCTGGCCTGCCATGGCGCAGGCGGTACTGGTGGCAAAACACCAGTTGCACGACTTGCCGCTGGCGCTAGTCTACGCGCGCGCACTGCGCCAACTGGCGGCAGGGCCGCAAGTGCCGTCCTGGGTGCGCGAGATGGAAGCGTTCATCCTGGAAGACATGGATCAACTCGACAGCGCCCGCCTGCTGATCGGCGGCCTGATCGCCAGCGGGCAAATCAGCGATCCGCACGAGCTCGCTTTCCTGGCGCGCCGGCTCGACGAACTGAGCAAGAGGAAAGCAAAGGCGGCGCCATGAGCCAGCATCCAAAATGCCATGCGCAGCCGATAATATTTGCAGTAAACTGCGATATCAGGCCCCTGCACTTTTTTCAAGGAATTTCCATGCTCCCACGCCGCCAGCAAGGCTTCACGCTCGTAGAAATCGCCATTGTCCTGGTCATCATCGGTCTGCTGCTCGGTGGTGTGCTGAAAGGACAAGGCTTGATCGACAGCGCCAAGGTGAAAAACATCATCCAGCAGTCGAATGCACTGACGGCCGCCGTCAACGCCTACCAGGACAAGTTCCGCGCCCTGCCCGGCGACGATATCCAGGGTACCGTGCACGTGCCCAACTCGGCCGGCAATGGCAATGGCGATGGCCAGATCGGCGACGGCCAGCCGCGCGAATTCACCCTCGCGCCGCAGCACTTGGCGCTGGGCGGTTTCATTACCGGCGCCTACAACGGCACCTCGCAATTCATGACCAGCGCCCAGGGCGGCGCCGTCTACCTGTACAACGATGAAGTGGGCGGACGCGCCGGCAATGGTATCCGTTTTGACAACTTGCCCGAGAGCTACGCGGAGCAGATCGACAGCAAACTCGACGACGGCGTCGCCAGCACGGGCAGCGTACGGGCGAACATGCCATATGGCAATGCCGGTGCGATCATCCCCCGCATCGCCGTCTTTTTCTGACCTGCCAGTCACTATCACAACAAAACCATGCACGATGCGCACCTCGCCCGCCTGCCATCAGCACAGCGCGGCGCTGCATCGGCATGCCTGGCACAAGCTTTTTTTCATTGCGGAAACTAGGCTTGTCAGAGCAATCAATTTCGTCTAGCATCATTTCATTCAAGATCAGTCAGTAGCCGCTTGAGCCTGCCTGTCGACTCATTCATTCTGGGAGCTTTCCGAGTGCAAGCTTTGGCTTCGATACGCTCAAGAATTTCATGGCTGGTGCTGGCCTCGGTTATTCCGACGGCGCTAGTATTTTTCGTGCTCGTCGCGCAAAGCTACACGCGCGAACGCGACCATGTCGTCAGCGAAACGGCGCAAGCGGCGCGGGCAGTCGCCGCCGCCGTCGAACGCGACCTCAATGGCGCCGAGATGGCCGCGCGCATCCTCGCCGCCTCGGCCGCCCTGCAAGCGGACGACATCGGCGCCCTGCGCGCCCTGAGCGACAGCCTGCTGCAGCCGGGCCTGGCCATCAGTGCCTTCATCGTGTCCGACACCGAGGGACGCCAGCTGATCAATACTGCGGTGCCGGCTAGCCAGGCAGCGCCTCCCTTGCCACGAAAATGGGCCGCCAGCATGCAACGCGTACGCGACAGCGGCAAGGCGCGGCTGACCAGCCTTTCCAGGACGCCCGACGGCATGCCGCAACTGGCCCTGAACCTGCCCTTGCCTCGCGCTAAGGGTGCCGCCCATGTATTGACGGCGCTGTACCCGCCCGACTACCTGCCCTTGCTGCTGCGCGAACTACAGCTGCCAGCCTATTTGGGCGCGGCTATCATCAATGCCGACGGCATCCATGTGGCGCGCACCCTGGCGCCGCAGCGCTATGTGGGCCAGCGCAGCGTGGCGCCGCTGCTCGAACACATACGCCAGGCGCGCGAAGGCGTGTTGCGCCATGACACTCTGGAAGGCCTGGACGTGTATACCGGCTTTCGCCGCGCTCCTGACAACAGTTGGGCAGTAGCCGTCACCATGCGCAACAGCACGGTGGCCGAAGCGCTGCTGGGCTCGGTGGTCACCGCTTCTGTCATCCTGGCCCTGCTGCTGGGCGCCGGCTATGCCCTGGCTTGGCGCGTAGGCGGCCGCCTGGCCCGCACCTTGCAGGAAATGACCGAGCAAATCCACGCGCTGGCACAGGGCAAACCCTTGCTATCGAACAAGCACGCGGACCGCGAATCGGCTGACATGGCCAGCGCCCTGGGCGCGCTGGAGCGCGACCTGCGGCGCCACCGCACGCAACTCGAAAGCCTGGTGGCCGAGCGCACCTTGGCCCTGGAAAAATCCACGCGCCTGCTCGAAACCGTGTACGCGACGGCGCCCATCGGCATGCTGTTCGTGGGCCTGGACTTGCGCATCGTCATGATCAACCATTACCTGGCCGCCATCAACGGCGCCAGCGTAACCGAGCATCTGGGCCGTCCCGTGGGCGCCATGCTGGTCGACGACACCGTGCGCGCGGACGTCGAGCGCTGCGTGCGCCAGGTGCTGCAGACGGGCATGCCGATCGTTGACCGGGAGTTGAACGGCCATAGCGGACGACAGCGCGAACAGCTCAGTGACTGGATCGTCTCGTACCATCCGATTTTCGGCCCGGAACAGCAGTTGCTGGGTGTCTCGGGCCTGTGGCTGGACATTACCGAGCGCAAGCGCAGTGAAGCAGAGTTTCGCCGTTCGAAGCATCTGTTCGGCAGCATCATCGAAAACATCCCGGCCATGATTTTCGTCAAGCGCGCGACAAGCTGAGCTTTGAAATAGTCAACCGCCACGCAGAACTGACCTTGGGACGCTCGCGCGAGCAATTGCTGGGCAAGACCGATCACGAGTTCTTCCCGCCGCAGCAGGCGGCCGCCTTCTTCAGCGCCGACCGCAAGCTGCTGGCCACCGGGCAGATGGTGGAAATCGAACAGGAAGCGCTCAACGCGGCCGACGGCAGCACGCGCCACTTCACCACGCGCAAGGTAGTCTTGCGCGACGATGCCGGGCGTGCCAGCCACGTGCTGGGGGTGTCGATCGATATTACGGAACGCAAGCGCGCTACCGAAGTGCTGCACGCCACCACCTTGCGCCTCGAGCAGAGCGAACGCTTCATCCGTACCGTCACCGACAACCTGCCCGGCATGGTGGCGTACTGGGGCGCCGATTTGCGTTGCCGATTTGCAAATAATTTCTATAATGAATGGTTCAGCCGCAGCAGCGCCGAGCTCGACGGCATCCACATGCGCGAATTGCTGGGGCAGAAACTGTTCGACGTGTATGCGCACCATGTCCAGGGCGTACTGGCAGGCCGGCCGCAAAGCTTCGAGCGCGATCTGCTCAGTGCCACGGGCCAGGTGTGCCATACCTGGACCAACTACATCCCCGATATCGACGACAGCGGTGGCGTGCGCGGCTTCTTCGTCCTGGCCTCGGACGTGTCCGAACTCAAGCACACGCAATTGCGCCTGTACGAGCTCAATGAGCAAATGGTGCGCGCGCGCGACAAGGCCGAGGCGGCCAGCACGGCGAAGAGCGAATTCGTCGCCAACATGAGCCATGAAATCCGCACGCCCATGAACGCCATCATCGGCCTGGCGCGCCTGCTCGAAGAGTCGCCGCTGGAGCGGCGCGAGCGCAGCTATGTCGGCAAGATCCAGATGGCCACGCAGTCGCTGCTCAATATCGTCAATGACGTGCTGGATTTTTCCAAAATCGAGGCAGGACAGATGATGCTGGAACAGCGGCGCTTCCAGCTCGAACGCATGCTCGACAGCATAGGCGTCTTGCTCGCCAGCAGCGCCTGGGCGCGCGGCGTAGAGCCTGTATTCGTGCTGGCACCGGGCGTGCCGGACGAGCTGATCGGCGACGCCCTGCGCGTGGAACAAATCCTCATCAACCTGGTCGGCAACGCCGTCAAATTCACCTCGCAGGGAGAAGTGGTGCTGGCCATCGCCATGCTGGCCGAGGATGCGGCCAGCGCAACGCTGGAGTTTTCCGTGCGCGACACGGGCATCGGCATCGGCGCGGTCGAGCAGGAACGCATCTTTGACGCATTTTCACAGGGCGACAGCAGCACCAGCCGCAAATATGGCGGCACGGGACTCGGGCTGGCCATCTGCCGGCGCATGGTGGAATTGATGGGAGGCAATCTCAGCGTGAAAAGCGCGCTCGGCGAAGGCTCCGATTTCCGCTTCAGCTGCCGCTTCGATAAGGTGGCGCCGCAGTCCAAGCCGCCAGACAAGAGCGCACCTACGGCGCTGTCGCTGCTCATCATCGACGACAACGCCAGCGTGCGCGCCATGCTGGAACACTGGTGCGCGGCGCAGGGCTGGTACAGCCGCAGCGCCGACAGTGGCGCCGCTGGCCTGGCGCTACTGCACGCCAGCGCTGGCGGCCTTGATGGCCTGCCGCCGGCAGACCTGGTGCTACTCGACGCGGCCATGCCCGACATGGATGGCATTTCCTTGCTCACCGAGATGCGCGCCGCCGCGCACTTGCTACTGCCGCCCGTGATCATGCTGGTGGCCGAACCGGACCGCGAAAACCTCGAACGCCTGGCCGACAGCCTGATGCTGGCCGGCATCGTCTCGAAACCGGCCACCCCGGCGCGCCTGCTGGCGGCCGTCACCGCCGTGCGCGAAGGGCGCAGCGCACCATCGGCGCTGCCCGTCTCGACGCCCCTGTCGGGCTTGCTGGAAGGCATGCGCGTGCTGCTGGTAGAAGACAATGAAATCAACCAGGAAGTGGCACAATACATCTTGCTGCACTCGGGCGCGCGCGTGGACGTGGCCGCCAACGGCAAGCTGGCAGTCGACTTGCTCACCAGCACACCTGACGCCTGGGACGTGGTGCTGATGGATTTGCAGATGCCCGTCATGAACGGCTACGACGCCACGCTGGCCATACGCGCGCTGGGCTTGCCGGATCTTCCCATCGTCGCCATGACGGCCAATGCCATGCACGAGGACCGCCTGCGCGCCATTAGCAGCGGCATGAATGCGCATGTGGCCAAGCCCATCAATGTCGACGACATGATCGAGACCCTGAACCGCCTAGTGCCGGCAACCGGCGGCGCGGGTGACAGCGCCACCCGGACCGACCAAGCCGCCGCGCCCACGCCGCAAGTGCCGGCCACGGTGCCCGGCATCGACCTGGCTGCAGCCCTGCAGCGCTTCGGCGGCGATTACGGCGCCTTCCTGGCACTGCTCAAGCGTTTTGAAAATTCGCAAGGCGACGCCGTCGAGGAAACCCGGCGCCTGCTGGCCGAAGGCCAGACGCTGCAGGCAAAGCAGTTGCTGCACCGCGTGTGCGGCGTGGCAGCCAACCTGGGCGCCGTCCACATCGCCAGCCTGGCTGGCGCTGTGGAAAAGGCACTGAAAGAGGGACACGCGCGCGCCAGCACAGACTTGCTGGTGCAACTGGAACTGGCGATGGCCGAAGTCATCGAAGCGGCACGCACCCTGCCCTCGCCCCTGCGACGCAGCCAACCGGCACAGAGCGCGCCCGCCAGCGGGCAGGTCGACCTGCGCGATGGCCTGGCCGAACTGCTCGTCTTAATCCGCAACCACAACCTGAAGGCGCTGGCGCAATTCCGTGTGCTGCACCCTGTCATCGAACAGTCAGACCGGGAAGCGGCGCTGGCGATGGCAAACGCGATTGAAACATTGAACTTTTCTGAGGCGGAAAAACTCGTGCTCGATCAGCTAAAACGAGAGGAAAACAAGTGAGCTGGACCGACCTTGCCATGAACGGGCGTATCCTTATCGTCGATGACGCCATGGAAAACATCCAGATTTTGCACCAGTTGCTGCGCGAGGAACACGAGGTGTTGTTCGCACTAAGCGGTGTAAAAGCACTGGAAATTGCACATAATCAACTGCCGGACCTGATCCTGCTCGACGCTGTCATGCCCGGCATGGATGGCTACGCCGTCTGCAATGCGCTGCGCGCATCGGCCATACTGAGTGCCATTCCTGTCATTTTCGTCACCGCCCTGAACCAGCCCGAAGACGAGACGCGGGCGCTGGAAGCGGGCGCGGTCGATTTCATCACGAAGCCGTTCAACGCGGCCGTCGTGCGCGCCCGCGTGCGCAGCCAGCTGACCATCAAGCGACAAGCCGACGCCATGCGCGAACTGTCGCTGACCGACACGCTGACGGGCGTGGCCAACCGGCGCAGCTTAAACGAGACCATGGATAGCGAGTGGCGACGCTGCGCGCGTGACGGCATGCCGATGGCCATCATCATGGCCGACATCGACCACTTCAAGCATTACAACGACACGTATGGACACCAGGCGGGGGACCTGTGCCTGCAGCAGGTGAGCGCCGCCCTGCGCCGCTGCGCCGTGCGCTCGTCTGACCTGCTGGCGCGTTACGGCGGCGAGGAATTCATCATCCTGCTGCCGCAGGAAACGCGCGAAGGGGCCGAAGTGGTGGCCCAGCGCGTCCTCGACGAAGTGCACGCCCTGCACATCGCGCACGCCAAGTCCAGCGTCGGCCCGCACGTCACCGTCAGCCTGGGCTTGGCCAGCGTCATGCCCACCAAAGGCATGGACCCCAGCGCCCTGATCCGCGCCGCCGACGCCCTGCTGTACCGCGCCAAGCAAACGGGACGTGACAGGTATTGCGCGTCGGCGATAGAGTAACTAGGCATGGCAGCGCATCAAAAACTGCGCCACGCACACCGGTTTCGTGTCACCCTCGCGCTCCATGGTGACGGCCCAATTCACTTGTGCCCCTTCCGGCAAGATATCCACGGAAATAATGTCGAGGCGCGCGCGCAAGCGGCTGCCGACGGGCACGGGCGCGGGAAAGCGCACCTTGTTCAAGCCGTAGTTGATGGCCATGCGGATGCCGGCCATATTCAAGGCACCGGCCAGCATGGCCGGCAGCAACGATAAGGTCAGGAAACCGTGCGCCACGGTGCAGCCGTAGGGCGACTCGCGCGCGCAGCGCTCGGCATCGACGTGGATCCACTGATGGTCGTCCGTGGCGTCGGCAAACATGTCGATGCGCTGCTGGGTAATAGTGAGCCAGTCGGAAACGGCCACATGCTGCCCCGACAAGGCTTGGAAACCAGCAATGCCGACGATGTCACGCATGCGACTGCTCCGCTTGCGCCAGCGGACGGCGGCCGAACATGCCCATGCCTTCCACCGTCGTCACCACCTCGCCATGCTGGTTGCGCACGCGCCACAGGGAAATGACGATGCCACGGTCCGGCTTTGACGTCGATGGCCGTACTTGCTTGACCTGGTAAGTCAGGTGCAGGGTATCGCCCGCGCGCACGGGTTTGAGCCAGCGGATGCTGTCCAGGCCGGGCGAGCCCATGCTGGACGAGTGCTTGAGCAAGTTGTCCACCACCAGACGCATCATCATGCCGCAGGTATGCCAGCCGCTGGCGATGACGCCCTTGAAGATGGTTTTTTCCGCTGCCGCATGGTCGACATGAAACGGCTGCGGGTCGAAATCCGTGGCAAAGGCGATGATTTCGGCCTCCGTCACATGGCGCTGGCCCAGCTCGATTTCCAGGCCCTGCGTAAAATCTTCGAAATACCAGTGCTTGGGTTTGATTCCGGTCAATACGGTCATACGGTCTCCGTGGGCAAAAAGCCCGGCTGGGCGATAAAGCGCTCGATATGGTGCTCCACATCGCCCAGGGTCAGGGCGATCATGGAGAGGCGCTTGAAATGATGGGCGGCGGGCAATTCGTCCGTCACACCCATGCCGCCATGCAATTGCACGGCTTGCTGGCCGACAAAGGTGGCGGCCAGCCCCACGCGCGCCTTGGCAGCGGAGACCACACGGCGGCGCTCCGCCACGTCGGTGCTATCGACCTTGGCCGCGGCCAGCATGGCCATCGAACGCGCTTGCTCCAGATGGATGAACATGTCGGCCATGCGGTGCTGCAAGACCTGGAATTTGCCGATCGGCACGCCGAATTGCTGACGCGTCTTCAGGTAGTCCAGGGTGGCGGCAAAGAGGGCATCCATGGCGCCCACGGCTTCCGCGCACAGCAGCGTGGCACCGTAATCCACGGCCGCATCCAGCACCGGCCAGCCCTGCCCCACCTGGCCAATCAGAGCCTCATGCTCCAGCACCACTTGCACGAAGGTCACCGTGGCCGCACGCTGGCCGTCGATGGTGCGGTAGTCGCGCACGCAAACGCCGGGCGCGTCACTAGGCACGAGCAATAGCGCAATACCATCCGTGTCCATCTGGCTGCCGCTACTGCGCGCCGAGACGATGAGAAAGTCCGCCTGCGCGCCATGGATGACGACGGTTTTCTCGCCGTCGAGCACGAAACCGTCGCCGCTGGCCGTGGCCGTGGTGGCGATGTCGTGCATAGCGTGGCGCGACTGCCGCTCACCGAGCGCGCAAGCGAGCTTCAGGCTGCCGCTGGCCACCTGTTCCAGCACGCCCTCGTGGCCGCCCGCCAGAGTGAGAACGCGGGCCCCCAATATAGTGGCGAAATACGGTTCGACCACCAGCGCGCGCCCAAGTTCCTGCATTACCAGCAGCATATCGACGGCCGTGCCATCGAAGCCGCCTGCGCCGGACGGTAGCGGCAAGGCCGTCATGCCCAGCTCGGCCAGGGTGGCCCAGGCGGCGCTGGAGACGCCCGTGGCCGAGTGAACGATCTGCTTGCGCGTTTCAAACGGGTAATCCTTGTCGGCCCAGCGCCTGAGCGCGTCGGCAAATTGCTGCTGTTCCTGATTCATGTGAAAGTCCATGTCGTCTCCTTCTGCCTTACAGGCCCAGGATCATCTGCGTGATGATGTTTTTCTGGATTTCATTCGAGCCGCCATAGATCGATGTCTTGCGGTAATTGAAGTAATACGCGGCCAGCGGCGCGGCCAGGTCGTCGCCGCCAGCGCTGTGCGGCACGCTGCCGTCGAGAAATGCTGGGTCGAACGGCAGGGCTTGCGGGCCGATGGCTTCGACCATCAACTCCGTCAGCTGCTGCTGCAGCTCGGAACCGCGCACCTTCAGCATGGAAGCCTGCGCTCCCGGCCCCTTGCACTCGTCGCTGATGACGCGCAAGACCGTCATTTCCAGCGCCATCAATTCGATTTCCAGGTGGGCCACCTTGGCCGCAAAAGCAGGATCGTGCAGCAGCGGCGCGCCGCGCTTGGCTTGCTGCATGGCCAGTTGCTTGAGGAAGGTCAGTTCGCGCTTGGAGCGGCCCACGGCGGCGATGCCCGTGCGTTCATGGCCCAGCAAATACTTGGCGTACGTCCAGCCCTTGTTTTCCTGGCCCACCAGATTGCTGACGGGCACGCGCACATTGTCGAAAAAGACTTCATTGACTTCATGCTCTTCATCGAGCAGGCTGATGGGGCGTACGGTGATGCCCGGCATTTTCATGTCAATGAGCAAGAAACTGATGCCTTCCTGTTTGCGCACGGTCGTGTCCGTGCGCACCAGGCAAAAGATCATGTCGGCGTGCTGGCCCAGGGTGGTCCAGGTTTTCTGGCCATTGACGATGTAATGCTCGCCATCGCGCTGGGCCGTGGTTTTCAGGGAAGCGAGGTCGGAACCGGCGCCCGGCTCGGAATAACCCTGGCACCACCAGTCGTCGCAGTTCAAGATGCGCGGCAGATAATAGGCTTTTTGTTCGGCGTTGGCGAAGGCCATGATGACGGGCGCCACCATATTGACGCCAAAGGGCAAGATCGGCGGCGTGGCGGCGCGCGCGCACTCGTCTTCCCAGATGTGGCGCTGCACGGCGGTCCAGCCGGTGCCGCCGTATTCGACAGGCCAGGCCGGCGCAGCCCAGCCTTGCTGCGCGACAATCTTGTGCCAGCGCACATAATCATCTTTCGCCAGGCGCAAATGCTGGCGCACCTTGCGCTGTAAATCGGCGGGCAAATGGGTGCCCAGGAAGGCGCGCACCGTGTCGCGGAACGCCGTCTCCTCGGCCGTGTAATGCAGGTCCATGTCTGTCTCCTTGTTCTTATCGATTGCCGTGATGACTGCACGCAAGGAAGTTCAGCGCACAAAAAAGCACGACCGTTCTCGATGATTGTACAACAGAATCGGGGGAGCGCCACGCCTTTTACCAAGGCCTGCGCTAGCTGGAATTGGCTGCAATTGGCTGCAATTGGCTGTGCTTGACTACCATTGCCCCGCTCAAGTCGGTGATGCATTTCTTTGGCACAAGCTATTGGGCTGCAGAGTAGGCAAGCTCGGCAACTTCATCATGTCGCGCAATGTTAGGCAATGACAAAAGGGCGGACGAAGCACTGATGCTGGCCAAATTCAGCCATATGAATGCAGCAGCACCTGCACCGCAACGATCTTGACGATGGTCATGCTGGGGAAAATCATGGCATAGCCCAGGTTGGGACGGTCCGACTTGGCCAGGCGATTGGCCAATACCGGCACGGCCGGGTTGCCCGTGGCGCCCGCGGCAATGCCCAGCAATTCGGGAAACGGCAGGCGCAGGAAGACCTTGCCCAAGATGACCACCAATGCCACCACCACCCGCACCGTCACGGCACCGAGTGCCAGCATGGGCAAGCCATCGGCGCCCACTTGCTGCACGAAGGGCAAACCGGACGCCAGGCCCAGGCTGAACGAGCCTATCCACGGCAAGGGTATCGGCACCAGCAGCACGCCCAGCACCATGCCCATGCCCATGCCCAGCGAGACATAGCTGAACTCGGCCGTGGCCGAAATGGAATTGCCAAACAGCTTGCGCACCTCGGCCGCATGTTTGGCCGGCGCAATAGCCATCGTGCCGTCGAACGCGCTACTGTCCTTCATCAAATTGTGTTTTTGCCCGGCGCCGCGCAAGCCGTCGAAAAACTGCACGCCATATTGCACGCCCATACCGTACAAGAACAGCAGCAAGCCTAGGGAGCCAACCATCGGCGGCGGCACGGCCCCGGGAGCGAATGCGCCCAGCGCCAGCCCGGCGAACAACACGCCCCCACGCCCAGCGAAAAACCGAACACGCTAACGCGCCCCAGCGCATATCCGGCGCCGATGACGAGAAACAGAGCGAGGATGGGCGTGGACTCCAGCGTGTGGCGACATAGTTGAAGTATCAGACAACCTTGATCTGCCAAAAGCCCAGCCTAGCACGCACAAGAGTGACATGATGGCGATGATGGCGATGATGGCAAGCAAGCGTGTGCGCCTGGCTGCGCTCAAAAAAGGCCAAAAAAAAGCCCGCTACGAGAGCGGGCTGAATCTAATTCCTGTGAGGAAGTAGAGGAGACAGGTGCAATGATGCCGTATCGCAACATAACAATCCAATCGTATGTTGTGATGATAGAGATATGTTTCATCAATATCTCGTTCAGACCGTTCCAAAAATAACAAGCTTTCGATGGCTACCTCGCGTGCGCGTCAGCAGCACGCGAGCGCGCTCCACCGGTACGCAGGTCTGTGGTGCAAACCCCGCCGGCACTGTCTCGGCATCGCGCTTGAGCGTCGTCGCATCGTTGATAACATCAAACTCTGCGCGCTTGAAAATCAATTGTTCAATGCTGTTGTCGCCGGCTGGCGCCGGTTTGACAAGGATGAGCGACCAATAGCCTTCATCACCCAAAAATTGTTTTTGCGCCAGGAATGCGTTGACCTTATCCGCGGGAGGCTCCGATCCATCCAGGTCGCTCTGGTAGGTGGTCAGCGGACATAGCAGTGTCCCGGCCGGCCACCCCATCTCCGGCAGCGCTGTGACCGTGTCCGGATGCAACTGGGCCAAATGGCGATCCAAGCGATGGCGTTCCTCCGAGCATCCTGCCAGCGCCATCAGCACCGTCAGCGCAAGCGTGCCGGCGGCACGCAACAAAGACTTCATCAGCTGGTGTCCTGTTGAACGGTGGGTTTAAGTGAGCAAGTATATCAAGCGACGAGGCTGTGATAGCCAGCACAGTAAAGCGCACGGACAAAAAAAGCCCGCTACGGGAGCGGGCTGAATCTAATTCCTGTGAGGAAGTAGAGGAGACAGATAGATGATCGCGCATCGCAGCATCATTATCCAATTGTATGTTGTGATGATAGAAATACGATCCGGCTATATCTGAACCATATACGCCTCCCCCGCCCCCGTTATCCTCAGGCCACGTTGTCGCCGCGCAAGGTTTTTGCTGCCGCCACCATGTTCGCAAGCGCCGCAATGACTTCTTTCCAGCCACGCGTCTTCAAGCCGCAATCAGGATTGACCCACAGGCGCTGCGCGGGGACGCGCTCGGCCGCCTTGCGCATCAGCTTAACCATCTGTTCCTGGCTTGGAATGTTGGGCGAGTGGATGTCGTAGACGCCAGGCCCGATTTCATTGGGGTAGTTGAAATCATCGAAGGCATCCAGCAATTCCATGTCGGAGCGCGAAGTTTCGATCGTGATGACATCCGCATCCATGTCGGCGATTTGCGCGATGATGTCGTTAAATTCCGAGTAGCACATGTGCGTGTGGATCTGCGTTTCGTCCGCCACGCCATTGGCCGTGATGCGGAATGATTCGACGGCCCAGCGCAGGTACTCGGCCCATTGCGATTTGCGCAGTGGCAAGCCTTCACGCAGCGCCGCTTCGTCGATCTGGATCACGCGGATGCCGGCCCGTTCTAGGTCCTGCACTTCGGCGCGGATCGCCAGCGCCAGCTGATAGCACGACACGGAGCGGGGCTGGTCGTCGCGCACGAAGGACCAGTTCAAGATGGTGACGGGTCCCGTCAGCATGCCTTTCATCGGTTTATGCGTGAGCGACTGTGCGTAAGTGCTCCACTCGACCGTCATGGCGCGGGGGCGGCTGATGTCGCCGAACAAGATAGGCGGCTTGACGCAGCGCGAACCATACGATTGCACCCAGCCGAACTGGCTGAAGGTGTAACCGTCGAGCTGTTCGCCAAAATATTCGACCATATCGTTGCGTTCCGCTTCGCCGTGCACCAAGACGTCCAAGCCCAGCGCTTCCTGTTCCTTGACGCAATGGGCGATTTCATCCTGCATCAGCTTCTTGTAACTGGCCTCATCGAGCTGGCCGCTGCGCAACTGGCTGCGCGCCTGGCGAATGTGCGCCGTCTGCGGGAAGGAGCCGATGGTCGTCGTCGGGTACAGTGGCAGTTGCAGCAGTGCAGCTTGCTTGGCGGCACGCACGGCATAGCCGCTGGCGCGCTGGCCCAGGCTCGCATCGATGCGGGCCACGGCCGCTTTGACGTCCAGATTGTGCACGCGGCGCGACTGGCGACGCGTTTCGACGGCGCCATGGTTGGCATCGAGCGCCGCCTGCACACTGGCGCGGCCATGGTTCAGGGCACCAGCAATGGTGTGCACTTCATCGAGTTTTTGGCGCGCAAAGGCCAGCCAGGAACGGATATCGGCATCGAGCTGTTGTTCGCTGTCGAGGTCAACAGGTACGTGCAGCAGCGAGCATGACGGAGCGATCCACAGACGCGACTGCAGGCTCGAGTGCACCGGTTCCAGCCATGCCAGCACCGCGTTCAAGTCCGTCTTCCAGATATTGCGCCCATTCACCACACCCAGCGACAGCACGCTGCTGGCGGGCAATTGGGCGATCACTTGCGCCACTTCATCGCGGGCATTCACGGCGTCCAGGTGCAAGCCTTGCACGGGCAATTTGCACGCCAGTGCCAGGTTGTCTTGCAACTTGCCGAAATACGTGGCTAGCAGCAGTTTGACGTGATTGACCTTGCTCAAGGCGTCGTAGGCTGTCACCAGCGCCTGCTGCCAGGCGCTGTCGAGTTCGGTGACCAGAATCGGTTCATCAATCTGCACCCACTCCACGCCCTGCGCGGCCAGTGCCTGCAGCAATTGCACGTAGACGGGCAGCAAGCCTTGCAGCAGCGCCAGCTTGTCGGAATTATCCTTGGCCTTGCCCAGCCACAAATACGTAACGGGACCGATCAGCACGGGCTTGGTTTTCACGCCGAGCTGGCGCGCTTGCGCCAGTTGCTGCAGCAAGCGGGAGCTGTCGAGCGTGAATTGCGTGTCGGCTGCGAATTCCGGCACGATGTAGTGGTAATTGGTGTCGAACCATTTCGTCATTTCGCCCGCGTGGACGCAGCTGCAATCGCTGTCGCTGGCCGAGCGGCCACGGGCCACACGGAAATAGTTATCGAGCGCCGCGCCGTGCAAGCCGCGCACGCGCTGCGGCAAGTTGCCAAGCGTAAAACTCAGATCCAGCACCTGGTCATACAAGGAAAAGTCGCCCACGGGCACCAGGTCCAAGGCGTTCTGGTCTTGCCAGTGGCGCTGGCGCAATTCGGCAGCCTGGCCTTGCAGCGCTTCCAGCGTGCTTTGGCCCTTCCAGTAATCTTCCAGGGCGAATTTCAGTTCGCGTTTGGCGCCGATGCGCGGGTAACCCAGATTGTGTGTCGTGACGGTCATGACGCTGCTCCTTGTGAAGTATGAGCACATCATAGCCACTCTGATCCATAAAAAATAATGGTAAAATTTAATACATCCATTATAAAAATTCATGTGAGTCATGCTCGAACGTCTACCCTTGGCCGTGCTGCGCGACGTCGATGTCGACGTGAAACAGAAGTTCCAGTTCGGCGGCATCGGCGCGCTGATCAATGACGAGATCGACATGCTGGTCACACCCGACCCGCTGCCTCGCTCCACCGTGCATTTCGAAGCAGCGTGCCTACGAGCAGGATTTGGTGGTCAAGCACCAGCATCGCCTGGCGGGACAGGAAGTGATCACGCCGGCGCAGTTGGCCGAAGAAACGCCGATCACCTCATGTTTTCCGCCGCACCATTGCTCCCCTGCTTTTTTCTTTAGGAATGAGACGCATGACAACACACACTACCGCAGTGAGCGGCATGACCCTGGACCGCGCCGGCATCGAGCAACAACTGGCGCAATCCGTGCACCACTTCATCGATTGCGCTTTCGACGACGCAGACCTGTCGCGCCTCGATTTGCAGGGCTGCACCTTTGAGCGCTGCACCTTGGCCCTAACGAGCTTGTTCGCCAGCAAGTTGGCGCGCAGCACTTGGCGCCGCTGTCGCGCCGGCAGTGCCGATTTTGAATCCGTCGACGCCGTCGATGCCACGTTTGAAGGCTGCGACCTGAACAACACGACATGGCGGCGCGCCAAGCTGGCCTCGGTCACCTACCGGGGCTGCAAGTTGACGGGCGCATCTTTCGAGGAAGTAGCCCATCTGGGCCTCAGCTTCGAAGACAGCCTGCTGGTGGGCGCCGATTTGCGCGGTTTTTCCTTCCGCAAGGCGATCTTGAAACAGCTGGACTTTTCCGACGCCTACCTGGCCGGCTGCGATTTCCGCGACGCCGTCTTCGAAGACTGCAGCCTGCGCAACGCCACCATCAAACTAGCGAAATTCCAGGGGACCGACTTGCGCGGCGCCGACATCGACGGCTTTACCTTGAGCGATGCATCCTTGCTCAAGGGTGCCGTCATCACGCATGCGCAGGCAGCGAACTTCATGCGTGCGCTCGATCTGCTAGTGATTTAATGTCAATAGACAAAAAAATGCCCGCTGCGGGAGCGGGCTAAATCTATTTCCTTGGAGGAGATAGAGGAGACGAAAGCATCTTGCGCCATTGCGGCATTTCATGCCACTTTATATTCATGATGATAGAAATATCTGCCAGTGATAATGGGGCGCGAGCAGGGTTTCAAGCCGTGCGGCGCGTAGCCAGTGGTACAAATTCTGCCAGCCACACCAGCAGGGCCAGGCCCGGAAACGCCATGCCAGTGAACAACGTTGCTGGCCAGCCGTAGCTGGCATACACCCAGGCGCCGATGGCAGAGCCAGCCGCGCCACCGGCAAAGAACAGCGCGAAATACAGGCCATTCAAACGGCCCCGCACTTCCGCGCCCAGGCTGAAGATGGCGCGCTGGCCCAGAACCAGGTTGGCTGCCACGCCCATGTCGAGCACGATGGAAGCGATGACCAGCAAGCCCAGCGCTACATGTTTCGACTCTGGCGCAAACATCGGCAAGGCAAAGGCGCTGATGCCCAGCACCAGCGCGGCGGCCGTGGCCGGCAAGGTATGGCCCGCATCGGCCAGGCGGCCGGCGATGGGCGAGGCAAAGGCGCCCGCCATGCCCACCAGGGCAAAGATGGCGATGCCCGTTTGCGACAGGCCGAACGCGGCACTGGCCAGCACCAGCGGGGTGACGGTCCAGAACAGGCTGAAGGCGCCAAACAGGCCCGCATGATAAGCGGCGCGGCGGCGCAGCACGGGGGTGCCCAGCAGCAGATGCCACAGCGAGGCCATCAAGGCCGGATAGCGCATATTGGCGACAGGCTGGCGCGCGGGCAAGGCGCGACGCAGGACGGCCGCCAGCGCCAGCATCAGCACGGCGGCGCCGCCAAACACCACGTGCCAGCTGGCGTGCGCGGCCACCAGCGAGGCCACGGGACGGGCCAGCATGATACCCATCAACAAGCCGCTGACTACCTTGCCCACCGTTTGCCCCCGCGTCGCTTCCTGCGACAGGTGGGCGGCAAACGGCACGATCACTTGCGCCGCCACGGAACCGAGGCCGATCGCCAGCGCGGCGGCCAGGAACACGATGGTGCCCGTGGAAAGGGCCGCCACCATCAAGGCCATGGCCGTCACCAGCAGGGCCGTGATAATCAGGCGGCGATTTTCCAGCAAGTCACCGAGCGGCACAATAAACAGCAAGCCCAGGGTGTAGCCCACTTGGGTCAGGGTGACGATCAGTCCGGCCGCCTTGGCCGACAGGCCAGTCGATGCACTAATGGGCCCGACCAGGGTTTGCGCGTAATACAGGTTGGCCACGATCAGGCCGGACGAGATGGCTAGCAACAGCACCATGGCGGGCGAAATATCGTGTGGCGCAGAAGATGCGGCCTGGTGCATGGTGTTTCCTCGCTTCAATAGAGATGGCGCTATTTTAGGCAAAAACAGGCCTCAGATAATTAGTGCATAATCGACTTACACTTTTCACATAAAATGAACAATCGCCATGAACAAGATCAAGGCCATGCAGACCTTCGTGGCCAGATGCCGGACATGCAGGGCATCCATATCTGCGCTCGGAGATCGAGGACCGCCTCTTCTACGACCATTCGGGAAACGACCTGATCAAGGGCGTCGTCGACAGCTACGCCGCAGTGCTCAACAGCGCGCCAGCGGCGATGCGAAAACCATGACCTAGGACCAGGGCCACGCTCAGCCCATAGCCCTGCTACAACATCCGACGAATACGGTACATCAACCCAGTGTCGCACTTGGCATTTGCTAGCGCCCCTTGCCCGCCATGGTGGACAATGGCGACTGTGCAATGAAATAAGCTCGACTCCATGAACAACAACCTTTTCTGGCAGCATTCTAGTGTGACGCGCGACGCGCGCGAACAGCTTAACGGCCATCGTGCGCTGGTGATCTGGTTCACCGGCTTGTCCGGCGCCGGTAAGTCCACGCTGGCCATGGCGCTGGAACATGCGCTGCATTGCCAGGGCCGGCACACGCTGGTGCTGGACGGCGACAACATGCGGCAGGGCCTATGCGCAGACCTGCGGTTTTCCGCCCAGGAGCGGCATGAGAATCTGCGCCGCGTCGCCGAAGTGGCCAGGCTGACGGTACAGGCAGGCGTCATCACGCTCGCTGCCTTCATATCGCCGCTCGATGCAGACCGTGCCATGGTGCGCGACATCATCGGCGCGCCCGACCTGTTCGAGGTCTATGTAAAATGTCCGCTGGCAGTCTGTGAAACACGCGATGTGAAGGGCTTGTACCGGAAAGCCCGGTGCGGAGAGATTTTGGACTTCACCGGCATATCGGCACCGTACGAAGTGCCTGAGACGGCGCACCTGGTCCTCGATACGAGCACGCTGTCCGTGAGCGACTGCATAGGCCTGATACTCGATCAGCTGCAACTGCGCGTCAAACTTCCTCTATTACCTCCGGCAAACCGAGTTAGCTGAGCAATCCATAACGCTTCCATCGCTCTCCACACCCATTTTTTGCCCTCATCGAGATGACGCAGATCATCTCGATGAGCATGGTGAGCGCTTGCTCTTTGAAACCGCCCCGTCTTGCATGCAGCTTAAAAAGCTGATCCGGTATTTTTATTTGCAAGGTCAGACAAAAAACGCCTTCATCGGCAATACGGACATCATCAAGCCCCTTTGGAAGCTCTGGCAAGGCCTGCTGCGCCGCAATCGACGACAATTTCAGCAGTTGCCACTGCGCGTAAAGCGAGGCCTTACTTTGACCAAGCGACGGCTAATGTGACAACATTTTTCGCTGATTTCAGGGCCTTGTTGTTCCCTCACGCCAACGCTCACCTGAGCGCCGGCTGCAGCCGCAGCCTGGCCACGAAGGTGCAGCATACGCTCAACAAAGGACTGTGCGCCGACATCGCGAGCATACTTGGCGCCCGCCGCTAAGCACCGCAGGGCAAGCACACGTCAGCGCTTTGGATAGAACCATGCGTAGTACCAAGCACAAGCGTGCTCGATGTGTTCCTGGATACGCGGGGGGATAGTGTGCGGCCCGGGCGGCACGACTTGGGCGTGTTGGCGATGCAAGTATTTATTGCGGTAATGGCTGTCGCTTTCGTGCGCGCGAACGACGAGCTTCGCCGGATCTATCCTGTGAGGTGCCACCCCCAGCCAAGCGTAGATCGCAGCCATCGTCTGCGCAGGCTGCGCCATCAAATCCTCAAACTTCACGAAGTAAAGCCGGCTTTTTATCGCCTGCGGCAAATCCTGCACGGCCTCGATCGACGACAACGGTGCGCCGATGGCCTTGTCTTTGGCGAACAACTGATCAGCACGACCGAAACGATCAAGGTCGGCCAGGTGGTCGATGAAGTCGATCAAGATGGTCTTTTGGTGCTGCGCTTCGATGGAGCCATAAATCTGCCCCAGTTCACGAATTGGCACCAACAATTTTGCACTTGGGTCGAGGTGCAACAAAAACTCTATGCAGTGCAACCATGCGCGGTTCTTATCGACCACCACAGGTTTGCCATGCCCCGCGTGCCAACCGGACAAGAACCCTTGCATCGCCGACTTGAGGTGCGCGTAGGTGATATCGGCTTGCGCATCAAGCTGGGAAAGAAAAAACTGGTCGTCGCTGATGCTGCGCCGCGTCGCCAGCAATGCATTGCACAGCGGCGAGCTATGCCCCTCGGAATGCATTTCCGGATGCTCTGCCAACAACTGGCACAGCAGGGTGGACCCCGCCCTAGGCAGACCGGCAACGCCAACAAAACGTGATGTCATGATTTAGGTTTCTGTTGCTCAATATTGTCCGCGAGATGAGACAGGCAGGGCCGATGCATCAAGCCGAAATTAATCTGACACATGCGCTACTGCCCGGCTCGCGCTGAAATGACGATTGTCGTGCTTTGCCCACCCACCGTTACCATTACCTGCATCGGGAATGCGCCATCGGGCACGGCTGTCGCTGCAAAGATCCTGGTTTTAGGATTGAACGATAACCAGGCCGGTAGTGCCTCGCCAGCGACTGTCGTTACCTGGACAGTGACGTTCACATCGGTCCCTGTGCTGTTCACTTGTTGTGGCAACGGGAAGCTGAAACCACTACCTGCTGTCGCCATTTCTTTCGGCACGGAGACCGTAATGATGCCGCCTTCATTCAGGCTCGCCACCCGCTGCACAGAAATCGAAATACCAGCTTCGCCAGACGGCCCAGCGGAAGCTTTACTGGCTGCGGCAACCGGCGCTGGGGTACTTGGAGCGGCCGGCACTGGGGCACTTGGAGTGACCGGCACTGGAACACTCGGGGCGGCCGGCTCTGGGGTACTTGGAGCGGCCGGCTCTGGGGCACTCGGGGTGACCGTCGTGGGCACGGTCGGCGTTTCGCTTGCAGGCGGAGCCAACGGAGCCGGTGTGTTGGCTGTAGGGCTGGGCAAAGTCGGCGGCGCTATCACAGGTGGCACTGGGGGAAGCGGGTTGATGGTCAGCGTGCCGTTCGCGGTGGTGAAATCGTAGTTATTGGAGGCAAGGCTGCCGAGGCCGGCGACAATGCTCGCCGTGCCGACACCGGTGCTCGCCGTAGCGGCGCTGCTGCCACTCGCCGTACCGCTCAACACGCCAATGCCCTCGCCATTGACGAAGCCGCTGATGCTTTGCGAGAACGTTGGGTTGGCCTGGCCGTACAGGCGGCTCTTGTCGTCGGCAGTCACCGTCAGGTGCGCTTTGTTGATCGTCAACGTGCCGTTCACGGTGGTGAAATCGTAGTTATTGGAGGCAAGGCTGCCGAGGCCGGCGACGATGCTCGCCGTGCCAACACCAGTGCTCGCCGTGGCGGCGCTGCTGCCGCTCGCCGTACCGCTCAGCACGCCAATGCCCTCGCCATTGACGAAGCCGCTGATGCTTTGAGAGAACGTCGGATTAGCCTGGCCGTACACGCGGCTCTTGTCGTCGGCAGTCACCGTCAGGTGCGCTTTGCTTACCTCCCAGTTCACCGCATTGCCTGCCACAAGTGCATAGTTGGCGTTTCCAAGGGTAACACCGCGGGTATAGGTAGGACTGTAACTGCCAGCACCGGAAGTCGATGCTGGCGCCCCGGTCCAGACCACGGTTCCTGTTGGCGCGGCGTCGGTGACAAGTACACCGCCAGCGGGGTCGGTGTAGTAGTCATAGCTGAACGTGCTTGGCGCAGTGCCGTACACACTATTACCAGTGACTGTCAAGCGCAGATAAACCGGCGTCAGGCAGTTGAATACACACAGTGCGGGATAGCCTCCATTGACACCAGGACTGACACTCCATAGCTTGGCCGCCGTCGTGAAATCCCATGCGGGGTTCACGCTGCCGTTGGCGCTCGTTGCAGTGTCAAAATTTGCCCGCGTCTTCATGTCGGCGGTGCTCATGCCGGTCATGCCGCTCACGTTGCTTGCGCCCATCCCGGTCGACTTTCCTGACGTTGTAGTGTCCCAAAAGTTGTTTGTGGCGCTGCCGGCAGCAAAATAGCCGCTGCCAGCCAGGCCGCCACCTGAGCCGCTCACCAAACCTGTGGCGTAGCTATTGCGCATAGACCCGTACGTTACGGTCGTGCGACCTGATCCCAGCAAGCCGCCAACACTGCTCGTGCCGCTGACATTTCCAGTGGCATAGCTGTTGGTAATAGTAGCGTAATTACCATACCCGACCAATCCGCCAACAATGCTCGTTCCCGTCACATTGCCCGTGGCATAGCTGTTGGTAATGGTCCGGGCAAATGACACCAGCCCGCCCACGTAGCTCACCCCGCTCACCGTGGCGCTGCTATAACTGTTCGCGATATTTCCGTATCCGCCCACCATGCCGCCGACTCGCGTTGCGCCACTCACCGTTCCGCTGACGTAGCTATTGCGTATCGCGCCATCGCCCCCCGTCAATCCACCGACGTTGTTCGCCCCCTTCACGCTGACGCCGAGCAAGCCGACGTTGCTGATCGTGCCGCTTGCAAACAGGCCGACGGCATTGCTGGCCGGCCGGTTGATCGTGAGGTTGCTGATGGTATGGCCCAGTCCATTGAATTGACCGGTGAGCGCGCCAATCGGCTGGAAGCCATAGGAACCGGCGCCACCGCTATTGCATGTCGTACAGGCGTTCCAGCCAGAGCTTGCGGTGGCGTCAATATTGCCGCCAAGGGCATAATTAAGCGCCAAACCGCCGCTCATCCCTTGTAAATCGGCGGCGGTCACGCTTCCCGCCGCACCCAGGCTGTTGATCACCGTGTAAGCGGCGTTGTTGATGGAAAGCATGCCCGTACCGGATCGCCCGGCGAAATCGACCCGCCCTTTGAACGCGCCGCTGGCGTCGATGCCGACGTTCACATTGCCGCTGCCTGGGAGCAAGGAAAGCGCCGACGTACCACCGGCGGTCATCGTCGCGTTGATATTGATGTCGTGGTGTGCGATGAGGGTAAGGGTGTTGGCGCTCCAGGCGAGGTTGGCATTGACGTTGATGTCGCCCAGGTCCGTGCCGTTGCTCGTTGCGGAGGTCGCGATGCTGACGCTACCGGCGGCGAGCGCAGTTTGCAGTGTGCTCGCGCCGATACCGCTGGCGGTACGCGCCGCCGTTCCGGCGGCGATGGTGAAGTTGGTCGGGTCGATCAGCCACGTTCCGGCCCGGCCTTGCGGCGCGGCGGTGCTGACGAGCGTCTTGTCACCGATCTGCACGCGACCGGCCGACGTTTCGATAAAGCCGCCGTTGCCCCCGAGCCCGCCGCCGCGCGCGTCGATGCTGCCGTCAATGTCGGCCCCGCTGGCGTGGTTGGACAGGTCAGCGATCAGCGTTGCCGTGCCGCCGTTGCCGCGGCCATGCGACGCGGCATCGACCCGAATGCTGCCGCTGTGGCTGATGTGGTCGCTCGCTTCGAGACGGATCACGCCGCCGTTGTCGACCAGGCCGCTGGCTTCCAGCGTGCCGCTGTTGTTGACGACGCCGCCCTGCAAACGGTTGGCCGCCTGCGCCGAAAGAATGATGAGTCCACCGGGCGCTCGCACGGCATTGCCGTTGTCCACCAGCGCGGAGAGCGCCGCCGGCGTTACGCGCACGTTCGCCAGATCACCGTGGCCGCCGAATTGGAGCTCAAAGCCGTCGCCGGCGGCCAGGACGACCGTTCCCATCTGCGCCACGACGACGCCATTGTTGCGTACTTCCGGCGCCAGCAGGGCGACATAGCCATTCAGCCCGGCGCTCAGGCTGCCTTCGTTAATGACAGATCCACTGGCGCCGCCTTGCGTGAAACGGTAACGTCCCGCCATGAAATCGTCGTTGCCGATACCGTGTGTAGTGGCGGTGAGCGCGCCGACGTTGACGCTCGCGGAGCGGCCGAAATACACGCCGTTGGCATTGCTGAGAAATACTTGTCCATTGGCGTTGATGCGCCCGAATATCTGGCTGACATCGGAGCCAAGCACGCGATTGAGCGTGGCGCTGCTACTCGATGGCTGTATGAAATTGAGCTGCGCCGCGCTGCCGAGATTGAAACTCTGCCAGTCGATTACCGCGCTATTCGTACTTTGCTTGATGGTCATCGTCGCCCCCGCTTGCGCGATGCTGGCCGAACCGGCGACAACTTGCCCCTTGCCGGGTAACGCATTCGGGGCCGGCGGCGGAGCGGCAAATGCCAGGGCGAAGGGAACGAGCAGGCTGCTAGCGGCGGCCACGATAACGGCGCCCGAGGCGCGCTTGCCGCGGCCCTTGGCCAGCTCCGAGACGGCCGTCCAGGTGTTGGTCGTTTCGTTCCAAATTAAACGGTAGGATTTATTCATTGCGTGGTCCGGAGAAATTTAGAATGGCTGACTGGCAGCCAACCAGAAGCGGTTTTTGCTGAACGATCCGTCTTGGTCGGTACCGGCAAGCGTCGGGTTAGGGTTGCTGCCGAGACGACGCGCCCAAGTGGCCTTCAGGCTCAAGCCGAACTCAGCTTGCCATGCAAGCATCGCGCCGGCGCCCTTGAGGCTGTAGTTTCCGCCGCCGTTGTAGTTGCGTATGCCGCCATGGTCGTAGAATCCGGTCAGGACAACGCCGCGCTGCAAGCGCCAGCGTATTTCGACGTTGGCGAGATTGCCGCTGGCGCCACCGCCCTCGCTGGTCGGGTAGGCGCGCACGCCATCGGCGCCGCCCAGATAGAACTTCTCCGAGGAATCGAGATTTTTCCCGTTCGTTTCCTGGCCGGAAAGCGCAACATACAAGGACAGGTCGCCGCCCAGGGCTTGCTGACGAGAAAAGTTGTAGCGCAGTTTGCTGAAGCCGCCGTCGAGCGCCGCGTCTTCACCCGGATCAAGTTTCCCCATAGCGACACGACCGGCCAGCAGCGTCAAGGTGGCACTGCTGGCGCCGCCTCCGCCGAAGCCGTCGAACAGGTTGCCATTCAAATTGAGCGCGAGGGCATTGCTGCGGTAACGCGATTGCGTCGCGAACGAAGACTCGTTGTCGAAGCGCCTGATGTCGTAGTTGATGCCCAGGAACAGATTCTTGAAACGGGAACGGACGAGTGGGTAGTAGGCATCGATTCCGGCCGTGGCGGAACTGCCCTTGCCGTTCAGGGCGGCAAATTCGGCGGCGGTCAATCGATAAGCGAGCGCGGATGCACTCGCGCCCAAACGCCAGCCATCGGCGCCGACCGGCAACGTATACGCCAGCCGCAAATAGTCCGTGCCGCGTGTATGGATGAGGTTGCCGCCGAGCAGATCGCCGACACCCAGGGGACTCGTGAGATTGAGGTTCGCGGTCAGGCGATTGCTGCCGGTGGAGCGGGCGCCGAAGTTGTCCAGACTGACTTCGCCGAGCACGAACGCCTCGTCGGCTAGCTTAATGATCAGGTCGGTTTCGCGCGCATTGCTGCCCTCTTGCAAGCGGCCGGAAACGGCGACGCCAGGCAAATCGTCGGCCAGCAACAGGGCGCGGTCGAGCGCGGTCTTATCGATGACAGTACCCTTCGCTTGCCGCGCTTCGAAACCGCGTTGCAGCTGTTCCAAAGTCAATCGCTTGGCAGCCGTACCTTCGAGTTTGACGTTGCCGAATATAGCCTCGACGATCTCGATAGTCACGCTGCCATCGTGAATATCCTGCTCGGGCAGGTAGGCGCGAACGATCCATCCTCGCTTGCGGTAAAGTTCAGCGACGGCGGCGGCGGCTTGTTGCATTTCGGCGTAGCCAATGGGCCGGTTCAGATATTGCGCGACGACATCTGCCAGTTCTGCATCGCTGAGTAAGACATTGCCGGAAAATTGGAACCGCGTCAGCGTAACAGTGGCGCCCGATATCGGCTTCATGGCTTGTGGCGCCGGGGCGATTTTCGGTGGCGGGCTTTGCGGGAGGCCGACGCCGCGCTCCTTTTCGATCTGCTGCAAAATCTGTCCGGCGTTGGTCGGTGTGGGAGTTTGCGCCGTGCCTGGCAATGCCACTGCAGACAGCGCAGAGAACACGATGAGGGGGAGCGTAGAACGTGGGATCGAATGCACTGTGCCGTCCGTATTTGAAGATTACCGTATGGAATTATTTCTATTAATCAATTATCGCAAATTAACTTGTGCGAGGTGCAATTATTTGGCGGCCCGCAGCGGGCGCGGCGCGCGCGAATCGGTGGCCCAGTATGGCGTGCGGGGGCAAAGAGCCCCATTCTGCACCTGCACTACGGTCACGGCAGTCACATTGAACACATCGTCGGCGTTGCTGCCGCGCGACAGATCATGGGCCGGCTTGCGCTGGCCTGTGTTGGCCTGTATTGGCACAAACACCAAACTCGACTGATCAATCGGTCGCATATTCATCGATATGCGTTCGCGGGCAGAAGCAAGCCTGCGGTTCGAGAGTTTCTGCGCTCGTAGTTTCTGCGCTCTTACATCTTGGCCCAGGTAAGCATGCTTGGAAGGGCGCAGTCAATGAAGGCGAATCTCTGGAAAAGGTGGACCGAAGGGGCTGGGTCGGCAAAAACAGGCCTCAGAAAATTGGTGCATAATCGACTTACACTTTTCACATAAGATGAACAATCGCCATGGACAAGATCAAGGCCATGCAGACCTTCGTGCGCATCGTTGAGGCCAACAGCTTTTCCAAGGCGGCCGAGACGCTCAATTTGCCGCGCGCGGCACTGACGGCCACCCTGCAAAAGCTGGAAGCCTATCTGGGCACGCAATTGCTGCAGCGAACCACGCGCCGCCTGTCGCTGACGCCAGAAGGCGCCGATTACTTTCGCCACTGCATCGATATCTTGAAGGCTGTCGACACGGCGGAACTGGCGTTCCGCGGCCCCGAGGCAACAAAACCGCGCGGCTTGCTGCGTATAAACTTGCCCAATACGGTGGGCCGGCGCCTCGTCATGCCGCATATCGCGCAATTCCACGCCGCCTATCCGGACGTGCAATTGCAGCTGAGCCTGACAGACCGCCTGATCGACCTGACCCAGGAAGGCATCGATTGCGCCTTGCGCGTGGGCACCTTGCAAGATTCCGCCTTCATCGGCAAGCAAGTCGGCCTGATGCGCTTCGTCACGTGCGCGGCACCGGCCTACCTGGCGCGGCACGGCACGCCGCAGACACTGGCCGACTTGGCCACGCACATGGGCATCATGCATTACTCGGGCCGCACGGGACGCGCTTTCGACTGGGATTTCATGCAAGGCAAGGAAGTGCTGCGCGTGCCCATGACCGGCCCCATCGCCGTCAACGATGCCGACGCCAGCGTGGCCTGCGCGCTGCAAGGGCTGGGCCTGGCGCAGGCAGCCATGTACCAGGTGCGCGAGCACCTCGACAGCGGCGCGCTGGTCGCCGTGCTGCCCGAGCATCCGCCAACGCCCATGCCCGTGTCGCTACTGACGCCGCAGGGGCGCTTGACAGTGCCCAAGGTACACGTGTTTTCGGCCTGGATAACTACGTTGCTGGCGGCAAATGCCGATGTGCAGGGCGCGCGCGCCATCCCGGGCGTCAGCATAGGGGCGCGCTGAAGGTGCGCCCCTGCCGGGCGCACCACAAAAAAAAGCCCGCTGCGAGAGCGGGCTGAATCTATTTTCTTGGAGGAGAATAGAGGAGACGAGTCAATTATGCTGCACCGCGACATATCAATCCAATTGATTGTTGGAATGATAGAAATACACCAGACGGATAACTCTCCTTCTCGCCAAAGCTGGGGTCAGTCACTTCCTGATCGGAATGTGCTCCATTGAAGCACATTCCCCCAGAGGGTCTGACCCAAGTTCCTTACTTCGCTGCCGTCACCGGCGTCGCCTTGATGTCCGCGCCATGTGGCAAGACCTTGGACGCCATGCGGGTATCGGCTTTGATCAGCGTCACTTCGTCGGCCAGGATGCGCGCCGCTTCGTTCAGCAGCACGTCCTTGGCGCTCTTCGCGGCCGTTTCAGCGTCCAGTTCGGCGCTCAGGGCCCGCTCATCGCCTTGCAAGCCGTCATCGGTACGCAAGGAGCCCTTCACGGCGGCGATCTGCTTGGCCGTCTTGCTGGCCGCTTTCGCACCCTTCAGTACATCTTTCGGATCAGGAATCACCACCAAGTCATCGGCAGGATTGGCAATCTGCGCGATCATGCGTTTTTCACGCGCCTTGGCACGCGCTTCCTGGACATCGCGCTCCTTGCGCCGCACGGTTTCATTGAGCGAAATTTGATTTTCCTTGCGCTGCTTGACGACCAGAGCGATGTCATCGAGCAAGTACTGGAAATCCTTGTCCTTGGCCACGCGCGCTTCATGTTTCTTGTCGAGCAGCGACACGATTTCCTTCAGGTCGCCCGTCGGCATGTATTGCGCCGGCTTGATGGCCACCCATGGCAGGGCATTCTCGTAGCTCGATTCGCCGAAGTTTTCCGTGTCCGACATGGCTGGCAGCTTGATGTCAGGGGTGACGCCGCGCAACTGCGTGGTGCCGCCATTGATGCGGAAGAATTGCGCGATGGTCATTTTCAGCTCGCCAAAGCGGGCTTTTTCGCTGCCGCCAAAGCGGTCGAGGTTAAACAGGGTCTGCACCGTGCCCTTGCCGAAGCTGCCTTCGCCGATGATGACGCCACGACCATAGTCCTGCACTGCGGCGGCGAAAATCTCGGAAGCCGAGGCGGAGCCACGGTTGATCAGCACGCCCATCGGTCCATCCCAGGCCAGGCCCGCATTGGTATCGCTTTCCACATCGACCTTGCCTTCGGCATTGCGCTGCATCACCACAGGCCCCTTGCCGATGAACAGGCCCGTCAGTTCGACCGCTTCATTGAGCGAGCCACCACCGTTGTTGCGCAAGTCGATCAGCACGTTGTCGACCTTCTCCTTCTTCAACTCGCCCAGCAAACGGGTGACGTCGCGCGTGGCGCTCTTGAAATCCTTGTCGCCACGGCGGCGCGCTTCGAAGTCCTGGTAGAACGTCGGCAAGGAAATGACGCCGATGCGCCGCTTGGCACCATTTTCTCGCACTTCGATGATCGATTTCTTCGCCGCCTGCTCTTCCATGCTGATTTTCTTGCGCACCAGCGGCAAGACCACGTGCTTGGCGTCCGGGCCGGCATCGGCCGGCAAGATGTCGAGGCGCACGGTGGAATCCTTGGCGCCACGGATCAGCTGCACCACATCGTCGATGCGCATGCCCAGCACCTCGACGATGGGACCGCTTTCGCCCTGCCCCACGCCGACGATGCGGTCGCCCACTTTCAGCTTGCCCGACAAGCCGGCCGGGCTGCCCGGCACGACTTCGCGCACCACCGTGTATTCATCGCGCGTCTGCAGCACGGCACCGATGCCTTCGAGCGACAGGCGCATGGCGATGTCGAAGTTATCCGAAGCGCGCGGCCCCAGGTAATTGGTGTGCGGTTCAATCGACATGGCGTAGGCGTTCATGAAGATCTGGAACACGTCTTCGCTGTTGAGCTTGCGCGAACGGGCGGTGTAACCTTCATAGCGCTTGTCCAGCGTCTCACGGATAGCCTTGTCTTCCTTGCCCGCCAGTTTCAGACGCAGCCAGTCATTCTTGACACGCTTGCGCCACAGGTCGCGCACTTCTTCATCGTTCTTCGGCCAGGCGGCCTTTTCACGGTCGAGCTGATAGCTCTCGTCGGCAGTAAAGTCGAACTTGGTTTTCAGCAATTCACGCGCATACGCCATGCGCTCGTCGAAACGCTGCTGGTACAGGTTGTAGATGGCAAACGGCGGCGTCAAGTCTTCATTGATGATGGCGTCGTCGAGCTTGCTGCGCAGCGGCGCGAAACGGTCGATGTCGGCTTGCACGAAGAACAGTTTCTCCGCGTCCAGGGACTTGAAATAGCGGTCGAAGATTTTCTCGGACATGGCGTCGTCGAGCGGCGTCGGCTTGTAATGGACGCGTGTCAATACGCGCGATGCCCACAGCGCGGCCTGCGTTTGCTGGGCCAGTGGCTTCATGGGGGTCGCAGGGGCGACGCCCTTGTCCGTCTGGGCTGCGCCAGCGTGGGCTGACATGGCAAGCACCAGGGTGACCAGCATCATTTGCTTCTTCATCGGCGTCTCCGAAAATTAGTTAAATCACTCCAGGCGGCGCAACTCTACATGCGCCAGCGAGCAAGACAGTAAGGGGAGTACACGACTGGTCTGCACATTATTCTACAGGATACGCCCTGCCAGTCTTCCGTGGAGTCGTAGTTTCTTCCTGCAAGCTTAACCGCGGATTAAAGGCGGCGTCTCATTCATTACAAAGTGAAACATTCCGAAGTGAAATATTCGTCAGGATGGGCGTGCACCGCAAGCGAGGACTAAAAAAATGAATCACACCAACCCTAACAAGTCAATTAAATTGACTGTTCATCCTTGATTTAGTCGATATTTTTCGCAAATAAATGATTCTTACGGGAAATACTTAGTAACAAAAGGTAAGCAACATGCTATCATCACACCCTTAAATTCGGCTTGCATGTGTACAGCACCAAGCAAAAGCACCTCTGCTGCAAGCGCATTTCCCACCAGATCCCCTCCCTGCATGTCATGTCATGACCAGGAATGGCCGAGCTGATTACCCTTTGCCAGACTCAAACTATGCCTACAATTTTGTTCTCACCCCGCCACTGGAGTGTCGGGGGAAAAATTACCGTCTTCACATTTTTCCTGGTCAGCCTGATCCTGGCCAGCCTGACTTCCCTGATGAGTAGCTATACCTCGCGCGTGCTCGAACAGCGCGCCGAAGCGGCTATCATTAGCGAGCTCGATAGCGTCATGACGACGACGGAAGTATTCCATACTGCCATGGTCAACGAGGCGGCCAGCTTCGCGCGCCTGTTCGCGGCCGAATTTCCCGGCCCGTTCGCGGTCGATACGGGCGCCATGGTGGCCGTGGCTGGCAAGGCCACGCCGGCCCTGGCCAATGGCGGCAAGGTGCTCAACCTCGACACGGCCATCGTTGACCGCTACACGACACAGACGGGCGTCATCGCGACCATCTTTGCCGCCAACGGCGATGAATTCGTGCGCATCAGCACCTCGCTGAAAAAACAGAATGGCGAACGCGCCATCGGCACCCAGCTCGACCACAACCACCCCAGCTACGCCCCCTTGCGCGCAGGCAAAAGCTTCGTCGGCATGGCCACTTTGTTTGGCAAGCAATTCATCACCCAGTATGACCCCGTGCGCGATGCGAGCGGCAAGGTGGTGGGCGTACTGTTCATCGGTCTCGATATCAGCAAGAATCTGGCCATGTTGAGAGATAAGATTCGCCAGATCAAGATCGGCCAGACCGGCTATATCTATATCGTCGACACGGCGCCCGGTGCCAATTATGGCCACCTGGTGCTGCACCCGAATCTTGAAGGCAAGAGCGCGCTCGAGTTCAAGGACAGCGATGGCCGCCTCTTCATCCAGGAAATGCTGGCGCAGAAGAACGGCGACATGCGCTACACCTGGACGGCACCGGGCGAAACGCTTGCCAGCGCGCGCGAAAAGCATCTGTATTATCGTCAATTCAAGGATTGGCAATGGGTCATCGCTGGCGGCACGTTCACCGACGAGATCACACAAGAGGCACGCCAGTTGCGCAACCAGCTGGCCATTTACGGCTTCCTCGCCCTGCTCATTTTTGCCATGCTGCTGTACTGGCTGGTGCGCACCCTCGTGGCGCGCCCGCTGGCCACCGCCGAAAAGGCTGCCGCGCAAATCGCCGCCGGCGACCTGACGGTGCGCCTGGAAACGAGCAGCCACGACGAAATCGGCCGCCTGCTGCGCGCCATGAACAGCATCAGCAACAACCTGTCGCAAGTGGTCGGCAATGTGCGCGGCAGCGCCGGGCAAATCGCCACGGCGTCTGGTGAAATCGCCAGTGGCAACCTGGATTTATCGAGCCGTACGGAACAGCAAGCCAGTTCGCTGGAAGAGACCGCCGCCTCGATGGAGGAACTTAGCTCGACCGTGCGCCAGAACGTTGATCACGCAAAACAAGCAAGCCGGCTGGCGCACGACTCTTCCAGTCTGGCAGCCGAAGGCGGCGCGGCCGTGGCGCAGGTGGCCGCCACCATGGACGCCATCCGCAGCTCATCGGGCAAGATCGCCGACATCATCGGCGTCATCGACGGCATCGCCTTCCAGACCAACATCCTTGCCTTGAACGCGGCCGTGGAAGCGGCGCGCGCCGGCGAGCAGGGACGCGGCTTTGCCGTCGTCGCCACCGAGGTGCGCACCCTGGCGCAGCGCTCGACGGCTGCCGCGAAAGACATCAAGGATTTGATCCAGGCATCCGCCGGCACGGTGGACCTGGGCCACGCGCAAGTGAGCCAGGCCAGCGCCACCATGGATACCGTAGTGGCCAGCGTGCAGCAAGTGAGCACCATCATGGCCGAGATCGCGCAGGCGAGCGAAGAACAGCGTAGCGGCATCGAGCAAGTCAACCAAGCCATCGCCCAGATGGACCAGGTAACCCAGCAGAACGCGGCCCTGGTGGAAGAAGCGGCTGCGGCCGCCGACGCGCTGCAGGAGCAGGCACAGGAGCTGAACCAGGTGGTAGGTGTGTTCAAGCTGTAAAAGACGGCCCGGTGCTATGATGGCGCATACCATTCAAACCCGGAGACGCGATGCACAACGACTACGTTTTGATAGCCCGGCTCATGATACCCACGGATGCGCACGTCATCCGCGGCTGCCTGGCAGCGGCCGGCATCGACGTCATCCTCACGGACGACCAGCACATGCAGGCCAATTTGCTGCTGGCGCCCGCCATCGGCGGCGCGCGCGTGCTGGTGCGAGAACAAGACTTGCAGCGCGCCCGTGACATCCTGGCCGCCTTCGAGCGCGGCGATTTGGCGCTGGCAGATGATGCCGACGTCGGTGCGCCGGCGGCCGAGTAAGCCTAAGAGTAGAAACAGCGTCCGCACGCCTGGCGGTAACGTTCGTTGCCGCCAATACTGATCTGCTCGCCTTCCTTGATGCGGCGCCCCTGTTCGTCCACGCGGATGTTCATCGTGGCCTTCTTGCCGCAAGTACAAATATTCTTCAATTCCTCGATATCGTCGGCCAGCGCCAGCAAATAGGCCGAGCCAGGAAACGGCTCGCCCTTGAAATCCGTGCGCAAGCCATAGCAGATGACGGGCACGCCCTTCACTTGCGCCAGCTGGTGCAATTGCTGTACTTGTGCCGTGCTGAGAAATTGCGCCTCATCGACCAGCAAACAAGCCACCTGGGCAATATCGTTGAGGAAATTCGTGTCGGCATCGAAGATATCGACCTGGCGCTGCGGCCCCAGGCGCGAAGTGACCCGGCCCACGCCATAGCGGCTGTCGATGGCCGCCGTGTACAGGCGCACCTGCTGGCCCTGCTCTTCATAGTTGTGCGCGACTTGCAACAAGGCCGTCGACTTGCCCGCGTTCATCGCGGAATACCGGAAATAAAGTTTTGCCACCGCAGCCTGCCCTGTCTGTTTGATTTTCAATACGATTTAGTATCTTTTCGAGGCGTGATTATAAATCGCAACGCGACGCTTGCGGCAGCTTAATACGCGTGTCATTGGCGCGGCAAGCGGGCCAAAAACGGCGCATACTCGCCAAGCGCACGCCGCCACCGATATGCGCAGGATGTATATGCAAGCATACAAACATTCGTTCGCCGCGCCCGTCCAGCGGCCTACACTGCGCGGCATGGAAGGCGGCCCGGGACACAATCGCTGGCCGCTGTTTCCCTGACAGGAGCGAACATGAATGATCGAATGCCATCCCCATCTCCACTCCAGCCGCCAGCGCTATACAAGCTGATCGGCAATACGCCACTGGTCGAAGTGACCAGGCTGGACACGGGCCTATGCCAGCTGTTCCTGAAGCTGGAATCGCAAAATCCTGGCGGGTCCATCAAGGACCGCATCGGCCTGTCCATCATCGAAGCGGCTGAAGCCGACGGCCGCTTGCAGCCAGGCGGCAGCATCATCGAGGCCACCGCCGGCAACACCGGCATCGGCCTGGCGCTGGTGGGCCGCATCAAAGGCTACCGCGTGATTTTAGTGGTACCCGACAAGATGTCGACAGAGAAAGTGCTGCACCTGAAAGCGCTGGGCGCAGAAGTGCACACCACGCGCTCGGACGTGGGCAAGGGCCATCCCGAGTACTATCAGGATTACGCGGCGCGCCTGGCGCGCGAACTGCCGGGCGCCTTCTTCGCCGACCAGTTCAACAATCCCGCCAACCCGCTGGCGCACGAAACGGGCACCGGACCGGAAATTTGGCAACAGAGCGGGCATGACGTCGATGCCATCGTCGTCGGCGTCGGTTCGTCCGGCACCCTGACGGGCCTCACGCACTACTTCCGCAAGGTGCAGCCCAAGCTCGAATTCGTGCTGGCCGACCCGCAAGGCTCTATCCTCACCGAATACATCGAATCGGGAACAGTGAGCGACACCAGCGGCTCGTGGGCCGTCGAAGGCATCGGCGAAGATTTCATCCCCGCGATCGCCGACATGCACAGCGTGCGCCACGCGTACACCATCACCGACCAGGAAAGCTTCGACAGCGCGCGCGCCCTCCTGCGCGCCGAAGGCATCCTCGGTGGTTCGTCCACCGGCACCCTGCTGGCCGCCGCCCTCAAGTACTGCCGCGAACAGAGCACCCCCAAACGCGTGGTGACTTTTGTATGCGACACGGGCACGCGCTACCTGTCAAAAGTCTACAACGATGGCTGGATGCGCGACCAGGGCTTATTGCAGCGGGCCGTGTCGGGCGATTTGCGCGACCTGATCGGGCGCCGCTATGACGAGGGCGATGTCGTCAGCGTGGCGCCGGGCGACACCGTGCTCACCGCATTCAACCGCATGCGCGCCAGCGACCTGGCGCAGCTGCCGGTCATCGATAGCGGCCAGCTGGTCGGCATCGTCGACGAATCGGACTTGCTGCTGCACGTGTCCGGCAACGCCGCCCATTTTGCATCGCTGGTGGGCAGCACCATGACAACGCAGATCGAAACACTGGCGCCGTCCAGCGGCTTGCCGGCCCTGCGCGCCACCCTGGAGCGAGGCTTGACGGCCGTCGTCGCCGATACTGACGTCTTCTATGGCCTGATTACCCGCTTCGACCTTCTCAACCATTTACGCAGGACGCTATCTTGAGCCAGCACACCATTCGCAAAAGCCATCTCGCCACGCGCGTCATCCATGCTGGCCAGTCGCCCGACCCGTCGACGGGCGCCATCATGGCGCCCATTTACGCCACCTCTACCTTCGTGCAGGACAGCCCCGGCGTGCACAAGGGCCTCGATTATGGCCGCTCGCATAATCCCACGCGCTGGGCGCTCGAACGCTGCGTGGCCGACCTGGAAGGCGGCAGCGCTGCCTTCGCGTTCGCCTCCGGCCTGGCCGCCATTTCATCCGTGCTCGAATTGCTCGACGCAGGCAGCCATATTGTCGCCGGTGACGATATGTACGGCGGCACCTACCGTTTGTTTGAACGCGTGCGGCGGCGCTCGGCCGGCCATGCGTTCACCTATGTCGACCTGACGAATCGGCAAAACCTGCTCGCCGCGCTGCGCCCGGAAACGAAGATGGTGTGGGTCGAAACGCCCACCAACCCGATGCTGAAACTGGCGGATTTACGCGCGATTGCCGAGATCTGCCGCGCGCGCGGCATCATCGCCGTGGCCGACAACACCTTCGCCAGCCCGCTGGTGCAACGCCCCCTGGAACACGGTTTTGACATCGTCGTGCACTCGACGACCAAGTATTTGAACGGCCACTCCGACATCATCGGCGGCATCGCCATTGTGGGCGCAGAAGAGCACCAGGCGCAATGGCGCGAGCAACTGGGCTTTTTGCAAAACTCGGTGGGCGCGATTGCCGGGCCGTTCGACAGCTTCCTCGCCTTGCGCGGCGTCAAAACCCTGGCCATCCGCATGCAGCGCCACTGCGCCAGCGCGCTGGCGCTGGCGCAGTGGCTGGAACAGCAAAAGGAAGTGAAAACCGTGTTTTATCCGGGCCTGGCGTCGCACCCGCAACACGCGCTGGCGCAGCGCCAGATGGACGGCTTCGGCGGCATCATCTCGATCGATCTCGACACCGACTTGGCGGGCGCGCGCCGCTTCCTGGAACGCTGCGAAGTGTTCGCCCTGGCCGAAAGCCTGGGCGGCGTGGAAAGCCTGATCGAACACCCGGCCCTGATGACGCATGCCAGCATTCCCGCCGCACAGCGGGCCAAGCTGGGCATAGGCGACGGCTTGATACGGCTGTCGGTGGGAATTGAAGACCTGGAAGACTTGCGCCATGACTTGCGCACCGCGCTCGATGCAATTTGATCAGCCCCACTGCATCACACGCCGCGCATAAGGCAGGGCCGACTTCCACGGCCGTCCTGATGCTGGCTTAGCCTGCACTACGGCAAGATCAGGAGGCGTCGATCAACGCGGCAATACGCTCGTTGAGCGCCACGTTTTCCGCCTGCAGTTGCGCATTGCGCTGCTGCAAGCTGGCGATCTCGCCGCGCAGGCGCGCCACTTCGGACGGCTGCTGGGCAGCGTTTTCCGCCCACGGCTCATTGCCCGTCTCGGGCGTATCCCCAGATACATGCACCTTGGGCGTGCGCGCGATGCGCGTGGCGGCGCGCTGTTCGCGGACTTCCTTGGCCGCCTGGCGCAGCAGTTTCTTGCCGCCGGCGACGGCCGCCACCTGCTCTTCCGGCGGCAGCGATGCCACGGTCGCTGCGGCATTGATGGAAATGGTGCCCGAGCGGACCGCGGCCACCAGTTCCGGCGCGGCCGCCTTCTGGATCTTTTCGATCTGGCTGATCTGGTTGCTGCTCAATCTGGCCACCTTGGCCACCTCTTCGCGCGTGCTCATGGATGGCTTGGGCGCGTTTTCGCCTTCGGGCGCATCCTGCGCGCTGACAGGCGCCGGGCTGCGCGCGGCAACGATCTCCTTCTTGCGCAGGGCCAGCACGCCGCGCTGGAAGTCCGATACACTGCGGCGCGCCAGGTGATTGTCGATCATCCACAGCATGACATCGTCGAGCGAGATAAAGCTGGTGTTCTGGATGGTCTTGAATTCGATGCCGTGCTGGCGGCAGATGGCGTAGCGGTTGTGGCCGTCGATCAGCACGTCGTTCCACAGCACCAGCGCGTCGCGGCAGCCCTCGGCCAGCAGGCTGCGCTCGAGCGCCGCGTATTCGCTGGCGGTGAGCGGGTCGATATACGACTGCAGCACCTGATTGATAGTGATATTCATGGTTGTCCTTAGTAATGCGGCGCGATGGTCCGCACCGGCACGCATGCTACACCATCGGCCGCCGCTGGCCGGGTAAAATCACGGCGACACCGATCGTCCCCATCGCCCACATAGATCACCACACCACCGAGACCATGAAAAGAAAGTACGCCACTGCGGTGATTTTTAGCGTCGCCGCCCTAGGTTTCACCTGGGTCAGCCCCTACATCGCCATGTACCGCATCAGCATCGCGGCGAAGGCCGTACGCCTGGAAAACCTGGCGCAGCAGGCGGACCTGCCCGCCGTGCGCGCCAGCGTAGCGCGCCAGTTGCGGGCCGCCGGCGACACGGCCAGCGAAGACGACTTCAAGGAAATGCTCGACACCATCGTCTCGCCGCCCGGCATTACGGCCTTGATCCTGCACGGCAAGCAGGGGGCCGATGGCAAGCGCCACGACTTCGGCATGGCTTACCGCTCGTGGAGCGAAGTGACGCTGCAGCGCCGCGGCACTGTTCCCGCCAGCAGCCAATTTTTGCTGCGCCGGCATGGCATCTGGGACTGGAAATTGACAGACATACGCTTGCCACCAGAATTACTCTAAAGAAACTTGATTCAAAACAATACTTACTTAAACCGCCATATTGATTTTGAGAAATATTATGTAGAATATCAACACTTCAGGCGCACTGAGTCGCCAGGCATCCGAGAAAGTACACGATGAAAAGAATGCTGCTTTTCGCTGTCATGGTCCTCGTCGCGCTGGCCGGCGTCTTTTACGGCAGCCCGTATCTCGTCATGAACAAGATCCACACGGCGACCTTGGACGAGGATGCCCAGGCGCTGGCGGCGCAAATCGACCTGAACCAGCTGCGCGGCAGCCTGGGCCAGCAACTGCATGCCTTGTTCTCGGCGCCGGAAGTCGCCGACGACATCAGCCCCGACGTTATCGCCCCCTTGCTCGATACCATGCTGATGCCCGAAGGCATCGTCGCCTTGATGAAGCTCAATGACCGCTACGAAAAACCGATCGCCAAAGTGAGCGACGTCAGCGGCCGCCAGCGCAGCGCCAAACCTGACTACAAGCTGCGCTACACCTCCTGGGACAGCGTGGTGGTGCAGCGCGCCCACAGCAAGAGCCACATCGGCGAGCTGACCCTGACGCGCGATGGCCTGTGGCACTGGAAACTGGTGTCGGTGGCGCTACCCAAGAGTCTGCTGGCCGACGCCTGAGGCGCCGGCAATGTCTCGACGATGGCAGAGCATGCCATGAAGTTATCGCCGCCTGCCTGTTCTGCAATGCTATTATCGGCTTTTGATATCCATCGGAGGCAGCATGTCAGACTTGGTACAACACGCCCTGGCCCATGCGGGCAAACCGGCCACTACGCCCTGGGTGGTGACCTTGATCAGCGGTGAAAAACTCACCGGTCCCATTTCCCCGCTCAGCGACGGCTGCTACGCCATCGGCCTGGGGCAAATCAAGTATTTTTCCAGCGACAAGGTCGCCTGCCTGAATGTGTCGGGCGCGGGCGCGTTTCCCATCTAAGCAGGCAGGCGCCAGTACTCGCTCACTGAGTCAGCCATTCAGTCACTCAGTCATTTATTCACTGACGCCGTCCAGTTGCGCGAGGTCGGGCAAGCACGCCAACGCCGCTTTCAAGGCGGAAAAACACTGCGCGTCGATGGCTGTGCCCACCGTCTCGGCCATGATCTCGAGCGCTTTCGGAATGGGAATTGGTCCCCGATACGGCCGGTCGGCCGTGATGGCGTCGAAAATATCGGCCGTGGTGATAATGCGCGTTTCCAGGCTGATGTCGTCGGCCGTCAAGCCTCGTGGATAACCGTTGCCGTCGAGCCGTTCATGGTGCGCAGCTGCCACGACAGCCAGTTCGGCAAACGCGTCAATGCGTGACAGAATCATTTCCGTATAGTGTGCGTGCTGCTGCACGGCCCGCCACTCATCGGCGTCGAGCTTGCCAGCCTTGTCGAGCACGCTGTTGCTGACGCCAAGCTTCCCCACATCATGCAGCAAGGCACCGCGCTTGAGCCAGCGACGCCGCTCGGGCGTCAGGCCCAAGGTTTCGGCGATCATGTCCGTATACAAAGCGACACGGGCGCTGTGCCCGCTGGTGTAAGGGCTTTTCGAATCGACCACTTGGCCAAACGCGGCGGCGATATCGTCGAGATAGTCCTCATCGACCGGCACGCAACGATTCGCCGGTTCCAGCGCCGCCACCGCAGAGGTGATTTCCTGCGACCGCAACATGGACCAGAAGGCACCCGACTGCGCCACCCGCTCGAATGCCTGCACCAGTTGCGGATCAAACCAGTTGCCCGCGCGCTGGCGCACCTCGGCCTGGGCGGCGCGCGCGCCATCAGCCGTATGAAACACGTCGATCACCTGCGCCAGCAGCGCAATGCGCGAGAACAGGGGAATCGCCTGGCCTGCCAGTTTGTCCGGCTTGCCCTGGCCGTTGTAGTGTTCATCGAGACTGTAGATGCCCTGTGCCACGGATTCCGGAAAGCGCAGCAGGCGCGCGATCTCGGCGCCGCGCTGACAGCGCGTGGCGATCAGTTCGTGCGCGATGCGCGGACCGTCGCGTAAGATCGTCATCACGGCGCGAAAGCGCTCGGCCAGGCCCACCTTCAGGCCCGTGTGCTTGAGAACGAATTTAAGCACTTGCGGCAGGCTCTCGCCCACCGTCTTGAAGCCTTGCTTGAAAGACAGATCATCCGTCAGGTAAAGCTCGCAGATGCGCGCGGCATTGCTGCTGCAGCCCAGGTCCTTGAGCAGCAGGGTGTAATACAGATTCCACAAGTCTTCATCCGCCATGCCCAGTTCGCGTCCCACGTGCATGCCAATCCAGCAACAACGGATGCAATGACCTTCTGGCTGCCCCTCCGTGATGTCCAGGGCCTGGCTGAGGGCGGCGATCAGTTCGGAGAGCCGTATGCCGTCAACGATCGGCAAACTTGCGGGTGAAATTAACATGGTAGAAATACAAGTTTCTAATTGGCAATAAATTACATTTTACGCGAAATCTGCTCTATCTATGCCTTGTGGCAACATGGCCGACCGTGCACGCGCCGCGCTGCATACGCTGGCATGCAGCATTCCTTGCATGATGTTGCGTTACAACAACATCATTTTACAGAAAGAAAAAGGGGAAACTGTCGTATTTTCCACACCGCGCCATGCCCATGTGGAGGCCAGGGTATCGGCATGTTTGCGTTGGCGTAAGGAAAAGCTTGGGTGACAAAGTGCCCCGTAACGCTGCTAAAAGCCTGTCGGCCCCTCGACTATGCACCCGCCCGATATTGACGACAAATACGATTTTATTCGCGTATTAATTCGAAAGACATATAAATAATCTTGCCTAGAAATGGCATGAAGGTCAAAACTTTCCGTGCTAGCATGATCTTTCGTCTAGCGCACTTACGACTGCCTGGACCTTACTAACAAACTTGACCACCAGGAGCAGTTCATCATGACACCGCATGCCAGCCACCACGCCAGCGCGATACGCCGTACCCTGATTACCCTGGCAATCGCTGCCGCCTTTCCCCTGCAAGCGATGGCACAGGACAGCATCCCGGCGCCAACTGGCGAGGCACAAGCTGCGCCGGCAGCACAAGCCGGCCCTGGCCAGCTGGAAACGGTGATCGTCACGGCGCAGCGCCGCGCGGAAAACATCAAGGACGTACCCATGTCCATCGCCACCCTGAAAGGCGACAAGCTCGACACCCTGACCGCCGGCGGCGCCGACATCCGCTTCCTCAACAGCCGCTCGCCCAGCGTCTCGGTCGAATCCGATTACGGCCGCACCTTTCCCCGCTTCTATATTCGCGGCCTGGGCAATACCGACTTCGACCTGAATGCCTCGCAACCGGTGGGCCTGGTGATGGATGATGTGGTGCAGGAAAACGCCATGCTCAAGGGTTTCCCCGTGTTTGACGTGGACCAGGTCGAGGTGCTGCGCGGCCCGCAAGGCACGCTGTTCGGGCGCAACTCGCCGGCCGGCGTGATCAAGTTCGATTCCGCCAAGCCCGTCTTCAATACGGAAGGCTACCTGAGCGGCGGCTTTGGCAAGGATGGCATGAAGAACCTGGAAGGCGCCTTCAACGTTCCCGTCAGCGACACGGTGGCGCTGCGCTTTTCCGGCCAGACGCAGCGCCGCGGCGACCGCGTGCACAACCCGCGCCCCACCGGCACGCGCGACTTCGAAGGCTATGAAGACAGCGCCGCCCGCCTGCAGGTGCTCGTCAAGCCCACGCGCGATTTGACGGCCCTGTTTAATGTGCACGCGCGCAACCTCGACGGCACGGCCACGCTGTTCCGCGCCAACATCCTGAAACAAGGCACGAATGAGCTGGTCGACAACTTCGATTACGGCTCTTACCCTAGCGACGGCGTCAACCGCCAGCACCTGAAAACCAAGGGCGGCAGCATGCGCCTGAAATGGGACTTGCCCGGCATCACCCTGCATTCGATCACCGGCTACGAAAAGCTTGATTTCTTCAGCCGCGCCGACGTCGACGGCGGCTATGGTGCCGTATATGCCCCACCGATGGGCCCCGGCTTCATCCCCTTCGTCGTGGAAACGGCTGATGTGATCCCCAACCACAAGCAGATTTCACAGGAATTTCGCGCAGAATCGAGCAGCAAGGGCCCGCTGCAGTGGATAGGCGGCCTGTTCTACTTCAAGGAAGATATCCAGATCGACAGCATCAGCTTCGACAGTCTGGCACCCGGCAATCCGCAAAACAGCGCCTACGCCACGCAAAACCAGAGCTCGAAATCGTACGCGGCGTTCGGCTCGCTCAATTACGCGGTCTCGGATGCACTGAAACTGCGCGCCGGCTTGCGCTACACGAGCGACAAGAAGGATTTCTCGGCCAAGCGCGTAGAAGCGACCACGGCCGGCCCATTCAACCTGAATGACACCTCGCACAACGTCAGCTGGGACGTGAGTGGCACTTATATACTGAGCCCTGAAACGAACGCCTTTGCGCGCATCGCTACCGGCTATCGTGCGCCATCGATGCAAGGGCGCCTGAACGGCCTGGGCGACCGCCCGTCGCAGGCCGGCGCCGAAAAAGTGCTGTCGGTGGAGGCCGGCATCAAGCAAGACCTGTTCGACAAGCGCGCCCGCCTCAGCCTGGCCGTATTCCAGTACCGCGTGAAGGACAAGCAATTGACGGCCGGCAGCGGCGTGGTCAACATGAACCGACTGCTCAATGCCGAGAAGGCCATCGGCCAGGGCGTGGAACTCGATTTCCAGGCCAACCTCAGCGACTCGCTCAGCATGACCCTGGGTGGCAGCTATAACCACACCGAGATCCAGGACAAAAAACTGTATGTGCAAAGCTGCGGCAACGCGCAAAACACCCCGTCCAGCGGCTGCACCGTCACCGACCCGGTCGGCCCATTCGTGGGCACCGCTTACATCAACGGCAACCCGCTGCCACGCGCGCCGGAATGGCAAGCCAACGTTACCTTGAAATACAGCATCCCCGTCGCCAACGGCGAGTTCTACGCCTACACCGACTGGTCCTACCGTACCAGCTATAACTTCTTCCTGTACGAAGCGAAGGAATACAAGGCTAAGGAATTGCTGGAAGGCGGCTTGCGCGTCGGCTACAAATGGGACCGCTACGAACTCTCCGCGTACGGCCGCAACATCACCAACCAAATCCAGGCGCTGGGCGCGATCGAATTCAACAACCTGACCGGCATCGTCAACGAGCCACGCACGTATGGCGTGCAGTTCAAGGCGACGTTTTAATGGCGCTTAGATAAAACCAGGCTGTTCGGCCCAACCGGACAGCCTTTTTATCCCAGCACGGCTGATACCTGGCCGTGGATGCGAGACCATCACTCAGGCACAAGATGGCATTACCGGCATCACCTGTGCTAAAATCTCGCCGCGCTGCCCGGATGGTGAAACTGGTAGACACTGGAGACTTAAAATCTCCCGCCTGTAAGGGCGTGCCGGTTCGATTCCGGCTCCGGGCACCAGCGCACATGCAATATACAGAGATAGTGACGACTATTTATCTCGCTCCTGCCAGTTCCGCAAAACTAGCTTTGTTCCGCAAAAACTCTCCGACGCACTTGTAGCCCCCTCTCTTCACTTGTGCTGGGCAGTCAGTTTCTTCGGGCAAATCACCAACTATTTAACCTTCGCCTGAACTTCTGCAAGGATGGCTCCTACATTGAGCTCTACCGTCCATTGCCCAACAATGCGAGGTCTTCCACCATGCATCAGCTGCTTTCGCTGACCTTGTTATGTACTGCGGCAGGCCACGCCAAGGCTGCGAGGCACCATTGCCTCGCCCTCAAGCTACTGCCACCTTGCTGACCCACATGCCCCGCGCGCCGCGTTCACGGCGGCGCGCTACGCCTCACTCACTGCCGTGGCTGTTCTCGCGCGCCTGCTCCTTCGCCACTTCCGTTGATGCCAGTCCATTGAAGAACAGATTGAGCAGCACGGCAACGATGGCGGCCAGCAAGATGCCACTGTGCAGCAGCGGCGACAGGACCTTGGGCATGTGCTGCGCGTACTGCTCCGCCACCAGCGGCAGCATGCCAAAGCCGATCGACAGGGCGACGATGAACAGGTTGTTGCGCTTGCTCTTGTAATCGACGCCGGCCAGGATGCGTATGCCCGTGGCTGCGACCATGCCGAACATCACCAGCCCTGCCCCGCCCAGCACGAACGCCGGTACGGACTCGGCCGTTTGCGCGATCTTCGGAATCACGCCCATGACCAGCAAGATGATGCCGGCCGACACGCACACCCAGCGGCTGCGCACGCCCGTGACGCCCACCAGGCCGACGTTCTGCGAGAACGAGGTGTAGGGAAAGGTATTGAAGATGCCGCCGATCAGGGTACCCAGGCCATCGACGCGCAAGCCGCGGCTGATATCGTCCTGCCTGATACGCTGGTCCGTCATTTCGCCCAGCGCCAGGAACATGCCCAAGGACTCAATCATGACGACGATCATCACCAGGCTCATGGTGACGATAGCGACCACGTCAAAGGTCGGCATGCCGAACTGGAACGGCGTGACGATGGCGAAGGCCTTGGCGCTGGCCACCTTGGAAAAATCGGCCTTGCCCAAGGCAAACGACAAAGCCGTACCGGCAATGATGCCGATCAATACCGCGATATTAGACAGGAAACCACGACCATACTTGGCCACCAGCAAGATAACGGCCAGCACGAAGAAGGCAATGCCCATGTTATCGAGCGCGCCGTAGCCGGGATTGGCAATCAGGGGCACGGGACCCGGCGGCGCAGGCAAGCCGGCCGCAGCGGCGGCAGCGGCCATCTTGAGGAAGGCAGGATCGGCAATTTGCGCCATGGAGGGCGGCCCGCCCATGGCCCAGTTGACGCCCACGCGCATCAACGACACGCCGATCACGGCGATGATGCTGCCGGTAACCACGGGCGGAAACAGGGCCAGCAAGCGGCTGATGAAGGGCGCAATCAACATGGAGACGATGCCGGCGCCGATCACGGCGCCAAAGATGCCGCTGATCCCGAGGGCCGGATTGTTCGCCATGGCCAGCATGGGACTGACGGCGGCAAAGGTCACGCCCATCATCACGGGCAGGCGAATGCCGAAGTACTTGCCTAAGCCCAAGGATTGGATCAGGGTCACCAGGCCACAGCAAAACAGGTCGGCACTGATCAGCGCGGCCACCTGCTCGGGTGGCAGCTTGAGGGCGCGGCCGACGATCAGCGGCACGGCGATGGCGCCCGCATACATGACGAGCACGTGCTGCAAGCCCAAAGTGAACAGTTTGCCAGCGGGCAGGATTTCATCCACGGGCGATGGCGCAGCAGGCAGTGCGCGGGGCACGTCGCGGTGGATGGATTTCAAGCGGGGAGAGGCCATTTACGCTCCATTTCCTGGGTTACTGCAGCCCGGATGGGCGCAGATGAAAGGGAAAAGCAAGAGAGAAACGGGACGACAGAAACACGACGATGGTCGATGATGCATGCGAAGCTCCTTGGATGGGACGACTCCAGCAAGCAATGCATGCTTCATGCCAGGTAGAATTGTATACAGTTTGTGGCGACAAACCAGCATGACTGTGCATGGTGCCCCCTCCCTTCGCACCGATTTCAGGCGTGCCGCTTGGTCCACGCACTAAAACAGGACGCCAGCGTAGTCAACGTCGCGCGCGCACCGCCTTGAGCGCAGCGGCCGCATCGGCCGCCAGTTCACCGATATCCTTGTCGCGGCGCCGCTCGAACCAGCGCACGCTGGCACGCACCAGCCACCACGCGGGCAAACCGACAAGTGCCATCAGCGGTGCGGCAATGAACAGGAAGCCCATGGCCGGATCACAGCCATACAGCGCCGCCACCGTTTGCGCGCTGTCAAACAAGCCGGGCCACCACGCCAGCACCGCCGACACCAAGACGGGACCGGCAAAGGTGGCAATGATAATGCTGGAGCAAATACGCATGAGCGCCTCTTTGTAGCTGCGTGGCCACATGACCATGAAGCTGAGCAAGGCGGCAAAGAAGGCGGCCAGCAAGGGCACGCCCAGCAGCTTGATCCAGGCAGCCCCTGCGGCGGTGATATCGATATGCATGATGTGCTTTCAGTTGCGGCAAAAAAGAACTGCGCTTGGCAGTTCGCTGTCATTCATTTGAGAAGGCCGCTTGCCGCCCTCCCCTTGCGCCGGTCCAAACAAGGCCGCCACCAGCGGATCGCGGCGCGCCGCACCGCGCGCCCAGCAGGCCGTGCGACATACCTGCGGCGGCAGCTCGGCCCAGCCCTCGAGCTCCTCGTCCAGTTCGCCCAGCGCGTATAAGGCAGGCCGCTGGCGCCGCGGCTCAGTGCAATGGCGCTGCGCCAGGTGTATCTGTCCCATGGCGCACATATGCCGCAAATAGCGGCTCATGGTGCCCGCATCGAGGCCCAGCAAGGCAGACAGTTGCGCCGCACTGGCCTGACCCTGCTCGCGAATGAACTGCGCGATACGGGCGATATGCAGCTGCGACTTCTTGCTGCGTCCCTGTAACTGGCGCCCCTGCCCTGGCCGCGCCCGGCTTTCCACCAACTGACTGCTGTTCAACATCTGCCTGATCTCCCATGGTGCTGCCCGCCGGCAGACGCTGTAGTGCGTTTGCGACAGGCAATGAATAGACTTTATCAATCGCTAATGTTAAAGTCAAGCATTTGGTAATTTATCAAACGGTAAATTTCAGGTTTAATGGGAACATGAATATGTATCAATACAGACGCGACCGCCTGCTGGCCCTGATCAGCGAGCACTACGACAACACGCGCAAGAAAGTTTCCGACATCAGCGGCTGGAGCGAGGCGCGCATCTCGCAAATCCTCTCCCCCACGTACCGCGAGGGACGCGCCTTCAGCGAAAAAATCGCGCGCAAGCTGGAAGCGGACCTGCAGCTCGATAGCATGTACTTTGACCAGGGAGCGGCGCCCGACCAGGCGACGCTGGCGGCGCGTGCCTTGAGCGCCTTAGGTGAGGTGCAGCCGGTGGCGGTAGTCGATGGCGACGATGCGCGCTTCTACCCGATCCGCAAGGTCAAATTGCGCCTATCGGCAGGCATTACCGGCTTTGCCATCGAAGCGGAAACACACGATGGCAGCACTATCAGCGTGCCGCGCAGCTGGGTCGAGCGCAATGGCTACCACCCTGAAAAACTGGTGGCTATCAAGGTCAAGGGCGAGAGCATGGAGCCGGCCCTGTACGAGGACGACGTGGTGATCATCAATACAGCCGACAAGCGGCCGGCCGACGGCATTGTATTTGCCATCAATTACGAAGGCGAAGCGGTGGTCAAGCGCATGGCGCGCGATATCGGCGAATGGTGGCTGACCTCGGACAACCCGGACCAGCGCAAATATCACCGCAAGCTATGCCGCGGCAATGAATGCCTGATCGTGGGCAGGGTCGTGCGCAAGGAAAGCGACCGCATTTGAGAACAAAGTATATCATTTGATAAACTCTGTTCTCATCATGGCGCTTAAGCCAATGCTGCCTGGATCTGCTGCAGCGATGCCGGATCATCCATTGACGTCAGGTCGCCCGGGCTGCGCCCTTCGCAGATAGCCTGGATGGAGCGGCGCAGCAGCTTGCCCGACCGCGTCTTCGGCAACTGTGCCACGAACAGCACGCGCGCCGGCCGCGCCACGGCGCCCAACTGGCGGTCGACCACGGCCATCACTTCGCGTTCCAGCGCCGCTTTCGCGTCCAGGCTGTCGAAACCCTGCGGGTCTTTCAGGATCACGAAAGCCATCGCCACTTGGCCTTTGAGCTTGTCTTCCACGCCCACCACCGCCACTTCCGATACATTCGGATGGCTGCTGATGCTTTCCTCGATTTCGCGCGTGCCCAGGCGGTGGCCGGCCACGTTGATCACGTCATCGGTGCGGCCCAGGATGAAGTAATAGCCGTCCGCGTCGCGCATGCCCCAGTCGAAGGTGGAATACACTTGGCGGCCGCTGAAGGTGGACCAGTAAGTGTCGACGAAACGCGCGTCGTCGCCGTAGACGGTCTGCATGCAGCCGGGCGGCAGCGGGCCTTCCAGCACCAGCACGCCCTTCTCATTGGTGCCGCACTCCTCGCCCGTCACTTCGTTGAGCAGCTTGACCTGATAGCCGTACATGGCCAGGCCCGGGCTGCCCAGGCGCGTCGGCGTATCGGACACGCCTTTCGCCACCGACAAAATCGGCCAGCCCGTCTCCGTCTGCCAGTAGTTGTCGATGATGTCCACTTTCAGTTCGTCGGCGATCCATTGCGAGGTGGTTTCATCGAGCGGCTCACCGGCCAGGTACAGCGCTTTCAGGGAGGACAGGTCGTGCTTGCGCATCAGTTCCACCGGATGCTTGCGCAGCACGCGGATGGCAGTCGGCGCCGAGAACATGCGCGTGACCTTGTATTTTTCAACGATGCTCCACCAGATGCCTGCATCGGGACAGATCGGCAAGCCTTCGTACAAGATGGTGGCCATGCCGGCGATCAGCGGACCATACACAATGTAGGAATGGCCCACCACCCAGCCGATATCGGAGGTGGCAAAAAAGGTTTCGCCGGGCTTGCCACAGAAGTTGTACTGCATCGACGATGCCAGCGCCACCGCATAGCCGCCCACGTCGCGCTGCACGCCCTTGGGCTTGCCCGTCGTACCAGAGGTGTACAGCACGTACGACGGCGCGTTCGATTCCAGCCAGGTGACAGGCACCTGCGCGTCCAGGTGCTGCTCGCGCAGGGTCGCGTAATCGACGTCGCGCCCCGGCGTCAGTTGCATCGGCACCAGATGGCGATCGACCAGCAGCACTTGCTGCGGCTTGTGCGCAGCGATGCGGATGGCTTCATCGAGTAGCGGCTTGTAGGCGATTGCCTTGCCATTGCGCGAACCGGCATCGGCAGAAAACACCAGCTTGGGCTGCGCATCATCGATGCGGCTGGCCAGGCTGTTGGCGGCAAAACCGCCGAACACCACGGAATGCACGGCGCCGATGCGGGCGCAAGCGAGCATGGCGAACGCCGCTTCGGCGATCATCGGCATGTAGATCAAGACGCGGTCGCCCTTGACCACGCCCAGCGACTGCAAGATGGCGGCGCAACGCTCCACTTCGCGCTGCAGTTCGCGAAAGCTGTAGGTGCGCTCGGTATTGGTTTCGGTGGAAATGGCGATCAGCGCGGCCGCGTCACCGTGGCTATCGACCCAGCGGTCAACGGCGTTGTGGCACAAATTGGTGGTGCCGCCGACGAACCATTTGGCGAACGGCGGACGGGAATAATCAAGCACTTGCGAAAACGGGGTATGCCAATCGATCTTGTCCGCTTCCTCGCGCCAAAAAGCCTCCGGCGTGTCGATCGAGCGTTGATAAAATGCAGCGAAATTCATGTCTCCTCCGGTATGCGTGTAATCTGTGTCTGGCCTGGGCGAACTGCCCTGGCCAGCACTTTATGAGTGCTACCTATCTGATACCTGCGTGCCATCTGCCTACCATCTGCCTGCGTATTTCTGCCTAAAACGCGTCGCCGGGAACGCGCACAGTCCCTTCCATCAGCACGCGCGCACTGCGGCTCATGATGGCTTTGGTGACGCTCCACGCGCCATCGACCTGCGCCGCTTCCGCCCCCACCATCAGGGTGCCGGACGGGTGACCGAAGCGCACGGCGTTGCGAAGACCACCGCCCGCCGCCAGGTTCACCAGAGTGCCGGGAATGGCCGCCGCCGTGCCGATGGCCACGGCCGCCGTGCCCATCATGGCGTGATGCAATTTACCCATCGACATGGCGCGCACCAGCAGGTCGATCTCGGCGGCTTCCACTTTTTTGCCGCTCGACGAGACATAGCTGGCCGGCTTGGCGACAAAAGCTACTTTCGGCGTGTGCTGGCGCTTCGCCGCTTCGTCCAAGTGGGAAATCAAGCCCATGCGCAGGGCGCCGTGCGCGCGGATAGTTTCGAAACGGGCCAGCGCGGCGGGGTCGCCATTGATGGCGTCCTGCAGTTCCGTGCCCGTGTAGCCGATGGCGTGCGCATCGACAAAAATGGTCGGGATGCCGGCGTTGATCATGGTGACTGTTAGCCGACCGATGCCGGGCACGTCGAGCTCATCGACCAAGTTACCGGTAGGGAACATGGCCGAGCTGCCACCATCGCCACCCTCTTCTTCCGCAGCCGGATCGAGAAATTCGAGTTTTACTTCGGCGGCCGGGAAGGTCACACCATCGAGCTCGAAGGCGCCCGTTTCCTGCACTTCGCCATGCGCCATGGGAACGTGGGCGATGATGGTCTTGCCGATATTGGCTTGCCAGATGCGTACCGTGGCCACGCCGTTGTGTGGCAGGCGCGCGGGGTCCACCAGCGCGCTGGCGATGGCGAACGAGCCGACGGCCGCCGACAGGTTGCCGCAATTGCCGCTCCAGTCGACAAAAGGCTTGTCGATGGAAACCTGGCCGAACAGATAATCGACGTCGTGATCCGGCTTATCGCTTGCCGCCACGATCACTGTCTTGCTGGTGCTCGACGTGGCGCCGCCCATGCCGTCGATCTGCTTGCCGTACGGGTCGGGGCTGCCGATCACGCGCAGCAGCAAGGCATCGCGCGCCGCGCCAGGCACTTGTGCGCTGGCGGGCAAATCGTGCAGGCGGAAAAACACGCCTTTGCTGGTGCCGCCACGCATATAGGTGGCGGGGATCTTGATTTGGGGTTGATGGGTCATTGGAGTTCCTGCGTTGAATGTGTCCTTAAACCCAACGGCGAAGCGCCGGGGTCGGACCCTGAGGGTCCGACCCCGGAACTTGCCTTTGGGACGAATTACGCGATCACATCACCACTACGCCGCCTTCGACGACTCGAGGAAATCCTGGGCGAAGCGTTGAAGAACGCCACCCGCCTCGTAAATCGAGACCTCTTCGGCCGTATCGAGGCGACAGGTGACCGGCACTTCGAGCGTTTCACCGTTCTTGCGGTGGACCAGCAAGGTCAACGTGGAGCGCGGCGTGCGCTCGCCAACGACGTCGTAGGTTTCGCTGCCATCGAGGCCCAGTGTCTTGCGGTTCACGCCGGGCAAAAACTCCAGTGGCAGCACGCCCATGCCCACCAAATTGGTGCGGTGGATGCGCTCGAAGCCTTCGGCAACGATGGCTTCCACGCCGGCCAGGCGCACGCCCTTGGCAGCCCAGTCGCGCGAAGAACCCTGGCCATAATCGGCGCCGGCGATGATGATCAAGGGCTGCTTGCGCTCCATGTACACCTCGATGGCTTCCCACATGCGCGAGATGGTGCCTTCCGGCTCGATGCGCGTGAGCGAACCGGCCTTCACCTTGCCATCCTCGATCACCATCTCGTTTTTCAGGGTCGGGTTGGCAAAGGTCGCGCGCTGCGCCGTCAAATGGTCGCCCCGGTGCGTGGCGTAGGAATTGAAGTCTTCCTCGGGCAAGCCCATCTTCGCCAGATACTCGCCAGCTGCGCTATCGAGCATGATGGCATTTGATGGCGACAAATGATCGGTCGTGATGTTGTCGCCGAGGACCGCCAGCGGACGCATGCCTTTCAATGGACGGGCGCCAGCGAGCGCACCTTCCCAGTACGGCGGACGGCGGATATACGTGGTATTCGGACGCCAGTCGTACAGCGGGCTGACCTTGATGCCGTCGTCGACCTGCGCGGCAAACATGGGAATGTACACCTTGCGGAACTGCTCCGGCTTGACACTGGAAGCGACGATGGCGTCGATTTCTTCGTCCGATGGCCAGATATCCTTCAACTGGATAGGCTTGCCATCCGGGGCGATGCCCAGCACATCCTTCTCGATATCAAAGCGGATGGTGCCGGCAATCGCATACGCCACCACCAGCGGCGGCGAGGCGAGGAACGCCTGTTTCGCGTACGGGTGGATGCGCCCATCGAAGTTGCGGTTGCCCGACAAAACGGCCGTGGCGTACAGGTCGCGCGACACCACTTCTTCCTGGATGACAGGATCGAGCGCGCCCGACATGCCGTTGCACGAAGTGCAGGCAAACGCCACCACGCCAAAGCCCAATGTTTCGAGCTCCGGCATCAGGCCCGCTTCCTGCAAATACAGTTCCACGGTTTTCGACCCTGGCGCCAGCGAGGACTTGACCCACGGTTTGCGTGTCAGTCCCAGGCGGTTAGCATTACGCGCGATCAGGCCGGCGGCGATCATGTTGCGCGGGTTGTTCGTGTTGGTGCAGCTGGTAATGGCCGCGATGATGACGGCGCCGTCCGGCATCTTGCCCGGCTCGTTTTCCACTACGCCGGAAATCCCGCGCGCGGCCAGTTCCGACGTCGGCACGCGGTTGTGCGGATTCGAAGGCCCGGCGATATTACGCACGACGGACGACAGATCGAACGTCAGCACGCGCTCATATTGCGCGTCGACCAGGCTGTCGGCCCACAAGCCCGTTTCCTTCGCATACAGCTCCACCAGTTTTACCAGCTCATCGTCGCGGCCCGTCAATTTCAAATACTTGATGGTTTGCGCGTCGATGTAGAACATGGCAGCGGTGGCGCCAAATTCCGGCGCCATATTGGAAATCGTGGCGCGGTCGCCCAAGGTCAGGTGCGCAGCGCCCTCGCCAAAGAATTCCAGGTAAGACGAGACGACCTTTTGCTTGCGCAAGAATTCCGTCAGCGCCAGCACCGTGTCGGTAGCCGTGATGCCCGGCTGTGGCTTGCCTGTCAGCTTGACGCCGATGATGTCGGGCAAACGCATCCACGAGGCGCGGCCCAGCATCACGCTTTCCGCTTCCAGGCCGCCCACGCCGATGGCGATCACGCCCAGCGCGTCGACCATGGGCGTGTGCGAATCCGTGCCCACCAAGGTGTCCGGATAGGCTACGCCATCTTGCACCTGGATCACGGGCGACATGCGCTCCAGATTGATCTGGTGCAAGATGCCATTGCCTGGCGGGATCACGTCGACGTTTTTAAACGCCTTCTTGGTCCAGTCGATGAAGTCGAAACGATCTTCATTGCGGCGGTCTTCGATGGCGCGGTTCTTGGCGAAGGCGTCGGGGTCGAAACCGCCGCACTCGACGGCCAGCGAATGGTCCACTACCAGCTGCGTCGGCACGACGGGATTGACCAGGGCCGGGTCGCCGCCCTGGGCCGCGATGGCGTCGCGCAGGCCAGCCAAGTCGACCAGGGCCGTCTGGCCCAGGATGTCATGGCAGACGACGCGCGCCGGAAACCAAGGAAAATCGAGGTCGCGACGGCGCTCGATGAACTGGCTAAGCGATGCGTTCAAGGTCGCCGGGTCGCAGCGGCGCACCAGGTTTTCGGCCAGCACGCGCGAGGTATAGGGCAAGGTGGCGTAGGCGCCTGGCTCGATCGCATCGACGGCGGCGCGCGTGTCGAAGTAGTCTAGCCCTGTCCCCGGCAAGGGCTTGCGATGCAGGGTGTTCATATTAGAGGCCATTATTTGCGGTCCTTGATCGGCACGAATTCCAGGTCTTCCGGGCCCACGTAGTTGGCGCTCGGGCGGATGATCTTGTTGTCGATGCGCTGTTCGATGATGTGGGCGGCCCAGCCCGAAGTGCGCGAGATGACGAACAGCGGCGTAAACATTGCCGTCGGCACGCCCATCATGTGGTACGACACGGCCGAGAACCAGTCCAGGTTGGGGAACATGTTCTTGATTTCCCACATGACCGATTCCAGGCGCTCGGCGATGTCGAACATTTTCGTGGAACCGGCTTCCTGCGACAGCGAACGGGCCACTTCCTTGATGACCACGTTGCGCGGGTCGGAAATCGTGTAGACGGGGTGGCCGAAGCCGATCACCACTTCCTTGTTGGCCACGCGTTCACGGATATCGGCTTCCGCTTCATCGGCATTGTCGTAGCGTTTCTGGATGTCCAGCGCCACTTCGTTTGCGCCGCCGTGTTTCGGGCCGCGCAGCGCACCGATGGCGCCCGTTATGGCCGAGTGAATGTCCGAACCCGTGCCGGCAATGACGCGGCTGGTGAAGGTCGAGGCATTGAATTCATGTTCCGCGTACAGGATCAGCGACGTGTGCATGGCCTTTTCCCACGACGCCGATGGTTTTTCGCCGTGCAGCAGGTGCAGGAAGTGGCCGCCGATCGAGTCGTCGTCCGTTTCCACTTCGATGCGCTTGCCGTTATGGCTGTAGTGGTACCAGTACAGCAGCATGGAGCCGAACGACGCCATCAGGCGGTCGGCGATGTCGCGCGCGCCCGGCGCGTTATGGTCGTCTTTTTCCGGCAGCGTGCAGCCCAGGACAGACACGCCGGTGCGCATCACATCCATCGGGTGGGCAGCGGCCGGCAGCGCTTCCAGCGCCGCTTTCACTGCTGATGGCAAGCCGCGCAAGGAGCGCAATTTGGCTTTGTAGCCTTTCAGTTCGGCGCTAGTCGGCAATTTTCCGTGCACCAGCAGATAAGCGATTTCCTCGAATTCGCAGCTGTCGGCCACGTCCAGGATGTCATAGCCACGGTAGTGCAAATCGTTGCCGGTCTTGCCGACCGAGCACAGCGCCGTATTGCCGGCGGTGACGCCGGACAGGGCGACGGATTTTTTAGGCTTGAAAGTGGCGGCTTGCGGTGCGGTCATTGTGTTCTCCAGAAAATGATTGTCAGTCCAGTGCGGCGGGCCCGGGATTCCCACGGCCCGCTCTTTTATTGGTGCTTACTTCTTTTGCGCGGCGAACAGCGCATCGAGCTTTTGCTCGAAGTCGTGGTAATTGATCGATTCATACAGTTCCATGCGCGTCTGCATGGTATCGACGACATTTTTTTGCGTGCCGTCGCGGCGCAGGGCGCGGTAGACGTTCTCGGCCGCCTTGTTCATGGCGCGGAAGGCCGACAGCGGGTACAGCGCCAAGCCCACGTGGGCGCTGCGCAATTCGTCCAGCGTGAACAGCGGTGTAGAACCAAATTCCGTGATGTTGGCCAGGATAGGCACGTTGACGGCCTTGGCGAACGTGGCGTACATGTCCAGGTCCGTGATCGCTTCCGGGAAGATCATGTCGGCGCCCGCCTCGACACAGGCGACGGCGCGTTCCAATGCCGCTTCCAGGCCATCGACGGCCAACGCATCGGTGCGCGCCATGATGACGAAGTTCGGGTCGGTGCGCGCATCGACAGCGGCCTTGATACGGTCGACCATTTCCTCCTTGCTGACGATTTCCTTGCCCGGACGATGACCGCAGCGCTTGGCGCCCACCTGGTCTTCGATGTGCAAGCCGGCAGCGCCGAACTTGATCATCGATTTCACGGTGCGCGCCACGTTGAAGGCGGAAGAACCGAAGCCCGTGTCGGCATCGACCAGCAGCGGCAGGTCGCATACGTCGGTGATGCGACGGATATCGGTCAGGACGTCGTCCAGGCTGGAAATGCCCAGGTCGGGCAAGCCCAGCGAGCCGGCCGCGACGCCGCCGCCAGACAAATAAATAGCTTTATAGCCGGCACGCTTGGCCAGCAAGGCGTGGTTGGCGTTAATGGCGCCAACGACTTGCAAGGGGGATTCTTCCTGGACGGCCTTGCGAAATGCGGCACCTGCGGAGTATTGAGTCATGTCTTCACCTTATGGGATTCGGGTCGTCCCGAATGTTTCATGGACTTGCTATGAGCATCAGTATTGCAAATGCCGTGCCAGCACCTTGCGCGTGCCCGGGAAGGGTGCCACAGCATGGTGAGATACGAGGGGAAATGGCCTGTATCGGCGGCTGCGCACGCTCACGCAGCAGGACAGCGCTGCCGCGTTAAGTGTAAGCGGTGTTTCATTTTTGTTTCAACTATTTCAGTTGAAACAAATGCTTGAAACATGCAACACGCAACACGCAACACGCAATCATTGCCGAAGCCAAAGCAGGCGCTCGATCAGCCGGCAATCAGGGGGGGGAGCGAAAGACGCTGCGGTGCGCAGCAGTAATTGAATGAAAAACAGCCGGCGGGCGCCGGCTGCAGCAGTACTGGAAAACCAGGAATCAAGACTCGGGGCTCAGGCCAGGCGTACCAGCGGGTTGGCGATGATGTTGTCGATCTGGCGCACCGCCTCTTCGCAGGCGGCGGCAATAGCGCCCTCCTCGTCGTCGCGCACGAACTGCATGGTCGAGCCTTCGAACACTTCCAGGCCTTCCGCAGTGGCGCGTTCGATGTCGCAACTGGCCGACCATTTGCCGTCGCTGGCGGGCACGGCCAAGGGAACGATTTCCCAGCCTTTGTAGTGAATTTTAGAACTGCTACCCATACGGTGCCTCCTTCGTGACTGACTCAATAATGGAAATCGTAGCATGAAGCGCAGCTGGTAGCGACGTGTTTCAGGCAGCAGCACGTGCTCAGGCTCACTTTCGGACGAAACGATTTGCGCTGGCTCAAGGACGCAACAGATTATCCACTTCCGTCCTCGCCACTTCCAAGCCGGCCGTGCAAGCCGTCTCGGGCGCCGCGTAGCCGCCCAAGGTGCGGCTACGCGTAATCGCTTGCGCCGCCGTCTCGCCTTCGCGCTGCAGGCGGTAAGTAAAATCCCACAAATCGTCATGATCTTTTTGCGCGGTGACCGACATCGTAAAACCGCGGTACTCTTCGCTGCGTGCAGTGGTATCGTCCATGAGCTCTCCTTGTCAAAAAGAGCTTAGCACGCGGCAAGCGCGAGGGTGCGCACGACTGGGACAGACGTTGACGCGCACGCTTATCTGTTTTCCGCATGGAAAATGTCAGTTTCCAACATTTTTTAGCCTACACTGACGATATAATGTTCTTCCCTGTCCGTCCCTTGCCGCCGCGATGACCCCACAAATCCAAGCCTTCTTCGACCCCGCCACCGCCACCGTCACCTATGTCGTGTATGAAGCCGATGGCCGCGACTGCGCCATCATCGACTCCGTGCTCGACTACGATCCGAAGGCCGGCCGCACCTCGACCACCTCGGCCGACAAGGTGATCGCCTTCGTGCGCGAACACGGCTTGCAATGCCGCTGGCTGCTGGAAACGCATGCGCATGCCGACCACCTATCGGCCGCGCCCTACCTGCAGCAGCAACTGGGCGGCGACGTGGCCATCGGCGCCGCCATCCAGACGGTGCAACGCGCCTTCGCCGCCGTCTACCACCAGGATGCGGCCAAGGCCGACGGTTCGCAGTTCGACCAGTTATTTGCACCCGACCAGGTATTTCATATTGGCCAGTTGGAAGTGCGCGCCCTGCACGTGCCCGGCCATACGCCGGCCGACCTGGCTTACCAGATCGGCGATGCGGTGTTTGTGGGCGACACCTTGTTCATGCCGGACGTGGGCTCGGCCCGCTGCGACTTTCCCGGCGGCTCGGCATCCCTGCTGTACCGCTCCGTGCGGCGCCTGCTATCGCTGCCGCCGCAAACGCGGCTGTTCATGTGCCACGACTACCCGCCCAACGGCCGCGCGCCGCGCTGGGAAGTGACGGTGGCCGAACAGCGTGCCAGTAACATCCATTTGCGCGACGGCATCACGGAAGAACAATTCGTGGCCATGCGCACGGGCCGTGACGCCACGCTGGACATGCCGACATTGATCTTGCCCGCCATCCAGGTCAATATCAACGCGGGCAAGCTGCCCGAGCCGGAAGACAATGGCGTGCGCTACCTCAAGATACCGCTGGACGCGATCTGACTCCGCCCGCACTTCTGTAGACGCACCTCCTTTATTGTCACCACGCAAGTTCCACCTCAGGCAAGGCGCATGCAGTGCAGATCGCCTGAGCTTGCTTGGGCGAAAAAATTGCCGTCCTGCTATGGTTGAGCTTAGTCCATGATGCGGCTGGCCCCATGCAGGGCCATTCGCAGCAAGGCGACTTCATTTAGTCCTGCTGCGGCGCGCGCCCAATCTCGCCGTCGATATTGGCCAGGAACCAGGCTAGCGACGACATCAGCGCCACGTTGCGCTTCAGGTTCTCCGGGTCGACCTTATCCAGGGTGTCGGCCGGCGTATGGTGGTAGTGAAAATAGCTGTGAGTATCGACCAGTGGCTCGAAACTGGGCACGCCGCCCGTTTCCAGGCGGTGCAAGTCGCCCGTGCCCAGCGCATCGCGGCGCGTAAACGCGTGCGCGCCCATCGCTTGCAGGGCGGCGCGCAGGGGCGCGAAGAGTTTTTCCGACTTCGCTTCCACGCTGGCGAGGATGCCGAACGGGCGCCCGGCGCCGCTGTCCATCTCGATGGCCGCATATTGTTTGCCGAGCGCCTGCTTGTGTGCCTCGAAATACGCCTGCCCGCCACGCCCGCCGTTTTCCTCGTTCATCCAGGCGATCACGCGGATGGTGCGGCGCGGGCGGTAGTCGAGCTTTTTCAGGGTTTCCACCACGCCCATGGCCGCCACCACACCCGCGCCGTCGTCGTGCGCGCCCGTGGCCAGATCCCAGGAATCAAGGTGACCCGAGACCACCACCACTTCGTCGGCTTTGTCCGTACCCGGCCAGTCGGCGATCACGTTGTAGCTGTCCGCGTCGGGCAGGTTTTGCGGCGTCAGTGTCAGGTGCATTTTCAGAGGCCCGCGCGCAGCCAGGCGGGCGATCAGCAAGGCGTCTTCCACCGTGACGGCGGCGGCAGGAATGCGTTTGTTGTCATCGAGCCCCGTAGCGCCCGCGTGCGGGATGCGGAAGTTGGCGCCGCCGATCGAGCGTACCAGCGCGGCAGCCGCGCCCAGTTCGGCCGCCGCCTTCGGTCCATTGAAACGAAAGCGCGAGCCCTGGCCGTAAGTGACGCCAGCCAGGCCGCGCTCGGCCATCTCCTGGTCGAACGGCGTATCGATCAGCACGATAGCGCCCTTCACTTGCGCTGCGCGCGCCTTGAGTTCCTCGAAGCTTTTGACGATGATAAGGGGCGCCGTCAGGCCGGCAGCCGGGGTGGCACCCGAACCGCCCAGGGCGGTGAGCACCACGCGCTGCGAGACGCCCTGCGGACGGCCGGCGTAATCGACGATTTCCGCCGTCTCCACGCCGCGCACCCAGTGCGGCACTTTCACGGGCTGCAAGGTGACGCTGGCGCCCAGTTGGCGCATGGCCTCGGCCACCTGCTGCACGGCGGCGGCGGCGCCGGCCGAGCCGGACAGGCGCGGGCCGATCAAATCGGTCATGTCGGCCAGGCGCGCATACGCCCAGTCGCTTTGCAGCGCCGTATCGCGCACCTGCGCCAGCGCTTGCGGCGCATTGCCTGGCGCGCCAGCCAAGGCGCCGGCGCTGGCGATACAGCCAAGGGCGAGGGTAATGGCGAAGCATAAAGAGGGACGGCGCAGTGGCGCGCCAGTGGGGTTGGTATGCATGTAATTCCAATTCCAGTCAACAAGGTCGAAGCGGGTGCAGCGTGGCCATGGGCAAAGCAAGGCAAGGTTTTCCACGATAGCGTATTTGTTCTGTCATTGCAGCAACTTTTGCGCATTCGATTGGCGCCTCCCGCCACAGTCGATTACCATGCAGAGCATGATCGCTACCGGATACCGCCATGCTCAAGGGAACCCTCTGCACCGTCCGGCATGTGCAGGCCGCCGACCTCAATACCTATATTGCGCTCGTCAACGACCTGCCCTCGCGCGGCGAGTTTTTCTCCATGCAGTTCAAGTCGCCCGAAGCCATGCGGCGCGATTTCCTGCAATCGGGCTTTGTCACCGAGGATAGCGAATTATTCCTCATCGAAGACAAGGCGCAGCACATCATCGGCACGATCACGCATTTCAAGAGCCGCACGCCAACCGCGCGCGAGATCGGCTATCGCCTGTTCGAGCGGCAGCGCGACGGGCGCGGCTACATCAGCGAAGCGACGCGCCTGCTGGTCGACTACCTGTTCAAGGCTCATCCCTATCACCGACTGGAACTGCTGATGGACCCGCTGAACATCGGTTCCGAGCGCATCGCGCAAAAGAACGGTTTTACCCAGGAAGGCTTGCTGCGCCAGGCATTCTTTATTAATGGCGTGATGCGCGATGTCAAAATGTACAGCCTGCTTCGGCCCGAATGGCAGGCGCGCATGCCCTGACTTGTTACCCTCGCGGCGGGAATGTAAGGAGTTGTATTAGACGTGGAACAAGCTTGTGACAGCAGCTATAGTCCACTCCATGCAGATCATTGTGATCTCGCCGCAATGGAAGGAAATGCCATGTTAAACAAAAAACTGCTGGGTGCGGCAATGGTAGCGGCGGTGGTGGTGTCTTCGGCCGCAGTTGCCGGTGACCGCAACTTCAATACCGTTGCAGGCGCCGTCGTCGGAGCAGCCATTGGCAACAGCACCGGCGGGGGTAACGGCGCGATCGTCGGTGGCGTGCTTGGCGCGGCCATCGGCAACAGCATCAGCACGCGTGACCGCCATGACCGCTACGACCGCTACGACCGCTATGATCGCTACGACAGCCGTGGCGGCTATCGCGGCAACTACCGCGAAACCTATTATGCGCCGCAGCCGCGGCCGCGACCGGTCTACTACGCCCCGGCTCCGCAACCAGTGTACTACGCGCCACCACCGCGCTACTACGGCCCGCCGGCTGTCGTCTATGTACAGCCGGGTCGCGGTCACTACCGCGACCATGGCCGCCGCGACTACCATGAACGCGAGCGTGACCATAGTTGGGACCATCGCCGCTAAGGACTGCCCCGCACCTGCACCATGAAAAACCTGCGCCAGCCTGCTGCCGCAGGTTTTTTTGTTATTTTTGTTAGATAAGCAAGGTATCGCCGACGCACAATTTCGGCTAAGCTGTGTTCTATGATCAACATTACTGGCCGTCTCGACCGCAGCAACCGATGCATTTAATCCAAGACGCGCTCGACTTCGGTCCCTGGCTCGATGCTGCCGCCGGCAGCAGCGTGGGTGCCGGCCCGGCGCCACGGCGCGAGAACCAGGATAATTTCCTGCTGATCGATGCCAGCGGCCACGCCGTTTGCCTATCGCAGCAGGCGCCATTGCACTGCCAGGTGCCGGGCTGGCCGCGCGGCCATGTGCGCGCCGCCGTACTCGATGGCATGGGCGGCCACGGCCAGGGTCGCGAGGCGGCGGAAGCGGCCGTGCAAGGCTTGCTGGGCGTGCCCGCCTGCGGCGATACGGCCAGCCTGGCAGCCAGACTGGACCAATTGCATACGCGCTTGCAAGACAATTTTTCCAGGGCAGCACCGGCCCAGGCGCGTCCGCCCGGCACCACCCTGACCTTGCTGGAAATACCGCCCGGCGAAGCGCCACTGCTGTATCACGTGGGCGATTCACGCCTGTATGAACTTGTTGACGGCCTAGCCAACATCCTCACCGTCGACCACGTGCCAGCCACCGCGTACGCCATGCGCGGCGCGCTAGACGAGGCGCGCTGGCGCGCTGCCGTGCATGGCGAGCACCATCCGCAAATATCGCAGGCTTTTATTTTAGGCAATGCCATCAGTGACAGCTGGCAACTGGCCAAGCCCCTGCGCGGCCTCGATGCATCCACCTTGCCATCGTTCCTGGCGCACCTGGGCGACCGCCGCGTGCTACGCGTGCGCCCCGGCGCCCACTATGTGCTGGCCAGCGACGGCTTCTGGGCCTGCGACGATCCGCTGGCCCTCATTGCCCGCTGGCCAGCCTTGTGCGCCGGCAAGACTGCAGCCCAAGCCGTCAGTGCCTTGTTTGACGACTTCCTGTCGCAGCCACCAAAAGGCTTGCATAGCGATAACATCACCTTGCTGGCGCTGCGTTTCGGTGCCGCTTTCAGCGGCCCAGGCGGCTAGCTGCCAGATAACCGGCCGTGGCCGACACGGCCGACAACACGCTGCCCCAGGCCATGTCGAGCACCGTCAAGCCCAGCGGCCAGCCGCGCAAAGTGGCATAGTTGCTCAAATCGTAGGTACCGTAAGCAAGCAGTCCCAGCAGCGCGCCCAGTGCTGCCGCCGTGCGCGCACGGCGCGCGCGCAGGCCAGGCAGGATGGCAAAGACCAGCAACCCCGCCACGTACAGCAGATAAAACAGGATGGCCGGCGCCCAGCGGGGCGACTGCGCCAATAGCGGCCCCAACGCTGCGGCGTACACGGAGGGCATCAGCACTCCCAGCCACAGGGCATCGATGGCCAGGAATACACACAAGGTGGCACCATAGGCTATGGCAAGCTGGAACGGACGTTGGACAGGCATGGTCATCTTTCGGAGTCAGGCGGCGTGTGAAGGTTGCGCAGGTAACGCTGCGCCAGCATACTACCAAACGCCATCAGGTTCGGATGGCGGGCACTGAAATGGGCAGCCGGCGCAGGCGCGTGGTGACGGGAAAAAATGCATAACATGTTAAAATAGCATGTCAATAAATACATGAAATATTCTTTTATGCAATAGTTTTCGCAACATGTGTTGTGAGGTGTCAGCAAAGACATCAATTTGGCTAAAAAGAGCGTGTTCCGCGCTGCGAAAGTTGCCAAGCCGGAGCAAAAGCGCGTAAGCTCTTGGCTAACACTGAGGGCAATATGTCCCCGCTCGATTCGAGTCAAAATGTCATGAAAAAATGCAGCAACCCGGAGCACCCGCACTGTACGTTCTGGGTCTTGCCTGGGGATACAGTATGCGCGGGCAACCACCCGCAAGCAACGACTACTCCCAGCAGCTATGACCTGTTGTCCGCACTGCGCAACGCCCGTTCCGAACCATCGGCAACGGCGTTAGCGCACGCCCGGGCACATGACGCTGCCTTACAAGGCGTGAAGTGCGTCGTGTCGCCCCCGGCCGCGCCGCCGACGCTCAGGCCCGCTCCCGCTCCTGCCCCCGCCGCCGCAGCGGCGCTCCCGGCCTACCAGCCAGCGCAAGCCCATCTGCACATCAGCGGCTTTGATCCCCGCGCGGCAGGCGGACGGCAAACGCTGAAAATGGCATTGCGCGGCATGAGCACGGCCTGCGCACCACAACTGACGCTGCGCCTGCGCTCGGAGCTGATCCCGCGCGGCCATGTACAGCATGATTTCGTGCGCACCACGCGCGGCGACTGGCGCCCCGTGTTTGTCGAGTTCTCCTCGCGCAACAAGGAACATGGGCAATACCAGATCGAAGTCGAAGTGCATAGCCACGTCGATGGCGCGGTGGCGCAGAAATGGGTCTGCACCTTCGTCATCCTGGTGCCGCGCCGCGACGCCACCCTGACGGAAATTCATCAAATCTTCCTCAGCACGCACAAGAACGTGCGCGTGATGGCCGACGACGCCTCGATCGCCCGCGTGACCGGTGGCGACGGCTGCAACCTCGACGTGACGGCGCGCAATGCCGGCATCGCCCACGTCGACTTGTCGGCGCCGCAAGGCAAGATCGACATGGGTTTTACCACCATTGCCTGGGACGAGGAATTGATCGAAGTCGACTTGCCCGCCGCCAGCCACTGCCATCCTCACCCGAGCCAGGCCGCCTGTCTCGTCAATGCGGCGCCGGAAGCGGGCGAACAACGCCAAATCCGCCTGTTCGCACTGGAAGAATGCCTGTTGGGCCGCTTCGAGCTGGTGGACCCGGAAGCGGACGTACTGCTCAGCCATTTCGGTCCCGACGGCCAGGACAACAATGGCCTGACGCGCCGCCTGTCGGGCCGCCATGCCATCATCCGGCGCAGCGGGCAAGGCTTTGAAATCGAGGACGTGTCGCGCTATGGCATGCTGCTCGACGGCGTGTGGCCGGGCAAGCACAAGCCCGTCGCCCTGCGCCTGGGCATGCGCATCGAATTGTCCGCCAGCATCAAGGGCATCGTCGTGCTCTGCGTGACGGCCATCCTTGCGCACGGCGTGATCCTGCACCGCATTGACCACGGCGCGCGCGCCGAATGTTTTTACCTGCTGCTGCCGGAAGCCCAGCCCTCGCCGACCACCCACCTGGCCACGCCGCAAGCGAGCTGCCTGCCCTTACTATTCCACCGCAATGGCGGTTTCTGGCACCGCGATAGCGCCACTGGCAAGGACACAGCACTGGCACCGGCCACCGCTCTGGATAAACTCAGCGGCTTCGCGCGGCACAAGCGCTTCGCCAGCGAACCGTATCCGGAATGCTGGATCATCCGCACCGAAGGCGCGGCGCTGTGCGATAGCAACAGCGCACTGACCGCATAGCCCCCCTCCATACGCCAGCGCCTGAAAAAACGTCTGACGGCTGTCTGCCATAGGCACACGCCTTTCAAGGCAATAGCTGCGCCCATCAACCGACTGCTTCCAGTATCGCGCGCTCTGCGCCACTACCTTATCAGGAACACAATGCACTTGCGCGGCCAGCATGGCGTGACGGACTGCCTGGCAAGACCCTCCGACACATAATTTAACAAATTATCGCCATATATTCTGCAAATACTCCCCATTCACGCCCTTGGATACTGTATATTCATCCAGTTAATATCCCTCGCATTTCACAAAGCGTCCGCGTGACGTTTAACATTTCCTATGGCTTCCAACAAAGCGCATCATGCGACCGGTTGGGCGGCCGGCGTGATCGCCGCAGCCCTCGTCGCACACGCTGACGCCGGTGGCCCCTATCAAGTGCTGAGCATGCTCGCCTTTGTCATGGGAGCACTCGGCGGCACGGCGCCGGACTGGCTGGAAGTAGCCTGGTGGGCACGCACGCACCGGCTATGGATCACGCATCGCACCTGGACCCACTGGGGCCTGGCCTGGATCGCCCTGCTCGTCTACACCTACCTGCAATTGCCGCATCACTTCTGGGCACCGCCCCTGTTTGGCTTTGCCGCCGGCGGCATCATGCATCTGCTGGCCGACTGGCCCAATCCGCTGGGCGTGCCTTGGATTTTCCGCCGCCACTCGCTGCGCTGGTGGAAAAGCGGTCGCCACGACCTCATCGTCATCATCGCCGCCTGGCTGGCCGCCAGCGTCGTGGCCGATCACGTATTTTTTGAGGGCATCCACCTGCGGCGCACCCTGCTGGCGCTCAGCAGCCTGCTGCACTGGTCCGCCGGCGCACTCCAAGCGGCCTGGGAGGATCTGCAACAGTGGCAGCAGCGCTGGCGCCTGGGCGACTGACGCCCGTTGACGCCAGCCGGTGGCAGTGATCAAGCCAGACGCCCCTGCAGGGGGCTAGCTTGCAGGACGCAACGGCGCCTTCGGCAACGCAATGAACTCCGTCTCGCCCGGCACTCGCCCCATGCGCTGGGCGCTCCAGTCATCGGCCGCCTGCGCCAAGCGCTCCTTGCTCGATGAGACGAAGTTCCAGAACAGGAAGCGGTGGCCATCGAGCGGCTCGCCGCCGATGACAACAAACTGCACTGGGCCGCTGCCTGCCGCCACCACCGGTGCGGCGCCTCCCTCAAGCAAGGCCATGCTGTGCGGCAGCAACGCCACGCCATCGATCAATATCTGTCCGCTGATCGGGTAGATCGCCGCTTCCGCCGGCAAGCCCTCCAGCAGCAGCGCCTTGCCCGCCTGCAGCGCCACGTCCAGGTACAAGGTCTGCATGTAAGTGCGCACGGGCGAGCTCTGACCAAAGGCCGTGCCAATCAACACTTTCACGATAGCGCCATCGAGCGGCACGACGGGAATGTCGGCCTGCGGCGTGTGCGTGAAACTCGGCTCATCCTCTTCATGCGCCTTTGGCAGCGCAGCCCACAGCTGCAAGCCATGCGTGCGATGCGGCTGGCCAGCAAGGTCGTGCGGCGTGCGCTCGGAATGCACGATGCCGCTCCCGGCCGTCATCAAGTTGATGGCGCCCGGTTCGATGCGCTGGTAGGAACCGATGCTGTCGCGGTGGTCGATCGCGCCCTCGAACAAATAGGTGACGGTGGCCAAGCCAATATGCGGATGCGGGCGCACGTCGTGGTTGGCGTCGGGCGCGACGTCGATGGGACCGAAATGGTCAAAGAAAATGAAGGGTCCGACGGCCTGCTTGACAGCCGAGGGCAGCAGACGGCGCACGACGAAGCCGCCGCCGAGATCCTTTTCATGGCTCTTCAGGATGGCCACGCTCATGCCAGCACCGTCGTCACTTCGGTGGTAACGGCCGTCATCAGCTTGTGCAGCGGGCATTTGCCGGCTGCGGCCAGCAATTCCTGGCGCTGCGCGTCGCTCAAGTCACCGCTCAGATGCACGGTGGCGGCCAGGCGATACACGCCCTTGCGCTCTTCGCTGGCATCGCGCTCGGTCGACACTTCCACGTGTTCCAGGGGAATACCCTTGTGTTTGGCGTACCAGACGACGGTGAGCGCCTTGCAGGCCGACAGGGCCGCGTCATACAGGTCGTGCGGCGACGGACCGGCATCGCCGCCGCCCTCTGCCACCGAGACGTCGGCGGAAATGATATGGTCGCGCACGTGCACGATGTGGCGCATGGCTTGCGACTGGTCGCGGATGGCGGTGATGGTCATGGCGTTCCTCGCGGCGTTTGGAAAGCCACAATGTACACCGTTTGCCCGCTTGGCGCAGTCGACTCGGGGCCCGCAGGGGCAGACAGACGGACAGCATGGACAGCGGGCGGTGTTTGAACACGCGCACTCGAGCATCGTCAAGATGCATGCAGCATGCAGCAGTATCACTTCCTTGCCAACATGATGGCATGCCTCCCCTAATCGAGCGTGCGCGCCACGCGAAAGCCCACGATGTCGTTCGACAGCACGGTGGAAAAACCGTTGCGCAGGGCCGAGCGCAGATAGCGCGGATGGTACAGCCAGGAACCGCCGCGCAGGACGCGCCGGCTGCTGTCGCTACCGCTTTCCCATGCGCTGCCATCAGCGGGCGCGCCGGCGTAATTATCATGCACCACGTCCTGCACCCATTCCCACACATTGCCATGCATGTCGAACAAGCCCCATGAATTGGGCGCGAAGGTGCCCAGCGCGCTGGTGCCGCCCCGGTACACGCCGCGCGGGCCGCCGTTATAGACATACAGGCCGTCGTAGTTGGCTTGCTCGGTGCTGATCGTGTCGCCCACGTTGAAGGCCGTGCGCGTGCCGGCGCGGCAAGCGTATTCCCACTCAGCTTCGCTGGGCAGGCGGTAATGCCGCCCGGTGCGCGCGCTCAGCCAGGCCAGGTATAGCTGCGCGTCATTCCAGCTTACGCCGACCACCGGATGCTGGTCGTTCTGCACGAAACCGGGATTGTCCCAGTCCGTTTCCGAACCACCCACCCATTGCGTCGCCTGCACAAAGGTGCGCCATTCGCCCACACTGACAGGGTGGCGCGCCAGCGCAAACGGTCGTTCGATGCCAACCCAGTGCTGCGGTGTCTCGCGCCCCAGCCAAGCCTGTTGCGAGCCGGCCTCGATGGCGACCTTGTGCTCCATCTCGTGCGCGCCCATCTGAAAGCGACCGCTGGGAATGAGCACCAATTCCGGCCCCTGCCCCGCGCCATCGAGGAAAGCATCGCGCAAGATGCCTTCGGCATTGGCCACCGGCTCCACGTGCTGCGCTTCTGCTGCCGGCGCCGGTGCCGGCACCGGCGCCGGGGCAGTTGCGGCAACGGCGCGGCTGGCCTCTTGCCTGCGCGCGCGTTCCTGCTCGGCGCGATACGCCGCCTCCGCCTTGGCGACGATAGCCTTGCGCTGCAATTGCTGATGCTGCTGCAAGGCGCTGGCGGCATCGGCTTCGCGGCGCGCGCGCAACTGGCCGCGCAGCGCTTCCTTGCGCAGCTTGCGCGCCTCTTCCGCTTCGACATGGCGCTGCGCTTCCTGCTCGCGGCGCAGTTTATCCTGCCGCTGCTTTTCCAGCGCGGCGGCCTCGATTTCCGCCTTGCGCCGCAGGTCCAGTTCTTCCTGGCGCGCACGTGCTTCCTTCAGCGCCGCTTCGCGGGCCTGCTCGGCCGCCACTGCCGCTTCCTTTTGCTGCTGCGCAGCGCGCGCCTGCTGCTGGCGCGCCTGCTCGGCCAGCTCCTCGGGCGATGGTCCGACGGCACGCTCCAGTGCTTCCAGCAAGGCTTGCACCGATTGTGGACGCAATGGCGCTGTCATGGAAAAGCCGTTCTGCAGCACTTGCCACTGTTGCGCGTTGAGCGCTTGCGGCTTCGAGGGAAGATGGCTGGCGCCACGCGCATCGTCGAAGGGCATGCGCCCTTCGAGCATCTGGTAAATCATCACCGCCACTGCATACACGTCCTGGCGCGGACTGGGCTGGCGCTGGTGTGCGCCCGCCTCCGGTGCCCGATACCCGTGCGTGCCCGCATTCGGCGTTTCCAGCCCCAGGCTGCTGCCCGCATTGCGCACGCGTGTAGCGATGCCGTAATCGAGCAGCTTGATGTCGCCTTTCGCGGTCAGGAAGACATTGCCTGGCTTGATGTCGCGGTGCACCAGCTTGTGCTTTTCCCACGCATACGACAGGGCATCGGCCACCGGCTGCAGCAATTGCTGCACCGTCGACAACGACAGCGCACCCTGGCGCCCCAGATAGTGCTCGAGGTCTTCGCCATCGAGGCACTCCATGATGATGAAATAACTGGCCGTGGCAGGGTCCTGCGCCCATTCGTAGACGCGCACGATGTTTTCATGCGCAAGCTTCCTCGCCTGCGTGGCTTCCTCGATCAGCAGCTTGGCGTGCGTGGCGCTCTGCGTCAGTTGCGGCGGCAAAATCTTCAGCGCCACCATTTCGCTGCTGCCCAGCTCCGCGTGGGTGGCCAGGTCAGTGGCTTGCCAGACTTGCCCCATGCCGCCCGTGCCAAGCAGGCGTTCAAGCCGGTAGCGGCGGTTTTGCGGGCCGATTTCCTGGCCTGCCATGAAGCCCAGTTCCGTGCCCTGGCGCACGGGCAGCGGTACGGGCATGGCGCCCGGCGGCGCGTACTCGGCATCGAGGATGGCGTTCTTGCGGCGTTCAAATTCTTGCTCGCTGAGCAGCCCATCGTCATGCAGGGCGCGCAGTTCGCGCAGTTTATCTCGTGCTTTTTGCATCATCAGGGGTGATACGCTTCCATCAAGGCTGCAGGGCAACGCCGCAGGCGGCGCAAAATTGATCTTCAGGATGGCCCACGCGCTGCGCATGCCCGTTCTTGCAGCGCAGCGGTGCCGCGCTGGCGGCGCCTGGCTGCAGCGCCTGCGCCACGGCCACGCCCAGCTGCACCTGCGCCGACAGGCCATGCGCATGCGCCGCATTGTGCAGCGTGATCAGGTCGAGCTGCTGGCGCCGTTCACGCTCAAACTGGCCGTCCAGGTAGCTGCGCTCCTGCGCCACGCTATCGTGCGCCATGCGTATCGCATCCTGCGGCGCGATACTGTTCTCGGCTGCCGCCAGCGCCGCCAGCGCGTGGATCTGTTCGGCGCTCATGCCCGCCTGCAGCTGCGCCTTCAACACTTGCGCCAGCGCGGCCGCATTTTGCCCGGCGGCCATGGCTACCTTGCCAGTGTCGCTCAGAGAACCGATCTTCTCAATGCGCTCGATGTCGATGCGCGCCAGTTCGGCCGCATGCGCCTGCTGCGCCAGCAGGGCGTCGTATTCCCCCTTCCAGCGCGCGTAATCGCTTTCGCGCTGCTGCGCCATGGCCTGCAAGTCGCGCTGCCATTGCGCTTCCTGTTCCAGCTGGCGCAGCTGCTGGCGCTGCTCCTCGATGGCCAATGCGTCGAGCTGCGCCAGCTGCGACTGCTGCTGCAGTTGGCGCGCATGCACGCCATCAGCCTCGATGGTGCGCAGCAGTTTTTCCTGCTGCGCGATGGCATCCTCGCGCGCGCCGCCACGCCGCAGCGCCGCCACTTTTTCCGCAATTTCTGCCGCCTGCACTTGGGCCGCTTCATCCTTGTGGGCCTCGGCGCGCAGCAGTTCGCGCTGGCGCGCCAGCTGCATCTGGTCTTCCCACTCCTGCACCCGCTCGGCCTCGCGCTTGCGCGCGGCATTGACCAGCATCAGCCCCTGCCAGGCGGCTTGGTGCTGCTCCGCCTCCAGTTGCGCCTCGCGCTGGGCCGCATCCGCTTGCGCCCGGCGCAGGCGCGCCAGTTGGGTGCGGCGGCCCGTCTCGTCATCGATCAACAGCGCGCTTTCGATCTGCTGCGCGATCGACTGCAAGTGCACTTGATGGGTAAAGCGCTGCTGCGCCAACTGGAGCTGTTCGCGCCCATGCAACTGCGACAGTTCCAACTCGCTGCGCATCTTGATGGCGGCCAGCGCGCGCACGTGTTCCCAGTTGGCTGCTTCATCGGCGCGCTGCGCGCCCTTTTGCGCCAGCTCCTGTTCCAGTTCGCCCAGCGCCAGCGCGGCGCCATGCTCAAGCGCCTGGCGCCGCGACTTCGCTTCGAGGATGCGGCCATACAGGTCGATCTGGCGCCCGCGCAGCGCTTGCAGGCGCTCCGCTTCCTGGTGCCCCAGCTCCGCCTTTTCCAGCGTCGCATCCTGTTGCAGTTCGGCGCGCCGGTGCGCATGGCGCGCCGCCAGTTCTTCACGGCCGATGCGCTGCCTTTCTTCTGCGTCATACAGCTGGTCGAGCTGCTGCATGCGTTCCAGGCTGTGCTGTTCCAATTGCTGCGACGCCAAGCCGCCCAGCCACAGCGTGCCGATGCAGGCACCAGTGTCGCCCTTACCCTCGCTCTCGCGCTTGTCGTGGCGCAGGCTGAGGGTCTCCACGCGCGCCACGGCCAGGCCGCTAGGCGCCAGGCGCTGGGTCAGGGCCGATTGCAGGCGTTCGTTCAATTCGGGCCGCAAATCGGCATTCGCGTCCATCTCGCGCAGCACCCGGCTGCCGATGAATTCGAGCACAATCTGGCGCACCGACGGCAGCAGCAAGGCGTGCAGATGCGCGCGCGTGACGGCGCCTGGCGCACGCATGAACTGGCGCGCGAACGCATCGGACTGGCCCAGCCCGATATCGACGCGCAGGGACGCGGTGACGTTCAGCAACTCCGCGCTGGCCAGGCCAGGCAAGTCGAATTCCAGGCTCACAGCATCGGCGCGCGCGATCAGCACTTCGGCCGGACGCGCCGGCAACAGCGCCGGCAGTCGGGCAAAGAAGGCGGCGCTGTCATAGCTGCCAACCGGTACCAGGGTGAAAGCGTCCGACTGCACGATCCAGGCGCGCGACTCGGCGGGCACCTGCAAGCGGCGCGCTGCATTGCCGAACAGCGAGGACAACTCGCGCACGCCAAAAAATAGAGCCAGTTGCCCATCAGCAAGATGCCATTGATTGGCATGCAGCACCGCATCGCTGTCGGGAGCGCCCAGTGACAAGCCGCATTGCGCGCAATAGCAGGCGGCCGCGCCGTTCTTATGCTCGCAGCGCGGACAGCGGGCGCCGCCAAAACCAAACAATTGGAACATGTGTGACTCCTGATGAAAATGATTGCGCGCGCAAGTGTGCGCAACACGGCTGCCATGCCGATTCTAGCAGGCCAGCTGGCGCTGCACCTTGCGCGCGCCAAGCGTGCAATCCATGCGGCAATATGTGATGCAAGACATGACGCACAGCAAGCGCACAACACTGCATAGTGTCAAATAATGCCATAGGGCAATTGCATTCATATGCCAGGATACAGGGCTAATTAGGCCTCAATTCAAGCGCTCGCCCACCAGTCCCGGGACGGCATTTCAGCGCCGTTTTTCTGCAAGCCATGCCGCCAAAACTACGCCTGGTCGCATGCGCATGGCGCACCGGCGCACGCTACGCTACAGTGCAGACATCGCCAACCGCCCACCCGACAGGACCGATCATGAACACGCCAAAAAACACCTTGAAAAACATGGAAGCCATCTTCACCATCGCCGTTGCCATCGCCTGCGGTGCCAGCTATGCCAGCTACGCCAGTTTCACCCAGCCAACAGCTGCCGTCACGAGCGCTGCGGTACAAACCGGCGCCATTCCCGTGGTGGTGGTCAGCGCCAAGCGCATGACGGAACAAGAAAAGAAAATCTCGCTGATCGAAGAACGGCAAGCCTTGCTGGCCAATGCCAACGCCAGCGCCTTGTGAGCCGTCCATGCTGACGCCAGGGCGCCATTGCTCTCGGCCACGCAGACACAGTATTGTGTCAGTTGTAAGAAGTTGCATCAAAGGCGATCAGCGCGCCGACAAGTGGCTATAGTCCATTTCACGCAATTACCGAAATGGAGCACCGCATGACACCCATCGCACTCTACGCAGCAGCCATGCTTGCCGTCAGCACCGCGGCCTTCTTGCCCGCGCAGGCGACAGCACAGAATCAGCTCGGCGTGAGCATTGTCGTTGGCAACGCCCCGCCTCCGCCACGGTTTGAAAGCGCGCCCGCGCCGCGCGCCGGCTATGTCTGGGCGCCAGGCTACTGGAACTGGGACGGGCAGCGCCATGTCTGGAGCGGCGGCAAATGGCTGCGCGAACGCGGCGGCCAGCAGTATCGCCACGCCGCCTGGAGACAAGAGAACAATCACTGGCGCCTGGAGCGTGGTGACTGGGTCGCCGCGCAAGTGCAGCCCCGCCGTGAGTAACACCTGAGTAAAACTACTGCGCGGCAGTCGCTCGCTACGGTGCTGTCGGGCGTCGCACGATAGCAGGAACGACAAACCGGCCTTGTCATTGTCCCGACACATCTCTGTATTAGAATCGCGCGACGATCAATCATACTGCGCGAGAAAGATTCACGATGGCAAAGGAAACTGCCGGTTTCACCTACGGTTCGGACACCTCGGGCCTGGTTTGGGGCTTCCTGTTTGACCGCGAAGCGCAGCCGCTGGCGCTGGACTCGGCCGCCGCAGGCGCTTGGCTGGCCGATGGCGCGGCCAGGCCGGTGCAGCAATTTGTCTGGCTGCACTTCAATTTGTCGCATGCGGCCAGCGAAAAATGGCTGATGACGCATACGCAGCTGGCCGACGAATTCTATGAAACCCTGCACCAGGGTTCGCGCTCGACGCGCATCGAACAGGCGGAAAACACCCTGATCGCGGTGGTCAACGATGTGGTACACAATTTTTCATTCGAAGCGTCCGACATTTCCACCATGTGGGCCAGCGTGGAGCAAAACCTCGTCATCACGGCGCGCCGCGCGCCGCTGCAGTCGATAGAACGCCTGCGCCAGGCGGTCATCAAGAACCACGAGCCTATCCGTTCGTCGGTGGAACTGATGATCCATCTGCTGCGCGACCAGGCCGACGTATTGGTCAACATCGTGCGCGATGCCGTGGCGCGGGTCGACGATATTGAAGACCACTTGCTGGCCGGACGCCTGGTGCCCAAGCGCGAAGACCTGGGCGCCATGCGGCGCGTGCTGGTGCGCCTGCAGCGCCTGCTGGCGCCGGAACCGGCGGCCCTGTTCCGTCTGCTGCAACGCCCGCCCGCGTGGGTTTCCGAGCTGGACAGCCTGGAACTGCGCCAGTCAACGGAGGAATTTTCCGTCGTACTCAGCGATATGTCATCCTTGCAGGAGCGCATCAAGCTGCTGCAAGAAGAGATTGCCGCCAGCGTCAACGAGGAAAACAGCCGCAGCCTGTTCGTGCTGACCATCGTCACCGTGCTGGCCTTGCCGATCAATATTATCGCCGGCATGCTGGGCATGAATGTGGGGGGAATTCCGCTGGCGCAACACCCGCAGGGTTTCTGGATTATCGTGGCCATCATCCTCACGTTTACCGTCGTGGCGGGATGGCTGGTGGTGCGCGTGCAACGCAACAATTAATGCTTAAAAACTCGGCCAGACGGGCGAACGGCAGGCGCCGTCCGCCATCGCTGCTTAGCGGTGATACTCACCGGCACGTTCAGGCTGATACACGATTTCCTCGATCTTCACCTTCACCACGCCGCCGGGCATGGGCCAGGCGATGCTGTCGCCTATGGACAAGCCCAGCAGTGCGCTGCCGACCGGTGCCAGTACGGAAATGCGGTCGGCCTGGCCTTCCACATCCTTCGGATATACGAGCGTCAGGCAGAACTCATCCTTGTTTTCTACCGTGAAGCGCACGGTAGAATTCATCGTCACCACGGTGGGCGGTATTTCTTGCGGCTCGAGCACCTCGGCACGGCCCAGCTCATCGAGCAAGGCGACCTTGTCCGGCGACAAATTATTTCCCAAGGCATACAACAACGCTTCGAGTCGTTCCAGGTCTTGTGACGACAAAATAATTTTTGGTTTTATTTCCAAGATATCCTCACTATTCATCATTAGGGCGACGTCCGGTTTTGCTGGCGGCAGCGTGCTTGGCTGCGCCAGACAAAACAAACAGCATTAGAACGTCCATCATCAGCAGATTATGGACGAACTCTCGGAGCAAGGCCATAGCGTTCTCGCATTGCTCATTAAAATTTATTAAAATCAATGACTTGCAATGACGAATGCAAACAAAGAATGCATCCCTGCCAGGACGGCTGAAACCCATCCAATTACTCTTCATTGCACTTTTTCCCGGCAGCATATTTTCAGGAGAAAATACGCCATCAAAAAAAAGGCTGCCAATCAAGCTTGCATAATTATTAGAAAAATACGCGCCGCTTATTGCGCCTCACTTATCGCCTTGCAAGCGACAAGCGGCCTGTACCATGGCCAATAAATTGCCGCGCGCCCTGTACTTTCGCACTACAAAATGACAAAATGTCGGTCTTAACAACACGTTGAGAGTTCCGGCTCACTTCGGTTTTCATCAGACTGGAACGTAAAGTATGGCAGGGCAAGGCGGAATCACATGGGCCGGCGGCAAGCGAGCCCGGCAGGAGAGTGCGTCATGATGACGCCATTGATGCTGCCCTCGGTGCCCTTGCCCGGTGACCGGATAGCCAGGCTGAACCTGGTCGCCGCAGCCGGCATGCTGGCCATGGCCAGCCTGCTGCTGATCTTCTTTCAGTTATTTTCCCTCCAGACCTCTTTGCAGCGCAACCTGCTCATCCAGGCCGAGATGCTGGCGCCAGCGGCTACCCGGGCCATGCGCCAGGACGATCGTCTTGCGGCGCAACTGCTGCTCGCCCCCCTCGCCGCCGCCCCCCATATCGAACAAGCGCTGCTCTATAGTCCGTATGGCACGCCATTTGCCCGCTATGCACGCAGCGCCAGCGATGCCGCGCCCACAGCGCCGCGCAGCGGCCTGCAGATCGACTACCTGAACGGCAGCGCGGCCCAGCTCCTGGTCTTGCCCGGCGGCGGCGCACTATATCTGCGCGCCAGCCTGACGCCGCTGTTCGGCAGCCTGGCGCAATTTTCCGCCTTCACCCTGCTCGTTTGCCTGTGTGCATTCGGCCTGACGCTGCTGATGGTGCGCCGCACACGCACCGCCGCCCAGCAAGCAGAAACCCATTTGCACTACCTGGCCCACGTCGACCCTGTCACGCAACTGCCGAACCGCCATGAATTCAACAGCGCCCTTGCCTACGCGCTGACGCGCGCTGACCGCCAGGACAGCAGCGTGGGACTGCTGCTGCTAGACCTCGACAACTTCAAGGTGGTCAACGATACGCTGGGCCACCACTGTGGCGACCAACTGCTGAAACTCGTTGCCGAGCGCCTGGTGTCGATCCTGCGCAGCGCCGACATCATCTGCCGCATAGGCGGCGACGAATTCGTCGTCATCGTCGAACCGGCAGACGACGCCTCGGAATTGGCCAGCGTGGCGCGCAAGGTCCTGGCCGTGCTGGCTGCGCCGTTTGCGCTCGAAGGCCACCAGCTGTATGTCAGCGCCAGCATCGGCGTGAGTCTGTATCCATTCGATGCGCAGGACGTCACCACCCTGACGCGCAATGCCGACACGGCCATGTACCATGCCAAGCACCAAGGCAAGAACCGCTACGCCGTGTTCCAGTCAGAAATGGAATTGCGCGCCCAACGCCGCCTGCGCATCGAGGCGAACCTGCGCCGCGCGCTGCAAAACGAGGAACTGTATCTGCACTACCAGCCGCAAATCGACTTGCGCAGCGGACGTATTGTCGGCGTGGAAGCGCTGATACGCTGGCATTGCCGCGAAATGGGGCAGCTCAGCCCCAGCGAATTCATTCCCGTGGCAGAGGAAAGCGGCATCATCGTCGAACTGGGACGCTGGGTGCTGCAAAGCGCCTGCCGCCAGGCGGCTCTCTGGTGCAAGGCCGGCCTGCTCGATTCGCTCGAACACGTGGCCGTCAACCTGTCGGCCTGCCAGGCGCGCGACCCGGGATTGATGGATGATATCCGCGCCATCCTGCACGAAACGCAGCTGCCGCATGGCTTGCTGGAGCTGGAAATCACGGAAGGGGTATTGATGGACAATATCCACGCCAACGTGGAATTGATGCGGCGCCTGCAGGAAACTGGCATCCATCTGTCGGTCGACGATTTCGGCACCGGCTATTCTTCGATGTCCTACCTGAAGCGCCTGCCCATCGATCAATTGAAAATCGACCGCAGCTTCGTGCACGACTTGCCAGGAGAAGGTGAAGCTATCGTCACGGCCATCATCGCCATGGCGCACAGCCTGCATCTGAAAGTGGTGGCCGAAGGCGTGGAAACGCTGCAGCAAGTGGAGTTTTTAAGAAAGGCTGGCTGCGACAACGTGCAGGGCTACTTCTTTGCACGCCCGATGACGGCGGCGCAGTTGACGGCATTGCTGCTGGAGCGGCGCGATTGGAGCACGCGCACGATCGTGCCGGCGTAGGGCCTGAACCCAAGTGCAAGGACTGGGGTCGTACCCTCAGGGTACGACCCCGGCTGTCGATGGGTCTGACCCGGTACTTAAGCCAGCTTGGCCGAATGCTCGCGCGTCGCGTGGAACGTCAGCTTCGGCCAACGCTCTTGCGTCAAACGCAAGTTCACGCCCGACGTGGCCAGGTAAGCCATGTTGCCAGCCGCATCATAGGCCACGTTATGACCCAAGGCATCCTCGAAATCCTGCAAGACGCGCTTATCGTCGCAGCTGACCCAGCGCGCGCTGCTGATGCTGGTGCCCTCGAACACGGCATCGACGCCATATTCGTTCAGCAAACGACTGGCCACGACTTCAAACTGCAGCACGCCGACGGCGCCCAGTACCAGTTCGCCGCCCTGCACCGGCTTGAAGACCTGTACTGCACCCTCTTCGCCCAACTGCTGCAAGCCCTTGTGCAACTGCTTGATTTTCAGGGGATTACGGATGCGCACGGAGCGGAAGAAATCTGGCGCAAAGTAGGGGATGCCGGTGAAGGTCAGCATCTCGCCTTCGGAAAAACTGTCGCCGATCTGCATATTGCCGTGGTTTGGCAAGCCGATGATATCGCCCGCATACGCCTCTTCCACCTGTTCGCGCGAGGATGCCATGAAGGTCACCACGTTCGACACCTTGATCTCGCGCCCCAGGCGCAAGTGCTTGACCTTCATGCCGCGCTCGAAACGTCCCGAGCACACACGCAAGAAGGCGATGCGGTCGCGGTGCGCCGGGTCCATATTGGCCTGGATCTTGAAGACGAAACCGGTAAACGGCTGTTCGGACGGCGCTATCGAGCGCACGGTCGCATCGCGCTCGCGCGGCGCCGGTGCCCAGTCGACCAGCGCGGAGAGAATCTCGCGCACGCCGAAGTTGTTGATGGCCGAACCGAAGAACACGGGGGTCTGCACGCCGGAGAGAAATTGCTCCAGGTTGAACGGGTTCGAGGCGCCGTGCACCAGCTCCACTTCCATGCGCAACTGGTCCATCTCCAGCGGGAACATCTCTTGCAGGCGCGGATTGTCGATGCCTTTGATGATCTCGAAGGCGCCGTCAGCTTTTTCTTCGCCGGCCTTGAACAGCATGATCTCGTCGTTCAGCAGGTGATACACGCCGCGGAAGTTCTTGCCCATGCCGATGGGCCAGGTGACGGGCGCGCACTGAATCTTCAGCACCGATTCGAGTTCGTCGAGCAGGTCCAGCGGATCGCGCGTCTCGCGGTCCATCTTGTTCATGAACGTGACGATGGGCGTATTGCGCATGCGGCACACGGCCAGCAGCTTGATCGTCTGCGCTTCCACGCCCTTGGCCGCATCGATCACCATCAGCGCCGAGTCGACGGCCGTCAGCACGCGGTAGGTGTCTTCCGAGAAGTCCTGGTGGCCCGGGGTGTCGAGCAGGTTGACGACGTGGTCGCGAAATTCGAACTGCATCACCGAAGAAGCGACGGAAATGCCGCGCTGCTTCTCGATCTCCATCCAGTCCGACGTCGCATGGCGGCCCGATTTACGCGCCTTGACAGTACCGGCCATCTGGATCGCGCCCGAGAACAGCAGCAGTTTTTCCGTCAGGGTAGTCTTACCCGCATCCGGGTGGGAAATGATGCCGAAGGTGCGGCGGCGCTGCACTTCGCGCGCGATCATGGCAGGCGCTTTGCTGCTGACTGACGCCGCAGCGTTGCCCGCATTATCGCTGGAATCGGGGGTAGTAATGTCGTTCTCGTTGGCCATATTGGTGACCATAATATGGCCCTCGCAAAAAACCCTCGATTTTACAGAAGGATCGCCCTTCCGTGTGAACTGCTTCAGTCTGGCGCACGGCAAAATTAATGACACGCCCAGGCCACAGGGTCGTGCATTTCATCAAGGGGTCACAATCTACAGGCAACATTGCACTGCACCAATGCTGTCACCCATCCTGGAAAATCGATGAAAATCCTCCTCACGCCCGCCATCCGACTCATGCAGCGCCTGCGCTTGCTACCCAAATTCATGCTTGTCTGCCTGGTCTTCCTGCTGCCGCTGGCACTCGCGACGACCCTGCTGATCTCGGAGCTAGGCAAGTCGCTGGCCCAGGCGCAGGATGCGCAACGGGGCGTGGCCTATGTGCGCCAACTGCAGGACGTTACACGCTTGCTGCAGCAGCGGCGCGGGCTCGAACACTTGCGCCTGAGCGGCAAGGCGAGCATGAACAATACGGCATTGAATGCGCGCATCACGACGACGCTGGTCGACTTGGGACGCTTGCCCGCAGGCGCAGGCCTGCCCCAGGCGGCCGAGCTGACACAGCAGTGGCAAGCCCTGCTGGGCCGCCAGGCGGGCCTGGCGGCACGCGACAGCTACGCGGCGCACACGGCGCTGCTGCGCCAGGCGGCCAAACTGGGCCAGTTGGTGGCCGACCGCTCGCACCTGAGCCTGGACCCGGATGCGGGTGCCAACCACCTGAGCGCCGTCTTCACGGCCACCCTGCCCGACTTGGCCGAGAGCCTGTCCGACATCGCCGGGCGCGGCGCCGCCTACATCGACACGGGCCTGTTCGAAGCAAACGAAGACCAACTCGTCAACGCCAACGCCCTGATCGCGCGCCACGAACTGGAGCGCCTGCCAGCGCGCTTCGACGAAATCATCGCCGCGGAGCCAGCCTTGCAGGCCAGCTTGCAAGGCGCACTGAAAGCCGTGCCGGTGGCGCTGGCCTTCCTCGAACGCAACAAGAATGAAGTGATGAATTCCTACAACCAGAGCTCGGGCGCGCAATTCCACGCGGCCGGCATGCAAGCCATCGACGCCTTGCAGACGCTCTCCGGCACCGCCGCCACCGGCCTGGACAGCCTGCTGGCGCAGCGCATTGCCCGCGATGAGGCGCGCCGAGGCCTGATCCTGGCCGCCATGCTGCTGGTGCTGCTGGCCGCCGCTTACCTGTGCGCTGGCTTTTATGCTGCCTTCGCGCGCGACGTAGCACAATTGCGCCTGGCCGTCGGCGCGGCGGCGGCGGGCGACCTGTCGCAACGCATCACCTCGCAGGCGCAGGACGAAATCGGCGACTTGGTACGCGACTTTGGCGCCATGACGCACGGCCTGGCCACCCTGGTGCAGGAAATCCGCGGCGGCGCGGCCATCATCGCCGCCGCTGGCGCCGATATCGCCCAGGGCAACGCCGCCCTATCCGGCCATACGGCCACGCAAGCCGATGCGCTGGGCGCCACCGTGGACTCGATGCGCGAACTGACGGCCACCGTCGGGCGCAACGAAGCGCACGTAGGACAGGGACGCACACTGGTGGCGACGGCTGCCGAGGTGGCCCTGCGCGGCGGCAAAACGGTGGGCGCCGTGGTCGAGACGATGGCCTCGATCAAGGCAAGTTCGCACAAGATCGTCGATATCATTGGCGTCATCAACGGCATCGCCTTCCAGACCAATATCCTGGCCCTGAACGCAGCCGTGGAAGCGGCACGCGCTGGCGAACAAGGACGCGGCTTTGCCGTCGTCGCCTCTGAGGTGCGCAGCCTGGCGCAGCGCTCAAACGAGGCGGCGCTGGAAATCAAGCGCCTGATCGGCGATTCCGTGGCCACCGTCGATGCGGGCGGTGATCTCGTCAATGCCGCCGGCAGCACCATGCGGCAAGTCGTCGATGCCGTACAACAAGTAGCGCTGGTGATCGGGCGCATCAGCAGCGCCGGCGCCGAGCAGAATAGCGAAATCGCCCGCATCAACCAGGCGCTGGCGCAAATCGATGACATGACACGCCAGAACGCCGGCCTGGTCGACGAGGCGCGCACTGGTTCCCAGCGCCTGCACCAGGAAGGCGAGGCGCTGACGCAGGCCGTCAGCCGTTTCCGCTTGAGCGAACACAATGTGCCTGACGCGCGCCAGGCAAGCCTGCGCGGCGGCTTGCCCAGCGTACGCCCGGCCGGCCTGCGCAGCGCCAACAAGCCTCGCGTGCTATCACAAAATCGTACAGGACGGCGCGAGGATCAACAGTCAAACGTGCGCACGTAGGACAAGGACTACATTTTTACCTCAAATGAGACTACAAAGTGGCGACTGCTAATCTTATGTTCGCCACTTACATAAGCTTTTAAAGTAGCTACATCGCGATCTGCAGCGCGCTGCTCGATAAAATCGCCGTCACCACATGGGTACGGCAGCTTTTTTTTGATCAGCAACGCGGCAGTCGCACTCCGATGTAAAAAGCCTGTGAGGAATACTATGAGCCATACTCAACTTATCGCCCCGATCCAAAAGAACCAGTTGCTGCCGCGCAGCATGCCGGCGGCCGGACGGGAAATCAAGCTTGCGTCGCGGGTTAGCCTCAGCAGTGCTCAACAGAATGAGTTACTGGCCGCCCTGCCGCGCGCCGCGCTCGAATCGCTGTTCGAAGGCCTGGAACTGGTGGAACTGCCTTTCGGCAAGGAACTGTACGCCTACGGTCATCATCTCGAGTACAGCTATTTCCCCACCACCGCCATCATTTCGCTGCTGTATGTGATGGAAGACGGCGCCACGACGGAAATCGCCGTCGTCGGTCATGAAGGCGTGGCTGGTGCCTCGCTGCTGGCCGGCGAGCGCGCCATGTGCACGGCCGTCGTGCAAAGTGCCGGCTACGGTTACCGCCTCAAAACGCAAAGCTTGCGCGACGCCTTCAATCAAGGCGGCGCCCTGCCGCAGTTGCTAATGCGCTATACCAACGCCCTGTTTGCGCAAATGGCGCAAAATGCGGTCGGCGGGCGCCATAGCTCGATCGAGCAAAAACTCTGTCGCTGGCTGCTTGACCGCCTGGATCGCTCGCCATCGAACGAATTGAAAGTGACGCAAGAACTCATTTCCATCATGCTGGGCGTGCGCCGCGAAAGCATCACGGCCGCTGCCGGCAAGCTGCAAGAAGAAGGCTTGATCCACTATCGCCGCGGCAATATCACGGTGCTGGACCGCGCTGGCCTCGAATGCTATGCGGGCGAGTGCTACAAGGTCGCCAAGACGGAATACGACCGCTTGCTGCGCGACGTTTCGCGCTGCTAATGCGCGGCTGATCTGAATAGGCAGACTAGATAGAAAAATGGCCGGGCTATATGCCCGGCCATTTTTACGTTCATTACGTTCATTACGTCCATGTAGCGTCAGGCGCCGCCATCTTCGTCGATTTCTTCCGGTTCCGCCGTCAGCGGCAGCGGTATCAACGCTTCCACACACGTGCCCTTGCCGTCCGGCCCCTGGCGCACGGTGAGGGTGCCACCGAGCAGCAAGGCCCGCTCGCGCATGCCCAGCAAGCCGTGCGACATCGGTTTTTGCAGGGCATCTTCGCTGATGCCGATGCCGTCATCGATTACGCGCAGCACCAGGCCGTGTTCATTGCGTTTCAAGCTCACTGTGACCATGCCGGCACGCGCATATTTGAGGATATTGGTCAACGATTCCTGCACGATGCGAAACAGCGCGATCGTCAGCGTGGCTTCGCGATTGTCGATATTGATGGCCACGTCCGTTTCGCAACGCACAGAACTCATGCGCATGAAATCCTCGCAGTAGCTTTCGATGGCGGCGCATAGGCCCAGGTTGTCGAGCAGGCTGGGACGCAAATCTTCGACAATGCGCCGCTTCAGTTCCACCGTTTCGAGCAGGGTCGCCTTGGCGCGGCGCAGTTGCGCGGCCAATTCCGGCTGCGTGTGCGCCAGTTGCTGCGTGACGGCGCCCAGGTCCATGCTGATCGAGGTCAAATTGGCCCCCAATTCATCGTGCAACTCACGCGCCAGGCGCGCCTTTTCCACCTCATTGACGCTGATCAAATGGCGCGACAGCACGGATAACTGCTGCGTACGTTTGCTGACCGTCGACTCCAGGGTGTCATTGGCATTTTGCAAGGCATACTCGACGGCGGCGCGGTTCTGGAAGCTGCGCCGCACCAGCTGATAAAACATGATCAGCACGAGGATGGCCAGTGCATTGATACCGATACCAAGCAGCACGGCTTTCTGATACTCATGGTAAAAAGCGGCGCTGCCGGACGCCAGCGCTTCATTCTGTTCGCGCGTCATGATCACTACCTGCAGGCGGATTTCATCCATCGTGGCGCGGTCATCGGTCACGCGCGAGATATTGACGATTTCGGCCAGCCCACCCTGCTTGTAGACCTCGACTGACTCTTGCAGCATTAACATCTTACGACGGATCAAGCTTTTCAATTGGCCCAAGTTTCTCAGCTGCGTAGGACTGCCAGCAAGCAAAGTTTGCAGCTCATTGAATTCGTTTTCTATTTCGGTGATCGCGGTCTTCGACGGCCCCAGATACGTTTCGGAGCCAGAAATGAAATAGCCGCGCAAGCTGCTTTCCGCATCGAGCACGAGCACGTTCAGATACTGCAGGCGGTCTGCCACGCGAGCGCTCTGGCTCAGCAAGGCATTCGTGCCCTTCAGCGATTGCAGATTATGGAAGAGACTAAAACCATTGAGTACAAGCAAGAAGGCACAAGCCACGCACAGGATGGTCTTGTAGAGGGGCAGGCGGTGATGTGGGGCCGGTTCAACGGTAAAATACATCCTGATGGGCATCCTTAGCAAGGTTCGACACGGGAGAAAACACCGAAGCCGACCGATTATAATCCTCGCCACAGACTGCTGCACTGCACAAGTCGTACCCGGCTAGCTCGCTGAGCGATCATGCTGCCATGATCACACTGCCGGACTAGTCAAGCAAATTGTTTTTCATTGCGTAATAGGTCAAATCGCTGTTCGATTGCAAGCCCATTTTTTCCATGATGCGCGTACGGTAAGTACTCACCGTCTTGATGCTCAGTGACAAAGCGACACCGATATCGGACACGGTGGCGCCGCGCGCCAGGCGCAGGAAGACCTGGAATTCACGGTCCGACAGTTCTGTATGCAGGGCGGCATTCGTATCGCGGTCAAACGACTGCGCCAGCAACTCGCCCACCGTGGAACTGACGTAGCGCCGTCCCTGGAACACGGTACGCACGGCCGTCATCAGCTCATCGGCTTCGCATTCCTTGTTCAGATAGCCATTGGCGCCCATCTTGAACAGGTTCAAGGCGTATTGTTGCGCCGGATAGCCGCTGAGGATCAGCACCGGCAATTCAGGCTGGCCCTGGCGGATGGTGCGCAAGGTATCGATGCCGCTTTGATCGGGCATGGCTATGTCGAGCAGCAATACATCGCAAATTTCGCGGCGGGCGATATCGAGCGCTTCCCGCCCGGTACCGGCTTCCGCCACCACGCTGAAATCGTCAGACGACGAAAAAATCTGTTTGAATCCAGCTCGTACTATTTGGTGATCATCACAAATGGCAACGCGTATCATTGTTTCCCCTTAAATTTTCCTGGCCTGGGAAAGACTACCGGAACCTGGATGCTGCTCCGGCTTAGCGTCACTAACAAAAACGCAACATTCGCATTATATTCAAAATATGGCGCACCCCAGGATACCGGGAGCAACCGGGCAGCTAGCCCATGCAATACAGTCAGCCGGTATCGGACAACTCCACCTATATTGGTACAAATCTTATTTTAGCAAGTTTAAAATCGCCATTAATTCATTGCGTATCCACGCGCGGTCCAGTGGTTCTTCCTGCGATACAACAGCCATGGCCGGCGGCAAAGGCAGCTCATTGACGATGCCATGCGATGCCCCACGGCTATCGAGTTTGTTGCGCGCGCCACTGATCGTAAAGCCTTGCTCATACAACAATTCGCGGATACGGCGTATCAGCAGCACCTCATGGTGCTGATAATAACGACGATTGCCACGTCGTTTGACCGGTTTTAGCTGAGAAAACTCCTGCTCCCAGTAGCGCAGTACATGCGGTTTGACGCCGCACAACTCGCTCACCTCACCGATCGTGAAATAGCGTTTCGCCGGAATGGGCGGCAAGGCGATCAACTCGGTTTTACTGATGCGCTCGTTCATCGCCACTCACTCAGGCAGCACGTGCCAGCGGACTGGTCTCTTCGACCATGCTTTTCAGCTTCTGGCTCGCATGAAAGGTCACGACACGGCGTGCCGTGATGGGAATCTCTTCGCCCGTCTTCGGATTGCGGCCCGGCCGCTGCGGCTTGTCGCGCAACTGGAAATTGCCGAAACCGGACAGCTTGACGGCCTCGCCACGCTCGAGCGCATTGCGGATTTCATCGAAAAAGGTCTCGACCATATCTTTCGCTTCGCGCTTGTTCAGGCCCACTTGCTCGAACAACAGTTCAGCCAGTTCCGCCTTGGTCAAGGTGGGTAAATCTTTTTCCGCTTCCTGGCGCACTTTGGCAACCAGCATGGCCCGATGCAGATCGGCGGCCAGTGCGGATTGCAGTACGGCGGAATCAACGTCGCTATTATTAATTTTCCTGCCCTGCCTTTTCTGTACGCCCGAACCCGCCTTTCGGCAAGCTCGTCTACGGTTGACGACGCACTGGCCGTCACGCTAGGCGACGGCCAGTCCGGTAATTACGAACGCAGTTTCGCGTCGTGGCCCTGCTTGGCCGCATCGATCAAAACAGCCATCAGGCCATCGACGACATCGTCTTGCAGGGTATTTTGAGTATCTTGCAAGCTAATCCGGAAAGCAAGGCTTTTTTCATCCGCTTCCAATCCTTTTCCGCGATATTCATCAAATAAAACAATGGCTTGCACGATACGCGCTGCTGCGCTTGCCTTGGCGGCAGCCTGGAAGCTGTCGAGCAAATCTTGCACCGCCACCGATTGCTTGACGACGACGGCCAGATCGCGACTGGCGCCTGGGAATTTCGAGATTTCCTGGTACACGGGCACGACGCGTTGCGTCAGGGCAGCGGCGTCGACTTCGAACAGCACGGGCGCCAGCGGCAAATCGTACTTTTGCATCCAACGCGGGTGCAATTCACCGATGAAACCGATCACCTTGCCATCGAGTTCCACGTTGGACGAACGGCCAGGATGCAGGGCCGGGTGTTGCGCCTTGGTGAAACGCAACACCAGCGGCGCAAACAGTGCCTCCAGGTCCGCCTTCACGTCGAAGAAGTCGACCGTGCGCGCAGTCTGGCCCCACTGCTCGTCGGCGACCGCGCCGTAGGCCATGGCCGCCACACGCTTAGGCTGGGCGTAGCCGGCCACCGACAAGGGACCGTTTTCCACGCTGTCGTCGCGCTGGTAGATGGCGCCCACTTCGAAGATGCGCACGCGGTTGGTCTTGCGGTTCAGGTTGTAGCGCACGTTGGCGATCAGGCTGCCGATCAGCGAAGAACGCATCACGCTCATCTGGCTGGCGATCGGGTTCTGCAACTTGATGGGGTGCGTGTTGGCCGAGAAATCGCGCTCCCATGCCGTGTCGACAAAGCTCATGTTCACCACTTCCTGGAAGCCCAGGTCGGCCAGCGCATGGCGTACCGCAAACAGGGAGCGGGTATTTTCAGGTGCAATCTGCATCACGTTCGCCGCTACGGGCGGCAAGGTCGGGATGTTTTCAAAACCGTACACGCGCGCCACTTCCTCGATCAAGTCTTCCTCGATCTCGATGTCGAAACGGTAGCTGGGCGACGTCACGCAAAACACGCCGTCGGCCAGGGTGAATGGCAGGGCCAGGCGCGTGAAGATATCGGCGATCAGCGCGTCGTTGAGCGGCACGCCGATGACCTTTTGCGCGCGCGCCGTGCGCATCGACACCGGCTGGCGCTGCGGCAAGTTCACCACATGGTCGTCGACGGGGCCGACGGTGGTTGCCGGCGTGCCGCAAATTTCCACGATCAGGGCGGTGATGCGTTCGATGTGCTCGACGTTGGTGGCGAAATCGACACCGCGTTCGAAGCGGTGCGCCGCATCGGTAGAGAAATTCAAGCGGCGCGCGCGGCCTTGAATCGCGTTCGGCCACCAGAATGCCGCTTCCAGGTAGATGCTGTCCGTATCGTCCGATACGGAACTGGCGTCACCGCCCATGATGCCGGCCAGCGATTCGATTTCCTGCTCGTCGGCAATGACGCCTAGCCACTCGTCAACGGCGATGGTGTTGCCATTCAACAGCTTGACGGATTCGCCCGCCTTGCCCCAACGTACGTCGAGGCTACCGTGGATCTTCGCCAGGTCAAACACATGGCTAGGACGGCCCAGTTCCAGCATGACATAGTTGGAAATGTCGATCAGGGCCGACAGTGGACGCTGGCCGCTGCGCTCGAGGCGCTGCTTCATCCAGTCCGGCGTGGCGGCACGGGCGTTCAAGCCGCGGATGACACGGCCCGTGAAACGGCCGCACAGGTCCGGCGCGCTCACGGTCACTGGCAAGACTTCGTCACTGGAAACGGGCACGGTGCGGAACTGCGGCACATTCAAGGCCACGCCCGTGAGGGCCGACACTTCGCGTGCCACGCCCAGCACGGACAGGCAGTCCGCCTTGTTCGGCGTCAACTTGATGGTGAATTTCAAATCGTTGAGCGCAAAGTAATCGCGAAAATTCTGGCCGATCGGCGCGTCGTCCGGCAATTCCAGCAAGCCGGCGTTTTCTTCCGACAATTTCAATTCGCGCGCGGAGCACAGCATGCCTTGCGACTCGACGCCGCGCAGCTGGCCCACCTTGATTTCAAACGGCTTGCCGTCGGCGCCCGGCGGCAGCACGGCGCCGGCCATCGCGCAGACGACTTTCAAGCCTGGGCGCACGTTCGGCGCGCCGCAAACGATGTTGAGCATGGTGCCCGTGCCGACGTCGACCTGGCACACATTCAGGCGGTCCGCGTTCGGGTGTTTTTCCATCTCCAGGACCAAGCCTACCACCACGTTCGAGAATGGCGGGGCGACAGGATCAACGTCCTCGACTTCGAGACCGGACATGGTCAGCAGATGGGCCAGTTCGTCCGAAGTCATCTTCGGATCGACCATGGTACGGAGCCAGTTTTCGGAAAATTGCATAATCAAGCCTTCAAAGGGTCAAAGCTCACAGCGCGAGCGCACAGGCGCTCAAGCGCCATGAATCAAACGGAACAACGCTTAGTTGAATTGCTTCAGGAAACGCAAGTCGCCTTCATAGAACAGACGCAGGTCGTTGATGCCGTAGCGCAGCATCGTCAAGCGTTCCAGGCCGGAGCCGAAAGCAAAACCGATGAATTTCTCGGGGTCGAGGCCGAAGTTCTTCACCACGCTCGGGTGCACCTGGCCGGCGCCCGACACTTCCAGCCAGCGGCCCTTCAATGGACCAGAGCCAAAGGCGATGTCGATCTCGGCCGATGGTTCCGTGAACGGAAAGTACGACGGACGGAAACGCACTTGCAAGTCATCCGTTTCAAAGAAAGCCTTGACGAAATTCAGGTATACGCCCTTCAAGTCGGCAAAGCTGATGTCTTCGGCGATCCACAGGCCTTCGACCTGGTGGAACATCGGCGAATGGGTCGCATCGCTGTCGACGCGGTAAGTGCGACCCGGCGCGATGACCTTGATCGGCGGCGTGTGCGTGCGTGCATAGCGCACCTGCATCGGGCTGGTATGCGTGCGCAGCAGCAATGGCTTGCCATCGGTGTCATTGCCATCGATATAGAAAGTGTCCTGCATGGAACGGGCGGGATGATTTTCCGGGCTATTGAGCGCCGTGAAGTTGGTCCAGTCGTTTTCGATTTCAGGGCCGTCAGCCACGTCGAAGCCGATCGAGCGGAAAATCTCTTCGACGCGTTCCCACGTGCGCATCACGGGATGGATGCCGCCGGGCATGCGGCCACGGCCTGGCAGGGTCACGTCGATCGCTTCAGCGTTCAGGCGGCCTTGCATTTGGGCATCGGCCAGCGCATCACGGCGCGCCGTCAGCGCGTCTTCGATCTGCACTTTGACGGCATTGATCAAGGCGCCTTGCGCCTTGCGCGCGTCCGGGTCGAGCTTGCCCAGACCCTTCATCATTTCGGTAATCTGGCCAGTCTTGCCCAAGTAGCGGGCTTTGGCGTTTTCAAGTGCGGCAGCGTCTGCGGCGGCGATAAAGTCAGCCTGGGCCGAGACGACGAGTTCTTCTAGGGAGTTCATGCGGCATTTCCTGTTTTGGACATCAATTCTGGACTTGCTTATCAAAAGTCCAACAATCAAAAACGGAAACGGGGCATAAGGTTTACACCCCTGCCCCGCTCTTTGTGACAACCGACCTAATCTGCTGCGCGTCGTGATTTACGGTTTGCGATGCTCACCGTACTTTCGTACGGTTGCGCTTCTCGACCGCAACTCCCTTCCGCTCGCGCCGATTTTGTCAGTTGCCGTTCTAACGCCACCCTACGGATGACGTTGCGCAATCACCGTTGCTTACGCAGCGATTTTTGCTTTAACTGCGTTGACAATCGCAGCGAATGCTGGCTTGTCCATCACAGCCATATCGGCCAGGACTTTACGGTCCAGTTCGATATTTGCTTTTTTCAAGCCGTTCATGAATACGCTGTACGTTACGCCATGCTCACGGGAAGCGGCGTTGATACGGGCGATCCACAGGCGGCGGAAAACACGCTTCTTGTTGCGGCGATCGCGGTAAGCGTATTGGCCAGCGCGCATAACTGCTTGCTTGGCAACACGGTATACACGGCTGCGGCGACCACGGTAGCCTTTAGCTTGAACAAGAATCTTTTTATGACGGGCACGAGCTGTAACCCCACGTTTTACTCTAGGCATAGTAACTCCTTAAATTGAGTGTGAGATTAAGCAGTCGGCATCATGCGGTAGACGGATTTCACGTCAGACGCAGCGACATTGGTGGTACCGCGCAGAGCGCGTTTCAGCTTGGTGGTTTTCTTGGTCAAGATGTGGCGTTTGAACGCATGACCACATTTAACAGTACCACCCGGGCGCACGCGAAAACGTTTTTTCGCAGAGCTTTTGGTCTTCATTTTAGGCATAGCAATCTGTCCTCTTACGGACAGCTCCATTTATAACAGGATTGCAGGTGGCAACACGACGCTGCGCTTAGATGCCTGCTTTCACATGTTGTGCAGCGGATGCGAGTCCGCTACAGTTCGCGCGGCCCACACATTGCTGAGCGGGCCGCACAAATTCTGCCTGGGATCTAGCATTGCGCCAATGCAGGCACAAACTGCGTCGATCCACAGTAAAACACTATTGTAGCTTACTTCTTCTTCTTAGGCGAAAGAACCATGATCATTTGGCGGCCTTCCATCTTCGGGAACTGCTCGACCTGGCCATGCGGCTCCAGATCGGCTTTCAGACGTTCCAGCATGCGGAAGCCAATATCCTGATGCGCCATCTCACGACCGCGGAAACGCAGCGTGATTTTGGTTTTATCGCCATCCTCAAGGAACTTGATGAGATTACGCAACTTGATATTGTAGTCACCATCATCAGTCCCCGGACGGAATTTAACTTCCTTCACGAGGATGATCTTTTGCTTCAATTTGGCTTCGTGAGCTTTTTTCTGCTCCGAATACTTAAATTTGCCGTAGTCCATCAAACGGCACACCGGTGGCTGCGCTGTAGGCGCAATTTCCACCAGGTCGACGTTTGCCTCTTCCGCCAGGCGGAAGGCTTCAGCCAAACTTACGATACCGAGTGGCTCGTTATCGACCCCGCTTAAACGCATTTCAGGGGCAGTGATTTCGCCATTGATGCGATGTGACTTGTCAGTAGCTATTGTAGTTTCCTTTAAAAATCTTGTAAGACGGTCGTGCAGCGAGTTTCCTCGTCAGGCCTTGGTGTCGACTTCATGTTTGAGTCGCTCAATCAGGGCATCGACGGACATGACGCCCAGATCGACATTGCCCCGCGCCCGCACGGCCACTGTATTCGCATCCCGTTCTTTGTCGCCAATTACTAAGATGTAAGGCAATTTTTGTACGGAATGTTCACGTATTTTATAGGTAATCTTCTCGTTACGCAAATCGGCCTGTACGCGCAGCCCCGCTTTGCGCAGTTTTGTTGTAACTTCCTGTACATAGTCGGCTTGAGCGTCGGAAATATTCAACACCGACACTTGCACCGGCGCCAACCACAAGGGCATGGCGCCCGCATAGTGCTCGATCAGGATGCCGATGAAACGCTCCAAGGAACCCACGATCGCGCGGTGCAGCATGATCGGTACCTGGCGCGTGTTGTCGACGGCCACATATTCAGCACCCAGACGACCCGGCATCGACGGATCGATCTGCACGGTGCCCACTTGCCATGCGCGGCCCAGGCTGTCTTTCAGGTGATATTCGATCTTCGGACCATAAAACGCACCCTCGCCCGGCAATTCTGTCCATTCCACGCCACAGGCGCGCAAGGCCGAACGCAACGATTCCTCGGCGAAATCCCACGACTCTTCCGTGCCGATGCGATTATCGGGACGCAAGGCCAGTTTCACGTCGATATTCGTAAAGCCGAAAGCCGTGTACACATCCATCGCCTGCTGGTGGAAGGCCGTCACTTCGCCGGCAATCTGCTCTTCCAGGCAGAAGATGTGGCCATCATCTTGCGTAAAGCCGCGCACGCGCATCATGCCGTGCAAGGCACCCGATGGCTCATTGCGGTGGCATTGACCGAATTCGCCGTAGCGCAACGGCAAATCGCGGTAGCTGCGCATGCCATTGTTAAAAATCTGGATATGACCGGGGCAATTCATCGGCTTCAACGCATAGGCGCGGTTTTCCGATTCCGTGATAAACATGTTTTCACGATAATTATCCCAGTGGCCGGTTTTTTCCCACAGACCACGGTCGAGAATTTGCGGCGCCTTGACTTCCTGGTAGCCGTTGACCTGGTACACATTACGCATGTATTGCTCGACCTGCTGCCAGATCGACCAGCCTTTCGGGTGCCAGAAGATCAGGCCCGGCGCTTCTTCCTGGAAATGGAAGAAGTCGAGCTGCTTGCCCAGCTTGCGGTGGTCGCGCTTTTCCGCCTCTTCCAGATTGTGCAAATACAGGTCCTGGTCTTCCTTCTTGGCCCAAGCCGTGCCGTAGATACGCTGCAGCATCTCGTTTTTCGAGTCGCCGCGCCAGTAGGCACCAGCGAGCTTCATCAGCTTGAATACTTTCAGCTTGCCCGTCGATGGCACGTGAGGGCCACGGCATAAGTCCGTAAACTTGCCTTCGGAATACAGCGACACTTCCTGGTCGGCCGGGATCGAAGCGATCAGCTCTGCCTTGTACGCTTCACCGATACTCTTGAAGTAGTCTATGGCTTCGTCGCGCGCCAGCACTTTGCGCGTGACTTGCTCATCCTTCTTGGCCAGCTCCGTCATTTTCTTTTCGATCGCCGTCAAATCTTCCGGCGTGAACGCACGCTTGTAGGCGAAGTCATAGTAAAAGCCGTTGTCGATCACGGGACCGATGGTCACTTGCGCGTCCGGGAATAACTCCTTGACGGCATACGCCAGCAAGTGGGCCGTCGAGTGGCGGATCACCTCCAGGCCATCGGCGTCCTTGTCCGTCACAATCGCCAGTTCCGCGTCTTGCTCGATCAGGTAAGAGGTGTCGACCAGCTTGCCGTCGACCTTGCCGGCCAGGGCAGCCTTGGCCAGGCCGGTACCAATATTGGCCGCAACCTGGGCCACGGTGACCGGGCCGTCGAATTGACGGGCGGAACCATCGGGAAGTCGGATTGTAAGCATATTGATCTCCATGTCGGCGCTGGCGCCAGGTAAAACTGCGGTGTGTAATGGGTAAAATAACTGAAAGGAAAACGCAGACGCAAAAAAACGCGGGCTAGCCGCGTTTTTCACTTTCTTGAGACAAAGGAAACCCGTTCGACTAGCGTCACTCCCAAAGCTTGGTAGTAGTTCGCGGTGTCATAACCGATTACCCTTTCTCTTTCACTGCATTCTGGTGGGCGGTGAGGAATTCGAATCCCCGACCCCTTGGATGTCGACCAAGTATTCTAACCAGCTGAACTAACCGCCCGTAAAACTTTTGTTGATCACTGTATTTCAAATGACCGCTCGCCGCTTGCGCCAGCTTGAAACTGCGTACTGCAAAATTCTGGTGGGCGGTGAGGAATTCGAATCCCCGACCCCTTGGATGTCGACCAAGTATTCTAACCAGCTGAACTAACCGCCCCGAAGACCAGCATTATAGAGAGGCTTTCCCAGAATGACAAGGGCTGTTTTGCAGGAAACTTTAATCTGTTTTTCACCCGCTTCCCGGGCGTCAGCCTGCTTAATACAGCGTCGGCCCGGCAGGCGCGAAATGCCGCTAGAATCGCGGCATGAACTCCACTCTATTGAACTGGCTGAAAACCCTGAGCCGCGTCTGCGGTTTCGAAACGGCCGATTCCTTCCCGCCCGGCCACGTCTATGCACGCACGCGCTGGAATGGCGCGTACTTCGATATCGCGTCCGATGTCAAACCGGACGAGATGGAACGGCGCCTCTGCGCAGCCATCGTCAACACGCCCAGCGTCTTTGCCTATATCACCCATCCCACGCCGCGCATGCAGCGCGCGCTGCTGAACGTGATCCACGAACGGCTGCGGCGCCAGCCCGGCGCGGGTGCCACGGACCTGGTCTTGTTATTGATCGATGCCTACGCCAGCGCCCATACAATGGAAGCGGTGCCTGGCTTGCGCACCCTGATCTGCGACACGGCACAGGAAGACACGAATCTGCGCGTGCATGCCATCCTGGAATTGCTGGCGGGCACGCCGCGCGGGCTGGACGTGATCGACATGTAATGCTGGACAACATGCAATGATCGACTATTAGCTCAAGCGTGGTTGGCCGGCACATAGCGCGCCCGCAAGCGCATGAACGGCGCCTCCACCAAGCTATACAAGAGCCAGCCTGTGGCGATACTGAGCAGTATCATCACCAGCATGGCTGGCAGGCTGTCCGGTGCATAGCCCATATCGTGCAAGATCGGGCGCAGCAAGATGCACAGTTGCTTGTGCAACAAATAAATCGCATACGACCACAACGCCAGGCTGGCCGCGCCCGGCACGCGCAGTTGATAGAGCGTACTGGCGGGACTGAGCGCGGCGAGCAGCAGCACAGTGAAACTGGCAGCCAGGGCCGGATAGCCGAACACCGTCACACCATAGCCATAATGATCGGTGAGAAATACATACATTACGAGCGCCGTCGCAACGATTCCCGCCAGCAAGGTGCGGTTGCCGTGCGCCGTGAGGCGCGTCCAGGCGCGAGGGTGGTAATTTTTTAGCAGCGCCAGCGCCACGCCCGCTACCAGTTCGTCGCAGCGGCACCACGACGCGTAATAAATATATTTGTAATAGCCGAGACCGCCGCGCGGCACTTGCACATACTCATCCCATGCATAGGCACGCAGCAGCATGCCGACAATACAGCTCGCTGTCACGGCCAACCAGGCCCATAGCAGCGACTTGCGGCAGGCGGCGACAAGCAAGGCCACGGCCGGCAACAGCACATAGAATTGCTCTTCCACGCACAGCGACCACGCATGCGAAAACGCCGTGCCCGGCGTCAAATTGATGTTTTGCGTAAATGTCAGCAATTTCCACAGGGGAAGCAGCGCGCTATCGCCGCGAAACGTGGGCCACAAATAATACAGCGCCAGCACGGCATAGAAACTGGGCAAAGTGCGCAGCAAACGCCGCGCATAGAAACGCGGCAGGGAAAAACCGTGCTCGCTGCGCAAGGCCGCAAAGATCCGGTTGCCGATCAGATAACCGCTGAGGGCAAAGAACAGGTCCACGCCCATCCAGCCGATTTCCCCCAAAAAACCAAACGCTGCGCCCTCACTGACGAACAGCACATAATGGTGCATGAAGACGAGCACGATGGCCAGCGCGCGCAAGGTATCGAGACCGTACAGGCGTGGAGAAGAGGAAGACGACATGGAGATCAACAAAGAAAAACAACGGTGGCGCCGATCATGCCATGACCAGGCCGGGCATGGTTAACTTCGTCATCACATTTTTAAGGGAGCCAGCGGCGAATCCCGCTAAAATAAGCCGACCCCGTTTTCCCTTCCAGCAACAGCATAGGATATGTCCAGCATGAGCAGCACACTCCACTTCAAATCCATCAACTACACGGGCCAAGGCAACGGCCCGCGCCTGATCGTCACCGGCGCCGTGCACGGCAATGAAACTTGCGGCACCAAGGGCATTGAGCGCGTGATGGCTGAACTCGACAGCGGCGCCCTCTCCATCGTGGCCGGCAGCGTCACCTTCGTGCCCATCACCAACCCACTGGCCTATGCCAAAGGCGTGCGCAGTGGCGAGCGCAACCTGAACCGCAATTTGTTTCCAAACGATAATCCACAGGATTTCGAAGACCGCATCGCCAACTGGCTGTGCCCATTGCTGGGCCAGCACGACGTACTGCTGGACTTGCACTCCTTCAATGCCGACAGCCAGCCCTTCGTCATGGTGGGGCCGCGCAACAACGATGGCCCGCTGCAACCATTCCAGCACGAAGACCAGGAACGCGCGCTGGCGCGCCGCCTGGGCATGCGCCGCTTCGTCGATGGCTGGCTGCATGCGTATGGCCAGGGCGTGCAACGCCGCCTGGGCAATAGCGAGCAGGTGGGACTGGTCTTGCGCTACGGCGTAGGCACCACCGAATACATGCGCTCGACAGGTGGCTATGCCTTGACGCTGGAATGCGGCCAGCATGCCGACCCGGCTGCGCCAGATGTCGCCTACCGTGCCATCATGAATACCTTGGCCTTCCTCGGCTTCATTGATGCACCGCCACCGCCAGCCATCGCCGACGCCGACATGGAAGCGCTGAACATGGTCGTCGTGCATGACAAACTGCACGCGGATGACCGCTTCATCAAGACCTGGTGCAGCTTTGACAAGCTCAAACAGGGTGAGCAGATCGGCGTGCGCGCGGACGGCACGCCGGTGACGGCCGAATTCGATGCTTACATCCTCTTCCCGGACGTCAACGCGCAAGCCAATGCCGAGTGGTATTACCTGGCGCGGGTAGCCAACAGCTTTTAACTGATGACTAATGGCCGACGGACTTGGAGAACAGGTTAATCACCAGCACGCCGGCAATGATCAGCCCCAGGCCGATCAAGGCTGGCGTATCGAGGCTTTGCTTGAACCAGAACCAGCCCACGGCGGAAATGAGCACAATGCCCACGCCCGACCAGATGGCATACACGATGCCGGTAGGAATAACCTTCAAGGTCAGGGACAAACACCAGAAGGCAATGCCGTAACCGACCATCGTAATGATGCTGGGCCACAAGCGGCTGAAGCCGTCGGATGCCTTCAAGGCGCTGGTGGCGATGACTTCAGCGATGATGGCGATGGCCAAGTAGCAATACGTCATGGCGAGGCTCATGCGGCAGTCCTTTCAAGGTACATGGGAATAACAACGCCCTGCCCGCGCGCCGCCTGGTCGATCCGGCTGGCACGACGGCGCGGGCGCATCGGGGACAAGGAGCTTACTGCGGGCTGAGCAACTTCAAGCCCAGGATGCCGCACACGATCAGGGCGATGCAGGCAATGCGCGCGGCGCTGGCCGGTTCGCCCAGCACCATGATGCCAAAGATAGCCGTACCCACGGTGCCGATGCCGGTCCAGATGGCGTACGCCGTGCCCAGCGGCAAGGTGCGCAAGGCCAGACCCAGCAGCACCACGCTGCCCAGCATGGATACGGCCGTCAGCACCGATGGCAATAGACGGCTAAAACCGGCACTGTATTTGAGGCCGATGGCCCAGCCAATTTCCAGCAAACCTGCCAAGACCAGGATGATCCACGCCATACATATTCTCCCAAGGTGGCAGGGTCGTCCCCGCCATGCAGCCCCACATCGAGCGGGGCCGTCCCCAGGAGCAAAGCTCAAAGTATAGCATTGGCTAAAACCTCTTGCCTTCAGCACGCTTTGCACTTATATCGTAATATACCGATATTAAAATCCACAAAAGACGATACACACATCGTCGACAGACGAACATCGATGGGGGAACACACCATGGACATCGACGCCATCCACAAGGCGCTGGCCAATCCCGTACGCCGACAGATACTGCAATGGCTGAAGGAGCCAGAACAGCATTTCGCCCAGCAAGACCATCCGCTCGATTTCGGCGTCTGTGCCGGACTGATCGACCGGAAGCTGGGCCTGTCGCAATCGACGGTCTCGGCCCACCTGGCCACCTTGCAAAAGGCTGGCTTGATTTGCGCCAGAAAAGTCGGGCAGTGGAGTTTCTTCAAGCGCAATGAAGACACTATCGAGGCATTTCTGCAGCAGATGCAGCAAGGTTTATAAGCGCAGTCCCATTCATATCGCCGTCCGCGGCACTTTCGACAGGAAAGATAGCAATCATGACAACCTTATTCGACCCCATCACTATTGGCAGCCTGCAACTGAAAAACCGTATCATCATGGCGCCGTTGACGCGTTCGCGCGCCGACAATCCGGGCCGCGTGCCGAACGCCCTGATGGCTGAGTACTACACGCAGCGCGCTTCGGCCGGCATGATCATCTCCGAAGCGACGGCCGTCACGCCGCAGGGCGTGGGCTATGCCGCCACGCCAGGCATCTGGTCCGAAGAGCAGGTGGAAGGCTGGAAACACATCACCAAGGCGGTGCATGACGCAGGCGGCCTGATCGTGCTGCAACTGTGGCATGTGGGCCGCATTTCCGCGCCCGCCTTCCTCGATGGCGACTTGCCCGTGGCGCCCAGCGCCGTCAAGCCGGCCGGCCATGTCAGCCTGCTGCGCCCGAAACAGGAATTCGTCACACCGCGCGCGCTTGATGCGCAAGAGATTCCCGGCATCGTGGCAGCCTATCGCCTGGGCGCCGAGAATGCGAAAAAGGCCGGCTTCGACGGCGTGGAAATCCATGGTGCGAATGGTTACCTGCTCGACCAGTTTTTGCAAGACAGTACGAACTTGCGCACCGACAACTACGGCGGCTCGATTGAAAACCGCGCCCGTCTGATGCTGGAAGTGACCGATGCGTGCATCGCGGTATGGGGCGCCGACAAGGTGGGCATGCACCTGGCGCCGCGCCGCGACGCGCACGACATGGGCGACTCCGACCCAAAGGCCACCTTCGGCTATGTGGCGCGCGAGCTGGGCAAGCGCGGCATCGCCTTCATCTGCGCGCGCGAAGCGCTCGGTGAAGATCGCCTAGGCCCCTACCTGAAGCAGGAATTTGGCGGCGTCTACATTGCCAACGAAAAAATGGACAAACCGGCAGCGCTAGCCTTGTTGGCCAAGGGCGAAGCCGATGCCGTGGCCTTTGGCCTGTGGTTCATCGCCAACCCCGACCTGCCCATCCGCCTGCACAGCGACGCGCCATTGAATCAGCTGAACCCAGACACCCTGTATGCCCCCGATGCGGCCGGCTACACGGATTACCCGGCGCTGGCAGCACAGGCTTAAACAGCACTCCAGCAGACGGCAGCGCCACGACGGCGCTGCCGTCGGACCTTCGACGCCATCGGCAGCAGCAGCAGCAGCAGCAGCATCGTGCCGGCTGGCGCGCGATGACACGCCCCCCGTTTCAAAGAGCTCGGCCATCACTTTAGCCATCCGCGCATGCTCCCCTGCGACATCGTCGATATCGCTTCTCATACTGCGGCTGCCTCTCGGGCAGATCAACACCGCATCAAGTTTTGACCACATTATGCGCATTGAGTGCCCGCCAGAGTGGCTAAGCGTCGTTAAAATAGTCGCAACTATCGCCCCGACGCCGCATGAATAGCGGCCTCGGCTGCTTGTCGCCACCGCCAGCCGCGTATAGAATGCCTGCGCAGAATTTTTACTTCAAGGAAAATGGCCACCAGCGCCATCCGATTAAGAACAGTGTCACTGAAGGGTATCAATGGACGATTTATTTGTACAAGCGGGCGACTTGCCGACCTGGCACCAGCGCTGCGCCTTGCGCGTGCTGCACCTGTTTGGCTGGCGCATGCGCGCCCGCCCCCTGCCGGGGCCGCGCGGCATCGCCGTTGTCTACCCGCACACCTCGAACTGGGATTTCATGGTGGGCTTGTTCGGTAAATGGGCGCTATCGCTGCCGTTCCGCTGGCTGGCCAAGGATTCCCTGTTTCGCGGCCCGATGGGCAAGGTGCTGCGCTACCTGGGCGGCGAAGCCGTCGACCGCAGCACCACCAGCGGCACGATTCAACGCCAAGCCGAGCGCATGCTGGCCGCCGACTGGTACTGGCTGGCCATCACGCCGGAAGCGACGCGCAGCTACCGTCCGAATTGGAAAAGTGGCTTTTATCACCTGGCCCTGGCTGCCAAGGTGCCGCTACTGCTGGTCTACATCGACTACCCGAACAAAGTGCTGGGCGTCGTCGACCATTTATACTTGACCGGCGACAAGGACGCCGACATGGCCGCCATCGCGGCCGTGTATGCGGGCCACCAGGGCTTGCACCCTGAAAAAGCGGCACCCATCGTGCTGTCCGACAAGCGCCCCGGCGCTTAAGCAAGCCCCATCAACACCACGCCGGCGGCCGTCAAAGCCACGCCGGCGACACGCAGCACGCGCTCGGCCAGCACCTGGCCGACAAAACGCCCCGCACACAGCAGCATGGCCGAAGCGAGCATAAAGCCGCACGCGGCCGAGGCTGCGGGCAATTCCTGGCCATGCGCATTCCCATGCGCCAGAGCGAACATGCCCACTAACAACATACCCAGCCAGTTCGGCAAGGCCAGCGCCAACGCGATGGCCAATCCCAGCAGCGCCACCGTGACGGCGATGCCCGTTTCCAGGCCGGCAATACGCCAGCCCGCCATGCCGGCCAGCGCACCGAACAGCATCATGCCGAGAAAGATGGCGGGCTGGGCCAGGCTGCGACGCTGCTGGCCGCCCCATATACCCAAGCCCAGCATGGCCAGCAAATGGTCTAAGCCCGTCAATGGATGGGCGAAACCAGCCAGCAAGCCGGCACTGTCGCCGTGGCCGGAATGGGCCATGGCAGGCAAAGCGAGCAAATACAATGCGGCCACAGTAGCCGTTTTTATCATCCGTCTTGCGCTCATTGCAGCTCCTTGCCTGGTTGGTCGAGCAGACCTTGCTCGCGGATAAAATCAATGACGACCTGCACGCCGTCGCCGCTGCGCAGATTCGTCAACACAAAGGGGCGCTCGCCGCGCATGCGTTTGGCATCCTGCGCCATCACGTCCAGGTTGGCGCCCACATACGGCGCCAGGTCCGTCTTGTTGATAATGAGCAAATCGGAGCGCGTGATGCCGGGGCCGCCCTTGCGCGGGATTTTTTCGCCGCCAGCCACATCGATCACGTAGATCGTCAAATCCGACAGTTCCGGACTGAAGGTAGCGGCCAGGTTATCGCCGCCAGATTCGACCAGGATCAGGTCGAGGTTCGGAAAATCTGCCTGCATGCGCGCGATGGCCTCCAGGTTGATGGAGGCGTCTTCGCGGATGGCCGTGTGCGGGCAGCCGCCCGTCTCCACGCCCATCAGGCGCTCGGCCGGCAAGGCGTCCGCGCGCAGCAGGATTTCCATGTCTTCCTTGGTGTAGATGTCATTCGTGATGACGGCCATGTCATAGCGTTCGCGCATGCCCTTGCACAGCATTTCGCACAGCGCCGTCTTGCCCGAGCCGACGGGCCCGCCGATGCCTACGCGCAGCGGATTGGAGGTAATCGTTGTCATGTTGTGGTGTCTCGTTGTGGTGTCACGTTGTAGTGTCTGCTTGTAGGATTCAGGAACGGTACAGCCGGCTGTACTGCACTTCGTGCCGCATCGACAGCAGCGACAGGCCGGGCGCCCAGTTGCCCATCTCCGCGTCTGCTATGGTTTGCGCCGTGCCGGCCGCCGCTTCAAGTTCAGGGCGCAATGACAGCAATAAACGCTGGCCCGCCACCTGCCCCAGCGGCACGGATTTCACGCAGACGAGCACCTGGTTTTCCGCCCAGGCGAACAGCATCGCCAGCAGCGCTTCTTGGCGCGGGATCGCCAGCGCCACCACGGCGCAGGCATAGGCTGTGGGCAGCGCCACTTCCGGCTGGCTCTGCAGCATGTCGATCAGCACGCCATCGGCCACGCCCAGCTCGGCCAGCAGCTTGGTCAGGGAATAGCCCATCTGGATAGTTTCGGCGCGGAACTCCGCCGTGTCGCGCGAGGCGATAAAGCGCTCGCTCCAACACTGCACGGCGCACAGGTCCTGCGCTTCAAACGCCTGCATCAAGCGCCAGCACAAAGGCGCTTCCCAGCGCGCCATCACCTGCGCCAGATGCTGCGAGATCCAACCGCGCGCCGTCACCGCGTCCGTCACAAGGCCTGCTTCGAGCGCCGCTTCCAGCCCCTGCGAATAGCTGTAGGCGCCTATCGGCAAGGCCGGGCTGGCGAACTGCAGCAGATGCAGCAAGGCCGATGCCTGCATCATGCGGCGCACGGCACATCGCCGGGGCGGTGGATTTTCTGCCGCAGCGGCACGGGCGCCAGCAAGTGCTGGCCGTGGCCGTCGTGGTGCCCATGGCCGCCGCCGTATGCGCCAGCTTCCGGCTCGAACGGCGCGTCTTCTTCCGTCACCAATGCCTGCAAGCCTTGCAGCATCTCCTTCAATACCGGATCTTTGCGGATGCGCAAAAAACCATCGCCCACCTGCGCCTGCGTGTGGCGATTGCCCAGATGAAATGCGCAGCGCAGCAGGGTGTGGGAATCGAGGCACTGCACCAGATAGGTCGGTTCGCGCGCGGCGACGATCTGCACCACCTGCCCGCTTGGGCCCGTCATGCGTTCGCCGTCGCGCAGTACAGTGCCGCGCACGGTGAACACGGCCACCTCGTCGCCATTCGACAGCACGGCGCGCAGCCGGCATTTTTCGCGCTGATCATAGGGCAGCACAAGTTGCGCGAAGGGCGTGCGGTCGTCGTTCGCACCGAGCTTGGTATGCAATGTGAGCATGATGCCTCCTGTTTAAAATAGAAAATAGCGCTGCGCCATGGGCAGCACGGCGGCGGCCTCGCATACCAGCAGCTGGCCGTCGGCACGCACGGCATAGGTTTCCGGGTCCACTTCCATATGTGGCGTGGCGCCGTTATGGATCATGTCCTGCTTGCGCAAGCCGCGCATATTCTGCACGGCGATGACGGCTTTATTCAGTTTCAACTGATGCCCAATATCGAGGTCATAGGCCGCCTGCGAGACAAACGTAAAAGATTTTTTCAGGCCGCCGCCAAAGGCGCCGAACATCATGCGGTAATGCACCGGCTGCGGCGTGGGAATCGAGGCATTCGGGTCGCCCATCTGCGCGGCGGCGATCATGCCGCCCTTTAAAATCATCGACGGCTTGACGCCGAAGAAGGCCGGCTTCCACAACACGAGATCGGCGATCTTGCCCGCCTCGATGGAGCCGACTACATGGGAAATCCCATGCGTGATGGCCGGGTTGATCGTGTACTTGGCGATATAGCGCTTGGCGCGGAAATTGTCGCTGCGCGCCGTGTCGGGCGCCAGTGGCCCACGCTGCACCTTCATCTTGTGCGCCGTCTGCCAGGTGCGCATGATCACTTCGCCAACACGGCCCATGGCTTGCGAGTCCGATGACATCATGGAAATGGCGCCGATGTCATGCAAGATATCTTCGGCGGCGATGGTTTCGCGGCGAATGCGCGACTCGGCAAACGCCACGTCTTCGGCAATGGCCGGGTCCAGGTGGTGGCACACCATCAGCATGTCGAGGTGCTCGTCGAGCGTGTTGACGGTAAACGGGCGCGTCGGGTTGGTCGACGAGGGCAGCACGTTCGACTGTCCCACGGCGGCGATGATGTCGGGCGCATGGCCGCCGCCCGCTCCTTCCGTGTGAAACGTGTGGATGGTGCGATCCTTGAAGGCAGCCAGCGTGTGTTCCAGGAAGCCGCCCTCGTTGAGGGTGTCGCTGTGCAGCGCCACCTGGATATCCATGCGATCTGCGACTGACAGGCAGTTGTCGATGGCGGCCGGCGTGCTGCCCCAGTCTTCGTGCAGCTTCAAGCCAATGGCGCCCGCGCGCACCTGTTCTTCCAATGGCAAAGGCAAACTCACATTGCCCTTGCCCATGAAGCCCAGGTTCATCGGGAAGGCATCGGCTGCCGCCAGCATGGCGTGCAAATGCCATGGCCCCGGCGTGCAGGTGGTGGCGGCCGTGCCCACGGCAGGTCCCGTGCCGCCGCCCAGCATGGTCGTCACGCCGCTCATCAGGGCTTCTTCGATCTGCTGCGGGCAGATGAAGTGGATGTGCGTGTCGACGCCGCCGGCCGTGACAATCAAGCCTTCACCGGCGATGATCTCGGTCGCGCCGCCGATGACCAGGGTCACGCCGGGCTGGATATCCGGGTTGCCCGCCTTGCCGATGCCGAAGATCAGGCCATTTTTCAGGCCGATATCGGCCTTCACGATGCCCCAGTGGTCGAGGATGACGGCATTCGTGATAACGGTATCCATCACCTCGGCAGCGCAACGCTGCGACTGGCCCATGCCGTCGCGGATCACCTTGCCGCCACCGAATTTCACTTCTTCGCCGTAGATCGCATAATCGTGCTCGATCTCGATGAACAGCTCCGTGTCGGCCAGGCGGATGCGGTCGCCCTTGGTGGGGCCGAACATCTCGGCATACGCACTACGGGCAATGCTGGCCATATCAATCCTTTCCTGGTGGAGTGTCTTGCAGTTCGCCCATCACTGCGCCATTGAAGCCGTAGACCTTGCGCTCACCTGCCAGCGCCACCAGCTCCACCGTGCGCCGCTGGCCCGGCTCAAAGCGCACGGCGGTACCGGCAGTAATATTGAGGCGCATGCCGTAGGCACGCCAGCGCTCGAAGTCCAGCGCCGGGTTGACTTCAAAAAAGTGGAAGTGCGAGCCGACCTGGATAGGCCGGTCACCGCGATTGGCCACCACCACGGTGGCCGTGGCGCGATCTGCATTGAGGGTGATTACGCCTTCTTCCAATTTGTATTCGCCTGGTGTCATGAGGAACTCCTTTCAATGTCGCTGGTATGCTTACACTATCGGATGATGCACGGTCACCAGCTTGCTGCCATCGGGGAAGGTCGCTTCCACCTGAATATCGGGGATCATCTCTGCGATGCCATCCATGACGTCGGCACGCGAGAGTATTTTGCTACCGTCCGACATCAGCTGCGCTACCGATTTTCCATCGCGCGCACCTTCCATGATGGCGGCGCTGATCAAGGCCACCGCTTCCGGATAATTCAATTTCAGGCCGCGCGCCAGGCGCCGTTCGGCCAGTAGCGCGGCCGTAAAAATGAGCAGCTTGTCTTTTTCGCGGGGAGTCAGGTCCATGGTTTTCCTTGTGCCTCTTTTCTGATCAAGTGTTCCAGATACGGGGCACGACGGCATCGCGCCCCAGCATGGCGGGGCGCAGTAGCAGCCAGGCAGCCAGCATGATCCTGCGCGCCGCCTCGCTGTCGCCGCACAGCAGGCGTACCACCACCAGCGATTTCATGTGCGTAGCGCCGAATACGGCGCCAACCGGCACCTCGATCTCGCGCAAGGCAGCCAGCACGGCGGCAGCAAGGGGGCGGCCGACGGCGATCAGGGTGGCGCATACCGTGTGGCCAGCCAGGCCCAGGGGACTGGCCATCAGCGGACCGCCGGCCGCCAGCATGCCCTGCTCCCACCACAGCAGCTTGCCGCCGCGCCGGATCTGCACCTGCTGGGCGATGCTGCCCTGGTTAAAAATTTCGCCAGCAGCGCTGCGACCCAGGCAGACGATGTCGCAGCCAATGTAGTTGGCGTTCGCCGCCAGTTCCACCTCGTGGCGCAGGCGCACGCAAGCCTGATTGAAAAAGATGCTCTCCTGCGGCAGCCACTCGATGGTGGCGCCGCTACCGGCGCGCAGCACGATGTGCTGGCCCGAGACATGGCCGTTGGCACGGTACCACTTGGCGGCGCCCGGTGACGTAAGAAAGGCATGCGCGCCTTCGCCCACCGTAGCATCGACGGCCAGTTGGTCGCCGCCCACCACGCCGCCGGGCGGATGAATGATGATGGCGTGGCAGACGGCCCCGCCTTCCGGATACAAAGGCTTTTGCACACGCAGGGGGCCGCTGTGCGTGCGTTCGACCAGGCGGCTGACACCATCACGCCAGGCAAAACCCAGGCGCAAATGCGCCTGCCAAGCGTCATGCGCGCGGGCCTGTGAGGGGATGGCTGGGTGGGTGCAGTCTGGCATACGGGCAATCGCGTAAATAAGCGACTACCTAAGCAGGATATGTGCCAGCGTCAGGAGAAGAAATAGCGAACATTGCGCACCACGCGGCGGTAGACGCACCGGCATGGTGCACCGGCCGCACCGCAGTGTTTTATGCCAAGGCCAGAGTACGCCGTTCGCGCAGCAAGACCGTAAACGGTGCCGCCGCCAGCGGAGGGCTGAAATAATAGCCCTGCATTTCGTCACAGCCATGTTGCGTCAGGAAGTCCACCTGTGCACGCGTTTCCACGCCTTCGGCGATGACGCGCATGTCCAGGTTGTGCGCCAGCGAGATGACGGAACGGGCGATGGCCGCGTCGCTGCTGCTGGTGGTGACGTCGTCGACGAAAGACTTGTCGATTTTCAGCACGTCGATGGGGAAGCGCTTCAGATAGCCGAGGCTGGAATAGCCGGTGCCGAAGTCGTCGAGCGAAATGCCGACGCCGATATCCTTCAGGCGCGTGAGGGCCGCCACTGCCTTGTCCGGGTCGCCCATCACCGTGCTTTCCGTGATCTCGATACCCAGGCAGGCGGGCGTGATAGCGTATTTGCGCAATACCGCCTCGACGAACGGCACCGTGTGATCCTGCGCGAACTGCTTGCCCGACAGGTTGACGGCCACCTTGATGCTGCCCAGGCCCGCGTCGAGCCAGGAGCGAATTTGTGCGCATACGCTTTCGAGCACCCATTCGCCGATGGCCGTGATCAAGCCGTATTCCTCGGCCAGCGCGATGAACAGGCCGGGCGGCACCTTGCCCAGCACCGGGTTATCCCAGCGCAGCAGTGCTTCCGCGCCCAGCAAGGCGCCCGTACGCAAGCACATTTGCGGCTGGTAATGCACCTCGAATTCATCACGGCAGATGGCGCCGCGCAGTTGCTGCTGCATGGCCAGCCGGGCGCGGATATCGCTGCCCATGCGTTCCGTGAAGAAAGCGTAATGATCACGCCCCATTTCCTTGGCGCGCACCAGGGCCGTGTCGGCGTGACGCAGCACGTCGTCGAGGCTGTCGCCATCGGCCGGGCACATGGCGATGCCGATGCTGGTGGTCAGCGCCAGGCGCTCGCCGTCGACGCTGAGCTCTTCGCGCAAGCCGGCCAGAATGGTTTGCGCCAGCGCCAGCGTGCGCCCCAGCAAGACATCGTCGTGCAGCAGGATCTGGAATTCGTCGCCGCCCTGGCGCGCCACCGTGTCACCCTCGCGCACGCAGCCCGAGAGGAAACGCGCCACCACTTGCAGCGTCTTGTCCCCCACGGCCTGGCCATGCGAATCGTTGATATTCTTGAAGCGGTCCAGGTCTAGGCACATCAGCACCACTTGCTGGCCGTCGCGCAGGGCGTTGGTGCGCGCTTGTCCAAAGCGCTCGCGCAGCAGCACGCGGTTCGGCAAGCCGGTCAGCGCGTCGTGGTAGGAGAGGAAGTCGATCAGATGCTGCTCGGCCTTGCGCTCGCTGATATCGAGGAAAACGCCCACGTAGTTGATCACGTCGCCGTCCGGGCCATGCACGGTCGACACGCTGAGCAAACAGGGATAGGTGTCGCCACTCTTGCGCCGCGTCTGTACTTCGCCCGACCAGCAGCCGCTGCTGTGTAAGCCCTGGCGCAAGGCCAGCAACACCGCTTCGCCCGTGTGCTCGGCGTGCAGGCGCATGATGTCGGTACCCACCACATCCTGCGCCGCGTAGCCGGTGATGCGTGTAAACGCAGGATTGGCCGTGACGATGACGCCGCTCGGATCGGTGATCAGGATGGCGTCCTGGGTGGCCTCAAAGACTTGGCCCGACAGGCGCAGCAATGCTTCATTGGCGCGGCGGATCTGCACTTCGCGTGCCAGGGTGCTGGCCACCTGCTCCAGTTCGGCCGTGCGTTCGACCACGCGCCGTTCCAGGTTGGCACGCTCTTGTGTCAGCTGCAGCTGCGCCCGCGCCAGGCGTACGTGCGCATCGGTGCGAGCAAGAATTTCCTCGGCCTGGAAGGGCTTGGCGATGAAATCGACGGCGCCCAGCGCAAAGCCGCGCACCTTGTCGTCCGTATCGTACTGCGCCGACAGGAAAATCACCGGCACCTGGCACAGCGACGGTATCTGCTTGAGGCGACGGCAGACTTCAAAGCCATCGAGGCCCGGCATGCGCACGTCGAGCAAGATCAGCTCCGGCGGGCGCGCCTGGGCCGTCCACAGCGCCAGTTCACCGTTCGGCGCCTGGCGCACCGCATAGCCGGCGCCGCTGAGCAAATCGCTCAACAACTTCAGCGAAGCAGGTGTATCTTCAACAATCAGTACTTCGCCCTTAGCATTCACTTCGGAAAAATCGCGGTGCATGTAGCAGTTCTCTCAGCTTTGGATGAGGCGCGGCAGTCAATTGCCACGCTGGACAAGACATTTCGTTGCAATGAGCTACATACCATCATCATAATCTTTATTGCAATTTAGCACCATCAATCCACGGCACTGAGCCCTTCTTTCATCGCATTTGATGTTGTCAGCCCACACTTTTCAGCTAGGCGCCAGCGCGACCTCACTGTCCAACAAGATGCATAGCTGCCGGTACTGATGCTGGTCGAGCATGGCTTGCAGCGGCGCCAGCAACGGTGCCGCCGCCGGCGGCAAGGCCACCAGCAACTGCCCCACCCTGACTAGGTTCAATTCGCGCAGTGCTGTCTGCAGGGCGGCGCGTTCGTCCCGGGACAGCAATCGCAAATCTTGCGCCTGCAGTACCGGCGCCACTTGCGCCTGCAGCGACATGACTGGCGACATGGGTGCCTGCACCTGTGCCGGCGCCTGCGCTGCCTGCGCGGGAATGCTGAAACGGAAGGTAGCCCCCTGCCCCGCCATGGACTCCAGCGTCAGTTCGCCTTTCATCAACTGCACCAATTCGCGCGAGATGGCCAAGCCCAGGCCCGTGCCATCCTTCGGTCCCGAGCTGTCGGCCTGCACGAATGGTTCAAAGATGCGCTGCTGGTCCTCCGGGGCGATGCCGATGCCCGTATCGCTGACGGCGAACGACAAGCACCATGTGGCGTCATCGCGCCATTCGGCGCGCACGCGCAAGGTGACCTCGCCGCTGCCGGCGAACTTGACGGCATTCGACATCAGGTTCAGCAGCACCTGGCGCAAGCGCGTCGCATCGAGCAGCACTGCCGCCGGCAGATCCGTGCAATCGAGGCGCAGGGCCAGTCCCTGCTGCTCGGCGCGCATGCCCAGCATGTCCATGACTTCCTGCAACAGGGGTGCCAGCGCCACCACGCTCGCCTGCGCCTGCAAGCGCCCAGCTTCGCCCTTCGACAAGTCAAGAATTTCATTGATCAACGTCAATAAATGCTTGCCGGAGCGGTGGATGATGGCCAGGTTGCGCTTTTCCTCGTCCTGCATATTGGGCGAGGCGGCCATCAGGCGCGAAAAACCGATCACGGAATTCAAGGGTGTGCGCAATTCATGGCTCATGTTCGCCAGGAAGGTGCTCTTGGCACGGTTCGCTGCCTGTGCCTGGCTAACGGCCACCGACAGGGCACTCGTGCGCTCGGCCACCAGCTCTTCCAAATGATGGCGGTGGCGCAGCAGTTCCAGTTCAGCCTCGCGGTGCGCGGTGATGTCGTAGTTGGAGCCCACCAGGCGCATGGGCCGGCCCAGCCCATCGCGAAAGATCACGGCATCGGCCTTGATGTAGCGGATGGTGCCATCGGGCCACAGGATGCGGTACTCGTGCGTGAACGCCTTGCCGCTGCCGAGCGCGGCGCGCAGAGCCTCTTTGACGGCCGGCACGTCCTCTGGCATCAGCGCCGCGCGCCAGATCGCCGCGGGCGCCATGGCGCTGGCCGCATCGGCCTTGAACTGCGCATACATCTGTTCATCCCATTGCAATGCGTCGCTGCTGACGTTCCAGTCCCAGATGCCGATGCTGGCCGCACCCGTCGCCATCTGCACGCGCTCTTCGCTGCGTTGCAGGGCACGGTAGCGGCTGTCGAGTAGCGCCACCATGTCGCGGATGGAACGGTACAGAGTGCGCAGCTCGCCTTGGAACCACGCTTTCGGCGGCGTGCCGAATGCTTCGCCCTGCCCCGCCTTGACGCCCGCCGCGTACTGGCCGATGATCTTCAAGGGCTTGAGCATCAAACACCACATGAGCAGCCAGATGCTGGCCAGCAGGATTGCGTCGAGCGCCACGATCATGGCGCCGATGCCCAGCGCGCGCTGCCGCAGCTGCGCGTTCAGCAGGGCCGGCGTCGCATAGACGGCAACGCTGCCGATCACTTGTCCGCCTATCGTCACGGGGCGCCGCTGCACCAGCCAGGCCGGATCGGGCGAAAGCGAGGAAAGGCTGTCGATACTGCCGTCGGCATTGCGGCGCAGGGCCAGCGCTTCCTTGCCGATGCCCGGCGTCAGGGCAGCGGCTACCAGTTCGCGCTTGCCCAGCATGCTGCGCATGATGGCCTGCATCTGCTTTTCATCCAGATTCCACAATGGCAGTTCGATGGCCACGGCCAACTGGTCAGCGCTCACTGACAGGCTGTCATGCAGCTGCTGCCAACGCTGGCTGCGTTCGGACTGGTAAAACAGTACGGCAAACACCAGCAGCAAGGCCGTGACGACGAAGGTCAGCGCCACGCTGACGGCCAGCACGATGGACACGCCACCGAGGCGGGCGCCTTTGGGTGTGTAAAAAGTCATGCGTCTTCGCCCTGCGGCTCGCAGTCCAGCTGCGCCAGCAAGGTGCACAGCGACTGATACTGGTGCTGTTCCAGCATCGCGGCGATGTGCGCGGACAGTTGCGGCAGGCTGCTTGCCACGCCGGCCAGCACGATGGTGCTGCGCCGCAAATCGAGCGCTTGCACGGCTTCGAGCAGTGCCTGCCGTTCGGTCGCGCCCAACTGGCCCAGCGCCTGCTGCAAGTCAAAAGCTGCCACCGGCACACACGGCGGCGCGGCGGCTGTGCGCTGGAAGCGCACACCAAGTTGCTGCTCCAGCATGGCGAACAGGTGTTCTTGCTCGATCGGTTTGCGCAGGAAGCCATCGGCGCCGGCCGCCAGGGCCTCCTGCTTTTCTTCCTCGAAGGCGGAAGCGGTCATGATCACCAGGCGCGGCTGCACCAGTGTCGTTTGCGCGCGCAGCCAGCGCGTCAGCGCCAAGCCATCCATGTCCGGCATGCGCCAGTCGCTCAGCACCATGTCATAGCGCTGCGCCGCCAGCATGGCTTGCGCCTGCGCGCCGCCAGCCGCTTCCTGCAGCTGGAAGCCCAGCGGCGCCAGCAAGCCCGACAGCAGCTTGCGGCAGTTGTCGTCATCATCGACCAACAGCACCATGCGCCCGCGCTGACCCGGCGGCAGGCGCGCCACGCGTCCCGGCGCCAGCGCCGGGACGGCCGCTTGCTGCAGCAGCGGCGCACGCAGGTCGAAACGGAATACGGCGCCTGCGCCCAGCGTGGATTCGACACTTAGCTCGCCGCCCATCAGGCGCACGAATTCGCGCGAAATGGTCAGCCCCAGTCCCGTGCCGGCCTGCGCCACCGCGCTGTCGGCCTGCACGAAGGGTTCAAAGATGCGTTCCATATCCTCTTCCGCAATGCCGCTGCCGGTATCGCGCACGGCAAACGCCAGCGCCATCTGCCCACCTTCTGCCGCCTGGCACGTCAGCGACAAGGTGACGCTGCCGTGCTCGATGAACTTGAGCGCGTTCGACAGCAGATTGAGCAGCACCTGGCGCAGCTTGGCGCCATCGAGGCGCACCAGCGGTGGCACGCCGAAACGTTCGAGCTGCAGCGCGATGCCCTGCTCGCTCGAGCGCATGCGCACCATCTCGAGCACCTCATCGAGCACGCCATTCAAGTCCACTGGCCCGGTTTGCAGATGCATGCGGCCCGCTTCGATTTTGGATAACTCAAGGATATCGTTGATCAGGGTCAGCAAATGGTGACCGGCACGGTTGATGATGGCCAGATTATGCTTTTCTTCCTCGAACATACTGCTCGAATCGGCCATCATCTGCGAAAAACCGATCACGGAGTTCAAGGGCGTGCGCAATTCGTGGCTCATGTTAGCCAGGAAGACGCTTTTCGCCCGATTCGCCGATTCGGCCTCGGTGACGGCCACCGACAGGGCGGCCGTACGCTGCTGTACCAGTTCCTCCAGGTGGTCGCGGTAGCCAAGCAATTCCTGCTCGCTATGCTTGCGCTCGGAAATGTCGACGATGCCGCTGCGCATCAGGCGCCGCCCGTCCATGGGCAATTTCACCAGCCGCACTTCGCAGGGGAAAATGCTGCCATCGGCACGCCGCACATTGCGCTCCACCAGGACCGGCTCGCCCAGCATGGCGCGGCGCAGATGCTCTTCCATCATCAGCCCCAGCGGCAGGCCATCGGGCTGATTGCAGCTATACAGATCGAACGGCCCACGTGCCAGCAAAGCCTCGCGCGACAGGCCCAGCATGCGCTGCGCGCTGCTGTTGGCATCGACGAAGCGATCCAGGTCCAGGTCGTACACCAAGATGGCTTCCGGCGCATGCTCGACCAGTATGCGGAAGCGCTGCTCGCTCTCGCGCGCCTCGCTCTCGGCGCGGCGCAGGCGCCGACGCTGCAGCAGCAAGATGCTCAGCAAGCCGGTCATCACGATGAAGACGCCGCCCGCCAGCAACACGGCAAGGCGGTGTTCCTGCCACAGTTGCGGCGGCCGGTTGAAGAACACGGTGTGCGGTGGCAGGCGGCTGATGTCGGCATCCCAACGCTGCAGCTGTTCCCAGTCATACATCGGCAGCAGGCGGGCCGGCGGCAGCAAGGTGCCTGGCGCGGTGGGTGCCTGGCCGGCCAGCACGGCCAGCGACATCTGCGCCACCTGCTGCGCGGCCTGTTCGATATGCAGGATGGAGCCGCCCAGGATGCCCTTGCCGAGCGCCGCGTTGTACATGCCAAAAGTGGGAACATTGGCCAGTCGCGCCAACTGCATGGAAAACTGCACGGGCGTGGCGATGGCGCCGTCCACGTCGCGGTTGACATTGCCCGCCACCAGTACGGTATCGGCGGGCAAGTGCGCCACCTCCGCACGCATCTGTGCCAGGGTCAGCTTATCGAGGTAGCGCATGGTCACCTTGCCCTGCCAAGCCAGCGCCGCCTGTTGCATGCTGCGCTTCAAGGCTTGGTCGGCCTCGCTGGTGCCGACGGCCATGACGATGGTTTTGGTCTCCGGAAACAGCGCAATGGCTTGCGCCAGCGTGCCAGGAAAATCGACATTCGCCTTTTGCTGCCAGATGGCAGGCGGACTGCCGGGCGGCAAGGCCTTGCCCGAGCTGTTAATCGCCAGCACGGGCACGCCGTGCGTCAGCGGCACCAAGTCCGACAGCAAATAATCGAGCGCGGGCTGCTGCATGGCGATGATCAGATCGGCCTTGCGCCCCATCACTTGAGTGTATCTCAAAAGCAACAAATCGCGCATCTCGTTGCGTAGCGCGGGATCGCCCTGGGTATTGAGGTTGAGATACTCGACCATGATGTCTTCGCTGGCCAGGCCAGCGGCGGCCATGGCGGCAACATAGGTACGCGTGTACGATTCCACGCCGCCGCGGCCATATTCGTAAGCGTTGAGGAACAGCACGCGCTGGCCGTGATGCGGCGGCGCAGCGGCCGCCGTCAATGCTGACGCCGATGCCGACAAGGCGGCGCCAGGCGCGGCGATACAGAAGCCCAGCAGCAATGCGCGCCAGCAGCGGCGCACCGCTGCCCTGCCCATTTTGCCGCCAGGGCGCGAGCCGCCCGACACATCACGCATCATTCGCCATGCCCATGCTCACTCCCACCTGTCACCGTGTTTCGACTGTGCGCTGATGGATCAGCCACCAATACTTACGAAAACATGATAACGTCAACTGCAGGGGCAAGTCTATTGCTTAAAACAATCTTTTCACAATACGCCGGCTTGCAACGCCAAGCGTCGTTAGGCGTAGTTAGGCATCGTTATGCAGCGCTGGCGCTGATGCCGAACAATTCCAGCTTCAGCCCTTTGATGCCAGACGGCACATAAATCGCAATCGCCTGGGCCTTGATCATGCTGTCATAAATACGGCCCTTGTTTTCGATCGAAAAATAATAGGTATTGGGCCGCACTGGCACTTCAGCAGGGACCTGGGCCATATGGCGCAACTCGGCACCGGGAAGTGCTCGGCCCAGTAATAATTCGATATTGTCAGGCGATGAAATTTTGAACTGCAACGGCACCGTGGCGACCAATTCCAGCGCCGGCATATCGGCGTTGACGGCAAGACAGAGTTCGGTCTGAGGGTCAATCCGCTTGGCATCGAGCACGCCGTAATAGTGGGTGTTTTGTTGCGTGTCATTGGTCAGCGCAATCGGGAAGTGGCGCGACAGAAGAACCGTATCGATCAAGTCGCGAATGATGCCATCGAGCTTGCCGAAACCGGGAGCGGCGTCCTCGTGACAGTAAACTGGCAAGTCGCTCAGTGTGTATTTTTTTGAAAACGTCATCAAGCCACCAGCCAGTGCCATCAATTTTTCAAATAGATACACCGGATGGTGACGCCGGTAACTGGCGCAATGACTGAGCGTGGCGCTGGCCATGCTCAAGGTATTGAGCATCCAGAACGAGGAAACATCGCCGCCGTGAAATTCAAGCATATTTTTACCCGGCTGACGGTGGCGGCTGTACAGCGCCTCAATTTTCGCGCCCATGCGCTCGATCAGCGCATCGAGCATTTTCTGCAGCGTCGACTCGGCGCTGATGGTCAGGCCAGGCGCCATGAAGCCGGTATCGATTTCAAAGCCGCCGTTGCCGGCGCGGTACAAACGAATGAGCGGGATGGCAAGGTAATCATTTAGGGGATCGAGCTGCGACAGCAGATACACACGCTTCTTCAGGTAAGCGACGTCTATGCTGACCGCCTCGCTGTACAGATCCGGGGTTTCGATATCCGCCTGGACATAGCGCGCTGCTGTAGAACTGACATTGCCACCATGTGCCTGCAACGCCGGTAGCGCGGCATAAAAAGTAAAACTGTGTTCGCTCGACGGTAGCTTGGACAAGTCAACCGCACTGGGTAATACATCGCCGAGCGGCGCCTCAAACAGTTCTCCATCCTGAAATACGAGCGACATGGCGTCCGCCCGCAGACTATTGTTGGCCAATGCATCCGCATTCCAGCGGACACCATGCACGCCCCATAAATGGGGATTAATCAAGGAAGCCAGACGTTGCAGGCGCGCTTCATGATAGCGGTCCAGCTGCTGGAATTGCTGGGGCCCGATGGCCAGGCCCTCGGACCAAAGTAATTTGGATGGCAATGTCATGACGTTCTCCATGTTGACCGTTAGCATCTTGCTGCCTTGCCAGTCTGATGTCGTCAGCGTGGAAGTCCTTGAGGTTGCGCAGCAAGCCTGTCCAATTATTTGCGCAAACGCAATTTTGCCTTGAGAAAACGCTCGGATACTGTTCATTCCGCCGCGTAGACACAGGAAAAATCAAGATGGAGGATTTGCTGCCGTATTTCGAGCACGAGCTGGTGATGCTGCGGCGACATTGCCGTGAGTTTGCCGAACGCTATCCGAAAATTGCCGGCAAATTACACCTGTCAGGCGAGTCCTGCGAAGACCCGCACGTCGAACACTTGATCGAATCGGTGGCCATGCTGGCAGCACGCATCTCCAAAAGGCTCGATGACGACTATCCGCAATTTACCGAAGCCTTGTTCGAAGCCCTGTTCCCCCATTATCTGCGCCCCTTCCCATCGTGCACCATCGTACAACAGCCAACCCCGGCGGCAGGAGCGGGCATATTCCACCTGCCAGCGGGCAGTGAAATGGATGCGCCGCCCGTGCGCGGCGTGCGTTGCCGCTTCAAGAGCGTCTACGACATGACGACAGGCGCAGCAGTACTGGAAAGCACGGTTTTCGATGCGATGATCAAGGCGCCACCCGGCGTACGCCTGCCAGCATCGGCCTGTTCCTCGCTGAACATCGGCATCCGGCATCTCGATGCGGCGCCCGCATCGCTGCGCATTTTCATCGATGGCGAAGCTTCTTTTTGCGCCGCATTGCGCGATGCCTTGTTCATGCGCACGGTCTGCGCTTTTGTGTCCATCGACGCGCTACAGTGGGTGGCCTTGCCCACCGTGCCTGTGACACCCGTCGGCTTCGCCGACACGGATGCCTTGATACCTTTCGGTGGCCGTTCGCAGCCGGCCTACCGCATCCTCAGCGAGTATTTTGCCTATCCGGAAAAATTCAATTTCTTCGACCTCGATATCGCAGCGCTCAGTGCTGCCCTGCCGCCTGCTTGCCAGCGCTTTACGCTGCACCTGTGCCTGTCCGGTTTGCGGCCCGATGGCGCTGCGGCGCGCATGTTGTCGAGCATTGGCAGCGACAATCTAAAGCTGGGCTGCAGTCCGGCGGTCAATCTCTTCCGCCAGGAAGGCGTGCCGATTAGCGTCACCCGGCAAAAAACCGACTACTGCGTGCTGGCCCATGCGACCCATGCGCATGGTTACGAAGTCGTCTCGGTCGATGCGGTACGTTTATTGCGCCAACGGGGAGGCGAAAGCACGCTGAGCGAACTTCGCCCGCTGTACAGCCTGCGCCATGGCGAGGGCGCGGCGCAACAAGGCCATTACTGGGTCCTACGCCACGACATGGCTTTGGCTAGCAACAGTCCTGGTCACGAAAAGAGAATCACGCTGATCGATAGCGACTTCAATCCCTTGCTACAGGAAAAGGCCAGCTTGTCGCTGTCGTTAACATGCAGCAACCGCGATCTTCCGCTTGCGCTCAAATACGGCCAGCCGCAAGGCGACTTGCAACCATGCAGTGGCGGCGCGGCGCTGCACATGCTGCGACGCCCCAGCCAAGCGCAACGCTTTTCACCTGACGCGGGCCTGCACTGGCGCCTCATTTCACATCTGGCGCTGAATCATCATGCACTGGTCCAGGAGGGTTTGCCGGCGCTGCGCGAAATGCTGACGCTGTATGACCTGTCCCAATCGGCAAGCTCGCAACGCCAAATCAGCGGCATCGTCGCGCTGGCGCACGCGCCAACGACGACCTGGCTACGCCACAAGCGCGGCACCTCGCTGGCGCATGGCGTGGAAGTGCGCATCACGCTGGACGAGGAAGCGTTTGTCGGTAGCGGCATGCACTTGTTTGTGCAGCTGGTCGACCACTTCCTGGGGCTATACGTGCACATCAACAGCTTCATCGAACTGGTGGTGCTGTCACTGCAAAGCGGAGAGGAGCTGATCCGATGCAAGCCAAGAAGCGGATTGCAAAATCTGGTGTAATCGCACACTTGCTCGCCGAACCGTACCGCTACCAGTTCGTGCAGGCCGTGCGTATTTTGCTGTGCTGGCTACGTCGGCAGGACGTGTCCTATGCGCAGGCCTTCAGCCAGATATTGCGCTTCAAGAACAGCGCGTCGTTAAGTTTTCCCGCCAGTGAAATCGAGCAGCTCTCGCTTGACGAGAATGAACAACTGAGCCTGACACCGACGTTCATGCGTTTTCTGGGCGTCGGCGGCACCTTGCCCTTGCACTATTCAGAACGTATCGCCGCCTACCGCTGGTCGAGCAAAGACCCTGGCGCCTCGGCCTTCCTCGATATCTTTTCGCACCGCATGGTCGTGCTGTATTACCAGGCGTGGGAAAAGTATCGACTCGAATCGAGCCTCCAGACCCAGGCCAAAGACGCACAACTGCCTTTGCTGACGGCGCTGGCCGGGGTGCAGCGCAGTGCGTTGCCGTCGAGCGCAGAAACTGATGCCGTGACGCAGGACGTCGCGGCCTGGTATGCGGGCCTGCTGCGCTGTCGCCCCGTCTCGGCGCAAGCGCTTGGCCGCGTACTGGCCGAGTACTGCGGCGTACCGATCACCGTGCAACAATTTGCCGGCGGCTGGGACTATCTGGAAAAAAATCGGCGCAGTCTGCTGGGCAGTGTCAACTTTACCCTGGCGCGCGGCGCGACGCTTGGCCTGCGGCTTTGGCGCCAGGACATGCGCGTCTGCCTGCATATCGGCCCGCTCGATCCTGCCGGCCTGCAACGCTTCCTGCCGCGCAGCGCAGGTGCGGCGGCATTGGCAAAGATGCTGGCACTGTTTGGCGTACCCGACTTGCAGTATGAAGTGCGGCTGATATTGAGTCCGCCATGCATGACTCCCCTGCTCCTCAGTTCGCACCCGTCAGAACGACGGCACCTTGGCTGGACGACGTTCTTGCAGACAGCACAAGGCAAGGTGCGCGCCGCCGAAGTGCGTTATTTGCTGCCACTGACTTGCGCAACTCATCTTTGAAAAGCGAGGCAAACATGAAACATGCGGGACGCGGCGTTATCCGGCTCGGCGATGCAACCGATCACGGCGGCAAGGTCACCAGCGCATCGTCGGGCAGCACCGTCATGGGTAAGAGCGCGGCGCTGGCCGATGACACAACCTTCTGCCCCAAGTGCAAGGGCAGCTTTGCGATTACCCCGGACGGCGCCGGCGCAAAACACATGGGCAAGCCGTACGCCTATGACGGCGATGCCACCGCCTGTGGCGCCCACTTAATCTCATCGCTATAAGAGAGGCAGGCCATGCATGCAGACATCCAGGCCGCGCTATCGGCCTTCGACCTCGCCGCGCAGGAACGGCGCCTGTTGAAGATAGATTTCCCGCATGAAGATGGGCCAGCCGGTACCATCGTGCTGGTCAATTCGCTGATCGCCACGGAAGAGATGTCGCGCGACTTCCGTTTCGAAGCCGAATTGCTGTCCGATGACGCGCATATTGCGCTCAAGGCCATGATGGGCCGCATGGTGACCATTTCGATGCTGCGCGACGATGGCACGCTGCGCTACTTTAACGGCTATGTGGGCGAGTTTTGCCTGCTGCGCGCCGATGGCGGCTTTGCGTGGTACCGCATGGTGCTGCAACCATGGCTGGCCTTTGCCCGCCTGCGCCAGGACAATGTATCGTTTCATGGCCAAAGCGTGATGCAGCTGACCGAGACGACGTTTGCCCACTACGCGCAGCGCGACTGGAAAAGCAGCATCCATGGCGACGATCCACAGATCACCTGCGCCAATCAGCACAATGAAACCGATTACAACCATCTGCACCGTCGCTGGGAAGCGCTGGGCTGGCATTACTGGTACGCGCACCGCGCCGATGGCCACACGCTATGGCTCGCAGATAACAGCACCTTCGCTGACATCATCGATACGGCGTCCGGCGACGGCGCCATGCGCTTTCACGCCGAATCGGGCTCCATGGAAGACGATGGCATGCACCAGTGGCAAGCCGTGCGCCGGATCGGTTCCGGCCAGCTGACCTTGGCCAGTTTCGACTATAAAAATCCACAACCACGCCTTGCCAGCGGCTATTCATTGAATCGCCAGGGTGATGTATTCGCCCATGAACTATACGAAAACACGGGCGCGTATGGCTATCAGAATATCGATGAGGGAACATCGCTGGCGCAACGCCGCATGGAAGAAAACGACCATCTGCGCCAGTACTTCGAGGCGGCAGGCAATCACCGTGGCGCACAGCCTGGCCTTTGCTTCCGGCTCGATGGCCATTTCAGCGCCGAAGAAAAGCGCTATCAACCTGGCCAGGAGCGCCGCGACAGTATCGCCGAACGCGAGTACCTGATTTTGTCAGTCGTGCATCGCGCCAGCAATAATTATCAGGTTGGTCCTAGCACAGCGTCCCACTATGTCAACAATATGGTGTGCGTGCGGCGTGACATTCGTTGGCGGCCGGGCCGCGGCTACAACAGCACGCCGTGCGTGGTTGCCGGTGTGCAGACGGCGCTGGTGGTCGGGCAGGCCGGAGAAGAAATTCATACCGATGCATTGGGACGCATCCGCCTGCAATTTCACTGGGACCGCCTGGGTACATTCGATGCGCACAGTTCGCCATGGATACGCGTCATGATGCCGATGGCGGGAGCGCACATGGGACAAATCGCCTTGCCGCGCGTGGGGCAGGAAGTCGTCGTACAATTCCAGGACGGCAATATCGACCATCCGATCGTCATCGGCGTGGTCTACAACAGCGCCAATCCACCGCCATGGCACCTGCCGCAGCAGCGCGCCCTGTCGGGCTGGCGCAGCCGCGAGCTGGGCGCCCGCAGCGCCAACCATCTCGTGCTCGACGATACCAAGGGGGCGATCCAGGCACAGCTGCGCAGCGAGCAGCACGACAGTCGGCTTTGCTTGGGCAACATCACACGCATCGATGACAATGCCGGCCGCAAGGAAGCGCGCGGCATAGGCTTCGAATTGGCCAGCAACGCCTGGGGCGCCCTACGCGCCGCCAGAGGCATGTTGATCACCACCGAAACATCAACAGGCACTGGATCAGTCAAGCAACTCGACGAAACACAGGCGCGCCTGGCGCAAGCACGGCAACTGCAGCAAGGCTTGGCCGGCATGGCCGTCGACGCGGGTGCGCAAGACAGCAAAGAGCAACAAGGCGCCGTCGCCGAGTCCATCGAGCGGCAAAACGCCGCGATCAAAGGCGCCAGCGGCGATTTCCCTGAACTGTCCGAAGCACATCTGGTGCTGGCCAGCCCGGCCGGCATCGAGCTGAGCACGGCCCAATCCATCCACCTGGCCGCCAGCGAGCATGTGGCGCTCAGCAGCAGCAAACATATTTCCCTCGCCAGCGGCGACAGCATGTTCGCCAGCATCGCCAAGAGCTTCAGCCTGTTCGTGCACAAGGCCGGCATGAAACTGATTGCAGCCAGCGGCAAGGTGTCCATCCAGGCCCACAGCGACGAGGTGGAAATCCTCGCCCAAAAAGTCTTGTCACTAATCAGCGAAGCGGACTGGGTCAACATCAAGGGCAAAAAAGGCATCCGCCTGCACGGCGCCAACCACATGCTGGAAATCAGCGACAAGGTGCAATTCTTCACCTCATCGCCTGTGCTCTTCAACGGCAACCTGGAAACCCTGGCGCCGAAGAGCGTGTCGCAGGAATTTAATGAACGGCCAGTAGCGCGTTTTGATCAGGCCGTCCGGCTGCTGGAAGTCGATGGCACACCTGCCCCCGATATAGCTTTTGAGTTAACACGCGAAGATGGCCACAGAATCTGTGAAAAGAGTAGCAGTGACGGGCTCACCCCAGTACAGAAAGGAGACGGTATGGATAGCTACACAATACGCTATAAGGGAGAACTTCCATGAGTGACGATACGAATTTGAATGAACATGGCAATCACCAAGGCGAGTTTCGGCAAACTGTCGGCGGGTGGGCTGAATACACCGTTCATATGACGGAAATAAAAGATACGATTCGTCATGACGTCACGATTCCACCCAGAAAAATCATACCGATTATATTTTTACCCGGCGTTATGGGTAGCAATTTAAGAATGAAAAAACAACGTCAAGACGATCTGAAGCGACCGGATAACAGATCATGGAGGCCAGATGACATGGTCGACAAATCTGGCAATTTGGCGGTTGCAACCGGTAGTGGTTTAGGTGGTTGGTTCAGGAGTGCGTCGCCCAGAGATCGACAATTGGTCTTTGATCCAAATGAAACTGAAGTTGAGTACTATCAATATTCTATCGAAAATGAGCGCTTCTTCCCTGGTGGAGACATAACCAAAGGATCTGACGCCCGTCATAACAACATTCCCGATGATTTCCTTGGAGTTCCTCCATTGATTTCTGTTAGTGCTAAAAAAAATGCACAGGTAGATGCGATTAAAAAACCTGGAGTAACGGAAAGATTTATTCCCCGTGAGATACGTGAAACGCCAGCACATATTGCACGGTGGCGTGGATGGAGTGAAGTTCTTTTCGCCGGCGCGTATGGCGAAATGCTTCAAAAAACAGAATTTTTCATGAATAATATAACAAAAAAAGGGCAAGTTTTACCTCACTGGAAAATTGACCCGTCCGATCAAGCCACCGGCAAATATTCATATGGTCAACAAGCCTATCCGTCTGTTGCTAAGCTTTTGATAAAAGACCCAAAAGAATTTGGCGGCCCTCCCGGAACACTAATTGAAAATTCTGACATGCTAAAGATTTCTCCATGTTGGTATCCGGTTCATGCGTTGGGATACAACTTCCTACAGAGCAATGCCATTTCTGCCGCCATTATTTCCGAACGCATACGCGGCATAGTAATAGGCTATCAGAAATGCGGCTTCAAATGCAGTGAGGTCATTCTCGTCACACATAGTATGGGGGGCTTGCTCGCCAGAGCCTTAATGCATCCTAAATATGGAAATATGCTTAATGATAAAAATGTAAAAATACTTGGAATATATCATAACGTGATGCCTACTTTAGGTGCCGCCAGTGCATACAAACGCATGCGCTTCGGTTTTCAGGAAAAAAGTGGCCCATTAAATACTCTCGCAGCCCAAGTTCTGGGCATTGACGGCGAACACGCCACTGCGATTCTCGCAAATACACAAGCACCTTTAGAGATGATGCCCGGCATGGCATATGGTCAAGAGTGGCTCAAAGTTGTTGACAGAAGTGATAGATTACTTTGGAGTTGGCCACGAGATAAGGATAGTGCGCTAGAGAGTATTTACCTGCAACCTGCGAATGCTTGGTGGAGGCTAATAAATCCTTCGTGGGTGAATCCTGCAAATGTTCCACTAACAAAGGAGGAGGAATCGACAATGTCATGCAACGATTGAAAGATGCCTCTATCTTACTAAATGAAATAGAGAAAATATTTCATCCAAATACATACGCAAGCTATTGCGCATCCAAAGATTTTCTAAGCTATGGAGAAATAATATTCAAAGTCATTGAAGGTTTAGAAATAAAAAAATCAGCCACCCAGGAAAATACAATACCCCCGCCAAATAAATGGAAACTAATGAGTGATGACGCAAAAGGAAACCTCATCATACAAGCGGGAACGCGCATTTTGCAGTTAAAATTACAACCAGCAAATTCGGCTGGCGATGAAACTGTCCCATCGGATCGTTCAGCAAAACACATACCTGGGAAAAAATTTGTCCATGGAGAAAAAGCTGGAACTGGATATGAACATCAAAATAGCTATACTCATCCAAATGTCCTAGCATCTATGCTTTACTCAATTGTTCAAATTGCCAAAACAGCAAAATGGGAATGATCATGTCTATTTATAGAAAATTTCTTATATTTATCTTTGCTGCCATATCAATCCAAACAGAGGCAAATGAGATCAGACCGTACAGAAAAAATGAGGCTAGGAAAATGAACGAAACGACAACTCCAAGAAAAAAAATTGAAATATTATTTCAAAAGACAAAAAAAATTTGCTTTGGTAGATACTTATTAAATCTACCAAGCGAGGCAGAACTGATAATCGGAAATTCAGCAGTTGATTTATTTAAAGGAGGATCAGACTTTTTAAAGCACCAGGCAGAAATTGATTTAAAAAGAATACGATCCTTAAACTTCGCTCCAGAAATTATTTACAATGGCAATGGGCCAATTGAAAACAGCTGGCAAATTCGATACTACAATAGCAAATCCGCCAAAGAAGTTAATTTCATAATTTACCGAACGTTAATCAACAAAGGGGATTTCATATTTGCCATAGGCGATGCTGTAGGTAGTGGCGACACCGAAAGAGCAACAGCGGAAAGACAATTCCTTCAAGCAAAAAGTCTGCGTTTGCGTGCTACTGAAGAAATTCCTGTCACGCCAGGCCTTTGCGTAGAACACGGATTCATGAGCGAAAATCAGTATAAATATCAAGAAATAGACGACGTAGGTATTTATTTACCTAGCTTGCCAGATGTTACTTTCTCCATCAGCTCAAATAAAGATGCATACGGCGACTACCCGCCGACAGAATTTGAATCAAGGTTGCGTGGGGAACTATCACTACTCAATCGCATACAAGACGCAAAAAAGATGCAAGGCAATAACTATCCCAAGCGCACCTTGCTGCGCGAAGGCAAGCGCACTGTTCAACACTGGCAAGGCGAAGAATCGCTGATACGACGAACAGATGGCGTACACGATTTTGAATGGGCATTGGTAGGCAAGCCGAAAGACATCGCAAATCCATCTGTGCTGGAGGCGCATATGTACACCAAAGTCGCCCACAACATGGTCGGCGCCGCCGAAGCTGCGTCACTGACCGACGAAGAGGCCATCGCCTTGTGGGACAAGCTGCTGTCCAGCCTGAAGTTCCGGGTGAAAGTGCCGGGCGCGCCGCCGGGCTCGTACTACATCGATCCGGACCAGCCAGCGCAGTGATGCGCTGGACAAGCATGGCAAGCACGCATGCTGGCGCGATGCGGGCCATTGCGCCAGCGTGGCCGTTTGCACCAAAGCTTGCATGTCCATCACCATGCACCCCGCCCTGCCACCCCGATATCGATGCACTGTGGGGCTTGCGCCACGCACTATGCGCCGCAACAGATCGCCGTATGGACGGCCTCGTCCGCGCCAGATGCCTATGCCGCCCAGCCGTCGTGGTGCAAGCCCGACACTTCTTGCGTATCGACCACCTCGCGCATAAAGTAAGCATGGCGCTCGGCGGATGCTAGCCCCGCTACCTGCTTGAACCCTTCAGGATACATGTCGGTCCCATACCCGTCACTGCGGTTCGCAGCAGCGCGTCAGCATGTCCAGGGCATCGAGTATCACGTTTTCAGGCCAGTCTTTCCGCGTGGCGGTGAGCAAACCTGCATGGCATCGAGCACGGCGCACCCGTCGCGCCCGATATCGGCGAGGATGGCATCCGTGATTTACGCCCTATCAATCCGCCTGCCACGCGATGCCGGCCGGCTGCGCGCAGCTTGTCCTGAAAAATTCGACAAAGGCCCGCTGACATTGTTCCACCTCCACGCACCAGGCCTCGGGATATTCGTCCACCTGGCCATTGGCCAACAGATAGCTGCAGACGCCGTCTGCCTCCTCGTCGCCCAATGTATGAAAACTCAGGTCATCCTGCCCCGACAGATACATCAGCAAGGCATTGCCGCCATTGCGCAACATGCACAGGGCCGGGCCCTGTTCCGCATCCGTGGCCCTGGTCAACCATAATTGACATTGCGCCAGCGCGCGCGCCTCGCGCAGCGCTTGTTCCAGCGCAAGGATGCTATCGATCACACGCGACTCGCCGTGCAGATTCAGTTCCATGCTCACGCCTGTTCTCCATTGCTTGCGCCGCTCAAATCGTTCATCGCCAGCGCTGTGCTCAGGTACAACTTGCCGCCCAGCTCCTGCAGCAGGCTGCTCTGGCGCAAGCGGTCCATCACGGGTCCCTTCACTTCGGCCAGGTTCAGGCTGATGCCGCGCTTGATCAGCACGCCATTAAGCTCGATCAAGCCCAGCAAGGCTGTACTGTCGATCTGGTTGACAGCCGACAGCACCAGCACCAGGTGGCGCGCCGTCGGATGGGCACGCAATTCATCCTCGACACGCTCGGTAACAGCTTCCACATTGCCGAAAAACAGGCCGGCGTCTATGCGCAGTAGCAAGACGTCCGGCAGGGTTTGCGCCTCATAGCGTTCGACGTTGCGGAAGTGCTCGCTATTCGGGATGCGCCCCAGCACGGCGATGTGCGGGCGGCTGGCGCGCCAGATCAGGGTGCCCATCGACAGCAGCACGCCGATCACCACGCCCGCCTCCACGCCCAGCGCCAGCACGCCGGCCGTCGTTGCCAGCAGGGCCAGCGCATCGCTGCGGTCGTAGCGCCATGACAATTTCAAGGTATCCCAATCGAGCAGGCTGGCCACGGCAAAGATAATGGTGGCCGCCAGCACGGGCAGCGGCAGCAGCGCCAGCCAGCCCGTGGGCGCCACCAGCGCCAGCGCCAGCAAGCCAGCCGTGATGATGCTGGCCAGCGGCGTGTTGGCGCCCGCCTGGAAATTGACGGCCGAACGCGAGATCGAACCGGTGACAGGGAAGCCGCCCGACAGCGCGCTGGCCACGTTGGCCGCGCCCAGGCCCAGCAATTCGCGATTCGTATGCAGTTTTTCGCCGCGTTTTTGCGCCAGGGTCTGGGCGGCCGACATGCTCATCAAAAAGATGATAAAAGCGATCAAGAGCGCCGGCGATAGCAAGGTGCGCCAATGGGCGCTGGACGTGGCCAGGTTCAGGCCCGGCAAACCACTGGACACATGGCCCGTCGTCTGCACACCCATCGTTTCCAAGCCGCCATAGGCGACCAGGCCGATGCCAGCCAGCACCAGCACCATCGGCGCCAGGCGCGCGCCCACATCAGCCGCCACCTTGTTCAAGCCACAGCGCTGCAGCAGGCGCGAGGCGTAGCGCTTGGCCAGAAACAGGAATAGCAAGCCGGACAGCCCCAGCACGAGGCTGGGGGCATGCCAGTGAGGGATGCTGGCGCCCAGCAAGGGGGTAATCTGTCCCCAGATAATCAGGATCGCGGCGCCATTGCTGAAACCGCTGATCACGGGACGCGACAAAAAACTGGCCATGAAGCCCAGGCGCAGCACGCCGCACAGCAGCAAGACCAAGCCGCTGATGAAGGCCAGTTGGGCGGCCAGCACAATGTACAGGGAAGAACCGGGGTCGGCCAGCGGAGCCAGGGCGGCGGCCGTCATCAGCGAGACGATCGCCATGGGGCCCACCGATGCGTCATGCTGCTGCCGAACAAGGCATACAGCACGGGTGGCAGGATGCTGGCGTAAATGCCCACCACGGGCGGCAAGCCGGCCACCAGCGCGTAGGCCATACCCTGCGGCACCATCATCATGGCGACAACGATACCGGCAGTGATGTCCCCGGCCAACAGTGGACGCCGGTATTGCCTGAGCCAAAGCAGCATGATGAAATCCCAAAATCTGAAAACCGAAGCCTATCATGCGTTGAGGCCGGCTAACAGGCGTACTTGTCAACTATGCTCAGTCTTGCTGCGATTGCGCCTTCCTGGCAGCAAGGATCTGCACCGACGAGGCCGCATCAACGACGCAAAGGGCCAGCAGCCTGGCGACCGCCGGCTGGCGCCGCGCATGCGCCGCTCGGCTTATGCCGCTCCCAAAAATCATGTCCATCATCTTATAAATTGACGCCTGTTTGCGCCATTCTGTTAGCGAACGCACGGTTGGCGGCCGCTGCCGCGCCGATACTGAATCTTCGTTTCCACGGAGGCCAGCATGAACGAGAACAAGGAGCAGTCTGCCGGTAACTTGCAGCGCAGCATACAGCAGGAGCAAGATCACTGCGACGCCGCCGCCATAGACAAGCGGGACAGCAAAGCACCGCTGCCAACGGGCAGCCGCAGCCAGCCTGCCCCTCCCCTGCCCGCCCAGCATCTGGACAAGCCCGGCATCGAAGCGCAGATGCAATTGAAACCGCGCTTCCTGGCGCCCGACTACTGCGGCAGCGGCAAGCTGACCGGCATGGTGGCCATCATCACGGGTGGCGATTCTGGCATCGGCCGCGCCGTGGCCGTGCTGTACGCCCGCGAGGGGGCCGATGTCGCCATCATTTACCTGAATGAACACGCGGATGCTAACGAAACGCGCCGCTATGTGGAAGCGGAAGGCCAGAGCTGCCTGCTGATCCCCGGCGACGTGCGCGAGCAAGGCTTTTGCCGGCAAGCAGTGCGCGAGGTGATGGAACGGTACACGCATATCGACATCCTGGTCAACAACGCCGCCTTCCAGGAACACGCCGAATCGCTGCTGGACCTGAGCGAGGAACGCTTCGACCTCACAATGAAGACCAATGTCTACGGTTACTTCCACATGACCAAGGCCGTGCTGCCCCATTTGCAGCGCGGCGCGGCCATCATCAACACCGGGTCCGTCACGGGCTTGCATGGATCCAAGTACTTGCTCGACTATTCCACCACCAAGGGCGCCATCCACGCCTTCACCATGGCGCTGGCCGGCAACTTGCTTGAAAAAGGTATTCGCGTCAACGCCATCGCGCCGGGCCCAGTCTGGACTCCCCTCAATCCGGCCGACAAGACGGCAGAAGAAATCCGCACATTTGGCGCAGACACTGACATGCGCCGCCCGGCCCAGCCAGAAGAGTTGTCACCCGCTTACGTCTTTCTGGCCTCGCCCGCCTGTTCCAGCTACATCACGGGCATCGTCTTGCCCGTCACCGGCAGCGTGGGGACATAGGGCTAGGCACACGCCCAGGGAAAGCAGCACCGGCACAGCGCAACACGGGGCCACCTACAGCGTACCCGGAGGGGAAACGCCGTGCAAAAATGCATTGACTTTGCTGCGGCTCCTCGCTAACTTAAGCATACAGCATGCCGCCCGGCAAGCCTTCTCACGCGTGGGGAAAAACATGGATGCCGAGTTAGATCAGCTTATCCTCAGCGACGCCCCCGGCGGCGTTGTCATCACGAACGAAGTCCATGCCATCGTGCGCTGGACGGCCGGGGCGCAGCGCATCTTCGGCTATGCCGACGAGGAGGCACTGGGCTCTATACTGTGGGAATTGATCTCGCTGCCGACACAAGCCGAATCGACCCCACTGATCGACGAAGAGCTGACCGTGAACGGCTGCTACGACCGCGAATCGCTGCGGCGGCGCAAGGATGGCGAACTCATCTACGTTGACGTGGCGTGCCAGTTCGCGCGCACTGGTGCGGACGGCCGCCGCTACCTCATTTCCACCATGAAGGACACCACCTTGCTGAAGGCGGCACGCGACGCCCAGTTTGTCGATGCGCGCTACCGCGTGCTGTTCGAATCGACGCCGGACAGCGTGATCATGGTCAACGCTACGGGCGCCATCGTACTGGCCAACTTGCAGGCTCAGCGCCTGTTCGGCTACGCGGAAGGCGAATTGAACGGCAGGCAAATCGATAGTCTGCTGCCGCAGCGGCTGCGCCATGCGCACGTGGCACACCGTGCCGGCTATTTCGACCAGCCACGCGCGCGCACCATGGGCGCCGACCTGGAATTGCTGGGCTTGCGCAAGGACAAGGCCGAGTTTCCCGTCGAAATCAGCCTCTCTCCCATTCAGACCGAAATCGGCACCTTCGTCATCAGCGCCATCCGCGACGTCAGCGACCGCCGCCGGGCCGAGCAAAAGTTTCGCGGCCTGCTCGAATCGGCGCCGGACGCCATCGTCATCGTCAACAGCGACGGTGAAATCGTGCTCGTCAACTCGCAGACGGAACGGCTGTTCGGCTATTCGCGCGCGGAGCTGTTGGGACGCAATGTGGAAGTGCTGATCCCGGCCCGCTACACGCACGATCATCCGCGCCATCGCCAGGCCTTTTCCACAGCGCCACGGGCGCGCTCCATGGGCGCAGGGTTGGAACTGTACGGCTTGCGCCGCGATGGCAGCGAGTTTCCAGTCGAAATCAGCCTGTCGCCGCTGGAAACAGATGAAGGTGTGCTGGTTTCGTCGGCTATCCGCGACATCTCGGAGCGCAAGCGTATCGAACGCACGCTCAACGAACAGAAAGTCGAACTGGAGCGGGCCAGCCAGGCGAAGGACCGTTTTCTCACCAGCATGTCGCACGAGCTGCGCACGCCGCTGAACGCCATCCTCGGCTTTGCCCAGTTGCTGGCCAATGAAGCATTGCCCGCGACCGCGCTGCAAAAGCGCACCTTCGTGCAAAACATCGTCACCTCGGGCCGCCATCTGCTCACTTTGATCAATGAAATCCTCGACCTGGCGAAGATTGAATCAGGCAGCCTGAGCATGTCGATGGAAGCGGTGACGCTACCGGCGTTGATCGAGGAAGTGCGTGTGATGATGGAAGATCAGGCACAGCAGCGCCAAATCGAGCTGCTCTTTCCAACTTGCGAAGCGCTGACGGTGAGGGCCGACCATACTCGCCTCAAGCAAGTCCTGCTGAACCTGCTGTCGAACGCCATCAAATACAACCGTCCGGCCGGCACGGTGGCGCTGGAAATTTCGCAGCCCGATGCGCTGCGCGTGCGCATCGCCATCCGCGACACGGGCAATGGACTGGACGATGCGCAGATGGCCGAGCTATTTCAGCCGTTTAACCGCCTGGGGCAGGAGGCCGGCAGAGAAGAAGGCACAGGCATCGGCCTGGTCGTCACCAAGCGCCTGGTCGAGCTGATGGGAGGCCGCATGGGCGTGCACAGCTGCCTCGGCGTGGGCAGCATGTTCTGGATCGAACTCGACACCATGATCGCGCCACCCGACAGGGCTACGCGCCATACGGAGGGGCTGCCCCAGCCCCCTGGTGGCGCTGTGGATCATGCCGGCGGCAAGGCCCTGCTACTGTACGTGGAAGACAATCCGGCCAGCCTGCGGCTGGTGGAAGACATCGTCAGCTTCCTGCCCCATCTGCGCATGATTTCGGCCACCGACGCGCGCCAAGGCATCGCGCTGGCGCTGGCACAGCGCCCCGATGTCATCCTGATGGATATCAACCTGCCCGGCATGAATGGCAACCAGGCACAGCGCATCCTGCGCGACGATACGCGCACCGCGCATATTCCCGTCATCGCCCTGACGGCCAACGCCATGAAGGGCGACATCCGGCATGGCTTGGCCACGGGCTTTTTCCGCTACCTGACCAAACCGGTCGAGATTGCCCAGCTCAATATTGCCATCGACGAAGCCCTGCAACTAAAGCGCGCCACCCTGCCATTCAAGCCAGAGGAGTAAAGGCCAGCTTTTTCGTCGCCGTATCGTAGCCTTGCGCGCATCGGGCATGGCCGGTTGGGGCTGCCACGTGCCCTTGTCATCGATGATGAACTTAGCCGCGCCATCCTGTTTTTCGGCGGTCATACCTTGCAGCAAACCTTCAATATTGGCATAGGCAGCCGGTGCTTTTGCACCTGCAGGCGCGGGCGTGACGGCGACATTGCGCTTGGCTGGATAGGCTTTCAAGGCCGCTTTCATGACGGCCCCATGCGGTGAGGCTGGCATCGACTCCGGGCCGTGACAGGCGATGGCACCTTAGGCAAGCTGACAGAACACCTATCGCGGCAAATGTAAGTGTTTGTAATGCCCCAAAGAATCAGTCAACGATATTGCCGCACGGCGCGTTTTTGGCTCAGTGACAGGGGAAATGCTTCTCCTGAACTACCACCCACTTCTCAAGGAACTGCACCATGAAAAACCGCATTTTCAAGCTGAGCGCTACTCTGATCGCCGGCTTATTCGCCACCGCAGCCTTTGCTCAAACGCCAGCCGTGCCTGCCAAGGCCGAAGCCAAGCACACCAAGGAAGTGGCAAAAGCAGAAGCCAAGGAAACCAAGGCCGTGGTGAAAGCCGACGCCAAGCAAGTCGCCGTTGCCGCCGATGCAAAAGCCGATATGGCCAGCGCCAAGGCCGATGCCAGCGCCACCAAAGCCAAAGCCCATGACAAAGCGGAAAAAACCAAGGCCAAAGCTGACGAAGCCAAAACTAAAGCGACCGCAGCAGCAACCAAATAATCCGTTCAGCGCCTTTTCTGCGCCACACAAAAAGACAGCTTCGGCTGTCTTTTTTCGTCTTCACACTCACATAAAGCACTATCAGTCGATAAAACACATGATTGTAAGCAAGTGTAAACAAGGTCAACGATAAGCTTTCGGGGCGCGTTTTATGCTCAGTGACACGGGAATCATCCCGGCACCAACAGACATACCAGACAAACCACCACTGAGGACTGCACCATGAAAAAAAGCATTTTCAACCTGAGCGCCACCCTGATCGCCGGCCTGTTCGCTACCGCAGCCTTTGCCCAAACCCCTGCAGCATCGGCTCCCGCCAAGGCGGAAGCGGCCCACACGGCGGCCGTGGCCAAGGCCGAAGCCAAGGAAACCAAGGCCGTCGTGAAAGCCGATGCCAAGCAAGCGGCCGTTGCCGCCGATGCAAAAGCCGATATGGCCAGCGCCAAGGCTGACGCCAAAGCCAGCAAGGCCAAGGCCCATCACAAAGCGAGCAAGGCAACAGTGAAAGCCGATGCGGCCAAGGCAGACGCCGCAGTTGCTGCCACACCGGCAAAGTAAGGGCTGACGCCTCCAGCAAAAAGACAGTTTCGACTGTCTTTTTTTTCGCGCAAAATACTCCCCACCCCGCACCGGCGGTCATGTGCATGACCGAAAATGACGATGACAACGAGCAACATCCAAACTAAGACGATGTAAAGATGTGACAAAAAATAACGCTTTACAGCCACAAAAAATTCCCATCCTGGCGTGCGCTCCAATATAGTTGAGAACAATTCTCATTCTCATTCTTGATTCAGGAGCCGTTTCAATGCCAGGCTACACCGCACCGTCCACCCTCACTACGCTGTCATTGCGCCCGCTGGCCATGGCCATTTCACTGGCACTCGGCGCCGGCATGGCGCATGGCGCCGCCAGCGCACCAGCCGATGGCACTGGCGATGAAGCGCCAGTGATGCAAACCATTACCGTGACGGCCAGCAGCGACGCGAACGCCTACACGGCGCGCAACAGCGCCTCGGCCAGCAAGTTCAACCTGTCGCTGCGCGAGACGCCGCAGGCGGTTTCCGTGGTCACGCGCGCGCACATGGATGATTTCAGGCTCGACAACGCCAGCAAGGTACTGGCGCACACCACGGGCGTGACGGTAGAAGCGGTGGAAACGGACCGCAGCTATTACACGGCGCGCGGCTACGACATCACCAATTTCCAGTTCGACGGCGTCGGCATTGCTTTCGTTTTCGGCCTTGTGATGGGCGACCTCGATACGGCGCTGTTCGAGCGCGTCGACATCGTGCGCGGCGCGAACGGCTTGATTTCCTCGACCGGCAATCCGTCGGCCACTGTCAATTTCATGCGCAAACGCCCCACCCCGGACCTGGCCGCTTCCGCTGGCGTCATGCTCGGCTCCTGGAACACGCGCCGCCTCGATGCCGATGTATCGACACCGCTCAGCGACGATGGCAAGGTGGCGGCGCGCTTCGTCGTCGTCCACGAAGAGGGTAACTCGCACCTGGACCGCTACTCGCCGCGCAAAGATGTCGCCTACGCCATCGTCGAAGCGAAACTGACAGCGATACCAGCCTGGCCCTGGGCCACAGCTACCACAATAGCCTGGCCAGGGGCGGCATGTGGGGTGCCCTGCCCATCGCCTACACGGACGGCACGCCGACCAACTATCCGATTTCCACCTCGACTTCAGCCGACTGGTCGCGCTGGAGCATCCTCAATAACAGCAGCTTCGCCGAACTGGCGCACCAGTTCAGCGCCGACTGGCGCGTGAAGGCCACCGCCACCTACAACCGCTCCAGCTCCGACTCGAAGCTGTTCTATGTCTACGGCACGCCGGACAAGGCCACGGGCGACGGCTTGTTCAGCTACCCTTCGCGCTATGGCTCTCGCAACAAGCAGCGCCTGCTCGATGTCGCCGCGACGGGAAAATTCACGCTGGCCGGGCGCCAGCATGACATCAGCATGGGAGTCGCCTGGTCAACCTCCACGCTCGACGATGTGTCTTACTACGGCCGCGGCATCGGCACGGCGCTGCCGAATGGCACGGCGTTCGATGGCGCCTACCCTGAACCGCTGTTCGACGCCTCGACCGACGGCAGCGCCTATAAGGACCAACGCAAGAACGCCTATCTGGCCACCCGCCTCAAGCTGGCCGACAATACCAAGCTGCTGGCAGGCGTCAACGTCGTCAAGGCCGATAGCACGGGCAGCGCGTATGGCGTCAGCCAGGCCAAGTCGCAAAGCGACACCACCCCGTACGTGGGCCTGGTGTATGACATCAACCGCCATGTGTCAGCTTACGCCAGCCACACGGAAATCTTCAACCCGCAAAGCAGCATCGACAGCAGGGGCCAGACCCTGGCCGCCGCCACCGGCAAGAGCCTGGAAGCAGGCCTGAAAAGCGAATGGTTCGACGGCCGCCTGAACCTGTCCGGCGCCCTGTTCAAGACGCGCCAGAAGAATATGGCCGAAGCGGCCGGCACCACAGCCGACTTCAAGACCTTCTATCGAGGCGTCGATTCGCAATCGCAGGGTGTCGAGCTCGATGCCTCGGGTGAGCTGGCGAAAGGCTGGCAAGCGAACGCCGGTTATTCACAGCTGCGCATCAAGGGCGACGACGGCCAGGATGCACGCACCTTCATCCCGCGCAAACAGTTTCATGTGGCCACCACCTATCACGTGCCGGCGCTGCCGACATTCAAGGTGGGCGCCAGCCTCACCTGGCAGGACGCCATCTACAATAAGGTCAACGACAGCACGACCCTGCACCAGGGCGCCTACGCGCAACTGGGCCTGATGGCCAGCTACGACATCAGCCGCAACGTCAGCCTGTCGCTGAACCTGAACAATGTGACGGACAAGAAGCACCTGACCAGCCTGTACTGGACCCAGTCGCTGTATGCAGCGGGTCGCAATGGCAGCGCCACCCTGAGCTGGAAATACTAGGGAGCGGCCATGCGACTGCGTCCATCCATGGTTGTTCTGCACCGCTGGTTCGGCTTGGCGGTGGCGCTCTTCCTGTTCATTTCCGGCTTGACGGGCGCCATCATCTCGTGGGATCACGAGCTCGATGCCTGGCTCAATGCGCAGCTGTTTCATGCGCAAAGCGCCAGCAGCGCCGCTGTGAGACCCGCAAAATCGGGCCTGGAACTGGCGCGCCAGCTCGAGGCGCAGGACCCGCGCCTGCGCGTCAATTACACGCTCACCACGATCGAGCCTGGCCACACGGCCTTGATCGCGGTGGAAGGCCGGCCCGACCCGGCTACCGGCAAGCCCCATGAACTGGGCTTCAACCAGGTGGCCATCGATCCCGTCACCGGCGCCATGCAAGGCAAGCGCCAGTGGGGCGTGGTCTCGCTGACGCGCGAAAACCTGCTGCCCTTCCTGTACAAACTGCACTACACCATGCACATTCCCGATGGCTGGGGCATCGAACTGGGCGTCTGGTTCATGGGCATCATCGGCATCGTATGGATTTTTGACTGCGCTATTGCGCTGTACCTGTCGTTCCCGAACTGGCGCAGCTGGCGCAAGTCGCTGGCCTTGCGCTGGCGTGAAGGGGGACACAAACTCAATTTCGACCTGCACCGCTCGGGCGGCGTGTGGGTCTGGTTGCTGCTGCTGGTGCTGGCCATCACCTCCGTGTCGATGAATTTGCCAACCCAGGTGATGCGCCCCCTGGTAGCGAAGTTTTCCACACTCAAGCCGAACGCCTTCGACAGCCGCACGCCGCAGCCGCCCGACAAACCGATCGAGCCGCAGCTGACGCGCGAACAGGCCGTGGCGCTGGCAAAAGCGGAAGCGGCCAGGCGAGGCTGGGCATTGCCGGCCGGCGGCGTGTTTTATTCATCGAGCTATGGCCTGTATGGCGTGGGCTTCTTCGCGGCGGACAACGACCATGGCGATGGTGGCCTGGGCAATGCGTGGCTGTACTTTGATGGCCGCGATGGCAAGCCGGCCGGCGGCGTGGTGCCCGGCACGGGCAGCGCCGGCGACATCTTCCTGCAAGCGCAATTTCCCCTGCATTCGGGCCGCATCCTGGGCCTGCCGGGTCGCATCCTGATTTCTGTCATGGGCCTGGTGGTGGCCATGTTGAGCGCGACGGGGTTGATCATCTGGCTGCGCAAGCGCCGCGCACGCGCGGCAAAAGCCGGCAAGGCGGCACTGCCGCTGCATGCCAACGTCAGCCCATAGGCGGCGCAGATGTAAGCGTTTGTAATGAGCGTCAACGCAAGCGTCCGAGGCCGCGTTTTATGCTCAGTGACACGGGAATCATCCCGGCACCAACAGACACACCAGACAAACCACCACCGAGGACTGCACCATGAAAAAAGTAATTGCTACCCTGATCGCCAGCCTGTTCGCTACCGCTGCCTTTGCCCAGACGCCTGCAGCGCCTGCAGCCTCGGTCCCCGCCAAAGTGGAAGCGGCCCACGCCAAGGCCGTCGTAAAAGCCGATGCCAAGGAAGCGCAAACGGTCGTAAAAGCGGACGCGAAAGAAGCAAAAGCGGTTGTCGCCGCCAAAACGGACGTAGCGAGTGCTAAAGCGCAAGCGGCCACCACCAAGACCAAGGCGCACCAGAAAGCCAAGCAAACCAAAGCCAAGGCTGACGACAAGCTGGCATCGGCCACCGCCGCTGCGTCAACACCAGCGCCAGCCAAATAATTCCGACACACTTTACTGAGCACACTACAACAAGGATTTCAGCATGAAAAAAGTTATCGCCACCCTGATCGCCAGCCTGTTCGCTAGCGCCGCTTTCGCCCAGACGCCAGCCGTCGCGCCAGTCGCTCCAGTAGCACCAGTAGCACCAGTAGCCGTCGTCGCCCCTGTCGCCAAGGCCGAAGCGCCAGCGGCCGCCGTCAAGCCAGCGGCGCACAAAAAAGTACAGCATCACAAGGCGAAGAAGGCCGCAGCGGCAACGCCAGCAGCAACTCCAGCAACTCCAGCGATGGCCGCAGCGCCAGCACCGGCAGCAGCGCCAGTCAAGTAAAAGCGGCGGCAGCAAGCAAAAAGACAGGGTTTCCCCTGTCTTTTTTTTCGTCTGCTTTTCGTCTACTTATTTTGGCATCAGCACCGTGTCGATGACATTGATCACGCCATTGGACTGATACACATCGTAGGTACTGATGTTGGCGCTATTGCCGCTTTCATCCATCACGACGATGTTGTGCATGCCGTTCATGGCGAACATCAGCTTGCCGCCGCTGGCCGTTGGCAGGGTCGCCTTGCCATCGTGCATCTTGATTTCCTTGGCCAGGGCCTTGAAGTCATATTTGCCGGGCACCACGTGGTAGGTGAGGATTTTCGTCAGGGTCGCCTTGCTTTCCGGTTTGACCAGGGTCTCGACGGTGCCGGCCGGCAGCTTGCCAAACGCCGCGTTCGTCGGCGCAAATACGGTAAATGGGCCCTTGCCTTTCAAGGTATCGACCAGGCCTGCAGCCTGCACCGCAGCGACCAGGGTTGTGTGGTCGGCCGAATTGACGGCGTTATCGACGATATCCTTGGAGGGAGACATGCTCTTGCCACCCACCATGGTGCTCATGTCGGCGGCAAAAGGGGCGCTGGCGGCCAGCATGGAAGTGACAAACATTACTGCGGGAACGAAGGTGCGCATGATGATATCTCCTGGAGGACTACGTTTGCATGATTGCAGGAGTACTTACGCAGCCTTTGCGCCAACGGATTCAACTTCCTGAAAAAAAACGGCGCCGTGCAAGTGCACGCCGCCGTTTCCCATACAAATCGCTTGCTGCGGGCAGGAAAACTAGTTGGCCGCCACCTGCGGCTCGACCCCTCCCCAGCCGCCGCCCAGGGCGCGGATCAGTGCCACCGTGGTGACGGCGCGGTTGCCGCGCAACTGCACGGCGTTGCGCTCGACAGCTGCCAGGTTGCGCTGCGCGTCGAGCAGATCGAGGTAGCTGGAACGGCCCGCGTCGTACAGCTTTTGCGCCAGGTCGGCCGAACGGCGCGCCGAGACGACGGCTGCGTCGATCTGCTGCGTCTGGCCCGACAGAATGCGCAAACCGGCCAGGTTGTCTTCCACCTCGGCGAAGGCGAGCAGCACACTGTGGCGATACGTCGCCACCGACTCTTCCAGTTGCGCTTCGCTGCGGCTCACGGCTGCCTTGTTGCGGCCACCGTCGATGATGGGCATCGACATCAAAGCGCCCAGCAGCCAGGAGCGGCTACTCCACCTGAAGATATCCGAGAACGTATCGGAGGCGCCACCGCCCGAGGCGTTCAGGGTCAGGGCCGGGAACATGGCCGATTTCGCCACGCCGATGCGTGCATTCGACGCTTCCATGGTGCGCTGCGCCGACGCGATGTCGGGGCGGCGCTCCAGCAGCGACGACGGCATGCCGGCCGGGATCACGGGCAGGAAGCCACTGTCCTGCAGCGGGTTGACGCTCGCCGTGAAGCTGGCGGCAGGTTTGCCCAACAGGACGGCCAGCGCATGCTCGCTATTGGCGCGCTGGCGCTGCAAGCCGATGGCTTCGGCGCGCACGGTCGACAGCTCCGTGCGGGCACGCGACAAGTCGAACTCACCGATATCACCGAGGTCATAGCGGCGCTGGTTCACATGCACGCTTTCCTCGCGCAGGCGCACCGTCTGCTCCAGTGTCGCCAGTTCGGCATCCGTGGCGCGCAGCTGGAAATACGTCTGCGCCACGTCGGCCTGCAACGACAGCAGCACCGAGCGGTAAGTCGCTTCCACGGCCAGTGCATCGCTACGCGAGGCGCTGACATTAGCGGCCACTCTGCCGAACAAATCGACTTCGTAGCTGGCCGTCAGGTTTGCCTGATAGACGTTGCTCGCCGCCACCGGCGCACCGTTCGGCATGCCGAGCGATACGGCGGAGGCGCGGTTGCGCTGGCCACCCACATTCACGCCCACTTGCGGGGTGCGGTCCGCTTCGGCGATGCCGGCAATCGCCCTCGCCTGCTTGACGCGGGCGGCGGCAATGGCCAGGTTGGCATTGGCCTGCGTGGCATCATTAATCAAGCTGTTCAGGGCTGGATCATTGAAGGCCAGCCACCACTCGCCGCGCGCCTGGCGTTCGGCCATACCCGTCTGGCCCTGCTTCCAGCGCGTGCCATCGGCTGCCGTCTGCACGACAGGGCGCGTTTGAAACTCACCTTGCGCTTCCTTGAACGCCGCCGGCGTCTCGATCTGCGGCTGCTTGAACTCGGGTGCCGCGCAAGCGGCCAGCAGCACGGCAGCTGCCATGGCGGTCAAGGCCGTGCGCAGCGCTGGCGCCGCACGCTGCGCAGCGATCCGTGTCATCAGATTGGTTTTCAATTTTTATCTCCTTCCAGGTCCAGCGCAGGCGCAGCAACAGGCTTGGCGACAGCGACAGCTGGTTTTTTCTCAAAACGCTGCGCCAGGGTGCGCAGCAATACATAGAATACGGGCGTCAGGAACAGGCCGAAGAAGGTCACGCCCAGCATGCCGGCAAACACCGCCACGCCCATGGCATGGCGCATTTCCGAGCCGGCACCGTGCGAGAACACCAGCGGCACGACGCCCATGATGAAGGCGATCGAGGTCATCAAAATCGGACGCAGACGCAGACGGCATGCTTCCAGCGCCGCTTGCACGACTGTGCGGCCATGCTCTTCCAGTTCGCGGGCAAATTCAACGATCAGAATCGCATTCTTCGACGCCAAGCCCACCAGCACGAACAGCGCGATCTGGGTGAACACATTGTTGTCGCCGCCGGTCAGTTTGACGCCGAGCAGCGCGCAGAGGATAGACATCGGCACGATCAGGATCACGGCCAGCGGCAAGGTCCAGCTTTCGTACTGGGCAGCGAGCACCAGGAACACCAGCAGCACGCACAGCGGGAAGACATAGATCATCGTATTGCCGGACAAGATGTCCTGGTAGGTCAGTTCCGTCCATTCATACGCAATCCCCTGCGGCAGCACTTCCTTGGCGATGCGTTCCAGCGCGGCTTGCGCCTGGCCGCTCGATACGCCAGGCGCGGGGCCGCCGTTGAAATCGGCTGCGGCGTAGGCGTTATAGCGCTGTACACGGTCAGGACCATAGCTATCCTTGACGCGCATCAAGGAGGACAGCGGAATCATCTCGCCCTTGTCGCTGCGCACTTTCAGCTGCGCGATATCCTGGGCATGCGAGCGGAATGCCGCGTCGGCCTGCACGCGCACCTGGTAGGTACGGCCAAACTGGTTGAAGTCATTCACGTACAGTGAACCGAGGTTGATCTGCAAGGTCTGGTAAATCGTCTTCAGCGGCACGCCCATCTGCTTGGCTTTTACACGGTCAACGTCGGCAAACAGCTGCGGCACGTTGATCTGGTAACCCGAGAACACGCCCGCCAGTTCCGGCGTCTGGTAGGCCTTGGCGGCCAGCGCCTGGGTGGCGTTGTACAGCGCGTCGTAACCGAGGTTGCCACGGTCTTCAATCATCATCTTGAAGCCGCCGATGGTGCCCAGGCCGTTGACCGGCGGTGGCGGGAAGACCATGATGAAAGCGTCCTGAATGCCGCCCAGGCGTTTGTTGATCTCGGCCGCGATAGCAGCGCCCGACAATTCCTTGCTGCTGCGTTCGTCGAACGGCTTCAGGGTGGCGAAAACGATGCCGGCGTTTGGCGCATTGGTAAAGTCGTTGATCGACAAGCCGGGGAAGGCGATCGTCGATTCGACGCCAGGCACTGACTTGATGACGTCAGACATGCGGCGCACGACATCTTCCGTGCGGTCCAGCGAAGCGGCGTCAGGCAATTGCGCAAAGCCCACCAGGTATTGCTTGTCCTGCGCTGGCACGAAGCCGGCCGGCACGGACTTGAAGGTGAAGATGGCGGCCACCACCAGCAGCGCATACACGCCCAGCGAGGCGCTCTTGCGACCCAATACGCCCTTCACGCCCGCTTCATAGCGGTGCGAGGCGCGACCGAAGAAGCGGTTGAACCAGGCGAAGAAGCGGCCGAAGAGCATGTCCATGCCGCGCGTCAGAGCGTCTTTCGGCGCATCGTGCGGTTTCAAGAGCGCAGCGGCCAGCGCTGGCGCCAGGGTCAGCGAGCTGAATGCGGAAATCACGGTCGAAATGGCAATGGTCAGCGCAAACTGGCGATAGAACTCGCCCGACAGGCCGGGCACGAAGGCGATCGGCACGAACACGGCGCACAGCACCAGGGCGATGGCGACGATGGGACCACTGACCTCTTTCATGGCCTGGATGGTGGCGTCGCGCGGCGACAAGCCTTCCTCGATGTTGCGCTCGACGTTTTCCACCACCACGATGGCGTCATCGACGACGATACCGATGGCCAGCACCAGGCCAAACAGCGACAGCGTGTTGATCGAGAAGCCAAAGCCCAGCATCACGGCAAAGGTGCCGACAATCGACACGGGAACGGCCAGCAGCGGAATGATGGACGCGCGCCAGGTTTGCAGGAAGATGATCACCACCAGCACCACCAGGGCGATCGCTTCGAGCAGCGTATGGATTACCGCTTCGATGGACGAGCGCACGAACTGCGTTGGGTCGTACTCGATGCGGTATTCCACGCCTTGCGGGAAGTCTTTTTTCAATTCGTCCATCTTGGCGCGCACATTGGACGACAGTTGCAGCGCGTTGGCATTCGGTGCCTCGAAAATACCCATGCCGACGGCCGGATTATTGTTCAGCAGCGAACGCAGCGAGTAGCTGTTGGCGCCCATTTCCACGCGCGCCACGTCCTTCAGGTGCGTCACGGCGCCGTCGGCATTGGTGCGCACGATGATGGCGCCAAATTCCTCGGGCGTCTTCAGGCGGCCCTGGGTATTGACGGTCAGCTGGAAGTCCGAGTTTTTTGCTGGCGAGGCGCCGATCACGCCGGCCGCCACCTGCACGTTCTGCTCGCGGATAGCCTCGACGACGTCATTGGCCGTCATGCCGCGCGCCGCTACCTTTTGCGGGTCGAGCCAGATGCGCATGGCATAGTCGCCAGCACCGAAGATCTGGATGTCGCCCATGCCGGGCAGACGGGCCAGCTGGTCCTTGACGTTCAACACCGCGTAGTTACGCAGGTACATATCGTCGTAGCGTTTGTTTGGCGAGACCAGGTGCACCACCATGGTCAGGTTGGGCGACGACTTGACGGTGGTCACGCCGATCTGGCGCACCTCTTCGGGCAGGCGCGGCAAGGCGCGCTGCACGCGGTTCTGCACCTGTGTCTCGGCCTGCTCGACGTTGGTGCCGATCTTGAAGGTCACGGTCAGCATCATGGCGCCATCGGAGGTGTTTTGCGAGGACATGTAGAGCATGTTCTCGACGCCGTTGATCTGCTCTTCGAGCGGCGCGGCGACGGTTTCGGCAATCACTTTCGGGTTGGCACCCGGGTACTGCGCGCGCACCACCACCGATGGCGGCACGACGTCGGGATATTCGGAGATGGGCAGGCCGAATATCGACAGCAGCCCGGCCACGAATATGACGATCGACAGTACCGCCGCGAAAATCGGCTTGTCGATGAAAAAGCGGGAAAAATTCATGTTTATTCCTTGGAAGTCGATGCTGCTTTCGCGGCGATCTTGGCGTCTTTTACTTCAGTTTTTGCGGGGACGAGCGGCGCGGTCGGGTCGAAATCCATGGCCACCATCTGCGCCGTCACGGGCGTGCCGGGACGCACGCGCTGCAAACCGTTGACGACGATCTTTTCGCCCGCCTTCAAGCCTTCGCGCACCACGCGCAAGCCGTCCGAATTCGGGCCCAGCTTGACGGCGCGGTACTCGGCCTTGTTATCGGCCCCCACCACGTACACGTATTTGCGGCTTTGGTCCGTGCCAACGGCGCGGTCGCTGATCAACAAGGCCGTGCTTTGTGCCTGCGGGCCATTGCCGCCGTCGAGCAAGATGCGCGCGAACAGGCCAGGCACCAGTTGGCGCTCGGCATTGGCGAAGGTGGCGCGCATGCGCACGCTGCCGGTGGCCGGATCGAGCTGGTTGTCGACGAATTCCAGCTTGCCTTCGTGCGGGAAGCCCGTCTCGTTGGCCAGGCCCACCTTGACGATGACGGGTGTGCCCTTTTGCGCCGTGCCGGCCACCCGCAGGTAGGTATCTTCGTCGCCGTCGAAGCTGGCGTAGATGCGCTCGGTCGACACCACCGAAGTCAGGATGGCGGAAGCGTCGATCAGGTTGCCGACGGTGATTTCGGCCTTGCTGACGCGCCCGCTGATCGGTGCCTGCACCTGCGTGTACGACAGGTTCAGTTTGGCCGCTTCATACGCGGCTTGCGCCGAGCGGGCGTTAGCGTCGAGCTCTTTCGCGCCGGAAGCCTTTTCATCAAATTCGCGCTGGGCGATGGCTTTTTCGGCCAGCAGTTTTTCGGCGCGCGACAGTTCCAGCTTGGCCAATTCAGCCTTGGCGCGGGCCGAGGCAGCGCTGCCTTCGGCGCGGGCCGCTTCAGCCTGGAAAGGACGCGGATCGATGACGAACAGCACATCCCCCTTTTTTACTTCGCTGCCCGGCTTGAAGTTGACGGCGGTGATGTAGCCACCGACACGCGAACGGATTTCCACGCGCTCGATCGCTTCCAGGCGGCCCGAAAATTCCTGCGTTTCCGTGATCTGTTTTTGAATAACGGCGGCAGCCGATACCGGTGGACCACCGGCCGCTGGCGCGTCCGGTACCTTGCTATTGGCCTTATCGCAGCCGGCCAGGCTCACGGCCACCAGTCCGGCCAGCGCGAGCGAGGCGGCCAGAGGCTTGAGTAAGGTCCCCAAGATCGACAATTGTTGAACATTTTTCATTTTATTTCCCTGATTTATGAAAATTTCTAATGGTATGGGCGACAAAAAGCAACCCAGCTAAAAGCGGAAACTGCAGCGTATGGTGATGCCATGGCGCCCGACGGCGCGCAATCAAAGGTAGACAGGGTGCCAGTTGCTTAACAACAGACGGGCACGATGAAGCTGGCTGTGCGAGCGCACAACGCAGACCAGATGGAAACTACACTGCGCAGTGTAGCAACCGAAACTCAAAAAGTAAACTAATAGGTGTAATTTATTTGCAGTGCCGCAGGTGGTGGCCTCATGACGCCGGCTCGGGCTCCTGTCCCAGTCCCAGTCCCAGTCCAGCGACAAAGCTGGCGATTTCGCCCAATACTTGCACCTTGCAGGCGCACTCATTGCGGGCGCCGGCATCTTGCAGCGGCGCGGCGGCCATGCGCCGCACGGTGGTCTTGATGCCGCAGGCGATCAATTTACTGCCATATTGTTCAGCCTCGTCGCGCAATGGATCATCTTCGCTCGACAGGATGAGGGCCGGCGGCAAGTTCTTCAGGCGGCTCGACTGCAATGGCGACGCGTACGGATGACTGCGGTCAGCGGCATTCGGCAGATAGCCACGGTAGGCGGCGGCGCATTGATCGGCCACTTCCGCCGAGTCCGGGCAACTGGGCAAGGAGCGCATGGAGCAGGTCGACAGACCGGGGTCGAGCATGGGCATGATCAGCACCTGGCCCGCGAGGGGCGGTCCGCCCCGGTCGCGCGACATCATGGCGCAGACGGCGGCCAGGTTGGCGCCCGCCTCGATGCCCGACACCACCATCTGCTTGCCCGTCCATCCCAGCTTGGACTTATTCTTTTTCGCCCACAGCAGCACGGCATGCGCGTCTTCCACGGCGGCCGGGAATGGCCGCACCTTCGCCAGCGTGTAGTTCGCAGCCAGCACGATATGGTCAGGGTTGCTCAGCACCAAACAGCGCAGGAAGTCATCCGCATCGTCCAGGTCGCCGTCGACAAAACCGCCACCGTGAAAGAAGACGATCAGGCTAGCCTGCTTGGCGCCCGGCACGCCGGCCGTGTAGATGCGCGCGGCCAGCGCATCCTGCGCACCTTGCACCTCGATGTCGCGTATCTTCAGCGCCTGGCCAGGCGCCAGTGCGGCCGCGGCCTCGGCAAAGCTCATTGCGCCACCACCGGCTGCAACGCAACAACGGGTACGCTGTCGTTCAGGCACAACAGGGCGATGCCGCCCACCTCATGGGTCAGGGCGCTGTAGGCATTAGCTTCGCTTTGCGCTGCCTGCGAGTAGGCATCCGTCGATACCATCGCGGCCAGAGCGAGCGCAACCGCCACCAAGGCCGGTACTGCAAAGTTTCTATTCCGATGACCCATGATTTTTCTCCTGTGAACTTCTTGCTGCATCACGTTTATGCTGCAGTACAGCAACTATAGACTTGATCTACAATCTAATAAATAGCGCAATGACGAATTGATTGTTCAGGATTACGAACAATCAAGCATAAAGTGATAAGGAATCAAGTGAACAAGCTGCAAGCCATGGAAGTTTTCATCCAAGTCGTCGATGCGGGCGGCTTTACGCGCGCGGCGGAAAACATGCAACTACCAAAAGCGACCGTGTCGACCCTGATCCAGTCGCTCGAAGCGAGCCTGTCGGTGAAGTTACTCAACCGCACCACGCGCCACGTCAGCATCACCTCCGACGGCGCCGCGTATTACGAGCGCTGCGTGCGCATCCTGTCGGACGTGCGCGAAGCCGAGGAATCGCTGTCGCGCACGCGCTTGAGTCCCAGCGGACGGTTGCGCGTGGATGCACCCACGGCCCTGGCCAGCGAACTGATCATCCCAGCCCTGCCCGACTTTTTTGCCCGCTACCCCGACATCTCGCTGGAGCTCGGTTGCAGCGACCGCCCCGTCGATCTGATCGAGGAAGGCGTCGACTGCGCCGTGCGCGGCGGTGAACTGGGCGACCTGAACCTGATCGCGCGCCGGGTCGGCGTGCTGCATTTCATCACCTGCGCCGCACCCAGCTACCTGGCGCGCTATGGCACGCCGTTGCATCCGAAGGACCTGGCGCAGCACCGGGGCGTCAATTTCTTCTCCGCCAAGACAGGTAAGATGTTCGATTGGGATTTTACGCGCGCAGGCGAACGCATACAGATGTCTATCCCCAGCCATATCGCCGTGAACGACTCGAATGCCTATGCGGCCGCCGGCCTGGCGGGCTTGGGCATCGTACAAATGACGCATTTCATCCTTGCGCCGCTGATGGAACAAGGCAAAATGGTGGAATTGCTCAATGAATGGGAATCCGACCCGCTGCCCGTCCACGTGATCTATCCGCCCAACCGCCATCTGTCGGCCAAGGTGCGCGTATTTGTCGAATGGGTCGCCGACATGTTTAGCAACCACCCGGCCACGCAACTGAAGGGCAAGAGCAACCTTCCCAGCGCGCGCGCCACCCAGACCGAGGCCCAGCCATGACCGCAACAAACACATCGTCACACCACATCGTCTTCCTCGACCGCGACAGCCTGATCGCCAACGTGCGCCCGCCCGCCTTCGCGCACAGCTGGAAAGAGTATGCGCACACCAGGGGCGGCGAGCAGACCGTTTCCCGACTCCAAGGCGCAACGATCGCCATCACGAACAAGGTGCCGCTGCGCGCGGCCGAGCTGGCGCAATTACCGGACTTGAAGATGATCGCCGTGGCCGCCACCGGCACCGACATCCTTGACCTGGCCGCCTGTCGCGAACGCGGCATCGTGGTGGCGAACATCCGCGACTATGCGCGCGCCAGCGTGCCCGAGCATACCTTGGCACTGATGCTGGCCCTGCGCCGCCAACTGGTCGCCTACCGCGCGGACGTGGAAGCGGGCCTGTGGCAGGCGTCAGAACGCTTCTGCCTGTTCGGCCATCCGATCCGCGACCTGGCCGGCAGCCGCCTGGGTTTGCTCGGTTACGGCGCGCTGGGCAAGGCCGTCGCCCAACTGGGGCGCGCCTTCGGCATGCACGTCATCGTCCACAATCGCTCGCCCATCGAAGACGACAGCGTGACGCAAGTGACGTTCGACGCGCTGCTGGCCACGTCCGACGTGTTGAGCCTGCACCTGCCGCTGACGGACAAGACGCGCAACATCATCGGTGCGCCAGAATTGGCGCGCATGCAGCCGACAGCCCTCTTGATCAACACGGCGCGCGGCGGCCTGGTCGACGAAGCGGCGCTGGCCCAGGCATTGAAAAATGGCGTGATCGCCGGCGCCGGCTTCGACGTGCTATCGAAGGAGCCGCCGCTGCCCGACAACCCGCTGTTGACCTTGCGCCTGCCCAACTTCATCCTCACGCCCCACACGGCCTGGGCCAGCGAAGCGGCCATGCAAAAACTGGCCGATATCTTGATCGGCAACGTGGAAGCGTTCGCGCGGGGTACGCCCACGCACGTGGTGGCATCAGCGGCTTGAAGCAAATCGACGCGCTGCTGGCCTGAAGGCCGTGACTCAAGGGGGCGAGCTACGGCGCGCCTGCCACTCGCGGCGCAGCAAGCCGTACAAGGCCGAATCGCTGACCTGGCCAGCCACGATCCAGCGTTCAGGCAGAAAACCTTCCTTGTTGAAACCCTGGCGCTCGAGGGCGCTGGCCGAAGCGGCGTTGAGCGGGTCGATATCGGCTTCCAGGCGGTTCAGGTCGCGCTCGAGAAACGCGAATGCGATCAGCGCGGACAAGGCTTCGTGCATATAGCCGCGCCCCCAGTACGGACGGCCCAGCGCGTAGCCGATCTCGGCGCGGCGGTTCTGGCGGTGCTCGGAAAACAGGCTGCAACTGCCCAGGTATTCGCCCGTCGCCTTGAGCTCGACGGCGAAGCGGAAAAATTCCTCTTTCCCAAATGCGGCGCTATCTTCGGCAATCTGGCGCGCGGCGCGGCTGGCGTCGGTCCATGGCGGTTCGCTGAAATAGCGCATCACCTCAGGGTCGGCATGCATGGCGAACAGGGCCGCCTCGTCGGAGAGCTGCGGCTTGCGCAGGATCAAGCGTTCAGTGCTGATGCTCTTTCTATAAGTCATGACACTCCAGTCTGAAGGCGAACAGTCGCATGCTGATTACTCCATGCAACCATAAATAAATGGCAACTCTTCGACCCAGGCAAAGACGGCGCGTCTACCCTGCCCTATGTCGCCGGCGGACGTGTCTGCATCAGCGACGCAGACGCCATCGAGCGCCTTCACGCCACGCCAGGCACAGAAAGGGCTTGATAGCGTGCGGATTTCCCCTTAAAACGTGCCAGGCAGCAGGATTTTTTTATCCACCTGCTGCAGGTCGCGCAAGCCGCAAAAGGCCATCGTCAAGTCGAGTTCATTGCGGATGATATCCAGGCAGCGCGTCACGCCCGGCCCACCCATGGCGCCCAGGCCGTACAGGAAAGGACGGCCGATGTACACGCCCTTGGCGCCCAGCGCCACGGCCTTGAGCACGTCCTGGCCCGAGCGGATGCCGCCATCCATATGCACTTCGATCTGGCTGCCGACGGCGTCGACGATGGCGGGCAAGGCTTCGATCGACGATTGCGCGCCATCGAGCTGGCGCCCGCCGTGGTTCGAGACGATCAGCGCGTCGGCACCGCTTTCCACGGCCAGGCGCGCATCCTCAGGGTCCATGATGCCCTTGATGATCAATTTCCCACCCCAGCGCTGCTTGATCCATTCCACGTCCGCCCATGACAGGCTGAGGTCAAACTGCTGCTGCGTCCAGGCCGACAGCGACGACATGTCGGAGACGGACGTGGCATGGCCGACGATGTTGCCGAAGCCGCGCCGTTTCGTGCCCAACATGCCCGCCACCCAGCGCGGCTTGGTGGCCATGTTGATGATGTTCGGGATGGTCAGCCGGGGCGGCGCCGACAGGCCATTGCGCAAGTCCTTGTGGCGCTGGCCCAGCACTTGCAAATCCAGGGTCAGCACCAGCGCGCCACACTTGGCCTCCTTGGCGCGGTCGATCAGGCGGTTGATGAATTCGCGGTCCTTCATCACGTACAGCTGGAACCAGAACGGTTTCGTGGTGTGCGCCGCCACGTCCTCGATCGAGCAAATGCTCATGGTCGAGAGGGTAAACGGCACGCCGAATTTTTCAGCCGCCTGGGCGGCGAGGATTTCGCCATCCGCATGCTGCATGCCCGTCAAGCCCGTGGGCGACAGGGCCACCGGCATCGACACGTGCTGGCCCACCATGGTCGAGGCCAGGCTGCGGTTTTCCAGGTTGACGGCCACGCGCTGGCGGAACTTGATCTTGGCGAAATCGCTGTTGTTGGCACGGTACGTCGATTCCGTCCAGGAACCGGAATCGGCGTAGTCGTAAAACATGCGCGGCACGCGTTTCTGGGCCAGCACGCGCAAGTCGTCGATACAGGTGATGATACTCATGCGTTTCCTCGGTCGATGGCAGGTCGGACCATGATCGTGCATTTACCCGCAATTGTCTATGCGGCAGGCAAGCGTGGCGGACAGAACGTGGCTTACCAGTCGCGCGCACCGAGGATCTTCTCACCCAGTTCGCTCAACTGCGCTTGCGGGTAGCGCAGCTTTTCCTTTTCCTCCGGGTCGCCGGGAAACGCGTAGCCTTGCGGCGCGCTGCGCTCGCGCCAGCTTTGCACGCGCCAGTCGCGCAAGACTTGATTGTCTTGCTGGGCTGGCGCAAAGGAAATGTATTGCGCCAGGCGCACCTGGTGCGTGGATGTATTCGGGCGGATGCCGTGCGCCAGCAGGCTATTAAAGATCAGCAACTCGCCTTTCTTCATGGCGATGAATTGCAAGGGGTACGGCACCGTCGCCAGGTCCGGCTGCCACGGGTTGCGGTCAAGCGGCACGCTCTTGCGCCACGCCAGCAAGTTGTTGAACAGTTCCGGATAGCACTGGAAACCGCCGCTCTCGGGCGAGGTGTCGGACAGGGCCAGCACGCCCTGCACGTTGACCGGCAGCGGGTCGAGCGTGGTATCGGCATCCCAGTGGATGAAGCCGCCAAACTTGCGCTTGCCCTTGTTCGGCGTGTTCAAGTTGGCGCGGTCGATGGTCACCCACAAATCCTGACGGTCCCAGATGTCGACGAAGGCGTCGTATATCCGTTGGGTCTGGCGGTTATCCCACAGGGTCTGGTTGTGATAAGCCTCGACCATGCCGGCACCGTTGAGTTCCTTCATCGCGTGCTCGCGCAGCTGATCCTGGTTCCAGGTGGCGGCATCGTGCTGGTCCAGTCCTTGAAACTCCCACAGGAAATCGGTGGTGCGCCGAACCTGTTCCGGCGACACCGCCTCCTTGACGATGACATAACCGCAGGTTTGCCAATGCAAAAAGTCGCTGTCGGAGAGCACGCGCAGGGGCAGCTGTTTCTCTATGTCGCGCAACTGAGTTTGCTCCGTGTAGGCCACGGACGGATTGCCGGGACGGTCTGCGCCATATTGATATTTGTCTTGCATCGCTGTCTCCTGTGTTGGTGTGAGACAGATTGTGCGATGGTACGGCCAGCTCAAATGCGCGCCTAGCGGTCAATACTGATACTATCGTGACTATTGATCCGCTCATAACGTCATCATGACGCCTTTATTCGAACAAGTCACCATACCGGCGGGCCACTCCTGGGGCTTGCTGTGGCGCGAACTCGACACCATTGCCTTCCTCTGGCATTACCATCCGCAATTCGAGCTGACCCTGACCGTCAATGCCCGGGGCCAGCGCTACATCGGCGACCACTTGGGCGATTTCGAAGCGGGCGACCTGGTGCTGCTAGGGCCGAATTTGCCACATACCTGGTCGGCCAGCGAGCGCATCGACAGCGCGCAGCCGATGCTGGCCGTCGTCGTGTGGTTTTCATTGGCATGGGTGGAGCAGCTGGTGGCCTGTTTTCCCGAATTGCAAGCCTTGCGGCAACTGGCGGCCCGCGCCGGCCCCGCGCTGCACTTTTCGCCGGCAGCGAGCGCGCGCAGCGCGGCCAAGCTGTTACAACTGCAAGCGCTGCCCGTGCCGCAGCGCCTGCCGCTGCTGCTCGACGTGCTGCTGGACCTGGCGGGAGATACGGGGGCGCGGCCGCTGGCCTCGATGGCGCAGGCGCCGCTGCCCGATGGGCAGCACAAGCGCATGAGCGACGTGTTCGCTTTCATGCATGCGCATTTCCGCCAAGACATTGCTCTCGAAACCCTGGCGCAGCGCGCTGCCCTGTCGTTGGGCGCCTTTCACCGCTGTTTCAAGCGCCACGCGCATTGCACGCCGGGCCAGTACCTGGCGCAGCTACGCATCGGCCGCGCTTGCCAACAGTTGATCGAGAGTAATCTGGCCATCGCCGTCATCGCGCAAGAGGCGGGCTACCGCAACCTGGCGCATTTCAATCGCCAGTTCCGCGCCGCAAAACAAGTAACGCCGCGCGCGTTTCGCCGGCAATACCGGCGCGGCGCCACAGGCGCAGCGTAAAACCATTTGGTAACGAAAAAGGGGATCAGATTTTACAATCTGACCCCCCATATTCTGGTGCGGCTGGCAGGAATTGAACCCACGACCCCTTGGTTCGTAGCCAAGTACTCTATCCAGCTGAGCTACAGCCGCCTAAGACAAGATTATAGCAGGGCTTTGCAGAATGGCAAAGGGCGCCGTGCGGATATTTCACAATTGCCCAGGCCGCCAACATGGCCGCTGCCCGCCCGCTGCCATGACGAAAAAAAACCCGGAAAGTGAACTTTCCGGGTTTTTTCTTTACTGCTGATACTGGTGCGGCTGGCAGGAATTGAACCCACGACCCCTTGGTTCGTAGCCAAGTACTCTATCCAGCTGAGCTACAGCCGCAAACTTTGACACGCTACGCCTTACTGCACGAAGCTTGAAACTCTGATCAAAACGAAGCGAACTCCGCTCTGGCAATCATACTGATAAAACTGGTGCGGCTGGCAGGAATTGAACCCACGACCCCTTGGTTCGTAGCCAAGTACTCTATCCAGCTGAGCTACAGCCGCAAAACCTCTACAACGTCTCCGTTACCACATGGAGCTAACAACTTTTACAACGAAACCAGACAAAGTCTGACTTTCAGTATTCTGGTGCGGCTGGCAGGAATTGAACCCACGACCCCTTGGTTCGTAGCCAAGTACTCTATCCAGCTGAGCTACAGCCGCGCAGGCAAACATTATAGCGTATTCATTTCGCTTTGAAAAGTTCGATTTTTCAATCGCTTAGCTGATTTTGCGCAATACCGCCCCGCACCATCAGCCATCTTTTCACTGCAGAAAAGCCTACGCCTTTCATCGATGGACACAGCTGCTTTCACAGTCGCTTCCAGCGCATCGAGAAGTTGCTGTCTCGAAAGAAGCGGGATTATAGGGACTGCCTTCCCGTCTGTCCAGTGCTATCTGCAGGCAGCACGCAAGCGTGCGGTGGCGGCGCGCCGCTTGCGACTACAATACTGGCCAGACAGGGGCGCTTGTGCCACCTCTCATGCATGACAGCGGGCACTTCCATCATGACCCTTTTAACTGAGCTTGGCGATGGCAGCACGGCGCAGCGACAGCCAGCGCTGCAGACACACCGTTGCAGGATTACCGATGGCTAAGCATGACGGCGAGCAAGATCTGCTCTTCCCATCAGCGCTGCTGAGCCTATCAAACGACAGCATGGCCAACTTGCTAGAGAACATGACCGACGGCCTTTGCCTGCTCGACCACGACTGGACCATTCGCTACATCAATACGCGCGGTGCCGACATGCTCGCGCCGCAACGTTCGCCCGGCAGCCAGCTGGCAGGCAGCAGCCTGTGGCAAGCCTGCCCCGACTTGCAGGGCACGGCACTGGAAGCGCAGTACCGGGGCACCATGGCGCAGCAGCAGCAGCAGAGCGGCAGTTTCGAGCTGCCATATCGGCCATCGGGACGCTGGCTGGAAGTGCGCATCTACCCGTCCAGCGAAGGTTGGACCACGTATATCCAAGACATCAGCGAGCGCAAGGCGGCCGAGGAAAGCGCGCGCCAGGGCGAAGAAGATGTACACGCGCTGGCCAATTCCATCGTACAACTGGCCTGGATCGCCAACGTCGACGGCACCATTGCCTGGGTCGACCAGCGCTGGCAAGACTACACCGGCAGCAACGCCGAACAGATGGCCAGCGGCGGCTGGAGCAGCGCCTGTGAGGCGCAGCACCTGGCGCCCATGCTGCAAGGCTGGAAGACGGCTTTACGCGATGGCACGCCTTTCGACATGACATTTCCCATGCGCGCTGCCGATGGCCAGTACCGCTGGTTCCTGACGCGCGCCTATCCCGTGCGCGACCGGGGCGGGCAGCTGCTGCGCTGGTTTGGCACGAGCACCGACGTCGATCAGGTCAAGCGTGCGCAGCAAGCACTGCGTACCGAGACACGCATGCTGGAATTGCTCAATGACACAGGCGCGTCCCTGGCCGCCCCACTGGACATGCCGGCGCTGCTGCAGGAAACCGTCGACGCGGCGACGCGCATCAGCGGCGCGCGCTTCGGCGCCTTGTATTACGACGACGCGCGCGATGTCCGCGACAACTATGGCGCCCTGCCTGCGGCGCGCGCCGTCAACGGCATCAGCCTGTTCCAGGCCGACACCATCGCTGCACCACTGCGCCAGGGACCGGCCATGCGCCAGAACGACTTGCGAGCCGCTCCCGACGCCAGCACCAACGGCACGCCAACGCTGCGCAGCTGCCTGAGCCTGCCCATCCGCTCGCGCTCAGGCATGCTGCTGGGGCACTTGCTGCTAGGCCATCCGCAGGCGGGCATGTTCAACGCGCGCAGCGAACGCATCGCCTCGACCATTGCGGCGCAGGCGGGCGTCGCGCTCGACAATATGCGTCTGCACGCGGCCGCCACGCGCGCCGCGCTAGAGCACAAGGTGCTATGCGAGCGCGAGCGCGAGGCCCGCGCCGAGGTCGAGCACACGCACCAGCTAAAAGATGATTTTCTCACCACCCTGTCGCATGAACTGCGCACGCCGCTGTCAGCCATCCTGGGCTGGGCCCAGGTGCTGCGACGCGGCACCCGCAATCAGGCCGACCTGCACCGTGGCTTGCAAAGCATCGAACGCAATGCGCGCGCGCAGGCGCAATTGATCGAAGACTTGCTCGACATGCGCCGCATCAGCGCCGACAAGCTGCTACTCGACCTGCAGCCGCTTGCACCGGCCAGTATCATCGCCTCGACCATCGACATCCTGCGCCCGGCGGCCGACGCCAAGGACATCGCCATCCACAGCAGCGTGGCCAGCGATGCGGGCACGATCATCGGTGATTCCTTCCGCATCGAGCAAGTGCTCTGGAACCTGCTGTCGAATGCCCTGAAGTTCACGCCTCAAGGAGGACGGATCGACATCGGCATGCGCCGCGAGGCGACCCACCTGGCCATCACGGTGAGCGACAACGGCGTGGGCATCAAGAAAGACTTCCTGCCCCACGTATTCGAGCGCTTCCGCCAGGCAGACGCCGCCATCACGCGCCGGCACGGCGGCTTGGGGCTGGGACTAGCGATCGTCAAGCACTTGGTGGAGCAGCATGGCGGCACGGTCACGGCCAGTAGCGGCGGCGATATGCAGGGTGCCAGCTTCACCGTGCGCCTGCCACTGGACCCGCCAGCGGCTGCCGCGCCCCAGGCGGGTGACACCGCATCGGCCAACCCTGACTTGCGCGGCGTCAGGGTACTGCTGGTCGATGCCGATGCCGGGGCGCGCGCACTGACACAGCGCATCCTGCGCGACAAGCATGCCGAAGTGCATGGCACTGGCAGCGTGGCGCAAGCGCTGCAACTGCTGGAGCAGGTACAGCCGCATGTGCTGGTGAGCGACATCGGCATGGCCGATACCGACGGTCTCGACTTGCTGGCGCATATGCGCGCGCACGCCGCCCCTGGAGCGGCCAGCCTGCCCGCGCTGGCCCTGACGGCGTTTGCGCAGCTGCCACAATGTCAGCGGGCACTGAGCAGCGGCTTCCAGGCGTGGGTCGCGAAACCACTGGATCCGGTCACCTTGGTGGCGGCCGTGGCGCAACTGGCCACGACGCACATAGCGCCCCCCTTAAAAAGATGATGCAAAGAAATACACAGCACAGAGTGAAATGACTATTTTTGTCGGTTGGCCTTCCTACTTTCAGACGCGGCACTGTCCTACAAGCAACTAAGCTGAAATTTGCTACACTGGAATTCATCAGCACACCTGTACGGCAGGCAGGAGACAGGCGGCCTTGGCTGCCAAGAGCGGCAAAAGTGAGTCTAGCGCTGTAGTGCGCGCTATCTTCTTGCAAGGCGCTACTATCTTTCCTACCGCCGTCAGCCGATCATCAGCGGTACAAGCCAGCGTTGCATAGACCGTATTAACCGAGACCTTACATGCCAAGCCAAGATGAGATTTTGAAAGCCAAAATTTTGGTCGTCGACGACTCACCCGACAATGTCGAGCTCATGCTGGAAATCCTGCGCGATGCCGGCTATACCAACGTCACGGCAACCATGCGCCCAGCCGAGGTCTGCCCGCTGCACCAGGAGCACTACTACGACCTGATCCTGCTCGATTTGCAAATGCCGGAACTCAATGGTTTCCAGGTCATGAAAGGCTTGAAGGAAATTGAGCATGGCGGCTACCTGCCGGTACTGGCCCTGACGGCACAACCCAGCTTCAAGATCGCCGCCTTGGAAGCGGGTGCGCGCGACTTCATCAGCAAACCGTTCGACCTGATGGAAGTGCACAAGCGCATCCACAACATGCTCGAAGTGCGCCTGCTGTACAAGGAACTGGCGCAATACAGCAAGCAACAGCAAGAACTGGCGCTGCACGACGCGCTGACGGGCCTGCCGAACCGGCGCCTGCTGGAAGACCGTATCGAGCATACGCTGCAGCAATCGGCCCGCAGCCACAGCAAGTCGGCCATTCTGTACCTGGACCTGGACGGCTTCAAGACCATCAACGACAGTTACGGCCACGGCTGTGGCGATGAGATCCTGAAAATGGTGGCGGACCGCCTGGTGGCCGCGTCGCGCAAGGAAGACACGGTAGCGCGCATCGGCGGCGACGAATTCGTCATCGTGCTGGGCAACCTGGCCGGCAAGGGCGACGCGCGCGAGCCGGCCGCCAAGCTGATCGAAGTCATTTCCGAGCCATATTTTATCGACAAGCTGAGCTTGCGCCTGTCGACCAGCATCGGCATCGCCATCTACCCGGACGATGCCAGCACCGTCGCCGCCCTGCTGGGCACGGCCGACACGGCTCTGTATGAAGCCAAGCGCGCCGGCAAGAACCGATTTTGCTGCTCACCCCAGGAAGTGATCGCGCCGCAGCCAAGCACGCAGAACAGCAACATCCACTCTATCGCCTGAACTGAGTTTGTGCCTGGCGCACCAAGAAAAAACGGCCGGCCAACACGGCCAGCCGATTTTTTCCTGCCCGCGCGCTTTATTTTTTCCCGGCCGTCACTTCATGCTGTCCGGCATGCTGGTGGTCCGTTTGCGCATTCACGGTCTCGGGCGGCACTTCAATGCGCGTGATGCCGGCATCGACGGAAATCGGATCGCTGGCCGGGAAAGTCATTTCGACGGCGTCGTCGAGCAGCTCTTCCTTCGCACGTTCTTCGCCGCTCATGCCCTCTTCATCGGCCAGGATGACCAGCGCGCTGGCCCATTTGACGACATTGAGATTGGACAGTTCGCGCACGGTGCTCACGCCAAACGCCTGCTGCAAGACCTTGGCATCCTTCGCGCTGACGCCGCGCAGGGCGCTGATGGGCGCATTGACGATGTCGCGGAAGCTTTTGTCGGCATATTCCTGGTCGACGATGGTATCGATATTCATGGCATGTCCTTTCGTTTCTATAAGCGGGCCTGTGCTGCACCCTGGGCCGCAGAACGGCTATGCTGCATGGGGAGAATGCACGCCTCCACTATGGCAGTGCAAAGCGCCCCGGTATGTGCGCAGCCGTACGCAACGACGGGAACTGCGCCTTGGCCTAGCACAAACAATCATCTTATGCATCGAACAAGAATGATGGGAGGAGATTAAAATTGCTGAAAAGATAGAAATTTTCCATCCATGCGCCCTCTGATGAAATCCTCATGTATGATCCACCACTTGAATTTGGTCCACCTTTCACCATTCACGGGGCGCTATGTCCGCACAAACAGATCCGAACAAGGAAGCGGCCCAGGCCGATGCGGAACGCGCAGCCGATCTGAGCGAATTGCTCGGTCATATCAATACCAGCTGGGACAATGAACGGCGCTCCCTGTCGCGCCAACTGCACGACAGCCTCGGCTCATCGCTGACGGCGCTGACCATGCACTTGTCGCTGCTGACGCAAAAAATGCCGCAGGAAACGGCCTTGCTCGAACGTGCTGCGACCATGAAGCAATTGCTGCTCAATGTGATTGAAACCAACCGGCAAATGCAGCTGAAGCTGTGGAACGACAAGCTGGAGTTTCTTGGCGTCAATGTGGCGCTGAGCGAGCTGGCCGCGCAATTCGCCGAACAGCACAAGATCACCGTACGCTGCAGCCTGCCTGATGACGAATTAATTTGCCCCCGCAACATGGGCGTAGCGCTGCTGCGCACCCTGGAAGAGGCGCTCGGCAACATCGCCACGCATGCCAACGCCACGCAGGTCGACATCATCATTGACGACAACGAGGCAGCGCTGATGATGACCGTCAAGGATAACGGCAACGGCCTGCCGGCGCGGGAACCGGTCGACATGCGCAAGCATGGACTGCGCTGCGTGCGCGAGCGCGTGCACTACCTGGGGGGCAGCCTGAACCTGACGGCCAATGCACAAGGCGGCACGGCCCTGAGCGTCGTCTTGCCGCGCACGAGCGCGCAAGCATCATCGCTGCTCCACGGCAGCGGGCGCTAACACTCCCGCGCGCCAAGCTGTCTGTTCGCCAGGATGCATGAGAGCCAGCATGACTATCTCACCACAGCTTGCCCAAAGGCACGACCAGTCCGCTAAATAGCGACCAGTCCGGCGACGCCGACGTCAAGCCGCGCGCCATGCCGATATCGATGGCTAGCCGTGGCGTGGGACTGTAAGTGGCCGCCAGCAGCAACTGCGCGCTAGCCGCCGCGCCGCGCAAACGCGTGCCCGACACTTCCGCCGTGGCGCCCCAACGCGCGCTGACGGGCGTGGAAAAAGAGGCTGCCCAGCCCGTTTGTACCCTGCCAGTGCCAGGGTCGGAGGTTCCCAGGCGCGTGGCGTTCAGGTTGGCGTCCATATGCACGACACCCAGGTCGCGGCTGAAAATGCCATTCAAGGTGACATCGCGCTTGCCGCTGCCGATGGCGTCCTTGGCCGTCGGCAACTTCCAGCCCAGTTCCAGGCCCAGCGCCGTGGCGCTGTCGAGCAAGAAGGCGCGCTTGAGCACGATGCTCGTGTCACCCAGGCCCGAGTCGCCCAAGCCCGTTGCATCGCGCGCACGCACGAACGCCTCGCCGCCCAGCAGCACGCCCCACTCGGGCGTCAACGCCAATTTGAAGGTATATGGCAGGCTGGCGCGGCGCGTGGCGCCTGTTTTTGACAGCAGGCCGCCGGCCTCCAATTCCAGCTGGCCCGGTACGGGCAGTTGGGCGGGACTGGCCACGGACGGGCGGTAAGGCAGGACAGGATCGCCGTCTTGCGCCTGCGCCAATGACGCCATTGGCGCTAGGCACAGCAGGGAGAAACACAGCGACGGTAAGCAAGGATAAGACATGGAAGACCCGGAAGTGGCAAATGCGCAAGAACGCTAGCCTACCACCAAGTCCATGCGTGCGTGTTACGCCCTCAAGCCAGACGGCGGGCGCTGGCCGGCGCAAGGGCGTGGCGTTGCTAACTTGCACTACGGAAAGCTATTGCACCGAGGTATGCAGGCGCAACCCGCCTGCCAGCCCCGTCAAGGTGCGCGCCTGGTCTTGTCATGCCGGTGGCGCAGGAAATTAATGCCCGCTGTGGCCAGCCCGCTTGCGCACCGTCATTTCGACGCCGCCCTTGGCCGGCAGCTTGCCCATGCCCTGGCCGCGCACCGGTTCCGGCAAGGCACCCGTCCATTCATAGGCCAGGCTGCCGGCCGGGTGCCGGTACCAGCCAGGATCGCGATAATCGCCTGGCTTTTGCTCCCGGCGCACCTTGACGGTGGTAAACATGCCACCCATGCCGATGGCGCCGAAGGGGCCGTCGCCGGCCATCATCGGCAAGGTGTTGTCGGGGATCGGCATCTGCATCTCGCCCATGTCGGCCATGCCACGCTCGCCCATCACCATGTAGCCGGGCACGAGTTGATTGATCTTTGCGGCCACGCCCTGGTGGTCGACACCGATCATGGTGGGCACGTCATGCCCCATGGCATTCATCGTGTGGTGCGACTTGTGGCAATGGAAAGCCCAGTCGCCGAGGTCGGTAGCCGTGAACTCCAAGGCGCGCATCTGGCCCACGGCGACGTCTGTCGTCACTTCGGGCCAACGCGACTCGGGGCGCGTCCAGCCGCCATCGGTACCCGTGACCTCGAATTCATGGCCATGCAGGTGAATCGGGTGATTCGTCATGGTCAGATTGCCCACGCGCACGCGCACCTTGTCGCCCTGGCGCACCACCATGGGGTCGATGCCGGGGAAGACGCGGCTGTTGAAAGTGAACAGATTAAACTCCGTCATGGTCATGATCTTCGGCGTATAGCTGCCGGGATCGATATCGTAATTGCTGAGCAAAAATACGAAATCGCGGTCCACCTGCATGAAATTCGGATCTTTCGGGTGCGTCACCCAGAAACCCATCATGCCCATCGCCATCTGCGTCATTTCATCGGCATGCGGGTGGTACATAAAGGTGCCGGGCCGCTTGGCCACAAACTCGTAGACGAAGGTCTTGCCTGGCGCAATACCGGGCTGGGTCAGGCCCGTGACGCCATCCATGCCGTTGGGCAAACGCTGTCCATGCCAGTGCACGCTAGTGTGTTCCGGCAATTTATTCGTGACAAAAATGCGCACCCGGTCGCCCTCCACGACTTCGATGGTGGGGCCTGGCGACTGGCCGTTGTAGCCCCACAGGTTGGCCATCATGCCCGGCGCCAGTTCGCGCACGACGGGTTCGGCTACCAAGTGGAATTCCTTGACGTTGTTGTTCATACGCCAGGGCAAGGACCAGCCATTGAGAGTGACGACGGGGTTGTATGGACGCCCGTTCGGCGGTGGCGGCGGCGCTTTCGTTTGCGCATCGGCCATGCTGACAGCTTCCGGCAGCGACGCCGCGCCCACGCGGCTGACGGCCGCAGCACTGAGGGCGACAGCGCCCGCATTCATGAAAAAGTTTCTACGTGTAATCATCATTATTCCTTTGCAGCTGGGCCGCTGCCATTGATGGCCGATTGCAATTGAGTTTGGGCGATCCAGAAATCGCGCTGGGTCTCGATGGCGCTATTCACGCTGGCGACTTGCTCGCGCGCGTCTGCCAGCAACTCGAATACGCTGGCCAGCATGGCGTTGTAGCGCAGCAATACTTCATGCGAGATAGTCTTGCGCAGCGGCAGGACTTCATCGCGGTAGTGGCGCGCCAGGTCGTAGGCCGTGCGGTAGCTAGAGTACGCTTCGCGCACCTCCGAACGGGCCCGCAGCGCCGTGTCCGCCGTGCGCTGCAGCGACTGCGCGTACACAGCTTGCGCCTTGGCATTGCGCGCCGAACCCCAATCGAAGAGCGGCAATTCGAGGGACACGGTATAGCCGTTTTCGCGCGGTGCCTCGCTGCTGCTCTTGTTGCTATAGCCCACCTCAAACACGTTGACGACACCCGTCACCTTAGCCAGGCCCAGCGCGCTGGCCGTGGCGTGCGCGTCGAGCTTACTCATCTGCACGTCGAGACGTTGCTCCATCGCCTGTGCCTCGATATCGTCCGCCGCCACAGCCTGCGGCGGCAAGTCGGGCAGGCGCGACGGTAAAGTAAAGCCTGTCTGCTTGCCCCACAGACCCAGCAGGCGCGTCAGATGTTCGCGCGTGGCCGTGGCCTGGTGGCGCGCGCGGGCCAGGTCGCCGACGGCCTGCGCATAAAAAACTTGCTGGCGCGCCTGGTCGAGGCGGCTCCAGTTGCCAACCTGCTGCAAGCGCGTGGCCAGTTGCGCACCCGCCTCGGCCGACACCAGCGCCCGCTGCATGAACTGCTCCGTCTGCACGGCAGCCACGGCGTTGAAATAGGCGCGGCGCGTGTCCGACGCCAGTTGCACCGCGCTGATGGCCGCCTGCAGCTTGGCTTGCTCGAAACGGCCGCGCTCAATGTCCACGCGCATCGGCATCGTCAGCAAGCCGGCCAGGTCGACACTGACGCCCCGCTCGATTTCATTGCCGCCGCTGCCATGCGAGCGGCCGAACGACAGGCCGGGATTGCGCAAGCGCCCCGCTTGCACCAGGTCCGCCTCGGACGCGCCCAGCTGGGCCAGCGCCACTTTCATGCCGCGGTTATTCATCAGGGCGATGCGTACGGCACTGTCGGCGTCCAGGGGCTGGGCAAGCAGCTGCGCCAGCTTGTCCTCGCCGCCCGTGTCGGTCAATGCTGCGGGCGCGCCCGTGCGGGCGTCGGCCAGCGCGGACACCGTCTGCATGCCGCCATCGGGGCTAAAGCTGACGCAGCCGCTCAGCAACAAGACGGCCGCCAGCGCCAGCGGCGTGAGACAGATTGATTTTGTGAATCGAGCCATCTCAATGTCCTTCATGCTGGTGTTGTCCGGCGGGCTGGGCGGCAGGTTTGGCATCGGGCTTGGGGCTGGGCTGGGGCTTACCCACCGGCATATTATGCCCTTCCATCTTGTGGCCCTCCATCTTGTGGCTATCCATCTTCATCATGCCCATGTGGCCGCCGGTCTTGCCGACTTTCTCGTTGCCAGCATGCCAATTCTGGTCAGGCGTGGCCTCGTCCTCGGTGGCGGGACGGTAGCCGGCGAAGGCCGAGCGGTAGGTGGTGGCCGGCACGGGCGCTTGCGCTTCTTGCGGGGCGGGCTGGGGCTGGGGCTGGGGCTGGGCGGCGGCGCTCAGCGGCAGCGAGGCAAGCGCGACGCCGGCGGCCAGCGCGAGGCTCAATAATTGCTTCATGGTGCTTCCTTGGTTGACAGGGTATGGCGCGGCGGGCGCGCAGCTGGAACACAAGGGTGCGGCAGGCACGGCAGCGAAGGGCGTGCACTGGCTGCACCGCCAGGTTCAAGGGGCGGTCAAGCGGAGTGCGTGCTTCTCGGAGGACGTTCGGGGCCGGACGGAATATGCCCGGTGAACAAGGAATCGTACGCCAGCGCCGGTGGCGGCGCGCACAGCGTCAACACCGGCAAGACAGGCATGCACGGAGGGGCCGTGGCGCCCACGCTGCAAGCGCCATGCTCGCTGCAATCGTGGCCGGAGTGCGTGGCGCCGCCATCGCCCACGGCCATTTTCATCGGCTGGTCCTGCATCCTCATGTCGCCCGTATTGTGGCACTGAGAGGCCGGCGCTGCCCCGACGGCGGCGCTGACGTTGGCGTTGCCGACCAGCTCGTCCACGCAGCAACTGCGCATGGCCGACGCAAAGCCCTGCAAGGGCAGCGTGACGGCCAGCAGCCACAGCAGCGAGCGGACAAGTAAGCGGGAAAATGCACGGTTCATCGCAATACTATAAACCTTCCAACACGAGGAAGGTCAAGCAACTATTTGCCTCTCGCTTAGCCGGAAACGCCAGACCGCTGCATTGGACAGCGCGAAATGCAATGCAATGCAATGAGAGGCTGACGCCGAACTGCACGCGCGCCAGTCGCAGTGCAGCATATACCCGGGTACGGCGCAATAGCGCCTCAGGCCGGTTCTGCCAGACCCACCCGGTTGCGCCCATTTTCCTTGGCCGCATACAGCGCTGCATCGGCCGCCAGCAGCACGGCATCCGCGCCGCCGAGCTTGAGCGCCGCCTGCTGCGACGACACGACGCCCAGCGACACCGTGACGTGACCGGCGCCGGGAAAATCGGCGGCAGCGACCCGGGCGCGCAGGCGCTCAGCCACCTGCAGCGCTACATCGAGGTCGGCGTCTGGCAGCAGCATGATGAATTCATCGCCGCCATTGCGGCATAGCACGTCGACATCACGCGAACAGGCGCGCATCAACTGTGCCAGGTGCAAGATGACGTCGTCGCCCACGGCGTGCCCCCAGCGGTCGTTGACCTGCTTGAAATGGTCGATATCGAGGGCGATGACGGAAAACGGCAGCGCCTTGGCCTGCCAGGCATCGAGCGCCGCTGCCATGCCGCGCCGGTTCGACAGGCCCGTCAGCGGGTCCGTCTGCACGTCAGTCTTGAGCTTGCCGATCTTTTTCTGCAGCAAGGACATTCCCACCAGCAAGGCGCGCTTGATCTGCGACGCTTCCAGGTACCAGGCGGGGATGCCGCCGATGCGCTCGGCCATGCCGGGCGCGTCCATGCCGCTGGCGCCTTCGGCCAGCTGTACCAGGGGGCGTGAAATCAGGCGTGCCAGCCACCAGATCAACGGCAGGTTGAGCAAGGCTATGGGCGAGCAATACCACACGGTGTTGAGCATCAGCTGGTTCAGCGGCGCCAGCGTGGCAGCCGTGGGTCGCTGGGCCACGATGCCCCAACCCGTCGACGGCAGTACGGCATAGCCAGCCAACATGTCGGTGCCCCGGCTGTTGACGATGCTTGCACTACCGCTTTCCTGGCGCAGGAGGGCGTCGATCACGCCATTGTCACCGGCCACTTCGCCGACCCGCAGGGGATCGGGGTGGTACAGCAGGCGCCGGCTCTGGTCGACCACATACAAGTAGGAACTATCGCGGTAATAATGCTGTCCCAGCAAGGTGAACAAGATATTTTTCTGTTTCAGATAAATCGAACCACCCACATAGCCGAGATACCGGCCGGCATCATCGAAGACGGGATGGGAGATGAAAATGACCAGGTTGCCGACCGAAGACAGGTAGGGCTTGGTGATCAGGGGGCGACGCTCGCGCAAGGCCTGGCGCGCGCCTTCCGAATCGAGCTGGCTATTTTGCAAGGCCACGATTTCAGGCGAGACGGCCAGCACCTTGCCCTGCGCATTGACCACCAGGACGGAATTGAAGCTGTTGGTCTGCCCGCGCAAGCGTTCGGTTTCCGCCTTGAGGGCGGCAGGATCAGCAAAGTGCCGGGGCAGCAGGCTGGCGCTATAAGCTAGCTGCTGGCGCACCGCCAGCAGGAAGTTTTCCGTGCTGCTGGCCAGCTTCAGCGCATAGGCGTGGTTCGCCTCCAGGGTCGTATCGATCAGCAACTGGCGCTGCACCTGATACGTGGCGTAAAAGCTGCTGAGCAGCGAGATCACGGCGCTGGCAAACGCCACCAGCACGATCAGACGGCGCAGATTGATGCGCAACAGCGGTTGCGCCACAGGTTGAAGCGGCATGAAAGGGACGCGGCAGGGTAGGCTTGCGCGTGAAAAAAACGCCCATTATACATACCGGGACACATACCAAGACAACAACAAAGTGCCTTGATCAACTATTTATTGCCCCATGGCGCCCCGCCCGGCAAGCCTAAGCCATTCAGGCATGCACGGCGTGCTGGCGCACCCAGTGCACGTAGCGCTGCATCCAGCCCTGGAAGAAAACCAGGCTGGCCGGGCCGACGCCGCCATGCTCGTCGAACAAGCCTTCCTTGGCCTGGATAAACATCTCTGGCTGGTCCAGCAGCGGCACGTCCAGGTGAGCGAGCACATTACGCAAATGCTGCTGCGCCAGGGCCGTGCCGGTCGCGCCTACGGAGACGCCCAGCACGGCGCCCGGCTTGCCGCCCCACACGCTCTGGCCATACGGGCGCGAGCCATGGTCGAGGGCGTTTTTCAGCACGCCGGGGATAGAACGGTTGTATTCGGGAGTGAGGAAGAGCAACGCTTGCGAAGCCGAAATATCCGACTTCAGGCGCAACACCTGCTCGGCCTGTGCGCCATCGTCATCCTGGTTATACAGCGGCAAGTCACCGATTTCGATGTGTTTGAAAGAAAACTCGGGCGGCGCCAGCTTGATGATGGCGTCGGCCAGCTTGCGGTTGAAGGAATCCTTGCGCAGGCTGCCGACGATGATAGCAACGTTATATTGACTCATAGAAATCCCCGATAACGGTTAAAAGATGGCCGTGGCGTGCAGCGCACGCCACGGCTATCTTGCCACACAATCATCGGTTTGGCGCTGTTTGGCGCTGTTTAGCGTGCGCCTTGGGCCAGGCCCAGATAGTCGCGGTAGTAGCGCCCGCCCAGGTTGGTCAACACTTCATAGCCGATGGTACCGGCCATGGCTGCCACGGCGTCGACCGGATGTTCGGCGCAGATCAGGTCGACCAGGCTGCCAGGCGCGACGCGCTCTTGCGCGATGGCGCTCACATCCAAGGTGATGGAATCCATGGAAATGGCGCCGATCTGCGGCACTTTCACGCCATCGACGATGGCCAGGCCCTGGTTGCTCATGCTGCGCAGCCAGCCATCGGCATAGCCGACGGAAATAGTGGCCACCTGGCGCGCCTCGCTGGCCGTGTAGCGGCAGCTGTAGCCGACGTGCTCGCCAGCGGCAATCGTGCGTGTCTGTATGACCTTGCCTTGCAGGCGTACCACCGAGCGCAGGGGATGGGCTTCGCCGCTCTGCGGCGCAATGCCGTACAGGGCCGCACCGGGACGCACCAGCTCGAAGTGAAAATCGGGCGACAGGAAAATGCCCGAGGAATTGGCCAGGCTGGCGCGATACTGCTGCGGCAGACGGACGCGGATGGCGCTGAAACGGGCCAACTGCTCACCATTCATCGGGTTGCTGGGCTCGTCGGCGCACGCCAAATGGCTCATGATGTAGTGCACGTTGATGCCGTCAAGAAAATGAGGGTCCAGCAGCCAGGCGTCGATTTCCTGCGGCGACAAGCCCATGCGCGACATGCCACTATCGACCTGCACGATGGCGTCCAGAGTCGTGCCCAGCGCTTGTGCATGCTTGCGCCAGCCCGCCACCTGCGGCTCGCTGTTCAGCACGGGTATCAAACCATGGGCCGTGAATTCGCCTTCCGTAGCGACGGGTGGGCCGTGCAGCACGAAGATGTGTGCATCGTGCGCCACATACGGGCGCAGGCTGATGCCCTCTTCCAGGTGGGCCACGAAGAAATGGCGGCAGCCTTCTTCATACAGGGCCGCAGCCACTTGCGCGGCGCCCAGGCCATACGCATCGGCCTTCACCACCGCCGAGCAGGCTGCCGGGTGCGCCTTGTCGCGCAGCAAGCGGTAATTGGCGCGCACGGCGTCCAGGTCCACCGTCAGGATGGCGCCGCTACGTTCCTTGGGTGGCATGCTAGCGCCCATCTCAGGCGCCCGCGTACTGTAGTTTACCGCCGTGCTGCGCGCCGCTGTAGCGGCTGACGGACAGGTCGTCGGCCAGGATGGCGGGCTTTTTCGACGACATCAGGTCGGCCAGCAATTGCGCCGAACCGCAGGACATGGTCCAGCCCAGGGTGCCGTGGCCCGTGTTGAGGAACAGATTGCGCAGCGGCGTGCGCCCGACGATCGGCGTACCGTCCGGGGTCATCGGGCGCAATCCCGTCCAGAAGGTGGCATCGGCCGTGTTGCCACCGCCAGGGAACAGGTCATTGACGACCATTTCCAGGGTTTCGCGACGGCGCGGGTTCAGGTTCAGCTTGTAGCCGGCGATTTCCGCCATGCCGCCCACGCGGATGCGGTCATCGAAACGCGTGACGGCGATCTTGTACGTTTCATCGAGGATGGTCGACACGGGCGCCTTGGCTGCGTTGACGATAGGCACGGTGATCGAATAGCCTTTCAGCGGATACACGGGGATGTCGAGCAGCGGCTGCATGAAGCCGGTCGAGTAAGAACCGAGGGCCACCACATAGGAATCGGCTTTGACGATTTCCGCGCCGCATTGCACTCCAGCAATTTCGTCACCGCGCGTCAGCAGCGCGTCGATCGCCACGCCATAGCGGAACTTCACGCCCAGCGCCACGGCCATTTCCGACAGGCGCGTCGTAAACAGCTGGCAATCGCCGGTTTCATCGTTGGGCAGGCGCAAGCCGCCGAACAGCTTGTCTTTGACCGCTTCGAGCGCTGGTTCGGCGCGCGACAGCTCGTTGCGCTGCAGCACTTCATACGGCACGCCTGCGTCTTTCAACACTTCGATATCCTTGGCCGCATCGTTGTATTGCTTTTCAGTACGGAACAATTGCATCGTACCCTGCTGCCGGCCTTCATACGTGATGCCGGCCTCGGCGCGCAGCACCTTGAAGCAGTCGCGGCTGTATTCAGCCAGGCGCACCATGCGTTCCTTATTCACGGCATACGCTTCCGGTGTGCAATTGCGCAACATCTGCCACATCCATTTGAGCTGGGCGGCGCTGCCATCGAGCGAGATGGCCAGGGGCGCGTGGCGCTGCATCATCCACTTCACGGCTTTCAAGGGAATGCCGGGTGCGGCCCATGGCGAAGCGTAGCCGGGCGAGATTTGCCCCGCATTCGCGAAGCTGGTTTCCAGTGCCGGGCCAGGCTGGCGGTCGATGACGGTCACCTCATGTCCTGCTTTGGCCAAATAGTAAGCACTGGTGACGCCGATAACGCCGGACCCCAGAATCACAATACGCATAGTTTCCTCAATTATATTTATGGCTAGTGCCAGATTAACGGCTATGATATTGGGAAAGAGCTAGTATTTGTTCACGTATAAATCGAGATATTCAGCAATAAATCATGAGAATCCTGAAAGAATCAGCACGCAGCCTCGACAAGCTGGATCGTCACATCCTGCGCATCCTGCAACAGGATGGACGCATCTCGATGAAAGACCTCGGTGAACAGGTAGGCCTGTCCATCACGCCCTGCATCGAGCGCGTCAAGCGCATGGAGCGCGACGGCGTCATCACGGGTTACCACGCCAAGGTGAATCCGGCCGCACTGGGCGCCAAGTTGCTCGTTTTTGTAGAGATTACTCTCAATCAAAAATCCGCGTCAGCGTTCGAGCAATTCCGCCGCGAAGTGTTGCAAATTCCCGAAGTACAGGAATGCCACCTGGTGTCGGGCGACTTCGACTACCTGATCAAGGCGCGCATCCATGAAATGGCCGAATACCGCAAGCTGCTGGGCGATATGCTGCTGCAACTGCCGGGTGCCGCGCAATCGAAAAGCTATGTGGTGATGGAAGAAATCAAAGAAACCCTGGCGCTTTCGACGGACGTGTTGCAGAGCCGCTAAAAGTACCGGCGGCCGATACTGGCAGCACCGATTTGTGCGCCTTTGTATAATTTTGTAGCACATTCTCGGCCACCGACGCACACTGCCCTCACGACATCACGCCCGTCCCCTCTTTGATTGGAAGCAGTGATGCACACTGGGAGTCCGTATGAACACTTTGATAAAACTGGCAGCTTCCTGCCTCGCGGGCCTGGCCGTGGCCATGTGCACCGCCAGTGAATACAAGGTCAACCGCGCGCCGGCCAACGGCGCCATTTATCAGAACATCACGGTGGGCAAGACCACCCGCCTCGACCTCGACGCGGCGCTGGGCAACGCCACCGTCGTCAGCTTCGACCCAGGCTATGAAGTGTGGGTCTACAAAAACCAGCTGCAAACGCCGGGCGTGACGCGGCTAATTCCCCTGCTGGGCGAAAAAGGCACGCGCGAAGTCGCTGTCGTGTTCGACCAGGCAGGCATCGTCAGGAAATTTCGCATACACGAGCCGCGCAAATAAGTCGTGCAAATAAGTCGTGCAAGTAAGCAACGCCAATCAGCCACATCAATCAGCCTCCCAAGCAAGCCATGGGGACGCGCCCGCCTCTCGACAGTCCAGGGACCAGCGGCACGACTACGCGCCTACACGGACGCCTTGGCCTTGCTGCCGGAACAGCTTGCGGTAGGCCGACGGCGACGTCTGCAAGCTGGCGCGGAAATGCTGGCGCAGCGAGAGGGCGGTGCCAAAGCCGGCCTGTTGCGCCACGACCTCGATCGAGGCCGCACTTTTTTCCAGCATGCCTTGCGCATGCGCCAGACGCTGGTTTAGCAACCATTGCTTGAAAGACGTGCCCGTCGCCTGGCGGAAGTGGCGCGTAAAATTGCGTCGGCTCATGGCGGCCCGTTCAGCCAGCGCATCGATGCTGTGCGCCTGGCCCAGACTGGCGCTCACGCTAGCGAGCACCTCGGCAAAGCGACCTTCGCTGCCGGACACGGGCAGCGGGCGCTCGATGAATTGCGCCTGTCCGCCCTGCCGGTGCGGCGCCACCAGCAAGCGACGCGCCACGCGGTTGGCCACCTCGGCGCCCGCCAGTTGGCGCAGCAGATACAAACAGCAGTCGAGGCCAGCGGCCACGCCCGCCGACGTCAGCACCGCGCCATCATCCACGTACAGCACTTCCCGGTCCACCCTGACCTTGGGGTAGCGGGCCGCCAGCCGCTGCGCCATGCCCCAGTGCGTGGCCGCGCTCTTGCCATCCAACAAGCCCGCCTGCGCCAGCGGAAACGCGCCCAGGCACAGGCCCACCATGCGCGCGCCGCGCCCACTGGCCGCCTGCAGCGCCGCGACCAGGGACGGTGCGGCATCGCGGCAATCGTCGTGCCAAGCCGGCATGATGACGATATCGGCCCCCTGCAATCCCTCCAGCCCGAACTCGGGCGTGATGCAAAAGCCGGCTGCCGTGCGCAAGGGCGCGGCATCGGCGGCGCACACGCGCACCAGGAACCGTGGCAGATCGGCTTCGTCCGGCTGGGCGCCAAACACGAGGCAAGGCACGGATAAATGAAATGGCGTCATGCCGTCGAAGGCGATCACGGCCACGCTCAAGGGAGAGGAAGATGGAGAAATAGTAGGCATGGCCCGATTTTATCGCAGAGCGGCCTTCGGGCCACTTTTTATTGTAATCATGCGGCCTGACAATGGCTTTGTCGAGGAGCTGTTTCCTCTTTCACCCACTCAGGAGTACACATGTCCACCACCCCACGCCGCGCCCTGCTCGTCATCGATGTCCAAAACGAATACTTTACGGGCAACATGCTCATCGAATATCCATCGGTCGACATCTCGCTGCCCAATATCGTCACCGCCATGGCTGGCGCCCGCGCCGCCGGCGTGCCCGTCATCGTCCTCCAGCACGATGCGCCGGAAAATTCGCCCGTCTTCGCCAAAGGCAGCGAGGGCTGGCAGTTGCATCCGCTAGTGGCCGCCTTTCCCGCCGAGCACCGCATCAACAAGACCATGAGCAGTGCCTTTGCGGGTACCAACTTGCGCGCCTGGCTGGACAGCCACGGCATCGACACCTTGACGGTGAGCGGCTACATGACGCACAACTGCGACGCCGCCAGCATTTACCAGGCCGCGCACGAAGGCTTGCAGGTCGAATTCCTGCAAGACGCCAGCGGCGCCGTGCCCTACGCAAATGCGGGCGGCACGGCCAGCGCCGAGGAAATCCACCGCGTCTTCAGCACCGTGTTTCACTCCAATTTCGCCGCCGTCGTCAGCACCCAGGACTGGCTCGCTGCCGTGCGCGAAGGCAAGCCATTGGAAAAGGACAATATTTATCTGTCGAACCAGCGCGCACGCACAGCACGGGCGAGCTGACGCGCTCAGCAATGGGCGCGTATCATGCAGCCATTGCCTACTCGATCATCAACGATGCGAAAAATAACACTGTTGGGCTTAATCTCTGCGGGTATTTTTCTGCTGGCCACGACAGCGCTGGTGCTGGCGGGACTCAATGACAGGCTGGCGCCGGCCGACGTCATCGTCGTGCCGGGCAATACGATATTGCCCAATGGCACGCCCAGCCCGCGCCTGCAGGCGCGGCTCGATGCGGCCCTGGCGCAGCTCCAGGCTGGACGGGTGCCGCGCATCCTCGTCAGCGGCGCCACCGGCAAGGAAGGCTTCGACGAAGCCGCGTCGATGGCCCGCTATCTGCAGTCGCGCGGCGTGCCGGCCAGCGCCATCTTCGAGGATCATCAAGGCTGGACCACGGAGGCCACGGCCCGCAATGCAGCGGCGCTGATGCGCGCGCGTGGCTGGAAGAGCGCCATGGTGGCTACGCAATACTTTCATGTGCCCCGCTTGCGCCTGGCTTTGGCACGCACCGGCATAGCCGTCAGCGGCAACGTGCACGCGCCCTATTTTGAACTGCGCGACCTGTATTCGGTGCCGCGCGAAACACTGGGCTACGCCGTGTACTTGGCGCGGCCCTGATCGCGCGTTATTGCCCGGCTCACTCGCTCCAGTCGCGCGAGCGCTCCACGGCGCGTTGCCATTTGTGCAGCCGCGTCAGGCGCTCGTCGGCCGCCATGGCCGGCTCGAAGCGGCGCCCCACCTGCCATTGGGCGGCGATTTCTTCCAGCGACTCCCAGAAACCCACGGCCAGGCCCGCCAAGTAAGCGGCGCCCAGGGCCGTCGTTTCCGTCACCACGGGACGCACCACGGGCACGTTCAGGATGTCGGCCTGGAATTGCATCAGCATGTCGTTGCGGGCCGCGCCGCCATCGACGCGCAATTCCGATAGCACGATGCCGGCGTCGTCCTGCATGGCGGACAAGACGTCGACGTTCTGGTAAGCCACGCCTTCGAGCGCCGCGCGCGCGATGTGCGCCTTGCCCGTGCCGCGCGTGATGCCGATCAGGGTGCCGCGCGCATACGGGTCCCAGTACGGTGCGCCGAGACCGGCGAACGCAGGCACGAAGACCAGGCCGCCCGAATCGGGCACGCTGGTGGCCAGCGCTTCCACTTCGGACGAGTCGCGAATGATGCCGATGCCGTCGCGCATCCATTGCACGGCAGCGCCAGCGATAAAGGCGCTGCCTTCCAGCAAGTAATCGGTTTGATTCGCATCCGGGCCCAGGCTCCAGCCCACCGTCGTCAACAAGCGGTTTTTCGATGGCAAGGGGCGCTTGCCCACATTCATCAGCATGAAGCAGCCGGTGCCGTAGGTATTTTTCGCCATGCCCGGTTGCAAACAGGCCTGGCCGAACGTGGCGGCCTGCTGGTCGCCCGCGATGCCGGCGATCGGCACGGACACGCCCAGCAATGACGCGTGCGTGTGCGCGGCCACGCCACTCGATGGCACGACCTCGGGCAGCAACGAGGCGGGAATATCGAGCAGCGCCAGCAAAGCCGTGTCCCACTGCAGAGTGTGGATGTTGAACAGCATGGTGCGCGCTGCGTTGCTGGTGTCCGTCAAATGGGCGCCGCTCATTTTGTAGATCAGCCAGCTGTCGACCGTGCCGAAAGCCAGTTCGCCGCGCTCGGCGCGCGCGCGGGCGCCCGGCACGTTATCGAGCAGCCATTTCAACTTGGTGGCGGAAAAATAGGCGTCCAGCACCAGGCCGGTCTTGCTCTGGATTAAGTCGGCCTGGCCCTGCTCGACCAGTTGCTCGCAGTAGGCGGCATTCCTGCGGTCTTGCCAGACGATGGCGTTGGCGACAGGCTCGCCCGTGGCGCGGTCCCACAGTACCGTCGTTTCGCGCTGGTTGGTCACGCCAATGGCGGCCACGTCGCAGGCGGCCACGCCACTGTCGCGCAGCACCTGCTGCAGCACGCCCTCTTGCGAGGCCCAGATCTCGCCCGCGTCATGCTCGACCCAGCCCGGCTGGGGGAAAATCTGGCGAAATTCGCGCTGCGCGCTGGCGTGCGGCCGGCCCGCATGGTCGAACAGGATGGCGCGCGAACTGGTGGTGCCCTGGTCTAAAGCAAGTATGTATTTGGTCATGGTCGCTACTACGTCTATCAGTAAAAAGGGCACGGGCATAGGCCCGTGCCCCGGGAAAGCGGCGGCAGAAAACTACACGGCTACCTTACTTTGCCTTGCCTTCTTTCCATGCCTGCAACAGTTTATCGTAGGCAATCGTTTCACCCTTCGGCTTTTCATTCGCCAGCTTTTTCCATGGGGCATGCTGATCCGACAGATACTGGTTCGGGTCGCCTTTGGCATTGAGCTTGGGCGCACATGCCTTCATGCCGGCCCGCTGCAAGCGCGCCATGACCTGGTCCATTTCCTCGGCCAGGTTATCCATCGCAGCTTGCGGCGTTTTTTCCGCCGTGATGGCCGTGGCCACGTTTTTCCACCACAGTTGCGCCAGCTTCGGATAGTCGGGTACGTTGTTGCCTGTCGGCGTCCACGCTACGCGGGCTGGACTGCGGTAAAACTCGATCAAGCCGCCGTATTCGTTGGCGTGCTGCGTGAAATAATCATGACGGATGTCGGAATCGCGTATGAAGGTCAGGCCGACAATAGATTTCTTCAGCGACACGGTTTTCGAGGTAACGAATTGCGCGTACAGCCAGGCGGCGGCCTTGCGATCATCGGGCGTGGACTTGAACAAGAACCAGGAACCGACGTCCTGGTAGCCGTTCTGCATGCCCTCTTTCCAGTACGGACCGTGCGGCGACGGTGCCATGCGCCATTTCGGCGTGCCATCCTTGTTGACCACTGGCAAGCCCGGTTTCGTCATGCCGGCCGTAAATGCCGTGTACCAAAAAATTTGCTGGGCAATTTCGCCCTGCGCCGGTACCGGCCCCGCTTCCGAGAAATTCATGCTGTTCGCCTGCGGTGGCGCGTACTTCTTCATCCAGTCGATATATTTCGTCAACGCAAAGACAGCCGCCGGCGAATTGGTGGCGCCGCCGCGCGACATCGATGCGCCCACGGGCGTGCACTTGTCGGCTGCCACTTTGATGCCCCACTCGTCGACAGGCATGCCGTTAGGAATGCCCTTGTCGGCTGCGCCAGCCATCGACAGCCAGGCATCGGTGAAGCGCCAGCCCAACGATGGATCTTTCTTGCCATAATCCATGTGGCCATAGACCTTCTTGCCATCGAGTTCCTTCACGTCATTGGTGAAGAAGTCGGCGATGTCTTCGTAGGCGGACCAGTTTTGCGGCACGCCCAATTCGTAGCCATACTTGGCCTTGAACTTGGCTTGCAAATCCTTGCGTGCGAACCAGTCGGCGCGGAACCAGTACAGGTTGGCGAATTGCTGGTCGGGCAGTTGGTACACCTTGCCATCGGGCGCCGTGGTGAAGCTGATGCCGATGAAATCCTTCAAGTCCAGGCCGGGATTGGTAAATTCCTTGCCCTTGGCGGCCATATAGTCGGACAGGGGCTCGACGGCGCCATAGCGATAATGCGTGCCGATCAGGTCGGAATCGGAAATCCAGCCATCATAAATACTCTTGCCCGATTGCATGGACGTTTGCAGCTTTTCCACCACATCGCCTTCCTGGATGATGTCATGGCGTACCTTGATGCCGGTGATTTCCTCGAACGCCTTGGTCAGGGTCTTCGATTCGTAGACGTGGGTATCGATGGTTTCCGAAACCACAGAAATTTCCTTGATGCCCTTGGCTTTCAGCTTGGCCGCCGCATCGATAAACCATTTCATTTCCGCAAGCTGTTGCTGCTTGCTCAAGCTCGATGGCTGGAATTCCTTGTCGATCCAGACTTGCGCCTGTTTGGCATCTGCCAGCGCCGCATTCGACACCAGCATGGCCGCAGCCGCGAAGATCGTGAACTTCAATTTCATCGTGTATCTCCTTTTATAGTTTTTACCGGCAGCCTGCTGGCAACCGGCATCCATCACCACCGGCAAGCCGGCTATCCCCACCGCATTACGATCAACATTCAACACCGGCAAGCCGGCTATCCCCAACGCATGACAATCAACAACAAGACAAAACTGATGGCAGCCCCGACGGCCTGCTGCATTTCCGTCAATCCGGCCCAGGCCAGGTTGACGTACGCCGCCGTGAGCAAGCCGATGAAGAGGCGATCACCGCGCGTGGTCGGCATCGGCAAGAAGCCCTTGCGTGCGATGCTCGGTGAACGGATTTGCCACAGCGTCATGCCGGCAAGCATCAAACCGATACAAATGAAGAAAATGGCCACTTCCGGCGTCCAAGCCATCCAGTCGAACAGGCCGACGTTGCTCGCTGTGCTATCGATAGTATTTTCCATGTCAGACCCTTCCCATCGCAAAACCCTTGGCTATGTAATGGCGCACGAACCAGATCACCAGCGCGCCAGGCACGATGGTGAGCACGCCGGCAGCTGCCAGCACGCCCCAATCCATGCCGGCGGCCGAGACGGTGCGCGTCATGGTGGCGGCAATCGGCTTGGCATTGACGGACGTCAAGGTACGCGCCAATAACAGTTCCACCCAGCTGAACATGAAGCAGAAGAAAGCCGTCACGCCCACGCCCGACTTAATCATCGGCAAGAAGATGCGGATGAAGAAGCGGGGGAAGCTGTAGCCGTCGATATACGCGGTCTCGTCGATTTCCTTCGGCACGCCGGACATGAAGCCTTCCAGTATCCACACCGCCAGCGGCACGTTGAACACCATGTGCGCCAGCGCCACAGCCAAATGCGTATCCATCAGGCCAACGGTCGAATACAGCTGGAAAAACGGCACGAGGAAGACCGCGGGCGGCGTCATGCGGTTAGTCAGCAGCCAAAAGAACAAATGCTTGTCGCCCACAAAGTTGTAGCGCGAGAAGGCATACGCGGCCGGCAAGGCCACCGTCACCGACAGCACCATGTTCAACGCCACGTACAGCATGGAATTGATGTAGCCGCTGTACCAGGAGCGGTCCGTGAAGATCGTATGGTAATTGGCGAACGTCAGTTGCTGCGGCCACAGGCTCAGGACGCCAACGATTTCCTCGTTGGTCTTGAGCGACATATTGAGCATCCAGTAGATGGGCAACAGGGACGCCAGCAAAAAAGTGACGAGCATGGCACTGCGTATTTTCTGATGCATCATTTCTGGTCTCCCGTACCGACGCGCTGCATCCACGTGTAGAGCACAAAGCAGAACAGCAGGATGATGAGGAAATAGATCAGTGAGAATGCCGAGGCCGGTCCCAGGTCGAACTGACCGACGGCTTTTTGCGTCAGGTATTGCGACAAAAAGGTGGTGGCATTGCCGGGGCCACCACCGGTCAGCACAAACGGTTCCGTGTAGATCATGAAACTATCCATGAAGCGCAGCAACACGGCGATCATCAGCACATTGCGCAGTTTCGGTAGCTGGATGTAGCGGAACACGGCCAGGCCGGAAGCGCCGTCGATGCGCGCCGCCTGATAATACGCGTCGGGAATGGCACGCAAACCGGCATAGCACAGCAGCGCTACCAGGGGCGTCCAATGCCAGATATCCATCACCATCACCGTCAGCCAGGCATCGAGCGAGTTGCCGCTGTAATTGTAGTTCAAGCCCAATTGATTCAGGCTGTAGCCCATCAGGCCGATGTCGCCGCGGCCAAAGATTTGCCAGATGGTGCCCACCACGTTCCAGGGAATCAGCAAGGGCAGCGCGATCAGCACCAGCGCCAGCGACGCCTTCCAGCCATCGGCCGGCATGCACAGGGCGATCAAAATGCCCAGCGGAATCTGGATCGCCAGCACGCAGCCGGAAAACAGCAGTTGGCGCAGCAAGGCGCTGTGCAAGTCGCCGTCGAGCATGACCATGCGGAACCATTCGGTACCCACAAATACCTTTTGCGTGGGGCTCAGGATATCCTGCACGGAATAATTCACTACCGTCATCAGCGGCAGGATGGCGGAAAAAGCCACGCACAGCAGTACGGGCAGGATCAATAGCCAGGCGCGGCGGTTGTTATCGGTTTTACCGTTATGTATCATCATGCCACCCGCTTATCGTTGACGTAGAACAAAGTGCGTTGCACGGGGAAACGCAGCCGCACAGCTTCGCCAGGCTGGACATCGATGGCGCGCAGCTTGGCCGCCACCGTGGCACTGCCCAGCTGGAATTGGGCCAGGAAATGCGTACCCATGTTGCGCACCGCAATGACGCTGGCAGCGAGCGTATCGCCGCCCCCCTCGCTGGCCTCGCCCTGGCGCAGGCATTCGACGAATTCGGGCCGCACGCCCAGCGTGATGTTGCCTTGCGCGCCAGACAAGGCCGCGCGCGCCGCAGCGGACAGCGCCAGCGGCTGCCCTGCTACCCGCGCCACGCCATCGTCCAGCGTGCAATCGAGCAAGTTCATGCCCGGGTTGCCGATGAAATAGCCGACAAACGTGTGCTCCGGCTCTTCGAACAAGGCTTGCGCGCTGCCCGTCTGTACCACTTCGCCCTGGGTCATGACGACCACCTGGTCGGCAAAGGTCAACGCTTCCACCTGGTCGTGCGTGACGTAAATCAAGGACAGCTTCAATTCGTGGTGGATTTCCTTCAATTTCCGACGCAACAGCCATTTTAAGTGCGGGTCGATCACCGTCAGCGGTTCGTCGAACAGCACGGCCGCCACGTCGGGACGCACGAGGCCGCGTCCCAGCGAAATCTTTTGCTTGGCGTCGACGGACAAGCCGCTGGCACGCATTTTCAAGTCACTCGTCAATTCCAGCATCTGCGCCACCTGTTGCACGCGCTTTTTGACCTCGCTCTCTTTCCAACCGCGATTGCGCAGCGGAAACGCCAGGTTGTCATGCACGGTCATGGTGTCGTAGATGACGGGAAACTGGAACACTTGCGCAATATTGCGCGCTTCGGTGGGCAGTTGCGTCACATCCTTGCCGTCGAACAACACCTTGCCGTGCGATGGCTTCACCAGGCCGGAGATGATATTGAGCAAGGTCGTCTTGCCGCAGCCCGACGGCCCCAGCAAGGCGTAGGCGCCGCCGTCATGCCAGGTCATGCTCATGGGCCGCAGCGCATAGTCGGCCGGTGCCGTCGGGTTCGGTTTGTAGGCATGCGCCAGGTCGATCAGTTCGATACGCGCCATATCAAGCTCCTGCCTGTAACGACGCAGCGGCGCCCGGCGCGACGGCGCCCGGAGCAAACAGCAAGCCGCCATCGCTGGCGAAGATCAGCAAAGCATGCGGCTGGCAATACACGGTGCAAGCGCTGCCGATCTCCAGATTGTGCACGCCGCCCAGCTGCGCCACCAGGGCCAGTTCGCCGCGGCGCGCATGCACATAGGTTTCCGAGCCGCTGATTTCCGCCAGGTCCACCTGCGCCGCGATGGCCACGTCGGCGTCGGACTGGGGCGACAAATGCAGGCTGTGCGCGCGCACGCCAAGGATCACGTCGCAGCTGTTACCGAGGCAGGCGCGCTGCGCGCCGCTCAAGTGAATCGCCAAGCCATCGGCGGCCTGCGCCACGCCGGCCGCATCCACGCGCGCGGGGATCAGGTTGATCGGCGGGTCGCTGAAAGTGCGCGCCACGGCGATGGAATTGGGGGCATTGAAGACGTCCAGGGTCGGCCCTTGCTGCAGCAAGCGCCCCTCGTGCAGCACGGCCACGTGGCCGCCCAGCTGCAGCGCTTCCAGCGGTTCCGTGGTGGCGTACACGACCGTCGTGCTGCCGCTGGAAAACAGTTCCGTCAGTTCGCGGCGTAATTCTTCGCGCAGTTTGTAATCGAGGTTGACCAACGGCTCGTCGAGCAACAACAGCGAGGCATCCTTGATCAGGGCTCGCCCGAGCGCCGTGCGCTGCTGCTGGCCGCCCGACAATTCCCCTGGCGTGCGCTGCAAATACGGCGTGATGTGCAGGCGCTCGGCCAGCGCCAGCACTTTCGCGCGTATCTCGTCCTCGGGCACCTTGCGCAAGCGCAAAGGCGAGGCGATATTGTCGTACACGGTGAAGGCCGGATAGTTGATGAATTGCTGGTATACCATGGCCAGGTTGCGGCGGCTGACGGGCACGCCCGTCACATCGACGCCATCGGCGGTGACCGTGCCCCCGCTGGGCTTGTCCAGGCCCGCCATCACGCGCATCAAGGTCGTCTTGCCGGCACGCGTGGTGCCCAGCAAGACGTTGATGGCGCCCGGCACCAAGGCCAGCGACATCGGATATAAAAAGTCATCAGCACCCTGCTTCCTGCTGATCTTGTCCAGTACCAATTGCACGCGCTTCTCCTCCAGTGATGGTTTCTTATTCTTCGCCACACCCTCTGCGGGGCGCGGTCGCCTGCCTGTCCTTCTTACTGCACCGACGGATGCTGCAGCAACGGATGTTGCAACAACCAGGCGTCGAGACTGACCGCCGTTTCGCGCGGCAAGTGCAGGCCCAGCTTGGAGCGCCGCCACAGGATGTCGGCCGCGCTGACGGCCCATTCGTGGCGCCGCAAATAATCGACTTCCGCCGCGTACAGGCCGGCGGCAATTTCCTCGCCCATGGCTGCCACGTCCTTGCGCCCATCGAGCAGCATATGGATGCGCGTGCCGTAGGCGCGCGCATAGCGCGCCACCAACGCCGCCGGCAGCCATGCGTAGGCGTGCTGCAAGCCTTGCACGAACTGGCCGAACTCACGCACTGACTTGTTCTGCGGCGTGCTGCCGAACACGTCGCCGCCAGGCAGGCAGGCGTGTTCCGTCCAGGCCCGCCGCCTCTGGCCTGGCTCGGGTACCAACATGGGTTCCAGCAAATCGAGGGCCTCCTCGGCCAGCTTGCGGAAGGTGGTGATCTTGCCGCCAAAAACACTCAGCATCGGCGCGCCGTCCTGGTCCAGCTCGAAACGGTAATCGCGCGTGACGGACTTGGCATCGGCCGCCGCGTCTTCCACCAGCGGGCGCAGGCCAGCATACGTCCAGACTACATCGGCGGGCACAATGGGCTTACTGAAATAATAACTTGAAAGTTCACACAAGTAACGAATTTCCTCGTCATCGATTTCCACCTTGCCACTGTCGCCGTGATAATCAAGGTCGGTGGTGCCGATCAAGGTGAAATCATCCTCGTAAGGGATGGCAAACACGATGCGCCCGTCCGGATGCTGAAAAATATAGGCGTGGTCATGCGCGAACAGGCGTTTGACGACGATATGGCTACCCTTGATTAGGCGCAAATTCTGGCCTTGCCGGCCGGGCGCCGCCTGTTGCATGAATTCGGCCGTCCACGGTCCCGCCGCATTGACGACGCTGCGCGCGCGCACCGACAGTACGCTGCCGTCGCTCTTCTGCAGGGTCGCCAGCCAAGCATCGTTGTTACCCGCAGTGTCGCGCACCAGCGCCGTGCAGCGCGTCTGCGTCAGCACATGCGCGCCCCTGTCGGCCGCGTCGATGGCATTGAGCACTACCAGGCGCGCATCATCGACCCAGCCATCGGAATACACGAAGCCGCGCTTGAACTCCGGCTTTAAAGGTTTTCCTGCCGCGTGGCGCCGAAGGTCGATGCCGCTGGAGGCTGGCAAGATTTCGCGCTTCGCCAGCATGTCGTAGAGAAACAGGCCGGCGCGTATCAGCCAGGCTGGGCGCTGGCCCTTCGCATGTGGCATGACGAAACGCAACGGCCACATGATGTGCGGCGCCGAGCGCAGCAGCACTTCGCGCTCGATCAGCGCCTTGCGCACGAGGCCGAACTCATAATATTCGAGGTAGCGCAGGCCACCGTGTATCAGCTTGGTGGAAGCCGACGAGGTGTGCGCGGCCAGGTCATCTTTTTCGCACAGCACCACCGACAAGCCCCGACCGGCCGCGTCGCGCGCGATGCCCGCGCCATTGATGCCGCCGCCCACCACCAGCAGGTCGCATTCCATCGCAGATTCGAGCACTGCGTCGATTCCCTGCTGTACTAAGGCCATCGGAACTCCATCATTATCAAGGACAGGCGATCAAGAAAGACTAGGCACACCCGACGACTGTGGTTAAGATCAATACGGATGTCATACGAATGCAATATGGTTAAGATTACGCCATAAATCGAACTCATAGCAACATATTTTTACCCGCATTTGTTCGATTTTCTTCGTTTGTGGAATTTTAAAGAGATACGCCCATGATTTTGAATCCCCGCCAGCGCCGCTTGCTTGAAGTGGTGCGCCAGAAACTCACCATGTCAGTCGAGGAGTTGGCCCAGCAACTCGGTGTCACGCCGCAAACCGTGCGGCGCGACGTCAAGCAAATGGAAGAAGCGCGTCTGCTGGCGCGCTATCACGGCGGCGTGGGCTTGCCCTCCTCCGTGGAAAACATCGATTACAGCCAGCGCCAGGTCTTCAATAGCGACGCCAAACGGCGCATCGCCGCCGCCGTCGCCGCGCAAGTGCCGCATGGCTGTTCGCTTCTGATCAATATCGGCACCACCACCGAGGAAGTGGCGCGCGCGCTGGGAGAGCACAGCGGCTTGCACGTGGTGACGAACAACCTCAACGTAGCAGCCATCCTGGCCGACAACGCTGCCTGCGAAGTCATCGTCGCTGGTGGCGTGGTGCGCGGGCGCGACCGGGGCATCGTGGGCGAGGCCACTATCGACTTCATCCGTCAATTCAAGGTCGACATCGGCATCATCGGCATTTCCAGCATCGACGAAGACGGCAGCCTGCGCGACTTCGATGCACGCGAAGTGAAGGTGGCGCAAGCCATCATCGAGCAGTCGCGCGAAGTATGGCTGGTGGCCGACCAGCATAAATTCGGCCGCAAGGCGCTGGTGCGGCTGGCCGACCTGGCACAAATCGATCTCTTGTTTACGGACGCGTCGCCGCCGGCCCGCTTTACCGCAGTCCTGCGCGAGGCAGGCGTGAAGGTGGTGGTGGCCTGAGCGGCTGGCAGGTCTGCAGCCACCCTTGGCACTGTCGCGTGGGCAATACGGCAGCGATGGGCAAGCACAGCGAATGATATGAAATATTTATCAAGTTGAAAAAAAGCTGTTACCATTGATGCAACATGAGTTATTTTTTTTATCTTCCACTCCAGCAATACGATTATTCACTTGATATTGCTTTTTATGTATCTAGAGCAAGGAAAAAGGAAAAACTCTTTGCCGGCCAGTGATTTCCTGTGAAAACAGTGTTAGAACTGCCTCAAGCAGCATGATTGTTCCCCAACAAACCACTCGACGGCAAGCGTGAAGGCCTTGACCATGCCGGTAACGCCGCCCAGTGAAGGAAGATAAATGAGCCATAATTTTGAAACGGCCGCCACGCCGCAAGCCACCCATTCCAACAGCGCTCCCGTCAGCGAGCTTGAAGCCCATCTCGGCTACTGGCTACGTTTCGTGTCCAACCATGTTTCCCACGGCTTCCAGAAAAAAGCCGAAGCCAACGGCGTGACGCTGTCCGAATGGGTGGTACTGCGCGAAATGTTCCGCCTGGGCTGCACCTCGCCCACGGTGCTGGCGCAAGTGTCCGGCATGAGCAAGGGCGCCGTGTCGAAGCTGATCGACCGCCTGGAAAGCAAGGGCATGGTCAGCAAGTCGATCCTGCTGGCCGACCGCCGCCAGCACTCGATCGAACTGACCACGGAAGGCGAAGCGCTGGTGCCCGTGCTGGCCGGGATGGCGGACCAGAATGACGAAGAATTCTTCGGCAAGCTGCCGCGCCAGCTGCGCGATGCCCTGCTCGAGGCGATGAAGGAAGTGGCGCGCACGCATCAGCTCAAAAACGTGCCGTTAAATTAAAACGGCTTGCGGCAACGGTGAGACGCAGGCACGCGCACTTCAGCTGTGCTGCTGGCGTGAGCGTCCACCAGGCACACAATGGCCTTGCACATCGCACCCCCGGCGCTCAACTCACGCGCCCTAAGCCTGTACAGCGAACGCGACATCTGGCTCAAGCTTGAAGCCTTGCAGCCGCCCGGCACCTTCACGATTCGCGGCATCGGTCTCGCCTGCGAACAATACGCGCAACGTGGTGCCAGCCGGTTCATCTCTGCTTCTGGCGGCAATGCCGGCATCGCCGTGGCCTACGCGGGACGCCAGCTGGGCATACCCGTCATCATCGTGCTGCCGGAAACGAGCAGCGCCACGCTATCGCCGCCCTAACGCTAGAATAAGAACAACAGCTTTGCGCCAGATCATGGCACATCACGCTGCCAGGGCGCCAATGCCGGCGCACGCGGGAACTTGCACGCGGCGCAGTGTGTCTCACTACCATCTGCAGCTATCGCGCGAGGCAACGATGGTCAAGACACTACGACGCTGGCGCCCACCGTGGGTGCCATGGCTGGCTGGCGCTTGCGCTGGCGTGTTGTTCATTACGTGGAGCAACACGCCAGCAGCGCAAGAGCCTAAGGAACACAGCGAACTCGACGCCACCGTCGTCGCGCCGTTCCGCGCCACGCGCATAGAAAGCGCCACGCAGGCACGTACATTTCTTATCCGCCTCGCCTATCCCGACGGGGGGCGCAGCCATGCAGTGCGCTGGACGCTGACACTGTCCGGCGCCAGCCCGCAAGGGGCCGTGCTGCGACGCTGGTCGGGCACGCAGCAGGTGGGCGCCGACAGCCAGAGCGTCACCGTACTCTGGGATGGCCGCGCCGACGCCGACGCCGACGCCAACGCCAATACCCGCGCACGGCGCGTGCTGGTGCCGGACGGCTTGTACGCGCTGCGCCTGCTGGCCGTAGCGGCTGCCGGTACGCCGCAGCAAGCGCAAGTGGAACAACAATGGCACATCCAGGTGCAGCGCGGGCGAGGTAAGGCAGCGCGCGTACCGGCCTTTCAGGCCGGCCTGCAACAACTGCCCAGCCTGGATGGCCAGATCGTCTATCGCATCGCCTACGCCAACTTGCACAGCCAGACGCGCCACAGCGACGGCGGCGCAGCGCTCGACGCCTGCCATGGCGCGCAAAAACCACAAACGGCGCCCTACGGCCCCACCGATGCCTATGCCTATGCGCATAAACACGGCCTGGATGCACTGCTGACATCCGAGCACAACCATATGTACGACGGCTCCGATGGAACGAATGCACGCGCCAAGCCTGCCGAAGCAAAAGCCCTATATCAGACGGGCCTGGCCGAAGCGGCCGCCTATACAAACGCCCACCCCGGCTTCCTGGCTCTGTACGGCATGGAATGGGGCGTCATCAACCAGGGTGGTCATGTGAATATCCTCAATAGCGAACAGTTGCTGGGCTGGGAAAGAAATGCCAGCGGTGAATTACTGGCTGACGTGGAAACGCCGAAGGGCGATTACGCGGGCCTGTACGCGCTGATGCGCGAACGGGGCTGGCTTGGCCAGTTCAACCACCCCGCGCAAACGGGCCAGTTTCTCGTCAACGGCCAGCCGCTGGGCTACACACCGGACGGCGATGTGGCCATGGTGCTGTGCGAGGTGATGAACAGCTCCGCCTTTTCCAGCAACGACGAGGAAACGGAGACGCGGCGCAGCAACTACGAGGCAGGCTGCAACCGCGCCCTGGCCGCCGGCTACCATGTGGCCTTCAGCAGCAACCAGGATAACCACTGCGCCAACTGGGGCGCCGCCTACGGCAACCGCACGGCTGTGCTGGTAGCCAGTGCGGCCGCCGGCACGCCCGTGACACGCGACAGTTTCCTTGCGGCGCTGCGCGCGAGACGGGTGTTTGCCACCATGGACAAACATGCGCAACTGCTATTTACGGCCAATGGCCGGCTGATGGGCGAGCGTTTCGATAATCACGGCCCCTTGCACCTGGCCACCCATTTCAGCAACAGCGCCGGGCGGCAAGCGGCGGCCGTCGCCATTTTCCACGGTGTGCCGGGCGGCAACGGTTCCGTCACCCCAGTGTCGAGCCAGGCCAGCATCACCGTCACACCGGCGCCCGGCCCGCATTTCTATTACGCGCGCTTAACGCAGGACGATGGCAAGCTCGTCTGGTCGGCACCCGTGTGGGTGATGCAGCTGCCGTAAGCAATGTCTGAGCGTGACGGCGCCGCAGATTCTACGGCGCCATGCAATTTTAGGAAATAATATTAGAAAAGCATGCTGTTTCTTGGCGTGCCACCGTTGGAGGCTGGTTCCCCGCATTAATCCATGGCAACATGGCTGCGCCGTCTTGAGAGCAAGACGGCGCAACCGAACACCGCCAAGGAACCGTCCATGTCTTTTTATCGCACTTTCGCCGGCAGCGTGCTGCTCGGCCTGGCTACAGCGGGCATCGCCCACGCGCAAGCACCCGCGCCCACGGCTCCGGCCGACCCCCATTTGTGGCTGGAAGAAGTCCTCGGCGACAAGCCGCTGGCCTGGGTCCAACAGCGCAACGCTGTCACCACCCAACAATTGCAAGCCCGTCCAGGCTTCCCGGCCCTGCAGGCGCGTCTGAAAACCATCCTCAATTCGAAGGAGCGCATTGCCTACGTCAGCAAGGAAGGCGCTTTTTACTATAATTTCTGGCGCGATGCCCAGCATGTGCGCGGCATCTGGCGTCGCACCACGCTGGCGCAGTACCAACTGGCGGAACCGGCCTGGGAAACCGTGATCGACCTCGACCAGCTGGCCGCCACCGAGCATGAAAACTGGGTCTGGGCCGGCGCCTCCTGCCTGTATCCGAAAGCCGAGCGCTGCCTCATTTCCCTGTCGCGCGGCGGCGGCGACGCCCAGGTGGTGCGCGAATACGACGTCGCCAAACGCGCCTTTGTCGAGGACGGCTTTAGCCTGCCCGAAGCAAAAGGCAGCGCCAGCTGGATCGACCACGATACCATCTTCGTGTCCACCGATTTTGGCCCCGGCACGATGACCAGCTCGGGCTACCCGCGCATCATCAAAGAATGGCAGCGCGGCACGCCGCTGGCGCAGGCGAAAACATTATACGAAGCCAAGGCCGACGACCTGAGCGCGGGCGCCTACAAAGACTTCACGCCCGGCCACGAACACCAGTTCATCGAGCGACAAATCGATTTCTACAGCGGCGAAATGTTCCTGCGCGACGGCGCCGACTTGAAGAAAGTGCCGAAACCGGACGACGCCACGGCATCGACCGTGCGCGACCAATTGATCATCACCTTGCGCTCGGACTGGAAAGTGAACGGCAAGACCTATGTGCAAGGCTCCTTGCTGGCGACCGATTTCAAGGCCTTCATGCTGGGCAAGCAAGAGATGGAAGTGCTGTACGCACCGACCGCCACGTCTTCGCTGGACCATGTCACGCCAACGAAATCAGCCATCCTCGTGACGACCCTGGACAAGGTCAAGAACCGCCTGACGGAGCTGCGCCATGTGAACGGCAAGTGGCAGCGCCGCGCCGTCGATGCGCCGAAACTGGGCACCCTGGCCGTCAGTGCGCTCGATCCGGTCGACTCGGACCAGTACTTCCTGACGGTGACCGACTTCCTCAACCCCACCACCCTGCACCTGGCCACGTCGGGTAGCGACAACCGCACAAAAATCAAATCGCTGCCCGCCTACTACGACGGCGCGCCGTACAAGGTGGAGCAGTTCGAATCGACATCGAAGGATGGCACCAAGGTGCCGTATTTCGCCATCATGGGCAAGCAGACGAAATTCGATGGCCGCAACCCTACCGTGCTGTATGGCTATGGCGGCTTTGAAGTATCGCTGAAACCAAGCTACAGCGGCACCACCGGCGTGGCGTGGCTGGAAAAGGGCGGCGTCTACGTGCTGGCCAATATCCGCGGCGGCGGCGAATTCGGCCCCCGCTGGCACCAGGCGGCGCTGAAGGAAAACCGCCAGCGCGCGTATGACGATTTCATCTCGGTGGCGCAAGATCTGATCAAGCGCAAGATCACCAGCGCGCGCCACCTGGGCATCATGGGCGGCAGCAATGGCGGCCTGCTGACGGGCGCCGTGCTGGTACAGCGTCCCGATTTGTTCAACGCCGTCGTCAGCCAGGTACCGCTACTCGACATGCGCCGCTATAACAAGCTGTTGGCGGGCGCCTCGTGGATGGGAGAGTACGGCGATCCGGACGTGCCGGAACAATGGGCTTACATCAGCAAGTACTCGCCGTACCAGAACGTCTTCAAGGATAAAAAGTATCCGCGCGTGCTGTTTACGACCTCGACGCGCGACGACCGCGTCCACCCTGGCCATGCGCGCAAGATGGTGGCCAAGATGGAAGAGCAAGGCCACGACGTGCTGTACTGGGAAAACACGGAAGGCGGCCATGCGGGCGCCGCCAACAACGACCAGCAGGCGCTGATGTGGGCGCTGACCTATACCTTCCTGCTAGAGCAGCTGAAGTAATGTGGTGGTGTCGGATTACGCGTTCCGGTAATCCGACCTACCGGGCTGTCGGTAGGCGTAGGTCGGCGTAGGTCGGCTTAGCCCAACGGGCGTAAGCCGACAACATTGTCGACGCGGGCCGCAGACATTGCTTATTTCGACTGCGCACTGGGGCGCGCGGCGATGCGGTCGCGGTAAGCCTGCAGGTGCTCCAATCCCTCTGCGCCCGGACGGTACTTCATCAGGCCGCGCACAAATTCCAGCGTGCAAAAGGCCGTGATGTCGGCAATCGTATACCGGTCGCCAGCGATGTAGGGCTGCTTGGCCAGCAACTGGTCCAGCCATTGCGCGGTCTCGCGCAGCTTGCCCGCCTGCGCCGCAGCGAAATCGGGCAACTGCGGGTTTTCCATCGCCACCAGGGCCGGATGGCCGTGGCGCGCCCAGTTGGCAGCGGCACTGAGCAAGTTCAGCTCCACGCGGCGGTCGGCCATTTCGATGAAGGCGCGCTCCTCGAAACCCTCGCCCATCAAGTTCGGCTGCGGCTGCAAGCCTTCCAGGTAGGTGCAGATGGCGCGCGCCTCGGTCAACACGCGCCCGTCCGCCAGTTCCAGCACGGGCACGCGGCCCAGCGGGTTTTTCGCCAGGAAGGCAGGGTCACGTTGCTGGCCCGCCATCAGGTCAAGCGCCACTTCCTCGATGCCGGTGATGCCTTTCTCGGCGATAAACATCGTGACGCGGCGTGGATTGGGCGTGCGGGGGCTGATATACAGTTTCATGCGCTTGATCTCGTCTGGTTGTGGTGGTGGTGGTGGACAATCGGGTGCGGCACTCGCCTGTGGCAGCGCGCCCCGCTGCCCATCATACCAGCGGCGGCACTGGTGCGTTGACTTTGCATCCGTTTCGCCTTAAATTGCCTACGGGAGCGCTGGCGTTCAGTTCCAGCGATGTCCCGCTACCGCCATCGACGCTCGCGGCCTACTCGGCTGACGGGCGTTTTACTCATGCACCAAGGGCATACCATGCATCGCATACCAACACCGCGTTTCCGCCGCAGCCAACTGGCCGCAGCTGTCCTGGCACTGACTGCCATCACCGCCTTCAAGCCGGGCCACGCCGCCCCTGGCGTCAAGTACGCCTCGGCCAGCCATGCCAACGCCACCACGACGCAGCTGCCACGCGGCGTCACGCCTTTGCACTATATGCTGTCGATCACGCCAGACGCTGCCGCCGCCACCTTCAAGGGCGCAGCCGCCATCAAGGTAGCCGTCGACACGCCAACGACCAGCATCACCTTGAATGCCTTGAACCTGGCGTTTGCCAGCGCCGCCATCGAAGGCGCTGGCGGCAGCAAGCAGGTGACGCGCCAGATCGAGTTCGATGCCGACAAGCAGACGGCGACGCTGCACTTTGACCAGCCGCTGGCCAAGGGTGAGTACCAGTTGCGCATCGACTACAGTGGCAAGATCGGCACGCAGGCCACGGGCCTGTTCTCGCTCGACTACGACACACCGCAGGGGCGCCAGCGCGCGCTGTACACGCAGTTCGAAAATTCGGATGCACGCAGCATGCTGCCGTCTTGGGATGAACCGGACTACAAGGCGACGTTCGCGCTGGACGTGATCGTGCCAAGCAAGCAGATGGCAGTCGGCAACATGCCCATTGCCAGCAGCGAAGAACTGGGTAATGGCATGAAGCACGTGCGCTTCGCCACCACGCCGCGCATGTCGACGTATCTGCTGTTTTTCGGCCTGGGCGACTTCGAGCGGGCAACAAAGATGGCCGACGGCACGGAAGTAGGCGTCATCACCAAGAAAGGCGCGCTGGCGCAAAGCCGCTACGCACTCGACGAGTCAAGCGCCCTGCTGCGCGAATACAATGATTATTTCGGCGTGCGCTACCCGCTGCCCAAGCTCGACAACATCGCCGCGCCGGGCCGCAGCCAGTTCTTCGGCGCCATGGAAAACTGGGGCGCCGTCTTCACCTTCGAATACGCCCTGCTGCTCGATCCGACCATCTCGACCCAGACCGACAAGGAAAACATCTACACCACGCTATCGCATGAAATGGCGCACCAGTGGTTCGGTGATTTGGTCACCATGCGCTGGTGGGATGACCTGTGGCTCAACGAAGGGTTTGCGTCGTGGATGGAAAGCCGCACCACCGAGCGTCTGCACCCGGAGTGGAACACGGCCCTGTCCAACGTCGGCGGGCGTGAGTCTGCGATGAGCCAGGACGCGCTGCGCACTACGCATCCAGTGGTGCAGCGCATCGCCACCGTGGAGCAAGCCAGCCAGGCCTTCGACGGCATCACCTATCAAAAGGGCGAAGCGGTGATCCGCATGCTCGAAGCGTACGTCGGCGCCGACACCTGGCGCACGGCCGTACGCAACTACATGCGCAAGCATGCCTATGGCAATACGGTGTCGGACGACTTGTGGCGCGAAGTCGATGCTGCCGCCGGCAAGCCTGTCAGCGCCATCGCCCACGATTTCACCTTGCAACCGGGCGTGCCGATGATTACAGTGAGCGACGCCGTATGCAGCAAGGGCAGCACCCGCGTGACCCTGACGCAGAGCGAATTTTCCAAGGACCAGCCGGACAAGAAACCGCTGTCGTGGAAAGTGCCGGTGATCGCCTCGACGGTCGGCAACGGCAAGCCGGCGCGCGTACTGGTCAAGGATGGCAAGGCGATTTTGAACGTGCCCGGTTGCGGCGCCCTGCTGGTGAACGTGGGCCAGAGCGGCTACTACCGCACCGTCTACGCGCCCGCCGGCGCGCGCGCTCTGGCAGGCAGCTTTGCGCGCCTGGCGCCGATCGATCAACTGGGTTTGCTGGCCGATAGCCAGTCGCTGAGCATGGCGGGCTTGCAAGACCCGGCCGGTTTCCTGGAACTGCTGAAAGCGACGCCCCTGTCGGCCGATCCGCAGGTGCTGGGCCGGGTGGCCGCCTCGCTCAACAGTCTATATGAACAATATGCGGGTGACAGCGTGGACAGCAAAGCGCGCCAGAAGGCGTTCGGCCGCTTTGCCATGACGCGTTTGACACCGATGATGACGCAGACGGGCTGGGAAGCGCGCGCGGGCGAAGCGTCCAGCGTGGCGACCCTGCGCGGACGCCTCATTTCCATCCTCGGCGACATGGGTGAGCCGGGCGTACTGCAAGAGGCGCGCCGCCGCTACGCAGCCAGCCTGCACGATCCCGCCGCCATGCCCGCAGCCCTGCGCAGCAGCATCCTGGGCGTGGTGGCGCAGCATGCCGATGCGGCCACCTGGGAACAGCTGCACGCCAAGGCACAGCAGGAAAAAACGCCGCTAGTGAAGAACCAGTTGTACGACTTGCTGGCCGCCAGCGATGATGCCGCTCTGGCACAACGGGCGCTAACGCTGGCGCTGACGGAAGAGCCGGGCGTGACCAACAGCGCAGCCATGATCTCGCGCGTTTCGCGCACGCATCCTGAGCTGGCATTCGACTTCGCGCTGGCGCACCTGGAACAAGTCAATGCGCGCATCGACGCCAGCTCGCGCAGCCGCTACGTCCCGCGCCTGGCCGCCGCTTCGGCGCAGCCGGACATGATCGCCAAGCTCGAAGCGTACGCGCAAGCGCACCTGCCGGCCGGTGCGCGCGGCGACGCCGACAGCTCCGTCGCTGGCATCAAGTACCGCATCAAACTGCGTGCCGAACGGCTGCCGGCCATCGATGCATGGCTGGCGAAGCAGGCGGGCTGAGTACAATTGCCGGCGCGACGGCGCCGGCAAGAAGAAAAAGCAGACAAAAAAAACCGGCTTCGCACAGTGCGGTAGCCGGTTGAAACGCTGTTTCAGAGCGCAGGGATAAACTGGGGAAGCATAAAAAGCGACAGCAAAAGCGGAAATCGTGCCGGTCATTGAGGTGTCCGGCAACCCTGGGCCCGGGGTTTCCGTGCGCCATGACTCCACTATGCCAGCCCTTGCCTGTAACAGGCTTAGAACTTCATTAAATCCCTGCACGATTGCTGCACGATTGCTGCTTTTCCCCTGCCACGCCCTGCGATCATTGCTGTAAAACAAGTTTCACGTATCTGGTGCCGATGCTTGAGCTCACCGGCTAAGCTGTTGAGTCATGCCTGCATCCTATCGCTCCCGGAGCGTAGTGATTTGCGCAACACATGCCGTATGCCAACAACAGCATCATAGCAGCGCTATATGACCGCCCTATGACCGTAATGGCGTTCAGTTAGTGTGTTAGTGATGCTATTTTTAGCCCAAGAACCAGGACAGGGGTCGGACCCTGAGGGTCCGACCCCAGCTCTTTGCCTCTGGGGTTAGCGAATTTACTGGCGCTCATAAATCACGCCAAAATCCTTAACTGAACGGCATTAGCCCTATGACCGCCTTATGACGTAGCGCTAACATTACACGCGCGCCGGCGCGCCGATCGCGTACTATGACTGCATCACCGTCACCCCTACAGCCCATGCCCAGCCAGAACTATCGCCAGCCGTGCACTATCGGCACCGTTTGTTTGCTTGCCTGCGTCGTGCTGGCGGCGTGCACACCGTTGCCGCCCGCTCCCGTCCAGACGCCGGCCCATACACCTGGGCCAGCCGCCCTTGCTGCCACACCCGCGCCAGCGCCCGCGTGGCAACAGCAAGAAAAAGGGGTCTTGCACATCGTTCCACAGCAATCCCTGCTGACCATCACCGTGCGGCGCGGCGGCGCGCTGGCCCGGCTCGGGCATGACCATGTGATCGCCAGCCGCAATCTGCAAGGCGTGGTGGCGCCGGCGCTGGGACGCGCGCAATTCCAGTTCCGGCTCGACGAGATGAGTGTGGATGAAGAGGGCTTGCGCCAGGCGGCAGGCCTGACGACGACGCCGTCAGCGGACGCCATCGCCGGCACGCGCCACAACATGCTGGTGCGCGTGCTGGAGGCCGAGCGTTATCCGTGGGTGCGTATCGAGGCGCGCCGCACGGACGACAAAGAGACGCTCGAAGCAGACATCACTGTGCATGGCGTGACGCGCACGGTGCAGTTGCCCGTACGCATAGAAGAAGCGGCCGATGGTCGCGGCCTGCAGGCCAGCGGCAGCCTGCTGCTGAAACAAAGCGACTTCGGCATCGTGCCATTCGCCATCCTCGGCGGCGCCATGGCGGTGCAGGACCAGATGGAACTGGCGTTCCGCATTAGCGCCCGCCAGGAAGTCAGCGCGCCAGGATCAGGCGCAAGCCCAGGCCGATAAAGATGCTGCCGGCCACGCGGTCCAGCCACAGGCCGGCGCGCGGCCGGCCGTTGAGCCAGCGGCCGACGGCGCCGGAAAAATAGCCGAGCAAGCCAAACAGCACACACGCCTGCGCCGTGAAGACCAGGCCCAGCTGCGCCGTCTGCCAACTGGCATTGCCTTGGCCAGTGACAATGAACTGCGGCAAAAACGAGAGGAAAAACAGCACGACTTTCGGATTGATACTGTTGGCAAACAAACCCTTGCCGAACAGGCGCAGCAATGATTCATCGGGCAAGGCGGCCGCGCCATCGACTTTCGCGCCGCCTCGACTGCGCAAGGCGCCGACCCCCAAGTACATCAGGTACAGCCCGCCGGCCACTTTCAGCACGGTCAATGCCGTGGGCGTAGCGGCCAGCACGGCCGACACACCGATGCTCGCCAGCACAGTGTGGGTGAGGCAGCCAAGGGCGCAGCCCAGGCCGAACGCCATGCCCTGGCGACGCCCGCGCGACATGCCCACGCCCAGCACCATCAGATTGTCGGGGCCGGGACTGGCGGTAATGAGAACGGCGGCGGCCAGGAAGGCCAGCAACTGGTCGGCACTGAGCATGGAAGTCTCGCAGGAAAAAACCGCCATGATACCGTAGCACTCGCCATGCCGACAGCAGATGAAATTGCACTTGCGTCACCAAGAGTCGATTAAAATGACGTATCCATAGCAAACGGCATTGCCGCCGATTCCAGCGCGACCATCACCTCACTCATCGATGCCAGCCCACCCGCCCCCATCCAGCCACCGCGCCCCCATCTGCCGCGTCAGCGGCGGGCTATGCGGCTGGCCGCTTCTGTTCGGTATGCAGTTCCTTCTGCTGTTCGCCCTGCTGGGCTTGGCCGGCGTGGCGCAGGCAGCGCCCTTGCCCCTGACACAGCAAGGCATCGTACACCTGGGCAAAGGCGGGCAACTATTTCTCGCTGCAAATGAGGTCGCGCCTGCCGACGCCGCCACGCTGCCCGCCTGGCTGGCGCGCCAGCGCCCGGCCGGACAAGTCGACCTGTTCGGCGGCGCCTACTGGTTGCATGCGCAGGTGCGCAACGACAGCAACGTCGCGGCCTGGGTCATCGACCCGAACGACACCCTGATCGATCTGGTCGACCTTTACGTGTATGGTCCGGGGCCGCAAGCGGCGCCGCAAACCTTGCTGACGGGCTACCAGCGCCCACACGAATATTTGCTGCACTACGGCAGGAACGTGCAGCTGGCGCCCGGTGCCACGTATGATATCCTGATCCGCTTTTCCAGCCCCTACTACGCGCGCGCGCCCCTGTTCGGCATGCAGACGCAGCAGGACTACCGCAAGCTGGTGGGCAAGGAAAACTTCTTGATAGTGGCCTCCATCGGCGCCCTGCTGGCGCTGGGCCTGTTCAATTTCTTCATCTTTTCCATTACCCTGGAAAAGGCCTCGGCTTATTACGTGCTGTACGTGCTGACATATGGCCTGGCCTGGGCCATGACCTTCCACGTCTTCGCCGACCTGTTCGACTGGCACCAGCTGCAGCTGCATTACGTGCCGTTTTTCCTGCTGCCCGTCTTCAGCACCCTGTTCTATATGCATTTCCTGCGACTGCGCGACTATTCGCGCCTGCTGTACCGCATCAGCAAGGTCAACCTGGTGCTGCCGCTGCTGCTCTTGCCTAGCTGCTTCTTCGCCCTGTCGTATGCACACACCTTGGCCACCATCGTGATCAGCATCTGGATGCTGCTGGCGCTCATTTGCGGCATCGTCGTGTGGCGCCGCGGCTACCAGCCGGCGCGCTTCTTCGTGCTGGCCTTCGTCGCCCTGATGCTGCCCGGCTTCATGATACTGCCGGCCAACCTGGGCCTGATGCCAGCCATGGTGGCCAACGCCCAGCTGGTGACGCTGCTCGGTGGCACGCTTGACGGCTTGCTGCTGGCCTTTGCCCTGGCCGACCAAATCCGCCTGCTGCGCAACAACCTGGAACAGCGCGTGCGGGAACGCACCTTGGCGCTAACCCTCAGCAACGACGCCCTGCTGAAGGCCAAGGAACATGCGGAAGTGGTGAGCCGCCATCGCATCGACTTTCTGTCGGCCATGAGCCACGACATCCGCACGCCGCTCGCTGGCGTGATCGGCATGCTGAAGTTCGCCCTGCGCGACCAATCCATCAAAGGCCGCACGCAAGAATACCTGCGCATCGGCTTGCACAATGGCGTCTCTCTGCTGACCATTCTCAATGATATCCTCGATTTCTCGAAGATCGACGCAGGTAAGCTGACCCTGGAAACGCTGGACTTCGACTTGCTGGCGCTGATCGGCGACGCGGCCGGCATCGTGCAGGGCCAGGCCGATGCCAAGAGCCTGTTGCTGCGCCGCGAACTGGCGCTGGACCTGCCGCGCTACGTGTGCGCCGATCCCACGCGCCTGCGACAAATCCTGATCAACCTGCTGGGTAACGCACTGAAATTCACGGCCAATGGCGAAGTACAGCTGGAAGTGCGGCGCGCCCGCACGCCACCGCGCCGCGATGGCCGTAGCGAGATCGAATTCATCATCAGCGACACCGGCCCCGGCATCGACGCCGATACCTTGCCGCGCCTGTTCCAGAAGTTCGAGCAGGCCGACCATTCCACCACGCGCCGCTACGGCGGTACGGGCCTGGGCCTGGCTATCTGCAAGGAACTGGTCGAACTGATGAAAGGCACGATAGGCGTGGAAAGCCGGGTCGGTATCGGCTCACGTTTTCATTTCACCTTGCCACTGCAAGACGGCAGCGCGCCAGCGGCCGACACGCGCCGGCCGACGCGCCAGGCGCGCCATGCCTACCGCCTGCGCATCCTGTGCGCCGAAGACGTGCGCACCAACCAGATCATCATCGGCACCCTGCTCGAAGGCATGGGCCATGCCGTGAGCATCGTCGAAAACGGCGAAGAGGCGCTGCGCGCGCTGGCCACGGGCGCCTACGACTGCGTGCTGATGGATGGCCGCATGCCGCTGATGGATGGCGAACAGGCCGCACGCCTGATCCGCGACGGCGGCAACAGCCAATTTGCTATTGCCGACGCACAGATCCCCATCATCGCGCTGACCGCCAACGCCAGCGAACATGACCGGCAACGCTACCTGGCCTCGGGCATGGACGACTTCCTTAGCAAGCCAGTCGACGAAGCGCTGCTGTTCGAAAAAATCAATGCCATCATCGACCTGCTGCTGGCGCGCGGCCAGGCACTGCCGCCGGCCATGCCGGCTGCGGACGATACCCTGGCGCGCCAATTTGGCCTGGACGACGCCAACAGCGCGGCGCAGACGGACACGCCGATGCCGGCCGATCCGATGACGACGCGCGTGCACATCCTGCCGCTGGCAGGTCTGTCACAGCAACACTTGCAGCGTATTGCGCAAGCGTTCCTGATGGAAGCGCCGCGACGCCTGGACCTGGCATGCCACGCCGTGCGCGATGGCAACGCCAGCGCAGCCGCAGCCGCCTTCCACGCCTTGAAAGGCAGCGCCGGCTACCTGAGCCGCCCTACCCTGCACAGCTTGTGCCACCAGATGGAAACCCTGGCCTCGAATGGGCGGCTCGATGAGGTAGAACAATTCCTGCCTCAGTTGCAGGCAGCACTGGACGTGGCGCGGCGCGACCTGGAAGACCAGCCCGGAACCTGAGCCATCAGGCCTGGAAGTCCGTCTCTCCCTGGATCACGGCCGGATAGCCCGTCATGGCGCGCGAGGTCTGCATGCCCGCCATCACGGCCGCCTCCACGCAGCCCGCGTTCAAGCCCGTCTTGATCCAGTCGCCCGTGAGGAACAGGTTGGAAAAGCCCGACTGATCGGTGGCCAAGCGATACTGCGTGCTGTTTACCACCGACATCACGTAGCGCTCGGACGGGTCGACGTTGGCGCGCCAGTACTGGCTGTCGAAGCGCGCCGGCCCGGTGCCGGCCTTGGCATCGACCAGCCATTGCCAGGGAAATGCGCCTGGCGCACCGGCCTCGGGCCACAGCGCGCCGATCTCGCGCTCCAGCTGATGCAGCGCGCCCTGCTTTGCCTTGTCCGCGCAGCGGGCGGGGAAACCCGTGTCGGTGACGGGCGGGTAGCTATCAACGGGGAAGGCGCTGCAAAAGTAGGACACATTCTTCGGTTCCAGTCCCGCCGGCCAGTCTTCGCGCGCCAGCAACTGGTCCATCGGCGCCCAAGTGTCGTACGGCTCCGTGAAGGCCGACAGCACGGGCTGCTGGCCGTTGGGCTGCATGCTCCAGCCCATCTGTGTCAAATCCTTGTTGAGCCACACCTGGTAAGCCTGCGTGGCCACGGTTTTCACCTTCTCGACCGTCAGTTGCAGGGCCGGGTTTTGCGCCAGCAGTTGCGGGCACAGGGCGGGCAGCGAGCCGATGGAAATACCAAATACCACCTTGTCGAAATCGACGCCCTTCTTCAACACCGTGACCGGCAGCTCGCGGCCGCACGCTTGCCGGTATTGCTGCGGCCAGTCGCTCCAGTACGATTCCAGGTTGACGTCGTGCTCTTGCAGCAGCGCCGCCTGCACCGGATCAAGCTGTGCGTAATCGGGCGTGCTGGGCCAGCACGCCAGGCCCTTCACGTCCACCAGCGGCGCATAGCCGGCGCCGGGGTCCTTCAATTGCACCTGCTGCGTGATGCGGATGCTGTCGATGTCGCCCGCACCCGGCACCAGCTCTTCGACCCGCTGGAAGAACTTGAATTGCACGCCGCGCTTGCGCAGCACTTCATACAGGGGAGTAAAGATGGTGTCGCCCATGCCGGCCTGCATCTTGAACATGATGCCGCCCTTGTAGGCCAAGCCGATGCGCGCCATCGATCGCAACAGCGTCCCCGCCTCGATATTCGGTTTCGCGAAATCGCCGCCCTCGTAGGCGAACACCAGGTCGTAAAAACCGCGCACGGGCGCCGAATTGATGCAGAACTGCTCGTCGCCGCCATGTTTTTTCAGCCAGGCGCGGAAATCGATGTCGTTGATCACGTCAAAGCCATTCTTCAACACGCCATCGTCGAACATGCCTTTCATGACCGTTATGCCCAGGTCCAGACAAGTGAACAGGCGACGCAATTCATCGTCGCCCTCGATCAGGGCGCGGTAGCGCAGGCGCAACCAGGCACGGATGCCGCTCAGGGTGCTGGCCAGCAGCCGATGGCTGGCCGCGTCATGGCGCGTGGAATCGGGCGCCAGCTCGGCCACCAGCGCCACCAGCGCGCCCACCGACAAACCCACGTCCAAGCCCAGTTCATCGGCCCGCCCCACCACCGCGTCAGCCAGGTGGCGCAGCCAGCCCGGCCAGACGGCCTCACCCTCACTCTCGCCATCACCTTGCAGCGCGCTGCTGCGCACGATGCGCGCGTCGGCATCCGCTACCTGCCGGATCTGGCGTATCCACTGTTCGATCCAGCCCACCATGGCGATCGCCATCTGCCACAGGGTGACGTCTTCGCCGCCCTCGCCCGGCTCGCCCGGCAAGCTGGGAAAGACGATGGACCAGTTGCGCCACTGGCCCTTGACGTCTTCCGACAGGGCCACGTAATCGTGCTGCTTGAAGGCGTCGCGCCAGGTGGCCAGCGGCGCGCCGGGCGGACGGTCCAGGCTGGCATACGCTTCCTTGATCATCTTGAAAGCATTCGCATAGAAGCCGAACCAGATATGCAGGCCGTGCTCCTCGATGCGCTGGCCAAGCTGCGCATTGCGCCCACTGGCACCCTTGCCGCCCAGGCGCCAGCCCAGCTGGTAGACAGTGATCGCATGCTGGTTTTGCCAGCCAGGCTGGTTCGTCAAATAATAGGCGGCCGTCATGGCGGCCACGCCGCCGCCGAGGATGGCGATTTTTTCCGGCGCGATCTGCGAATTGTCGACCAGTTCCTCGCCCGGCATGGCCGTGAAGTCGAAATTGACATGGAACGGCAATATCGCCGCCTGCGGTCCCAGCCGCAAGCCCAGGGTCTGGTCCAGCGGGAAGCTGTCGAACGCATGCAAGGTGCATTCGTATTCGTAGCCGAGCAGGCGCGCGCTGTGCAGACGGTTGATCTCGGCCGGCGCGGCCACCAGGGCCTGGTACACGGCTTTCACGCCCGCGCTGTCGGGAAATTGCTTGAGGAAAATCTGGTCGATGCGCGGCTTGCGCAGCAAGGAAACAATATCGGCCCAGCCGGCTTGATCGAGGTCGAAGAAATCGGGGATGGAGAGAAAAATCTTGAACGCTGCTCGATGAGTTCCAGGAAACTGTTGATGGGCTGGTGCTGCCCCGTCTGCACGCTGGCATTCACTTCCAGCAACGGGTGCAAGGCCAGCTTGGTTTCCGGCGAAAAATGCTGGAAACCCTTGGCGGCCACGGCGCAGCGCAGCGGCTCGCTGCCGGCAGCAGGAATGTCGTATTCGCACAGGTATTTCGGATAGCCGAACAGTTCGCGCCCGTTGATCAGGGCCATCGCGTCATCGACAAAAATGTGACATGGATACCAATAAATATGCGCGAGCTTGCCAGCCGCATCCATCTCGCCGACCATGATCCAGGTGACGATATCGACTTCCGTGATCCAGCCCTTGGCCTGGTCGACGGGATTGGCCGAATCGGCATGGTTGACGCGCGTAAACGTCAGCATCACGTACGGTGACAGCGCTTTCAAGGTCATCTTGCGGCCCGCCACCTGGTTCAGCGTGGTATTGACGGTCGCTTGCAACTTCGTCAGCTCGCCCCTGACGAAATAACCATACATTTCAGACTGTTTCAATTGCAGCGGCGAGTGCATCATCACCGAACCACCCTGATAAATATACGCAGGTCTTGCCGAAGGTATCGCTGTCATTGCCCTATCTCCTTAAGTTTCAATCAAACAAGATTTCTCTAGTGTTCTAGTGTATTTGAGAAATATCAATGCATGATATGAAATAAATTAAAGGATTTGCCAAGATGCATAGCTTAGCTTTCTTTCATGCAAGAAACAGCCTGCGCAGGGCAGGCGCAGCAAGTCCCTGCCATCGGGTGTAGGATGAAGCTTCCTCAGCGTTTCGAGCACCCTGCCATGGCAATGATTACCACCGACTACGTTTCCACCTATTCCGGCAACCGTTTTTATCCTTTGCGCCCGCATATCGACAAGGTCGCCATCGAAGACATTGCCCATGGCCTCGCCTACCAATGCCGCTTCAATGGACAGACGCAAGTGTTTTACTCTGTCGCCCAGCACAGCCTGATTGTCGCCGGCCTGGTGCCGCCCCATTTGCGCCTGGCGGCCCTGCTGCACGACGCGGCCGAAGCCTACCTAGGTGACATGGTGAAACCCTTGAAAGTGCTGCTGCCGCAATTTGCCGTACTCGAAGACAAGGTCAGCGCCATCATCGCCACCACCTATGGTCTGGATTTTTCCGATTACGCGCCCATCAAACGGGCCGACCTGATCGCCTTGGCGACGGAAAAGCGCGACCTGATGCCCCACTCGGCCGAGCGCTGGGATTACCTTGACGACATCGTCCCCTTGCCCGGTATAATCGAGGCCATGGGTCCGGCCGAAGCCAAGCGGCGCTTCCTGCACGCCTTTACACAGCTGGGCGGACTTGGAATGGCGCCGTGAAAGTCTCTTTCCATGCTGCGCCAACGGGCGCTAAGCCACGGTTTTTGCACGGCTTTTTCAGATATCCACAGCAACTGTGGATAAGGTTGTTGATAAGTCCCTCTTGACAAGCCGCAACACCAGCATTGATGCGGCTTTCAATAATTTGCTGAATTCACAGGCAATTTTTTAATCCAATGAAATCAACGACTTGGAATCATGATTTAGCGCCAGAGCGAAGCAGCTGGGGCAGCATGAAAATATATTTTGCTATGCATAAGCAATCCTGCCCCAGGCCATCTTGCCTGGACAGCATTGTTTTGACAAACCCCGCAGACTGGCATAGTGTGGGGTACGCGGGTACGATCAACGGTGGGTAAATGCATGAATATGGATAGCGACAGTGCCGCCAAGGGGGCGGACGAACCCGACTGGCTCATCGACGAGCCACTCGGGCGCGCAGGCGCGACAGCAGAACCTGCGATCGCGACGCCGTGGCGCGTGCTGATTGTCGATGACGATGTCGATGTGCACGTGGTAACCAAGTTCGCCCTCAGCCAGGCCAGCTTCCAAGGCCGTAGGCTGAGCTTTTTGCACGCTTATTCGGGGACCGAGGCGCGTCGCCTTGCTGCGCAGCACGCC
>AHHB01000035.1 GCA_000242815.2 Janthinobacterium lividum PAMC 25724
TGCCAGATTCCTGCTGGCCTTCTCCGAACAGTTTACGCCAAGCGAATACCTGATTGGCGTTGAGGTTGTGCTGGCGGGCGATGCGCGAAACGGATGCGTCAGGCAGCAGCGACTGGGCGACGACGGCCCGCTTGAATTCATCGGAGTGGCGCCGGTAGCTGCCACGTTTTGAGGGTCTTGCGACTGGTTGAATTATTGTGTCCATAATCGAGTTTGTGGACACAATCGATTTGTGTCTCAACCTCAAATCATGCTGGCAGGAGTAGTCGAGGTAAAGACGGCGCTGGCTTTACGCTTACCATAAATTTGCCCCTTGCTTAAGCGATACATCACAATCGATTCGGCAAAGTCCTCTACGGCTGCACTACGGGCGTAGGTTGATGGATATCTTGCATCACTTAAGCTTGCTGTGGCCCATGTCTGTTTTACAGCACTATCAAGCCAAAGTTTTTGGCTCCACAGGTGCGCTGTTTCATGGATTAACGTAGCATCAACCACGCTCTGATCACCATTCGAACGAGTCGGATAGAAGTTAACTACGCCAGCTCCGGCGGTTGCCTGACTTCTAAAACCTGGAATGCCGTACTCCGTTTCCCAGCGAGCATCCAGAGGATTCCTATTAGGGTTAAGTACCACGGATCTGGTTTCTGCAAGCTGTTGGTCATCGACAATCCCAAGGGCTCTTGCTACGCTATCGACACTTGGCAGTAAGATATCAGAATCTTGGGCCGTAGAAACTCTAGGGTAAATCACACGAACAGTCCTCGTGCCAATTTGTACTTCCTGTGAACGCGCGTCAATATCCGCATCCGAACCCACGAAGCGATAAGACAAATCTTCGACGGCACCCAGCGTAACCGGGCGACGAATTCTATTGAAGTCATCTGGCTGACCCAGCACTCGGGTCTCAGTGCCGCTCTCATAGGTCTGGGTTTTGCGGATGTCGCCGATAGATACCAGCTTGTTTAGGTCTGGCTGATCCAATGCCAAAGGACTAAGTTCGAAAGGTTTTAACTCAGACGATTGCGAGCGGAGAAGCCGACCTTTTGCCGCTGGAGCAGGAAACTGATCGTCAGCTATGTTCGCAAGATAAGGACTTTGCTCAGCGTTAATTTCCGGAAGTCCCGCCAGCAACCCTGGAATATCGACCTGAGGACCGGAAGAATCGACCGGCCCGATGCTGGTGAAATCGCTGATCGGACGAGCTGACAGGGTACGGCCGCCGCTGTTGATGCTGTCGGCCAGGCTGCTACCGAGCGCATTACCGAACGCATCTGTAGCGATCTGTTGAAGTGTAAAGTTTTGCAGAGCGGGCACAGCACCTAAACAGGTCTATTTTTTTGGGTCCTTCGCAGGCTTGCTTTTAATGAAGTACCTGAACTTGGTCAGCCCAATCAATTTGTCATCAATGAATAGACGAACGTAATATTCTTCTTCATTCTTCAAAGACATCTTTTGGCCCGGAACAATGGCATCTACGGCCGGATTTAAGCCGAGGCTTGTCTCCATATAACCAGATTTACCATCCAAATACTTGGTTTCCGTAAGATCATGGATTTCTCGAGTGGTCGTATTGCCAATCACAAGTTGCCCTGATGAGTCAATAAATTCCAATCTCAGTTCGAACTTGTTTTTACCAGGATTGATCACGCGTATGGCTGCGAAATAGAACGCTATCTTGTCATTGCTTGATACAGTTCTGGTGACGGTTCCGGGAAAACCTTTTCCGTACAGCATAGTGGGGTCTGTGCTGAGCGCCATAGTCTCGATCACCGGGATAGGTGAAGTCTTCTCCTGATCATCACTCGCCGCAGCGGTGTTGGTTTGCAGGGCGAAGAATATGAACAGATAGCATGCCGCCCATTGGGAAAATTTCAGAAATTTCATTATGGTTTAAATCCATTAACGAGGTTGACCCAAGCGTCGTAAGGTCTGCTATTTTGCGGCGCAAAGTAGGTAAATGGGGTGTATTTTAACCGAGCATACTCTGAGCTCGTTCGTGCCGTGTATTGGAAACCTTGGTGTAGTTGAGCAGCGTCATCTGGATGAGCCAACTGCCAAGCTTCCAGCCCATTCCGCCCGACAACTGCGGTTTGTTCTTTATCTCGTGGATCGAAGTTAATCTTCATGTTGAGTTTTCGCGGATCGGCGTCGGCTTCATCGAAATATCTGCGGTAGGTCTTAGCTGCTTTATCAATCGACTCTTCAATCGACAGGGCAGCCGGATTCCCTCCACCGCCCGCGTCAATTCCAAACAACTTAGATAGCTTGCCGTTCAAACCCCAGCTCTGTTCTTGTGCCATCGAAGCCAGCAGCACTTTCGGATTCAATTCGTATTTTTGCGCTGCATCGTACAACAAATCAGATGCACCTGCCTTCACCAACAAGGGATTATGCGACTCAATGATTTCTGTGACCCTGCTTCGGCTCAAGGACTTCGAGTTCGTAAAGTCCGCGTCGCTGATCGGCGCGGAAAGCGGATAAAGGCTTTTGCTTACCGGTTCCGGCGCGGCTTTTTTCTTGGTTTGTCCAACCCCTCCAGATATTCTTATCATGGACAAGCGAATTTGATCCTTCGCCTGATTTTCATACTCTGCACGCTCTTGAGAAGTAGGCCGCTTTCCGGTAATGACAACTCGCTGCATGGTCGGGTCGGCATCTTGTTGCGTGCTGTCGAACGCAATATCAGAACGATTGTCGTAAGCGTAGTCGTCTTTGAACAGCCTTTGGTTAGGTGCTTAGTTTCGTGCGATCATATTCCTCGTCGCAGCATGGCCCTGTTCCGGGCCAAAGCTGTGCTTGACGAGTTGATCGGCGGTTTGCCACCGAGATCGTCCCACCAGTTTCAGCACATCGCATAAACTTCAGTCCATGAGCTCACGCCTGACATTGCCAAGCCCACACACCCCATAGGATTCCGGTCAGGGAAATCAAGGACTCCGGACTGTCCGACCGCGAGGCCGCCAAGGTCTTCAATATCACGCGTGCCACGGCTGCCAA
>AHHB01000034.1 GCA_000242815.2 Janthinobacterium lividum PAMC 25724
AGTTGGAGCATCTGAAAGCCAGCGTGCGGGCGAAAGTCGAGCATCCGTTTCATGTCATCAAGAACCTGTTCCGTCATCGTAAGACGCGCTATCGCGGCTTGGCCAAGAACACTGCACAGTCTTTTTACCTTGTTTGCCTTTGCCAAATTGGTACTTGCCGGAAGACGTTTTACGATCACCGAATCCCGTAGTCCGTCTTGATTGCAGGAAGACGCGCAGCATCACGTTAAATTGAACGATAAACGGGCTTGAACGGCTCACCGGTCGGGCATTTGGCGCGCTAGCCTCGTCAGAAAACCGAATTGATCAGCACTTCCCTAGGCGGCCATTCACATCGACGCGCAACGCGCCCTGCCGCGTGTACTGCGGGCCAGAACGGCTTTCCACTTCAAAAAAGGCAGCGCCTTCTATCGCCACATCCTGCGTATTGGCGGTGTAGCGCAAGGAACCGGCGGAAGGGTCGATAGTCAGGGAAGGCGGAAGAATAGATGGACCGGCAGCGCCTTGCTCCAAGGCACCCTGCATGTGCGCAGCAAACGAGGGGCCGACCACTACCTGCTTTTTATATGCAGGCGTGAGTACATTCGCCACGTTCTGGCTGATCGTTTCCAGCCGCTGCAAGTCGTGTTGCATGCCGTTGCCGGCGATAGCCATCAAGTCCATACGTGCGCAATCACAACCCACGCACAGATGCACGAAGGAAAATTAAGTAGATTTAAAGAATATCATACCTGGCAACAAAAATGTTGCCGCTTACAATTCTTAAAACGTTAACATGCTTGGCTTCACCAGCTAAAAGATTTTCAAAATAACAAAAATAGCTCGTTAATACTCACGCAATAGACGATCACCTACTCACTCGGCCCTGCGGTTGGCATAGCAATCGCAAACATCAGGTGGCGTACCCCCACACTTTCCCATCTTGGCTGGCACCTTTTTTAAATTTTACAGATAAACTCATCAAAACGAGGGGCGAGGTTGCGTATGGCGTAGAACGAATCTGGGCAGCCGAAACCACCTTGCGTCCAACACTTGATGCTCCCGCCAACCCTCACGGGAGCCGCTAAAAGCGTATCGAGCCATCGTTTTTCGCTCGATCTGAAATCCCTGAAATTTGGCGCAACCATCTGCTACATGTTAGATTGCACTGAACTCTGACCCGGAATTTGCATCGAATTCAGACCCTTTCATGTGTCGAGCGCTCAGGTCGATCTGTAGTGGTCAACCCATCCCGGACACTACGTTAAGTTTTTCTTCGGTGACGGCCGGTGCCAATCCGTGATTAAACTGATGTGGCCGTATCCAGTTATACCGGTGCATCAGGTAATGGCTGATGTCCCGTTGTGCTTCCTGTGCCGTCATGTAACCAATTGACGGCAGCCATTCAGTTTTGAAGCTGCGGAACAGCCGTTCCATCGGGGGGTTATCCCAACAATTTCCCCTACGGCTCATACTCTGTCGTATCCGATAGCGCCACAAGCGCTGACGGAATTTTCGACTGGCGTACTGGCTACCTTGATCCGAATGAAACAGCAGCCCCTGCGGTCGACCTCGCTGTTCGTACGCCATTTCCAGCGCTTGCACAACAAGGTCCGCGTCGGGTCGTAGCGAGAATGCCCAGTCCACCGCTCGGCGAGCGAACAAATCCAACACCACTGCAAGTAATACCATCGGCCTTGCGCCCAGACATAGGTGATGTCCCCGCACCAGACCTGATTTGGCGCCTCGACTGTGAATTCACGATTGAGGTGGTTCGGAATATCGACCCGCTCCACCGTAGCCTGCTTATAGGCATGGCTGCCAGGCTGTTTGCAGACCAGCCCTAGCTCTTCCATCAAACGACTGACTTTGAAGCGGCCAATTGCCGTGCCTTCCTCGCGCATCATGCCCATGATGCTGCGGCTTCCCGCCGAACTGCGACTCTCGACGAACAGCTCGTGCACGCGGCTACGCAATGCCATGCGCTCAACATCAATGTGCCGGGCGCGCTCCCGATGCGCATACAGGCATGACCGCGCTACGTCGAACACCGCGCAGATCAACTCGATTGATTCGTTACCACAAATCTGATCGATTATCTCGTACGTTCTACTCCTTCCGACATCAAGAGCGCGGTAGCCTTTTTAAAAATGGACTTCTCCCGCTCGAGACGCTCAATGCGTGCTTCGAGTGCCTGTATTCGCTGCTGATCAGGCGTCATTGCCTTACTCTGTGGCGTGATGCCTTGCCGCTCCAACTGAAGCTGCTGCACCCAGCGGCGCAGCACTGATTCGCCGATGCCCACCGACCGGCTTGCCTCCGTATGGCTATATCCTTGATCTAGTACCAGGCATGCCGCCTGCTGTTTAAACTCAGGGGAAAACGTACGTCTTTGCTTGCTCATCAAACACCTCTCCATGGCGAGCATTCTCGCCTAAATCAGTGTCCGGGTACATTAAACCACTACAGAACTGCGCCAGCAGCATGGCTGACGCTGCTCACACTCTCAATGCCCGAACTGACGCCGGCGCTGGACTCTGGCGCGCTGCTAATCTTTAGCCATGCGCACCACTTCCAAGACATTCCCATCCTTGTCTAAATACTCAATTAAGACGCTTGTAGCTTTGCCTTTTTCAACAAGTTGGCCAGTCTTGTCAACAGTCGATAATTGAATCTCCGCCACAGGTACTTGGATAGTTTTTTCTACGTTATCGCAAGTCACTAGGCGAGGTTTGTATTTCATGTCATTCGGTAATCCTGCAAATTGTTCAATTTTGCGGGTCTTGGCATACCTATCAAAGATCACAACTTCAAGCTGACTGGTATCGTATATTTCGTTGCACATCGCATCCATAATATTTCTCTTAAAAATTAAACCAGCTTCTCGTTGGAACCAGAGGCGTCGAGGTGGTTCTAGTTGAATAAAGGCTGTCTAAAACGCGATACCTTTCCGGGAAAAGTGCACGTGCTGACGGCTCATAAATTGTAAGCGTAAAGCCAGCGCCGTCTTGAGCCCGGCAATGAATTAGAAGATGATGGCATCACACCGCTGGGAAGCGGCGTGTTTTTAAGCCGAGGGAAGCGGCGTGGCGCAGTTCCAGGGCAGGAAGTCGTCGACCCGGTTGACCGGATGATCGGCGATGTTGGTCAGCACATGGCGCAGCCAGGCCTCGGGGTCAACACCGTTGAGCTTGGCCGTGCCGATCAGCGAGTAGATCGCGGCGGCACGCTCGCCGCCGCTGTCGGCACCTGCGAACAGGTAATTGCGGCGGCCGATGGCGACACCGCGCAACGCCCGCT
>AHHB01000033.1 GCA_000242815.2 Janthinobacterium lividum PAMC 25724
TGCTGCAAGCCGATACGGAACAGCAGCGCGTGCTGGCCCTGCTGCAGCAGGCGCGCCAGCGCAGCGAGCAAACGCTCACGCTGCTGGCTGTCAACTACCCCGGTTTGCCCCTCCCACAAGACGCTGCCCTGCCGCTGCCGCAGGCCAGCACCGGCAGCGTGCCGGCCTGGGTCGAGCGCATCGCGCACGACAACCACGAGTTGCAATTGGCCCAGGCAGAAGCCGATCTATACGCCATGCGCGCCAGCCGCCTGGCCAGCGACGCCATGCCCGATCCCACGCTGGCGCTGCGCGCAGCGCGCGAGCGCGATGGCCAGGAGCGGGTCTTCGGCGTCAGCCTGTCGTTTCCCCTGCCCGGCGCCGGACGCGCGGCCGACAAGTCGGGCGCCGCCATCAAGGCATCGATGGCGCGCGAACGGCTGGCCCAGACGCAACTGCGCGTCACCCTGGCGGCCCGGCGTGCCGCCAGCGATAGCGTGCATAGCCACGCGATATGGGCTACATTGCAGCAGGTGCAACAACAAACCATCGGCCAGGCCGAGCTGATGCAGCGCGCCTACCAGGCGGGCGAAGGTACGCTGAGCGCCGCGCTGGCCGGTCGCCGCCTGGCGCTCGACGCGGCACTGGCGGCGCAAACGGCACAGATCGAGGCGCTGGCGGCCCAAGCGCGCCTGCAGCTCGACGCGCACGCCATCTGGTCCATAGACTGATGCGACGCCAACACGATTCATCCACGGGACTTACTGAGAAAGAAATACCATGCACATCGATAACTTAAGCACACCAGGCTGGCGCTATGCAGCTCCAGCCCGCATTCTGCACTGGCTGATGGCCGTGCTGATCCCTGCCATGCTGGCCCTGGGCTGGTATATGATGGAAATAGAAGACGAGCCGGGCAGCGAGGTGTATTTCAATCTACATAAATCGCTGGGACTGCTACTGTTGCTGCTGCTCGCAGCGCGCGCCGCCTGGCGCCTGGGCCACAGGCCGGCAAGCCTGCCTCCATGCGTGGTCGCGTGGCAAGCGCGCCTGTCGCGCCTGGGTCACGGCCTGCTGTATGCGGGCATGCTGCTGGTGCCGGCGACCGGCCTGGCGGGGGCGCTGCTAAGCCAGAGCGGCGTGGCCTTCTTCGGCCTGGCACTGCCACGCTGGTTTGCGCCCAACCACGCGCTGGCCGAACAATGCTTCGAACTGCATGAACTGGGCGCCTGGACCCTGGCCGGCCTGATCGGACTGCATGTGCTGGCGGGCCTCAAGCATCTGCTGCGCGACAAGGACGGTGTGTTCCAGCGCATGCTGTAGCGCGGCAAGCTACAGCCAGCGCTCGCGCTTCAGGCGCCGGTGTAGCCAGTAGCAGCCGACGATAATGACAACGATCACGGCCGGATAGCTGCCGCGCCACTTCAGTTCGGGCATGAATTCGAAGTTCATGCCATACAGGCTGAAGACCATGGTGGGTACGGCCAGGATGGCGGCCCAGGCGGCCAGGCGCTTGACTACCTCGTTTTGGCGGATCGAGATTTGCCCCAGCGCCACCTGCATGGCCGAATTGACCAGCTCGCGCATCTGCCCCGCCGTGTGCGTGACGCGTTTGACGTGGTCGAGAATGTCGCGGTAGTAGATGCGGTTTTCCTTGGGCACGATATCGCCATGGAAACGGATCAGCTGGGTGCAAATGTCATGCAGCGGGTTGACCGCCGCATCGAGCTTGAGCAGCTCTGTCTTGAGCTGGTAGAAATCCTGCAATTTGTCTTCGCTCAAACTGGGCTGGAACAATTGTGTTTCATAGTGCTGGAATCTGGCCTGCAAATGGTCGATGCAGGGTTGATACTGATCGACGATGAAGTCGATGATGGAATAGAGCACGTAGCCGGGACCGCTGGCCAGTTTTTCGGGTAGGCTTTCTTTGCGCTCACGCAACTTCGCATAGCCGGCCGAGGTGCCATGGCGCACGGTGATGATGAAGCGGGGGCCGAGAAAGACGTGGGTTTCGCCGTACACGATGGCGTCGCCGTCCAGGGTGGCCGTATGCATCACCATGAATAGGGTATCGCCGTACTCTTCCAGCTTGGGCCGCTCATGCGCGCCCTGCGCATCCTCGACGGCCAGCTCATGCAGCCCAAAGGCGGACTCCAGCGCGTGCATGGCGATATCGTCGGGGCTGGCCAGGCCTATCCACACGAAACAATCGGGCTCGCCGAGGAAGTCGCCCACCTTGTCGATATCGAAATGGGCGATTTTCTTGCCATCGCGATAGGCTTCGCAATTGACGACGGCGGCGTGGGTGCTCAAGTCCATGGTGATGTTCGAACAATGTTGACGATTTGGGGAGGCCAGTATAGCGGAAAGCACGATGCCCACCGCGCGCCGGGCCGGGACGAACATCAGAAGTCGCGGCATGACCCTAGCCCGTCGACATGACCGCGTTCAAGGCGCGCCGTAATTCTTTCAGGCGGGGTGGCTTGCCCAACACGCAACTGACGTGTTCGGGATAGTCGCTGTCGGCCGTCAGGCGCTGCCCCCATCCCGTCAGCATGATGATGGGCGTGCTTGGCGAACACTGGCGCACCGCGCTGGCCACCTTGCGCCCGTCCACATGAGGCATGCCCAGATCCGTGACGACCACTGCAAAGTGCGCGTGCACATCGCGCGCATCATGCGCAGCCTGGAAGCAATCGATGCCGGCCTGGCCGCCATCGGCGCAGACCACCTCGTGGCCATCGATTCCCAAGATGTCGCGCAAGCACTTGAGCACCATCGGGTCGTCATCCACCACGAGGATACGCAGGCGCGGCGGCACGGCATGGGCCGTCTCGACCACTTCTTCCACCACGCCAGCGGCGCAGGCGGGAAAAGCCAGGCGCACCGTCGTGCCCAGCCCCGGTGCCGTGAGGATGTCGATGCTGGCGCCATGGCGTTCCATCATGCCATACACCATGGCCAGGCCCAGGCCCGTGCCGCGCTCGCCCTTGGTGGTGAAAAACGGTTCCAGGCAGCGCCGGCGCGTATTGTCATCCATGCCGATGCCCGTATCGCTCACCTCGATCTGCACCTGGCGCGCTGCCTGACCGGGCACACCGATGCAGCTGGTGCGCACAGTCAGGCTGCCGCCGTCCGGCATGGCGTCAACGGCATTGAAGACCAGGTTGGTCAGCGCTTCGCGGATTTCGCCCACGCTGCCGGGCAGCATGGGCAGCTCATCCGCCAACGCCATGTGCAGGGTGATGACGATGCCGCGCTGCAGCGGCATGTCGCTCCAGCGGGCGCGCGTCAGGTCCAGCACCTGCTGCACCACCAGGTTGGCATTGATGGGCGACGGCGCCAGTTGCGGTTCGCGCTGGCGGTAGAATTCGCGCATGCGCGCAACAGTGGTGGCCACGTCGTCGATGGCGCGCTCGATGACTTCCAGGTAATGCCGGCCCTGCGCACTGAGATTGGTTTCCGTCTCCAGCAAGGACTCGGTGTACAGGGCAACGGGGGAAATGGCGTTATTGATGTCGTGCGCGATGCCGCTGGCCATCTGCCCCAGCGCGCGCAGGCGTTCCTGCTGCATCACCGACTGCTGCGTCTGGCGCAAATCGTCATAGGCGCGCTGCAGCGCGCAATAGAGCTGCGTCTGGTTGGCAGCCAGTGCCACGTGCTCGCTCAGCTGGCTGAGGAATTCGCATTCGCCGCTGGTGAAACTGTGGGCGGCATGGCGCGCCACGATGAGGATGCCGAAAACCGTATTTTCAGCCAGCAGCGGCGCCATGACGAGGGCACGCAAGCCCCCTTGCGCCAGCCGCTGCGGAAACGGAAACGCCACCTCGGCGATATCGGCTTCATACACGAGCTTACCGCGCACGCAGCTCGACAAGCCATTTTCGTCGATGGGGATGTGCGCCTGTTCGCCCATCATGAAGGCGTGCGCCAGCGCCTCGCTGCGCACGCCCACGCACGTCACCTGCAGCGCGTGCTGCGAAGGCTGGTACAGGCACATACAGCAGAAATCGACGGGCAGCTGCTCTTCCAGGCTGCGCACCACCACCTGGAAGATGCTGTGCAAGTCCTGCCGCTCGCCGATCGAACGCGTAATGTGCTGCAACAGGTTCAGGCGTTCGAGCTGTTCATGCACCTTGCGCTGGGCCAACTGGCGCTCGGCGATCTGCGTTTCCAGGGCGATATTCGTGTGCCTCAGCTCATCGCGCGAGACGGTGGTGCGGCGCAGCTTTTCCGTCATGCCGTCGAAGGCGCGCGCGAGGTCGCCGATTTCATTCCTGGTGTCGAGGCCGAGCACAAAATCGAGCTTGCCGGCGCCGACGATCAGCGTGCCCTGGCGCAGCCTTTCCAGCGGTCCCGTGACGCTGCTCATGGTGAAATAGATCAAGCCGGCCACCAAGGCGATGATCATGCCGCCACAGAGCATCACGGCGAAGTTGGCCCGCTGCTGCGCATCGAGCACGCCTTGGCGGCTCAGTTCGGACAGTCGCGTCGCATCGGCGATCATGCGCTGTACCTTGCCCATGATCTGGCCGGACAGGCGCGACTCCAGTTCGCCCAGCACCTCGCGCCGCTGCAGGTCCTGCCCCAGCTCGCGGTGATTCGCTACAAACAGTTCGAACAGAGCGCCAACGCCCGTCAGATCGAGCTGCAATTCGCCCAGCAGCGCACGCTCCTCGCCGGTATTGAAAGCGGGCGTGGCCAGCAGGCCCGTAGACAGCGATTCGCTGCGCAATTGCCACTGTGAGCGCGTGCGCGCGCCATGGTGCTGCGCATATTCTATCGACAGGTAACGCAGCGACGTCACCGCTTGCACGATATCGCCTGCGGCCTTGTTCTTCGCCAGTTCGCGCTGCATCGCCATGGTGGTGGAGAACAGCGTGGCGACGACGATGGCTACCAGCACCACGCAAAACAATTGGGCCATCTTGAAGCGGGTGACGATTTTCACGGTGGCTTTCTCAATGAATGACCGTCATGGCCGACGGCGCCACGTCTTCCAGGGCGTCCAGGTAGACGGCATCGAGGAAATTTGGCATGTCGCTGCGTTCGGCCAGCCGGTTCTTGATGGCCCAGCGCGCCTCGTCTTCCAGCGCCAGCAGCAAGCGTTGGTCGAGCACAATGGCAAACTGGTAGTCGTGCCAGGCCGCCTGCAGGCGCGCCGCCTCGCTGGCCGATGCGTTGGAAAACAGGGCGCGCGCGGCCTCAGGCTCGTCGCGGCAAAAGCGCGCACCGGCAAGCAGCGCGCGCAGCACCTTGCGCATCGTCGCCGGATGATTGCGCACATAATCGCCGGCACCAGCGACGTTGAACAGGCCCGCATACACATCTTCGCCATAAAAGATGGCCGCGTTGCCCGCGATGGCATGGCTCATGCCTGCCAGGAAGGGCTCCCAGCCGGCCGCTGCGTCGACCTCGCCCCGGGCCAGCGCGCCAGCCAGCTGCTCCGGCGCATAGTTGCGCAAGGTAACTTCGCCGGGCAGCAGTTTCTGGCGGTTCAAAAAAGCGTCCAGCGTGAAGTGACCGGAGGTGCCCAGAGTGACGCCGATGCGCTTGCCTTTCAGGCTGGCCGGCGTCGACACGCCGCGGTCCAGCCGCCCCACGATGCCGTGATCGCGCTCGGCCTCGAAGATGCTGGCGATGATGACGACAGACTGCTGATTCAGGCTGGCCAGCACCACGGGAATGTCGGAAACGGTACTCAATTCGGCGCGGCCCTGTAACACGGCTTGCAGCGACGCCTTGCCCGACGAATACGGTTGCAGCAGCGCGTCGATGCCCTCGCGCGCAAAATAGCCGTGTGCGCGTGCGGCCAGCACGGGGCAGCTGCCCACGTACTCGACATTCACGGCCAGGCGCAGCACTTCCACCGGGCCGGACGGCGCGACGGCATGGGCCTTGAGCCGCCAGATGGCTGCGATGGCCAGCGCCAGCAACAGCGCGATGGCCGCCAGCCAGATCATCGGCCGCGCCGGCGCCATGCGGTTCATGCGCTGCGCTGCGCCGTGGCCGACTCCAGCGCGCTGTTGATGGCCTCGGAAAACGCCAGCACGTCGATCGGTTTGGTGAGATAGCGGTAGAAACCGGCTGCCAGTCCCTGGCGGATATCGCCCGGCCTGGTCATGGCTGTTAGGGCGATGACGGGAATATGCGCGGTACGCGGATCGGCGCGCAGCAGCTGCATGACTTGCGTGCCGCTGATGTCGGGCAGGTCACTATCCATCAGTATCAGCTGCGGCAGGTGATGGCGCGCCATGTCCAGACCCGTCTGGCCGTCGCCGGCCGACAGCAGGTCGAGGTCAGGACGAAAATGGATCAGGCCCGCCACCAGCGTCACATTCAGGGGATTGTCTTCCACGTACAGCAGTGTCTTGCGCTCCGGCAGGCACATCGGTTCCTCGACGCGGTGCAATACGGGCAGGCGAGCACTTTCCTGCAGCGGCTGGCGCGCCGGGCAACTGGCGATATCGATCCAGAAGGTGCTGCCACGTCCGGGCGTACTGGCCACGCCTATGCAGGCCTGCATGGCTTCGGCCAGGCGCTTGCTGACCACCAGCCCCAGCCCCGTGCCCTCTTCGTCGCGCACATCGCGCCCGAGGCGGTTATAGGGCTGGAACAGCGCCTCGAGCTGCGCGGCACTCAAGCCACCACCGGTGTCGCGCACGGACAGGCGCAGCTGGTGCGCATCGACGGGCTGGCAATCGACGTGGATCTGGCCCTGTTCGCAGTTGTACTTGACCGCATTCGACAGCAAATTGAGCAGCACCTGCTTGAGGCGCGTGCGGTCGGCCAGTACATGCAGGCCACCCGCTTCCACGAACGTCAGCGTAATGCCGCGCTTGTGCGCCAGCGGTTCCATCATTTTCCAGCATTCGTGGTAAATGTCGGTCAGGCCCACCGCTTCCATCGACAGCGACAGATTACCCGATTCGATCCTGGCGATATCGAGGATATCGTTAATCAGGGTCAACAGATGCCGGCCCGCGCCAAAGATGTGCGAGGCGAAGGTTTTCTTTTCCTGCGCCGTCGAAGGGATGGAATCGGACATCAGCATCTGCGAAAAGCCCAGGACGGCGTTGAGCGGTGTGCGCAGCTCGTGGCTCATGCTGGACAGAAAATTGGTCTTCTCCTGGTTCGCCCGCTCGGCCACTTCGCGGGCCAGCTGCAAATCCTTGTTCATGGCGTCAAGTTCGGCCGTGTGCTGGCGCAGCAGCAATTCCAGGCGCGCATTGGCGATGCGCAGTTGGCGCGTCTCCAGCGCCCGCGCCAGTATCAGCAGAATGCCCGACACCTTGAACGGCTTGACGACATAATCGAGCGCCCCCGCCTTCATGGCCTGCACGGCCGAGGCGATCGTGCCTTCGCCCGTCATGATGATGCAGGCCAAGTCAGGATCGATCTGCCGCGCCGCTTCCACGACGGCGATGCCGTTCATGCCCGGCATCATCAGGTCGACCAGCAGCAGGTCGAACGATTCGATGGCCAGCAACGATAGCACCGCCTCGCCTGAATCGAGCCCCGTCGTGTCATACGCCTGGCCGCGCAAGGTATCGCACAACGCGCGCACGTGCATCAGCTCGTCATCGACGATGAGTATCCGCGGCAGCATTGATGAGCTATTCATGCATTCTCCTGGCGGCATGGCCTTGCAAACCGGGCACTTGCTGCGCACCTACGTTTCGAGCATAGCACTTGAAAATTACTAAAAATACACGCTTTGTCACGTGCAAGGATGCGCGGCCTTCACTGCCAGGCGCTGCAGCAGCTGATCGAGCTGTACAGGGCCAGCAAAAATTTCGCCATGCGCGATGTCTGGCGCGCCAACTATTTCGGCTACACTGGCTATCACTTTCCCTTTCAGACGCCTGATGATCGAAAAGAATCTGCCCGAGCTGGTCATGCTGAAACGCCTCATCGACGAGGGCGGCAGCCATCTGGAAGTTGCCGCGCCCTGCAGCATCGCCATGGATGGGCGCGCGTTTCCCGTGTATTCGATTGCCATGGGCAATCCCAGTCCCGACGTGCCCGTGCTGGGCTTTTTTGGTGGTATCCACGGCCTCGAACGCATCGGCACGCAAGTGCTCCTGTCCTTCCTGGAAAGCCTGATCGCACGCCTGCGCTGGGATGCCACCCTGCACCAGCAGCTCGATACCATGCGCCTGGTATTCATGCCGCTCGTCAATCCGGGCGGCATGTGGCAAGCCACGCGCTGCAATCCACGCGGCGTGGACCTGATGCGCAACGCGCCGCTGAGCGCACGCGAAACAGTGCCGTTCATGCTCGGTGGCCAGCGCTACAGCGCCCGCCTGCCCTGGTATCGGGGCGCAGCTAGCGGGCCGATGGAGCTGGAAAGCCAGGCCCTGTGTGACCTCGTCGAACGCGAACTGCTGTCGCGCCAGTTCAGCATCGCCCTCGATTGCCATTCCGGTTTCGGCTTGCGCGACCGCATCTGGTTTCCCCACGCGCATACCAAGGTGCCGATCGAACACTTGGCCGAGATCGGCGCGCTGGAAGAACTGTTCAGCCAGAGCTACCCCAACCACAACTATGTGTTCGAGCCGCAAAGCCGGCAATACCGCACGCATGGCGACCTGTGGGACTATCTGTACCTGAACGGCACCAGCTACAGCGGGCGCGTGTTCCTGCCGCTGACGCTGGAAATGGGCTCGTGGCTGTGGGTCAAGAAAAACCCGCGCCAATTGTTCAACCGGGTCAGCATCTTCAACCCCACGGCCGCGCACCGCTTGCAGCGCGTGCTGCGGCGGCACCTGGTGTGGTTCGATTTCCTCATGCGCGCAGCCAGCAGCCACGGCCGCTGGATACCGGAAGGCTTGTTGCGCAAGGCGCAGCGCCGGCGTGCGCTGGCGCAATGGTACGAATCATGACTCCGCCCGCCTGGATTTTATTGCGCGGCCTGATGCGCGAACAGCGCCACTGGGGCGGTTTTCCTGCCCGGCTGGCGCAATCGCTGCCCGGCGCGGCCATCGTCACGCCCGACTTGCCCGGCAATGGCGAGCGGCACGCCATGGACAGCGCCACGCGGGTGGCCGAGATGGTGGAATTTTGCCGCCAGGATTTGTCCGAACGGGGTATCGCGCCGCCCTACCGCCTGCTGGCCCTGTCGCTGGGCGGCATGGTGGCGGTCGAATGGGCGCAGCGCTATCCGCAGGAAGTCGCGTTATGCGTGCTGATCAACACCAGCATGCGCCCGCACAGCCCGTTCTACCGTCGCCTGCGCTGGCAAAACTACGGCGCGCTGCTGCGCCAACTGCTGCTGGGCGACAAAAGTAGCCAGGAAGCGCTGATATTGCGCCTGACGAGCCGCAGGCATGCCCATGGCAATGCCGCGCTGCTGGCCGATTGGCTCAGTTTTCAGCAGCAATACCCGGTCAGCCGCCGCAACGCGCTGCGCCAGCTACTGTCGGCCGCCCGCTACCGCGCCCCGGACCGCCGCCCCGCCATGCCCGTGCTGATCCTGGCCGGCGCGCGCGACCGCCTGGTCGACCACCGCTGCTCGCAGCAACTGGCGCAGGCATGGGACGCCGCCTGCATGCTCCACCCCGACGCCGGCCACGACTTGCCGCTCGACGATGGCGATTGGGTGGCGGACACGCTGGTGCAATGGCTGGGGAAAATGGCCCCACAGCCAGGGGACATCGCGCCCGCTGCTGACAACAACTGAGCGTTGCGCCTTGTATGACTCATGCATCAGAAAAATCCGTGCCAAAAGACATGCATCACGGCTTTTTTCACGCAGGCGCGCCTTCTGCTGGGCGATAGGCTCTCAGCCAAGAATGGCGGCCAAGTCATTTTCTGACCTGGCCGTTTGTCCGATCAGAATGCCTTGCTTACGAGCAGCCAGGCACGCGCCGACGACTGCCGGGACAACAGCGCAGGCACCGCGCCCACGCGGGTTGCCACGGAAGCACTCGCGCGCCACAGGTCGGGGCCGACCCAGCTCAGACCGACACCGGCGCCGGACAAGGTCGCACTGTTCACAGTCACGGCCCAAGGCTGGCGGTTGACCTTGACATAAGCATTGTCGATAAACACCTGTGCCTGCCATGATCCTGACAACAGCCGTCCCAACTCATGGCGTATTTCCACACTGGCGGCATAGCCGGTGTCGCCTGAAAGCGCACCGATGTCATAAGCACGGACAGTATAAGGGCCGCCAATGGCCATCTTTTCGGCGGAATCCAGATTGCGGTCTGCCCATTGCCCGGCAAAACTGAGATACAGCGAGTCGCGCGGCGTCAGTCCCTGCAAGCGGGCGAGATTGACATTCCACTTCGAGAATGTACCGCTCGAACGCGCGGTCGCGGCATCCGATGCGGCGGCGGCGGCATCGTCAAAACTGGTACGTCCGCTAGTCCAACTCAGCGATCCTGTGCTCATGCCGCCTGCCAGCAGGCTGTCGCGATAATCAGCGTTGATACTGGCTATCCAGTTACTGAGCTGCCGGTCTGTACGGATGCCGGTGAGATCGACGCGATCATGCAGCGTCTTGGCTTCATATTGCAGTTGGGCATAGAGGTTATATTGCCTGGTACGAATCAATGGATGTCTTACCCACAGGCTGCCGACTGCCGCAGTGCCATTCGCATCAAGGGCGCGGGCAGTGCTGCCGAGCTTGTAACGCAGTGCAGAATATGCGGTGCCGATCCGGGTCCCCTGACCGTTGAGCAGCGTGTCATATGCCGCCCGGAGATAATTCATGCCTTCGCCGGTGGTGGTCATGTTGGCGCTCAGTATGTCACCGGCATGGAATGGATTGACAATATTGATATTGCCGCTCAAGCGCGTGCGGCCGATATAGCGGTTACCGTAGTTATCGAGCGACAAGTTAGCCAGCGTCGCCGGAATGTACCGCGTCTCGATATCGATGTCGGACGTACCGGTGGTCGCTCCCGGTTTGAGTACCGCATTCACGCCCACGCCTGGCACGTCCGACAGCAACAGCAAAGCATTGTTGAGTTCGTCATCGACAATTAACTTTCCTGTAGCGAGCGGCTTCAGAAAGGCCTGGAGTAAATCATCGCTCACCTCGCTTTGATTCTTGAGCCGGACGTTGTCATAGTGCGCCTCGACGACTTGGATAATAACGACGCCGTCGGTAATCGACTGCACCGGAATGATGGCCCGTGTAATTGGAAATCCATGCGCTTGATAGTATGCGGTAATGCGCCCGGCGAGCTCTTCGAGTTGCGCCAGCGTCAGATCTTTACCTTCCTGATCGGCAATCAATGCATGCAGCGTTGCTGTAGCAAACGCAGTGTTGCCTGTGATACGCAATTTGCTCACGTGGAACGGCTGCGAAGGCGGCATGCCGACATCGATTTTCGGCTGCACCTCAAGGATCGGCGCCATCGGTTGCGCCGCCTTGGGAATTGGTGGTTGCAATTGTTGCAGAATCGATCCGGCGTTGGGCGGCACTTGCTGACCAGCGGCTTGGGCCTCCAGCGACGCAAGCAACAACGCAGCGAACAAGGGTTTCATCAGGAAAGGCTGTTTGGATAGGGTATTCATATATTCTTCACTCTTTGCTGCTGGTAGCAACGAGCGGCAATTGCATGCCGCCATTTTGAATTTTCAGTAGCGGCGCGGGCGTGCCAAATCCTGTTGCAGTATTGATTAACGGCAGGCCCATCGTCTCTTTCGAGCGCTCATTACTGTCGCTGTTGCTGCTGCCGGAGTCAGTCATCTGCTGCACCACCAGCGTCGTGGACAGGTTCAATACTTGCGATTGCGCCAAGGCTTGCGGCGGCAGCAAGAACGACTGCATTTGCGTCACGGCGCTTTGAACTTGCTGCGTCGGCCTGTCGGGCACAACGACAGGCCCTCCCGTGATACTGGCGATTGCCTGTGCTTGTCCGGTAACGATGTAATTGCCGATATCGGCACCGCCATAAGTGCTGCTCAGATTGACCGTCTTGCCAACACCAGCGGCGGCGTCGGAAAACTGGCCGGTCGACGCGAGTGTGATGTCATCCGAGCCAAACTTGCCTGCCAGCGTCGCATTGGCGGTGCTGACCGTGGCGGCAGTGCTACCGTCGAAAGCTTTATCGGCTGCAGTGATGCCACTGACCGTCAGCGCTGCACGGGCAATGCTCGCCGTCAGGCCGCTCGGTTGCGTCACCACGTAGTTGCCGGCATCGAGCCCGGCCAGGGTGTAGCCGCTCACGGTCACCGCCTTGTTGGCGCCGGCGTTCTTGTCCGCAAAGCTGCCCACGCCCGCCCCCGTGACCGACACGCTGTCGCTGCCCAGGGCCGCCACGACGGCCGTGCCGCTCAGGGCCGCGCCGGTGGTGGCGTCATAGGTTTTATCGATGGCGGCGATGCCCGATACGGCCAGGCTGGCCTTGTTGATGGTTGCCGTCAGGCCGCTCGGTTGCGTCACCACGTAGTTGCCGGCATCGAGCCCGGCCAGGGTGTAGCCGCTCACGCTGACCGCCTTGTTGGCGCCGGCGTTCTTGTCCGCAAAGCTGCCCGTTCCGCTGCCGGCCAGCGTCACCGAGTCACCACCGACCAGGCCCGAGTACGCCAAGTTGGTGGTGTTGAGCGTGGCCGTGGTAGTGGCGTCATAAATTTTATCGAGCGCGCTGATGCCGGTCAGCGTGATGCCTTTGGCAGTGACCGTATAGCTGCTGCCGGCCACGCCAATCGCGTTGTAGTTGCTGGCCAGGCCGCCGTTGCTGCTGCTGCCCAGGTCAGGCCCGTGGCGCTGGCAAGCGCCGCACCGTTTGCACTTCTTGCTGCTCAAATTCGAGGCGTCGCCGGCGCCCGTAACGCTGAACTGCTGCCCGGCACGCCGGTCGCCGTCAAGGTGCTCCCGCCACCGACGTGGCGCCTCTAGGTTTTGCTGCCGGACACGATGACATCGCTTGTGATGGTGGCGCTCACCGTGCACCACGTGTATTCCGGCGTCAGCGCCAGTAGCGTATAGCCGGTCACGCTGACCTTGTTGCTGGGCATTGGCGTCGGCAAAGCTGCCGGCACCGGTGCCCGCCACCGACACGATGTCGCTGCCCAGTGCGCTCACGCTGGCCGCGCCGCTCAGGGTCGCGCCGGTGGTGGCGTATAGGTTTGTTGGCGGCGGCGATCCCGACACCACCAGGCGGCCTTGCTGAGCTGGCCGTCAGGCGTGGTTGTACCACGTAATTGCCGGCGTCGGCGCCCGACAGCGTATAGCCGCTCACTCACGGTCTTGTTGACACCGGCGTTCTTGTCCGCAAAGCTGCCCGTGCCGCTGCCTGCCAGCAACACCGAGTCACCGCCGACCAGGCCCGAGTAGCCAACGCTGGCGGTGTTGAGCGCAGCCGTGGTAGTGGCGTCGTAAATTTTATTGAGCGCGCTGATGCCGGTCAGCGTGATGCCTTTGGCAGTGACCGTATAGCTGCTGCCGGCCACGCCAATCGCATTGTAGTTGCTGGCCAGGCCGCCGTTGCTGCTGCTGCCCAGGTTCAAGCCCGTGGCGCTGGCAAGCGCCGCACCGCTTTGCACATTCTTGCTGCTCAAGTTCGAGGCGTCACCGGCCCCGGTGACGCTGAAGGTCTGGCCGGCTACGCCGGTCGCCGTCAGGGTGCTGCCCGCCACCGACGTGGCGCCATCGTAGGTTTTGGTGCCCGCCAAGGTCAGATCAGCCTTGTTGATGTTGGCAGTCAGGCCGCTCGGCTGGGAGATCACGTAGTTGCCTGCATCGGTGCCGCTCAGCGCATAGCCTGTGACAGTGACGGCCTTGCCAACGTCGGCATTGGCGTCGGCAAAGGTGGCGCTACCGGCACCAAGCGTGACGCTGTCGCCGTTGACGATACCGGCGGCGACACTGGCGCTGCCCGACAGTGTGGCCGTAGTGGTGCCATCATAGGTTTTGCTGTTGGCTGTCAGGCCGGTGAGGTTGATGGTTTTGGCCGTGATCGTGGCGGTCTTGCTGTCGAGACCGCTGATGAAGTATTTATTGCTGTTATAGCTGATGACGGTGGTGCCATCGCTGTTGGTGGTGGTGGCAGCACCGGTGCCGGTCGCGGTCACGCCGGTGATGGTGACGGTTTTGTTGGCGCCGACATTCTTGTTGGCAAAGGTGGCCTGCGCACTGGCGGTATCCAGTGTCAATCCGGACGGCATGCTCAACAGGGAAGTCAGGCTTGCTATGCTAGTCGTGTTGAGGCCATCATAGATTTTTGAGGCGGCCGAGCCGCTTACATTGATGGCCATGTAGGCACGCAGTTGATTGGGGTAACTGGGTATGTAAGCGCTATAGTCCGTCGGAGTGTTATAGCTGCTCGGATTGTAATAGATGGAGATGGTGCTTGAACTATTATTCAAGTTGACATAATTTTGAAAAGCATCGTCAAAATTGACCGTGCCTGTGCCCTTGGCAGTATTGTCTGCCCTCAGTACAACATTCCCGGCGCCGTTAACCAAGATGACCCCGCCCAGCGTCCCGCCGGCGGGATCGCCTGGATAAACCACATTATTCGTTAATTTGAAATGAATGTCGCGATAAGCGCTTAGCGTGAGCGTGTTGTTACCGAGTGCCCAATTAATGCCGACATTGCCATTATCATAGTCCGTCGCGGTGCCAATCGCATCGAGTACGATGATATCGCCATTGCCGGACGTTCCAGTACACGGCGTGCCCGTGCAACTGGCCGAAGAACCTGTGGTCTTGATGGTCACGTTGCCGTTATTGAGCGCATTCGTCAGAACGCGCGTGTCGACATTGATGCCGACCGAATTGCCCCATATACTGCCATTGCCTATCTTAATATCATCGGGGTCGAGCAGCCAGTTTCCTGCCGCGCCATGGGGCGCCGACGTATTGACAGAAGCGCTGGCGCTGATATTGAGGCGCTTGCCCGACGTTTCCACCTGGCCGCCGCTGCCGGCAGTGCTGCCCCCACGCGCCGTGATGCTGCCGTCGAATTGCGTGACCTTGTCGGACCATACCGCGACATTGCCGCCATTGCCGGTGTTGATGGCATCGGCCTTGATCGCCGCGCCCGCCTGGACCGTGGCGGTGTGCGCATTCTGCTCGGGGCCGGCGCCGAGGAAATTGCCGCCGATCAGCGCCGTACCGCCGCCGCCAGCGCCCGACACATCAATCAAACTGCCTGCCGCCAGCGTGACCGTGCCACCGAGCACTTTCACGGTGCCGCCAGTGGCGCCGGCGGCGTCGAGCGTGCCGCTGTTGGTGGCCGTGCCCGCGCTGCCCGCACCGAGCACAATGGTGCCGCCGACTTGCTCGACACTGCGCGCCTGAATAATACCCGTGTTGTTGACCACGCTGGCCAGCACGGTATCCCTGGCGCCGGCCGACAGCCAGACCGCGCCGCCGTCGGCATTGATCAGACCACCATTTTCAGCCAGGTTGTTCAGCGTGCCCTGGTTCACTTGCAGCTGAACCAGGCTATCGCCGGAAAACGACAGCGTAACGTCGCTGCCCGCGCCCAGCGCCACCGTCCCCGCCCTGGCGTTGATCGTCCCCGAATTACTGACCTGGTTGCCGATGAAGGCAACATAACCGCCGTTGCCGGTATTGATGGCGCCCTGGTTGATGATGCTGCCGGTGCCGCTGCCCATGAATCGGCGCGTGGCGCCGCCCAGGCCGGCGTCGCCGGTGTCGAGCGTCGACGCCACCAGGGCGCCGACGTTGACTTGCGATCCGCTGCCAAACAGCACGCCATTCGGATTGATCAGATAAACCTGGCCGTTGGCGTTGAGCGCGCCGTAGAATTGGGTGGCGCTATTGCCGCCGATGCGGTTGACGGCAATGGCGCTGGCCGACGGCTGGACAAAATTGACCGTCTCGCCGCTGCTGGTATTGAACGACTGCCAGTTCAATGACAGGTTCTGGCTCGCTTGCGTCACCGTGGTGGTGGCGCCGTTCTGGTTGATGGTGCCGTTGCCGGCGGTAACCTGGCCGCCGGTCGGCCCCGCCATGGCCGAATGTGAGGCCGCCAGCAACACGCTGGCGATGAGGCGGCGATTGGCCGACTTGCCCTTGCCCCTGGCGCGTTCGTGGACGGCCACCCAGGTTTGGTGGACATGACTCCAGACGAGTCGATAGATTCTGTTCATGGAAGCATGCATGGTGATTTTCCCTGGTGATAGGCGAACTGCATCAGCAACGGCGGCGCCTGTGCTTGATTTTATTTAACAGTAAATTTATTCAGATGCTCGGCTACGCGGCGGTCGAGCTCGGGTTTCCACTGCGGTGGCATCACTTGCTGCAGCAGTTGTTCAATACCTTCGATTTCAGCGATGTCCGCCGCCTCGCTGGTGCTGGCTTTGGCCGCGCGGCTCCACATGTAAATCTTGGCCAGGCTGTCCGGCGTCAGCGCGCCGGTGGCAGGGTCCGGCGCGCTGTTGCCATACAAAATGGCCACCGGCAAATAAGCGGGCGCATACCCGTCGGAGGCCGCGTGCTCGAGCCAGAACAAGGCCAGGGCCAGGTTGGCGGCGCCGCCCTCGCCCTGTCCCAGCATCACGCCGAGGCGGTATTGGGCCACCACCAAACGGTGTTCCGCCGCCTGCTGATACCAGTAGCGCGCAGCCGCGAGGTCTTGCGGCACATCCTGATCGTCTTTGTAATAGTCGGCAAGACGCAACATGGCCGGCGCCGAGCCGGCCTGCGCCGCTTGCGCACACAGAGCCAGGCCGCGCGCGACATCCTTGTCGACGACCTGGCCACGAATATACAGTTCCCCGGCGGAGCAGTTCGCATACGCGATGCCTGATTGCGCCGCCTTCTGATACCACGCCACGGCAGCCTTGCCATCGGCGGCACGCCCGGTGCCGCTTGCCAGGCAATCGCCGAAAAACTGTTGCGCCGCCGGGGTCTTGCCTTGCGCCGCCTTGCCGAACCAGGCACAGGCTGCGACAGCATCGCGTGGGCGTCCCCAGCCCTCGCGTTCGATCAGTCCCAGGTTAAATTGCGCCAAAGGATTGCCGGCGGCAACGCGCGCATACTCCTTGTACGCCAGCCCATAATCGTGCGCTGCCAAGGCCTTGTTGGCGCGCGTCAACTCGGCAGAAAGGTCGCGCGCAGCGGCGCCCGCGTTCAGCGTGACCGCAAACAGCGCGGCAGTGATCATTGCATCAACATTACGCAAAGCAGCATCCCAGCTAAAATCGTTATTGGTGGCCTGCTCTGCCACTGCAGCATCTCCAGTGACGGACGCAGGCACCGTCCCGGCTGGCAATGAGGCGCTGCTGGCGCGCCTCGTTGCCGACCAGCACAGCATCAGCATTACTTAGTCTTAGTCGCGGCTCGGATACAGGGCATTTTGCGCCGCGATATAATACGTCAGTGCGATATACGGCGGCCTGATATCAATCGGCGCACCCGCCCCGACGACATTGGTGTTGCCGCTGGCGGTCGCAGTGCCGCCCAAGATTCCTGCCGCGACTGCGCCGCCTGGCACGCTAGCGGTTGCGGTACTGGAAGGCAGCGTTACCGACACCTTGCCGCCGCTGATGGCACCGGCATTGAGCGTGGCATCTGGCGTCGCGCTGGAATAGACGTTAACGAGAGGGCTGGTGCTCTTGCCGAGATAGTTGCCGGATGGCGAAGTGACACCGCCCGAACCACCGACCACGTTCAGTTTCAAGTCCGACACCGTGCCGGTGGCGACGCTGCTGGCGATATTGACCGTGCCACTCAGCGTAGGCAATACCGTGGAAACGGTCACCGCACTCAGGGCAACCGGAAGCGCGGTCACGGTGAACAAATGCGGCGGCAACTGGGCTGTCATCAGGGTGATGGCACTTTTCCCGCCTTTATCGCCCGTGTTGTAATTGACGCCGTCGGCAGCGATCACGAACCTGCCGCGCAGGTCGGGCAGTTTGAAGGTCACATTATTAGTTTGGCCGTAAGCGGTACCGATCAGGGAGTACAGCGCCGTATAGTTATTGATCGATAAATCCTGCCCGGCAGCGAGCACATACTGGCGATTAAAAGGACCGAACGTGTACGGCACGGCCATGACGCAAATACTCGCCAGCACCGGCGTATCGGAGCAGGCGAAACTGGCGGGACTCCAGGCCGCCGCAAGCACACCTGCGAACAGCGCGACGTTAGAAACACGATTCCTGACGAATGATTTCAACTTAATCTCCTTGGTATGACCTATAACAGGTTATTATGGCTAATTTAATAACTTTTTACACGCGAAATATTTGAGAAAGCAGTCAATTAACTGCTGCCAATAATAATTTAGAATCCACGGTCGTGCCTAAATATTTTTTGTCACTCATTACATTAAAACATCATTTCCGAGAAGTCTGCCTGCATAAACTTGAAAAAGCGCTGCGTATCGGAGCATTATCATGTGTTCAATTCATCATCGCGCCGGTCGACCGCCCGAACCGATAAACACATCTGGTGACAAGCAAGTCCTGGCGCTGCCCCGCTCGCGTCATTTGCCTCTATTCTGTTGAAACCTGCGAAAACGCGTGAATATGCTTACGGCTTCATTTATAACAACGCGCTGGAACGTGCCCACATGCGCAGGAATGGAACCCTCATTACAACTGGCACCGGCCGCATCAGGGCATTGCTGGCAAGGCACCGAGGTCACGACTCAGATCCAGTCCGTATAAGCTCTTGCAACTTCACATCTAGCTGTACCAGCAAATGCTGGAACGCGGGCACGTCGAATCCCGCGCGCCATACCAGCAAGGTGTCGGCTTGCCCAACCGAAAGTGTTTTCAGGGTGGCAGGCGCGTCCGACAGCGCCAGCACGCTGGCCGGCAACAAGGTCACGCACGCGCCGGCCGCCACGCAGGCGATCATGGCGTGATACGAACTGAGCTCCTGCACCCGCCACTGCGTGCTGCCGGCCATGCCCAGCACCTCTTCGGCGATGCTGCGGTAGGTGCAGCCCTGCGGAAACGCCGCCAGCGAGCGCGTGCGCACGTCCACAGCGCGGCGCACCGGCCCTTCGCTGGCCGGCAGCAGCAAACATAATTCCTCACGCCACACGGATGCCGATGCCAGGCCAAGTTCACCCAGCGCGGCCGCGCCGCCGAAGGCTGGCGGCAAGGCCACGAAGGCACAGTCGAGTAAACCCGTGCGCACTTGCTCGATCAGGGGGCGCGACGGCCCCGTGCTCAGCGCCAGGCGCGTCGCCGGATACCGGGCGTGATATGCAGCCAGCAGCGCCGGCAAGCGGCTGGCCGCCGTGCTTTCCATGCTGCCGACGCGCAAGGTGCCGCCCTCGCGCCCGCCCGTGACGACATGCCTGGCCTCTTCCGCCAGTGCCAGCAGACGCTGCGCGTACTCGAGAAAGCGCTCGCCCGCCGCCGTCAGTGCCATGCGTTTATTGGTGCGCACGAACAGTTGCGCGCCCATATCGGCTTCCAGCTGCTGGATGCGCGTGGTGACGCTGGACGGCGCGCGGCCCAGCCGCGCTGCGGCCTGGGTGACGCTCAACTCACTGGCCACGGCACAAAAAATCGTCAATGACTCCATTTCCATCATGTTCTTTCCTTCAGAATGATTATGCTATTATATTCTTAGAATAAGAATTGAATGCGGCATCCTCAACTTGATGAAGGAAACATCATGACCACGTCCCAGCACTTCCTCGACCGCCTCGGCTTGCAATTGCCCATCATCCAGGCGCCGATGGCGGGCGTCTCCACGCCGCGCCTGGCCGCCGCCGTCTCGCATGCGGGCGGCCTGGGGTCTCTGGGCATCGGCGCCGGCAGCGTGGCGCAGGCGCGCCAGATGATCATGGATACGCGCGCGCTGACGAATAAGCCCTTCAATGTGAATGTGTTTTGCCATGCGCCGGCGGTGAGGGATGCGCGGCGCGAAGCGGCCTGGCTGGCGCATCTGGCGCCCCTGTTTGTGGAGCTGGGCGCACCCGTGCCAACGCAGCTCGATGAAATCTATCCAACGTTTGTCGGCGATGAAGCGGGATTCGCCCTGTTGCTGGAGCAGCGCCCCGCCGTCGTCAGCTTTCATTTCGGCTTGCCTGCGACGGAGAAAATCGCCGCCCTGCGCCAGGCCGGCATCTACACCATGGCCACGGCCACCAGCGTGCGCGAGGCGATGCTGATCGAACAGGCGGGGGTCGACGCCATCGTGGCGCAAGGCGTGGAGGCGGGCGGGCATCGCGGCGTCTTCGATCCGCAAGCGCCGGACGAGCGCCACAGCACCAGCGTACTGCTGCGCCTGCTGGCAGGCCGCACCACGCTACCCCTGATCGCCGCGGGCGGCATCATGGATGGACGAGGCATCCGCGCCGCGCTGGACCTGGGCGCCGTGGCCGCCCAGCTGGGCACGGCGTTCGTGCTGTGCCCGGAATCGTCGGCCAATGCCAGCTACCGCGCCAACCTGCGCAGCGCGCGGGCAGCATCCACGCGCCTGACGAGCGTGCTCTCGGGCCGCCTGGCACGCGGCATGGTGAACCGCCTGATCGAGCATGGCGAAGCGCCGGGCAGCCCGCCGCCAGCCGATTACCCCGTCGCCTACGATGCCGCAAAACAATTGAACGCGGCGGCTAGCCAGCACGGCGACAGCGAATTTGCCGCCCAATGGGCCGGCCAGGGCGCCCCGCTGGCGCGGGAAATGGGGGCGCAGGAACTGGTGTTGACCTTGGCCAGGGAAATGGCGGCTTGATTTCAGCATGCCGGCCAGAGAGATATCTGGCTCGACGCTGCGGGCGCAGTGTACTCAGGTGGCTGCCTTCAATTGCATGCCGGGCGCATCTTCCGGCCGCGAGGAAAATCCCAGTTTTTCATAGAATATCGACTTGCCTTTGGCGCTGAAAAGCTGAACATCTGCAATGCCAGCGTCGCGACAACCGTCAAGAATGGAACTGAGCAAAGCCGCACCGATTCCCCGATGCTGAAATTCGGGGTGAACAATCATCTCGGTGACAAACGCGTGCAAGCGGCCATCCGAAATGACACGCACAAAACCAACAAGTTGGCCGCCCAAATAAGCGGATCGCGAACACCAGGAGCCGACAAGTGCATCTTGATAGAACGCAGTCCCGCGTGATACCGGCCCCCAGCCAGTCGTGTCGTACAGTGCCTTGAACGCCTCGGCGCATGGCTGATCGGATGTGTAGTTGATATTCATAGGCCAGATTGCATGGTGCGATTTCGCTGGAAGTTGACTCGATTTAAACCAGTGGCGCTGTGACGTGCGTATCGACCGAGAATATCGGCCCCTGCCATTGCTCATTGTCAGGTTTCTGACTATCCGGCGTTCCTTGAGCTCGGCGCGTCAAATTTTAATCTTCATGTATTCAGGTTCGCATTCTGGCTATATCACACTGCAATATTGCCGTTCCAGGTTGAAAAGGATAAATTGGTGAATTGTTGGTCTTTCCACCTGTATTGCATTGTCATTTCCTGGGTATCATTCCCATCGTACCCAGCCACGTTTCGACCAACATGGGCCACTTCGTGATTGGAAGCTGCGTAGGACGGAGCCCAAACGCGTGCCCTCCCTCGGCGAACAAATGCATCTCCACGGGTACATTTGCATTCTTCAGGGCCGCATAATAGAGAAAAGAAAACTCTACCGGGTCTACCGGATCGTCTTGCGCATGCAGCAGGAAAGTCGGAGGTGTTTGACTGGTCACTTCAATGCTTGGGTTCAACTTTGAAAGGTCATTTCTATAGTTGACCGACATATGGCCAGGATAAACAGACACCGCAAAATCGGGACGACAACTTTCCTCGTCTGCCTTGTCAACCGGCACATAGATCCGTTGATGATGCGTACTGATTGACGCGACCAGGTGACCGCCTGCAGAAAACCCGAGCACCCCAATCTTGTTCGGGTCAATTTTTCAGTCAACGGCATGATGGCGAACGAGGCCCAACGTTCTCTGTGCATCTTGCAACGCCGTATGCGTCTTGGGAATGACACGGACATTGCGGATTTTATCCCAGTGGGGACCTGATCCGGGGACACGATACTTCAACAGCACGCACGTAACACCAATCGATGTCAGCCAGTCACAAACTTCCGTTCCTTCCAGGTCGATGGCCAGCGCCGAATAGCCTCCGCCAGGAAAAACGATAACGGCAGCGCCCGTGCTCCTTCCCTGTGGCGAGTAAATTGTCATCGTAGGCCGCGTAACGTTGTCCAGTTCCAGCCAGGGCCGTCCTGCGATGAGCCGATCTTCCCGTAACGTCACCTCGTCTTCCGGTCCAGCGGCTGATTTCGCGTCAGGTATCGCGCCAGGCCAGATCGGCAATTGCTGCTGTCCGCTGGCAGGCTGCCATGCAGCAGCGTGCACATTCGTACAAGCAAGCACCGCAATAGTACTGAGAAGATATTTCACAGAATTTCATTCCAGACATGGTGAGCCGACAAAATTTGATGCCGAAATCAGAGTCAGTCATTCAATCTGACTGACTGCTTCTGCGCGCTTGCCGTCGTTGACAACCTCAGCCTTCAAGGCGGAATGGCTGCCATTGCCTGTGTGGCGCGCACGAAATCCATCATCCAGTTCGTTTCCCATGTTCTTCCTTGGTCCTTGGAAAAAGCCTGATCCCAGCGGTAATGCCGTTCAGTTAGTGTGTTAGTGGTGCTATTTTTAGCCCAAGAACCAGGACAGGGGTCGGACCCTGAGGGTCCGACCCCAGCTCTTTGCCTCTGGGGTTAGCGAATTTACTGGCGCTCATAAATCACGCCAAAACCCTTAACTGAACGGCATTAGATCCCAGCGGGGATTTTACCCAAGTGTGGCAGTGCAGGTAAAGCGTACTTTGATTGCCTGGCCATCGAGTAGGTCATCTGCAAAAAATACGCCGATGTGATTGGAGAATTTTCCAACGACAGGGACATCGAGCGTCGTCGGATTGCGTGCATCGAGCCACCAGATCGACCAGGTGCCGGATTTCACACAAAACGAGCGCAGGGCAAGGGCCCGGAAGCTACCTTCCGGGAAGTAGAGAACGTTGTCCTCCAGGTTTCCAAAGCCACCCAGTGTCTTGACGGTCGAAGAGAGCCCGTCAAACTCCGTCCATTCCTTGCAATTGGTGAATCTGGAATTGAGCCGGCGATGTGTCACCAGCCAATCGCCGATGATGAAATCAAAATTTGTCACATCCGTGAAAATGTCCGCTACTGGCCGCCTGCCGCCAACATCTGCAATCGCCCCATTAAGGCAACCTGTGCCGCAAAGTCGGCTCGATATTGCGCGCATGCAGCCAGCGCACGATATCTTCCAGCGTGGCGTCCTGCAGCAGCAAGCCCGGCGCACTGGCGGACGTTGCCACTGGCAATGCGGCGACGACGGGAGCGGGCACGACGACAGCCAGCCCCGCATGTCCCTGCAATTTCGCCAGCGCCTGCGCGAACTGGGTCGGGTTGATGCTGCGCAAGCTTTCCAGGAAGCCCAACTGGGCGGCTGGCGGCGGCGGCATGTCCAGGCCCGGTTCGTCGACGAAGGCGGCGCCCATGCTGGGGTGGATGAAGGCGGCCCACTTGCCCGACGGCTGCAAACATGGCGGCAGCGCCACCTGCTCCACGTCGTCTGGCGGCGCGGTGGCGAGGATGTCGGTCGAGGCAGGTAAAAAGGTCGAGCGCAGCAACTGCACGAACTGGCACGCCTGGGCGACGGGCACGGGCGCGGCCAGCGACAGCCACAGCTGGAACGCCGTACCCGAGATGCTGACGGCGGGCGCCGGCAAGTCCAGCTCATGCTGCACGGCATTGGCGATCGTGCACAGCGCGCTCCAGTGCGCTTCGCCGCCGCCCTTGCCGCCGAACTCCAGCACCAGCGCGCGCGTCAGGCCGCTACTGGTCACGAGTTGTACGGCCACCGTCTGTTCGCCCGACAGATGGCGCGCCAGCACGGCCGGCATCAAAGGCTGCGCGCCGCCCTGCGCATCGACATAGTGCTGCTGTTCCTCGAACAGGTACAGGCGGGTGAGTTCGGAAATCAGTTTATGCATGGGCGGCCTCGTAATGACGTTGAGCAACACTTGCCAACGTGCCCAGATTATAGCCGCCCCGCCCCAAGCGCAGCGTCCCGCCCGGCACCAAACACCAGCGCGCTGGCCACGGCGAACAGGCAGGCGGCTATGCCGCCATACAGCATCACGGCCCCAAATCCCTGTGCCAGCGCCAGCTTCGCCACGCCGGCCGGCAGCGCGCCGGCACCCTTGCCTGCCGACAAGCCTTCCGCCATGGCGTGCAGCGCCGCCGCATCCTCCATCCCGGCAGGCAATGCTGGCGCAAGGCGGACTGGATGCCTGCAACGAGAATAAAGCCCAGCAGCGCGATATTGATGGCAAGGCTGACCATGCGCGCACTGATGTCGATGCTGGACGCCATGCCGGCCCGTTCGCCGGGCACGGCGCCCGTCGTCGTGTTGGTGACGGACGTGTTGGTCAGCCCGAGGCCCGTGCCCGCCAGCAGGCAGCCGGGCAAGATCGTCAGCCAGCTGGCGCCCTTCAGCTTGACCATATGCGCTCCCGCCCGCAGCAGCTGAACGGCATGTCGGTCGCCAGGCTGGCCGGGTGGCAGGCGATGTCGGCGACGCTGACGGGCAAGGTCGTGCCCTGCCCTTGCACCACATTGCCAAGCGCGGCGCCGACCAGCAGCTTTTCCACGCCACAGGTATTCATCAGGGTGGCGAAACGGGCGTCATAGCAAACAGGCGAGACGCTGGACGAGCACCGTCGGCGCAGCGCCTAGCGGAAATCACCTTGCCCCCGCAACCGTGCACGCTGTGCGAAAATGCCCGCCTTTGCCATTGCCGGACTTTACGCATGCCGCACGCTGCCATTGCCACCCTTTCCGAGCGCGACGCGCGCCGCATCGCGCGCCATGCGCCGGCGGCCGACGCCGCCCGCTTTTTGCATCCGGCGCAGCAAGCCTTGCTGCACCGGCGCGGCTGGCTGACGATGCTGGCGCCGCGCAGCGCGGGCGGCACCGAGCTGCCCCTGCCGCAAGTGGTGCGCCTGGAAGAAGCCGTGGCCGCCGTCGACGGCAGCATGGGCTGGGTACTGACCCTGTGCGCGGGCGCGGGCTGGTTCGCGGGGTTCTTGGAACCTGAGCTGGCGCAGGCCATTATCGGCACGCCGCGCGTTTGCCTCGGTGGCAGCGGCGCGGCCACCGGTTTTGCCGAGGAAGAAGGCGACGGCTACCGCATCACCGGTAGCTGGGACTACGCCAGCGGCGCGCCCATGGCGACCCACTTTACCCTGAACGCCCGCCTGCAGCGCGATGGCCAGCCCCTGCTCGATGCGCAAGGCCAGCCGCGCATCCGCGCCTTCCTCGTGCCCGCCGCGCTGGTGCAGCTGGTGCCCTCATGGAACAGCCTGGGCATGCGCGCCAGCGCCTCGCACAGCTACCGCATCGACGCAGAATGGCTTGCCAAGGAACACGGTTTCACCATCGATGCGACCACCGCGACGGCCGACGGCCCCCTGTACCGCTACCCCTTCTATTCACTGGCCTACGTGACCCTGGCCGCCAACGTGGCCGGCATGGCCGGGCATTTCATGCAACTGGCCGAGGAATGCATGCGCCACCGCCGCCATGCGCGCGCCGGCTTGCCGCTGCTGGAGGTGCCGGAAGTGGCCGCCATGCTGCAAGGCAAGAAAGACACCTGCGCCGCCGCGCGCGCGCGTTTTTACGCCGTGCTCGATGACAGCTGGGCAACTGTGGCAGGCGGCGCGGTGCTGGACGACAACACCATGCAAGCCGTGCAGGCCGCTTCGCTGGCCCTGGTGGCGGCCGCGCGCTCAGCCGTCGATGGCGCGTATCCGTACTGCGGCCTGTACGCGGCCCGCGAAGACAGCAGCATCAACCGCGTGTGGCGCGATTTTCACACGGCCAGCCAGCATGCATTGCTGCTGCCCTGACAGGCGCATGACTGAAAAGGCCGCCGGACGCCATGCGGGCCGGATTGCCTGATACTATGAGGCATTGCAATTTCGCGGCCCCTACCCATGCACGTCAACACGCTCAGCAGCCTGGCACAACTCCTGGCCAGTGCCGAAACGGAAACCCTGGCGTTTCCCACCAGCATCAACACGGCCCTGCTGCTGCAAAAGGAACTGGCCAATCCCGATTGCCACTCGTCCGACATCAGCCGTCTGCTGCTGTGCGAACCGACCTTGTCGGCGCGCGCCGTGGCGCTGGCCAATTCGGCCCTGTTCGCGCCCGGCCAGGCGAGCGCCATCACCAGCGTGCGCGCCGCCGTCGAGCGGCTGGGGCACCGCAACCTGTATGCGCTGGCGACGGCGGCCGTCATCCGCCAGCTGAACGCGGGCATCCGCGACGAAGCCTTGCGCGCCCGCGCCGCCCAGCTGTGGGCACACACCGTGCACGTGGCGGCGCTGGCGCATGCGCTGGCCGGCGCCGTCACGCATACGGATGCCGATACGGCCCTGTTCGCCGGCATCGTGCATGAAGTGGCCGGCTTTTATTTGCTGGCCCAGGCCGACAAGACCCCGGGCCTGTACGCCCACCTGGAAACGCAGATGGCGTCCGCCCTGGAAGTGATCGGCCGCTCGCTGATGCGCCAGCTGGGCGTGCCGCTGTCGGTGGCCGATGCCGTCAACGCCTTGCCCGGCTCGACCATCATGCTGCCGCCCGAGGGCTTGCGCGACACCCTGCTGCTGGCCAAGGCGCTGGCGCCCGTGCCTTCGCCGCTGCCGCAGGCCAGCGTCACCGTCAGCGCGTCGCTGCAAGCCTACCTGGAGCACGATCCCGTGCTGCAAGTGCTGCGCACGCAGCCATCGGCCGAAGCGCAGAGCCTAATCAAGGTCCTGCTCAGCTAAACCACGATCTGCTATGATCATGTCGGCCGGGATGGGCCCGGCTTGCTCTCATGCGATTGCTATTGCGATATTAGTACACTGGAGAACTGCCTTGACTACCTCCCTACGCATGCTCGGCCTGGCCGCAGCGCTGAGCTTAGCTTGCAATGCCAACGCCGACAGCGTCGTTTCCTCGGCCTCCAGCGCCGGTTCCCAGTCGAGCGGCAGCATTTCCGATTCGCTCAACGGTTCGAGCAACAGCTCCTCGCGCGACAACAAGGTGGCCAATGGCCCTTACCGCATCATCGACGTGGCCGCCGTACCGGGCCAGGCCGGCATGACACGCATGACCATGCAAGCCGATGCCACGGCATCGCCGCTGGTGCTGGACTTGCCCCAGGCGGCGCTCGACAAGCAGCAGTTGGCGCAGGGCGACGTGGTGCATGCGCAAAACCGCGCCTACGGCATCGAATTTTCGCGCAACGACACGCGCGCCGCCTTCTTCCTGGTGCTGGCCGACGACTGGTATGGCGAAATGGCCACGCGTCCCGTCAGCCTTTGATTCCAGGTGTGACCCTGCGCAAACTGGCGCGACTGCTGGCCGGCTGCGCCGCGCTAGCCGTGGCCGGCGCCGCCCAGGCAGGTACTTCGCTCGTCTCCTCACGTTTTTGCGACCGCGCCCAGGAACTCACGGCAACCGAGCACGATCGCCTGTTGCGCTTTGCCGCCGTGGTGCGCGAGGAACTGGCCGCCAGTGTAGGCAGCGTGGCCCTGATCAGCCGCTCCGGCCTGGACCTGGCGCGCTTCGGCATCCGCTATTCGCATGCGGCGCTGGCCTGGCGCCACGACAATGACAATGGCTGGTCCGCGCGCCAGCTGTATTACGCCTGCGACGAAGGCCGCCCGCGCATCTTCGACCAGGGCACGGCCGGTTTCACCATGGGCACGGATAATCCATCGCTCGGCTACATCTCGCTCGTGAAACTGCCGGCGCACACCGTGTCGCCCCTGCGCCACACCCTGCTCGACCCCGTGCGCGTGCAGCAATTGCTGGCGGGCCGCTACAGCGCCAACGCGTATGCCTACAGCCTGCAATACCAGAATTGCAATCAGTGGGTGGTGGAATTGCTGGCCGCCGCCTGGGGCGAGCTGGTCGCAGGCAAGGATTTGCGCGCACGCGCCCAAGACTGGCTGCGCGCCGCGCCCTATGCGCCCGCTGCCGTCGACGTGGGCGCGCGCTGGCTGATGTTGGGATCGATCTTCATGCCGCTGGTACACATGGACGACCATCCGCCGGCAGCCATCGGCACGATGCAACTGTCAGTGAGCCTGCCAGCCAGCCTGGAAGCGTTCGCGCGCCAGCACCTGCCCGCCAGCGAGCGCGTCGAAATTTGCCATGACGGCAAGCAGGTGGTGGTGCACCGGGGCTGGGAAGCGATCGCCGACGGCTGCGTGCCCGGCGCGAACGACCGGGTTATCGCCCTCGACGACGACGCGCCCCAGCCGCTGCAAGACGGCCTGCACTTTCAGCAACGGTAAGCACTGTCATATTGGGGGCGCCCTTCACAACAGGTGTTCCGACGTCACGACATGCACGCCGGGCGCAGCCGTCATCGCCGCTTCGAGCAAGGCGCGGGCGATGCGCGGCGCCGGATTGATGCGCCAGCGCGCCGGCAGCACGGGCCCCAGCACGCGCAGCAGGCGCAAGGCGGCGCCCTCGCCCGCGCGCGCCACGTCGCGCTCGCCGCCGATCAGGCCCGGCCGCACGTGCGTGAGCGAGGCAAAACCCAGCTGCTCCAGGTCGCGTTCCAGCTGGCCCTTGACGCGGTTGTAGAAGATGCGCGAAGCGGCGTTGGCGCCGGCGGCCGAATTGAGCGCATACGTGCGCGTGCCCGCCGCCAGCGCCAGGCGCGCCGCGGCCAGCGGATAGTCGTGGTCCACGCGCAAGAACGCCTGCCGCGTGCCGGCCACCTTCATGGTCGTGCCCAGGGTGCAGATGACGGCGTCTGCCTGCCACCAGGGTGCATCGGGCGGCAATTGATCAAAATCAACGAGGGGCGCGTGCAGTTTCGCATGGGGCGGCAAGGCCTTGCGCACCGGCGCCACCACCGTGCTGACGCGCGCGTCGGCGAGCGCCAGGCGCAGCACTTCGCGGCCCACCAGGCCGGTGGCACCCACAAGCAGTAATTTCATGGCTTTCCAGTTAAAGTTGCTGTCAGCCAGCACCATACACGGAACTCAGGACAAGCGCAGCGCCAGTGCGGCCAGGGTCAGCAGCAGCACGGGCACGGTCAGCACGATGCCGACACGGAAATAGTAGCCCCAGGAAATGTGGATATTCTTACTGTCGAGCACATGCAGCCACAGCAAGGTAGCCAGGCTGCCGATAGGCGTGATCTTCGGCCCCAGGTCGCTGCCGATGACGTTGGCGTAAATCATCGCTTCGCGCACGGCGCCTTGCGCCGTCGCCGGGTCGATGGCCAGCGCGCCCACCAGTACCGTCGGCATATTGTTCATCACGGACGATAGCAAGGCCGTCAACACGCCTGTACCCATGGCCGCGCCCCATACGCCATATTGCGCAAAGTGATTGAGCATGCCCGTCAGGTAAGCCGTCAAGCCCGCATTGCGCAAGCCGTACACGACCAAGTACATGCCCAGCGAAAAGACGACAATATGCCACGGTGCATGGCGGATCACGTCGCGCGTGGAAATCACCTCGCCCTTGCCGGCCACGCCCAGCAGCAGCGCGGCGCCCACGGCGGCGATCAGGCTGATGGGTACGCCGAGGTGCTCCTGGGAGAAAAAGCCCACCAGCAGCAGCGCCAGCACCAGCCAGCCGGCGCGGAAGGTGGCCAGGTCGCGGATCGCGGCACCTGGGCGCTTGAGTTGCGAGGCATCGTAATTGCGCGGGATATCCTGGCGGAAAAAGAGCAGCAAGACGCCCAGCGTGGCACTCACGGCGACGACGTTGACGGGCAGCATCACGGACGCGTACCGGGCAAAGCCGATCTTGAAAAAATCGGCCGAGACGATATTGACCAGGTTCGACACCACCAGTGGCAAGCTGGCCGTGTCGGCGATGAAACCGGCCGCCATCACATAGGCCAGCGTGGCTTTGGCGGAAAACTTCAAGGCCCGCAACATGGCGATAACGATGGGCGTCAAAATCAACGCGGCGCCGTCGTTGGCGAACACGGCCGATACCGCCGCGCCCAGCAAGACCAGCAGCACGAACAGCTTGCGCCCGCTACCACCGCCCCAGCGCGCCACGTGCAAGGCGGCCCACTCGAAGAACCCGGCCGCGTCCAGCAGCAGGCTGATGATGATCACGGCGATGAAAGTCGCGGTGGCATTCCACACGATATGCCAGACGACAGGGATGTCGGCCCATTGGATCACGCCGGCCAGCAAGGCCACACAAGCGCCGATGGCGGCGCTCCAGCCGATGCCCAGGCCGCGCGGTTGCCAGATAACGAGGGTCAAGGTGGCGAGAAAGATCAGGAAAGCGATCAGCATGGTCTGAGTTCCGGTAAATGGTGTGTTTAATTATTCCATAATACTGGAAATATGGAATTACGCCAATAACCTACACCGTGCTGTCGCATCCTGGCGTGCCGGCTGCGCGGGAAAGAAGGCGGCGGCAAGGACGGGCCTGCAACGCCTGGCGTAGTGCGCGAGGCAAGTTCTTTGGCCCTTCGCACTTGAAATGCCTGAATCGGCTATTATTTCCCACCTGACCTATTCATTTTAAAGGGATTTACATGTCCGATTTGCTTGAAACACTGCAATGGCGCTACGCCACCAAGAAGATGAACCCGGCGAAAACGGTGCCGCAAGACAAGCTCGATCGCATCTTGGAAGCCGTGCGACTGACGGCCAGCTCCAGCGGCCTGCACCCGTATGAAGTATTCGTGGTGACCAATCCGGCCCTGCGCGAGCAAATCAAGGCGCATGCGTGGAACCAGTCGCAAGTGACGGACGCTTCGCACGTGCTGGTGTTTGCCGCCTGGGATAATTACACGGTCGAGCGCATCAACACGATGTTTGACCTGGTCAACACCGTGCGCGGCTTCAAGAATGAAGGCTGGGAAGCGTATCGTCAGCAAATCCTGGGCACGTATCCGCAGCGCGACGCGGAAACCAACTACCAGCATGCAGCACGCCAGGCATATATCGGCGTGGGCACGGCCCTGATCGCGGCGGCAGAAGAAAAAGTCGATTCGACGCCGATGGAAGGTTTTGATCCGGCCAAGGTCGACGAGATCCTGGGCTTGCGCGAAAAAGGTCTGCGCTCCGTCGTCATGTTGCCGCTCGGCTATCGCGCCGACGAAGGCGACTGGCTGGTGGACTTGAAAAAAGTGCGCCCCGCACGCGAGCAGTTCATCACCGAAGTGGCATAAGCGCCTCGCCCATCATTGAAAAGCGGATGCTGGCGACGGCATCCGCTTTTTTTGCTTTCAGGCTCGCTGCGGGAAGCGTACCGTCACCTGCAAGCCGCGCCCCGCTTGCGCATCGGATAGCGCGATATCGGCCTGGTGGTGTTCGGCGATATGGCGCACGATGGACAGGCCCAGGCCGCAGCCCCAGGCGTCGTTGCCGTCAGGGCGGAAGAAGCGGTCGAACAGGCGCGCATGGTGCTGGCGCGGCACGCCGGGACCGTTGTCCGATACGCGCAGCACGGGCCTGCCCTCTTCCAGCGCGGCCTGCAAATCGACCCTGCCGCCCTGCTGCGTGTAGCGCAAGGCGTTGTCGATCAAGTTATTGAGCAACACTTGCAAGCCGTCGGGATCGGCCTGCACCTGCACCGGCCTCGACGCCGACGCCGATTCCAGCACGCCCAGGTCGATCGCGCGGCTATCGGCCAGCGCGCTGTGATCGGCCACGGCCGCTTCCAGCAGTTGCCTCAGATCAACTATTTGCAACTGACTGGGCACCAGCGCCGTTTCATGGCGCGCCAAGCTCAATAGCTGGCGCACCAGGTGCGTGCTGCGGTCCAGCCGTTCATGCAGCCGCGCCAGGGCGACGCGGCGTTCTTCCTCGCTGCCGGCCCGCTCGGCCACCTGCAACTGCAGTTTCAGCGCCGTCAGCGGCGAACGCAATTCATGCGCCGCATCGGCGACGAAGCTGCGCTGCGCCGTCAACGCCGCTTCGAACTGCCCCATCAAGCCATTCAACGCCAGCGCCACCGGGCGCAGCTCAGGTAGCATGTCGTGCGCCGCCAGCGGCGTCAGGGCCGAAGGCGAACGGCCCGCCACCGATTCGGCCAGCCGGTGCAGGGGCGCCAGCGCGCGCTCCACCACGACGACGATCAGCAGCGCCAGGATCATCGCGAACACCAGCAACGGTACGCCGGCGCGCATGGTCATTTGCCAGGCCAGTTGATTACGCACGGCCTGCGCCTGCGCCACCTGTACGTAACGGTTGCGCCGCGTCTCGCCATACAGGCGCCATTGCTCGCCGCGCAGGCTGACATCGGCAAAGCCATCGAGCCCATAGCGTGGCAGTGCCGGCTGCTGCGGCAACACCGATAGCGCCTGGCCACCCTCGTCCCATGCCTGCAGAACGAATCCTTCTTCCGGGTCGTGCACGGCAAACAATCCCGTCGGCGGCGCAAATTCATCGGGCAAGGCTACGGCCAGCTGGCGCAGCTGCAAATCGGCCAGTTCATTGCTTTCCTCCAGCAGCGAGCGGAACAGCGAAATGCCGGCACCGAGCACGCACAGCAAGGTAACGGCCAGCAAGCCCAGCAGCAACTGGCGGCGGATGGTCATCAAGATGCTAGCCGCATCTTGTAGCCCACGCCACGCACGGTCTGGATAGCATCGGCGCCAAACTTCTTGCGCAACTGGTACACGTACACGTCGACGGTATTGCTTTCCACTTCGCTATCCCAGCCATACAGTTTTTCGCTCAGTTGCCGCTTAGAAACAACCTTGCCCGGATGGTCGAGCAAGGCGCGCAGCACGGAAAACTCGCGCGGCGGCAGCCTGATCTGCGCACCTGCGTAGCTGACTTCGTGGCTGGCCAGGTCCAGCATCAATGCGCCATGCTCGATGACGGAGCGCGAACGGCTGACGCGGCGGCGCAGCAGCGCACGTATGCGCGCCAGTAATTCATCGAGGTCAAACGGTTTTACCAGGTAATCGTCGGCGCCGCTGTCGAGTCCTTCGACGCGGGCCCGCGTGCCATCGCGCGCCGTGATGATCAGCACCGGCAGCTCGGCACCGCGCGCACGCGTGGCACGCAGCACCTCCATGCCCTCCTTGCCGGGCAAACCCAGATCCAGCAACATCAGATCGTAGGCGAAGCCGGCCAGCGCCAGCTCCGCATCGTGACCATCGCGCACCCAGTCCACGGCATAGCACTCGCCGCGCAAGCCCGCGACCAGACTTTCACCGATCATCGGATCGTCTTCCACCAGCAACACGCGCACGCAAACCCTCACAATCGCAAAAAATAGCGACATCTTACCTTGGCTGGGGCAAGCCGGTTTGGCACTGACCACGCCGGCAAGCACCTGCCCTGGCGTATGCAGGACAGGTGTGCGGTGCTAACGGCTGATTACTGCGCCAGGTAACGTTCCGAACGGGGGCCGTACAACAGGCCGTTCGGCACGCCCGCCGACAACATACGCGCATTGGCCGTGCCAGCGAGGGGGTGGCTGGCATCGGTGCTGCTGTTGATGATCTGCTTGACAGCCGCCGTCACCAGCATGCCGACCAGGCCGCCGCCACTGCTATTATTGCCTTCGTTGCTCGATGCGCTGGCTGCGCCCTGCCACAACAGCGTGCCTGTCTTCAAGTCGACCAGTTTGGCATCGACCGACACCACCGTGTAGCTGTCGATCACGGCATACGTCGTGCCGTACTTGGAGATCGTCACGTACAGGCCCGCGTCAGCGCCAAAGATATCGTTGAGCTTCTTGGCATCGACAGCGTGGATATCGGCGGCATTCGTCAAGCCGTTTTGCTTGAAGGTTTCACCGACCACGGCCACCGGCAGCACATAGTAGCCCGCTTCGGCCAGCGGATAGGTCACTTGCGCGTAGACGCTGTTGCCGGCATTGACTTCCGGCGAGTTGTTCAATGGTGGCAAGACCACGATCGAACGCGGCTTGGCCGCCTTGAAGGCCGTGTAGTCATAAGCGGCCTGTTTGGTAGCGCAACCGACCATGACGATGGCGGGACCCAGGCACAGGGCGATTTTCAATATGCGCGAGATCATAATTTTTCGCCTTTTTTCAATTTACCCAACAGAAAGTCCATATACGGCGTCGACTCCGGGAAGAGTTTTTTCTCATCTTCGAATTGCGCGACAACCTGCTCGGGCTTGCCCGCGATCGAGTACAGCATGCCCAGGTGGGCATGGAAACCCGGCGGCGCACGGTTGCCCTTCGCGGCGATCACTTGCAGGTCTTTTTCCATGGCAGCCATCTGCTGCTCCGGACTTTCGCCCTTCAGGTATTCGTACACTTGCGGCTGATAGCCTTCCCATTGGTACAGGGTCTTCGATTGCGTGGCGCAACCGGTCAGTGCGGCACAGGCGAGCAGTGCCAGCAGGGCAGCGCCCTTGTTCATCATTGTCTGTTTCATCGGATACCTTATTGTTTGCGCATTGCGCCCGCTTCGACGCCAGCGACCAGGCGCTCTACCGCTTCGCGCATGGCCAGGTCGAGGACCTTGCCGTTGAGGGTGGCGTCATAGCTGGCGGTGCCGCCAAAGCCCAGTACTTCACGGTTCGACAAGCTGTATTCGCCGGCGCCGGCCGCCGAATACACGACTTCCGAGGTGGCGATGTTGACGACGTTCAACGTTACTTTGGCATACGCTACTTGCGTCTTGCCACGGCCCATGATGCCAAACAATTGCTTGTCGCCTACTTCCTTGCGGCCAAACTCGGTCACGTCGCCGGTCACGACGAAGTCAGCGCCCTTGATGTTCTGGCCCTGCTTCTTGAATTCGGCTTCTTGCTTGAGCTCGGCCATGTTATCGCGGTCGAGCACATTGAAACGATTCGACGTTTGCAGGTGCGCAATCAGGATCGTTTTTGACTGGCTGCCCAGGCGATCGACGCCATCGGAAAAGATGCCGCGCATAAAGTTCGAGCGGTTGTCGAATTTACCGACCGCGATCAGGGTTCGTGGCCCTACGTAAGGGCGATCTGCGCTGGCGACCGTAGGGACAGCCAAGGCTTGTGACGATTCGGAAGCGCAGCCAGCCAATGCCGAGCCGATCAGCGCTGCCATCAACAACGCGCCAGGTTTATTCTTGTTCATAGTGCCTTTATGGTGTGGAGGAACAGGAGCAACCTGCAAGTGAATTTCGGCAAGTTAATTTCCTATTTGCAATTATATGGGACTGCATGCATGACAATACTCTCCAAAAGTAACGATAGCGACGATTGCATTGTTGTCAGCCATGTTACAGCGCGGCAACGGCTTGACTTAGCGCCGCCGATTCATTAACTTAGCAGCCAATAGGTAGAAAATCACTACTGAACGAGTAGTCAATGCGTGGCAAAAAAGCATCAGCGTGCCATCAGCGCCGTAGTCACTGCCGCCACAGACCTTGCCCGCCGACCGGCCTACCCGGACGCCAACGCCACTGCACGCTTTCCTCTGGATGGGTCTCAGGCCATGCCGACACACGATCATTGCCCCTCCCATCCGCTGGCCACGGCGCTGGCGCTCTCGCTGGGCGCCGCCGTCGCCCTGGGCATGTCGCGCTTTTCCTATGGCTTGCTGCTGCCGTCCATGCGCGCCGACCTGGACTGGTCTTACCTGCTGGCCGGAGCCATGAACACCTTCAATGCACTCGGCTATTTTATCGGCGCCCTGGCGACGCCAGCGCTGATGCGCCGCCTGGGCGTGTGGCGCTTGCTGCTCACCGCTTGCGTGCTGGCCAGCATCTTCATGCTGATGTCGGGTCTGGTCAGCGATACGCCTACCCTGTTCCTGCAGCGCGTGTGCGCGGGCGTCGCCAGCGCCTTCATTTTTATCGCCGGTGGTGTGCTGGCGGCGCGCCTCGGTTCCATGCACAGCCAGCGGGCCGGCTTCTACATCGGCCTGTATTACGGCGGTACGGGTTTCGGCATCGCGCTGTCGGCCCTGTTGGTGCCGGCCGCGTTGACGTCGGCCCATGAGCACGGCGCCGCGCATGCCTGGCAATGGCCATGGCTGGCGTTGGGCATCGCCTGCCTGCTCGCCACCGCCATCATGGCCTTGCCGGCGAAAGCCATCGGCGAGTCGCCGCGCGCCCTCGACACGCCACGCCGCTTCGCCTGGCGCGATTTCGCCCCCAGCCTGGCCGGCTATTTCATGTTTGGCGTCGGCTACATCGGCTACATGACCTTCGTCATCGCCCTGCTCAATGAGCAAAGCATGCCGCCCACCTTGATCACCGTGTTCTACACCTTGCTGGGTTTGGCGGTAGTGGCATCGTCGCGTATTTGGGCGCGCATGCTCGACCGCTACAAGGGCGGCGAGTCGCTGGCAATATTGAATGGCGTGCTGGGCCTGGCCACCATCGTGCCCGCGTTGACCAGCTTTGTGCCCCTCGTATTCCTGTCCGGCTTGCTCTTTGGCGCCGTATTCCTGTCGGTGGTGGCCTCGACGACGGCCCTGGTGCGGCATAACCTGCCGCAGCAATCCTGGACGGCCGGCATCAGCGCCTACACGACGGTATTCGCGCTGGGCCAGATCATCGGCCCCATCGCGGTCGGCTGGGTCGCCGATGGCCCGGCCGGACTGGAGCGGGGCTTGATCGCCTCGTCCATCGCCCTCTTCATCGGCGCAGCGCTGGCCGCCCGGCAAAAAGCGCTGGCGCCGGCCATTTAGCACACTGCAAGATGGCCTGCCTTCGCAGCAAGAACACAATGCACACCGATGCACAAAAAATCCCGGCAACGATACATGCCGACACGCGGCAATTCATGCAGGGCCTGTCCGCCCGGGTGCGCGCAGGCGATGCGCAGGCACTGGGCGCCGTGCCCGCGCAAGGCGTGGCGCTCAACTTGCGTGACTGTCCAGGACGAAGTCGACGGCTGCTTGTGCATGTAGCCGGGTGCTGTCGAGCAGGGGCAGGTCGCTGTGCTCCTGCTGCAGCAGCAGGCTGATTTCTGTGCAGCCGAGGACGACGGCTTGTGCACCGCGCGCGGCCAGCGCATCAATTGCGCGCAGGAACACGGCACGTGAGCAAGCTCGCACAATACCGGCGCACAGTTCGGCATAAATGATGTCGTGCAAGGCAGTTTGCTGAGCGTCGGGAGGCAGCAGGACTTCCAGGCCATGCAGCGCCAAGCGGTCGCGCAGAAAGCGTTGCTGCATGGTAAACGAGGTGCCGAGCAAGCCCACCGTATGCAGTCCCAGTGCCTGTGCCGCAGTGCCCACGGGATCGGCGATGTGCAGGAAAGGCAATGGCGTGGCCGATGCAATGTCGTCGGCGAGCACATGCATTGTGTTGGTGCACAGCACGATGCCGTCGGCGCCTCCTGCCTGCAGACGTACGGCCGCATCGCGCAGGATGGCGCCGGCATCTTGCCAGCGACCTGCATGTTGCGCTTGCGCGACGGGGCCGAAATCGACGCTGTAGAGCAGCACGGGCGCAGAGCGTAGCGGCCCACAACGGGCGCGTACGCCCTGATTGATGATGCGATAATATTGTGCACTCGATTCCCAGCTCATACCGCCGATCAAGCCTATTGTTCGCATATACTTTCCTGTCTTAAGTGGTAGATGTACTGCTGTGAGCCCGGCTAGTATCTCCATGACCAACATTTTGATCTATCAGGAAATTTCACATGGCACGGCCACTTATCGAGGACATTACAGGCGGCGCAATGCCTGTGGTAACGCGCGCTGCAGGCGGACTGTGCCTGCAGCTTTTGCCGGGCGTGCCTTACAGCGCGCGCGACCCCTTGCAGTCACAGAGCATGGGCGTGTCGCTGCAACGTCAGCGGGGCGTGCATGCGATAGGCTCCGACCGGCGCGTCGATTTCGATACATGGCCCGGCGTCCTCGCTTGCACGCCTGCCGGAATTGATATTTTTTCCGAATCTGAGCACGGTGGCGAATATCTGGTACTGCGCTGGCGTGACGCCGCGTTGAGCGACGTGCCGCAGGACGCTAGGCAGCAGAGGCGCGTAGAAATGGCCGGGCACCGGCAGGCTCTCGCTCTGGCGCTACGCCTGCGGCGGCTAATGCTGGCGACCCAGGCCGATCCACTGGCTTTGGAACACGCAGCCTTGGCATTGCTGTCGCTGCGGCAGGTATATCAAGAGGCACCCCGACGCGTGGCGCGGGCTAACATGGCGCGGGTGCTGGAGCGCATCGCTTGCCAATTTGACCAAGGACTGACCCTGCAACGGCTGGCTGCAGACGAAGGCTTGCCACTCCTGCGCTTCCTGCGCGACTTTACTCGGGCGACAGGCATGACACCGCATGCCTACATCGTAGAAACGCGCGTGCAGGCGGCGCGGAACATGCTACTGGAGGTGGACAGGCCTCTGGCAGACATCGCTTATGCCAGCGGTTTCGCTCATCAATCGCACATGGGCAGTGCCATGCGCGCCGCCCTGGGCTTGACGCCAGGCCAGTATCGCCAGTTGCTGGTGACTTAAATCGTGGGTGGCAGACAAAGCGAAAAGGCCGGTCGACCGAATGAGAACACCTGCTAGACCGGCCAGATGCATAAGCAACAAACGGTCGGCATCGATGTCGGACAGTATCGACAGGCAAGCATGGCGGCAGCGCTGACAACACAAAAGCCTGCCGCCATGCCAATTCATGAAACATTCAGGCTAGAGCCATGCGTAGGCCCGACCCAAGCTTGGCCCCATGACTGATAGCGGGCGCGTTGCGGTGCGCGACACCGTGCGCTGACACCCGAGCATTACCGGGAAAGCATGTTTTGGTGGACGTGCGCTATTGGCGCCGACTAGAGCATTTGAAACGGGTAATGTCAGCACTTCTGAGTGCGGCATGCTTGCTGCTTCTGCCATGCGTGCGCTGGCGCCACATACGAAAGCTTGATGCTTTCATTTCCGTGCGCATCAGTTCGATCACCGCTTGCTGGTTCAAGCCAAATTGCATCTCGATGGCATCGAAGGTAGTGCGGTCCTCCCACGCCATTTCAACAATACGATCAATTTCTTGGTCGCTTAAAACACGCTTTTGCATAATTCTCCTTTTTCGTCCAAGCACCATAGATAGGACCTTTTGATGACACAAGCGCGTCATCGCTTTGACCGGCGTCCACCGGCGTCCATAGGCTAACTGCAATGGCGCTGGCACCAGCATCATCAAAGTGGACCCCAGTGTCAAGGCAGGAATGAATTTAGTTTAGGCTGTGCTTGAATCATCGCGCGGCCGCCGATACCCGTACGGTACACATTGCTTGGCGTGTCGTTGCCCAGCGCCTGGTGGAACCGTTCCTCGTTGTAAAGCATCATGTACGCCGCCAAGCCCATAAAGTTTCTTAAGTAATGCACCGATCGCTTGAAATGGCACATCGCTACCTTGGTCGAACGGCGATCCCGCTATCTGATACTGGTAAAGCTCGAGGGGAAGGACACCGTACAGGCCAATTACACAGGCACAAAAAAAGCCGATCACGTCATGTGTCGGCTTTAATGTAAGTACTTGATTTTGTTACGAATTCTTGGTGGGAAGTGCAAGTTTCGAATTAGGGAGGCACTGATTTATTCATCTGGTACCGTTCCCTACGGCTGTCCGACCTGAGACAATATCGGTATCGCCACCGTCCGCCATCGACCATGCAAAAGAGCTTCTCCGACCTCGAATACGCCGCCAAGAAGAAACTAACGCGGCGCGACCGCTTCCTGGCCGAAATCGACAGCGTGACGCCGTGGGGCAAGCTGCACAAGCTGATCGAGCCGTTCTATCCGAAGGTCGAGGGCGCCGGTCGCCCGCCGATCGGATTAGCGCGCATGCTGCGCATGTATGTGGCCCAGCAATGCTTTGGATTGTCTGACGAAGGCATCGAAGACGCGATCTACGACAGCCAATCGATTCGCGCCTTTGTCGGCATCGATCTGGGCCGCGAGTCGGCGCCAGACGCGACGACCTTGCTGAAGTTCCGCCACCTTCTGGAAGCCAACGCGCTGACGCGCCAGATTTTCGACACGATCAACGGGCACTTGGCCGAGAAGGGTCTGATGATGCGCGAAGGCACCATCGTCGACGCCACGCTGATCGCCGCGCCGCCGTCCACCAAAAACAAGGACGGCAAGCGTGATCCGGAGATGCACCAGTCGAAAAAGGGCAATGACTGGCACTTTGGCATGAAGGCCCACGTCGGCGTGGACGCCGCGTCTGGCCTGGTGCATACCGTCATCGGCACGGCCGGCAATGTTGCCGACGTGACGCAGGCGCACGCGCTGCTGCATGGTGACGAGAGCTCCGCGCTCGGCGACGCCGGCTACCAGGGCGTGGAAAAGCGGCCCGAAAACATCGGCAAGTCGGTGACATGGCACGTGGCCATGAAGCGCTCCAAACGCAAGGTGCTGCCCAACAATAAACTTGGGCGCCTGACGGAAAAGTTGGAGCATCTGAAG
>AHHB01000032.1 GCA_000242815.2 Janthinobacterium lividum PAMC 25724
TTGCATGGTCGATGGCGGACGGTGGCGATACCGATATTGTCTCAGGTCGGACAGCCGTAGGGAACGGTACCAGATGAATAAATCAGTGCCTCCCTAGGCGCAGCGGCATCCCGCCCGAACATCGCCCATGTGGTGATGCATATGGCACCAGTGCACCTTGCTGCCTGATAACGCTTGGTCATGGAGCGGCTAATAAGAAAGATCGCGCGAAGTGCCCATCGCCACATCATCGTCACGCCAGCGCGGCGCAGGCAGGCCAACTACGCGACGCATGCAGCCAGCACGCCCTATGAATCGGCGGCCTGCCGTGACGTTGCCGCACCTCAGTAGCAGGCGTTGCCCACTCCTAAATCGTTCAATATACAGTTGTAAGTCATTGTTTTGAGGGGTGCTATACAGTGGCTCTTGGTGGGTGCTGTATAATAGTGAAAAAGTACTTAACTACCTGTTTTCACTGGATAAAGACCCGATACCACATGCTTTCTACAGCTAACATTACGATGCAGTTTGGCGCCAAGCCATTGTTTGAGAATATCTCCGTCAAGTTTGGCGACGGCAACCGCTATGGTTTGATCGGCGCCAACGGCTGCGGCAAGTCGACGTTCATGAAGATCCTGGGCGGCGACCTGGACCCGTCGGGCGGCAACGTCATGCTCGATACCAACGAGCGCCTGGGTAAGCTGCGCCAGGACCAGTTTGCGTTTGAAGACATGCGCGTGCTCGACGTGGTCATGATGGGGCATACGGAAATGTGGGCGGCCATCCAGCAACGCGACGCGATCTACGCGAACCCGGAAGCGACCGACGACGACTACATGCAGGCCGCCGAACTGGAAGGCAAAGTGTCCGAATACGACGGTTACACGGCCGAATCGCGCGCCGGCGAACTGCTGCTGGGCGCCGGTGTCGCCATTGAACTGCATCAAGGCCCGATGAGCAATGTCTCGCCGGGCTGGAAGCTGCGCGTGTTGCTGGCGCAGGCGCTGTTCTCGAATCCGGACATCCTGCTGCTCGATGAGCCGACGAATAACTTGGACATCAACACGATTCGCTGGCTGGAAGACGTGCTCAATGAGCGCAATTCCACCATGATCATCATTTCCCATGATCGCCACTTCTTGAACCAGGTCTGCACCCACGTGGCCGACATGGATTACGGCACCCTGAAGATTTATCCGGGCAACTACGACGAATACATGTTCGCCTCGACCCAGGCGCGCAACCAGCAACTGGCCAACAACGCGAAAGCGAAAGACAAGGTTGCCGAGCTGCAGGAATTCGTGCGCCGCTTCGCCGCGAATAAATCCAAGGCTCGCCAGGCAACGTCGCGTGCCAAGCAGATCGAAAAGATCAAGGTTGACGATATCAAGCCATCGTCGCGCGCGTATCCGTTCGTGCGTTTCGACGGCGAAAAGAAATTGCACCGCCTGGCCGTGGAAGTCGAGAATATCTCGAAAGGTTTCGATCGTCAGCTGTTCAAGAATTTCAGCATCATGGTCGAAGCGGGTGAGCGCATCGCCATCATCGGCGCCAACGGCGCCGGCAAGACCACCATGCTGCGCTGTATCGCGGGCGATCTGGCTGGCCTGCAGCCTGACCAGGGCCGCGTGAAGTGGGCGGAAAACGCCAACGTGGGCTATATGCCGCAAGACCCGACGGAAGATTTCGCCAAGGATACCAACTTGACCGACTGGATCGGCCAGTGGACGAAAGAGGGCGACGACGACCAGGCCGTGCGTTCCATCCTGGGCCGCTTGCTGTTCGGCGGTGACGATGTGAAAAAAGCCGTCAAGGTGTTGTCCGGTGGTGAAAAGGGACGCATGATGTACGGCAAGCTGATGCTGGGCCGCCACAACGTGCTGATGCTCGATGAGCCGACCAACCACATGGACATGGAGTCGATCGAGTCTCTCAACATCGCGCTGGAAAAATACGCTGGCACCCTGGTCTTCGTGTCGCATGACCGCGAATTCGTATCCTCGCTGGCCAACCGCATCATCGAGATCAAGGAAAATGAAGTGGTCGACTACCGTGGCAACTATGAGGATTACCTCAGAAGCCAGGGCATCGACTAAACACCTGTGCTAACCCATCGAGCGTCGCGCTTTGCGGCCCGAGATGCGCAGCCTGCTGTCGGGCGGTTGCATATCACGGCCACAAATCGCTGCCGCTCGCTACGGGTTTGCCAGGCGTTGGTAAATTGCTGGCGTCAGTTGGCACCATTCAAACCGACGCGCCGCGGTCCTTTTGTTCCGGCGCAACTGCTTCATTGCGTTCGTGCCGGTTTGTCCCGTTTTTGTTTGACACAGCCATGCAAACTTTAGCCATTAAATCCGTCGAGTACGAACATCCACAAGACGGAGCCAGCTGCACCGCCCACGCCTGGGCACGCACGCCAGCGACGCCATCCCCGGCCGAGAAAGCCGAACTGATCACGCGCATCAAGCGCTTGCTGATCGAGCGCGAAGCCGTGCTCGTTGCCCACTACTACGTTGATGCTGACCTGCAAGACCTGGCCGAAGCCACGGGCGGCTGCGTCTCCGACTCGCTGGAAATGGCCCGTTTCGGGCGCGATCATGCGGCCAAGACCCTGGTCGTCGCTGGCGTGCGCTTCATGGGCGAAACGGCAAAGATCCTGAGTCCCGAGAAAACCGTGCTGATGCCCGACCTCGATGCGACCTGTTCGCTCGACCTTGGCTGCCCGGTGGACGAATTTACGGCCTTTTGCGACGCCCATCCCGACCGTACGGTGGTGGTGTATGCCAACACCAGCGCCGCCGTGAAGGCGCGCGCGGACTGGATGGTAACGTCGTCGATCGGCCTCGACATCGTTGCCCATCTGCATGCGCAGGGCAAGAAAATACTGTGGGCGCCCGACAAGCATCTGGGTTCGTATATCCAGAAGGAAACGGGCGCCGACATGCTGCTGTGGCAGGGTAGCTGCCTCGTACACGACGAATTCAAGGGTATCGAGCTCGATTTGCTCAAGCAAGAGTATCCGCAAGCGAAGGTGCTCGTGCACCCGGAATCGCCCGCCAACGTGGTGGCCCAGGCTGACATGGTGGGCTCGACGTCGCAAATGATTGCGGCAGCGCAAACCATGGACACCGACACCTTTATCGTCGCCACCGACAATGGCATCTTGCACAAGATGCGCGCGGCGGCACCGGGCAAGCGTTTCATCGAAGCGCCCACGGCCGGCAACAGTGCTACTTGCAAGAGTTGTGCGCACTGCCCGTGGATGGCCATGAATGGCTTGCTGAATCTGGCGCAAACGCTGGAAAACATGCACAATGAAATCCACGTCGATCCCGCCGTCGGCCAGCTGGCCGTGCGTTCGATCAAGCGCATGCTCGACTTCGCCGCCACCAAGAAGGCGGGCCTCAAGCCTGGTGCGGACCTGGCAAAAGAAACCACATTGTTCCAAGGAATCGGTCCAGCATGAGTACTCTCGTCAATTCTTTCGCTCCCTTCGATGCGGCCCTGGCGCGCGCGTTCGAGGGTAATTTGCTGGCCGCCTTGCTCGAAGACGTGGGTCAGTGCGACCTGACGGGCGAGCTGGTGCCGCCCGACGAGATCGTGACCGCGCGCGTCATCGTGCGTGAAGCTGCCGTGCTGTGCGGTGCGCCGTGGTTTGAAGGCATCATGAAAAGCCTGGACCGCAGCATCGATATCGTCTGGCATTATGCCGAAGGCGACATGATGAAGGCCGACAGTGTCGTGTGCACCATTGAAGCGCCGGCACGCGCCCTGCTGACGGCCGAGCGCAGCGCCCTCAATTTCCTGCAATTGCTGTCGGCCGTGGCCACCGCCACGCGCCATTATGTCGATGTGGTGGCGGGCACCAAGGCGTCCATTTTGGATACGCGCAAGACCTTGCCGGGCCTGCGCCTGGCGCAAAAGTACGCGGTGCGCGTCGGTGGTGGCAAGAACCAGCGCCTGGCGCTGTACGATGGCATCCTGATCAAGGAAAACCATATTGCGGCGGCCGGTGGCGTCAGCCAGGCCCTGGAAAACGCGCGCATGCTCGACGCGGGCGTGCCGGTGCAGATCGAGGTAGAAAACCTGGCGCAATTGCGCGAAGCGCTGGAGGCGGGCGCCGTATCCGTGTTGCTCGATAACTTCAGCAACGACATGCTGCGCGATGCAGTGGCCATGACCAACGGCCGCGCCTTGCTGGAGGCATCGGGCGGCATCAATGTCGACACCGTGCGCGCGATTGCCGAAACGGGCGTGGACCGCATCTCTGTCGGCAGCCTGACCAAGGATGTGCGGGCCACCGATTACTCCTTGCGCATCGTCGGCTGATGCGGCGAGCCGCGCGGCGCTGGCTTGCCTTGGCTCTGCTGTGGCCGGCGTGCGCCGTGTCCTTGCAGGTACAGGCGCGCGAGCTGCTGGTCGTGGGCGCGCAGTTCGAGCGCGTGTTCGAGTACCAGGACAGTGGCGAGTATGCGGGACTGGGCGTCGAGCTGGTACGCCTGATGGCGACGCGCACCGGCTATACCGTGCGCTTTCGCATGCTGCCTTGGGCGCGTGCGCAAGCCATGCTGGTGCAGGGCCAGGCCGATATCTTGATCGGCCCCTACAAGACGCCCGAGCGTATCGCCAGCATGGGCTTTTCCGACAAGCCGTTTTACCAGGACCAGATGGTCTTCTACACGCGCCACGATGCCAGCTTCGACTGGGATGGCGACCCGGCGGTACTGAAGAACCGCAGAGTGGTGCTGCTCAATGGCTGGGCCTATGGCACGGACTGGGAGCGCATGCGTCACGGCTTGCAGATCAGCGTGGCCAATAATGTGGAAAATGGCTTGAAGATGCTGGTGCACAAGCACGTCGATGTGTTCGTCAGCAACCGCCGCAATACCGATCCCGTGATCAGCCGCCTGGGCTATGGCCGCCAAGTGAAACCCTTGCCCAAAGTCATAGAAATACAAAACGGCTATTTCGCCTTCCCCCGTTCGCCCGCCTTCGACAAGCTGCGCCTGCAGTTCGACCAGGAATTGAATAAGCTGATAGAGACAGGCGAATTGAAGCGACTGGGCAAGCGCTACGACGTCGGCGTGCCCTGAGTGCATGCCGTCGGCTGTGGCGGCATGCTTGCTGTAGCGGCATTACAGCTGGCGCGCTTCGAAGGTGTTGCACTGTGAAATCTGGCCGCTTGCCAGGCCCTTGCTGAACCAGCGCACGCGCTGTTCCGAACTGCCGTGCGTAAACGAGTCAGGCACGACATGGCCTTGCGACTGGCGCTGCAGCGCATCGTCGCCGATGGCCGTGGCCGCTTTCAGCGCCGCCTCCACGTCGCCCTGTTCCAGGATCTTGCGCTCCTGGTTCGCGTGGAAGGCCCAGACGCCGGCAAAGCAGTCGGCCTGCAATTCCAGGCGCACGGACATGGCATTGGCCTGGCGTTCCGACTGTGTGCGGCGCGCCTGGTCGACCTTTTCGGACAAGCCCAGCAGATTTTGCACGTGGTGGCCCACTTCGTGCGCGATCACATAGGCTTCGGCAAATTCGCCCGAGACCTTGAAGCGCTGCTGCATCAGCTTGAAGAAATCGAGGTCCAGGTAGATTTTCTGGTCGCCGGGGCAATAGAAGGGCCCGCTGGCGCTCTGGCCCGTGCCGCAGGCCGTCTCGGTGCTGCCCGAAAACAGCCGCAGCTTGGGGCGCACATAGCTGCCGCCTTCGGCCTTGAACAAGGCGCCCCAGGTGTCTTCCGTATCAGCCAGCACGATTTTCACGAAGCGTGCCATGTCGTCCGATGCCGGTGACTGGCGCGCGGGCGCCTGGCTTTGCTGCGTGCTGACCTGGCCGCCACCGCCGCTAAGCAGATTGAGCAAGGTCAACGGATTGACGCCCAGCACATAGCCGCCGATGAGGGCGATGACGATGGTGCCGATACCGATCGAGCGCCCACCAAGGCCAAAACCGCCGCCACTACCACTGCCTGCCACGCCACGGTAGTCTTCCACATTGTCGCTTTCGCGATTGCCTTCCCATTTCATGCTCTCTACTCCTGCTGTGATGGTGCGCTTGATTGCTGACGCCTGTATGGACGTTGTGCGACGAATCTTGTCATTATCGCAGTTATCAGGACAAGGACACGGGCGAGCATGTTACCCTTTGCAACTTTCCACCCATTCCACATCAGGGGCGCGCATGGCGCTCGCCAGCGAGACACACATTTCGCCCACGGCGGTAGTCCAGTACAACGCCTGCAAGGCCCATGATGTGCCAGCCTTGCTGGCCATCTATGCCGATCTCGCTGGGCAGGCGTTCAGCGTGGCTGGTGCTTCAACGCTTCACGGCGGCTGAGCAGGGACAATCGCTGGCGATGCGCGATAGTAAAGGCCACCACGTCTTCGGGCGCGTGGCGCGCGTAGTCGCGCAGGGCCCAGCCGATGGCCTTGCGGATGAAAAACTCGTCTTCCTGGGCCAGCGCCAGTGCTGCATCGAATAGCCAGCCGGCATCCGTGTTAGCGCGCCAGCCCAGTTGGTGCAGCATGGCGATGCGGCGCAGCCAGAAATCCGTGTGGCGCATGGCGTCATCCATATGTGCATGGGCGTCGCCGCCGCGCCGCAGTTCGGCCTGCAGTACGTCGCCGATGACGCCCGCCATGCCATCGACGCTGTCCCACCACGCGCGCTGGCGCGCAGCGCCAGCAGGGCGGGGACGTGAGCGGGATTCAGTTGCCTCTGGTATCGGGCCAGCATGTCGAGCGCCACGTGCTGGTATTCGCGCTGCGGCTGCTGCCACAGCAGTTGCGCCTGTTCCAGCAAGACATCTGAACCGACACCTTGCAAGCGCGCCAGCCAGGTGTTGGCGGCCAGGCGCCGCTGCGGCGCGGCCACCCCCAGGAACACGAACTGGTTGCGCAGATAAGCCTGCATGGACACCGCGCGTGCGGGATCGGCGGCCGCTTCCAGCGCGGCTGTCAATGCTGTCTGCAAGTGCATCGCATCTCGCTTTCTTCCAGGCGTAAAAAAAGCGCTCCGAAGAGCGCTCTAGTCTGGCTATCCAAGCGGCTGACGACACCACGGCGCGTGGCAGCGATGTGTGGCCGAGGAGCGCAAGCGTACGCGAGTACACTCAACGTTGCAGGGCGCACAGCGCCACACGCCAGCTTGGATCGGCGCTATTACTGGACTTTTGCCTTCTTCATCAGTTCATCGCGGTAGGTGGCGAGTTTCTTCTGTTGCAGCGACTCGGCCACTTGCCCCTTGACTTCTTCCAGTGCCGGCAGCTTCGTCGCACGGGTTTCTTCCAGCTTGATCACGTGGAAACCGAATTGCGATTGCACCGGTGTTTGCGTGACTTGGCCTGGTTTCAGGGCGACCATGGCGTCGGAGAATGGTTTCACGTACGAAGCTGGGCTCGCCCAGTCCAGGTCGCCGCCATTGGCTGCGGAGCCGTCTTTCGATACTTTCGCCAGTTCTTCAAACTTGGCGCCGCCTTTCAGCTTGGCGATGATGTCTTTCGCTTCCGCTTCGGTGGCGACCAGGATGTGGCGTGCGTGGTATTCCTTGTCGCCAGCCTGTGCCTTGAACTTGTCGTACTCGGCCTTGATTTCAGCGTCCTTGACAGGGTTTTTCTTGACGTAGTCAGCCAGCAGGGCATTGATGATGATGCTTTGACGGGCATTGTCGATCTGCGACTTGATTTCGGCACGCGTTCCGTAGCCTTGCTTGTCGGCTTCCTGGATCAGCACTTCACGGCCGATCAAGTCTTTTTTGATGGCTTCGCGCAATTGCGGCGAATCAGCTTGCTTGCCTTGGGCGACGACTTGCTTGACGACCTGGTCGAGGCGTGACGAAGGGATGGCCTTGCCATTCACGGTGGCGACGTTTTGCGCGAACGCAGGAACCGCTGCGACGGCGAGCAGGGCTAAGATCAGGCGGGCTGGCTTCAAAATCATGTTCATTCCTAATAAATATACAAAAACCGATACAAGAGATAGCGACTGTCGTGCAGTTGGCATTGAGGCGCACAATACACGACCGGCGCCGAAAAGGGCGCCGGGGAGGTCAGTTCTTACTGAACTTTCGCTTTTTTGATCATTTCTTCCTGATACGCTTGCAGTTTCTTTTGCTGCAGCGCTTCGGCGATCTGTGGCTTGACTTCTTCCAGGGTCGGCAGTTTTGCCGCGCGCGTGTCGTCCAGCTTGATCACGTGGAAACCGTTAGGCGTTTGCACCGGAGTCTCGGTGACTTGGCCTTTTTGCAGCTTGACGAAGGCGTCGGAAAACACTTTCGGGAAGGACGATGGAGCTGCCCAGTCCAGGTCGCCGCCATTGTCGGCCGAACCGGCATCTTTCGATTGCTTGGCCAGGTCTTCGAACTTGGCGCCGCCTTTCAGCTTGGCGATGATGTCTTTCGCTTCGGCTTCGCTGGCTACCAGGATGTGGCGCACATGGTATTCCTTGTCGCCGGTCTGGGCCACGAAGCGATCGTATTCAGCCTTGATTTCAGCGTCGTTGACTGGATTCTTTTTCAGATAGTCGCCGACCAGGGCGTTGATGACGATGGCCTGGCGTGCGTTCTCGATTTGCAGCTTGACAGCGGCATCTTTACCGAAACCTTTGTTTTCCGCTTCTTGCATCAGCACTTCACGGCCGATCAAGTCCTTCTTGATCATTTCGCGCAATTGCGGCGAATCCGGTTGCTGGCCTTGGGCGACGACTTGCTTGACGACTGCATCAACGCGCGACGATGGGATAGGCTTGCCATTAACAACGGCAACATTTTGCGCAAAAACAGGTACCGCGACAACGGCGAGTAGTGCGATCAGCAAGCGGGCTGGCTTAAAAGTCATTATTAAATCCTGTTAGGGAAAGTTTCGTAAAAAACGCATGGAAAGAAAACGCCTACATGACGCTTGCGGCAAGCGGCAAACCAAGTTTCCCTGGTATGCCGAAACGCCATCCCATCCTGATACTCATACTGCTTCGGACGGCGCCAAGGCAACAATTGCCAATGCATGTATCTCATTATGCATCATATCGTGCACGGAATCATACACCAGTCGATGCCGCATGACGAGCCTGAGCCCCTCAAATTGACGAGAAATAATGCGTAGATTGTAATGGCCTCCGCCCGAAGCGGCGCCCGCATGACCGCGGTGGCGCGCCGAGTCGTCTTCCAGCACGCATTCCAGAGGAGAAAGTGCCGTTTCCAGACGGCTACGAATGCGCTGCATGCGCGTTTCTGGCGAGCTAGCTATTGTGTTCATGCTTCTTCCTTGATATGTTTGGCCAGGAACAGGGTTTGCGCCACGATGAAGGCGAAGAAAATGCCGGTCGCGCCAAACGCTTTGAAGCTGACCCAGGCGGCCATGTCGCCTTGGAACAGTACAAAAGCGACGAACAGGTTCAACGCGCCGATCGCGCCAAAGAAAATGATCCAGGCGGCCAGCAACTGCTTCCAGACTGCATCGGGCAATTGCACTTGCGCTTCCATGGTCTTGCGGATCAGGTTTTTCTTGAAGCCCACCTGGGCAATCAGGAGGGCCAGGCCGGACAGCCAGTAGATCAGGGTCGGCTTCCATTTCAGGAAGAAATCGTCATGCAGATAAATGCTGGCGCCGCCGAACACCACAAAGATGAACAGCGACAGCCACAGCATGGCGTCGACCTTGCGCCCGCGCAGCAGTAAATAGCTGACCTGGCAGGCGGTGGCGACGATGCCGACCACAGTGGCGAGTATCCATGGTGCCTGCTCAGGCTTGATCAGGCCGCCCGATACCAAACCGGACAGGTATTGCTGCACCAAATCATGCGTGGCCGTTTCATACATGCCGCCCAGTTTGAAGGCGGCGAAAAAGGCGATCAGGGGGAAGAGGTCGAATAGAAATTTCATGGCGAGACTTTACTATGAGCGTGGTGTAAACATCTTAGGAATAACTTAGGAGCAACATTCGTGCTCCCAGTGACCCCTGTGGCCTTACGGCTGTGGATCGAAGCGCAAGGAGGCCGAATTGATGCAATAGCGCAAGCCGGTTGGTGGCGGGCCGTCCGGGAAGACGTGGCCCAGGTGGGCGTCGCACACGGCGCAGACAATTTCCGTGCGCACCATGGCGTGGCTGCGGTCAACGATTTCCGTCACGTTAGCCGGGTCGAGGGCCTGGAAATAGCTGGGCCAGCCGCAGCCGGAATCGAACTTCGTGTCCGAGGCAAATAATGGCGTATTGCAGCAAACGCAGGTGTAGATGCCGTGTTCATGGTGATCCCAGAACTTGCCTGTGAAGGCCCGCTCCGTGGCCGCATGGCGCGTGACCTGGTATTGCATGGAATCGAGCATGGCGCGCCATTCGGCGTCGGTTTTTTTGACTTTATTCGTGGTCATGGTAGTACCTCAGGATGAGCAACTGACTTCAAGGTGGCTGGCCCAGTCGGGTGGCAGGGCCGCATAGTGATGGTGTTCGGGCTGTTCGTCAAATGGCTTTTGTAAAATTTCCAGCAAGGTTGTCACTTCCGTGTAGTCCTGCTGCTGGGCTTTTTCGATAGCCACTTGCGCCAGGTAGTTGCGCAGCACGTATTTCGGGTTGACCTGGTGCATGGCCACTTGCCGCTGCGCATCGACACTGCCTTCCTGCAGCAGGCGCGCGCGATACGTCGCGGCCCAGGCATCGAAGCCGGGGCGGTCGATGAACATGTCGCGCAGTGGCGTGTCATGCTCGGGGGCGGCCACCTGCAGTGTCGCCAGGGTGCGGAAAAAGTGGGTGAAATCCACGCTGTTCGCTTGCATCAGCGCAAACATGCTGTCGAACAGCGTCGTATCGTCGTCCTGCTGCGTCTGCAAGCCCAGCTTGGCGCGCAGCAAGCCATTCATCTTGTCCGCAAAGGCGGGCTGGTACGCGTCCAGCGCCGCCTGCGCCTCGGCTACCTCGCCGATCAGCGGCAGCAGCGCCTGGCCCAGCGCATGGCAGTTCCAGTGGCCCACCTGCGGCTGATTGGCGTAGCTATAGCGGCCCTGCTGGTCCGTATGGTTGCAGATATGTTGCGCGTCAAACGCTTCCATGAAGCCGAAGGGGCCGTAATCGAGGGTCAGGCCCAGGATCGACATATTGTCCGTGTTCATCACGCCATGCATGAAGCCGACCGCTTGCCATTGTGCAATCATGTGCGCGGTGCGCACGCACACTTCGTGCAGCAAGGCTTGGTAGGGATTGGCTGCAGCGCGTAAATGCGGGTAAAAGCCATCGATGACGTAATCGGCGAGGATTTTCAGCTCTTCCGGCTTCTTGCGGTAAAACCAGTGTTCGAACGAGCCGAAGCGGACAAAACTCGGTGCCATGCGCGTCACGACGGCCGCCGTCTCCACCGTTTCGCGCATGATGCCTTGTTGCGAACCCATGATGGACAGCGCGCGCGAAGTGGGTATGCCCAGCGCCGCCATGGCTTCCGAGCAGAGGAATTCACGGATCGACGAGCGCAGCACGGCGCGTCCGTCGCCCATGCGCGAATACGGCGTGGCGCCGGCGCCTTTCAGCTGCAGCTCCAGCGGACCGTCTGCGGTGGCGAGATCGCCCAGCAAGATGGCGCGGCCATCGCCCAGTTGTCCGGCCCAGACGCCGAACTGGTGGCCCGAGTACACGGCCGACAGTGGCCTGGAGCGCTCGGCGACGACGTTGCCGCTCAGCAGCGCCACAAAGTCCGGCTCGGCCAGGCGCGCGCAATCGAGGCCGACCAGGCTTGCTGCCTGCGCGCTGGCGGCCACGAAATACGCGGCGGGCAAGGGCGTCGGCATCAAATGCGTATAGAACGCCGGCGGCAAAGCCGCAAAGGCGTTATCCAGTGGTAAGGTAGTAGCGCTGATGGCGATTCCATTCAAAAAAAGAGATGGCGGCAAACAGCGCCAGTCTGGAGTGCGATTTTACCGCACCGCGCCAAGGCGTGTGGCGGGCGCTGCGGCGGGTGCTTGCGCGGCACAAAACGATAGCGAAAATGCCATGTTGCATTGCAATATCGAAATGCGTTGACGATTTCCGCACGCTCGTACGAAACTAGGGCAGTCTTTCCAATCCAAGAATCACCAAATATTCATTCCAGGAGACACGATGGCGGCATTTCCCTTGAGTCCAGTAATGGGCCAGATGATGAATCAGCCCCTGCTGATTTCGAGCATTATCGAGTTTGCAGCGCGTCATTATGGCGCCAGTGAAATCATTTCCCGGCGCGTCGAGGGTGATATGCACCGCTACACTTACCGCGCATGCCACCAGCGCGCGCGCCGCCTGGCGAACGCCTTGCATAGCCTTGGCGTCGGCATGGGCGACCGGGTTGCCACCCTGGCCTGGAATGGCTATCGTCACCTGGAAGCTTACTATGCCGTGTCTGGCTCGGGCGCGGTGCTGCACACCATCAATCCTCGTTTGTTTCCCGATCAGATCGCCTATATTTCAAATCACGCGCAAGACCAGGTTTTACTGTTTGATTTGACGTTCCTGCCGGTGGTGGAAAAAATTGCCGCCGACTGCACGTTTGTGCGCCACTTCGTCCTGATGTGCGAGCGCGACAGCATGCCCGCCAGCAGCGCCATCCCCGACCTGCTGTGCTATGAAGACTTGATCGCCACGCATAGCGACGATTACACCTGGCCCTTGTTCGACGAGAATGCGGCCGCCACGTTGTGCTACACGTCCGGCACCACGGGCAACCCCAAGGGCGCCCTGTATTCGCACCGCTCGACCGTGCTGCACGCGTATGCCTCGGCCATGCCCAGTGCGCTCAACGTGCGCTCCTCCGATACGGTGTTGCCCGTCGTACCCATGTTCCACGTGAATGCCTGGGGCTTGCCATATTCCGTGCCCCTGTCGGGCGCGCGCATGGTGTTTCCCGGCGCGGCGTTGGATGGCAAGTCACTGTACGACTTGTTCGAGGCGGAAAAAGTGACGTTCTCGGCCGGCGTGCCAACAGTCTGGCTGGGCTTGCTGAACCATGCCTTGCAAAACAAGTTGACATTTTCCACCTTCCGCCGCACGGTGATCGGCGGTGCTGCCTGTCCGCCGGCCATGATGGATACCTTGATCGACAAGTTCGACATCGAAGTCATCCACGCCTGGGGCATGACGGAAATGTCGCCACTGGGCACGGCGGGCGGCTTGCAGAGCCAGCACCTGGACTTGCCGAAGGAGGCGCAGCGCAAGATCCTGCAAAAGCAGGGTCATGCCATTTACGGCGTGGACATGAAGATCGTCGACGACGATGGCAAGGAGCTGCCATGGAATGGTGTTGCCTACGGCCACTTGCTGGTGAAAGGGCCGTGGATTATTTCTTCGTACTACAAGAACGAGGGCGGCGACGTGCTGCAAGATGGCTGGTTCCCCACGGGCGACGTGGCCACCATCGACGCGGATGGCTATATGCAGATCACGGACCGCAGCAAGGACGTGATCAAGTCGGGCGGCGAGTGGATAGGCACCATCGACCTGGAAAACCTGGCCATGGCGCACCCGGCCGTGCTGCAAGCGGCGTGCATCGGCGTGTTTCACCCGAAATGGGATGAGCGACCCGTGCTGGTGGTGGTGCTGCGCCCGGGCATGGCGCTCACGCGCGATGCCTTGCTGCAATTTTTTGACGGCAAGATCGCCAAGTGGTGGACGCCGGACGACGTGCTGTTCGTCGATGCCTTGCCCACAGGCGCCACGGGCAAGATCCAGAAGAACAAGCTGCGCGAGCAGTTCAAGGGCCACCAGCTGCCCGTAATGCCGTTCAGTTAGTGTGTTAGTGATGCTATTTTTAGCCCAAGAACCAGGACAGGGGTCGGGCCCTGAGGGGGAATGTGCTTCAATGGAGCACATTCCGATCACGAAGTGACCGACCCCAGCTCTTTGCCTCTGGGGTTAGCGAATTTACTGGCGCTCATAAATCACGCCAAAATCCTTAACTGAACGGCATTAACCAGTTGCCCGGCATTTAGCGAAACGCCGCGCGTAGAACAGCTGCTGCTGCTGCGCCAGGCCCGTCTTTTCGGGCCTGCACTCGCACCGCCAAGCAAAAACCGATAATCCGATACACCGATACACCCGATACTCCACTAAGGAAGCGACATGAGTGCTCAATATCAAGTGAACGGCGCCGTTGCCGTCATTACCCTCGCCAATCCACCCGTCAACGGCCTGGGACTGGCCACGCGCACGGCTGCCGTCGCGGGCATCCGCCAAGCCTTGGCCGATGAGGCTGTGAAAGCCATCGTCATCACGGGCGCTGGCAAGGCTTTTTCGGGTGGCGCTGATATCAAGGAATTCAATTCGCCCAAGGCGCTCACGGAACCGACCCTGCACACCCTGATCAATGTGGTGGAAAGTGCGAGCAAGCCCGTGGTGGCGGCCATCCACAGCGTCTGCATGGGGGGCGGCCTGGAACTGGCGCTCGGTTGCAACTACCGCGTGGCCGCGCCCGGCGCGCAGATGGCCTTGCCGGAAGTCAAGCTTGGCATCTTGCCCGGCGCGGGCGGCACGCAGCGCTTGCCGAGAGTCTTGGGTCTGGAAATGGCGCTCAATATGATCGTCTCTGGCACGCCCGTAGCGTCCGAAAAGCTGGCCGGCACGGCCTTGTTCGACGAGGTCACCGCCCCCGGCGCGGACTTGCTGCAAGCTGCCGTCGCCTTCGCCACCAAGGTGGCCGATGTGCGTCCGTTGCCAACAGTACGCGAGCGCAAGGTGGACTACCCGAACCATGCAGCCTTTTTACAGTTCTCGCGCAATACGGTAAAAGCCATGTCCGGCCCGTTTCCTGCGCCGCTGAAATGCGTCGATGCCGTGGCGGCCGCCGTGACGATGACATTCGACGAGGGCTTGCAGTACGAGCGCGAACTGTTCATGCAACTGGTGCAGTCACCGGTATCGAAAGCCCTGCGCCATGCTTTCTTTGCCGAGCGGCTCGCCAGCAAGGTGCCCGACGTGCCATCCGACACGCCCGTGCGCGCCATTGCCAGCGCGGCCATCGTGGGCGCCGGCACCATGGGCGCGGGCATCGCCATGAATTTCGCCAACGCGGGCATTGCCGTAACCTTGCTGGAAACGCGGCAGGAAGCGCTGGACAAGGGCCTGGCGACGATACGCAAGAATTATGAAAACACGGTGAAAAAGGGTAAATTGACGCAAGAGAAGGCCGAGCAGCGCATCGCCCTGGTCAGCGGCACCCTGGCGTATGCCGATATCGCGCAGGCTGACATCGTTATCGAGGCCGTTTTCGAAGAACTGGCTGTCAAGGAAGCCGTGTTCAAGCAACTCGACGCCGTCATGAAACCGGGTGCCATCCTTGCCTCGAACACCTCGACCCTGGACCTCGACAAGATCGCTGCGTTCACCCAACGCCCGCAAGATGTGATCGGCACGCATTTCTTCAGCCCGGCGAATGTCATGAAGCTGCTGGAAATCGTGCGTGGCGCACAGACTGGCAAGGACGTGCTGGCCACGGCGCTGGCGTTGTCGAAAAAGCTGAAAAAAACGGGCGTGGTCTCGGGCGTCTGCGATGGCTTCATCGGTAACCGCATGATCGAGCAGTACAGCCGGCAAGCCGGTTTCCTGCTGGAAGAAGGCTGCTTGCCGGAACAGGTGGACAAGGCGGTCGAGAAATTCGGCTTCGCCATGGGTCCGTTCCGCATGGGCGACCTGGCCGGCAACGACATCGGCTGGGCCATTCGCAAGCGCCGCGCTGTGGAAAAGCCGGCAGTGACGTATTCGAAGACGGCTGATTTGCTGTGTGAACTTGGCCGCTACGGCCAGAAGACGGGCGCCGGCTGGTATGACTACAAGGCGGGCGACCGCAAGGCCTATCCTTCGGAGCAGGTGAACGCCATGATAGTCCAGCACTGCGCCGATATCGGCGTGGCGCGGCGCAAGGTCAGCGACCAGGAAATCGTCGAACGCCTCGTGTATGCGCTGGTCAATGAAGGCGCGCGCATTCTGGAAGAGGGCATCGCCCAACGCGCCTCGGACATCGACATGGTGTATCTGACGGGCTACGGCTTCCCCCTGTTCCGTGGCGGCCCGATGTTTTATGCCGATACGCTCGGCTTGCCCAATGTACTCGATACCATTGCCGCTTATGCGAAAGGCCGCCACGGCGACGCGTGGACACCGGCGCCGCTGCTGCTGAAACTGGCGGGCGAGGGCAAGGGCTTTAATAGCTGAACGTTAAACCCCAAAACAACTGCTGGGGTCAGACCCAACGGGTCTGACCCCGGACTACTTCTTCTTCACCACCATCTTGATCGCCTCGTTGACGATGACGGGATTGTCTTTCTGGATGTAATAGCCGGTGCCGGTGATGCGTTCAATGGCGGGCGCGCCGGACAGGCGCTGCCACGCTTGTTCCTGCGCCCGCAGCACGTTTTCAAACGACCCCATTTCTTCGATGCCAAACTTGTCGCGCACCAGCAGCATGGCCGGCACGCGCAGTGGACTGGCCATGTCGATATGCTGCAGGCATTGCGTCTGGGCATCGAATTCGGCCGATTCGGTACTATTGAACATCAGCTTGCGCCGGGTTTGCACGAGCATGGCGTAGGCGGACGCGTCTTTTTGCAGGCGGCTCCATTGCTGCGGATGCGTGGGATCGAGCAGTATCAATCCGGCCACGTCCTGCGGGTACAGCTTGGCATACACATACTGATACAGCCCACCCAAGGCGTGGCCGACCAGTACATAGGGCGGCTTCAAGCCCGCTTGCGCCAGCAGGGCGCGCTGCTGGGCGGCAATGGTGCACGGGTCGCGCGGCGTGCTGGTTTTCTGGCTGTCGCCGTAACCAGGGCGGTCGTACACCAGCACTCGGTGCTGTCGCTCTACTTCGGGCACGACCTTGGCCCAGACATCCTTGCCGTCGCCCATGGCTGACTGGAACACCACGGGCAAGCCGTTCTGGCCGCTCAAGCTGTAGGCGATGCTGGCGTCGGGCAGGGCGGCCGTGGCCGGCACGCCTTGCGTGGCCGGCGAGGAGGGCAGCAGCGAGCAGCCGGAAAAACAGCCTGCCAGCAGCAAGCCGGCGCTGGAGAGAAGCATGGTGCGCGCAGGGCGGCCGACGAGTAGATGATGCATGAATCTCCTTCTTGGTGCAGGGACCGGGTAACAGTATGGCGTGCCAGCCATTATAGGCAAATCCTATGGAAGTGGAAATGTCGAACAGAAGCGGTTTCCCCGTCCTGTCAACCGGCCTCGGCGCGATGGCACACGGCTTCGATGCGGTTGCCGTCCGGATCGCACAAAAAGGCCGCGTAATAGCTGGCGTGATAGTGGCGCAGGCCGGGCGCGCCCACGTCGATGCCGCCGTGTGCCAAGCCGGCGTGCCAGAACGCATCCACGGCCACACGCGTAGCGGCCTTGAAGCAGTAATGGCGGCGCGGCGCGTCGTTGGGCCTGGGGCCCAGGCGTACGGAAAAATAGCTGCGTTCAGGGTGTTCAGCATCGCTGCGCTCGCCATAGCCTACCCAGGCGTCGGCATGGTCGCTGCCCACCTTGGGCACGCCCAGCGCGGCGAAGATGGCATCGTAGAAGCGCTCGGCGCGTTCCAGGTCGGCAACGGTGAGGGAAACGTGATCGAGCATGGGCATTCCACTAACAAAACCAGGACGGCCATAGCATAGCCCGGATCAGGGCGGTCGTGGGCCGAAGTGACCGACAGACACTGGCGGTGGCTAACTGGCGGTTAAGGGCGTTTGTTGCAAGTACATGGCGTAACTGGTGCGCAGACGGGGCAGGCAGGCGCCGGGCGGGTGAGGCGCGCTGCGATACCACGGCTGATCAGCTGCACGCGGGGCGCAAACAGCATCACGGCGCAGAAGGCCACGGGCCAGGCGGCAAAAAACGCATGCCGCCAGCGGGGCAGGAAGTCCGCTTGCAAGCCGATATTGAGCCAGGTGACCCAGGCGCTCATCAGTAATGTCATCACCAGCGACATCAGGAAGGCGAACACGCAGCGCAGGCGCAGAGCTTCGGACATGGGGCACTTTCACAATGTAGGATAGGCTAGCGTAACGAATTGCAGCAATCTATACTAGAGGCATATTTTCAATTTCAAATTCCATAAATGCAATCATGCGAGGGGACTCATGCTCGATGACTTGGCCTTGTTTGTCGCCATCGTGGAGGCCGGCAGCCTGCATGCTGCGGCCGTCAAGGAAGACTTGCCCGCCGCTACCGTCACGCGCCGGCTGCAAAAGCTGGAAGGCCAGCTGGGCTACCGCTTGCTCAACCGCAGTGCGCGCCGTTTGCAACCGACGGCGGAAGGCTGGCAATACTACGAGCAGTGCCGCCCCCTCGTGCATGCGTTGCGCCAAGCGACGCAGCAGCTCGATGCCAGCCTGTCGGCCGTCTCGGGCTGCATCCGCGTACTGGCACCGGTGAACTTTGCCAGCGGCTTGCTTACGCCCGCCTGGGTCAGCTTCATGCAGCAGTACCCGGATATCCGCCTGGAGCTGGAATTGTCGAATCTGCTGCAAGATCTGGTCAGTAGCGGCGCCGACCTGGCCATCCGCGTCGGCGCGCTCGACGATTCCTCGCTGATGCAGCGGCGCCTGGGCAGCGCCGCGCTGGTGATGGTGGCTGCGCCGGCCTATCTGGCGCGTGCAGGCGTACCGCGCGACTTGCAAGAACTGGCACTGCACCAGTTGATCGTGGCCGAGCCGCTGCGCACTTGGCGTTTGCGGCGGCCAGGCGATGGCGCCGAGATGCTGATCGAACCGCAGGCGCGCCTGCGCGTCAATGAAATGCGCCTGGCTGTGGAAATGGCGGACGCGGGTATCGGCATCTTGCTGTGTCCGCTTCTGCAATGTCGCGATGAAGTCGCTAGAGGCAGCCTTGTGCGTGTGCTGCCCGACTGGATGCCGCAGCCGCGCCATGTGTATGCCGTGTGGACCCAGCGGCGCTACCTGCCGGCCCGCGTGCGTGTGCTGCTCGAGCACTTGGCGGCGTTTGCGGCGGACAACCCGTTGTTGAACGCAGCGTTGCTCAGGCATGAGGCCGTCTTGCCCTCACCGTCTCCACTTTGACATACCGAGCTCTTGTACTTTTTGCCAGGATCGCGTTAAGATAAAGCTTGTTCGCTTGCCAAGTCGGCAATCTGGTGTTTTTACGCGCAATACGTCCCTATCCATGAGAGTAGCAATGAAATATCTGATCGTCCCTTTTTTGCTGGCCATGGGTGGCTGTGAAGTTTTGTATGACGCGAACCGGGACAAGATCGGCGAGTATTGCAACAGCCTCAATAATTTTGACGACCGCAATGCCTGCCGCAAGCGCAACCAGACCAGCTACCAGCAATACGTGCAGCAGCGCGACCAGGTGAAAAAGAGCAAGAGCGACCAGTAAGCTCGCCGCCGCATACGCCGTATAAAAAATAAACGCCGCTGATGAGTCAGCGGCGTTTTGCTTTGCTGGCCCCGGCCTTGCGGTCGGGGCTGGCGCCGCATCAATCGTCGGCGTAGATATTGTTGTCCTTCGTTTCCTTGACGAACAGGGTGCCGATCACGACAGTGGCCAGGGCCACGACGATCGGATACCAGAGGCCGTAATAGATGTCGCCCTTGAAGGCCACCAGTGCGAAGGCCGTGGTCGGCAGCAAGCCGCCGAACCAGCCATTACCCACATGGTAGGGCAGGGACATCGAGGTGTAACGTATACGCGTGGGGAACATTTCCACCAGCATGGCGGCGATCGGACCATACACCATCGTCACATACAGCACCAGGATGAACAGCAGCAAGACGACCATCGGCTTGTTGATCTGGTCCGGATTGGCTTTCGCAGGGTAGCCCGCTTCCTTGATGCCGGCGCCGATTTCTTTCTTGAGCACCACTTCGCGGGCCTTGCTGTCGGCATCGAAGTTCAGGCCATCGGCCGTCATGACGGCATTGAACGAGGAAAATTCCTTTGCCCCGATGCGCACCTTGGCGATTGAGCCGGCCGGTGCGTCTTCCTTCGTGTAGTTCACCGAGCTGTTCGACAGGAAGCCTGTGACGATGTCGCACGACGAGGGGAACTTCTTGGTTCCGGTCATGTTGAACTGGAAATGGCAGGAAGCAGGATCGGCCACCACCACCACGGGCGAGTTCTTCAGTGCCGCTTCCAGCTGCGGATTGGCAAAGTGGGTCAAGCCGTTGAAGATGGGGAAGTAAGTCGCTGCGGCAATCAGGCAGCCGCCGAGGATGATGTACTTGCGGCCGATGCGGTCGGACAGGCCGCCGAAGAACAGGAAGAACGGCGTCGCCAGCAGCAGGGCGATGGCGATCAGCACGTTGGCCGTTGCCAGGTCCACTTTCAGGGTCTGGATCATGAAGAACAGGGCGTAGAATTGGCCCGTGTACCAGACGACGGCCTGGCCGGCGGTCAGGCCGATCAGGGCCAGGATGACGATCTTCAGGTTTTTCCACTTGCCGAATGCTTCCGTCAGCGGCGCTTTCGAGGTCTTGCCCTCGGCTTTCATCTTGGCAAACGCCGGCGATTCATTCATGGCCAGGCGGATCCACACGGAAATACCGAGCAGAAGGACGGAGACCAGGAAGGGAATACGCCAGCCCCACGCTTCGAAATCCTTCTCGCCCGTGGCCAGGCGGGTGCCCAGAATGACCATCAGCGACAGGAAGAAGCCCAGCGTTGCCGTGGTTTGTATCCATGCTGTGAACGCGCCGCGCTTGCCTTCAGGCGCGTGCTCGGCCACATAGGTCGCCGCGCCACCGTATTCGCCGCCCAGCGCCAGGCCTTGCAGGATGCGCAGGATGACGAGGATGATCGGTGCGGCGATGCCGATGGACGCATAGCCCGGCAGCAAGCCGACGATGAAGGTGGAGCCGCCCATGATCAAAATGGTGATCAGGAAGGTGTACTTGCGGCCTATCATGTCGCCCAGGCGGCCAAAGACCAGCGCGCCGAATGGACGCACGATGAAGCCAGCGGCAAACGCTAGCAGCGCAAAGATGAAGGTGGTGGTGGGGTCGCCGATGAAAAATTGCTTGGCGATGATGGATGCGAGCGAACCGTACAGATAAAAATCATACCATTCAAAGACGGTGCCGAGCGAGGATGCAAAGATGACCTTGCGTTCTTCGGGTGTAATCGGCGTTCCCTTGCTGGAAAATTTCCGTACGTCGGCTGAGCCGGATGGTGTTGCCATGGTTTGTCTCCCTATGTTTTATAGTGAACCATTGCCGTAGTCTTTTTGACCATTCTTGCAATGGCTGGGTTGGAGTTTGTGCCCCGAACCTTACGCCATGCTTGCTTGAAACTTACGCCAAACTTACAAATTATTATCTGTCATAGCTTTGCGAACGACCGTACTTAAATGTGCTATTCTGCTTTCAAAGACACTATGATGTAGTAAATAACATTTCCACAAGGAGACACAGCATGAATGAAGCCGTCATCGTTTCGACCGCCCGCACGGGCCTGGCCAAGTCCTGGAAGGGCGCGTTTAATATGACGCACGGCGCTGCCCTGGGCGGCCATGTACTGGCCGCTGCCGTCGAGCGCGCGCGTATCGAGGCCGCCGAAGTGGAAGACGTGCTGGTCGGCTGCGCTTTCCCGGAAGGCGCCACGGGTGGCAATATCGCGCGCCAGGTCGCCTTGCGCGGCGGCTGCCCTGTCACGACGGCGGGCATGACCGTCAACCGCTTTTGCTCGTCGGGCTTGCAGGCGATCGTCCTGGCAGCGCAGCGCATCATTGCCGGCGAAGGCGATATCTATGCGGCCGGCGGCGTAGAGTCGATTTCCTGCGTGCAAAATGAAATGAATACGCACATGGCGCGCGATGTCTGGCTGCAGCAGCATAAGCCGGAAGTGTACTGGCCCATGCTGCAGACGGCTGAAACCGTGGCCAGCCGCTACCAGATTTCGCGCGAGCGCCAGGATGCGTATGGCGTGCAAAGCCAGCAGCGCGCTGCCGCAGCCCAGGCGCGCGGCCTGTTCGACGCAGAAATCGTGGCAATGCGCACCATCATGGGCGTGGCCGACAAGGACAGTGGCATGTTGGTGTCGCGCGAAGTGACGATCTCTGCCGATGAAGGTATCCGTGCCGACACCACCTATGAAGGCGTGGCCAAGATTCGTTCGGCCATGCCGGGCGGCGTCATCAGCGCCGGCAACGCCAGCCAGTTTTCCGACGGCGCTTCGATGGCCATCGTGATGAATGCGAAAGTGGCGCAAGCAAAACGATTGCAGCCGCTGGGCGTCTTCCGCGGTTTTGCCGTGGCCGGCTGCGAACCCGATGAAATGGGCATCGGCCCCGTGTATGCGATTCCGAAACTGCTGAAAAAGGCGGGCTTGACGGTGGCCGACATCGGCCTGTGGGAACTGAACGAAGCGTTCGCCGTGCAAGTGCTGTATTGCGCCGATACCCTGGGCATCCCCATGGATCGCCTGAACGTGAACGGCGGGGCGATTGCCGTCGGCCACCCGTATGGCGTGTCGGGCGCACGCCTGACGGGCCACGCCTTGATCGAAGGCAAGCGCCGCGGTGTCAAATACGTGGTGGTAACCATGTGCATCGGCGGCGGGCAGGGCGCGGCCGGCCTGTTTGAAGTGCTGTGATGTGGTGTTAAGTTAGTCTGCGGGCGGCTTTCAGGGCCGCCCGTTTGCGTTGCTTTCCCTGTTTCTGCAAGGCGCGCCAATAGCGGTTACAGTCATGCTTCATTTATAGATAAGCAGCCTGCCACCATGATCAAGCATATTATTTTCTGGAAACTGTTAGACCACGCCGAAGGTGCCGACCGCGCCACCAACGCCTTGAAATTGAAAGCCTTGCTCGATTCCTGCTCCAAGCTGGTGCCCGGCATCTTGACATTCGAGGCAGTCATTGCCCAGCCGGGGCTGGAGGCCACCTATGACCTCGTGCTGTATAGCGAATTCGCCAGCCGCGCAGCGCTTGAAGCCTATCAGAACCATCCCGAGCACGTCAAAATCAAGCCATTTTTCGCCGCCGTGCGTGAAGCGCGGCAATGCATGGATTATGAAGTGTGAAAACCCGTTAACTCCAAAGCGAAGGGCTGGGGTCAGTCGCTTCGCGATCGGAATGCGGCCCACAGGGACGCATTCCCCCGGCGGCTCTGACCCTAATGCCGTTAAGTTAGTGTTAGTGATGCTATTTTTAGCCCAAGAACAAGGACTGGGGTCGGACCCGGCGGGTCCGACCCCAGCTCTTGCTTCACGGGCTAAATTTTAAACTTCACCCAAAACAGGATCTCATATGACCACCTACCAACGCATCGTCCTCGCCTCGCGCCCAACGGCCGAAGTGCAGCCAGATAACTTTCGCCTGGAAACGGCGGACATTCCCGCTATCACGGATGGCCAGTTGCTGGTACGTAACCAGTTCCTCTCGCTCGATCCGTATATGCGCGGGCGCATGAGCGAGGGTAAAAGCTATGCGGCGCCGCAAGCTTTGAATGAAACCATGATAGGCGGCACGGTGGGCGTGGTGCTCGAATCGCAGCATCCGACGTTTGCCGTCGGCGACACGGTGGTCGGCACCTTGGGCTGGGCCGAAGTGGCCGTCTCGGATGGCAGCATGCTGCGCAAGGTCGACACGACGCACATTCCCGCTTCGGCCTATCTGGGCGCTGTTGGCATGCCCGGCATGACGGCATGGTATGGCTTGAACCAGATCATGGCGCCGAAAGCAGGCGAAACGGTGGTCGTGTCGGCCGCCAGCGGCGCCGTCGGTAGCGTCGTCGGGCAGTTGGCGAAATTGAAAGGCTGCCGCGTGGTCGGCATTGCCGGCGGCGCGCAGAAATGCCGCTATGTTGTCGAGGAACTCGGTTTCGATGCCTGCATCGACTACAAGGCCGGCAATCTGGCGGCAGACCTGGCGGCAGCCACGCCGGACGGCATTGACGCCATCTTTGAAAACGTGGGCGGCGCCATCTTCGACGCAGCCCTGGCGCGCACCAATGCGTTTGGCCGCGTGGCCATCTGCGGCTGGATCGCCGGCTACAATGGCGAAGCGACGCCACTCGACAATGCGCGCTTCATCCTGACCAACCGCCTGAGCGTGCGCGGCTTTATCGTCTCCGAGCAGCCGCAATGGTGGCCGCAGGGCTTGAGCGAACTGGCTACCTTGGTGGCGACGGGCAAGCTGAAGTTCCGCGAATCCGTGGCCGATGGCCTGGCCAGCGCACCCGAGGCCTTCATCGGTCTGTTGCAAGGACGTAACTTCGGCAAGCAGTTGGTGAAGCTGGGCTGATTCTCGTTTGTCGGGCAGGCCGTGCGATAATCGCGGCCTGTCTGTGTCTGTTTTTAGCCCCAACCTTTAGCCCCTACCATGACCAAGCACACCATCCGCCTCGGCGACTGGGCCACTCTGGGCCCTGACGCTACCGCCATTCGTTTTGAAGTGTTCGTCGATGAACAGAAAGTGCCGGCCGAGATCGAACTCGACGACATGGACGCGGTCTGCCTGCACGCCGTCGCTGTTGACGCTGCCGGCAACGCCATCGGCACGGGCCGTCTATTGCCGGATGGCCATATTGGCCGCATGGCCGTGCGCCAGCCGGGCCGCGGCACGGGCGTGGGCGGCGCCATTTTGACCGCGCTGATGGACCAAGCCCGCGAACGCGGCGATGCAGCGGTGGTGCTGAACGCGCAAACCGTGGCCGCGCCATTCTATGCGCGCCACGGTTTCGTGCCGCAGGGAGAGCAGTTTGAAGAGGCGGGCATAGCGCATGTGGAAATGCGGCTGGTGTTCCAGGGTATTGTCGGATTACGCGCGTAGCGCTAATCGGACCTACGACGTCAACGGTAGGTCGGGTTAGCGCGCAGCGCGCAGCGCGTAACCCGACACCACCAGCACAATCAGTTTTGCGCGTGCGACTGGCGCCATCTGTCGAGAATCACGGCCAGCACGATTACCACGCCTTTCGCCACATACTGCCAGAACGATGACAGGCCCAGGATGGTCAAGCCATTATTCATCACGCCGATGATCAGCGCGCCGATGACAGTCCCCCAGACGGAACCGACGCCGCCCATCAGGCTGGTGCCGCCGAGCACGACGGCTGCGATGGCGTCGAGCTCATAGCCGGTACCCCAATTGCCGTTGGCCGCGTACAAACGGCTGGCCGACATGGCGCCACCGAGGCCCGCGAACAGGCCGCTGATGGTGTAGACAAACATCAATACGAAGCCCACCTTGATGCCCGTCAAACGGGCTGCCTGGATATTGCCGCCGACAGCGTAAATATGCAGGCCCAGCGTCGTCTTGCGCAGGATAAACCAGGTCAGCAGCACTACCGCTGCGGCCAGCCAGATCAGCCAGGGAATGGCCAGGAAGCTGCCGTTACCCATCCATTCGAAGCTGGGGATTTCCGTGTTCAGCACGCTGGTGCCGTCGGCCAGCAGGTAGGCTGCGCCGCGCAGGGCCGTCATGGTGCCCAATGTCACCACGAAAGGATTGAGGCCGACGAGCGCCACCAGCACGCCGTTGAGCGCGCCCAGCAGCAGGCCGACGATCAAAAAGGTGGGGATAGAGAAGCCGGCGAACTGCGCCGACAGCGACATCAGCATGCCCGCCACGGCCGAGACGGCCAGCACGGAGCCGACGGACAGGTCGATGCCGCTGGTCAAAATAACGAAAGTCATGCCGGACGCCAGCACGATGTTGATCGACACCTGGCGGAAGATGTTCATGGTGTTATTGCTGGTCATGAAGGTCGACGTGCCGTCGGCCGAGAAATACACGGTCAGGCCGTACATGGCCAGGTAGAGTACGACCAGCACGGGCAGCATGCCCAGGCGGCGCATCATTTTCGAGGCATTGAAGGGTTCGCTGGCGCGCGCGGCGCCGCTGGTGGTACTCGTTGTCATGCTCTATCTCCTGAATGATTATTCTCTGCGTACTCTTATGCCGCTTCCAGCTCGGTGGCGTAGGCAAGGATGTTTTCCTGCGTGATGTCGTCGCCCGTCACTTCGCCCGTCAAGCGTCCCTCGCACATCACCATCACCCGGTCGCAGATGCCGACTAGTTCGGCCAGTTCGCTGGATATGCACAATACGGCCGTGCCCGCATCCGCCAATTGGTGGATGATCTTGTAAATTTCACTCTTCGCGCCCACGTCCACGCCGCGTGTCGGTTCATCGAGTATCAACACTTTCGGTGCGATGGCCAGCCAGCGCGCCAGCAACACTTTCTGCTGGTTGCCGCCAGACAATCCCCCCACGATGCCGTCCGGCCCCGACACTTTCACGTTGAGGTTGGCAATCGCCTCGCGCGTGAGCTGCGTCAGGGCGCCACGCTTGAGCACGCCCGCCGTGGCGTGTTTGTCCAGGATGTTCATCGACATGTTTTCCATGGCCGACAATTGCATGAACAGGCCCAGGCTCTTGCGGTCTTCCGGCAGGTAGCCGATGCCGTGGCGTATCGCCGTCAGCGGCCGCTGGATATGCACTTCCTCGCCGTCGAGCCACACTTGCCCCGATTGCTTCTTGTCGGCGCCAAAGATCAAGCGCGCCAGTTCTGTGCGGCCCGCGCCGACCAGGCCGGCCAAGCCCGTCACTTCGCCCGCATGCAGGGAAAACGAGGCCGGCTTGACCTTGCCGCCGCCGACGTTTTCCACGCGCAAGCGCTCGGGACCACGGCTGCTGCGCCGCTGGTGTGCATAAAAGTCGTCGGCGGGACGGCCCACCATCATTTGCACGACTTTCTTTTGATCCAGCTCATCCTTGCCCAACTCGCCCACATAGGCGCCGTCGCGCAGCACCGTGATACGGCGTGCCAGGCGTTCCACCTCGGCCATGCGGTGGCTGATATACAGCACGGCCAGGCCCTTGTCGCGCTGTTCTTCGATGATGCGGAACAATTGTTCGGTTTCCCGGTCGGACAGGGCGGCAGTGGGCTCGTCCATGATCAGGATGCGGCTTTCGTGCACCAAGGCGCGGGCGATCTCTACCTGTTGCTGCTCGGCAATCGACAGGGTCGACACCATGGTGTCTGCGTCGAAGCGGGAACCGAGGTCGGCCAGGATGGCATTCGTGCGCGCACGCATTTCGCCGCCCTTGACGGTCCAGAACGGTCCTTGCGGTTCGCTGCCCATGAAGACGTTTTGTGCCACCGTCATGTTCCTGGCCACGCTCAATTCCTGGTAAATCAGGTTGATGCCCAGCGCGCGCGCCTCGCCCGGGTTGCGGATCTTGATCGGCTTGCCGTCGAGAATGATTTCACCTGCGTCCGGCGTGTACACGCCCGAAAGGATTTTCATCAGGGTGCTCTTGCCGGCGCCATTTTCGCCCATTACGGCATGGATTTCGCCGCTGCGCACCGTCAGGTGCACGCCGCGCAGCGCACGTGTGGCACCAAAGCGCTTCTCGATGCCGCGCATTTCAAAAATAATATCGTCGCTCATGACTGTCCTCGCTTGCTGGTGAAACTGCTGCCCGCCACCGGCACAGGTCGGGGCGGACAACACGTGGTTCAGGTCAGGCAGCTCAGTTTTTTACCCAGCCCGTGTAAGTGGCGACGTTTTCCTTGGTGATGGCCGGCGTCGGCAACAGCACCATGCTTTGCTTCGGCGTGCGCCCGTTCATGATGTCGTAACCCATCTGCACGGCGTCGGTAGCCATGCGGTAGGGGTTTTGCGCCGCAGTGGCGGCAAACAGCCCGGCCTTGTTTTTCAACGCATTCTGGGCATCGGGTGCGCCATCGACGGCCGTGATCAGCTTCACGTCCGTACGCTTCGATTGCTTGATCGCCAGTTCGGCGCCGATGCCCGTCGGGTCATTGATGGCGAACACCGCGTCGATCTTCGGATGCGCCGTCAGCAAGTTCGACATCACGGTCATGCCGCCATCGCGGCTGCCGTTCGCGTTCTGGTTGTCGGACAGATCTTGATATCCTTGAATGCGGCCAAGGTTTTCTTGCAGCCATTCACGCGGTCGATGACGGAAGTGACCGGTGGGCCATTGAGGATGACCACATTGCCCTTGCCGCCGATCTGCTTGGCCAGGTAGGCGCACGACACGTCGCCGGCCATGGTGTTGTCGGACATCACGGTGGCCGATGCGCCCACGGCGCCCACGTCGACGGCGATCACGACGACGCCCGCATTGCGCGCTTTCTTGATGGCTGGCGCGATGCCTTTGGAATCGACAGCGTTCACGATGATGATGTCGGTCTTGTTGGCAATGAAGTTTTCAATCTGGTCTACCTGGGTGTTCAAGTCATACTTGCTCGACACTGTGGTGACTTTCACGCCAGGGCCACCGAGCTTTTTCGCGCTTTCTTCCGCGCCGCGGCCGATGGCGACAAAAAATGGATTGGCCAGGTCGCCCACGCTCACGCCGATCGATGTCAATGGCTTGTCGGCAGCAAAGGCGCCGCAGGCGGCGGACAGCAGCAAGGTGGCGGTAATGACTTTTTTCATGAGAATCTCCAAGGTTTTTATTGTGAAAAGCGATTGGTGCTACGGGTGAAAACTTGATTGTTGCCTTAATGTATAGCCTTAATACGTAGCCTTGATTCATAGCCTCAATACGTAGCCTTAATGGCTGCGCAACTGTTCAATCATGGCGTCCAGATTGCCTGCATCGATGGCAAAGCCGCGTATGCCTTCGGCCAGCTTTTCGCTTGCCATCGCATCGTCATTCAAGGCGTAGCGGAAAGCCGCCTCGTCGTAAGCGACGGCTGGCTGCGCCGCGCCCAGGTCCATGCCCAGCGCGCGCTCGAACGGTACGCTGGACGCTTCCAGCTGGGCCAGCAAGTCCGGGCTGATGGTCAGCAAGTCGCAGCCGGACAAGGCCGTGATCTGCCCGACGTTGCGGAAGCTGGCGCCCATCACTTGCGTGGTGATGCCATGTTGCTTGTAATAATTGAAGATGCGCGTGACCGATTGCACGCCGGGATCGTTAGACAGGCTGCGCGCCGCTTCGTCCCAGGCCGCGCCCAAGGATTTTTTGTGCCAGTCGTAGATACGGCCGACGAAGGGCGAAATCAGGCGTACTTTTGCGTCGGCGCAGGCGACCGCCTGGCAAAACGCGAACAGCAGGGTCAGGTTGCAAAAGATGCCCTCTTTTTCCAGTTCGCGTGCCGCCTGTATGCCTTCCCAGGTGGCGGCGATCTTGATCAGCACGCGCGCGCGCGGGACGCCGGCTTGCTCGTACAGGGCGATCAAACGGCGCGCCCGGGCCACGCTGGCGGCGCGGTCAAAGCTCAAGCGGGCGTCGACTTCGGTCGACACGCGGCCCGGCACGACTTTTAATATTTCCAGGCCGAAGCGTACCAGCACGGCATCGACGATATCGGCCAGCGAGGCATTTTTATGGGCAGCAACCGTGCTTTCCAGCAAGGGCGCGTAAGCGGGCTGCAGCACGGCTTTCAAAATCAGCGACGGGTTGGTGGTGGCATCTTGCGGCGCGAAGCGGGCCAGTTGCAAGAAGTCACCGGTGTCGGCGACGACGGTGCTGTATTGTTTCAGTTGCTGCAGTTGAGCATGTTCAGGCATTGCTGCTTATCCTTTGCTGAGTTGGTGCAAGGCTTGCACGGCGGGAAACAGGCTACGGTAGCGCGCGTAGCGCAGGCTCAACGCAGCGCTGTGCGCGGCATCGGGCAGGAAAGTGTTTTTGACGGGCAAGCCCCGCGCCAGCAGGCTGGTGTCGCCGATGGCGGCAAAGCCCAGCTTGGCCGCGCCCAGGCTGGCGGACAGTTCGCTGTTATGCAAGGTGCGCATCTCGCGTCCCAACACATTGGCCAGCAATTGCGCCCAGTACTGGCTGCGCGCGCCGCCACCCACCAGCATGCAGTGGGGCACCACGGCACCGGTCGAGGTGACAGCTGCCATGGCGTCGCGCAAGGCGAAGGCCACGCCTTCGAGCACGGCGTAGCCGAGCTGCGCCGGCGTGCTGTCGTGGCCCAGTTGCAAGAAGGCGCCGCGCACTTGCGGGTCGTTGTGCGGCGTGCGCTCGCCCGACAGATAAGGCAGGAACAGGGGCGCGGATGGCGCGCTGGGCGCATCGAGCGGCAAGTGTGCTTCGACCAAGGCCAGCAAGGCTGCCTCGTCGGGCTGGCCCAGCACGCTAGTGGCCCAGCGCAAGCAGCTGGCGCCCGACAAAATCGCGCCCATCGCGTACCAGCGCCCGGGCAGGGCGTGGCAAAAGCTGTGCACGCCGCTGTCGGGCTTGCCCAAAGGTTCTTCGGTGACGGAAACGATGGCGGCGCTGGTGCCCAGGGAAATAAAACTGTCACCGCCATTGACGGCGCCGATGCCCACGGCCGAGACGGGGTTATCGCCGCCACCACCGGCCACCACCACGTCCAGGGGCAAGCCCAGTTGCTCGGCGATGCTTGCCAGCACCTTGCCCGTGGCCGCATCGCCTTCGGCCAGCGCCGGCATCTGTGCCAGCGTCAGGGCGCAGGCGCTCAGCATGGGGGCAAACCAGGCACGCTTGGCTTCGTCCAGCCACAGGGTGCCGGCCGCGTCGGACATATCCGTCAGTTTGATCCCCGTCAGGCGCAGGCGTAGATAGTCTTTCGGCGACAGCACGCAGGCGATGGCGGCAAACGCGGCTGGCTCGTGCTTTTGCAGCCACAGCAGTTTTGGTGCCGTCAAGCCTGCCATCGGCAGGCTGCCCGTGATGTCAGCGTAGGCCGGATAATCGCGCGCCAGTGCGGCGGCCTCGGCTTCGGCGCGGGCATCGTTCCACAGGATGGCCGGGCGGATCACGGCGTCATGCGCGTCGAGCAGCACGGCGCCATGCATCTGGCCCGACAGGCCGATGCAGGCGATGCGCGCATAGTCCTGCGGCCAGCTGGCGCGCAGCTGGCCCAACGCGATGATGCAGGCGGCCCACCAGTCCTGCGGCGCTTGTTCCGACCAGCCCGCTTGCGGGCGGTGCACGTCGAGGCGCACGCAAGCCTGGCCGCGCACGCTGCCCGTGCTATCCATCAGCACGGTTTTCAGTTCGGAGGTACCAAGGTCGATACCGAGGGAAATCGCTGGATGCATATTGTTTTACGCTAAAAGGTCAGGGGCAGCCGCAGGAATTGCGCACGCGCAAGGTTGGCGACAAACGCTGCACGCGCTGGGCGCGGTCGGGGTTGGCGATACGTTCGATCAACAGGTCGACGGCCATGGCGCCCAGTTCTTCGAGCGGCTGTGCCATTACCGTCAGGCGCGGGCTGAAGTAATCGGCCCAGTCGAAATCATCGAAGCCGGCCAGTGCCACGTCTTGCGGCACAGCGATGTGCGCGTCGCGCAAGGCGTGCATGGTACCGATGGTCATCAGGTTGTTGCCCGCCACGATGGCCGTCGGGCGCTGTCCCGGTGGCAAGGCCAGCAATTCGCGCGTGGCCGCGCCGCTGCGCTCCAGCTTGGAGTCGCCCGAGCGCAGCAGCGCGGGGTCAAAAACGATATTGGCCTGTTGCAAGGCCAGGCGGTAGCCCTCGACGCGCTCGTGTGTCGTGGACAGGCCCGGTGCGCCACTGATGAAGCCGATGCGGCGGTGGCCGTGGGCAACTATCAGGTGCTGCACCAGTTGCGCCGTGGCGGCGATGTTTTCCACCCCCACCTGGTCGAATGGTTGGGACGACATGCGGTCGACCAGCACGGAAGCGATCTTGTTGTTGTTCAGATAATCGAGCGTGCGGTTGTGCGCCTCGCCCGAGGGCGCCAGCACGATGCCGTCAACCCGGCGTTGGTGCAAATTGTGCACCACCTTGAGTTCCTGCGCGGGATCGTCATGCGTATCGGAAAACAGCATCATCAAGCCGTGGCGCGTGCAAGCGGCTTCGATGGCGCGCACGGTCTCGCTGAAATAATGATTGGTGAATGCAGAAATGGCCACGCCGATAGTGCCCGACGAGGAGCCGGCCAGCGCGCGCGCTAACATGTTCGGCACATAACCGATCTGCTGCATGGCCGCGTTGACGGCGGCCACGGTTTTCGGGCTGACCTTGCGGGTGCCGTTGAGTACATGCGAAACGGTCGACAACGATACGTCCGCCGCCCGCGCGACATCTTCCATGGTGGCCATACTGTCTCCGGATGTATTTTTTATTGTGTACTGCGATAACGAGCGGCTGTATCGCCGCGTATGAATCTATCGTAAAAAAATCCAGATGTATTTTTATCCATCTGTGCTGCGATTGGTCGCGGCTGTGTCGTTGCGTATGAATCTATCGTAAACAAAAGAAAGCGCTTGCGCAAGCGCTTTCTTTTTCTGCGTGCAAGCGTTTTAAGCAGTGATTGGAGGGTAGTGCCGAGGAAGTCGTGGCGGTATTTGGGGTTTGACCCGGCGGGTCAGACCCCAGAGGGGCTTACTGAATTACCAGCTCATGCAATTCGCCGGGTGAGTTCGGGAACAGTTTCACGACAGTGGAAGTGCGCGTGCCATAGCCCGGCGTTTCGATACAGACGGCCGATAGCTCGCGCTCGAGGTCGATCGGCACGCCGGTGTCGGGCAAGCGGAAGTCGGGCGCGCGCGTGGTGTCGGCCAGCATGTCGAAATACGCATCGTCGGGCGCGCCCTGGCATAGCAGGCTGGCGAACTGGGCCTTGGTCTTCAGCACTTTCGGCCACGGCGCATCGAGCAGGGCGTTCGACAAGCCATAGATGCCCGGTTGCAACGGTTGGCCATTGCGCGCATCGTCATCGCCCCGATTGGAGAGCCAGATCAGCGTATGCGCGTCGCCCAGCACCAGATTAAAACCGTTGTAGGCTTTGCATCCGGGACGAATTTGCGCGATGTAATCTTGCGGCGACAGCGTGCCGGCCAGATAGTCCGCCACCAGGGCGCCGCGCGAGGGGGCGTCCGGGTTGCGCTCTTGCGGGCTACGGATATTGGTAATGGCGGCAAAGCGCGAGCTGCCGCTGCCGGCCTGGGTGATACCCATCCAGCTGCCACCAGCTTGCAGGTCGCGGCCCGCATACACTTGCGGGTGTTCCGTCCAAGCGCCGGCGGGGGCGCTGGCGCGTGCATAGAATTCATCGCGGTTGGCGGCGGCAATCAGCGGTATGTGCGGATTGACTTTCCAGGCAAAAACGATCAGGCACATGGAGGTAAATCCATGAATACTTCCGTATGGCGCGTACCGGCCGTGAGGGCCAACAAGCCCGCCGCGGCGGCAGCAGCAGCGAGCTGTTCGGCAAAACCTTCGCCGACCACGGGGTAGATTTCCATCCACGTCTGCAAGCCATCCTTGACTTCCGGCCGGCGCTTGATCTGTGGCGCCACGCCGGACGCGGCCGCCAGCTTGGCTTGCATGGCGCGCACGCGTGCCTCCAGGGCCTGGGCGTGTGCTTCGCTTACTTGGTAGTAAATGTATAAATCTTTCATGGCATTCTCACAAGTCGAGTGCGTCGAGCGCATAAGGCATGGGCAGGAAATGCACGGACACGCCCTGGGCCGAGCCGTAGCGCACGGCGCCGGCTGCGCTTGTACCCTCGGCGATAGCGCCCAACTTCATTTCAACGAGGGCGTCGATGCCACCGTTGCCGTTAGGCGCGGTGTTGACGAGCATGCCGCAAGGCTGCTCCGGGTCGCTGACGGCGAACAGTTCGCCGCCGGCTACTGCCGCCGCATCATCAATGCTGACGAGGGTGGTGCGGCGCTTGAGCTTGCCCAGGTACTGGCTGCGCGCGACGATTTCCTGGCCCGGGTAGCAGCCTTTCTTGAAATTGACGCCGCCCAGCAGCTCAAAGTTGACCATTTGCGGCACGAATTGCTCTTGCGTGGCCGCCGTGATTTGCGCGATGCCGGCATGAATTTCCGACAAACGCCAGCTATCGTTGCCGCCTTTGTGCAAGGACGCGGCCAGTTGCGGCCACACCTCGCACGCCGTGGCGGCAGAGGTTAGCCACTCATAGCGGGCGCTGCCGCATGCATCGGCCACGCGCAGCAGGGTGCCCAGTGCGTGTTCGACCTTGCTGAACGGCGTGGCGGGCAAGCTGCTGAACCAGGTGGACAGAGCCGCGCCCGCTTGCTTGCCACCGAGTCCCAGGATGACCTGATTCGCTTCATCGGCGCAGGCATCGTGCAGCTTGGCCTTGGCGCGCAGCACGAACATTTGCAAGCGCTTCTGGATGGCTGGCTGTATGCTGCGCGGCAATTGCAGATAAATGGTGGTGGCGTTGCGCCACATCAGGAAACTGGCCAGCAAGCGGCCCTTGGGCGTGCAGTAGCCGGCCAGGCGCACTTGCTCCTGGCTCAGGTGCTCCACGTCGTTGGTCAGCTGGGCGTGCAGGAAACTGGCTGCGTCATCGCCGCTCAGGCCGATCAAGCCCTGGTCCGTGATGGCCGCGACAAAACCTTCTTGCAGCTGGGACACTGACAGGGACTGGCCAAAATCGGCGATGGGGGCGGCAGTGGTGGCGACGCCGGTGAGCACAGCGCTGCTGTCCGGCGTGCCATCGAGGGTAGCGGAGCGGGCGCCTTGTGCCGTTAAAAATTGATTCCAGTTATTCATAATTTCCATTAGATCAGCGATTAAGCATTATCATTACGGCTTCATTATAGTGATCTCGCGCAAATTGCGTCGGCAGCGGCAAAATTGCCAGTGATCGAGCCGCTTTGCGCGCACTTTGTTCACAAATGAACGAGCATAACAAGCGGGCGCTGTTTGCCAGCGACCGCATCACAAGAATCGGAACAATGGCTTTCTTTAAAAAACTTGTAGTCAGTTCGCTCATCGCCGCCATCGGCGTCGGTGCTACTTTTGTGTACTGGGCGCAGCAACCGATCACTGCGCAAGGCGAAGCGATCGCGTTTACGATCACGCCCGGCAGCGGCGCGCATGCGGCCGGCCAGCAGATCGCGGACGCAGGCGTGCCCATTGTGCCCATCCTGTTCAACATGCTGGCGCGTATCGAAGGCAAGACCTCGAAGATCAAGGCTGGCTCCTATGAGTTGAAGCCGGGCACCACGCCGCAGCGTTTGATCACGCAGCTGGTACGCGGTGAATTCGCGCAGGAGTCGCTGACCATCATCGAAGGCTGGACCTTCAAGCAGATGCGCTTGGCGATGGCCAGCCACGCGGGCCTCAAGCACGATACCGTGGGCTTGTCCGACAAGGAACTGATGGCGAAAATCAGCCCGGAATACCGCTTGCCGGAAGGCTTGTTCTTTCCCGATACCTATCTGTTTGCCAAGGGCGCCAGCGAAATGCAGATTTTCAAGCAGGCGCACACGGCCATGATCGCTCGCCTGTCCGAAGCGTGGGATAAGCGCGATCCGGCCCTGCCCTATAAAAACCCGTACGAGGCGCTGATCATGGCTTCCATCGTGGAAAAGGAAACGGGGCAAAAGTCGGAGCGCGCCATGATCGCCGGCGTCTTCGTCAACCGCCTGAAAACAGGCATGCTGCTGCAGACTGACCCAAGCGTGATCTATGGCATGGGTGATAACTACCACGGCAAGATCCGCAAACGCGACCTGGAAGCGGACACCCCGTACAATACCTACACGCGCGGTGGCTTGCCGCCCACGCCGATCGCCTTGGCTGGTGCGCAATCGCTGACGGCGGCGCTGGCGCCGGCCCGCACGCAGGCACTGTATTTCGTCGCGCGCGGCGACGGCACCAGCCAGTTTTCGACCAACCTGCCCGAGCATAACCGCGCCGTGAACCAGTATCAGCGGTAATTGCCGGCATTCATTATCATCAAAGTAAGAGTTTCATGACACAACACTATCAAGCCCGCTTCATTACCTTCGAAGGCATTGATGGCGCGGGCAAGTCGACGCATATCGGCTTTGTCGCCGACTACCTGCGCCAGCGCGGCGTACGCCTCGTGTCGTCGCGCGAGCCGGGCGGCACCAGCCTCGGTGAAAAGCTGCGCGAACTGCTGCTGCATGAAAAAATGCACCTGGAAACGGAAGCCTTGCTGATGTTCGCCAGCCGCCGCGAGCATATCGCGCAAGTCATCGCACCTGCCCTGGAGCGCGGCGAGTGGGTTATTTCAGACCGCTTTACCGATGCCAGCTTCGCCTACCAGGGTGGTGGCCGGGGCATGGACTTGCGCAAGATGGAAGCGCTCGAAACATGGGTGCATCCGCATCTGCAGCCCGACCTGACGTTCCTGTTCGACGTGCCTTTGGCCGTGGCTAGAGCCCGCCTGGACGCCACGCGCACGCTCGACAAGTTCGAGCAGGAGCGATCGGACTTTTTTGCCGCCACGCGCAACGAGTACCTGCGCCGCGCGGCGCAGTTCCCTGAACGCCTGCGCATTATCGATTCCACGCAAAGCATCGTTGACATTCAAGTCCAGCTCGCGCAATTGCTTGATGTTCTGCTTGAGCAAAGTGCTTGAGCCAGGCCTTGCAAGCCGTGGATTTGAAAGAAGATGAATAAAAGAAGATGAATAAAAGAAAATGATATGACCAGCTCTCTCTATCCCTGGCAACAGGATGCCTGGCAGCAATTGCAAGCCTTGCGCCCGCGCATGCCGCACGCCATTTTGTTCCATGGCGCGCAAGGCATCGGCAAGGCCGATTTCATCGAGCATTTCGCGCAAGCCTTGCTGTGTGAAGACGTGCGCGCGGACGGCCATGCCTGCGGCGCGTGCGCCTCGTGCGGCTGGTTCAGCCAGGGCAACCATCCCGACTACCGCCGCGTGCGTCCGGAAGCACTGGAAGACGAGGTAGCCGATGACGGCGAAGAGGGCGAGGGTGCAAAGAAAAGCGCCAAGACCAAGACGCAGTCGAAAGACATCAAGATCGAGCAAATCCGCAACCTGGCCGACTTCATGAACATTTCCACGCACCGCCAAGGCTTGCGCGTGGTGGTGCTGTACCCGGCCGAGGCGCTCAATACGCCGGCCTCGAACGCCTTGCTGAAAACTTTGGAAGAGCCGCCGCCGGGCACCTTGTTCCTGCTGGCATCGAATAGCCTGGACCGTTTGCTGCCGACCATCCTCTCGCGCTGCAGGAAATTTGCCTTACCCATGCCCAGCCATGCGCAGGCCTTGACCTGGCTCAAGGAGCAAGGCTTGAACGATGCCGACAGCTGGCTGCGCGAGCAGGGTGGTGCACCACTGGCTGCGCTGGCGCAGTCCGAGTCGGGTGGCCGCGAGGAAACGGAGCAGTTGCTGCAAGTGCTCGCTAATCCCGGTGTGGAAGCGGCCCTGAAGGCGGCCGATAAATTGCAAAAGGCGCCATTGGCGCCGCTGGTGGCGTCCTTGCAGCGCTGGCTGTACGATGTGTTTTGCGTCAAATTGTCTGGCACCATCCGCTACTATCCGCGCCACCGGCGCGAGCTCGAAGCGCTGGCCGCACGCATCAACGTCAGCCGCTTGATGGCCGCCATCAAGGCGGCCAACGAGCGCCGGGCGATTGCCGAGCATCCCCTGTCGCCCAAGCTGTTCCTGGAAGACATGCTGCTCGACTATGCATCAAGTTGCCAATAGAATCAAACCGTTGCGTTGCCAAGTTAAGCCAGATTGTTTAGTTCTTGAGGCGCCAGTCATGGTTTAGCCGCAGGCGCGCGTGCAACTGCGGTATTGCACTTCACACGCTTGCTGGCGTTCGGCGCGCCGGGTGCGGAAGGCCTGGGCTTGCGTCGGCTGCAACTGCTGCGACTGTGCTCGCGTTTCGCCGCTTGCGGCAACGTAGGGGTTGCTACTGGGCTTCATCGACAGCAGCGGGTTGGTGTCGTCTTCTGTTGCGTGCTGCACTTGTGCGCGGCAATCCTGGCGCGCCGACGCACACATGGGTGCGCACAAGCCCGCCACGGGGCTGGCCTTGGGGGCGTCGCGCCGGTCTTGCATTTGCGCTTGCACTTGCGTTTGCGCATGCGTAGGAGCCGTCACAGCCAGGCAGGCGAGTAATATCAAAGGGCCGGCAAATTTCAGCATCAACACTCTCCACGTTTCCGCGCGCAACCCCATGGCGGCACATCGGCCATCCACTATACATCTTGATAACTCTTTTTGCCTAGTGCGTCGTACTGTTTGCCCTGCCCGGCGCCATGCCAAGTGCCAGGTCGAGGCTTGCCCGCTGCTGTAAAACGGGCCTGTAGCGGCGCATGGGCAGTTCGTCGCGCTATCGTTCGTGTGGGCGCGGGTGCCCTGGCAGCCTGCGGCAGGGCAATAGGCGCGAACCGGTACCAGATCAGCGATAATATCGGCTTGCCAACCACCGTATTTACTTATGCGCGACATAATTGCTGGATTTTTACGCTTCCAAAAAGATGTTTTCCCCACGCGCCGTGCGCTGTTCAAGACGCTGGCCACGGGCCAAACCCCCAAGGCTTTGTTCATTTCCTGTTCCGACAGCCGCATGGTGCCGGAACTGGTGACCCAGCGTGAGCCCGGCGAGCTCTTCGTTATCCGCAACGCCGGCAACATCGTGCCTTCGTATGGTCCCGAACCGGGCGGCGTGAGCGCCACCGTGGAGTTTGCCGTGTCGGCCTTGAACGTCAGCGACATCGTTATTTGCGGCCATTCCGATTGCGGCGCCATGAAGGCGATTGCCACCTGTGCCTGCCTGGATCACATGCCGGCCGTGCGCAGTTGGTTGCACCATGCCGATGCGGCGCGCATGATCAACGAATCGGTCGAGCATCCGACGGAACAGTCGCGCATTGACGGCATGGTGCGCGCCAACGTGGTGGCGCAACTCAATAACTTGCGCACCCATCCTTCGGTAGCCTTGGCCATGGCGCAAAACAAGCTGACCCTGCACGGCTGGGTGTACGACATCGAGAACGGCTCGCTCGATGCGCTCGACGAATCGAGCGGCAATTTCGTTGCGCTGGCACATCACCCTGCCTCGCAGCTGTAATCGACTGCAATCGACTGCAAGCGTGCGTAGCGCCTCGGCAGGGGATGGCGCAGCGTTTCCCCTGCCAGTTTTTGCACTCTCCGGTACAATCGTGCCCTATGTATATCGATTCCCATTGCCATATCAATTTCCCCGAGCTGGCTGCTCGCATGCCCGAAATTCTTGCCAAGATGGCCCAGAACAAGGTGACGCACGCCCTGTGCGTGTCGGTCGACTTGCCGGACTTCCCACAGGTGCTGGCCCTGGCCGAGCAGTATCCGCATATTTTCGCTTCCGTTGGCGTGCATCCCGACTACGAAGACACGCCTGAACCGTCCGTGGACGACCTGGTGCGCCTGTCCGACCATCCGAAAATCATCGCCATCGGCGAGACGGGCCTCGACTATTTCCGCCTGACGGGTGACCTGGAGTGGCAGCGCGAACGATTCAGGACCCACATCAAGGCCTCAAGAATCACGCGTAAGCCCCTGATCATACACACGCGGGCAGCCAGTGCAGACACCATCCGCATCATGCGTGAAGAGGGTGCTGGCGTGTCCGACGGCGGCGTGGCCGGCGTCATGCATTGCTTTACAGAATCACTCGAAGTGGCGCGCGCGGCCATAGCCATGGGTTTCTATATTTCCTTTTCCGGCATCGTCACCTTCAAAAGCGCGAAAGACTTGCAAGCCGTGGCCCTGGAGGTACCGCTCGAACGCATCCTGATCGAGACCGATTCGCCCTATCTGGCGCCCGTGCCTTTCCGTGGACGCATGAACGAACCCGGCTATGTGGCCCACGTGGCCGAGTATTTGTCGATCCTGAAAGGCATCCCGTTGGAGCAGGTGGCGCGTCAGACGACGGAAAATTTCTTCAAGTTATTTAGTCAACTGCCAGCACAATCAGCTGCAGTAACTTAATCAGCTGCAATAACTTTGTAAGGCTAAGCATGATGAAAAAACTCGTCCTGGCGCTGCTCTTGTGCTGCGCCACTGCCAGCCAAGCGGCGCCGGAGCCCGATGCCTTCTTCCGCGCCGTCTCTGTCAACAATGTCAGTGGCGTGCGCAGCATGCTGGCCGAAGGCATGAATCCGAACCAGCTGGACGCGCAGCGCGGCGACATTGCGCTCGTGCTGGCCCTGCGCGATGATGCGGACAAGGTCTTCAAGCTGCTGCTCGATACGCCCGGCATCGACATCGACGCGCGTTCTGCGAATGGCAACACGGCGCTGATGATGGCCGCTTACATGCACAAGCAAGACGCCGTGCAAGCCCTGCTGGCCAAGGGCGCCAAGGTCAATCAGAGCGGCTGGACGGCGCTGCACTATGCGGCTGCGGCCGGCGACTTGTCCAGCATGAAGATTTTTCTGCAGCGCGACGCCGTGCTCGATGCGCGCGCGCCTGCCAACATCACGCCGCTGATGTTTGCCGCCCGCGAAGGGCAGGAAGACGCCGTCAAGCTGCTGCTGTCCTGGGGCGCGGACGCCAGTGTGAAGAGCGACCACGGCTGGACGGCGACGCAGTTCGCCCAAGCCGCCGACAAGCCCGGCGTGGCGGCCATCATCGCAGCGGCGCAAAAGGCGCGCGCCGCGCGTAATTGATCTTTCTAGCAATATTTTCCATGCCAGCGCCGAAACTGGCATGGAATTGCCTCTCACCTCAGCCCTTTGTTCTCCCTGCCTATTAACGATAATGATCTTGTCGCATTAATCAGGAGATTTTTTGCATGGGCACTAAAGCCAATCCCAGGCGCCGGCTGCTGTGTTGCCGCCCCTCACGCAGCCCGTGCGATATCACTGCTTTCTGGAATGACAAAACCGATAGGCCATCGGAGCCAGACTCCAAGAGGACAGACATGCTGAATGAACGAGAAATCGAGAGTTGTTACCTGGGGCAATTTATCCCCGTCCATTATCACCACAATATGTTGATGGATCAGAACCGTATGCACGGCTTCAAGTCGGCGATCGATTACGCGGTGAAACCCGGCATGAAGGTGCTGGAACTCGGTGGCGGTACCGGTGTGCTGTCGTGGTTCGCCGCCGCGCGCGCCGACAAGGTCTGGTGCGTGGAGTTCAATCCGGACATGGTCAAGGAAGCGCGCAAGATGCTCGCGCTCAATCCGAACGGAGAAAAAGTCGAAGTCGTCCACGCGGATGCCTTCGAGTACCTGCCGCCCGAACCCGTCGATGTGGTCATTTGCGAAATGATCCATGTGGGCATGCTGCGTGAAAAGCAGGTGGAAGTGATCGAATCGTTCAAGCGCCGCTACCTGGCCCGCTTTGGCGGCCCGCTGCCCATCTTCCTGCCTGAAGCCGTTATCATGGCCGTGCAACCGATGCAGCAGGAATACGATTTCGAAGGCTTTTATGCACCCATCGTGCAATTCCAGGAAACCACGGCCATCCATCCGGGCGTGCAGGAACTGGCAGCGCCGTCCGTGTACAGCATCATCGACTTCAGCCAGCCCACGGATAGCGTGTTCGGCTTTGACGGCAAGTTTGTCGTCGAGCGCAGCGGTACGCTGAACGCCTTGCGTTTCGTCACCAAGAACATCCTGGCCGTCGTACCCGAGCGCTCGAGCACCATCGACTGGCTGAATCACTACATGTGTTTGCCGTTGGCCACGCCGGTGTCCGTGAAGGCTGGCGACGTGCTGCAAGTGAGCTTCCAGTACCGCGCGGGCGGCTCGATACCCTCGCTGGAAGCGTCGATCCGCGCGCAGGTGATTTACGATGTCAATCTGCAGCCCGCGACGCAGAACGCCGTCTACGCCTGAATGCTTGTGTAACGGTGTTGTCGGGCTTGCCGATGGCTATTTGTGCAACGCCGCAGCGATTTCATCCTGCGGCGTTCGTCCATTCAGGGTATATTTCGTGTTTTACCACTGGACAGCTTTATTATCATGGAACAGATCGATCAGCGTTACCTCGTGCAACAGAACAAAATCAGCGATGGCGAGACCAAGCCACCGGTGTTTGCCAAGGTAATGCGCAGCAAGGAAGGCGTGTTTGAAGGCGTGTCCTTCATCAAGTCGAAGGATAAAGCCACCATCATGACCATCGCAGAGGCCAATCAGGCCATCAAATGGGCCACCAGCAAGAAGCCCAACGCGCATGAATACATCACGAAAGTGATTTGCGTCGGTCAATAGTCGGTCAATAGTCGGTCGATAGTTGGCCAATAAGCTGCTTGCAAGCTACCGTTTATTCCCGTTTTTACGCCGTTCATCCCCGCATTCTGCATTTCATCGCATGCTCGTTGCCGCCACGACGGCGCTTTTATATAGTGCTGTCACGGTAGCGGGGCAAGCACGGCTTGCTCCGCACATTTTATTCGAGGGCAATGCGATGCTGGGATTTGTGCTGTGGATGCTGCTTTTGCTGCTGTGCTGGCCCCTGGCCTTGCTGGCACTGCTGCTGTATCCGCTGGCCTGGCTGCTGTTGCTGCCATTTCGCTTGATCGGCATCGGCGTCGATGGCGTGTTCGAACTGCTGCGCGCCATCGTCATGCTGCCGGCGCGCGTACTCGGTGGCGCACGGCGCTAAATTGGATATCGCACAAAAAAAATGGCGCCTTCGGCGCCATTTTTGTTTGCTACACGGCCTCGCTTACAGGTCAACCATGAAGCCGGCGCCGATCGATTTCTGCGAATAGTTGTAGTCGATCAAGCTCTGGCCATAGCCTGAGAACAATTGCAGATAGCCTTTCAGGTTGGCCTTCAGCGGGAAAGCCCAGCTTGCCTGTAGCGAACCATGTTTCTTGCTGAAATTGCGGCGCGCGGTAACGGCGTATTCATGGCCCTTGTCGCGGTAGCTCAGGCGCAAGTCGCCATGGCCCATATAATCGGTGATGTCGATATTGTCGTTGTTGTTTGCGCTATTGTCGAGGCGGTGCCAGAGGCGGGCCGTGACGGCCAGATTGTCTTTTTCCACGCCCAATTCGGCATACACCCGGTTCCAGCTGCGCGACAGGGTCGAGGTCTGGCCGTTCGACTGGTGCACCAGGCCGAAGTTCAGGTAATTGAATTCCAGACCGGCAAAATTCTTGTTGATCGGCACGACCAGCATGAATTCCGGCTGATAGTTGGTCTCGCGGAAAGGGCTCGATGCCTTGCGGTTATATGCTTGCCAGAAACTTTGCTGCGTATAGCCGAACCACATGTCGATCGGTGTACCGGCGATGTCTTCCAGCATCTTCATCTTGAAGCTCAGCTGGAAGGTCAGTTCCACGTGCTGGCTCTTGATGCCGGCCGGCGTGAAATCTTGGAACGGTTCGTCGTTCGAGGCATCGCTGTAGTTGGCCAGCAGCAGATAGGTGTCGCGGTGCGGGCGGAAGTTGAACAGGCCACGCTTGGATGCCTCGTTGAGTTCCCACGATTGTTGCGTGCGCGAAATCGGTGCTTCCGGTGGCGTCGCGCCAGCCTGCGCGATCGCCGGAATGGCGGCATTCACCGCTGCCGGCGTGGCGACGCCAGGCGGGCTGACTGGCGTAAAGGGGGCGGCTTCAGCGGCAGCTGCCAAAGTGGTGGCCGCCGTGGCGGGGTTGCCGCCGGCGGCGATGGTGGCCTTTTCCGCCGCCTTGGCCAAGGTGTCGAAGCAACCCAAGCGAGCACTGGCATCGCCAAGCACGGCGCAACGCTGCATTTGCTGTTCCAGTTCGCCGGCCATGGCCAGCGCTGGCGACGCCAGCAGGGAGGAGAGAATTATTTTTCTTAGTTCGATAGTCATAAGCGGAGAGGGGCATGTCATTCGGTGCGCACCTTGGCGGGCATGCCGGCGGCGTCGCCTTGCACGGTATTTCACCGTGCGTATTACTCATAATCATGATTGCCAGATTAATCGCATTGAAAGTATAGCTGAATCTCTTGCCTTACTTGCACAAAGCACGTGCACGTTCGTCTGGCAGGGGGAAGGGCGCAGGTAGGAGTCAGGTAGCGATACCATACTTTTGCTGCGTGCCGGCGTATTGCTGCTTGAGCGACTCCAGCTTCGGATGCTTGGGGTCGATCTTGCGGATCACTTGCATCTGGTGCTGCGCCTGTTCCGCTAGCGGAGCTTCCCAGCCCAGCGTGTTGAGCTGGCGCAAAATGGCCTCGACGGAGGCGAACAGCACGGGCAGGTTGCCCGGCGTCTTGCGCAGGGCTTGGCGCAGCACGAATACTGCCCCCTTGAGCTCACCGCTTTCCGATTTGCTGGCCGCATCGTGTAGCAATTCCTGCACCTGGTGCGTAATTTGCTGGCCCATGCCTTGCGCCAGGTCGTGGCGACCCGCCTTTTCAAACACGTCGACGGCCGCTTCCATCGTCACGTCGCTGTCGGCCTCGTTGACCAGCTTCATCATGACGTCGGAGGCGGCCTGTTCCAGCTTGTTTTTCAAGCAGCTTTGCACCAGGCCGACTTTCAGCTGCGTTGACAGACCTTGCGCTGTGTCCAGGGCGGCGGCGGCCAGTTGCAGTTCGCTGGCGGCGGCGTTGTCGTTACCCGACAGTTCATGCAACATGGCAGCCGAAATGGCGCGGCAGGCTTGTACGTTGGCACTGCTGCGCAGGGAGCGCTCCATGTCGCGCAGCACAGTGCTCGCTTGCGGTGCATCGCCCTTCTTGACCAGCGTTTTTACCAGGTTGACATGGTCTTCGGGGTCGCGGAATTCAGAGTACTTTGCTTTGCTCACTACCTGCTTGTAGGCCCGTTCGGCTACGCCGAGATCGCCGGTGTCAAACGCGATGCTGCCGAGGTGGCGCCAGCGGCGCACCATGTGCGGCGAGATCGCCACCGCGTCTTCGAGGATTTGCTTCGCCTGTATCTGCTGGCCCATGGCCTCATAATTTTGCGCCAGCAGGTCGTAGGCGGCCATGAAGCGGGGATAGGTTTCCACCAGTTCCAGCAGCTCCTGCTGCGCATCTTCATGGCGCTGCTGTTTGAACAGGGTGCTGGCCAAGCCCAGATGGGCCCATGCCATCGGCCGTGTGGCCAGCATGTCGGCGTACAGCTGTTCCGCTTCCTCCCATTCATCGAGGGCGATGTGCAGCTCGGCGCGCAAGCGTGTGAAATCGCCCGCCAGGCGCGGATACTGCAACTCGGCCGCGCGGCAGCTTTTCACCGCTTCGCGCAAGTCGCCTTTGTCGATCAGTTGATAGGTGGGCAGGAAAATGCCGCGCCGCTCAATGGCCCGGGTGATGCGTCCGCTCAGCACATCGACGGTGAACGGTTTTAATATGTAGTCGGACGGGGTCAGTTCGGCCGCGCCGATCACCCTGCTGTGGATGGCTTCAGAGGTCAGCATGATGAAGATGGTCCACAGGCCGATCAGCTTGTGATGGCGCAAGTCTTCCAGCAATTGCTGGCCATCCTGGCCGTCCGTGCCGCTACCAAGATCGTATTCGCACAGGATGATGTCGAACGGTTTCTTCATCAGCAAGCGGATCGCCGCGCCCGAATTGACGGCATACTCCACCTTGGTGATGGCCGCCTGACTCAGCATGTTTTGCAGATTGCCGCGCATGCTCGGGTTCGGGTCGACGATCAGGACAGATAAGTCGCTAGCTTCTGGCATGGTTCAATTCTCGTTCATCCGTTTGGTCGTTTGCTGGAGCTTTTCTTGTCTGTATTTGCCTGCAGCATTATTTATTCTTAGCATACTGCAAAGCCCCTCGATACGGCCAGTAAAATGCAGGCAATCTGACGTGCTGCGCGAGGGCAGGCGCGCCCGGCGCCGTCCGACGTTGTATTTAGTGACGCGCGGGCCGCATGCGGCGGTGGCGACACCTGTTTTTACATCCATCCCTGGACTGGCGTGATAGCATTGAAAAAATACAACATTTGTTGCTCGCCGCGTCATGTCGCATGAAGGCATGCGCAAGCTTGCACGGGCGCTTTATCCTACTCTGGTGTCGATAACCGTCATGCGCATACCTGATCTGGCTACCTTGCACCGCTTTGCCGTTGCGCTTGTGCTTGGCGGCAACCGCGCGCAGCAGCTTGCCTATTTTGCAGAAGTGTGCCGGCCCGTCATGGTCTTGCAGATGCTCAGTATCATCGCCTATGGGCTGAGCTGGCTGATGATGCCAGAACCCTATCACCCAAACTTGGCGCACGCCGTACTGGCGTTGCTGGGCATGCTGGCCAGCCTGCTGATGCGTTACCGCTGCACCGGCTTGCTCGCGCTCAATATCACCGGTGTCTGCGCCGTGCTGACCCTGACCTTCGGCCTGCGCACCATGACCGACGCCGTTGGCACTGCCAGCTTCTGGGTCTTGCCCTTGGGCGTATTCCTGACGCTCGTGATCGCCTCCATCTTTAACGGCGGCCTCAGCTATCTGGTCGTGGTGGTGGGCGTGTGGTGGATCGTCGGCCGTGACCTGTATCCCGTCAATGCAGGCTCGCCCGACCAGTCGTGGGCATCGCTGATGATCGCCGCCAGCGTGCTGTTCGGGCTGGCCCTCAATGGCAGTGCCAGCTTATTGCGATTGCGGAAGTATCAATCCAGACTGGAATTGACGCGCCTCGCTTACCTGGACAGCCTGACGGGCTTGAATAACCGCCGCATGTTCACGCAGTGCGCCCAGCAGATGCATGGCGCATCCGATGGCGCCATGCTGCATTTCCTGATGATCGATATCGACGATTTCAAGGTCATCAACGACCAGCAGGGTCACGATGTGGGCGACGAGGTGCTGGTGCGCACAGCCGCCATCATCGCCGACAAGGCGCAAGGCCATTTGTGCGGCCGTCTGGGTGGTGAGGAGTTCGGCGTCATCTACACGGGCAGCGGCGAGGCCGTGCGCGTCTTTGCCGGCGCCCTGGTCGAGGCCGTCGGCCAGGCTTTCCATGCGACGCAGTTCGTGTCGATCAGCGTGGGCGTGACCGAACTGGACAGAAGCAAGGAGTTGGCCCACAGCTACCGGCTGGCCGATGAAGCGCTGTACCTGGCCAAGCGCCAGGGCAAGAACCGCTATGTGATCGTCTGATGATGGCCTGAGGGTGTTGTTGGCGTGTCAAAAACTGCCGCGTTGTCGGGCAGAAGCGGGGCGCAGCGCCAAGTCGCGGTCATAAGGCAGGGGTAAAACGGGTATAATGCGCGCAAAGGAAATTTGCCGTACGAAAGATATTGTCATACCTACCTTTAACCCGCAGCCACGCTGCATCAACCACCTTCCAATCATGTTGATACTGCCGGGTTCCAATGCCCTGTCCGTTTTCCGTAGCCACCGTCTGTTAAGCCAACTGCAAGCCGTTTCGCCTGCGATCGTTGCCGTACAAGCACGCTACGTCCATTTCATCGATGCCAGTGCGCCTCTCACCGACGACGACAGCACGCGCCTTGGCGCCTTGCTGACGTACGGCGAGCCGGCCCACGCTGACAATACGGAAGGCGTTGCCGAAGAGTTCTTCGTCATCCCCCGTTTCGGCACGATTTCGCCGTGGGCCTCGAAAGCCACCGACATCGCGCACAACTGCGGCATGGCGCACATCAAGCGCGTCGAACGCGGCATCGCTTTCCGCATCAACCTGAAATCGGGCATCCTGGGTAGCGCGATTCTAGCCGGCAAATTGACTGACGCGCAGTTGAACGCCGTGGCCGACCTGCTGCATGACCGCATGACTGAATCCGTGCTGCGCAGCGCCGACCAGGCACAGGACCTGTTCCGCACCCTCGAAGCGCGTGCGCTCGAATCGATCGATTTGCTGGGGCAGGGCAAGCGTGCGCTGGAGACGGCGAACACGGAACTGGGACTGGCGATGTCGGAAGACGAAATCGACTACCTGGACGCCGCCTTCACCAAGGCTGGCCGCAACCCGACGGATGTGGAATTGATGATGTTCGCGCAGGCGAACAGCGAGCATTGTCGCCACAAGATCTTCAACGCCGACTGGACCATCGACGGCGTGGCGCAGCCAAAGTCCTTGTTCGGCATGATCAAGAATACGCATGAACTGCAACCGAAGGGTACCGTCGTCGCCTACAGCGACAATTCTTCGATCATGGAAGGGGCGACTGTGTCGCGCTTTTACCCGCGCGGTGCAAACCATGAATATGCGGCTTCAACCGAACTGACGCACACCCTGATGAAGGTGGAAACGCATAACCACCCGACGGCGATTTCTCCCTTCCCCGGTGCCTCCACGGGCGCGGGTGGCGAGATCCGCGACGAAGGCGCGACGGGCCGCGGCGCCAAGCCCAAGGCTGGCTTGACCGGTTTCACGGTATCGAATCTGTCGCTGCCGAACGCCGTGCGCAGCTGGGAAACGGCCGCTTCCGTGACGGCGCCAATGACATCGCGTCTGGCGGCGGATCAGGCCGATCAAGCGACTCAATACGGCAAGCCGGAGCGCATCGCTTCGCCGCTGCAAATCATGATCGAAGGCCCGCTGGGCGGCGCTGCGTTCTCGAACGAATTCGGTCGTCCCGTATTGGGCGGCTACTTCCGCACGTATGAACAGAACGTCGGCGCAAAAGAAGCGGGCGCCCCTGACGCCGTATTCGGCTACCACAAGCCGATCATGATCGCTGGCGGCATCGGCAATATCTCGGCGCAGCACACGCACAAGAACGACATCCCCGTCGGCAGCTTGCTGGTGCAGCTCGGTGGCCCGGGCATGCGCATCGGCATGGGCGGCAGCGCCGCCTCGTCGATGACCACCGGCAGCAACACCGCCGACCTGGACTTCGATTCCGTCCAGCGCGGCAATCCGGAAATGGAACGCCGCGCCCAGGAAGTCATTAACGCTTGCTGGCAAATGGGCGTCGACAATCCGATCATCTCGATTCACGACGTGGGTGCGGGCGGCTTGTCGAACGCTTTCCCGGAAATTACCAACGACGCCAAGCGCGGCGCGATTTTCGACCTGCGCAAGATCCCGCTGGAAGAATCGGGCATGGCGCCGAAAGAAATCTGGAGCAATGAGTCGCAGGAACGCTATGTGCTGGCCATCGCACCAGAAAGCCTGCCATTGTTCCAGGCCATGTGCGAACGCGAGCGCTGTCTGTTCGCCGCCGTCGGCGTGGCCACCGAAGAACGTCAACTCAAACTGATCGACCCGCAACTGGGCAATGAGCCGGTCGACATGCCGATGGACGTCTTGCTGGGCAAGCCGCCGAAGATGCAGCGCGACGTGGTCCACGTGGCCAACGATTTCCCTGCCATCGACCTGACGGGCATGGACCTGGCCGATGTCGCGCAAAAAGTGCTGCTGCTGCCTGCCGTGGCCGACAAATCCTTCTTGATCACCATTGGCGACCGTAGCGTGGGCGGCATGACCGTGCGCGACCAGATGGTAGGACCATGGCAAGTGCCGGTGGCCGATTGCGCCGTCACCACCATGAGCTTTGAAGGCTATCTGGGCGAAGCGATGGCCATGGGCGAACGCACGCCGCTGGCCGTCATCGACGCCGCCGCCTCGGGCCGCATGGCCGTGGGCGAAGCCGTCACCAACATCGCCGCCGCAGCGATTGCCGACATCTCCGACATCAAGCTGTCCGCCAACTGGATGGCCGCCTGCGGCCAGCCTGGCCAGGACGCAGCGCTGTACGATACGGTGAAAGCTGTCGGCATGGACCTGTGCCCGGCGCTGGGCATCAGCATTCCCGTCGGCAAGGATTCGCTGTCGATGCGAACGACGTGGAAAGACGACAGCACGGGCGCGGCGAAAGCCGTCACGTCGCCAGTGTCGCTGATCGTTTCCTCGTTCGCGCCAGTGACGGACGTGCGCAAGTCGCTCACGCCGCAACTGAAGACGGACCAGGGCGATACGTCCTTGATCTTGATCGACCTCGGTCGCGGCAAGAACCGCATGGGCGCTTCTGCGCTGGCACAAGTCATGGGGCAATTGGGTAACGAGACGCCGGATGTCGACAGCGCGGAAGACTTGAAAGGCTTCTTCGCCGCCATTCAAAAGCTGAACAGCGACGACAAGCTGCTGGCCTACCATGACCGTTCGGACGGCGGCCTGTACGCCACGCTGACGGAAATGGCCTTCGCCGGCCACACGGGCATGTCCGTCAACCTGGATATGCTGACCATGGAAGGCGAGCATTCGAGCGACTGGGGCGACGCCAAGAACTGGGCCGGCCAGGTAGCCGAACGCCGCAACGAACTGACCTTGCGCGCCTTGTTCAGTGAAGAGCTGGGCGCCGTCATCCAGGTGCGCGCGGAAGAAAAATCCTTGGTCATGGACGTGCTGCGCACGTTTAATCTGGGCGCCTGCAGCCATATCATCGGCAAATTGAATGACCGCGACGTGATCGAATTCATGCGCGACGCCAAGCTGATTTACACCCAGCCGCGCGCAGCGCTGCATCGCCTGTGGAGCGAAACGAGCTGGCGCATCGCCCGCCTGCGCGACAATCCGGCCTGCGCGGACGCCGAATACGACCGCCTGCTGGATGTGCAAGACCCGGGCATGTCGCCTGTCGTCACCTTCGACCAGAACGACAACATCGCCGCGCCATTCATCGCCACCGGCGTGCGTCCGCGTGTTGCCATCCTGCGCGAGCAGGGCGTTAATTCGCATATCGAAACGGCCTACGTGATGCACCAGGCAGGCTTCACCGCTGTCGACGTGCACATGAGCGACCTGATTGCGGGCCGCGTCAAACTCGACGACTTCCAGGGCGTGATCGCCGTGGGTGGCTTCTCGTACGGCGACGTGCTGGGCGCGGGCGAAGGCTGGGCGAAAACGATTCTGTTCAACGCCAGCCTGGCGGAACAGTTTGCGCGCTTCTTCAACCGCAAGGACAGCTTCGGCCTGGGTATCTGCAACGGCTGCCAGATGATGAGCAACTTGAAATCGATCATCCCCGGCGCCCACGCCTGGCCTAAATTCACGCGCAACAAGTCGGAGAAATTCGAAGGCCGCTTTGCCATGGTCGAAGTGATGGACTCGCCATCGATCTTCTTCAACGGCATGGCCGGCACCCAAGCCGGCATCGCCATCGCCCACGGCGAAGGCTACGCCGACTTCTCGCAAACGGGCGACATCACCCAAGTCAGCAAAGCCATGCGCTTCGTCGACAACAAGGGCGCCGCTACCGAAGCGTACCCGTACAACCCGAACGGCTCACCGGAAGGCATCACCTCCGTGACCACGCCAGACGGCCGCTTCACGGTACTGATGCCGCACGCAGAGCGCGTGTTCCGCTCGGTGCAACAGTCGCATCACCCTGAGGCATGGGGTGAAGATTCGCCGTGGATGCGCATGTTCAGGAATGCACGGAAGTTTGTGGGGTAATTAGTTAGCTTGCAGGGCAGCGCTGGAGTTCAAGGCGCTGCTGCTGGACTAGGAATGAGAAAGCCGCTGTCGGGAGATGGCGGCTTTTTGTTTTTTGTAATTAAAGTGCTGCGACGAGGGGAGTGGGCATCATATCCTGGCGTTACAAGCTCTTCGCCACCGCAACAATCACCACCGCCGACTGGCGGTCATGGAGACGGAGACACCCGATTCCTTGGATGAATGGAGCGGTAAGGTCAAAAAAAAGACATATTTTCAATTTGTGAGTATTGGTGAATTTTTGGCAACATTAAACGGTGCAGAATCGGGCATCGTATATTTTGCAAATTCAATAATTCTTCATTGATATCGTCTGATCTATGCTGGCAAGGGCAAGGGCAAGGGCTAGGGCTAGGGCCGCGGCACTGCTGGCAGCAGCAAGATTCTTAACCGAGATTCGTGGGCAGCGCTTGCATGAGGAGCATTGATGATGACGCCATATCCTGATGATGCGCTACATCTGACGTCCGAGTGGTTTATTCTGCCTGGCTGCGAGGCGCAGGTGGAGCAAGCGCTGCCCGTGCTGGTGCAAGCCGTGCTATCGCAGGAACCCGATACGCTGGCTTATCTCGTTCACCGCCCGCGCGCGGCGACCAGCCAGTTTCAATCGCTGCCGCCAGCCAGTCCCCAGTCTCTGCTGTTTTTTGAAATCTATCGCAACGACGCTGCGTTCCTGCGACATCTGAATGGGCCGGTGTTTCAGGCGTTCATCGCCGAGCACGGTCATCTGTTTATTGCTTCTGAGGGGCGGCCCTTTACTAAGGTGGCGTTTCTCTCGCGGGTGCACGGTTTTGTGCGCAGCACGCCTGCCTAGGCCACATGGCTGCCCGGCTATCGATTTTTTCGTCGTCCTTCAACTGGAGAAAGTCATGCAAAAAATTGCAATGTTGGCCTTATGCGCTGGCATATTTGCCAATGCCAGCGCGCAAACCATTGATCCGTTCGCCAATTCGCAGCTGCCGCCGCCTGCCGGTTATAGCGGCCCCGTGTTTGCCTTGAGCCACGCCTATCCGGCTAGCCAGACCATCCCGGCGATGCCCTGGCGCGCAGCCATCAACAACGGCCAGATCACGACAGCGAATGCGGGCGTCTATGCTGAGGCGCTGAAGGCTGCCATCGGGGCGGATATGCGCGTCATGTTACTCGACTACAAGAACTGGAATGCCGGCCAGCGCGGCTGGTACAACGAGCCGTGGATGGGCGCGACCTCGGTTGCCAAGCAGCGCGTGCGCATGCGAGAACCCCTGCGCGGCATGTATGTGGGCTCCGATGAGCTGGATGCTAATCTGTTCAAGGCGAGCGGCCTGAAACGACCGATCACCACCTATGTCCTGACTTACTACGACAAGACCGCCGCCGTGACGCTCAACAAGGTGTGGGGTGCGACGGCGCAGGAACCCAATCTGACGGCGCAATCGACGCAATTTGCCGAAGGATCGGTGATCATCAAGGCCGCGTTCGTCACGGCCGGGCCGGCGCTCTGGCCCGTCATGCAGGGCACTGTCTCCTGGCCCGCGTATGTGAGCGTCAACGCCACGCTCCCCAAGCCACCTACGGCGCCAATGTTGACCAATACCTATTTGATGCAGTTTGATATCATCGTCAAGGACAGCGTTGCCGCGCCGAAGACAGGCTGGGTCTTCACCACGCTGGTATACGATTCGCGCGTGGCAAAGACCGGCGACATCTGGGACAAGATGGTGGTACTGGGCGCACAATGGGGTAATGATCCGCAGGCCAGTGACCCTGCCATTGTCAAGCCTGTGCTGCAGGAAAACTGGATGAACCCGAATGCGCCCGCTTATGGCAGCGCTACCCTGGGCTGGGGAGGACGCCTTTCCGGCCCGAACGATGGTGCGATAAATAATATCGCCTATCCAGTAGGGAAGAAACCCACCCTCAAATATGCGCGCAACGCACAAAGCTCGTCCTGCATGAGCTGCCACAGTTCCGCGCAATGGAACCTGGCCAGCCATTCCATGCCGTCGTTCTTGCTGCCAATACTGAACTCCGGATCCATCCAGCTGCCCAAACCGCAGAACGGCACCGATTTCATGCTCACGCCGGCGCCCGGTTCGGCGCTATGGATGAAATGGTTTCAAAACCGCAAAGGCGACGTGCCGATGGATGCAGGCAACATCGCCGGCGACTTCGACATGGTGCTGACCTTCAAATCGTTGCCAAACTGGTATGCATCGACCCATACCCCGGGCGTGGCGCATACACTGATGAATTTCGACTTGCAGGGCAAGCGCCTGCCCAGCAAGGAGGGCGAGTAACACCGGGGGCCATGCAGGCGCTGCCTGCACGCCTGCCGGCGCGGCGTGCCTTGGTGCCGTTACCGGCGGCCGGTCAATGCTTGCAATTCAGGCACTCACCCCTATATAGGTCGCAGTGGCAGCGTAGCGCTGCCGCACCTACACCAACCCGGAGATACACCATGAGTTTCGATTCCTTTTTGTCCAAACTGAAGACCAAAGCGAGTGAACTGAAAACGGAAGCCCTGAAGTACAAGAACAAGGATTTCCTAAATGCCGCCATGGCCGGCTCTGCCCTGATCGCCATGGCCGACGGCAACGTCAGTGCGGAAGAGAAGCAGAAGATGGTGAAGTTTATTGAAAGCAATGATGCTCTGTCGGTGTTTACCACCACCGACGTGATCAAGGCTTTCCAGGAATATGTCGGCCAGCTGGAATTCGACAAGGATATCGGCGAAGCCAAGGCGTATCAGGCGCTGGGCAAGATGAAGTCGAATGTCGAGGCGTCGCGCCTGCTGGTGCGCATGATCATCGCCGTCGCGTCGTCGGACGGCAATTTCGATGCCAACGAGCAGCGCGTGGCCAGCAAGGTCGCGCGCGAACTGGGTTTGACTCCTGCGGAGTTCGAGCTGCAATAACTGCCAGGCCAGTCGGCCCCGGTTGCCTAGATTAACCCTTGCACCCCCACGGCGGCGTGCCCTCCGACGTAGGGCACGCCATCGTCACTTTGCCCATCCTTTAGCAGATTTCGACCGGCTGGCCGCGGCGAAACGGGTCGCGTAGCGCTGTCTATGGCAAGGTTCTGACATCATGTTGCTCTTGCTGCATTGCTGGCGGCCGCGGCAGGTGTGGACGTGCCAGCACGCGCACCGCCCGCGCTTTGGTGTATGAGTGCGATCAGTTCGCCCTGGCGTGCCGTGCCCGTCTTTTCGTAGATATGGTGCAAATGGGTCTTGACAGTGTTGATGGAGACGCCGCCGCCGGCGGCAATGTGTTCGATGGCAGCGCCTTGCGCCAGGGCTTGCGCGACCAGCGATTCGGCTTGCGTCAGCTCGAACAGCTGCTGCAGCGCAGGCGCGGCGATGGCTGGCGCCTGCGGATTGCGCGCCAGCACCAGGGCGCACGGGCGCTGGCCGACCGGGCTTTGCTGCGGCTGGAAGGGCGCCACCGTCAGGCACAGGCCGGGTGCACCCGGGCGCGGCAAACGCAGGGCGCTGGCCACGGGCGCGACGACCCTCTTGCCGCGGCTGGTGCCGATGGCTTGCCGTACGGCTTGCTCCAGTTGCGGCAGCGCGCACCAGCGGGGGCTGCCGCTAGCCGGGCAATGCAGGCTGCGCTCCAGGCTGGGGCCGAATAAGGCCAGCGCGCTGGCATTCGCGTAGAGCACGCCGAGCTGTGCGTCGAGCAGCAGCACCGCCGTGTCGAGCGCGTCGAGCGCCGCGCGCGTGGTGCGCTCCTGCATACTACTTAGCGCCAGGCGGGCACGTATGCGCAGGGCGCGCTGCAGGTGCGGCAGCAGCGCTTGCAATTGCACCTGCAGCAATGTGCTGTCCGCAAACGGCCCCTGCGTGTACTGGCGGTGCACGCCCAGCAGGGCAACTTGCCCGGGCGCCATGGGCAAGATTGCGCCGATGACGTGGTACAGCGCATGCGGGCGGCAAAAGTCGGCATAGAATTCCGTGCGCTCGAAGTCGTGAGGCCGAATGTGATCCGCGCTGCAGTGCACTTTGCCCACGCCCAGCCGGTAAGCCAGCTGCGCCCAGATGTCGTGCTGCCAGTAATACGCTTCATACGCGCTGACGGTCTCCTTGCCGAAGCGCCCCACAGGATTGAGCAGCTGCGCGCCGCTGTCGCTTTGCAGGATCAGGCTGGTGTCACTGGCGCCGCCGAACGCCTCGGCCAAATCGCGGCAAAGCGGCGGCCACAGCGCGTCATCGAGCGCCGCGTCATACAGGCGGGCGATCAATGCCTCTTGCTGCACTGTCATCGGCATGCTCATGGCGTGCGCCAGCTTGTGCCACGCCGTCAGCGGCTTGGCGAACCGAGCACGGCGATATGTTCGCCCTGCGTGCTACCGTCCGCCAACTGGCGCGCCGGCACTACCATCACTACCTCGCCACCCACGCTGCCATCGTCGTGATGGTCGATGCGTACTTTCAACTGGCGGTCCAGTGCGACAAAGGAATTGCGGCCCGTGGCGACGATGCGGTGCTCGTCCTGGTTGCCTATGCGCGCATACATGATGGTGCCGGCACGGCGTAGCTGCAGGGTATCGCCATTCGACAGGTCGTAGGCGCCGGCGAATTGCCTGAATTCTTCGTGCAGCATGTAACGGGGCTGTGCCGGCAGGTCGATGCGCAGCGCATGGCCCGGCACTTCCACGGTGTTCCCTTGCGGTATGGTTTGCGCTGTGGCCGGCATGGTGGCGGCGGCGGTGACCAGGCCCAACAGCGTGCTCAGAATAATGGTTTTCATGATGTTGTCCCTCTATGGTTGAGTGCCCCTGACGTGTCGCCCGGTCGGACGGCTTGAGGCAGGAGTCATTCTAGGCAAGGGCACTTTGCGGCGCATCATTCATCCGAATGAGATGGGGATCGATATTTGCAGGGTGCTGGTGTGTGGAATGCCTCCATGCTCTTGCACGCTCTTGCGAGCCTACATCAAGATAGGACAGATTCTTGCGTCAGGCAACGTCAGCCATAGCAAGGTGCTCTCAATAATATTTCTATTGATATAAGGAAATCAGCAAACGCGGGCGGGAAATCGCGGCGTGGAATGTAAAACTTTCCGCGCTCGTATTCCATTGCTTTCTAAGCAAAAAAAACCCGTAGCAGAAAAAAATCGCAGACATGAATGTGCGCATCCAGTGGTAATCGGTTGGGTCGCCGAGAGTGTGGACATAGAGCAGATTGCCGAAAATTGCTCCAAGGGCAGTCAAGACATAGATACTAAAAATCTTTTTCGTTTATTCCTTTGAATAAAAAATACGTGAATGGTGACGTCATCGACTGCTTAGGGCTCATCGCTGCCGTTGTCAGGTTCCGTCCCAAAGCGGTCATTTCAGGCCTCCAGGGTTACTCATGAATTGGAATCCCGTAGACCTACTTGATTGAAGAAGGGCATTTTGCGTTTTACTCGGCAACGGCTTGACGGCATCCATTCCTTAATTGGCTAGACCACTACCTTTGGCTGCGTTAGGGGAATAGGTCAACCCGAACCGTTTGACATAGTCAGCCAGTGGCTCCAGGCCGATGCTGCGTCTGCGCTCGTCGACATGGGCTTCGTCCTCGATTGGTTGGAGTCGCAGCGGATTGGTGCTCAATTGGCTGCCGTAGCGCTGCAACTTGCCGTCGGCGATACGCACGCGGTCATCGAGCATCGCGAAATGGCTGCCGAGGGCATCACTGCGTTTAACCGCATCGTGCAGCAGCGGCAGGTACTTGCTCTGACTAGCGTGGTCGGCGTGCTGCAGGACCAGGAAAGCGGTTTGTGAAGCGGCGCCGGCAAAGCGCAGACCGGGCCAGCCGTAGGTATCGATAATTTCCGCCAGCCGTTTCATGTTGGCGACGTCGATTGCAGTCTGCTGTTTCCACTCGTCCGGGGTAAGGTCGCCGTTTTCTGGGCGTCCGCGGTACAACTGATCGGGACCAGCCATCGCCTCGATGTCCTGTACGGCTTTCACACGCTCAGCACTAATCGCTTCGGTGCTTAGCACAACTTCTTGTCCAAACAGAACGATTGCTTGCCCGGCCGGCGGCGTGAACCTGCCTTGCACGTTGCCCATGAAGCGCGCTTCCTTCACACCGGTGTCAATACGCTTGGCCATGGCTGATAGCTCGACCTTGGCACCGATCGGAAATATCATCCCGGCAACGGGTTTGCCGTCAGCGTAAAACGAAATCGTGGTCTGTGTCTGCCCACCATCGGCATAGCTTGGCTCAGTTATGCAGGCGAGAGTGGCAAGAAGCAGATATTGCGGCCGCAAGGTCATTTCGATTCTCTCTATAGAAAGCGTGCAGGAAAATTGTGCGACTGCGGCAGATAGTCGACAGGTGATGTATCGCGAATGCGCGACAATCTGACATAGCGGAGCGTAAAGAATCTCACTGACGCTACTTGAAGGCCGCTTCTGGCTTAAAGCAGAACACGGCAATGACGGATCGCACAATGCGCCTGCTTTGAGAAAGCAGGCGCTTGCTTTGTCGTCTACCTATGCGGCGGCGTCAGTACGCTGGCGATGGCCTTTGGCAAGGTTTCAGGATAGTCGCGGCTGAAGTGCAGACCACGGCTTTCGCGGCGCGACAGGGCGCTGTTGACGATCATCGAGGCCACGTCGACCAGGTTGCGCAATTCCAATAGATCATGGGTGATGCGGAAGTTGCGGTAGTACTCGTCGATTTCCTCTTTTAAGAGGGCGATGCGATGCTGGGCCCGTTCCAGGCGCTTGGTCGTGCGCACGATGCCCACGTAATTCCACATGAAGCGGCGCAGTTCGTCCCAATTGTGAGAAATTACCACTTCCTCGTCCGCATCCGTGACCCGGCTTTCATCCCAGTCGGGCAGGTACGGCGTGCCCAGCTTTTCCTTGCTTTCGATATCCTGTGCGCAAGCGCGGCCGATGACGATGCATTCTAGCAAGGAATTGCTCGCCAGGCGGTTGGCGCCATGTAAACCCGTGCAGGCCGTCTCGCCCACGGCGTACAGACCCGGCAAGTCGGCGCGACCGGACAGGTCCGTGACGACGCCGCCGCAGGTGTAGTGAGCGGCGGGCACGATGGGAATCGGCTGCTTGGTGATGTCGATGCCCAGTTCCAGGCAGCGCGCATAAATTGTCGGGAAGTGTTCGATGAGGAACTCGGCCGGTTTGTGGCTGATGTCCAGGTGCACGTAATCGAGGCCGCGTTTCTTGATCTCGAAGTCGATGGCGCGCGCCACCACGTCGCGCGGTGCCAGCTCGGCCCGCTCATCGTGGGCCAGCATGAAGCGCGTGCCCGCTGCTGCGCCCGCTTCAGGCGGCAGTTTCAGCAAGCCACCTTCGCCACGGATGGCTTCGGTGATCAGGAAGGATTTCGCATACGGGTGGTACAGGCAGGTCGGGTGGAACTGGATGAATTCCATGTTTGAGACGCGACAGCCCGCGCGCCAGGCCATGGCGATGCCGTCGCCGCTGGCCGTGTCGGGATTGGTTGTGTATAAATACACCTTGCCCGCACCGCCCGTGGCCAGCACGGTGTACTCGGCAGCAAAGGTGTGCACCTTGCCCGTTTGCTCATCTTGCACGTACAGGCCGTGGCAATGCGGTTGCGCATTGCGCTGCGTCGGCTTCATGGCCAGCTTGTCGGAGGTGATCAGGTCGATCGCGCAATGGTGTTCGAACAGACTGATGTTCGGGTGGGAGCGCACCTTTTCTTCCAGCGTCACTTGTACGGCGTGGCCGGTGGCGTCAGCGGCGTGGATGATGCGGCGCTGGCTGTGGCCGCCTTCGCGGGTCAGGTGGAAACCCAGTTCAGCCGTGGCGTCGCGTGTAAACGGCACGCCTTGTTCGATCAGCCATTCGATCGCTTCGCGGCCATGCTCGACGATGTAGCGCGTGGCGCTCTCGTCGCACAGGCCGCCGCCCGCGATCAGGGTGTCTTCGATATGCTGCTGGTGGCTGTCGCCCGAGTCCAGCACGGCCGCGATCCCGCCTTGCGCCCAGTTGCTGGCGCCATCGAGCAGCGCGCGTTTGGAAATGATCGCGACAGTGCGCGTTTCAGCTAAATGCAGTGCAACCGATAAACCTGCCAGGCCACTGCCGACAATCGCTACATCAAATTTCATGACATCTATCTCTTTTGGGGGAAGCATACTATATGCCATTTCCCCACATTCGGTAATGTGTTGAGATAAATTCTGCCAGCGAAAGATGGCGGGGGCTGTAGCTTGTGGCGCATCAATGTCTTCGCGCAACAGTTGGCCATTATGGTAAGACAGCAGCAAGTGGCCCCGTGCGCGGCCTGCTGCTTTTGTCGCAGGAGCAGCCATGATCCGCATCTTCAGCCATTATGTGTCGAAAACAGCGTTCATTTTGCTGTTGCTGGAAATCCTGATCCTGTTGCTGTCGGCCACCCTGACCTCGCTGCTGTGGCTGGCGGACGGCAGGCGGCCACTGCCGGTGGGCGAGGTCTACCTGTCGTCGACGATCTTTGCGCTGGTCATCGTGCTGTGCATGAGCGCGCTGGGCATGTACCAGCACCGCTCGCGCGAAGATATCCGCAACACCTTGCTGCGCATCTTGCCATCGTTCGCGCTGGGCTTTGCCGTGCTCAGCGTCTTGATCCGTTTCGTGCCGTCCTTGCATTTCGGACGCGGCAGCGTGCTGATCTTTGGCCTCGGTGCCATCGGCGTGTTGCTGGCGCGCCTGGTGGTGTTCAAATCCTCGCAATCGGCGCTGATGCAAGGCCGGCTGATACTGGTCGGTGGCGGCGCGCTGGCGCGCGAATGCATGGACTTGGCCGCCAGCAAGATCGGTTTCCACCAATTTACAGTGGTCGGCTGCATCGATGTGGCGGGCGAGCAATGCTGCGTGCCGGCCTCGGCCTTGCTGCCGGCCGAACCCTCGCTGCTGGCCATGGCCCAGCGCCATGCCGCGCATGAGATCGTCGTGTCTGTCAGCGACCGGCGCAATGGCGCGTTTCCTGCCAGGCAACTGCTGGAATGCGCGCTGGGCGGCGTCAAGGTGATCGACGCGGCCACGTTTTTCGAGCGCGAAGCGTGCCAGATTCGCATCGATTCATTGCAACCGAGCTATCTGATCTATGGCGGCGGCTTCGACCAGAGTTTTCTTCGCGCCGCCTCGAAGCGGCTGTTCGACCTCGCGGCCAGCAGCGTCATCTGCCTGGCGGCGCTGCCGGTGATGCTGCTGACGGCGATCTGCATCCGCCTGGAAGACGGTGGCCCGGTGTTTTATCAGCAGGAGCGGGTAGGGCGCGACGGCTTGCCCTTCAAGGTGCTGAAATTTCGCAGCATGCGCTGCGATGCCGAGCATGACGGCAAGCCCATCTGGGCGCTGGCCAACGATGCGCGCGTCACGCGTGTGGGTAATCTGATCCGCAAGCTGCGCATCGATGAGCTGCCGCAGATGCTCAATGTGTTTCGCGGCGAGATGAGTTTTGTCGGGCCACGTCCCGAGCGCGCTTACTTTGTCGAACAATTGAAGCAGCAAGTGCCGTACTACAACATCCGTCACAGTATCAAGCCAGGCATTACGGGACTGGCGCAGGTGCGCTATCAGTATGGCGCCTCCGTCGACGATGCCGTAAAGAAGCTGCAATACGATTTGTATTATGTGAAAAATAATAGCCTGTTTCTCGATTTGCTGATCCTGCTCGACACGGTGCAGGTGGTGCTGTTTGGCAAGGGTAGCCGATGATGCGGGCGCAATCGGACTGGCTGGCGGCAACTGATGCTGCGGCGCTCAGCCATGGCCTGGCGTCGCTGGCCTTCTTCGTGCTGGCATTGCTATTGATCAGCAACTGGCGCGCGCGACAAAACGCGCGCGCCTTGCTGGCGGCTTGCCTGGCGACGGGCGGCTGGGCCACGGGCACGGTGGTGCTGGTGCTGCTGGGACAGCGCATCGCGCTGGCCGGCGATGCGCTGGAACTGTTGCGTACCCTGGCCTGGCTGGTGTTTTTGCTGCTGCTGATCGAACCGTCGCGGCCCCGCTTGCGCCTGGTGCTGGTGGGCATCACCGTGACGACGCTCGCGCCCTGGTTGTGCTCCATGGCCTCAGCCTGGCTGGCGCTGCCTTTGCCAGCGCGCATTATCGCCAGTGCCTGCCGTTTGCTGCTGGCCGTGCTGGGCATGCTGCTGGTGGAACAGTGGTATCGCAATACGCCGCCCTTGAATCGCTGGGGCATCAAGTTCGCCTGCCTGGGCGTGGGCGGCCTGTTTGCCTACGACTTTTACCTGTACAGCGACGCCTTGCTGTTTCGCGCCATCAACGACGACATCTGGGCCGCGCGCGGCATCGTCGACGCCCTGTGCGCGCCCTTGTTGGCCGTCTCGGCGGCGCGCAATCCGGGCTGGGCGCTGGGCCTGTCCGTCTCGCGCCAGATGATGTATCGCTCGGCCGCCTTGCTGGGCTCGGCGATCTATTTGCTGGCCATGGCGGCCAGCGCCTATTATTTACGCTATTTCGGCGGCACCTGGGGCGCCTTGATGCAGATGGCCTACCTGGGTGGCGCGGCCCTGTTGCTGGCCGGCGCGCTGTTTTCCGGTAGCCTGCGCGCCAAGCTCAAGGTCACGATCAATAAACATTTTTACAAGGCCATCTTCGATTACCGCGAAGAATGGCTGCGTTTTACGCGTGCCTTGTCCGCAGATGGCCCGGCGTTGGGCGAACGCGCGATACAGGCCATGGCGCAGTTGGTGGAAAGCCGCGCCGGCGCGTTGTGGATCTTGCGCGAACAGGGGCAGTTTGTCGCGGCCGCCAACTGGAACTGGCCGCCCAGCACGTGGAGCGAAGCCGCGTCCGGCAGCCTATGCCAGTTCCTGGCAGCAAAATTATGGGTGATCGACGTGCCCGATTGCCAGCAAAATCCCGGCCATTACGGCGGCTTGGTCTTGCCGCCGGCGCTGCTGGCGCTGCCCGACGTGTGGCTGCTGGTGCCCTTGATGCTGCATGGCCAGCTATTCGCCTTTGTCGCGCTGGCGCGGCCGCGCACGCGCATAGGCTTGAACTGGGAAATTCGCGACGTGCTGAAAATTGCCGGCAGCCAGGCCGCCAGCTACCTCGCGCACCGCGAATCGCTTGACACTTTGTCGGTGGCGCGCCAGTTCGATTCGTTCAACCGCCTGTCCACCTTCATCGTGCATGACTTGAAGAATCTGGTGTCCCAGCTGTCCTTATTATTAAGCAATGCCGAAAAGCACCGCGCCAATCCTGCTTTCCAGCAAGATATGTTGGGCACGCTCGACCATTCCGTGCAGAAAATGAGGACCTTGCTGCAAAAACTGGCGCGCGGCGAGGCGCCGGAAGCGCCGGCGCCGCTGCAGCTCGATAGCTTGCTGCGTCAGGCCGTGGCCGCCAAAGCCAGCCTGGCGCCAGCACCACGGTTGGAAATCGTCGACGGCGAGCTGACGGTGCTGGCCAACCGAGCTCGGCTGGAGCGGGTGCTCGGTCATCTGATCCAGAACGCCATCGAGGCCACGGCCAGCGATGGCAAGGTGGCCGTCCGGCTGCGCCGCGAGCAGCACACGGCCGTGGTCGAGCTTGACGATACGGGGCAGGGTATGAGCGAACAATTCATCCGCGAACGTCTATTTAAACCGTTTGACAGCACCAAGACGGCCGGCATGGGCATCGGCGTGTTCGAAAGCCGCGAATACTTGCGCGAAGTGGGCGGCAGCCTGGAAGTGCGCAGCGCCCCCGACATCGGTACGACATTTCGCGTGATCCTGCCGCTGCATGCGGCCTAGCAAAGGAGTGCCATGGGCAAGCAAAAACTGCTGGTCATCGAAGACGATCCGGGCTTGCAAAGGCAGTTGCACTGGAGTTTTGACGGCTATGAAGTCTTGCTGGCGGGCGAGCGCGAGGCGGCGCTGGCGCTGGTGCGGCGCCACCAGCCGGCCGTGGTGACGATGGACCTGGGCTTGCCGCCCGATCCGGACGGCGCCACGGAAGGGCTGGCCACCCTGCAGCACATCCTCGCGCTGGCGCCGGACACGAAAGTCATCATCCTGTCGGGTAACCAGGAGCGCGCGCATGCGTTGAAGGCCATCGCACTGGGCGCCTACGATTTCCACCAGAAACCGTTCGACGCCGACATGCTGGGCCTGGTCATCGCGCGCGCGTTCTACCTGCACGCGATGCAGCAGGAAAACCGCCGCATGCTGCAGACGCAGGCGGACTCGCCGCTGGCCGGCATCGTCAGCCGCGACCCCGGCATGCTGAAACTGTGCCGCAATGTGGAAAAAGTCGCGCCCTCGTCGGCCAGTGTGATGCTGCTGGGCGACTCGGGCAGCGGCAAGGAACTGATTGCGCGCGGCTTGCATGCGCTGTCGAGCCGCCACGCCCAGCGCTTCGTGGCCATCAATTGTGCGGCGATTCCTGACAACCTGCTGGAAAGCGAGTTGTTCGGCTATGAGCGGGGAGCATTTACGGGCGCGGCGCGGCAAACCCTGGGCAAGATCGAGTTGGCCCACGGCGGCACCTTTTTTCTTGACGAGGTGGGCGACATGCCGATGGCCTTGCAGGCGAAATTGCTGCGCTTTTTGCAGGAAAGAGTCATCGAAAGGGTGGGCGGACGCGCCGAGATCGCCGTTGACGTGCGCATCGTCTGCGCCACGCACCAGGATTTGAACATGCTGGCGCAGCAGGGACGCTTCCGCGAAGACCTGTTTTACCGCCTCGGCGAAATTATCTTGCGCATTCCACCCTTGCGCGAGCGTGCCGGCGATGCCGCCTTGCTGGCCCAGCATTTCAAGAATAAGTTTTGTGCCAGCGAAGGCAGGAGCAGCCTGCATTTCAGCGCCGAGGCGCTGCAGTTGATCGAAAGCCATGGCTGGCCCGGCAATGTACGCGAGGTGGAAAACTGCATCAAGCGTGCCGTCATCATGAGCGACGGCCCGCAAATCGCGGCCGCCGACCTGGACTTGCCCGCTAGCGCCCAGGCGGCACCGCAAGAGGAACCGCTGAACCTGCGCCAGGCCCGCGAAGGGGCTGAATACAAGGTCATGGTGCGCGCACTGGCGCGGGCCGATGGCAATATTGCCCGCGCGGCCGAGTTGCTCGGTGTGAGCCGGCCCACGCTGTACGACTTGATGGGCCACCACGGCATCAAGTAGGCAGGCAAATAAGTGAGTGTATAAAAATCAATATTGTGTATGGCGGCGTACCTACTCAAGGCGGCAGCCGATGCCAATGCGCGTGTTCAGCAAGCGGCCACATGGCCCGCAAGTCCCGCAGTGCGGTAAGCAGATGGCATTGTGAATGTTCGTCGCCTTGTTGCTGAGCGCTTTCGTCGCGCGCCTGGTAGCCACGTTCGGCGGCGGCCAGCGCTACCATAGGCACGTGCTGCGCCACGTCATCATCTGCCCCCCCCAGCAGATAAAGCCAGCAGATAAAGCCAGCAAAGTGGCATGTGTTTCATCCTCTTGCTGTTGCTCAGCTCGCCCAGCTTGACTGCCAAAGGTCATTGAGAAGCCGATTGTTGCCGTACCGCAACAGATGGTATTAATGTTTCTACTTTGAATCACGATTGACCTGAGTAGATATCTAGTCTTGGTATATGCTTCATTGGTGTTTTGCAATTCAGTAACTATTTCTCATCTAAGGTGAATGCAAGGCTTAGTGATGCCACATTGAGGTTGATCGGTTCTTGGGCACAGCATTGCGAAAGCAAGCAAAAAGTAACACGCTGTTGTCAATCGAACCGCCCCAAGCGCCAAGCCTAAACCCTGCTTGACGCGACCGGTTGCTCTGCCGCAATGGCAGGACCGGGCAATCAGCCCCAGTGGACACAAAGCTTGTCTTGCTGTTGGCGACCCCAGCTTCTCCGACCAAAAGTAGGCCACAAAATGGCTGCTGTGCCGGAGGTTCACACTTGTGAATTTCCTTCAAACTAGAACGTAAAAGAGTTGCGCGGTGATGCTAGCGGGCCTGGCATTGCTATTGTCGGTATGCCCTAAATCCGTCTGGGGGAAAGAGGTTCTACGGCCTCAGTCTGTTGTTGCAATAGTCATCTTGTTCGTCGTGTATAAGCAACCTCAAGGAATTACCCCATGGCCATCGTCAAGAAATTCACCAGCATGATTCCCGTCGCGTCCGAACGCGACAGCGGCAAGTCGGGTGCCTCATCGGCGCGCGATGCAGAAGTCCAACGCAAACGGGCGCGTACTCTCGGCAAGCAGCAACAGGCGGCTGAGCGTATCGCCGCCGCCACCGGGCAGTTGTCGTCCGGCATCAACGAGGCTGCCTCTGCCGCCGAGCAGTTAAAGCGCGCTGCCGACCAGATCGCCACCGGCGCCGAACAGGCCTCGGGTGCGGCGCAGGAGTCGATGACTGCTTTCAACCAGGTCATCGGTGCTATCGCACTCCAGTTGCGCAATGCAGATATAAGCCAGACCAAGGCCGAGGTCTCCCAGTTGCTCGTGGCCAAGACCTCTGCGGATGTTGCCACGCTGATCACCAACGTCACAGTGGCCGGGGAGCGCCAGATTGCCTCCGTGGCGATGGTGGTGGAGCTGGAAAAGCAGGCCGCCAACATCGGCGACATCGTCAAGGCGGTGGCGCGCATTGCCGACCAGACCAATCTGCTGGCCCTGAACGCGGCTATCGAGGCCGCCCGTGCCGGCAAGCATGGCAAAGGCTTTGCCGTGGTCGCTGACGAAGTGCGGACCCTGGCTGAAACCTCGGAAATGAGCGCCAAGCAGATTCAGGACTTGGTGGGCCAGATCCAGCTCGATGTCAAGGCGATCGCCGATGGCATCAACTCTTCAGCCAAGGCGATCGAAGGCGAAGTCGAAAAAGGCAAGGTGATCACCTTACAGCTTGAGGCTATCCGTACCGACGTGATCGAAGTGGTGCGTGGCATCACTGAAATTGCCACCGGCGCCAAGCAATCGGACGCCGCCGCCCAGCAAGCCTTGAAGGGTTCGGTGGAAATCGCCGCCGCAGCCCTGGAGCAATCGGCCGCTGCCGAGGAAACTGCCAAGACCGTCCAGCAGCAATCCCAGGCGCTGGCCGAGTCCGAGCATGCGACCCAAGCCATGGCGGAACTGGCCGAAGACTTGAAACATTCCACCGATGTGGCCAAGAGTGCCGAGGAGGTTGCCTCTTCCGCAGAAGAGCTCTCCTCCGCAGTGCAGGAGATCAATAGCGCGAGCGCCCAGATCATGGCCGCGATCGAGCAGATCCGAAAAGGCGCGCAAACCTCGGCCGCTGCATGCGAACAGTCCGCCGCTGCGGTCACTCAGATCGAACGCGATGTCGAGCTGGCGCAGCAGCGCGCCACCGATGGCGGCGAAAAGGTCAAGAACGTGTTGATAACCCTTGCCGTCAACAAGACCTCGGTCGATGAGTTGATTAACGGTATTACCGCCTCGGTCATGGGCACGCAGGACAGCATCAAGCTGGTCAAAGCCTTGGAGCAGGTATCGCGCCGCATCAACAAGATTGTCGAAGCGATCACCACCGTATCGATCCAGACCAATATGCTCGCAGTGAACGGCTCGATCGAAGCGGCGCGCGCCGGCGAATTCGGCAAGGGCTTCGTGGTAGTCTCGACCGATATCCGCAACCTTGCCCGCGATTCGGCAGAAAACGCAGACCGCATCAAGGATCTGGTCAAGGCGGTACAGGATCAGATCGCCGCCGTGAGCGCCGATCTCGATGACATCGTCAAGTCCGCGCTGCGCGAAGTGGAAGGGGCCAAAGCCTCGACCGCGAACCTGGTTCAGATCGAAGCGGACATCCTCGTCGTCGATCAGGGGACGCGCGAAATTCTCTCTGCCTCCCTGAAAATTGCTGCGGCCATCGGCCAGGCGAAGTGCGGTATCGAGCAGATTTCCACCGCGTCCCAGCAAGCCGAGAAAGCAGCCACCGAAGCGGCCAGCGCCGCAACCCAGCAGTCGAAGGGCGCCGAAGAGTTGGCCGCCGCCATCGAGGAGATTTCCTCGCTTGCCGATGAACTGCAAAGTGCAGCGTAAAGGGGCGCCATCATGACAACCGAAGCGCTTGAAGAGCGGGTGCCACAGACGCACGCCGGGGATGATGTCCTCGAAGACATGGTTTCCGAGACAAGGCAGTTTGTCACCTTCATCACTGGCGGAGAAGTGTTTGCCGTGGACATGGCACCGGTACAGGAAATCATCCGCCTGCCCGAGGTAGTACGGGTGCCGCTGGCGCCGGCCTCGCTCGATGGCCTGGCCAACCTGCGCGGCAAGGTATTGCCCATCATTTCGCTGCGCCGCATGTTTGGTTTTCCGGAAAAGGCACCTGACGACACCACCCGCGCGGTGGTGATCGATGTCGGTCAGTCGCTCGGATTCGTGGTTGACCGGGTGGCCAGCGTGGTCGGGGTCGACCCCGGCCAGATCGAGGATGTCGGAGCGATCCGGAGCACGGTCGATACCGACCTCATTTCCGGACTCATCAAAGGTGTCGGCGGCCACGCCATCATCATGGTGCTCGATTTTGAGAAGCTCATCGCGCGCGAGTTCGCGCACATCGCCGGCATCGCCAAAGGCAGTGCCATGGCAGCTGGCTTGACCGCCGGCAGCACCGACGATGCTAAAGAAGCGGTGGCGAGCGATGAGTTACAGCTGGTGAGCTTTCACGTGGCTGGGCAGGAGTACGCGATCGCCATCGCCGACGTGCAAGAGATCGTCCAGGTGCCGGACACGATCGTCCATGTACCGCACTCGCAGTCGCACGTCATCGGCGTGATGACGCTGCGTAGCCGTTTGTTGCCGTTGGTCAGCCTGCGCCGTATGTTCGGCCTGCCCGACCTGCCGTTGGACGAAAAAAACCGCATCGTCGTGCTGGCGCTGGGCGGCAAGTCGGTCGGTGTGGCGGTCGATGGCGTCAGCGAAGTACTGCGCGTGGCCAAGAGCTGCGTTGACGTCATGCCCGCCTTGCTCGCCAGGGACGGTGACCTCGCCGACATTTCCGATATCTGCCGGCTGGACGACGGCAAGCGGCTGGTCTCCATCATCACCGTGCGCAACCTGTTCGACCATTCCGCCATCAAGGAGGCATTGACTACTGTGAACGATAGTGATCACAACACCGGCGCTGACGCTGCCGACCTGGATGAGCATCTGGACGACGATGAACAGGTGGTGGTGTTTCGTCTAAATAAGGAAGAGTTCGGCGTACCCATCAACAGCGTGCAGGAGATCGTGCGCGTGCCGGAAGAACTGATCCATGTACCGCGAGCGCCGGCGTTCGTCGAAGGTGTCATCAACCTGCGTGGCAGCGTGTTGCCGGTGATCGACCTGCGCATGCGTTTGGGGTTGCCGCGGGTGGAACGCACCGACAACCAGCGCATCATGGTGTTTCTGATTGCCGACGTGCGTACCGGTTTCATTGTCGACCAGGTGGCCGAGGTGTTGAAGATCTCCAAGTCGCTGATCGAGCCGTCGCCGCAACTGTCGAGCGGGCAAGGGCGGCTGCTGTCGCGCATTGCCAACATGGAGCAGCAAAAGCGCATGGTGCAGTTGCTTGAGCCGGCCTATCTTGTGGAGGGCGAGGACTTGACCTCGCTCGCGGCAGTGGGGCGGTGAGGCGGTGATTAAGCTTCTCATCGTCGACGATTCTGCGCTGATGCGGCGCCAGCTGACGCAAATCTTCGCGACAGCTGGCGGATTCGAGATCAAGCAAGCAAGGAACGGCCGCGAGGCAGTCGAGCAAAATCGCGCATTTCAGCCGGACGTGATCACACTCGACATCAACATGCCGGAAATGGATGGCCTCACAGCCCTTTCTCTCATCATGGTCGAGCGCCCGGTGGCGGTGGTCATGGTCTCATCGCTGACAGAAAAAGGGGCGCTTGCCACGTTCGAGGCGCTCAACCTGGGGGCGGTCGATTACATCGTCAAACCGGACGGTAGCATCTCGCTGTCGATCGACAAGATCACCGAAGAGCTGGTAGGCAAGGTGCGCGCCGCCGCGCGCGCGCGCTTCAAGGGCCAAAGATCGGCCGTCAAAGCGCTGGCCGAGTCGCTGCGCGAGCAGCGCGAACAAATCGCGGCGCGCCCCGTCACTGCGGGCCGCAGTATGGCAGCGGAAGGCCTGGTACTGGTCGGCGTGTCGACCGGCGGACCGAGCACCTTGGAACTGATCTTGCCGCAATTCCCGGCCGACTTCCCATGGCCGGTGCTGGTGGCGCAGCACATGCCGGCCGCATTTACCAAGTCTTTTGCCGAAAGACTCGACAAGCTGTGCGCGCTGCGGGTGGTCGAGACCGCCTCGCCGATGCCGGTCGAGCCGGGCACCATCTATATCGCCAAGGGCGGCGCCGACATGGTGGTGGCGCTGCGGGCCGGCAAGCTCACCGTGCTGCCCAAGCCGGAAAATGCGCAGCACCTATGGCATCCCTCGGTCGAGCTGCTGGGCCGCTCGGTGCTGGAGCACTGCGACCCGGCACGGGTGACGGCGGTGATGCTCACAGGCATGGGAAACGATGGCGCCGATGCGTTTGCCCAGATCAAGCAACGCGGCGGGCGCACCATCGCTGAATCGGAAGCGTCCTGCGTGGTGTTCGGCATGCCCCGGGAATTGATCGAAAAGCGCGGCGCCAGCCTGGTTCTGGCGGCGGGAAAAATAGCCACCCAGCTCAATGCTTGGGCCGGGCGTTAAAGGAGAACGGGAATGGCATTCATCAAGACGCAGCTTACCGAAACCGTAGCGCGCGAAGATCGCCGGCATCTGCGCGCATGTCCTGACCTGATTGCGGCCCTGGACGATACTGACGCCAGCTCCCGGCGCTGGGCCGCGCGCGATCTGCTTGAGTGCAAGGGGGCCGCCGTCGCGCTGGTGGGGCGCCTCAAGCGCGAGAGCGACCTGGCGGTACGCGAAGTGATCCTCACCACCTTGACCCGTCTGGGCGACGCAACGGCAGTCGCCGGACTGATTGATTGCCTGCGCAGTGAGGACGCGGCCCTGCGCAACGAGGCGATCGAGGCAATGCAACAGATGCCCGATGCAGTGGCGCCGATCATGCAGGTCCTGCTGATCGACGCTGACCCGGATGTGCGCATCTTCGCCGTCAATATCCTTGAATCGCTGTGCCACCCCGATGTCGAGTCGTGGCTGATCGCGGTCATCGACACGGAGCCGCACGTGAATGTCTGCGCCGCCGCACTGGACCTGCTCAGCGAGGTCGGCAGCGGCGCGATGGTGGCGGCGCTGGTCAGGCTCAAGGGCCGCTTTGCCGATGAACCATACATCCAGTTCGCCGCGGACCTGGCGCTCGGCCGTAACAAGGAAGACTGATACGCCATGACAAAGATCGCCATCACTGATGATGATTTCCAAAAATTTCGCGAGTATTTCTATCGCAAGACAGGGATCAACTTCGAGACGACCAAGCGCTATTTCGTCGATAAGCGTTTGGTCGAGCGGGTCGAGGCTACCGGTAGTGACAGCTTCCGCAGTTACTTCAGCATGCTGCGCTTCCAAGTATCGGGCGCCGAGCTGCAACAGCTGACCAACCTGATGACGGTCAACGAAACCTATTTTTTGCGCGAAGAGTACCAGTTCAAGTGCCTGGTCGATTCCGTGCTGCCCGAGATCGTCCAGAGCAAGAGCGACAAGAGCCCGATCCGCATCTGGTGCATTCCCTCGTCCTCCGGTGAAGAAGCGTACACCGTAGCGATGTACTTGATGGAGCGCTGGCCGGGCCTGGTCAGGTGGGATGTGGAGATCATCTCGTCCGACATCGATACCGGCATCTTGCACAAGGCGCGCGTGGGGCGCTATTCGACACGTTCGGTGCAACACGTGCCAGCGCCATGGCTGACGAAATATTTCACCCGCATGGGCGATGACTATCAAATATGCGAGGACTTGCGGCAAGCGGTGGAATTTACCCGCGTCAACCTGGCCGAGCCTGGCGATACCCGGCCCTACCGCAATTTCGACGTGATCTTTTGTCGCAACCTGCTGATCTATTTCGACGACGTGTCGCGCAAGGCGGCCGCAGAAACCTTCTATGACGCCCTCAAGCCGGGCGGCTATATCTGCCTGGGCCATTCGGAATCGATGAGCCGCATCTCCTCGCTGTACAAGATTCGTAAATTCCCTGAAGCCATTATTTATCAAAAACCCCTGGAGGGCTGATGAAACGCATCCTGATCGTCGATGATGCCGCGACCGTGCGCATGTATTACAGCAGCATCCTCGGCGCCGCCGGCTACCTCGTTGAAGAGGCGATGAACGGCATCGAGGCGCTTGAAAAAGCGTTGCAGGCCCCGTTCGACCTGTATATCGTCGATATCAATATGCCCAAGCTCGACGGCTACGGTTTCTTGCGCCAGTTGCGCGCCGAGGATATATTCCAGGCGCCGGCCATCATGGTCTCGACCGAGGCGGCCATGAATGACCAGAGCGAGGCCTACCGGGCGGGAGCGAACTGCTACCTCGTCAAGCCGGCCAAGCCAGCACAACTGCTGACTCACGTGCGCCTGCTGCTCGGCGAGGTGCGGCCATGAACCCGCTGCTCACGCAATTTCTTGCCGAGGCGCGCGATTTTCTGCAAGGCATAGGCGAAAAGCTGATGCAACTGGAACAGGCGCCCGATGACGCCGATCTGATGATAGAGCTGTTCCGCTTGGTCCATACTTTGAAGGGTAACAGCGGCCTGTTTGATTTCCCCGATATGACGCGTGTGCTGCATGCCAGTGAGGACTTGATGGATGCCGTCAGGAACGGCCGTATCGCTTACTCGCAGCAATTGGCCGATCAACTGCTCGATGCCATGGATTTTGTCGACATCCTGTGCGATGAGATCGAATCGGCGGGGCGTATCGATGCCGCGCGCGCAGCCGATTCGGCCAAGCTGGCGAGGGCGCTGCGGGCGCTGATCGCGCTGCAGGAGGCCTGCGTCGACGCTGCGCACGGCGCGCCGGCGGCGCACGAGGCAGCGTCGCCAAGCCTGACGCCGGATCAGTTGCCGCTGGCCGAGGTAGCCGAAGCGGTGCGCCTGAATGCCTATGCGCGCGTCATGGACGGCCAGGCGGTGCATTGGATCACCTACCGGCCGCTGGAGGCATGCTTCTTCCAGGGCGACGATCCCTTTTTTACCGCGCGTCAGACGCCTGACATCCTATGGTGCAGCATCGTCGCGCGCGAAGCCTGGCTGCCGCTGGCCGAGCTCGATGCCTACCGCTGCGTGCTGGAGTTCGAGCTGTTGACGTGCGCTTCGCACGATGCGTTGACCGAACACTACCGATACGTGCCGGAGCAAGTGAACATCGTTGCGCTCGATGCCCGCTGCGTCGTCATCCCCCAGGGCAATCCTAGCGGCGGGCCGGTGTATGACGATTTTGTCGCCGATGCCTTGCATTATCTGGACGCTGGCGAGCTTGCCGCGCTCAAGCAGGCCACGCTGACCATGCTGCACTTGAGCACCCCCGATTTGTGGCTCTCGTCGGCCTTGCGCTGGCTATTGCAGCTGATCGACAGCGCGCCGGACGACCAAGCGGCATTGCGCAGCCTCATCGAGTCGCTGCTGACCTTGACGGCGCCGCAGTGGAACGCCGTCAAGCCGCCGCAGCCGGCGCACGATGCGGACACCGGCACGCTGTCCGTTGTGGCGCTTCCGCTCCCACGGCTCTGTGAAGAAGATGGCGGCGCGCTTGAGGCCATCTTTGCGGCGCAGCGTCAAATCCTGATGTCGGACGACCATCCGGCCTGGCACGCGGGGCGCCTCAAGGCAGTTGGCGCAGTGCTGGTCAATTGCTGCAAGGCCACTGATGATCGGCTGGCACAGGAGCAGGTCACAGCAGCGCTGCAGCTCGCGCTGGCGACAAGCAGTAGCGCGCCATTGCTGGCATGGCTGGACGGGCGCGCGAACGGGCCAGCGCCAGACTCGGGTGACGAGGCGCCGCTGGCCTTGTCGTCAGAAGCCCCGCTGGTAGCGGCCGATGAGGGGGGTAAATTAAGCCGCCGTGCCGACGACGCCAATCTCAGCACCAAGAGCCTGAAGGTCGACCAGGCCAAGATCGACCTGCTGATGAACCTGATCGGTGAAATGGTGGTGTCCAAAAATGCGCTGCCCTATCTTGCTCAGCGGGCCGAAGAGCAGTTCGGCGTGCGCGAACTGGCGCGCGAGATCAAGGCGCAATACGCTGTCATCAACCGTATCGCCGAGGAAATGCAGAGCGCCATCATGCAGGTGCGCATGATGCCGGTCTCCTTCGTGTTCCAGCGTTTCCCGCGCCTGGTGCGCGATATTTCACGCAAGCTGGGTAAAGAAGTACAACTGGTGCTGGAGGGCGAGGAGACCGAAGCGGACAAGAATATCATCGAGTCGCTGGCAGACCCGTTGGTCCATATCGTGCGCAATAGTCTTGACCACGGTCTTGAAACGCCGGCTCTGCGGCGCGCTGCGGGCAAGCCTGTCCAGGGCAGCCTCACGATCCGCGCCATACAACAAGGCGACCAGGTGCTGATCGAGATTATCGACGACGGCAAGGGCATCGATCCTGAAGTGATCAAGCGCAAGGCCTATGAAAAAGGCATTATCGATGAGGCCACGCTAGAACGCATCAGCGACCGGGATGCGCTGAGCCTAGTGTTTGCCGCCGGTTTTTCCACCGCCGAAGTCGTCTCTGATCTATCCGGACGGGGCGTGGGCATGGATGCGGTGCGCACCGCTGTGGAGAAGGTGAACGGTAGCATCGTACTGGAAAGCGAGGTGGGCAAGGGCACCCGCATTTGCATCTCGCTGCCGCTGTCGATGGCGGTGACCCAGGTCATGATCGTCGAATCGGACCGGCAGCTTTTTGGCGTCCCCATGGAGCATGTGGTGGAAACCGTGCGCATCCCTTCGAGCGACATATACACGATCAAGCGCAGTCAGAGCATCGTGCTGCGGGGAAAAATCATCGCGCTGAAAGCGCTCAACGCCTTGCTCGGCCTTCCCGCCGCGCCGCGCGCCAATGCCTACGATGAGATGGCGGTGCTGGTGACGCGGGTGGGTGGCGAGTCGGTCGGCCTGATCGTTGACGACTTCCGCAAGACCGTGGACGTGATCCAGAAGCCGCTCACCGGGGTGCTGGCGGGCTTGTCGGTTTATTCAGGCTCGGCCCTCATGGGTGACGGCTCGGTGCTCATGATGCTCAATGTAAGGGAGATTATCTGATGCCTATCGAATACAAGAAAAATCAGGCGCTGTTTCGCGACATGGCTAGCGTGGACGAAGCTGAGGGTTTGCTTGAATGGCTGCAGGGCAAGCCCCGCGCCCGGGTCTATCTAGGCGCCTGCACCCACCTGCACCCGGCCAACCTGCAAGTGCTGATGGCGGCGCGCTGCCGCATCGCCACTTGGCCGCTCGACACGCAACTGCGCGTTTGGCTCGAAGCTGCTTTGAAATTTGATTAAGAAAGAACTGCCATGTCTAAAACTATCTTGCTTGTCGACGACTCGACCACGATGCTGATGAGCGTCAAGGCCACCCTGGAAATGAGCGGTTTTAGAGTCGAAACTGCCGCCGACGGCATGCAGGCAATGACCAAGCTGAAAGCAGGGGTCAAGCCTGATCTGATCATTACCGACATCAATATGCCCAATATGGGCGGGCTTGAACTGATCAAACATGTCAGGGCACTGCCCGGTTTTCGTTTTACGCCGATCTTGACGCTGACGACGGAAAGCCAGGCATCCAAGCGCGACGAAGGCAAGAAGCTGGGCGCTACCGGCTGGCTGGTGAAACCGATTGCAGGTCACGATTTGGTCAAGGTCATCAAACAAGTGGTGCCCGGAGCGTGATGATGAGATTCGGCCACGTACGATCCCTGCGCGATCTGTACACCTGCCTGGCAGGAATCGGGCTGACGCTGTTCGCGTTCGGCCTCACCCTGTGGTTCAATTCGGCCTTTGTGGCCTTGTTCAGCCATGCGCCAGCCGTGTTGAGATGGACGACATCGTTCGGCGTGAGCTTGCTCGTGTTGATGATGGTCTGCATATGCGCACTGGTGACCAGCAAGGTAAGAGGCGCCCGCATCGCCAGGAAAATATCGACCAACTGCAGGCGCTGCTGGCCTCGGTACCCGATTTGACCGCCATCTTGCAGGCGCACCTTGGCGTGACCAACAGTACCACCGAAGCGGCTGCACTGGCGATCCTGCTCGGGCTCACCGAGGTGGAAGCGGAAGCGGCGCGGCTGCTGGTTATCCAGGATGCCGGCAAGCTGCGGGCGGCGTCGCTGTACGGCGAGGCCAGGGGCTTGATCGACGAGAGCACGCAGCACATCAAGGACATGGAAATTCACCGTGGCCAGCGCGTGCAACGTGTCGAGGAGGAGGGGGCCGCCATCAAGTGCATCGTTGCACAAGTTGCGGAACTGAAAGCGTTTACACACGCGATCCGCGAAGTCACCAGGATGACCAATCTGCTGGCGCTCAATGCCGCCATCGAAGCGGCCCGGGCAGGTACCGCCGGAAAAGGATTCGCTGTGGTCGCCGCCGAGGTCCGCAATCTCTCGAAGCAGATCGAAACGGCCGCCGTACAGATCGAGAAGAGCATCGGCCAAGTCGCCGATACGGTGAGCAATAAGTTTGTCTCGATGGTCGAACAACGTCGCAACGACGACGAAACCAGATGGCTGGCGACGCTCAGTTCGACGATGAGCCGCCTGTCCGACGACTTCCAGGCCTCTGTGAGTGAGCTCGACGGAGTAACCCGGCACACCCATGTTGCCGTCAGTTCGATCCGCAACGCCGTCATCGACGTGCTGGGGCATACCCAGTTCCAAGATACGAGCCGCCAGCAGATCGAACATGTGCAAAGCGGGCTGGCCATGTGCGGCCAGTGCATGAGCGACGCGCAGCAAGGTGTGGCCGGCGACTGGACGGTACCGCTCGACATTGCGCCCCTTTATGGCGTCATCGAAACGCTGCGTGTCAGTTACACCATGCAGTCGCAGCACACGACCCATGACGCTGTCGCTGGCGGCTATGCCATCGCCGTCAACAATGAACGGCCATCGATTGAGCTTTTCTGAGGACTCACTGATGCCCGTCACGATCGTTGTATCGAACCGCAAGGGTGGTGCAGGCAAGACCACGGTGGCAGTCAATCTGGCTGCAGAATTGGCTGCGCTGGGGCGGCGCGTCTTGCTGCTTGACCTGGACTTGCCCGCCAGCGCCCAGGCGGCACCGCAAGAGGAACCGCTGAACCTGCGCCAGGCCCGCGAAGGGGCCCAATACAGGGTCATGGTGCGCGCGCTGGCGCGGGCCGATGGCAATATCGCCCGCGCCGCCGAGTTGCTCGGCGTGAGCCGGCCCACGCTGTACGACTTGATGGGCCACCACGGCATCAAGTAGGCAGGTAAATAAGTGAGTGTATTAAAAATCAATATTGTGTATGGCGGCGCACATACGCTGGCGCCGCCATGACGCATCCTTGTCTCATCCACAACAAGGAGGCGCCATGAATGCGATCAGTTTATTAATGCAAGACCATAAGGCCGTCAAAGCCTTGTTTGCTCAATATGAAGGCTTGAGCGACCGCTCATTTGCCACTAAGAAAAAGCTGGCCGACCAGATTTGCCAGGAATTGACCGTGCACACGCAACTGGAAGAGGACATCTTCTACCCGGCCGTGCGCCGCCCCATCCACGACGGCGACCTGATGGATGAAGCTCTCGTCGAGCACGCAAGCGCCAAGGAACTCATTGCGCAAATCGAAGCGATGGACCCCGCCGACGACCTGTACGACGCCAAGGTCAAGGTGCTGTCCGAGCAGATCGAGCACCACGTCAAGGAAGAGGAAGGCGACATGTTTCCCAAAGTGCGCGATACGGCCGTCGACCTTGATGCGCTGGGCCAGGAAATGGCCGCGCGCAAGGAACAACTGACGGGCATGGCCGCCGGAACAGCTTAAAAATCAACAATCAACGGAGAATTCCATGCAAGCGACACAATTGTCCATCTCGGACCTGAACAATCCTGGCGTGTCCTGGGGCGCCGTGCTGGCCGGCGCCGCCGCAGCGGCCGCCTTATCCTTCATTTTACTGATCCTCGGCGTGGGCCTGGGCCTGTCGTCCGTGTCGCCGTGGTCGTTCAACGCCACGGCCATCGGCGTGTCGAGCATCGCCTGGCTGGCCTTCATGCAGCTGGCCGCGTCCGGTATCGGCGGCTACATGGCGGGCCGTTTGCGCGTGAAATGGAGTTCCATCCACACCGATGAAGTGCATTTTCGCGATACGGCGCACGGCTTGCTGGCCTGGGCCGTGGCCAGCCTGATCACCGTGGCCGTCCTGGCCGGTGGCACGCGCGCCGTACTCAGCGGCGCCATCGATGCGGGCAGCGGCGTGGCGGCGGCAGTGTCGCCGGCCGCAGCGGCCGGTGCGAAGGCGGGCGAGGGCGGCAGCAGCGCCAATGCGCTCGATTACTACTCGGACATGCTGCTGCGCGCAGCTCCCGTGTCCGCTGCTGCGACTGGCACGCCTACGCTAGAGAACCCTGGTGTCACGCTGGCCGAGCGGCGCGTGGAAATCGGCAAGATCTTTGCCAGCGGCCTGTCTACGGGCAGTCTGGCCGCCGATGACCGCGTCTACCTGGGCCAGGTCGTGGCCAGCCGCACCGGCTTGACGCAGCGGGACGCAGAAGCGCGAGTCGACGCCGTCTACGGCCGCGCCGCCAAGGCCGCCGCCGATGCCAAGGCCGGTGTCCAGCAAGCGGCCGAGACGGCCCGCAAGGCCGGTGCCCACACGGCGCTGTGGATGTTCGTCGCCTTGCTGTTGGGCGCTTTCGTCGCCAGCCTGGCAGCAACATTCGGTGGACGCCAGCGCGATCATGAGCGCGTGTTGCGCGCCATGTGAGCATGTATTAAATCCCCCATTTCAATCTAGGAGAGTGCCATGCGTTCCATCCTCTTGCTGCTGCTGGGTATTCCATTGCCCATCATCATACTCATCGCCTTGTTCGTGCATTGAGTAGGCATAAGCTGACGTAAGGAAACGGCGCCTGCCGCAAGCTGGCGCCGTTTGTGTTGAAGCGGGCGCATGTGTAAGATGGCGCCATCTTTGCACCGAGACTATCCATGAATGTGACTGCTATCCATCCCTTGCTGAAAACCGCCGCCATTGCCACTTTGGCCTGCACGCTGCTGGCCTCGTGTTCCACCCTGATCGGTCCGCGCGACGTGAATGTGTCGCTGAGCAAGATGCAGCAAGGCTTGGAGCGCCGCTTTCCCATCGACAAGCGCGTGCTGTCGGTGCTGGACGTCAAGCTGACCCACCCGCAACTGTCGCTGCAGCCCGAGCGTGAAAGAGTCGCTCTGAGCGTGGATGCGAGCGTCTTGCCGCCGTTTATACGCCAGAGCTGGCGCGGCAGCCTGGCCATGTCGGGCCGTTTGGTGCTCGACGCCCGGCGCAATGCCGTCTACCTGAGTGAAGCGAGCGTGGACAAGGTCAGCATCGACGGCCTGGATGAAGCGCAGCAGCGCCAGTTCGCCAAGGTGGCCAGCCTGGTGGCCGATCAGCTCATGCATGAAACGCCGATCTACACCTTCAAGCCCGATGAATTGCGCTACGCAGGCGTGCAATTCGTGCCCACACAGATCAGGACGACAGGCAATGGGCTGACCGTGACGTTCGAGCCGGTAAAGTAAGCTAGAAGAAATGTGGCGTGCGGCTGGTGTATCTATTTAGCTCACTATCGACAACTATCGAGCCTGCCGCCAGCGACGCGGGCTTGAGCTTTGCCTAGGCGCCCATCGGATTACTGGAATTGTTTAAATGTTATTGTTGCCCACTGGCAGGCCGACTATAATCCGGCCTCCCATGCCTGGACACAGCATGTTCCCCAATATGAAGTTAAAACAATTAAAGGAATCTTCGTGAAACGCTCACTCATCAGCGCCGCCTGCTGCGCCCTGTTCGCCTTATCCTCGCCCTCACTGTACGCCCAGCAAGGTGCTACCGCCGCCGCGCCGGTCTCCGGCATCGACCTGAAAACGCTGGACCCGGCAGTTAGCCCCCGCGATGATTTTTACGGCTACGTCAACGGCGTCTGGACCCGCAATACGCACATCCCGGCCGACAAATCCGTGTGGGGCACGTATATTGAGTTGCGCGAAATCGCCCAGGGCCAATTGCGCGGCCTGATCGATGCCAGCGTCAAGAACCCCGGCAAGCCCGGCAGCGAAGCGCACAAGATCGCCGATCTGTACACGAGTTTCATGAACGACAAGGCGCGCAATGCGGCCGGTTTCAAGCCCTTGCGCGCCGAGCTGGCCCGCGTTGCTAGCGTGAAAGACAAAAAAGACTTGCCGGCGCTGTTCGCTTACTTGCAAGGCAATGGCATCGCGACGCCGTTTTCTGCCTATGTGGCGCCCGATGCGCAAGACCCCGAGCGTTATACGGTCAATATCAGCCAGTCCGGCCTGGGCTTGCCTGACCGCGATTACTACCTGAAGGAAGACGACGCCAAGCTGCAAGCCGTGCGCGCCAAATACCTCAAGCATATCGAGAGCATGCTGGCCATGAGCGGCGACCAGGGCGCGGCCGAACACGCGGCGCAAATCCTCGACCTCGAAACGCGCCTGGCGGCCGTGCAGTGGACGCGCGTGCAAATGCGCGACCCCGTCAAATCGTACAACCGCGTCGATTTCGATAAATTCGCCGCCTTGGCGCCGGCCTTCGACTGGAACGCTTACTTTACCGCCGCCGGCCTGGCGCCCAAAGCCTCCTCGGCCGTGGTGCGTCAACCGAGTTTCATGACCGGCTTTTCCGACACCGTGGCCGCCGTGCCGCTGGCATCGTGGAAGAGCTATCTGAACTGGCGCATCATCGAAAGTTATGCGTCCTATCTGGACAGCGCTAGTGTCAAGGAACGCTTTTCCTTCGACGCCACGGTGCTGCGCGGCGTGCCGCAAAGCGAACCGCAGTGGCAACTGGCGCTGCGCTTTACGGACAACGCCATCAGCGATGCCGTCGGCAAGCGTTATGTGGCAATGTATTTGCCGCCTGAAACCCGGCCCCGCGTGATGGCCATGTTCGACAATTTCGTCGCTTCATTCAAGGATGGCATCGAGCAGCTTGACTGGATGGGTCCGGAAACCAAGAAGGAAGCCCAGCTCAAGCTGGCAGCCTTGAAGCCGAAGATCGCCTATCCGGACACCTGGCGCGACTACAGCAGCATGCAGACGCAGCCGAACGACCTGATCGCCAACGTGCGCGCTTCGCGCGTGTGGAGCCGCCAGCAAAACCTGGAGAAATTGGGCAAGTCGGTGGACCGCGATGAATGGTCGATGACGCCGCAAACGGTGAACGCCAGCTACAGCCCGTCGCTGAACGCCATCACCATCCCGGCCGCCATCCTGCAACCGCCATTTTTCAATGTGAAAGCCGAAGATGCCGTCAATTACGGCTTGCTGGGCATTACCTTCGGCCATGAAATCAGTCATGCCTTCGACGATTCGGGCAGCCAATATGATGCCAAGGGACGTTTGCGCAACTGGTGGACGGCTGAGGACCGCGCGGCCTTCAAAGCACTGGCCGCCGGTCTCGTCAAGCAATATGGCGCCTACAGTCCCGTACCTGGCTACCACATCAATGGCGAACTGACGCTGGGTGAAAACATCGGCGACAATTCCGGCCTGTCGATCACCTACAAGGCTTACCAGCGTTCGCTCGGTGGCAAGGCCTCGCCCGTGCTCGACGGCCTGACCGGTGAACAGCGGCTGTACATCGGCTTTGCGCAGAAATGGCGCGCAAAATTGCGTCCCGAAGCGGCGATTGCGCAGATCAAGAGCGACCCGCATTCGCCGGGCGAGTTTCGCGCCAAGGGCACGGTGAAGAACCAGCACGGCTTCTATGAAGCGTTCGGCATCAAGCCGGGCGACCCGATGTATCTGCCGCCCGAGCAGCGCGTGATCATGTGGTAATCAGCTAGGGTAGTCATTCAACCGCGCCGGGGACTATTGCCTGGCGTGGGGCTGCAAGCCTCAGCCCTGGTCGAGCCTAGTATGTATGCTTGATACAAAAAAACCGCCCGAAGGCGGTTTGCTTGTATGTGAGACAGTGCGGCAACTACATCAGCTAAATAAAGTAGATCAGCGCGGCCACGCCCACCACGAGTGCCACGCGGGTGATTTGATACGCAGTCTTGTTCCACGCCTTGAAGCGGCGGCGGTACTGGCCCATGGTCCAGGAAATCTGGAACAGCTTGCTCACGCCGCCGACCTGGTCGCCCAGTTCGTTGGGCGAGGCGGCGGCCGTCATCAGGGTGCGACCCAGCCAGCGGTTCAGCGCTTGCGCCCAGCGGTAGCGCATCGGGCGTTCGATGTCGCAGAACAGGATGACGCGGTCGCTGTCGGCATCGTTGCGGGCCCAGTGGATATACGTTTCATCAAACATCACGGCCTGGCCATCGCGCCAGCTGTGGCGCTCTCCATCGACGTCGATGAAGCAGCGGTCGTCGTTGGGCGTCTGCAAGCCCAGGTGGTAGCGCAAGGAGCCAGCGAATGGGTCGCGGTGCGGGTTGAGCTTGCCGCCTTGCGGCAGTTCCGCGAACATGGCCGCCTTGATCGAGGGAATCGATTGCAGCAGCGCATAGGTTTGCGGGCACATCTGCTGTGCCGACGGGTGGTTCGCGTCATACCATTTCAGGTAGAAACGCTTCCAGCCATACTTGAAGAAGGAATTGAAACCCACGTCATTGTTTTTTTCAGCTGCCTTGATCTTTTTCATTTCCTGCATGCGCAGCGCTTCATCGCGGATGATTTGCCAGTTCTGCTGCAAGGGCGCCAGTTCCGGAAATTGATCCACGGAAAGATAAGGCGTCGCCGGCACCTTGGAAAAAGTATGCATGAACAGGTTCAGCGGCGCCATGAACGAGGAGTGATCGAAAATCTGGCGGCGAAACGGCAGGCGCACCTTGCCACGAAAATGAATATGTAAAACGGAAAACACAAAAATGCCCAGCAAGGCCCACTTCATACACAACCTCGTTTTTTAAGAATGCGGCAATTATAACCAGTTAATGCCAGCGCCACCCCGTGCCACGCCGTGCCACGGTCAAGGAAAGATGACACAGCGGCCCTCATCGATGCGCCGTTACTTGCCTCAAAGCATTAATTTTGCGCTTCGCTTATAATTTAGGCCGCTTTTGTATGGCGTGGGGCGTCTCCCGCGCGCCCACATTGTCCGAAATTAAAAACTGACTGCCCAAAAAACGCCAGTTAGCGAGCCGTTCTGCGCCATGCAGGACAGGCAACACGACGGCGAGCAGATCGCTGGCTCTAGCGAAACCGGCAATAAACAACTTTATACAGGACAAGAACAACAATGATGTCATTCAATCGTTTGACGATAGGCGTGCGCCTAAGCGCAGGCTTTGGGCTGCTGGTTTTACTCATGCTGGTGCTCGCTACCTTCGCTTTGCTGCGCATCGCTGCCATCTCTGGCGCCATGGACGCGCAAGATAAAGTCCAACTGGAAAAGCTCGACCCGCTGTACGTGGCGCGCGAAGCACTCGACCAGACGGGCCTGGCCGCCCGCAATGCGTATATTTTTTCTGACCAGGCTGCCGCAGAAAAAGAGCTGGCCATCCTCGACAGTCAGAAGGCGCTGTACCTGGAGGCGCTGGCCCGACTGGCGCCGCAATTTGCCGGCGATCCCCAATTCGAGAAAGTCAGCACGGGCCTGAAAAGCATGGCGCAGGAACTGCAGCGTCCGCGCCAGTTCCGCACGACGGGACAGATGACACAGTATGGCGCCTTCCTCGTCGATGAGTGCAGCCCCTTGCGGCGCAAGATCGTCGCCGACATCGATACCATGCTGAAAAGCGTGCAGCGCGAATCGGAGCAGGCCAACCTGGCCGCGCGCGCCATCTACGGCCAGTCGCTGCGCTGGATTGGTGTGCTCGCTGCGCTCAGCGTGCTCATTTGCATTGCGGTCGCCACCGTCATCACGCGCGGCTTGCTGCGCCAGTTGGGCGGCGAACCGGCGTATGCAGCCGCTATCGCCGGACGCATCGCGCTGGGCGAACTGGCCATCGACGTGCACACGCGCCACGGTGACGACAGCAGCTTGCTGTTTGCCATCAAGACCATGCGCGACAACCTGGCCTCCATCGTCGGCAAGGTGCGCCTGGGTACGGAAAGCATCGCCACGGCCTCGACCGAGATCGCTTCAGGCAACCGGGATTTGTCGCAGCGCACTGAGCAGCAAGCCGGCTCGCTGGAAGAAGTGGCGTCGTCGATGGAAGAACTGATTTCCACCGTGCGCCAGAATGCGGACAACGCGCAGGAGGCGAACCGCCTGGCGCGCGAAGCATCAACCGTGTCGGAGCAAGGTGGCAAGGCCGTGGCCGAAGTGGTGCACACCATGGGCCTGATCAATGCATCGTCGAACAAGATCGTCGACATCATCGGCGTGATCGACAGCATTGCCTTCCAGACCAATATCCTGGCCCTGAATGCAGCCGTGGAAGCGGCGCGCGCCGGTGAGCAGGGACGCGGTTTCGCCGTGGTCGCCACCGAGGTGCGCAACCTGGCACAGAGGTCCAGCGCCGCCGCGCGCGAAATCAAGTCCCTGATCGACGATTCCGTCAGCAAGGTGGGCACGGGCACGCTGCTCGTCGAGCAGGCGGGCGCCACCATGCATGAGGTAGTGGCCGGCATTGGCAGGGTGACGGGCATCATGGCCGAGATCAGCCGCGCCACGCAGGAGCAGGGCACCGGCATCGAACAAGTCAACCGCGCCATCGTCGACATGGACCGCGTCACCCAGCAAAACGCGGCCCTGGTGGAGCAGGCCGCCGCTGCCGCGCAAGAACTACAGGAGCAGGCGGCGCAGCTGGAACAGGAAGTGGGCATCTTCAAACTGGCCCAGTCGGCCAACGCTCCCCTGCGCCTGACGGCTTGACGGCCTGAGGCGGTTGGCGCACCAGAACGGCGCGCCAACAGCGATATTGCGCGCTACAATGAGTGCTGGATCACCTTCAGGACTTCTCATGCAAGTGCGCAGCAGCCATGATCTATCGAGCGCGGACGACGACAAAGCAGCGCCGCCCGTGCTGCAGCTAGCCCTTGCCGGCCTGTGCTGGGGCTTACTTACCTGCGTGCTGTGCTTTGCCATCCTGTTCCTCTCCAAATGGCTATTGCCGCCCGAATACTGGGGTGCGCAAACCGACTTGGCCAAGTTCAAGCGCGAAATGTCCTTGCCCCTGCTGGTGTTCTGGGTCGTCATCTATTCGCCCATCCTGGAAACCTTCCTCGGCCAGCTGCTGCCGCTGGAAATACTCAAGCGCCTGGGCGCCGGCCGCCATCTGAGCATCGTCATCGGCGCCATGCTGTGGAGCATTGTGCATTACATCAGCGGCGGCTTGCTGCATGCCATCGTCGCTCTGGGCTCGGGTGCCATGTTCAGTTTTGTCTACCTGCGCTACCGCGCTCCCTGCGTGGCTGTCGCTTACGCGACGACGACATTTTCCCGCGCTTGCACCAATATTGCCATCCTCATCGCCGTATTCTATGGCCTTGAAGCTTGAGAGAGCACGGCACCCGCGCCCTGTCCAAGAGGGCCGGCATTTGTTATAGTCCCAGCCATCTTTCCAACGACACCTGACCCTGCCATGACCTCAAACAATAGCAGCACCATCGCGCCGCGCACCTTCGGCACGCCCCTGTCTTCCACCGCCATCAAAGTCATGCTGCTGGGCTCGGGCGAACTGGGCAAGGAAGTGATCATTTCGCTGCAGCGCCTGGGCGTGGAAGTGATCGCCGTCGACCGCTATCCGAACGCACCGGGCCACCCCGTGGCGCACCGCTCGCACGTGATCGACATGAGCGACGGCGTGGCGCTCGCTGCCCTGATTGACCTGGAAAAGCCCGATTTGATCGTGCCGGAAATCGAAGCCATCGCCACCGACACCCTGGCGGCGCTGGAAGCGGCGGGCCAGATCACCTGTATCCCGAACGCGCGCGCGGCCGTGCTGACGATGAACCGCGAAGGCATTCGCACGCTGGCGGCCGAAACGCTGGGCGTGGCGACCTCGCCATATCGCTTCGCCAGCAGCATGCAAGAGTTGCAGCTGGCGTGCCAGGAAATCGGCTTCCCCTGCGTCGTCAAACCCGTGATGTCGTCGTCGGGCAAGGGCCAGTCCAGGCTCGATAGCGCCGCCGATGTGGAAACGGCGTGGGTATATGCGGCCAGCGGTGGCCGGGTCGATACGGGCCGCGTGATCGTCGAGGGCTTCATCGACTTCGATTATGAAATCACGCTGCTGACCGTGCGCGCCGTGGGCGCTGCGGGACACATTGAAACGCAGTTTTGCGAGCCGATCGGCCACTTGCAGGTGCAGGGCGACTACGTGGAATCGTGGCAGCCGGCGCGCATGGCGCCGCTGGCCCTTGAGCGTTCGCGCGAGATCGCCCGCAAGGTGACGGACAACCTGGGCGGCCTGGGCCTGTTTGGCGTGGAGCTGTTCGTCAAGGGCGACATGGTGTGGTTCTCGGAAGTGAGCCCCCGGCCACACGACACCGGCATGGTCACCATGGCCAGCCAGGTGCAGAGCGAGTTCGAACTGCACGCGAAAGCCATCCTGGGCTTGCCCGTCAATGTGGCGCTGCGCTCGCCCGCCGCCTCGGCCGTCATCTATGGCCAGCTGGAAGCGAAAGGCATCGCCTTCGAAGGCGTGGCCGACGCCTTGAGCGTGCCGGGCGCTGACTTGCGCCTGTTCGGCAAGCCCGAATCGTTCGCCCGGCGCCGCATGGGCGTGGCGCTGGCCACGGCCGACGATACCGATACGGCCCGCGCACGCGCCGTGCTGGCCGCGTCGAAAGTCAAACCGGTGCTGCGCTGATGCCGGACGCCAGCCTGGCTGCGCGGTTCGCCGTTATTCCCCGCCAGGCTGCTCGACCGGCGGCACGGCTGGCGGCATGAGCGGTGGCCTTGCCGCTTCTGCCGCTTTTGTTGTCTCTGCTGCTTCTACCGCTTCTGCCACTGGCACCGCTTTCTGCGTTTCAATGATGGCGGGCGGTGCTTCGCGCCATTTTCCTGCCGCTTTCAGCTTGTTCTTCAGTCCCGGCAGCGGAAAACCCAGCGCATAGGCCTTTTGTGCATGCGCGTTGGCCTTCTCGTACTCCTTCTTTTTGACATACATCAAGCCCAGGTTGTACTGGATGGTGGCTTGTTCCGGCGCCAGGCGGCCGGCCGCATCGAGCTGCTCTAGCGCCGCCGCATCCTGGCCCGTGGCCAGCAGGTAGTTGCCGTACACCATGCGCGCCGTCACGTCGTGCGGCGCGAAGCCGATTGCCCGTTCGAAAAAGCAGCTGACCGTATAGCGAGCGCCCGCTGGCTGCGCGCTTTTCAGGCGCAAGCCCAGCTTGGCCATCGAGGCCAGCGCCCGGTGGTGGTTCGGGAAGTGTTCCAAGGTGTAGCTGATATCGGCGCCGAGGCTGCCCGTCATGCCTTGCGTGAGCGTTTCCACGGCGCGCGAGAAATGGAAGTTCTCGACCACGGGCAGACCGGCACGGTCTTCCGCGCTCGTGTAGTCGCCGCCCGGCGTATGCTTGACGTAGGGTGGGCAAACGGCAGCGCCGGCATGGACGCAGCAGGCGGCGAGGGTGCAGGCAAATAAGCGATGCTTCATGCGGGTCTCCTGTGGCTGATCTGGTCCAGCAAATTGGCCAGGGCCTCGCTGCGGGCTTGCCGTGATTGCTGGGCGATGGCGGTGGCGCTGGCCAGCGGGGCGCGGCCTTGGCGCGCCAGTGCCAGGAAGCGCAGCAGCGCGCGCGCGCAGTCGGCGCTGGAAGCGAGCTGGCCGATGGTGTCGATGCCGCAGTGGCGCAGCTTGGCCGCGCTGTCGCCAGCGAGGTCGGTCAGCGCCAGGATAGGCCGGCGGCAGCGCAGGTATTCATACAGCTTGGCGGGAATTTGCGCATTGCAGTTGGCTGCCTGCAGCAGCAGCAAGCCGTCGGCGGCCAGCATTTCTCGCCGCGCCGCGCCATGCGACTGCAAGGGTTCCAGGCGCACCAGGTCTGGGATGCGGTATGTCTCGAGCAGGCTGGCCAGCCATGCGTCGTGGCCCGTGGCGCGCAGCACCAGCTGAAAATTGCTCGCATGCAGCACGCCGTCGTGGCGCAACTTGGCCAAGGCCTCGAACAGGGCTTGCGGATCGCGCTCGGATGGATAAATCACGCCGCTGTGCAGCAGCAGGAAGCGTGCATGGTCGCTGCGCTGGCTATGCTGGCTGGGCGGCACCTCCAGTGGCGTGGCCTCTGCGCCTTCGTCATCATCATCATCATCATCATCATCGTGGCCGTTTTCGATCAAGCTGAAGCGTTCGCGCCGCAGCTGTGGCAGGCGCCGCTGGTGTGCCTCGATGGCGCCCGGCGTGGTGCAGACGATGGCCGCACTGCGCGCCGCGATGCGCTGCTCTATCCAGGCATGCATGCGGTACAGGCGCGCGTCGGGCGGATACGGTGCCAGCGGGTCGCTGTCATCGAGCATGGGGTCGCGCTGGTCGGCTATCCATGGCAGGCCGCTGAGTTTTTGCAGGGTCATCGCGATCAGGTGCGCCGTGGCGATCGGGTACGTCGACCAGATGGCGTCGGGGCGGTATTGCCGTATCATCCGCAGGCCGGCCGGCACGGCGCTCAGCCACCAGGAACTCCAGCGGTCGGGCAGCGCCAGGCAGCGCGGATAGCGCCCGGCGATGGCCAGGTGGCGCGCCGCGTCGAGCGCCAGGGTGCGCCGCACGGTGGCTTGCGTGCCGATCTGCGCCAGCTGCGCATCTAGCTGGGTATCGAGCTTTGTCTTGAGCTTTGTCTTGAGCTGTGTCTTGAGCTGTGTCTTGAGCTGTCTATCGCTGCGCTGCGCGTACGCGAGCGGTGCGGGACTGAGTATCAGCGGCTGCCAGCCGTAGCCGGGCAAATGGCGCGCAAAGCCCAGGGTGCGCAAAATGCCGCTGCCACCCGCCAGCGGCGGAAAGTGGTAGGCCACCATCAGCAGCCGTTTTGGCGCAATCTCTACCATGACTGCAGCCATCGTGCGCACAGCTGCTCGACTTCGCCGCGCCAGGCGGCGCTGGCGAAGGTGTGGTTGGCGCCATGCACCTGCGCCTGCGTCCATTGCGCGCGCGCGGTGACGGCGCGCCAGGCAGCATCGCTATCGAGCAAGGCTTGCCACTCGCGCGCGCCGAGGTCGTCGCCACTGAGGATCAGCAGCATCTTGCCCGGAAATTGCGCCAACGCCCGCAGCAAGGCAGGCGCGGGCGCATCGTTTTCCTGTGTTGCCGGTCCCTGCATGGCGGCAGCCACCTGCCGCAGCGACGCCAGGCTGGCGCCCAGCTGCAGTCCACCGCCGGCCAGCTTGCGCCAGAACGCGCCTTGCAGCAAGCGTGGCAGATAATAATGGCGCAGCGTGGCGCGCGCCAGGCTGGCGCTGCTGCGTACCCACGGATTGAGCAGGATCAGGGCGCTGATGCGCGGGTCATCTGGCGCATAGCAGGCGGCGGCCGTGGCGCCATCGCACAAGCCCCACAGCACCACTTCGCGCAAGGATGGCACGGCGTCGAAGAATTGCGTGAGTGCGCCACCGATATCGGGGCTGGCGGCGCGATAATCGCGCGCGCTGCCCTCGCTGTCGCCCATGCCGCGCAGGTCGAAGCGCAACACGGGCCAGCCTTGCGCGGCCAGCGCCCGGGCCAGCAAGACGAACTGACGGTGGCTGCCCACCCGGTATTGGGGCCCGCCCGTGACGATCAATATGCCGCGTGGGCCTGGTGCGGCGGGCAGGCTGAGGATGCCGACCATGCGCGCTTGCGCTTCGGTTTCAGTCTCTGCATCCCTGGCGGCGCTGCGAAAGCGCAGCGCCAGTTGGTACACGGTGGGCCTGGCGACCTGGTCGCGTTTCATGGCGTCATCCATGGCGCATCGAGCCAGTCGCAGCAAAGTTTTCGCGTCGCGTCCAGCAATTGCGGACAAGCGAGCAGCTCGCCGCTGTGCCAGAACGGGCCATCGCCGAAGCTGGCCACGTGCACGGCTGCACCTTGTTCGCGCCACCGCTGCGCCAGCGCCGGCGATGGCAACGATGGCAGCATTGGCGTACAGGCCTGCTGCGGCGCCTGATACTCGAGCCAGTAGACGGGCACCGTGGGCAGCAGCGCCGCTGCGCTGACGCCATCGATGGCCAGCGCCAGCGCTGGTGCCAGCAGGTAGCCGGCCACTTCCACCGATGCACCGTTCTCCAGTGCGGCGCGCGCTTGGCCCGGCGCTTCGCGCGTGCCGCCGGCCAGCATGCTGCTTGCCAGGCGCAGGCGCAGGAAGCGGTCGATGCTGCGCCGTCCATCGAGTTCGGGCTGCCATAGCAGCAAACGCGCCAGTGGCAGCGGCGCGCGGCTGGCAAAATCGAGTGCCAGTAGGGCGCCCAGGCGCAAACCCCACACGGTCAAGGGGCCTTCGATGCGCTGCGCCAGCCAGGCGCAAGCCAGGTGCAAGTCGTTGTGCCAGATGTCCCAGCGCGCCTCTTCGAATTCGCCGTCGCTGTCGCCGCAGCCAAACAGGTCGATGTGCAGCACGCAGTAGCCGGCGGCTGCAAAGACGCGCGCCTGGGCGGCGCTCACGTGGCGGCTTTTATTGAGTTCTTCGGCAAACGGATGCACGTAGACGATGGCGCCGCGCGCTCGGCGGCCCGGTGGCGGCAGGTGCAGCAGGCAGTAGCGCTGGCCGCCGCTGGCGGGCAGGAAGAAAGGCTGCAGCGCCAGCGTGTCGAGGGCGGCGCTGCTCATGCTCGTAGCTGTGCAAACACAAAATCGTGCAAGGTGCCCACGGTGGCGAAGTGGCGCGCGTGAATATCGTCGTCGGCCACGCTGATGCTGAAATGCTCTTCCAGCGCGGCGATCACGCCGATCACGGCCATCGAGTCGAGTTCCGGCACGCTGCCCAGCAGCGGCGTGTGCGCTTCCAACGCGCGCCCGTTCAAGCCCAGCGTGCGATCGAGGATGTGCTTTACTGCTTCAAGATGCGACATGTGAGCTCCAGGGAAGGGTAGTGCGGCAGGCTGCTGGTATCGAAGTCCAGGCAGACAAGATCGTCGGGGCGGCGCGACAGGTGCAGATAGGGCGGCAGACTGGCGGCCATCCATTGCCAGCGGCCGCAGCGAAGAAAGGTGGCCGTGCCCAGCGCGTGCATGCCCAGGCGCGCATGGGCGCCCAGCGAGGCGCGGTTGAAACGCGAAATACGGCTGCACGACCAGCGCACGCCCTGCGCATACAGCACGGCATTGGCTTCTTCCCACAGGCGGGCAAAGACCAGGCCGCCCCGTTGTGCGGGATGCACCCACACGTCCAGGTCCCAGGACGACTGGCTGGAGGCCAGCGCATAGCGGGCGCGCACCTCGTCTTCCCGGTAGCCGTGGCGCAGCAGCCAGATCCAGCCAGCCATGTCTGCCTTGCTGGTCTCTGCCTGCCTGCGCGCCACCAGGCATTGCGCACCCTGGCGGTAGCGTTCGCTTAGCGCACCGGGTCGGCGTTCGGGACCGGACAGCAAATCGGCCTGCGTCAGGCAGGGCGTGACTGTGATCGACTGGCCGCGCCCAAGGCACAGCGAGCCGGGTGCCACGGCTTGTGCCACGAACTGGTAGCGATGCAGCGCGCAGCGCCCGCCTGGCACCATCGCCAGCAGGCGCGCCAGGGCTAGCCAGCTGCTGTCGCACCAGCCCAGTTGGCGAAGGCTGGCCGCAAGCCGTTGTAACCGTGGAAAACGCGTGAAGCTAATCATGGCGATCAAGGATGGGGCGGCTATGCAGCCAACGCTGTCCATTAGAGCGCAGCGGCGAGCGGCGGTTTTGCGCCGCCTCAAGCTGTGTTGTTGAAACTGTTAACTGATCAAAATCAAGACCGCTGTGGCCGTTTGTCTGAATCATAGGGGAAGGCATGGCGATCATGGCAACCCGGGGGCGAGACGATGGCGACACTCATACACGAGCTGATCTTCGACGCGGCGCAGCGCGCGCCCCACGCGCCAGCGTTGTCCTGGCAGGGCGAGGAAATGTCTTATGCCGCGCTGGCGCAAGCCGTGTGCGAGGCGTCCAGCAACTTGCTGACCCTGGGCTTGCAGCGTGGCGCGCGAGTGGCCGTGTACCTGGAAAAACGCCCGGAAAACGTCAGCGCCATGTTTGGCGCGGCGGCCGCCGGTGCTGTGTTCGTGCCCGTCAATCCCTTGCTCAAGCCGGAACAGGTGGCGTACATCCTGGCCGACTGCAACGTGACCATCCTTGTCACTTCGCGCGAACGCCTGGCGCAGCTGGGTCCCGCGCTGGCCGCCTGCCCGGACTTGCAGACGGTGCTGCTGACGGGGGAACCGCGGCCGCAAACCAGCCTTGGCCGCGTGCGGCTGCTGGCGTGGCGTGGCGTCGCCGCCGGCGCATCTACACCCACCCCCCTGCGCCACGCCGTGATCGATACGGACATGGCCGCCATCTTGTACACATCGGGCAGCACCGGGCGCCCGAAAGGCGTGGTGCTGTCGCACCGGAACATGCTGGCCGGCGCGCTTAGCGTCGTCAGTTATTTGCGCAACACGCCGCAGGACCGGATTTTGTGCGTCCTGCCGCTCAGTTTCGACTACGGCTTGAGCCAGCTGACGACGGCGTTTGCCAGCGGCGCCTGCGCCGTGCTGATGAATTACCTGCTGCAGCGCGATATCGTCGAAGCCGTGGAGCAGGAAGCCATCACGGGCCTGGCCGCCGTGCCACCGCTGTGGTTACAGCTATCGCAGCTGAGCTGGCCCCTTTCCACGACGCTGCGCTACATCACCAATTCGGGCGGCGTGATGCCCAGAGCCACGCTAGAGCGCTTGCGCCAGTCGCTGCCGCGCACGCAGCTCTACCTGATGTATGGCTTGACGGAAGCGTTCCGCTCCACCTATCTGGCGCCGGAACAGCTGGAGCGGCGCCCCGATTCCATCGGGCAAGCGATCCCCAACGCGGAAGTGCTGGTGCTGCGCCCCGATGGCAGCGTCTGCGAAGACGACGAGCCGGGCGAACTGGTGCACCGTGGCGCGCTGGTGGCGCTCGGCTACTGGAACGATGCGGCGCGCACGGCCGAGCGCTTCAAGCCCCTGGCGCCGCGGGCGAGCGGGCTGGTGTTGCCGGAACTGGCCGTCTGGTCGGGCGACACCGTGCGCCGCGATGCCGAAGGTTACCTGTATTTTGTCGGTCGCAGCGATGACATGATCAAGACGTCCGGCTACCGGGTCAGTCCGGCCGAGATCGAAGAGGTCGTGTATGCGAGCGGGCTGGTAGGCGAGGCGGCCGCGCTGGGCCTGCCCCATGCCGCACTGGGCCAGGCCATCGCCTTGCTCGTCACTCCTGCGCAGGGCATGGAATTGCTGCGCGACAGCGTGCTGGCCGCCTGCCGCGCGCGACTGCCCAGCTATATGGTGCCGCTGTGGGTGGAAATTCGCGACGGCGCGCTGCCGCGCAATCCGAATGGCAAGATCGACCGTCCATTGCTGGCCAGGGAACTGGCGCGCGTCTATGCTGTCCAATCAGGAGATGGCGCATGAAGGACTCGATCCGCCCAAACAGCACGGGTGTGCTCTCGGATGTTCCCTTGAATTTTTCTTTGCTTGCGCCCCCGAATGCGCCTGTGCACGTGCCTTCTCATATGCCTTCGCATGCGCCCTTGGGCCAGTTTGCCGTGCAAGGCGACATGCTGGAGCTTGGCGGCGTGTCTTTGCGCCGGCTGGCGCAGAGGGTCGGCAGCACACCATTCTACGCGTATGAACGTGCGCATATCACGCGCCGCGTGAGCGCACTGCGCGCCGCCTTGCCTGCTGGTGTGCATGTGCATTACGCCATGAAGGCCAATCCCATGCCGGCCGTGGTGCAATGTCTGGCAGGCTTGGTCGATGGCATCGATGTGGCCTCGGGCGGCGAACTGGCGACGGCGCTCGATACGCCGATGGCGCCGCACTGCATCAGTTTTGCGGGGCCGGGCAAGCGCGATGGCGAACTGGCGCAGGCCGTGGCCGCCGGCGTGCTGATCAATGTGGAATCGGGCGCGCAGGTGGAGAGGGTGGCGCTGGCCAGTGAACGGCTGGGTGTGACGGCCAGGGTGGCCGTGCGCGTGAACCCCGATTTCGCCCTGCGTCGCACGGGCATGCGCATGGGCGGGGGCGCGCAACCGTTTGGCGTTGATGCGGCGCTGGTGCCAGCGCTACTGGGCCGCATCGGCCAAATGGGACTCGATTTTCATGGCTTGCATCTGTATGCGGGTTCGCAAAACCTGTCGGCGGCGGCGCTGGTCGAAGCGCAGGCTCTGAGCGTGCAACTGGCTTTGCAACTGGCCGACAGCGCACCAGCGCCCTTGCGCACCTTAAATATCGGCGGCGGCTTCGGCGTGCCATATTTTCCCGGCGACCAGGCACTGGAACTGGCGCCCGTGGCGCAAGGCTTGCAGCGGCAACTCGCCATCCTGGCCCGGGCGGCGCCCGGCGCGCGCCTGAATCTGGAGCTGGGCCGCTACCTGGTGGCCGAGGCAGGCATTTATGTGTGCACGGTGCTCGAGCGCAAAGTGTCGCATGGACAGGTATTTCTCGTCACCGATGGCGGCTTGCACCATCATTTGGCCGCGTCCGGTAATTTTGGCCAGCTGATACGCAAGAATTATCCGGTCGCCATCGGCAACCGCCTGCAAGGCGGAGCGCGCGAAGTGGCGTCCGTCGTGGGACCGTTGTGCACGCCGCTGGACTTGCTGGCTGACCAGATGGAAATGGCGCGCGCCCAGGAGGGCGACCTGGTGGTGGTGTTCCAGTCGGGCGCGTATGGCTTGACGGCCAGCCCGACCGCCTTTCTCGGCCATCCGCTGCCGGCCGAGGTGCTGGTATGAGCGGCCTGTGCGGTTGGCTGGCGGCGGCTGGCGCTGCAGCGAGCGGCGCTATAGCGAGCGGGGCGGCGGGCGGCGCATCGGGCGTTGCCGTGGCCGATGCCAGTAGCGCCGCGCTGCAGAACATGGCTGCGCCGCTGTCGCGTTTCGATGGCTCGCCCCTGGCCATCAGCGTCAGCGATGTGGGCGGCGTGGCCGTCGCCGCCATCGATGGCAGCGGCCATGTGCACCAGCAAGATGGCTTGCAAGTAGCCATCTGGGGCCGGCCCGTGCTCGACGGTTCGGCCGAGGACGTGGCGAGCCGCTTGGCCTGTCTCTGGCTGAGCCGGGGCGTGGCCGCTTGCACCAGCCTGTCGGGGCCATTCGCGCTGGCCATCCTCGACGCCGTTTCTGGCCAGCTCTTGCTGGCCGTGGACCGCGCCGGCATGCATCCGCTCAGCTATGCAAGCAATGCGCAGGGCCTGTTCTTTGCCACCTCGATGGACGCCTTGCTGGCCCATCCGTCGGTGCGTGGCGTGCTCGACCCACAAGCCCTGTATCACTATCTGTATTTCCACATGGTGCCAGGTCCGGCCACCGCTTACCTAGGCCAGCAGCGCTTGCTGCCGGGCGAATACCTACTGATGCGCGGCGGCAAGCAATGCAAGGGCAGTTACTGGCAGCTGGTCTTCCAGGAACCAGGCGCGCGCCGCGCGCGTGCCAGCTTTGCCGCCAACAAGCAGGAGTTGCTGCGCTTGCTGCGCCTGGCCGTCGAAAGCAGCCTGGGCCCCGATAGCAGCAACACGGGAGCGTTTCTGAGCGGCGGCACAGATAGTTCCACGCTGGCCGCCATCATGGGGCAAGTGACGGGTCGGCCCGCGCGCACCTATTCCATCGGTTTTGATGTCCCCGGCTATGACGAAATGGCCTATGCGCGCCTGGCCGCCAGCCACGCCGGTAGCATCCACCACGAGCGCTACGTGACGCCAAGCGACGTGCTGGCAGCGATTCCCGCCATGGCGGCCATTTTCGACCAGCCTTTCGGCAATGCCTCGGCGATTCCCGCTTACTATTGCGCGCAGATGGCACGCGAGGACGGCGTCACGCGTTTGCTGGGCGGCGATGGCGGCGACGAATTGTTTGGCGGCAATGAGCGCTATGCGCACCAAGCCTTGCTGTCGCAGTACCAGCGCTTGCCCGTCATGCTGCGCCTAGCCATCATCGAACCGCTGCTATTTCGCCAACGCAGGGGCAAGCCGTGGCGGCTGGGCGACAAGGCGCGCAGCTACATCACGCAAGCGAGCCAGTTGCTGCCGGCCAGGCTCGACGGCTATAACTTGCTGCTGCGCCATGGCCACCGCACGGTACTGGAAGAGAGCTTTATCGACAGCATAGACCCGGGCCTGGCGCCCGGCTATGTGAATGGCGCCTATTGGCAGCGGCAAGGCCAGGGCTTGAGCCAGATCAATGAATTGCTGGCGCTGGACATGCGCTTTACGCTGGCCGACAACGACCTGTTCAAGGTGCGCAAGGCTTGCGAGCTGGCCGGCGTGGAAGCCACATTTCCCTTCCTGCACGATGCGATGGTGGCGTTTGCCGCGCGTCTGGCACCGCGCGACAAGCTCGATGGCAGGCAGCTGCGGCCGTTCTTTAAGCGGGCGCTGGCGCAGATATTGCCAGCTGCCATCGTGCGCAAGAAAAAGCACGGCTTCGGCTTGCCTTTCGGCCAGTGGCTGCACAGTCATGCGCCGCTACGCGAATTTGCGTTTGACAACCTGACGCAGCTGCGCGGGCGTGGCATCGTGCGCCCCGTCTTCATCGACGATTTACAAGGGCGCTTGCTGGCCGAACATCCGGCCTATCACGGCACCATGGTATGGCTGCTGCTGATGCTCGAACAGTGGCTCAGCCAGCATCCGGGCGCGCTCGGTGCGCTTGCCGGCGGTTTTGCCGCAAGCGCCACAGAAACGCGAGCCGTCCTCGACCCCACGGCGTAAAGCGCGGCAGTTGCAGCAGGTCCAGCCCCGCGCCGGGACGCGCCACGCCCCAGTCCGTAGCCACGGCCGCCTGGAAGCCCAGGCTGTCAAGCATTGCCACGTGCTTCGCGCCATAATCACGTCCGGCCTTGCCGTTCGGATATGCAAACAGGGTGACGGGCGCCTGGATCAAACGTTCCAGCTGGCGCTTGCCGTTGGCGATGTCCAGCCGCGCGGCACGCTCGGGCAGGGTAGACAAAATCGGGTGACTCGCCGTGTGCGCGCCCAGGCCCATGCCGGCCGCGTGTAACTGGCGCAACTGCGCCGTGCTGAGCATGGCGGGCGGAGCGGAGCCGGTGCCTGCCTGGCGGCGTATCTGCATGGCCAACTGCTGGCGCCGGCCAAACGGCAGATATTTCAGCTGACCCAGCAAGGTGGCGATGGCCGCTTGCCGCTGCGCCAGGCTGGCGACGGGCAGGCAGTCCAAGCCGATCTCTCGCAAGTCGAGCACGGGCCTGGTCACATGGCGCACCGCCTCGATCACCGTGTCATTCCACATCTGTCCACCGTCCAGGTAGCCGGTGGCGATAAAAAAAGTGGCGTGCAAGCCCAGACGCTGCAGCAGCGGCAGGGCGACTTGCGCATTGTCTGCATAGCCGTCGTCGAAGGTGATGCAGGCAGCGCGCGGCGGCAGGCTGCCATCTTGCAAGCGCTGCACGGCCACGGCCAGCGGCAGCGGCGTATAGAAACGCTGCAACAGGCGCAGTTGGCGCTCGAACAGGCGCGCATCGACTGCACCGGGAAACAGGGGATCTGGCCGTGCCAGCACGCGGTGGTAGATCAAAATGGACAGGCTGGACGTCATGGCTGCTCCGCGATGGAGGCCCGGGCCTTGCCCTGGCTTGTGCCGGGCGTAGTCGCTGTCGCTGGCTGCTCGACGATGATGCGCGTGGCGATCAGGGCTGCCATCAGGTAGTATGGCATGTCGAAATACAGCAGGCTGAGAAAGGCGCCGCCCACGCCAAAGCCGATCAGGCTGGCCTGGCTCATGGTGGCCAGGCCGTGCGCCCAGCGCAGTGCCGGCTGGCCCCGTGTGCGCCCGATAATGGCGGCGGCAGTACGCCAGGTGGCAATGCCCAGCGCCAGGTAAATCAACAAGCCGACGAAGCCGTGTTCGCCCAGCGCCTGGAAGTAGATGCTGTGCGCCGCGTGCACATCCATGGGGTTCGGCGCGTAGCGGGCGAAGATGGCGGCGTCGGAGACATCGAAGCCGCCGCCGAGAAAGCGGTCGCGCGCCAGGTTCCAGGCCATGCGCCAGGCATTCAGGCGGCCCATGGCGGACACGTCATCCTGATACGTGTTGATGGTGTCCATGCGTTCGGCCCAGCGCTCGGGCATGAAGGCCAGCAGCAGCGGCGCGACCGCACCGAGCAGCGCGCCCAGCACCAACTTGCGCTCGCTCTTGACCCACATGAACAGGCTCATGGCGGCAATGGCCAGCAGGGCGCCGCGTGAATACGAGCCCAGCGCAGCCAGTGCCGACAGCAGCATGGCCGCCGACAGGCCGTGGCGCAGCCAGCGTTTATCAGTGTTTTGCTGCAGGTAATACATGAGGGGGATGGTGATGACCAGGGCCAGGGCCAGCGCGTTGTTATCGCCAATAAACGTCTCTTCCGGGCCCCAGACGCGTTCCGTACCGCCGCTGCGGATAGTGAAGAGGCCGCCTTTCACCCCGTAAAAGCCGAGCGAAGCCACCAGCACCCATACGAGACGCACGATGTCGCGCCGCGTGCGTATCACCATCATGATCACAAAGCTCATCAGCATGATCTTCATCACCTTGTTCCACTGCACCCACGACGCTTGCGGCAGCAGGGCGAACAGCGCCGTGACATTCATCCACGCGACGAACAGCAGCAGCAGCACGCTGACGGGCGTGAGCGGCAGGCTTTTCGGCTCGCGCGTTATCAGCAGGCTGAGCATGGTGGCGATGGCGATGATGAAGGCAAACGGCAAGTGGTTGGCAAAGCCCCACGCTTGCGTGTGCGGATTCATCACACTGACCCATACCCACATCAGGCCGCCGATGGCCGGTGACTTCAGGATGAAGGGCAGCGACCCGAGGATGATGATGGTGATCACGATGTCGCGCATGAACGGGGATGCTCCTGGTTTTGCCTGCATGGTACTGATGTCGCTCAACTTGCTGTCGGGCAGGCTCGGTACACTCGATTGACGCGATTGACTCGGTGAATACTTTTCAGTACCCAGTTTTGTCATGCTAAGACCAAGGAGGCATGTCCTTGTTGACCGTTCTCATGGCGACCTACAATGGCGCCGGCACGTTGCCCCAGGTATTGCGCGCCTACATGCGGCTACGCCCGCCTGCAGGCGGCTGGCGCCTGCTCATCGCCGACAATGGCAGCACGGACGGCACGGCGCAGGTGATCGCCGCTTTTCGCGGGTGCTTGCCCTTGAGTTCAATCTATGTGGCGCGGCGCGGCCGCAGTCCCGCCCTGAACGGCGCCGTCGAGCATGCCTTGCGACAGGGCGGCGATGGCAGCGAGCTGTTCGTCTTTGGCGACGACGACGCCATGCCGGCACCCGACTGGCTGTGCCGCTTGCAGCGCTGCGCGCGCGATCACCCGGGCTACGCCCTGTTTGGCGGCGCCATCGTGCCGGCCTGGCGGGAACCTCCGGCGCAATGGCTGCTGCGCCTGACGCCCGTCGGCGTGACATGGGGCATCACCAGCCCCGACCTGCGCGACGCCCCCATCTATCCGGGCCTGGTGTGGGGCGCCAACATGGCGATTCGCCGCCGCATCTTCGAGTCGGGCGCCCGCTATGACGAGAGTATCGGTCCGCAAGGGAGCAATTACGCGATGGGCAGCGAAACCCGCCTCAACCTGGAACTGCATGCGGCCGGCAACCCTTCCTGGTTCTGTCCCCAGGCCCGCGTGGCGCACATCATTCGCGTCGCGCAAGTGCAGCGCGCGTCGATACTGCGCCGTGCCATGCTGTTTGGCCGTGGTCAGTGCCGGCTGGCCACGCTTGGGCCCAGCTTGGAGCTGCTGGGCGTGCCGCGCTGGATGCTGGGCCGATACGTGCGCGATACGCTCGGCGCCGTGCGCGCTTGGCTGCGGCGCGACCACGCCGCGCTGTTCTTGCACCAGTGGGAACGGGCCTGGTTGCGGGGGTTTTTTCATGAAGCATGGCGGGGACGGCGCAAACGCCTGCCGCGCATCGTTATCAGTAGTTATTCGGGCGAGCTGGGCGGCATGGAGCTGCGCCTGGCGCAAGAGGCAAAAGTACTTGCTTCGAGCGGCTATGACAGCGTGCTGGCCCTGCGGCGCTTTCCCGGTTTTCAAGCCTGGGCGCAACACTTGCGCGCCAGCCAGATGCAAGTGCGCGTGTATGAACCGCCGCTATTTCTTGAACACTGGGCGTGGCGCCGTTGGAATTTATTGCGCGCGCGGCTGACGGGGGCTTGGCGGCTGCGGCAGTTGCGGCCTGATTTGGTCCATGTGGCCTTTTGCTGGACCAGTTATGGCGCTTCCATCGTGTGGCTGGCGCGGCAGTGCCGCCTGCCTGCCGTCATCAGCGTGCACAATGCGTTTCCTTTGGAACCGTTCAGTACTTGGCAGCGGCCACTGCTGCAGGAAGCGTTTCGTAGCGTGAAGGGCGTGTATGCCGTGTCTTCCTCCGCCATGCGCCATTTTCTTGATTTGTACCGTGACATGCTGGCGCCGCAGACGCGGCTGGCCGTGATACCGAACGGCGTCGATACGGACACTTTTATTGTCTCGCCGGAACGCAAAGTGCTGGCGCGGCGCCAACTCGGGTTGCCGCCCGACGTGCTGGTCCTCGGTTGCGTGGCGCGACTGTCGGCGCAAAAGCGTCCGCAAGCGCTGCTGGCCCTGTTCGCCAGCCTGGCCGTGCAATTCCCTCAGTTATATTTAGTGCTGGTAGGCACGGGGCCGCTGGAAGCCATGCTGCGCCTGCAAGTGCAACAGGCGCGATTGCAGGAGCGCGTGGTGTTTGCCGGCTTCCAGCAGCGCGTCGAGTTGTTGATGCCTGCCTTCGACTTGCATGTGCTGCTGAGTAAAAACGAAGGCTTCGGCATTGCCACCATCGAGGCCATGGCCTGCGGCGTGCCGGCTGTGGGCACGGATGTGCCGGGCACCCACGATATCTTGCACGATAGCGCAGGGGGACTGCTGCTGCCGCTCGACGACGAACACGCTGCTTGCGCGCTCGTGGCCAAGCTGCTGATGGACGCGCCCCGGCGCGCGCGCATGGGACGGCTGGCGCGCGAAGAAACCGTGCAGCGCTATTCGATGTCACGCCTGGAACGCCAGTTGCGGCAGTTCTATGCGGGCCTGGTGTAGGCGCGGGCGGCCCGCATGAGCACCACCCGCGCGTCGTTTTCCTTTTCGTTCGCCGAAAGATACACGGCAATGCTGCTGGGCATTATCGCCAGCATGGTGCTGGCGCGCCTGCTGACGCCGGCCGAAGTGGGCGTGTATGCGCTCGCTGCCGTGCTGGTGGCGCTGGCGCAAGTGGTGCGCGATTTTGGCGTGGGACAATACCTGATCCAGGAAAAGCAGCTCGATGCCGTGAAACTGCGGGCCGCGCTGGCGACCAGCTTGCTCGTTGCCTGGCTGCTGGCGAGCCTGGTACTGCTGCTCAGCGCGTCGCTGGCGCGGTGGTATGGCGAACCACGGCTGACCCTGGTGCTGCGCCTGCTGGCCATCAATTTTTTACTGATTCCGTTTAGCGCCTTAACCTTACCCATGTTGCGTCGGCAACTGCGCTTTCGCGCCATCTACGCCATTAATGCCGCCAATAGTGTGGCCAACGTGCTGGTGGCCGTGCTGCTGGCGCTGCAGGGCTACAGTTATATGAGCATGGTGTGGGCGGCGCTGGCCGGTTCTTGCGCCTCGCTGGCAGTGAGCTTGCTGGTGCGCCCGCGTGAACTGCCGTGGCTGCCGGGATGGCGCGGCATGGGCGCCATCGCCCGTTTTGGCGCCTATGCGACCGGTGGCAGCCTGGTCGACGAGGCGGGCGTGGCGGCGCCTGACCTCATCATTGGCAAGCTGCTCGGCATTGAAAGCCTGGCCTTGTTCGGCAAGGCGCAAAGCGTACTGAATATTTTTAATCAGGCCATCACCAGTGCCATTTCTCCCGTGGTATTTCCCCTGTTCGCGGCGCGCGCGCGCGGAGAGGGAGGGCAGGGTGGGGCGCAACTCGTGTATCTGCGCACGATCAGCTACATGACAGCGCTGGCTTGGCCCTTCTTTCTCTTTCTCGCCTGCATGGCTTTACCTCTGATCAAGGTCTTGTATGGCACGCAATGGCTAGGATGTGTGCCCTTGATACGCATCATATGCCTGTCGTCGGCCGTGTATAGCATGTTTAGCATGGCCCGCTACCTGTTCGTGGCGACGGGCCAGTTGCAGGCGCAGGTGCGCCTCGATGCCTGCGCTGGCGTCATCAAAGTGGCATTGCTGCTGGCGGCGGCACCGTTCGGTCTGGTAACCGTGGCCTGGGCCGTGGTGCTCAGCAATGTGCTGCGCAGCTGGCTCAATTATCGCTGCCTGCGGCGCTTGAGCGCACTCGACTGGCGCATCCTGGCGCGGACATTGCACAAGAGTTTGCTGCTCTGCGGTCTCAGCGGCATGGCGCCTGTCGCTGCGCTGTTGTGGCTACCCATGGATGCGCCGGCGCTGCTGGCGCTGACGGGCACGGCGCTGCTCACCTTGCTGTGCTGGCTGGGCGCAATTTTTCTGTTGAAACATGAGCTCGCCGGCGAATTACTGTTGTTGCAACGCAAGCTGGCCGACCGCTGGCTGGCCGTCAAATCATCGCACTGAGCTATCAGCGGCGCGGGCGCACGAAAGGATGACCATGCGTGTCGGTATCTTGTCCTACCCGATGCTGTTCCAGCGCGACGGCGGCTTGCAGATCCAGGTGCGCGAAACCATAGCCGCCCTGAACCGGCTGCCAGCCAAGGCGGCGCCCCCCATGGAAGTGCAACTGGTCGATGCCAACCATGAGCGGCTGGCCGATTTTGACGTGCTGCATGTTTTTTCGGCCAGCAATGGCACTTACCGCATCATGGAAGCGGCCAGCGAGCAAGGTGTCCCTGTGGTACTGTCGCCCTTGCTATCACCTCAATGGGGCCGCGCCTGCGCCTGGCGCGCGCGGCTTGCCGACCGGCTGGCAGGGCGTTTGACGCAGTGGATGGTGCAAACCAGTTATGCGCAAACGCGGCGCGCCTTGCAGTTGGCCGACATGGTCATTGCGCTGGGCGAGGCCGAGCGCGACGCCATCGTGCAAGGTTTCGCCATGCGCGCCGAGGCCATCCGCGTCTTGCCGAACGGGATTAACGCGCACTTTTTTACAGCCAATGGCGATCTGTTCTTGCGTGAAACGGGCATCGCCGAGCCCTTCGTGCTGATGGTGGGCAGCATTTCGCCGTATAAAAACCAGCTGGGACTGGCGCTGGCGCTGGCAGGGACGGGCTTGCGCCTGGTGCTGATCGGCGCTGCCCCGCGCGAACAACACGCGTATTTCCAGCAGTTGCTGGACTTGCCACACGTCAGCTGGCTCGGCACGCTGGAGCACGCCGCCCCGCTGCTGGCGAGCGCCTACCATGCGGCCGGCGTAGTGGCTTTGCCCAGTCAGGGCGAAGTGTTGCCCTTGAGCGTGCTCGAAGCGCTGGCGGCCGGTACGCCCGTCGTCATGACGGCGCAAAGCGCGCTCGATTTGCCCGATTCCGCGTTCGCGCTGCGCAAGCTGCGCTGGGACGATGGCCACGCGCAGCGCCGGGCCATCCTCGAACTGCTGGCGCACCCGCCCGAGCGCACGCGCGTGCAAGCGCTGGTGCAAGGTTTTACGTGGGAACGGGTGGCGGCGCAGATTGCCGAATGTTACTACCAGGTCCAGTTCTTGCCTCCCAGGAGGCAATATGCTGTTTAATTCTTTCGCCTTCCTGTTCGGCTATCTGCCCATCGTGCTGGCCGGCTATTTTCTGCTCGGTCGCCGGGCATCCGCAGGCAGTGCGCCTTCCAGCTGGCGCCGCTTGGCGCCGGCCATGTGGCTGGCGCTGGCCTCGCTGTTCTTCTATGCCTGGTGGGAGGTGCGCTATCTGCCGCTGCTGCTGGCATCGATTTGCGTCAATTACGGCGCCGGGCGCCTGCTCGGCGCCAGTGCTGGCGCAGCGCGCAAGCGCGTGCTGCTGACGGCGCTGGCGCTGAACCTGGGTTTGCTTGCCTACTACAAATATGCGAATTTCTTCATCGATAGCGTGAACGCGGTCGCTATCGCCGGCGGTAGTGGTGGCAGCGTGCCATTGCACGCGCTCGACATCATCTTGCCGATTGGCATCTCTTTCTTTACCTTCACGCAGATCGCCTTCCTCGTCGATTGTTACCGGGGCGAGCTGCGCGAATACCGCTTCATCCATTATGTGCTGTTCGTCAGCTATTTCCCGCACCTGATCGCCGGGCCCGTGCTGCACCACCGCGAGATGATGCCGCAGTTCGCCGACCCGGCCAATGTGCATCCGCGCGCGGCCAACTTCGCCATCGGCCTGTCAATTTTTACTCTTGGCCTGGCAAAAAAGGTGCTGATCGCCGACAATCTGTCACCGCTCGCCATCCCCGTCTTCGCGGCCGGCGCCACCCCCACCCTGATCGAGGCGTGGATCGGCGTGCTGGCCTACACCTTCCAGCTGTACTTCGACTTTTCCGGCTATTCGGACATGGCCATCGGCCTGTCGCGCCTGTTCGGTGTGAAATTGCCGCTCAATTTCAACTCGCCGTACAAGGCGGCCAATATCGCCGAGTTCTGGCACCGCTGGCACATGACTTTGTCGCGTTTCCTGCGCGACTATGTATACATTCCCCTGGGCGGCAGCCGCCATGGCGAGGCCATGCGTTACCGCAACCTGATGCTGACCATGCTGCTGGGCGGCCTGTGGCATGGCGCCGGCTGGACCTTTGTCGTCTGGGGCGGCTTGCACGGCCTGTACCTGGTGCTGCTGCAGGCGTGGCAGAGTGTCTTTGGCGCGGCGCAGGCGCGCTGGTGGCCGGCTTGGTGTTCAAGCTTGCTGACCTTTCTTGCCGTCATGCTGGCCTGGGTCTACTTCCGCGCGCCCGATGTCGCCACGGCCTCCGATATCGCCGGCGCGCTGGTGGGGGCGAACGGCGTGAGCTTGCCGCGCGCCCTGGTCAGTCACGCGGGCCTGCTCGCGCAGTGGGGCCTGCATCCGGCCTTCGACGGCATCCGTTGGATCGAACTGGCGGGGCCGGGCTTGCCGGTGCTGCTGGTGGCGATGCTGCTGGCGTTCAGGGCGCCAAACACGCAAGAAATTTTCTTTCTCTACGAGCCCGCCATTGAAAGAATATTGCAGCCTGCAGGTCGCTGGAACTTCAACTGGCAACTCACGCGGCGCTGGAGCGTGGGCTTGGCAGCGCTGTTTGTTGCCTGCATCTTCAGCATGAACCGCGTCAGCGAATTTCTCTACTTCCAATTCTGAGCATGGATACCAACGCCCGCCGCTACCTCGCCATCTTCCTTGCCTGCGTGCTGGCCGTGCTGGCCATTGTTTCGGGCATGAATTATCACGTCGATCCGTATTTGCTGCATCAGTGGGACAGCCCGTTGGTGCAGCGCCTGCGCCCGACGGCTGAAAAGCTGTCCGTGTGGGGCAAGACCTATGCCGTGGCGCGCTATCGGCCGGCCGTCGTCTACATCGGCAATTCGCGCACGGAAATGGGCTTGCCGGCGAGCCGCATGCGTACTTTGTTCGAGGGCAAGAGCGTCTTCAACAGCGCCGTGTCGGGCGCTTCGATCGGCGACGCCATCTTGCTGGCCGAGCATGCGGCCAGGGTCAGCCGTATCGACACCATGGTGTGGGGCATCGACGCACCCTCGTTTTCCCTGGCGCGCGGTTCGGCCGGCGTGGAGCCGGGCTTGACGGACGATGGCCCCGCCTTTTTCGTGCGGCGTGCCTTGCTCAACATCAAACGCGGCCTGAGCGTGGACATGACGCACGACTCTTGGCGCATCCTTAGTGGCAGCTATGACGGCGTCTGCCTGTCCAGTCTAGCCCTGCACGGCCAGCGCGACCAGGCGTGCATTACCAGCCGCAAGCATGGCTGGGCCGGCACGGCGCGCGCATTCACGCCGCGCTTGCAAGAGTTTGGCGACGGCCCGATGCCGACGGCGCCCGCGCTGCTCGCCTTCGACACCAGCGTCGGCAAGCTGTGCCGGGGTGGCACGCGCTTGCGCCTGTACATCAATCCCACCCACGCGCTGACGCTCGACGCCCTGTATTGGCGCGGCAAGTGGGATGCCATGCAGCAGTGGCAGCGCGACCTGGCGCAGATGGCCGGACGCTACCGGCGCCAGGGCTGCGACGTGCGCCTGTACGATTTTTCAGGTTTCAACAGCATCACCAGCGAACCGATCCCGCAAGTGACGGGTGTGCCCGCGATGCGCTATTACTGGGAAGCGTCGCACTATCGCGACAATGTGGGCCAGTTCATCCTGGCGCGCCTGTTCGGCGGCGCGCCGCAGCCGCCGGCGGACTTCGGCATCGAGCTGACGGACACCGGCATCGCGGCGCACCAGGCGGCGATGCGCGCCGCACGCGAGCGCTATCATGCGCAGCACGCCGCCGAAACGGCGTATCTGCGCCATGCCTTGAGCTTGCCGCGCGCGCCCAAATAGGCGGCCAGCGGTAGCAGGCGTACGCCGGGGGCCACGGTGCTTGCGCTATGATGCTGTATTTACATCGAGCTATTTCCAGGACTCACCATGAAAATCGCCTTCTTTGCCAGCCAGCCCTACGATCGTCGCTTCTTCGATGAAGCCTTGGCGTCCCAGCCCGATTCCGCCAGCATCGAACTGGTGTATCACAGCGCCTTGCTGAGCGAGGAAACCGTGGTCCTGGCGCAAGGCGCCCAAGCCGTCTGCGTCTTCGTCAACGACGTGCTCGACGCGCCGGTGCTCGAAGCGCTGCACGGCTACGGCGTGCGCGCCGTCCTGCTACGCTGCGCCGGCTACAACAATCTCGACTTGCAAGCGGCCAAGCGCCTGGGCCTGTTTGTCGCCCGCGTGCCTGCCTACTCGCCGGAAGCGGTAGCCGAATACACGCTGGCCCTGGTGCAAACCCTGAATCGCCATACGCACCGCGCGTATGCGCGCGTGCGCGAAGGCAATTTCTCGCTCGACGGCTTGCTCGGCGCGACCTTGCATGGCAAGACTGTGGGCATCGTCGGCACGGGCAAGATCGGCTTGGCCACGGCGCGCATTTTCAAAGGTTTCGGTTGCAAGGTGCTGGGCCACGACCCGTATCCGGCGCCCGCGTTTGCGCAACTGGGCACCATGGTGGAATTGCCGCAATTGCTGGCCGAGTCCGACATCGTTTCCCTGCATTGCCCCTTGATGCAAAGCACGCGCCACATGATAGGCGTAGCGACGCTGCCGCTGATGAAGCAGGGCGCCATGCTGGTCAATACCTCGCGCGGCGGCCTGATCGACACGGGCGCCGTCATCGAAGCACTGAAATCGCGCCAGCTCGGTTCGCTGGCCATCGACGTGTACGAGCAGGAAAGCAATCTGTTCTTCCAGGACCGCTCGTCCGACATCATCGATGACGACATCTTCCAGCGCCTGATGACGTTGCCGAACGTGCTGGTGACGGGCCACCAAGGCTTTTTCACCATCGAAGCGCTGCGCGAGATCGCCGCCATCACCTATCACAACCTGCAATGCTTCCTGCAGGGCAAGGCGTGCGAAAATAGCGTCCTGGCTGGCTGACGCCGGTTTTTAGGTGCAGCCGCTGCAGCTGCACTTCAGGCTTTATCCTTTTAGTAATCTATATTTTTCCATGACACATCACCTGATTACGCACCGCGGCATCCGCATCATTACCCTCACCTCGGCGCAGGATGTGGCAGCCCACTGCGCGCCCGGCCAGACGGCCATCCGCGAGCAGGACGACGGCTGGTGGCTGTATTTTATGGACCAAGACGGCACGCTCGACGGCTACGATAGCCCGTTCGCCAGCCATGCCGAAGCGCTGTGGGCGGCCAAGGCAGCGGCCGAATTCAGCGCGCAATGAAGGCCAGTCCGTGGGCTTGCCTGGGATTGCCGCAAGCGCCCGTGCCGGAAGCGGAAAGCGCAGACTACGGCGCCTGCCGCGCCGAACTGCACGGCAAGCGACTGGTCTTGCGCGTGGCAAAAACCACGCCGACGAAAACCGGCCAGTTCGTCACCGTCTGGAAGCGACTCCACCCCGCTGCCGAGATCGCACCGCTCGATGCAGCTGACAGTGTCGATTTTCTCATCATCGCCGTGAGCGATGAAGCGCAGCACGGCTTGTTTGTCTTTTCCCGCGCCGTGCTGATCGAACGCGGCGTGATGTCGCGCGCGGGCAGCGGCGGCAAGCGCGCGCTGCGCGTGTATCCGCCGTGGTGTACGCCAAAATCAGCCCAGGCACTGCACACGCAGCGCTGGCAATCGGCGTGTTTTGTGGCCGCGGGCGACCAGCTGCGGCTCGAGCAGCTGTGCAGGGAATGATTGTTTGCCGTTGAATTGATCGATGCCGTGTTGCTGAGCAAAACCTTTTGTGGCTAGATGCGGCACGCTGCGCGCCGCTGGCTTTTGCCTCAATGAGTGGAAGTTTTTTGGGGGGGCGAGCCTGTCGTGTAAGTTGTGTTCCCCGACAGGCAGCTTTTTTCCAGACGCTGTCAGTACAAGCTAAGGCGAGTGCGTCGTCATGATAGTAAATGGTCCGCCTGGTAGGCGGACCATGGCATTGAATTGCTTAATTCACAGTAGGGGCCAAATTTGTGTCGAAACGGTCGAGGTTCATCACCTTGGTCCATGCCGCCACAAAATCGTGCACAAACTTCGCGTCCGCATCGGCGCTGGCGTATACCTCGGCGATTGCGCGCAGTTGGGCGTGCGAGCCAAACACCAGATCGACGCGCGAGGCGTTCCACTTGTGCGCACCCGTCTTGCGATCACGTCCCTCGAATCGGTCCAGGGTGCGCGAAACCGGTGCCCACTGCGTATTCATATCGAGCAGTTCGACAAAAAAGTCGTTGCTCAAAGCACCAGGGCGCTGGGTGAACACGCCATCCTGGCTGCCGCCGACATTCGTGTTCAGCACCCGCATTCCGCCAATCAGTACCGTCAATTCTGGCGCCGTCAAGGTCAGCAGTTGCGCTTTATCGACCAGCAATACCTCGGCAGGCACACTGTAATGCGTCTTCAGGTAATTGCGGAAGCCGTCGGCAATCGGTTCGAGTGGCTCGAATGACTGCACATCGGTTTGCTCTTGGGTAGCATCCGTGCGCCCTGGGGTGAACGGCACGACGACCGCATGGCCAGCATTCTTTGCTGCCTGCTCTACGCCCACATTGCCTGCCAGGACGATCAGGTCGGCCAGTGATATATACTTGCCGCCGGTGTTGAAGGCCTGGGCAATCTGCGCCAGGGTGGCGAGTACCTCACTGAGTTGTTCCGGCTGGTTGACAGCCCAGTCTTTTTGCGGCGCGAGGCGAACCCGGGCGCCGTTTGCGCCACCGCGCTTGTCCGAGCCGCGAAAGCTCGATGCCGAAGCCCACGCCGTGGAGACGAGCTGGGCCACCGTCAAGCCCGATGCCTGCAGCTTTTCTTTCAGCGCCGCAATGTCCTGTTCATCGACCAGAGCGTGCTCGACGCCGGGGACAGGATCTTGCCAAATGAAGACTTCTTTTGGCACTTCGGCGCCAAGGTAACGCGAACGCGGGCCCATGTCGCGGTGGGTCAGCTTGAACCAAGCGCGGGCAAATGCATCGGCGAACTGGTCCGGGTTTTCAAAGAAGCGCCGCGAGATTTTTTCGTAAGCCGGGTCCATGCGCAGCGCCAAGTCAGTTGTCAGCATGGTAGGGCGATGGCGCTTGCTGGCGTCATGTGCATCCGGGATGAGTCCGTCGCCGCCTTTGGCGACCCACTGGTGTGCGCCAGCCGGACTTTGCGTCAATTCCCATTCGAAGCCGAACAGGTTCTCGAAATAATTGTTGCTCCACTGCGTAGGCGTGCTGGTCCACGTCACTTCCAGGCCACTTGAGATGGTGTCGCCGCCTTTGCCGGTGCCATAGCTGTTGGCCCAGCCCAATCCTTGCGCTTCGATACCGGTGCCTTCAGGTTCGGAGCCGACGTGCTCTGCGGCGGCGGCGCCGTGGGTTTTGCCGAAGGTATGGCCGCCGGCAATGAGTGCGACGGTTTCTTCATCGTTCATTGCCATGCGCGCGAAGGTGTCACGGATGTCGATGGCAGAGGCGAGCGGATCTGGCTTGCCGTCCGGACCTTCCGGGTTGACGTAGATCAGTCCCATCTGCACGGCGGCCAAGGGATTTTCGAGATCGCGCGACTGTGGCGCTTCGCTATCGTCATCTTTTGGCAGCACGGCGTTGACTTTGTCGACTCCGGGCGAACCTTGTGAGTAACGCACGTCGCCGGCCAGCCATTTGTTTTCCCGACCCCAGTACACATCCTGGTCCGGTTCCCACACGTCTGCTCGGCCGCCAGCGAAGCCCAGCGTCTGGAAACCCATGCTTTCGAGCGCCACGTTGCCACTCAAAATATACAGGTCGGCCCAGGAGATTTGCTTGCCATATTTCTGCTTGATGGGCCACAGCAGGCGACGTGCCTTGTCGAGGTTAACGTTGTCGGGCCAGCTGTTCAGTGGCGCGAAGCGCTGCTGGCCACGGCCGGCACCGCCGCGGCCATCGCCTGTACGGTAGGTACCGGCGCTGTGCCATGCCAAGCGGAGAAACAGACCGCCATAGTGCCCGAAGTCGGCCGGCCACCAATCCTGTGAATCAGTCATCAAGGCGGTGAGATCCTGTTTCAACGATGGCAAATCGAGCGTGTTGAAGGCCGCCGCGTAATCGAATTGCTGCGACATCGGGTCCGATTTCGACGAATGCTGGTGCAGCAAATCGAGGCGCAACTGCTGCGGCCACCAATCGCGGTTAGTCGTGCCCACACCCGCTGCAGCATTGAAGGGGCATTTAGCTACTGTTTTTTCTGTACTCATCGCTGATCCTGTCTTTAAAAAAAGGGGGGGAGAATGCAACATAGTTCGAAATCGAAATATATGTACCGAGTATAAGCACCAACGATTGATTGGTAAAATCAATTGTATTTATCAAATTGGTAGTAATTAACTATGAGCTATGCTGTTCATTAGGGAACAAGGTGCGAATGATCATGATAGCGCGCTGGAACGTGGCAGCATGAGTTCAGCTGTGCCGGGCATGGAAAAATCCGTGTTTCGCTCAACAATGCGACACACGCTTGCATGTTTATGGCCCATCAAGATGCAGCATCGGTTTTTCGCGCCGTCGGTAAAAGGCGCCGAATTGATCTGCGTAGCGTCGGCGGGTATCCTCGCTCAGCCAGGCCTCCACGCTTTCACGCATCGCCTGCGCCCCTTCCCGGGTCCCCAGAATGTCGTCTATCTTTCGTGCTGTCGCCTTGCCCCATGCGGTCTTCGGGCAGGCGAAACCAAACTTGATTGGTTCTCCATTGCTGGCGATAGGGAAGCTGCGCACCGCAGCCAGTTTGTCGTTACGGCTTTGGTAATAGGAGAGGATGAAATCATAGTCGATCGTATAGTCGACACGGTTGAGCAGCATCATCGCGAAGATAGATTCGCCGTAGTTGCTGATCGTAGTCAGCGTGAGCGGGGCATCCGCAGGCCGCTGGCGCAGCATGTTGTCGAGCTGCTTGCCGAAACTGCGCTTTTCGCTGATCAATCCACGTAGTTTGTGCTTGGACAGCAGCAGCGGCAAATCGACTTCCTGCCTGGCATTGAGTGGCAGCGCGCCCGCCACCTCGGAGCGCGCCAGCAAATGCAAGGGCGGCAGCACGCCTGTTTCGACAATATAGGCGCTTTTCAGCCGCTCGGGGTTGCTCAAGGTGAAGCAATAACAGGCAGGCTGGCCCGCTTTTAGCATGGCCCAGCTGCGTTTCAAATTGGCGTAGACGAAGCGGTGCTCGACCTGCGGCCAATGCGCAACGATGTAGGCGATTTCTTTGTCGACAATGCCGGACCCAGGCTTGTCATTGCTGCGTATCGATATCGGTGGCAAATCCGGAATCAGCCAGGTCATCACCGCTTGCTCTGCAGAGACGTCTTGCAGGATCAAGCTCATTGCCAACAATATGCGACGCATTTGCGCTCCATAGTCGAGGATGTCCCACTATTATCACCATAGTTGGGGCTGAAAACACGCGATAGGATGAAATTTTTTATAAAAAAGACCGAAATGGCAAGGCTTGCGGTGCTGTCGCAATATTGATATTAATACCATATTTTTGCGCATTGGAACCTATCCCCGCAGCCCTGCACATCGCAAGGCGCGGTGCACAATGTCTGCAGCAGTGTTTATCAAAATCTTGCAATATTGCAACTACTGCCATTAAATGAGAAGCATTAAGATAATAAAAATATAATTTTTATTTTGCTCCGGCGTGCACGATAATTTGGCTTTGCCAGTATGCTGAGCCGCACAGACTTGATCGATCAACCTTGCCATTGTGAACCCCTATGACGCCAACAGAATTCGAAGATGAGAACGAGAATTCTTCACACTTCGCCTTGGAGCGAGCAGCTGCAGCGTCGCGTAGCACCTGGGTGAGTGTCGCCGTCAACCTTTGCTTGAGCATTGCACAGATTTGCATCGGTATCTATGCCAAGTCACAAGGCTTGGTGGCCGATGGCATTCACTCGCTCACCGATCTCGTGGCAGACTTTGTCGTCTTGTTCGCCAGTCACCACAGCAAGAAGGATGCCGATGAGAACCACCCCTACGGGCATCAGCGATTTGAAAACGCCGCTTCGTTCATTCTCGGCCTCTTACTTTTGGTCGTCGGCGCAGGCATGGTGTGGAGCGCAATATTGAAGCTTGAGTCGCCAGAGAGCATCGCCGAAGTACACAGCATTGCCTTGTGGATGGCTGGTCTGGCACTATTGGCCAAAGAGTGCCTGTTTCGTTATATGCTGGCGATAGCCAAACGCATCAAATCGAGCATGCTGATCGCCAATGCGTGGCATGCCCGCTCGGATGCTGCGTCCTCATTTGTCGTTGGCGTCGGCATCATCGGCAATCTCGCCGGCTATCCCATACTTGACCCGATTGCTGCACTGATCGTTGGACTCATGATTCTGAAAATGGGTTGGGGCTTTGCCTGGGACGCGCTGCATGACTTGATGGATAGGGCGGTGGACGAGATAGAACTCAGTGCCATACGCGAGACGCTATTGACGACGCCCGGCATCAGTGGCGTGCATGATTTGCGCACGCGAAAAATGGGCGACATGATCATCGCCGATGTCCACATCGAGGTCGAGGCATCACTGACGGTCGAAGCGGGACATACGATTGCTGTCGATGCGCGCCGCCGCGTGCTCGAGCGTCATCGGGTTCTCAATCTGATGACGCATATCGATCCATGGCGGCGACCGGATCTGGATCACGCAAGTGCGTCGCCGTCGGCCACGCCGGAAAAGGCGGGATGATATGTCGCTCCAGCCAGGCAGTGGAGGATTGACAACCGCGCAGGCTGCAGAAAGCTTGCTGAAAAGTGGGCCGAATGCCTTGCCTGCCTCGCGTCCCTTGAGTGCCGCACGCCTGCTGCTCGATGTCGTATCCGAACCGATGTTTTTGCTGCTGGTGGCCTGCGGCATCATCTATCTGCTGCTTGGCGACCGCAATGAAGCGCTGATGCTGCTGGGCTTTGTGTGTCTCGTCATGGGCACCACCTTTTTTCAGCGCAGGCGCACGCAACGCTCGCTGCATGCCTTGGGCGACCTTTCCTGTCCACGCGCCCTGGTGATACGCGATGGCAGGCAGGAGCGCATCGCTGGCAGGGACTTGGTGCCTGGCGACCTGGTGCTGCTTGCCGAGGGCGACCGCGTGCCGGCCGATATCGAACTGCTCAATGCATCGAATTTGACGGCCGATGAGTCCATGCTCACGGGCGAGTCCGTGCCGGTAGCCAAGCATGGCCGCAGCGACACTGGCGACACTGGCGACAGTCCGGCCTGCCTGGTGTATTCCGGCACCCTGATCACGCAAGGCACGGCCAGCGGTCTGGTGGTCGCCACCGGACCCGATAGCGCGCTCGGTCGCATCGGCGCCTCGCTTGCCAGCATGGGCAGCGAGCTGACACCGATACAATTGGAAACACGCCGTGTCGTCAGCCATGTCGCCATCGGCGGCTTGTGCCTCGCCGCAGGCCTGGCATTGGCCTACTGGTGGCTGCGTGGCGACGCTTTGCAAGGCTTGCTGGCTGGACTGACGCTGGCCATGGCGATCCTGCCTGAAGAATTGCCGGTCATCTTGACGCTTTTCCTGGGCTTGGGCGCCTGGCGCCTGGGGCGGGAAAGCATTTTGGCGCGCAGCATACCGGCGATCGAATTACTCGGCGCGACGACACTGCTGTGCGTAGACAAGACGGGGACGCTGACGGCCAACCGCATGGACGTAGCCCGACTTTGGTCGGAGCAGTCGGCCCATGATTGCCAGCGCAGTCCCGCCGCTGCCTTGCCGGAAGAGCTGCACGGCTTGCTCGAATATGGCGTGCTGGCTAGCCATCGACGCGCGTTTGACCCGATGGAGTCGGCCATCGTCGAGACCGGCGCGCGCTTGCTGGCGCATACCGAGCACCTGCATGCCGACTGGCAGCTGATTGACGATTATCCGCTGTCGCGCCAGATGCTGGCCATGTCGCGGGTGTGGCGATCGCCGGACCATGGCGCGTTCCTGGTGGCGGCGAAGGGCGCGCCCGAGGCCATCATCGACTTATGCCATTTGCCGCCAGCGCGCGCCGCCAGCATCGCGGCGCAGGTGCTGGCCATGGCAAACGACGGTTTGCGCGTGATCGGCGTGGCCAGTGCCACCTTTGCCGCGTCGCCCTTGCCGGACAACCAGCACGTCTTTGATTTTCAATTTCTTGGGCTGCTGGGCTTACACGATCCGCTGCGACCAGAAGTGCCCGATGCAGTGGCGCAATGTCATGCGGCGGGCATACGCGTGGTGATGATCACGGGCGACCATCCCGCCACAGCGCTTGCCATCGCGCAGCAGGCCGGTGTCGCCGGCATCGCCAGCGGTTTGATGTCCGGCGCGGAGCTGACCGCGCTGGACGACGCGGCGCTACAGGCGCGCCTGGTTGATACCGATGTCTTTTGCCGTATCGCGCCAGAGCAAAAGTTGCGCTTGGTGCAAGCTTTTCGCAGCCGTGGCGAGATTGTTGCCATGACCGGTGACGGCGTCAATGACGCGCCCGCTTTGAAGGCGGCCAACATCGGTGTGGCCATGGGCGCGCGTGGCACCGATGTCGCGCGCGAGGCGGCAGCGCTGGTATTGCTCAACGATGATTTTTCTTCCCTCTTGCTTGCGGTGCAGCATGGCCGGCGCCTGTTTGCCAATCTGCGCAAGGCCATCGTCTTCATCGTCGCGGTGCATGTCCCCATCGTTGGCCTGTCCATCGTGCCGGTGCTGCTGGGCTGGCCCTTGCTCTTGATGCCCGTGCACATATTGTTTTTGCAAATGGTGATCGACCCCGCCTGTTCGATCGTGTTTGAGGCCGAGCCGATCGAAGCCGATGCCATGGTAAGCAAGCCCAGACGGCCGGACATGCATTTGTTCGACCGTGAAATACTCGTGCGCGGCTTGCTGCAGGGCGCAGGATTGTTGGCCATGCTGCTGGCCTTCCACGTGTGCGTGCGCTCGATGGACTATTCCGATGCGGTGGCGCGCACGACGACCTTCCTCAGCCTGGTGGCGTCGAACCTGGGACTGATCTATGTCAATCGCCAGTGGACCGAGCCGTCATGGAAGAGGGGGTTGAAGTCGAACCGGGCATTCGCATGGATAGGCCTCGCGGCCTCGCTATTGCTGCTGCTGGTACTGGGCGTGGCGACCATCCGCGAGCTGTTCGCCTTCGCGCTGCCGGACATGCTGTTGTTGCTGCCGTGCGCGCTGGTCGCCGCGCTCAGCATCGTCTGGTTCGAGTGCGTCAAGTGGGTCTTGCCGACATGGCGATGGCTACGCGGCGCGCGCTTGCGCACCCGATGATGGAGCACATCGGCATCGAGTACATCGGCATCGAATACTTCGCGGCGTCCGGCGCGTGACGCTGATGTACAGGCTGTTGCCGATGCTGGCCAGGTCCGCTTGGCTGGCAATCCCTCCTTAGTCACCTCACACCACCTCACTCACCACATAGCGGTACTTGCCCGACGCTTCCGCCGCGATCTCGTCGACTTCCTCGATGACGATGTCTACCTGGGCACCGAGCCTGGCCTGAAAGCCGGTCACGATGGCGTTGCGGGTGGCGTCGTCCAGGCGCACCACGCATACCAGCAGCACGCGCGTGCGCAGCAGGCTTTCCTGGATGATCTTGAAGCTGCGTACCTGCGGCAGTTCGCGCACGATGTAGACGAGGGCCAGGCCGTGCATGACGCTGCCATCGCAGGCCGTGAGAAAATCCGTGCTGCGCCCTTCGATCTTTTGCAGCAGGGGCAAACCACGTCCACAGGAACACGCTTGCGTGCCCAGCGCGCCCATGTCGCCCGTGGCGTAGCGTATAAAGGGATAGTCCTGCGTGGCAAGATGGGTGACGACGATTTCGCCCGTGGCCCCTGGCGGCAGCGGCTGGCCCCGGGCATCGACGATTTCGACGATGAGGTCTTCTGCCGTGATGTGCATGCCGCCGTCCGCGCATTCGTGCGCGATGAAGCCCGCGTCGCGCGCACCGTAGCCGTTGGCCACGGGGCAGCCGAAAGCGGCGGCGATTTGTGCGCGCTGCTCGTCGTACAGACGTTCGGCCGTCACGAACGCCACTTTCACGCCCAGGCCGTTGAGCGGCAGGTCGCGCGCGCTGGCATGGCTGGCGATGCGGCACAGGGCCGATGGATAGCCGAACAGCATGCGCGGGCGCCAGCGGTGCAGTTGCCTGACATAGCCATCTAGGCGCACGGGCGACATGGCAAACGCGGGTAGCAGGATGCTGCGTAGCAGCCCATCGCGCAGGCGGCGCAGGCGATCCTGCGCATGCAGCTCGATGGGCGAACCCCACAACACGGCTTCGCGGTCGCCGATGTCCACGCCCCACCAGCGCGTGGCGCGCCACTTGGCCGCGATGTCGTGGCTGATCCTGCGCCGACCGAGGAAAAATTGTAGCGGCTCGCCGCTCGAGCCGCCCGTGGCGAAAGGGCGCAAGCCGACGGCGCGGGCAGACTTGAAGCTGTCGCGCGCGCGCGCAATATCGCTCTTGCGCAGCAGCGGCAGGCGCGCCAGATCGGCCAACTGCCTGACCTGGCCCGGGTCGAAACCGCTGCGCGCGAACAGGGCGCGGTAATGCGGTACGTGCTCTCCCGCGTGGCGTAGCAGCGCGCGCAGGCGCGCCAGCTGCCATTGCTGCAATTGCTGCGCGCTCCACCACTGCGAGCGTTCCAGCCGGCGCAGCAGGCGCGTGCTGTGATGACCCTTGCACCATTCATGCAGGGGAAACAGCCAGTGCGCGACGCAGCGTGTGTAGGCGCCGGGACGCGGCGTGGCGCGGATGCGGCGGTAATGTGCGGCCAGACCGGGCGCGATGCGCTTCCAGCTGAAGGTGGAAGCGTGCGCCAGGCCCGCGTCGACCAGCGCTTGTGCGCGCGGCGGGTCGCGCAGCAGCGCCACGATGGCCTGCGCCATGGCGGCCGGCTCGCCGGGTGGCACCAGCAGCGCCGTCACGCCGTCCTGCAGCAGGGCCGGGATGCCGCCCACGTTGGTGCTGACGACGGGCACGCCGCAGGCCAGCGCTTCAAGCACGGAAATGGGCATATTGTCGGCTAGGCTGGGGTTAAGCACGATATCGCTGGCCTGGTACAGCGCGGGCATGGCGGCGTTGTCGACCGGGCCGGCGAAGCGCACGCAGTCCAGAACGCCGAGCGACTTGGCCAGGCGCGCCAGCGCCGCGCGTTGCGGCCCGCCGCCTGCCAGCACCAGGCGCGCCGTGGGAAAGGCCAGTCGCACGATGGCAAAGGCGCGCACGGCGCTGGCATTGTCGTACAGGGTGTCCAGGTGGCGCGCCACGAGGATGCACGGACCGTCGGGCGACGCCGCGCGCGCCGTGGCCGGTGCAAAGCGCTGCAAGTCCACCACGTTCGGCACGATGTGGGCCGTATGGCCATATTGCTCGAAGATGCCGGCCAGATAGACCGAGGGCACGACGATGGCACTGGCGCGGCGCAGGCTCAATGCCACCAGGCGCGGCGAGCGGGCCAGGAAGGCGGCCGCTTCGCCGCCGCGATAATTGAGCAGGGCAGGTTTGCCTTTCAGACTGGCGATCCACAGGGCGGGCGCCGCGTGCAAATGCCAGGACCAGCCGGAATTGGCCATGATGTGGAACAGGTCGACCGTATTGGCCATGCGCCACAAACGCCACAGGAACACGGGCAGCCGCAATGCAGCGCGCAGGTAGCGGATGCGCGCCAGCCAGGGCGGCAGTACGCTGTCGTTGACGGCCAGCAGCTGCACGTGGGCACCATCGTCGCGCAGCAGGCGCGCCAGCTGCGCCGTCTGGTTGGCCATGCCGGCGGCTGGCGGCGGCAGCGGGCCGACCAGGGCGATACGCAAGCCCGCGAAGATCATGGCAGCCCTCCCGGCACTCCCGCACCCCTGCGCGCCGCAGTCAAACGCGCATACACGGGCGCATAGCGGCGCACGCTGGCATCCCAGCTGCGCTGCGTCTCGACGAAGACACGCGCCTGGCGCCGCAGCGCCGGCCAGCTGGCAGGTGTCAGCAGCAGCGCCAGTATGGCTTGCGCCAGCGCCTCGGCGTCACCGGCGCGAAACAGCATGCCTGTCTTGCCATGTTCGAGCAGTTCGCGGTGCCCGCCCACGTCGGAGGCGACCACGAGCCGGCCCTGCGCCATCGCTTCGAGCGGTTTCAAGGGCGTCACCAACTGCGTCAGGCGCATGGGTAGGCGTGGATACACGCAGATGTCGAGCAGCTGATAATAGCTGGCCACCTGCGCATGCGGCACGCGACCGACGAAGACCACGGCGCTTTGGAGACCCAATTGCGCCGCCAGCGCGCGCAGCGCCTTTTCTTGCGGACCGCCACCTGCCAGCAGCAGGCGCAGGCTTGGCTGCGCCGCCAGCAGGCACGGCATGGCGCGCAGCAGCAAGGCCAGGCCCTCGTAGGCATAAAACGAGCCGATGTAGCCGATGACAGGGCCGTCGTCCAAACCCAGGCTGTGGACCAGCGCGGGATCGGCAATGGCATCGACGACTGCGGCATCGACGGCGTTCCCAATGACCGTGATTTTGTGCGCAGGCACGCCGCGCGCGCACAGCTCGCGTCGCAAGCCTTCGCAGATGGTGGTGACGGCGTCGGCGCGGCGCAGCGCATACGTTTCCAGCGCGCGCGTGAGGCGGTAGCGCAGGCCGCCTGGCCGGCTGCTACCCTGGTCGGCGGCCGCGTCTTCCCACAAGGCGCGCACTTCATACACGACGGGAATGCCCAGCGCGCGCCCCGCGTTGAGGGCGGCGATGGCGTTCAGGGCCGGCGAATGCGCATGTAAAATATCTGGCTTGAGGCGCTGTGCCAGTTGGCGAAGGCGCACGGCCAGACCGATGATGACGGCCACCTGCCTCAGTACGGGCAGACGCGCCCACCAGCAGGCATTCGGCGCCGTGCGGTAGAAATGCCAGCCATCGACCAGCTGCTGCGCCCCATCGGACGCTCCCTGCTTGGCACTGGTCAGTTGCATGGTGTGCCAGCCAAGTGCACGCTGCTGGCGCAAAATGGCCAGGGTACGAAAGGTGTAGCCGCTATGCAGGGGCAGCGAATGGTCGAGGATGTGCAGGATGCGCATGGACTCACTCCATTGCCATGGCCGGGGCCTGCAGCGGCGTCTTGCGGCCGTGCACCGGCAGCACCTGGCGCAGGAACGCCTCGAACATCAGCAGCGCCCACAGGGGCGCGCTGTAGTCGCGCCGTCCGCTGGCGTGCTGATCGAGCAGCAGGCGCACGTAATCCATGTCGAACAGACCGCACTGCACCAGGGTGGGGCCCAGCAGTCGCTGTTGCAGGCGCTGGCGCAGCGGGCCGCGCAGCCAGGCGGCCAGTGGCACCGAAAAGCCCATCTTCTGGCGGTACAGCAGAGTGTCGGGCAGCAGCGGGCGCAGGGCCTTTTTCAGCAAGTACTTGCCGACACCGCGCCGCAGCTTGAAATGCGGCGGCAGGCCTGACATCCACGCCACCAGCTCGTGGTCGAGCAGGGGCGAACGCACTTCCAGCGCATGCGCCATGCTGGCCCGGTCCACCTTGGTGAGGATGTCGCCTGGCAGGTAGGTTTTCAGGTCCAGATACTGCACTTGCGACAGGGGATCTTGCGCGGGACTGGCCAGCGCGTGCCGGCGCAGCACTTCCACGGCGCGGTAGCCTTGCAGGCTGCGCCGCAGCTCGGGGCTGAACAGGCGCGCGCGCATGGCGTCGCCGAGCAGGCTGACGCCATGAAAATACGCATCCGTCGTGTCGCGCGCCAGGCCCTCGAAGGTCGTCTTGGCGCGCAGGAAGCGCGGTGCCCAGTCGGCTTTCGGGTAGAGCCGCCCCAGGGTGCCGAACAGCGACTCGCGCAAGCCCGCCGGCAGCAAGGGGGCCAGCGCCTTGCGCACCCTTTCCTCGCGCGCGTGCAGGCGGTAGCGTCGATAGCCGGCCAGGCTTTCATCGCCACCGTCGCCCGACAGGGCCACGGTGACGCGCTGGCGCGCCAGCTGGCAGACTCTGTACGTGGGCAGGGCGGAACTGTCGGCGAACGGTTCGTCGTACAGATTGGCCAGCAGGTCGATCAGTTCGAAGTCATCTTGCTCCACCTGGCGTGCGTGGTGCGCCGTGGCGTAGCGGCGCGCCACCTGCTCGGCATAGCGCGTTTCATTGTACGCCGGGTCGCCAAACGAGATGGAGCAAGTGTTGATGGGTGTGGTGCTTGCGCCGGCCATCAGCGCCACGACGGCGCTGGAATCGACACCGCCCGACAGGAAGGCTCCCAGTGGCACTTCGGCCACCATGCGGATGTGCACCGCTTCGCGCAGGCGCGCCAGCAATTCGTCGGCTGCCTGCGCTTCGCTGGCGGGTGGATTCGGCGTGAACGGAATATCCCAGTACGCTTGCGGCACGGGCAAGGCCTGGCCCGCGCGGATGCAGAGGGTATGCCCGGGCGGCAGCTTGCGCGCATGCTGGAAGATGCTGCGCGGCTCGGGTACGTAGCCGTACGCAAAATACTCTTCCACGGCCAGCGGGTCTAGCGCGTGCGGCATGGCTGGATGGGCGAGCAGGGCTTTCAGTTCGGAGCCGAACAGCAGGGTGCCATCGTCCGCCTCGGCGTAATACAGCGGTTTTACGCCGAGGCGGTCGCGCGCCAGAAATAGCAGATGGCGCCGGCGGTCCCACAGGGCGAAGGCAAACATGCCGCGCAGGCGCTGCACGCAATGTTCGCCCCACTGCTCCCAGGCGCGGACGATGACTTCCGTGTCGCTGCTGGTGCGGAACTGGTGGCCAAACTGGCGCAGTTCGGCCGTCAGGCTGCGATAGTTATAGATTTCACCATTGAAGACGATGGCGATGCTGCGCTCGGCGTTGAACAGCGGTTGCTGGCCGCTGGCCAGGTCGATCACGCTCAGGCGCCGGTGCGCCAGTCCCAGCCCCGGCTCGCGGTGCAAGCCCGCTTCGTCCGGCCCCCGGTGGCGCAGGCTATGGTTCATGCGCGCCAGCAGCAGCACGTCGATGTCGCGCTGGCCCTGCAAATCAAAGATACCGCTGATGCCGCACATGGGAAGCCTTTCAGGCAGAGGTGGACAGGGGAGAGGGTTGGCACGCGCCCGTCAGGCGGTCGTACACGGCCAGGTAGGCGCCGGCCATCGCGGGCAGGCTGTGTTCGGCCAGCACCTGGCGTCGCCCGCGCGCGCCATGGCAGTAAGCCAATTCGGGCATGCGGTAGTAGTGGAGCATGGCGTCGGCCAGCATCTCGGGCGAACCGGGCGGCACCAGAGTGCCGCTCCAGCCCGACTGCACCAGTTCGGCGTTGCCGCCGACCTGGGTGGCGACGATGGGCAACCCGGTCGCCATCGCTTCGAGGATGGTGTTCGAGCTGCCTTCGGCCAGCGAGGGCAGCACGAACAGGTCCATGGCGCGCAGCAGCTGCGCCACGTCGTCACGCGTCCCGGGCAGCCAGGCCAGATGGGCCACGCCAGCCTGCTGCAGCAGGCTCAGGCATGCCTGGCGACACGGCCCGTCGCCCACGAGGATCAGGCGCAGGCGCGCGCGCGCGCGCGGCTGCGCCAACAGCAGCAAGAACGCTTGCACCAGCGACGCATGGTCCTTGACGGCCACCATGCGCCCCACGCTGCCGATGACGAAGGCGTCATCGCACAGGAAACCGGGCGGCCCCACGACGGCCGGCGGCCCCAGGCGCGGATGGAATTGCATGCTGTCAACGCCATTGCCGATGTGCGATACCTGTGTGGGCGCCGCGCCGATGGCATCGACCAGCCATTGCCGCAGGTCGGCGCTGACGGCAATGATGTGCTGCACCAGCGGCAGCATGCATTTGCGCAGCAGCCGGTATTTGCGACGGGTGCCGTGCAAGTCGCTCATGTCGCGCCCGTGTTCGCCATGCACGCGCAGACGCACGCCGGCCATGCAGGCCAGTAGCTGCACTTCGAGACAGCCCAGGTTGCGCGTGTGCACGATTGCCGGTTGCAGCTGCTTCAGTACGCGGTACAGGTGCAGATAGTGGCGCCAGTCCTTGCCTTCGCGCTTGTCCAGGCTGATGATATCGACACCGGGGATGATCAGGCGCTGGCGAAATGCGGTGGCGTTTTTCAGGCAGACGATGGCATGCCGGTAGCGCTGCGGCGGCAAATGATTGATCAGGTTGAGCAGGCCGTTTTCCAGCCCACCCACGTCAAGCTGGTGGATCACATGCACGATCAGGGGGGCGGCATTGGCCGCTGTCGTGCGGTAGGTGGCAGTGTCAGTGTCAGTGTCAGGGGCCATGCGGCAGTTCCTGCAAGCGTTGTTCGATGACCGGTAGCGCTGCCTGCAGGAACGCTTGCAGGCGCGCGCGCGGCGGCGGCGCCAGCTCGTCGTAGGTGGCAAAGACGATGATGTCGGCACCATCCTGGCGCGTGCCCAGCAGCTTCGCTTGCGCCAGCAACAGTTTCACCAGCACGGGCCGGGCCGTGACGATGCCGCCCTGGCGATACACGCGCCACACCAGCAAGCGTTCGCCGGCGTGCGCCAGCACGCTTTCGCGTACGGCCAGGGAGCCGCTGGGCAGTGTGAGCTCTTGCATGCGCTGCGCCAGCGCCATCGAGCGCGCGCCATATGGTGCGGACTGATGCGTCAGCAGTTCGGCATCGCGCGCCTGGCGCGCATACCAGTGCAGCTGCAACATCACTGGCGCGCCGTCGCCCGCCTGGCGCACATACGTGGCGGCAAACAGCGCAGGCGCGCCCGCATACGGCGCCTGCCAGATTGGTCCGCCCGGGACCGCGCCGTGCAGGCGTCGCCAGGCGGGCGGATCGGGCAAAGTCAGTACCACGGCCGAGCCCGGCGCTGCTGCTCGGTGGGTGGCCAGCGCCAGCGCCGGCCACAGCGCCGCCAGCAGTACACAAGCCAGGCTGGCGCGTATGACGGGACGCATGCCGGCCCTAGCAGCGCCAGGGGGCAAGGGCGGCGCGCGCGGCACGCCGCTCTGGGGCGCCAATTCGCGCCAGCGCGTCGCCAGCCAAAACAGCAGCAGCGCCACCAGGCCAAAAAACAGCCAGCCATAAATCAGGTGGTCGAGACCCACGGCCAGGCGCATATTGCTCAGGTGGCCCAGCATCACGATCAGGTAGGCCCGCAGGCCGTTGGCGAGGATGGGCACAAGTAGGGCGGCAGCCATGACGGCCATGCGCCGCCGCGTGCTTTGGCAGTGCAGATGGGCGAACAGGGCGCCCAGAGCCAGCGCAGCGATCAGGTAGCGCAAGCCACTGCACGCTTCTACGACCGACCAGTTACCGCTAGGCAAAGAAAAATTATTGCCATCGCGAAACACGGGTATGCCCGTCCATTGCAGCGCGGTCACCGTGAACGCGGCCGTGAAGTCGATCAGGGGCGCCAGGAAGAATTCGCCAAATGGCACGGCGAGAAACAGATAGCCGAGGGGAAAGGCCAGCAGGCGCACGGCTGGCCAGCCGAGGATGGCCAGCACGCACGCGGGCAGCATGGCCGTGGCCGTAGTTTGTTCCACCACGGGGACGTTGGCGGCGTCGGCCAGCAGCCAGACAAGCCCCAGGGCTGCCAGCAGCAGCAAGCCTGGCGACGACGGCTGGGGCGCCAGCGCGGCCAGGCGGGAGCGCTGGCGCCAGGCCAGCCAGCCACTGATGGGCACGATCAAGAAACCGTGCGCGAACGTCTGCGAGCGCGACCACAGTTCCAGCATCGACCAGAAGGTGGCGTGATACAGCAGAATGACGGCGGCCAAGGCCGGCAGCAGGGGCGTCAGGGCGGGCTGGGCCGTCAGGCCTTGGCCAGGGCCGCACGCCAGGACGGCCGCGTCTGGCAAACGGGCGACGCTGTTGCGCCGCAGGCTCATGTGGAGATCTCCCGCACGGGCTCAGTCGGCGCTGCGGCGCTGCCGCCGGCCTCGGCCTCGGCAGACAAGCCGAGCATGACGCCCAGGCCGCGCAGGTTGCGTTCCCAGTCGTAATCGTGCACGACCAGCCGGCGTGCCGCCACGCCGATGGCCGCGCAGCTCCCTTCGGCGGCACCATCGTGGGCGTTGCGCAGCACGCGCGCGGCATGGTGGATGAATTCGGCATCGTCGCGCGCCAGCAGCAGTTCCAGGCCCGGCTGGGCGGCGATGCCTTCGAGCGCCTGCGGCGTTGCCAGCACGATCTTGCCCATCGCCATCGCTTCGAGCACCTTGTTTTGCACGCCGCGGGCGATGCGCAGCGGTGCCACGGCCAGCGCCGCGCCGGCCAGATAGGGCCGGACATCGGGCACCTTGCCCGTCACCACCACGCCGGCCACCTTTGCCAGCGCCGTTACGGCGGGCACGGGCGCGCTGCCGACGATGTAGAACTGCAACTGGGGAAACTGGCGCCGCAGCGTGGGCCAGACGTGGCGCACGAACCATTGCACGGCATCGATATTGGGCCAGTAATCCATGGCGCCCGTAAATACCAGCGCCTGCACGCCGGGCCGATACACGCCGGGCTGGGCTGGCATGGGCTTGAAATACGCCGTATCGACACCGTTGTTGACATGCCCCGTCTTGCGCTGCGCCATGGGCGCGCACTGGCGGAACAGAGCCGCTTCGGCCGGCGAGACAAAGCTGGCGGCCGTGAACTGCTGGGCGATATGGCGCTCGTACTGCAATAGCAGCTGCGCTTCGCGCCGGTACAGCAGCGACATGGGCCAGGGCTTGCTATCGCCGTACTGGCGCCATTTGTCGGAATCGACATCGACGAAATCGATCACGCGGTGCAGGGCGTGGCGTGCGGCGCCATCGATGTATTGCGCCATGGGCCCGGAAAAGGCCAGCGCATGACGCACCTTGCCGCTATATAGCAAGCCATCGACCCATTGCAGCAGGCGCGCATCGCGGTAGTAATGTACGCTCATGGCTTGCCGCGACAGCAGCGCCTGCAAGGCGCGCCAGCGGGCAGTGGCGCGCCGTAAGTCGATGAAGCGCGTGCTGGCGCACAGGGCAGCGACGGTTCTCGCATGTTGCCAGTCGTCGTCATCGTCGATGAAGCAGCCGAGATGCACGCGGAAATGCCGGCTCAGGTATTGCAGCATGTGCCACGCGCGTATCTTGTCACCCTTGTTGGGCGGATACGGCAGGCGGTGGGTGAGCAATAACAGTTCGCGCATCGTGTATCCCCTTGCTTAGCCCAGCTGGCGCACGATATGCGGCCCCAGCAGGTTGGCCAGCGGCAGCGGCAGGCGCCGCCAGAGGCGGATGAAGAGCGCGTATTTGGGGTTCAGTGGGTTGACTTCCGGCAAGCCCTTGGCGCGCACGAGCCGATAGGCATACGGCAGCGCTTGCGCGGTAAAACCCCAGTTTTTCTTGAAGTCGAAGGCCCCCGTGCCCAGCTTGCTGCGGCCGAAATCGAACAGGCGGTAACCGCGCGCGCAGGCACGGCGCATCGCTTCCCAGTACATGAAGTCGTTGGCCCCCGTGCTGCGCGCCAGTGGCGTGCCGCCGCCGTAATACGGCAGCACTTCATCGCGGAAATAAAATAGCAGCACGCTCGCTTGCGCCTGCCGGCCGTGATAGACGGTGAGGATCTCGCAAGCGCTACCGAAGACCGTGCGCAGCAGCGCAAAATGGCGGCGCGCGAAGACGGGGGTGCCCAGCCGGTGTACGCTGGCTGCGTAAATTGGGTAGAAATGCGCGAGGTCATCTTCGACGGTGCTGTGCAGGCCGGCCGCCATGGCCTTGCGCACGACGGCGCGCTGCTTGCGGGGAATCAATAGCAGATTCTGTTCGGCATCCGGCTGCAAGGGACGGCGGAAGGTCGCGTACAGGGGCTTGTGCAGCCAGCATGCAGCGGCGCTCTCCCGCGTATTTTTTTGCGCACCGTCCTGCGCATCGTCCTGTACCTTGTCTTGCGTCTTGTCTTGCGTCTTGTCTTGCGCATTGCCCTGCACATCGTCTTGTAGCTCGCGCCAGCGGTATTCCAGGTGCCCCACACCAAGATGCCGCGCCAGCGCCTGCGCGGCGGCGTCGAGGGCCAGCCGCGCGGCCGGGTTGGCGCCGGCGATGCCGCCGTACACGCAGAATGGCAGCGAGACGAGGGACGAGCCGAACAAACGGCTGCGCATGTGGGCCAGCGGCAGCACGCCGACGATGCGCCCGTCCTGTTGCGCGTACAGGAAATGGCAGTCATGCTTGAAACCTTGCTGCACGATGGTTTGCCAGCCGGCGCGGTGAAAGAAGGTGGCCTCGGGACAAGCTTCGACAAAGGCATCCCAGCGCTCATGCTCGTGCGCCTGCAGCGAGCGCACCACGATGGCAGCGGCCTGCGCAAGCTCGGGCTGGGCGCAGAAGGCGGCGCTGGGGCGCGCGGGATCGGGCGGAAGGCTGGCCTCGTGCATCATGTGCTTTCGAGAAAAATACGGTCCATACGGTCCCAAGCGAAGTCGGCCGTCAGGCGCGTCAGCCGCGCTTCCATGCGCCCCAGGTTCAGGTAGTGGCGAAAGCGCGTCTTCCTGCTCAGGCCCGGCGGGCGCGGCTGGCCTGGATCGAGTTCCCAGGGATGAAAATAGAATATGCCAGCTTGCCCGTCGCACGAATTGATGCGTCGCAAAAGCCAGCGCGACAGTGCATACGGCAGCAGGCGAAAATAGCCGCCGCCGCCGGCCGGCAAGTTGCGCCCGCGCAGGCGCACGGTGCTGACGGGCAGTTCCAGCACGCCGTGCGGCCCGCGCGGGCGCCATGCATAGCGCGGAGAGTCCGGCATGCCGTAATGGTCGTGGCGGATAGGGTAGATGCTGGAACTGTAGCGGTAGCCTGCTTCCTGCAGTACGTCGAAGGCCCACAGATTGGTCGCACCGATGGAAAAGCTGGGCGCCCGGTAACCGCGCACGGCCAGCCCCGTCAATTGTTCCAGGATGGTCTTGCTATGGCAGACATCGTCGGCGAACTGTGCGGCTGACTGCTCGCTGGCGCGCAGGTGGGCATAGCCATGGCTGGCCACTTCGTGCCCGGCCTCGGCCACACGGCGCAGCATGGCCGGATAGCGTTCGGCGATCCAGCCCAGGGTAAAAAAAGTGGCGTGGATGCGGCGGCTCTCGAGCAGCAGCAAAATACGCTCGATATTGGCCTCGATCCGGCATTCGAGGCGGGGCCAGTCGGCGCGCGCGATGTGTGGCGCAAAGGCCGATACCTGGAAATAGTCTTCCACGTCGATGGTCAGGGCGTTGCGTAATATTGCTGGCGGCGTCATGGCAGACTCCGGCGCGCTGCCAGCCAGGGCGCGATGACGGCGGCGATGCGCGTGGCTGCATGGCCATCCCACAGCGGTGGAATGCAGCCCTGCTTGCCGCCTGTCTCCAGAATGGCGCGTGCCAGCGCCAGGATGGCGGTCGGGTCAGTGCCAGCCAGTGTATTCGTGCCAGCGCTGACGGTGACGGGCCGTTCCGTATTGGCGCGCAGCGTCAGACAAGGCACGCCCAGGGCCGTGCTTTCTTCCTGGATGCCGCCCGAATCGGTCAGTACCAGGCGCGCGCCTTGCATCAGGCCCAGCAATTCCAGGTAGCCCAGCGGCGGCAGGCAGACGATGGCATGGCGCGCCAGCACGGGTTCCAAGCCTGCCAGGCGCAAGCCGGCCAGGGTGCGCGGGTGGATGGGAAACAGTAGCGGCAACTGCTGCGCCAATTGTCCCAGCGCCTGCAGCAGCGCTTGCAGCTGCGCCACGTCGTCCACATTCGACGGCCGGTGCAGCGTCAGCAGGCCATACGCGGGTGGACAGGCATAGCCGTGCGCGCGCAGCGTGGTGGCAGGTGGCACGGCGCGCGGCAACTGCTGTCGCAGGCTGTCGATCATGACGTTGCCGGTAAAGTGGATGCGCTCGGCGGCGATGCCTTCGCGCAGCAGGTTGGCGCGCGCGCCTTCTTCGCTCGTCAGCAGCAGGCTGGACAGTTGATCCGTCAGCACGCGGTTGATTTCCTCGGGCATGCGCCGGTCGCCGCTGCGCAAGCCCGCCTCGACGTGGATCACGGGGATGGCCCGCTTGGCCGCCACCAGCGCGCAGGCCAGGGTGGAATTGACGTCGCCCACCACCAGCACGGCGTCCGGTGCCAGCGGCGGTGCGGCGTCGAGCACGGCATCGAAGCGGCGCATGATCTCGGCCGTCTGCTGCGCGTGATTGGCCGAGCCGACGTCGAGGGCGATGTCGGGCGCGCGCAGGCCCAGGTCGGCAAACAGCTGGTCGTTCATGGCGGCATCGTAATGTTGTCCGGTGTGCAATAAAGTTATGCGCACGGCAGGCGCCTGGCGTGCCAGGGCGGCCAGGATGGGCGCCATTTTCATCAGGTTGGGGCGCGCCGCTACCACGCACAGCAGGTGCAGGTGCGCGCTGGACGGTGGCGAACGATCGGACCTGCTGGACCTGCTGGACATGCTGGACATGCTGCGGCCTCCTTAGAATTGCATGGTGAGCGTCGCGCTGACGCCGTTTTCGTGATAGCCGTCGCCCCGGTTGCTGGCGTGCCGCGTGTGCCGCACGTCGATGCTGGCCGTCATGTTTGGCTGCAGCAGGCGCGTATAGCCGGCCGTCACACTGATGTTGTTGTCGCGCCGTGGCACGCTCAGCGAACGCACGCTGGCGTAGCCGGCATTGATATTAACGCTGCTGCGCGTACTGGCTTGCCAGCTCCAGCCGACGTTGCTGCCAATCTGGCGCGTGCGCTCTTCGCTGCCGAACTCCAGGCCTGGCAGCAAGACACTGTCGATGCCGCTGGCCGTTTGCGCCGTGCGCTCGACGACTGTGACACCAAAGATCATCGTGCTTTTGGGCGTGGCGCGCGCCATCGTCAGTTTCAACTGCTTTTGCAGGAAGTAACTGTGGCTGAAATAATGGATGGCGCCCTGTTCCGGTCCCAGGCTGTTGGCGTAGCGCAGGAAGGCAATGATGCGCAAGCGCCTCTCGCGTGCATTCGGAAACATGCCGCGCCATAATTGATCGAGCAACTGGCCCGCGTCGCGCTCGCCCAGGCGCGCGAACTGCATCGGCATGGTGGTGATATCTTCGCTGTAATTGAGTTGCCAGTTGGTATGGCGCTGCAGGAATGTGGCATCGACGCTGTAGGTGTTGCCAAAAAAGCGCTTGCCCGTGCTGAAGGCAAGGCTGGTGCGCGGTGAAGGCGTCCACACGCCGCCCAACGACCAGAAACGGCCTTCCGGTGCCTTGCCGCTGCGCGCGATATAGCCTTCCTTTTCCATGCCGCCGCTGGCCGTGGTCGCCCATTTTCTGCTCAACGTGTAACGCAAACCCAGGCTGCTGCGCTGCATGCGCACGGGCGCCAGCTTGCTGTCCTGCGTGCGGCGCACGTTGTGGCTGGCGTTCCAGCCCCAGCCCATGCTGTGCGGCTCGCCGCTGAGCTGCAATTGCAGCTCGTCACTGTGCACGGACTGCAATTCGCCGCCACTGTTGAATGTATTGCGCGTGTAGCGCAGTTCGGCCGTGGCCAGGCCGCGCAAGCGGTGCCGCAAATAGGGGCTGATGCCGGTGGTGCGCACGGTGCCGGTATTGTTTGTGTCGGGCAGCGCGTCTATCAGTTGCGGGCCGAATGGCGAGAGGTTCTGCCGGCTGACGCTGGCGTTGGCATCGATGAAGAACCAGTCCTTGGCCAGCTCGGCATCGGCCGCGGCATGCAGCGCGTGATTGTCGCTATTGCCGCGTTGCCCCGAGAGCAACTTATGCCAGCTGTAATCGAGATCGACGCGCAGGCGCGGGCCCGTGCCGATGAGGGCGATGGCGGGCGCGATTTCCGTGATGAAATCAGCTTGCGCCTGGCCTGGCGGCGCGCGCAGCGCATTGTCGGTGTAGCTTACACGCAGGCGCTGCGAGGGTTTCACCAGCCAGTCGACCGCTAAGGCCGGCACGGACAGCAGCAACGATAGCAAGGGCAGCCAGCGGCTAGTCGTAATGGCCATAGCCGTAGTAGTTGTTGCCGGGGAACGATTTGGTTTTGTTATAGATTAAATGTATGTGTTCGCACGAATCGATCTGGCGCAGCGCTTCCTTGACGGCGTGCTGGGTCGTCGTTTCCGCCTCGACGACCATCACCACTTGGCCCATCTGCCCCACCAGCGCGTGCGCTTCGCTGGTGATCAGCAAGGGCGGCGAGTCGAAGACGACGACGCGGTCGGCGTAGCGGCTGGCGATCTCGGCCAGCAGCCGGCTCATGGCCCGGCTGGCCAGCAATTCTGTCGCGTGCTTGTTGCTGCGCCCGGCGGGCAGGATGCTGAGGTTGGCGACATTGCTTTTCAGGATCACGTCTGCCATCGCCAGTTGCGGGTCGAGCAGTACGTCCATCAGCCCCGGTTCGGGCGGCAGACCCAGCACTTTCAGCACCGACGGGCGCGCCACGTCGGCATCGACCAGCAGCACCGTGATATCCATTTCCATGGCGATACTCATGGCCAGGTTAATGGCGCAATACGTCTTGCCTTCGCCGGGCATGGCGCTCGTGACGACGATCAAGTTGCCGTGGCGGATGGCCTCGGCGCCGCTGGCGCGCGCCTGGCGCAGCAGCGGGCGCTTGATGATACGGAAATCTTCGGCCACCGAACTGCGTCCGCCTTCCTGCGTAAGCATGCCTTGCTCCGCCAGTCGGGTCAGATTCAGGCTGCGGTACTGCGGATTGCCGGCCGCTGCCGCGATGTCTGCACAATCAGCGCTATCTGTGCTGTCTGTGCTGTCTGTGTTAGCCTTGCCCTCCACGCTGGCCGCGCCCTCCACGCCATCGGCACTGTTCGCCATATACGGCACGGGGACTTCGGCCACGCCCAGGATGCTGGGTGCCTGCCTGCCGCCATCCTTGCTGCTGCGCTCCTTGCTGGTCATCGTCGCTCCCGTGGCGTGGTCTAGAATTTGAGCAGCGCGGCCGTCATGACGCCGCCGTACAGCAGTAACAGGCTGCCCAGGCAGGCGCTAAAGGCATAGCGCGCGCGGCGGCGGCGCACTTGCTGCAACGGCGTCCAGTTCATCGATACCGTGCCCAGCACGTTCAAGCCCGTGGCATCGCGCAGTTCGGCGGGACTGAGAAAGGTGGGGCGTACCTGGCTGATCAAGAGGGCCGTGGCGATGCCGGTCACCAGGGCTGCGCCCAGCGCCGCACTGAACAGCAGCGGACGGTTCGGGCCGACGGGCGCATATTGCACCGTGGGCGGGTCGATGATCTTGAAGGCCATCATCTCGGTGTTGGAACTGAGTTCGCCCGAGAGTTTCGCCGCTTCGCGCCGGCCAATCAGCTTTTCGTAGTTTTCCTTGTTGATGATGTAGTCGCGGTTTAGCTGCGCCAGCTGCGATTCCACCTCGGGCACGGCGTTGCTTTTTGCCAGCAGACGCTCATTGCGCGTGTTGTATTCCTGCACGCGGGCGCGGATGGCGGCCACCTTGGCGTCCGCCTCCGTCAGCGCCACCTTCAGTTGCTGCAGCATGGGGCTGTAGTTCTTGCCCGGGTCGCCGGACGCCGTTTTCAGCTTGCTTTCCTCGATCTTGCGCTCTTCCAGTTGGGCAATGAGGCGCTTCGAGGCGATAATGTCGGGATGCAATTCCGTAAATTGCATGCGCAAGCTGTCGAGGTTCTTGTTGAGTGAGGCGATGCGCTCGTCGAGTTCCGGATGCGTGATAGCCGACGCGTTCGGCTCAAGGTCGAGCACCGGCTCGTCGCCCTCGATCTGGCTGAGGATGGCCTTGCGCGCCTGTTCTGCCTCGAGCAGCTCCAGCTTGGCAGTGTTCAGGCTATCGGACGACATCAGCAACTGGCTGCCATAGTCGATGCCCTGGCGCGGCAGCAGCAACTGGTTGCGGATCTTGAATTCCTTCACCAGGTTTTCAGCCGCGCTGAGCTTGTCCTCGTAATTCTTGATTTGCTCGTCGATAAATTGCACGGCTTTCTGCGAATCGCCCTTTTTGCCCTGGAAACTGCCTTCGACAAAGATGGTCAGCAGGCTTTGCACCACGTCGCGCACCAGCTTCGGGTCGCGTCCGCTATAGCTGATGGTGTAGATATCGTAGGCATTGGTGCCGCTGATCTTGATGCGGCTCATCAGTTCGTCGAGCCGGGATTCGTGTTCGCGCACGGTCTTCGTCCCCAGGTCGAGGTCGACCATGCGCATCACGCGCTCCACGTTCGGGCGGCTGAGCAGGGTGCGGCTCATGATGGCCACCTGCTGTTCCGTGTTCGGCACGCTGGTCATGCCGGCCAGCAGCGGCTTGAGGATGGTTTGCGTATCGACAAACACGCGCGCCGACGTTTGGAAGTCGTCGGGCAGGCTGATGATCTTGATGAAGCCGCCGATGGCCACCAGCCACGCCACCAGCACGGCATGCCAGCGGTATTTCCAGATGCCTTTCAGGCTGGAAAGCAGCTGCTGTATCAATTCCTCCATGTCGCTTCCTTCCGGTGACGGTGCTGCACGCTCGATGTCCGAGCGGCACGAACAATGGCGTCTTGCAAGAAATGCTTGCCCGTTGAGTAAGCAAAGTATAGGACCCCCACGCAGCAAGATTTCCTCAGATGATTGCTTCTTGATACGCCTCAAGGTTCGCTTGCCGGGTTTTAATAATCATAGGAAGTTCGCGGCCCAGACTGGTTCTGCGGGGCCGGACATGGACGCGCCATCGAATCGAGGAGGCCCCGCATGAATCGCTTACGCCGTGCATTTGTATGCCACACGCTGGTCTTGGCGGGCGCCGCCGGCATGCTGGGGGGCTGCCGCACACGCTATGCACTGGCACCGGCCGACGACAGCGCCCCCATGCACGACTACCTGATCGGCCCGGGCGACACCGTCAACATCATTGTCTGGCGCAATCCGGAAGTGTCGCTGACGGTGGCCGTGCGGCCGGACGGCAAGATCACCACCCCGCTGGTGGAGGATTTGCCTGCCAGCGGCAGGACTTCGACCCAACTGGCGCGCGACATCGAACAAGCGTTGAGCAAGTTCATCCAGCAACCGGTGGTGACGGTCATCGTCACCAATTTTTCGGGCCCGTACGGCGAACAGATCCGGGTCATCGGCGAGGCAGCCAAGCCGCAGGCGCTGCCTTACCGCCTGGGCATGTCGCTCATGGACGTGCTCATCGCCGTCGGCGGCATCACCGACTTTGCCGCCGGCAACAAGGCCAGCATCATCCGCATGCGCGATGGCAGACAGCAGCAGCTCGGTGTGCGTCTGGACGACCTGCTCAAGGATGGGGATATTTCCGCCAACGTCATGATGCGCCCGGGCGACGTGCTGTTGATACCGGAGAGTTTTTTTTAAGCGTGAGCTCAACAACGCTAAAACAGTCATGATATTCGTGCTTTTCGGCAAATTTCAGCGCGCCCTAATGACGCCTAAAGGTCAATTCTTTTGCTTTTTTAACTGATGCTGGGAACTTTTTAAGTTTTTATCTTGTCACAAGGCATAGGCCCCCAATCCATCCCGATGGTTGCCGATGAACGTGAGGACAAGATGAGCTTTGAAGATGAACCCATTATTTCCTTCGACACGCCAGGTACTTTCAGTGACCTGGTGGTGGGCGAAGGCAAGATCGACCCGGCCATGGAGCACGAGCTCGACCTGCAGCGCTTTCATATTCGCATGGCCAATTCGCGTGGTCGGCGCGAGGCGGCCAGTTTGCTGATCCGCAAGATGTATGGCTGGCGCGGCTATGCCGTCAATCCCGGCACCGCGCATGTGCTCAATAAAATCACCCTGTTTGCAGAAACGGCAGGCGCCACCGTCGGTACCATGACTTTGTGCCTGGACAATGACGAGACGGGCTTGCCCGCCGATGAAAACTTCCGCGACAAGCTAGACGTGCTGCGTGAGGAAGGCCGGCGCCTGTGCGAACCGTCGCGCCTGGCCATCGACAAGGGCGTGAGCAAGCGTGTGTTTGCGGCGCTGATCCATATTTCTTATATCTACGCCCATAATATTCACGGTTTTACCGATTATGTGATCGAAGTCAATCCGCGCCATGTGGTGTTTTACAAGCGCATGCTCGGTTTCAACGATTTTGGCGGCGAACGAGAGTGCACGCGCGTGGGCGCGCCGGCCGTGCTGCTGCGCCTGAACCTCGACTATATGCGAGCCCAGATCGACAAATACGGCGGCATGATGGAGCAGCACGGAGGGGAACGCTCGTTTTACCCCTATTTCTTTCCGACATGGGATGAGCCTGGCATGACCGAGCGGCTGCGACAGGGACGCACCTGAGGGTCATTTTTCTTTCAGCAAGATCGATTGCATATGGCTGCCCGGAATCGCATAGCTGATGCCGCTCGGCGCGCTGATGGCGGCCTCTTTCAAACCTTTGAGATAGACCATATTGACGATGCCGTAGACGATGCCGGTCTCGGGGTCGTACAGGGGGCTGCCGCTGCTGCCCGGATATGCCGTTGCGTCCAGTTGGAACACGATGTACGGTGCTTTTTTCAGTTGCGCCAGGCGCCGCAGGTCCAGGCGCTGTGCATTTTCGCTCGGTATGACCACCGGCGTCAGCGACGATATGATGGCGCGGTGCGTCACGTGATATAAGCCCAGTAAGGTAGCCAGCGGAAAGCCGGTAAAGGCCATGGCATGGCCTTCGCGCACGGTGGCCGCGTCGCCCAATGTCAGGGCGGGCAGTGGCGCGCCCGTGAAGCGCAGCAAGGCCAGGTCGTGTTCCGCGTCCAGCGCCTGTACCTTGGCGTGGCGAAATTGCGCCGTCTGACCCTGGCCCGTGAGTATGCCGATGACTTCGCCGGGATTGGCGTCGAGCATGTTCTCGATGACATGGGCGCAAGTAAGCACGCTCAAGCCGTCGCCTGCCACGAAGCCTGTGCCGATGAAACGCATGGGCGGCGTGCGCGTCTTTTCCAGGCTGGCCACGCCGACGATGGACGGTTTCACGCGCGTAACGACTTGCGCCAGGGTGTCGTCGGCGCGGCAGGGCGTGGAGACCCAAGCCAGGACGAGGCACGATAGCAGGGCAAAGAAAAATGTGTATGGCAGGGCTTTCATGGCGGCGCACTTTCAGCGGCAAGCGGTGGCGGGGGCTGCAGCAAGGCACACAGCAGCATCAGATAGAACAGCACGGCGATGCGCGGTACGTCGAGCAGGCTGTCGAACAGGCCGACGACGAGAAAGCCCAACAGGGCGGCGACGCAGGCCAGCGCGCCCTGGCCGGTCTGCGCCCGTACGCCCTGGCGCAGCAGGCGCAGACCGGCCAGGGCCAGCAGGACCAGCATGGATAGTGCGCCGCACCAGCCCGTTTCCACCACTAAGTGTAGCGCCAGGCTCTTGATATGCCACGGCAAGTGATGATGGTCGCTGCTGAAAAACCAGTAATTGTTGGCCTGCGCAAAGTCGCCGTTGGCGATCAATTCCTCACCGCCGGGCGCGCGCAGGCTCAGATTGTCGATGTCGATCACGGACGACGTGGCCGTGCCGCTGGCGGCCAGTTCCAGCTGCACGGGCGGGCGCAGCAGCCAGGCGCCGGCGCCCAGCGAGCCGCTGTCGAACGGCACTTCATAGTGCTGCCACGCGCTGGCCGCAGCATCGGGTTGCGGCAGGCGCAAGCGCAGTGCGATAGGCGCGCAGTTTTGTGCGTACAGCAATTGTCTCTGGCACAGGCGCACCAGCAGCAAGGGCATGGCGCCGGTTCGGCGCGCGTCGAGCGCCAGGGTGTAGCGCGTGGCAGGCTGCACGGGCAGGCGTTGCAACAGGCGCAGCAATTCGCCATAGCCGGCGCTGTAGCCGGGACTGGCCAGACGCACATAATAGTTACCAGGCGCGCTGTTTTGCGGCGCATACGCGATGCTGGCCGGCACTTCGCGCGCGGGATTATGCCAGTAATACGTGGCAGGAAAGCTGCCCATGCCCATGCCAAACAGCTGATCTTCCCAGTCGGACGGCTGCATGGCCAGTACTTGCCGCCAATGGCGCAAGCGGCCTTGCATGTCGAAGGCGGTGTTGGCAAAACGTTCGGTGGCGTAATAGCTGGCCGAGATGGGAATGGCCAGTAGCAGTACGATGGCCCCCGCGCCCGCCATGCTCAGGCTGGTGCGATCGAGCCGCCACAGTGGTGGATGCAAGCGTCCATTGCACAGCATCAGCATGGCCAACAGGACGACCAGCCCGGCTGGCGCCAAGGCGCGAGCGCCGGCCCAGTGCCAGCCTATCCAGACGACATTGCACGCCAGCATGGTCCATGCCATCATCGCCAGGCTCAGCCTGGCTGGCTGGCTGGCATCGCTGCTGCACGGCCCCACAGGGCCGGGCAGCAGCACGACCGCCAGCAGCACGGCGGCCAGCGAAAAGAGGAAATACGGACCTTTCAGCAAGCCGCTTGCCTGCTGGCCTTCCCCTAGCGGCCACCAGCTGGCCAGCAGCCCCTGCAAGCATAGCGCGCACAGCACGCTGGCCGGCGCCAGGCGCCATGGCAAGGGCCGCGCTGCCAGCACGAAACTGGCCGCGAGCAGCAGCACGGCGGCGAGCAAACCCCGGTAGCCGGCCACGCTGAACATGTATACAAGCAGGACGCTGCCCAGGCCGGCTAACAGCAGCCTTAGCATGATGCCACGCACGGCTAGCCAGCGAGCCTGTTGCCGCGCCGCGCCGGAGGCTACGCGCAAGGTTTGCCAGAAGGCAAGCAGCAAGAGCGCTGCCAAGGCCGCTGCAAGGGCTGCATACAGGCCGCGTGAAAAGGTGGCGCATGCCGCGTGCAGGGCCAATGCCAGCAGTAGCAAGGCCAGCGCCGCCTGCCAGCGGCTGCGCGCGCGCGCCAGCCACAGTCCCGCAAATGGCAGGCTCAGGGCCAGATAGCCATCCAGCGCGGCGCCGCCCGTGTGCATGGCGGAAAACGGCGCCGTGATGCGGTAGTCGCTGGACAGGTTCATCAAGCCGGGAAACACGGCCCTTTCCCATAGCGCGAACAGCGACACCATGGCCAGCCCGGCCAGCATGCCCGGCAGCGCGTAGCGGCGCAGGGCGGACGCGTCGCCATCGCGCAGTAACAGCGGCAACAGCAGCATGCTCCAGGCCCAGGCCTTGCCCAGTCGCAAGCTGTTGTAAGGGCTCAGGTAATTATCCCAGGCATACACGTCCAGGGACGGCAGCGGCAGGACGCCGCGCAGCAGCGCTGCCAGCCACGCCAGGGTGCACAGCAGCAGGCAGGCGCGGGCGCAAGGCGCTAGCTGCATCGCTGCGCTCTGGGCCGGTCCGCCCAGGCGCCAATAGCCGCAAGCGACCGTCAGCATTAGCAGCACGTCAATTTCTTCGAGGAAGAAGCGGCCCGTCCACGGTGCCAGGTCCAGCACGGGCAGCAAGGCGGGCACGCAAAACAGCCAGCAGGCCGGACGCCAGCGCAGCAGTAAAAAATAGGCGGGCAGCAGGGCAGCAAACAGCAGGCCCGGCCAGCCATGTCCCAGCGGATAGTGGCGCAGTGCCAGCATGCAGGCGGCGCCTGCCAGCAAGGCCAGCAGTCGTGCTGCCAGGGCGGGCAGGGCTGCGGGCGCCAGCATGGCCTAGAGCTGGGTCAGCAAGGCCTGCGCCTCGGCCCGCTGCGGGAAATTCTTGTGAGCGGCAAGCAGTTGTTCCAGTTGCTTGCGCGCTCCCGGCTTGTCGCCCGATTTGGCCAGTGCCGCACCCAGGTGGTATTGTATTTCAGCTAACTTTGGCGCCAGGCCGGCGGCCTTGCGCAGCAGGGTAGTCGCCTGCTTGACATCGCCCTGTTCCAGCACGATCCAGCCCAGGGTATCGAGCACGATGGGATTGTCCGGCACCAGCTTGAGCGCCTGTTCGGCCGTTGCCAGCGCGCGCGGATCTTGTTGCTGTTGATATGCCCACGCCAGGTCGTTCAGTGCCGCCACATTGGCCGCGTCCTTGGCAACGATGTACTGCAGCTGTTCGATGGCCGAGCGGTATTGCTTTGCCGCCAGTTTGACGCCGGCCACGTAGCTGCGCAGTCCCAAGTCATCGGGCTTGTCTTGCAGCCAGGCCGCCATGCGTGCATCGGCCTCGCGCAGCTGGCCGGCGGCCAGCAAGGCGCGGTATAGCTGTACCTGCATAGGCCCGATATTGCTGAGCTGGAGGGCGTGTTGGTACAGCTTGACGGCGTCCTGCGGCAGTTTCTGCGCCATCAGCACATCGCCTTCGAGCTTGTAGCCGGCCGCCAGCTTCGGCTGCTGATGCTGCACTTGGCGCGCCACGGCCAGCGCGTCGTGCTGGCGGTTCAGGGCCAGCAGCAGCGCCACTTCGACCACGCGCGCTTCGAGCAGCGTAGGATCGAGCACTTGCGCCCGCTTGACCGCCTGCAGCGCATTCTGGTGCTCACCCAGCGCCAGGTGCAGGCTGGAAATGCGCATCTGCACCGGTGCCGACGTCGTCTGTATGCTGGCCAGCTTGCTGTAGCTATCGAGCGCCGCCTGCGTCTGGCCGGCGCCGTATTCGACCTGCGCCCGCATGGCCAGTGCATCGGCGTCGCCCGGGTGGCCAGCCTGCAGGGTACGCGCCAGTTCCAGCGCCTTGTCCGGCGGGCCCGTCTGCAGGTAAAAGTTACTCAGCAGCAAAGCCGGCGCAACGGCGTCGCGATTGTCGCGATGGCCACGTTCCAGCCAGCGCCGCGCCTCGTCCGTCTTGCCCTGCGAGGCGGCCAGCTTGGCCAGCGCCGCGCACAGGTCGGCGTTTTTTGGCGCTTTCGCCAGCGCCCGCTCGAAGCGCTGTTGCGCTTGTTGTGGTTTTTTTCCGGCCAGGTCGAGTTGCGCCAGGTTGTTCAGGGCCGGTAAGTACACAGGGTCCATCCCCAGGGCCTGCTCGAAACTGGCGCGCGCGGCAGGCACGTCGCGCAAGGCCAGGTAGACGCCGCCTTTCAGGTTCAGCAACAGTGGATTCGTGCCTTGCTGCTGTTCCAGCATCTTGACGGTGGCCAAGGCTTTGTCGTTCTGCTGGTGGCGCAGCAAGGTCAGCACCAGTATGGTGCCCACCTGCGGCGTGTTCTTGTCGAGCACGCTGGCGCGTTCCAGCTCGTCGATGGCTCGGCTGTTCTCGCCCATGCCCAAGTGGCTCATGCCCAGCGCTGCATGCAGCCTGGCCGTGTCCGGCGCCAGGGTATTGGCCTGTTCAAAAAACGCCGCAGCCTTGTCATAGCGGCGCGCGCGCAAATGCGCCTCGCCCGCCAGCGACAGCAATTCCACGTCGTTGGGAAAGGTCGATAGCGCCGGCTGTAGCAGGTCGAGGGCGGCGTCCGTTTTGCCGCGCATCAGTTCGATCGACGCCATCATCTTGAGCGCGTACACATGTGTGGGATAGACGGCCAGGAAGCGCTGCAAATAGGTTTCCGCCAATTGCGGCGAGCCCAGCTTCAGTTGCACGGCGCCAGCGAGCAAGATGGCTGGCATGTGCTCGGGCGCCGCCCTGAGCACCAGTTGCAACGATTGCAGGGCTGCTTTGTTCTTGCCTTGGCGGAAATCGAGCATTGCCTGAGCTTGCAGCAGGCCCAGGCTGTTGGGTGCCGTTTTGCGCGCCGTGGCCAGCTGGGCGGCCGCTTCCAGGTAGCGGTTTTCCAGGATATCTAGGTTGGCCAGGTCGATATGGGCCTGGGTATTGTCCGGCTTGAGCTTGAGAATGTGCATGTAGGCCAGGCGCGCTGCGCCGTTCTTGCCTTGCAGACGCAGCAGGTCGCCCTGCAGGCGCAAGGCGTCGAGGTTGGCGGGCGCGTTGTTCAACGCTTGCGCCAGCAGCAACTCGGTCGCCGACAATTGCTGCTCCTGCGCCGCCATCCGCGCCAGGCCCAGCAAGGCCTCGACCTGGCCGGGATGGGCTTCCAGCAGGCGCGCAAACACGGCGCGCGCCTCGTCCTGGCGACCCAGGGCCAGCAAGGCATCGCCGCGTAGGGCCAGCACGTTGGCGGGCTGCGCCGCATCGTCGGCGATCTCGGCCAGGACTTTGTCGAACTGGCCCAGCATCAGCCAGGACTTGCCCAGCAGTGGCATGACTTGCTGCGATCCTAGCCCCAGCGACCTTGCCTTGCGCAATTCTTTCTCGGCAGACAGCGCTTCGCCCGTGTCGATATAGATGCTGCCCAGCAGTAAGCGCGCTGGCGCGCTGTCCGGCTCCTTTTGCAACAGGTTCTTCAACTGGATGATGGCGGCGCGTGCCTCGCCCTTTTGGCGGTACTGCTGCGCGTCGGCCAGCAGGGAGGCGCTGCTCTGCGTGCCGTGGCACCCCGCCAGCAAGGGCAGCAGCAGGGTGCAGCACAGCGCGGCGGCCGGCAAGCCGGGAAAAGGGCGGGGCAGGGAACGGACCATGGAAGTCTCCGGTAGCGGCGTGCATCAGCGATGGGCATGGCCTAGCTTAAAAAAATGGCCGTCGCTCTCCTTGATTGCGCTCAACTAGGTGCCGATTCTGCACGCGCCTGCTTATCGTCAATCCGCATTTCTTGTTCCCGCTCAAGAATGACCGGGCCGGCGACCGTAGAATTTCCCGCACGGCGATGCTCAGGCCGCAACCATTTGGAGCACATGCACATGGACAGCAGCGTGGATAGCAAGGCGGTCGTGGTGGCGGTGGTAGGGCTCGGTTATGTCGGCTTGCAGCTGGCCGTGGCGTTTGGCATGCGCCAGCGCACCATCGGCTTTGACTTGTCGACACGCAAGGTCGAGAATTATCGCAACCATGTCGACCCCACCGGCGAAGTCAGTACGGAACAGTTGCGCGCGGCGCAGTGGCTGAGCGTGGGCTGCGATCCGGCCCAGCTTGAACTGGCCGATTTCATCGTCGTGGCCGTACCCACGCCCGTCGACAGCGCGCACAATCCCGATTTCTCCGCCCTGGCCGGCGCCAGCGCTGCCGTCGGGCGCCATATGCGGCGCGGCGCCATCGTCATCTATGAGTCCACCGTGTATCCGGGCGCCACCGAGGAAATCTGCATCCCCATCCTCGAGCGACAATCTGGCCTGCGCTGGAAGGAAGATTTTCATGTGGGCTTTTCGCCCGAGCGCATTAATCCTGGCGACAAGGCGCATACCCTGCACAGCATCCGCAAGGTGGTTTCGGGTGACGACGCTGCCACCCTGGACAAGGTCGCTGCCCTGTACGAAGGCGTGGTCGCAGCCGGCGTACACCGCGCGTCGAGCATCCGCGTGGCGGAAGCGGCCAAGGTCATCGAAAACACGCAGCGCGACCTGAACATCGCGCTGATGAACGAGCTGGCCATCATCTTTGACCGTATCGGCATCGACACCGAGGAAGTGCTGCAGGCGGCGGGCACGAAATGGAATTTTTTGCCATTCCGGCCCGGGCTGGTGGGCGGCCACTGCATCGGCGTCGACCCCTACTATCTGACGCACAAGGCGGAAATGCTGGGCTACCACCCGCACGTGATCCTGGCCGGGCGCCGCATCAACGACGGCATGGCCAAGTTCGTGGCGGAAAAAACCATCAAGGAAATGGTGCGCGCCGGTTTCAAATTGAAAGGTTCGCACATCAACGTGCTGGGCCTCACTTTCAAGGAGAATTGCCCGGATCTGCGCAATTCTAAAGTGGTCGACATGATTCACGAACTGCAATCGTACGGTGTGCAGGTGCATGTGCACGACCCCGTCGCCGATCCCCGCGAGGCACTGGAAGAATACGATCTATTGCTGGAGAGCTGGGAGCAACTGCCGCGCGCCGAAGCCATCATCAGCGCCGTCTCACACCAGGCCCTGCTGGCGCGCCCGCTGGCCGATTTCCAGAGCAAGGTGCTGGAAAACGGTTGCTTCATCGACATCAAGTCGCATTTTGACCCGCGTCCGCTACAGGACGGCGGCCTGCATGTGTGGCGGCTGTGATGCTGACCGACGCTGGCGATGTGACAGCAGCGACGGCGCAGGACGTAGCCTTCGCCATGGCAGACCCGGCTGCTAGTGCCTACGCGCAAACCTGTGCGCAACTGGCCAGGACGCCGCGCCGCTGGCTGGTGACGGGCGTGGCCGGTTTCATCGGCTCGCACCTGCTGGAAACCTTGCTGCAACTAAGCCAGGAAGTGCGCGGCCTGGATAATTTCCTGACCGGCCACCGGCATAACCTGGAGCAAGTGCGTGCCAGCGTGGGCGCAGCGGCATGGCGACGTTTCACCTTTGTCGAAGGCGATATCCGCGATCCGCAGGCCTGCGCGCGCGCTTGCGGATCGCAAGGCGCCAACGCGGTTCATGCTGATCACGACGCTGCCGGCGGCAGCAGTCGTGCCGATACTGGCGGCCCTGTCGACTATGTGTTGCACCAGGCGGCGCTCGGTTCTGTCTCGCGTTCGCTGGAAGACCCGCTGCTGTGCCATGGCGTCAACATCAACGGTCACCTGAACATGCTGGCCGCCGCGCATGCTGCGGGCGTGCAGCGCTTCGTATATGCCGCGTCCAGCGCTACCTATGGCGACCACCCGGCCCTGCCGAAAGTGGAGCAGCATATCGGCGCGCCCCTGTCGCCGTATGCCTTGAGTAAATATGTCAATGAGCTGTATGCGCAAGTGTACGCGCGCTGCTACGCCATGCAAACGATCGGGCTGCGCTACTTCAATGTCTTCGGTCCGCGACAAGACCCGCTGGGTGCCTATGCCGCCGTCATTCCCCGCTGGATTGCCGCCATGCTCGATAAGCAGGCTGTACACATCCATGGCGACGGCGCCACCAGCCGCGATTTCTGCTTTGTACATAATGCGGTGCAAGCGAATATCCTCGCTGCCACGCGCACGGACCCGAACGCCGTCAACCAGGTCTATAACGTCGCCGTCAACGCCCGCACCAGTTTGACGCAGTTGCACGCCACCATGCAACAGATGTTGCTCGCTACACTAGCGCAACATGTGCCGCTGGCGCCCGAATATGGCCAATTTCGCGCTGGTGACGTGCGCCATTCGCAGGCGGACATCACCAAGGCCACCCGTTTGCTGGGCTATGTACCCACGCATGACCTGGCGCAAGGCTTGCGTCACACCATCGCCTGGTATGTGGCGATGGCGGGCCTGGCCTGAGGTGCGCATCAATTGTTGATCACTTGCGCGTGGCGGTTGAGGTAATGCGCAGGAGGTGTGCAACGGGTGCAAGAGGTTTGCAAGAGGTGCATAGGAAGTGCCTGCGCGATGTCCGCACTGGCAGCCAAGGCCCATGCTACGCAATACCTGCATTGACTCGGACTCCGATCAGCAGGGTCAAGTATAAAGTTTGAAATTTTAAATTCTAGATTCCAAGCATACGGCACCGCCTACGCCCGCATGCCTGATTTCGCTCAACGTTGACAGCGGAACTATTTTTTCCTTCCTTGCCACAGGCGGCGCGGTGCCGTCATGCGTCAGCACAGTTCAATCTAGATCAATACGGCTTGCCGCAGCCCGCCCACACTGAATATTCAGAGCGACCCACGAGGAGTACATGATGATAGGCAATGACAATGGTTTCAGTGCCCCACCAGGCAGCAGTGGCAGGGGGCAAAACGCGGATGACGAAGAGGCCGTCGGCCAATTTTCCGCCCCCGGCGAAGACGATAATATGGTCGAGAGCGCGTCCGTCTCCGACCTGCCCGACGCCTTGAGCGGCGTCAGTATGGAATTGCTGGAAATCAAGCGCAGCATCGAAGACGGCATGCATCAGAGCCTGGCCCAGGCAGGCGGCGTGCGCGCCGCCGATGCCTTCAGCGACGGCGGCAATATCCAGGGTGTATCCATCGGCCTGGGCGAGGGCGCCAGCGACAGCTCGTCTGGCGAACCGGGCTTGCCAGCGTTGACTCTGTACGTGGCCGAACCCACCTCCGTCGACCGCGCCAAGGCGGCCATCGTGGGGGCCATGGGTGTGCGCGCCGTGGCCAGCGACAGGGTGCCCGTCAACATCGTCGTCACGGGCGTGATCGACGCGCAGCCGCATCGTTTCCGCTTGCGCCCAGCGCCGGGCGGCGTCTCGGTCGGGCATTTCCGCATCACGGCCGGCACTATCGGCTGTCTGGCCGTCGGGCGCAGCGCGCCGCGCAACAGCCGCTTGATGATTCTTAGCAATAATCACGTGCTGGCCAATTCCAACGGCGCCGCGTTCAACGACTGCATCGTGCAGCCGGGTCCCATCGACGGTGGCCGCTGCCCGCAAGATCAGGTGGCCGTGCTGGAGCGCTTCGTGCCCATCAATTTCAGCGGCGGCGTCAATTTTGTCGATTGCGCCACCGGCTGGGCCTGGCCAGACAGGGTGCGGCCCGAACTGGTCTACCTGAGCGGCGGCGTACCAGCCTACTTCCGCATCAGCAATGCGCTGGTGGCACCCTCGCTAGGCATGCTGGTCGGCAAATCCGGGCGCACCACACAATTGACGCAGGGCCGCATTACGGGGCTAGGCGCTACCATCAACGTCAATTACGGCGGTGGCAGGATCGCCTTGTTCCGGGACCAGATTGCTATCACGGGCGTGAGCGGAGCGTTCAGTGCGGGTGGCGATTCCGGCTCGTCCATCTGGACCTGGAACCAGCAGCGTAATCCCGTCGGCCTGTTGTTCGCCGGCGGCGGCAACATCACCTTCGCCAACCAGATGCGGCGGGTGGTGGTGGCGCTCGACGTCAATCTGTACACCTGAACAAGCTGGTAGGAGATGGTGCGGCGGCGGCATGCCGCCTTGCATAACGCTGCCTTTTGCACGATGATGATAGATAGCGTCGCTGCCTGGCCGTGGGTAGCGCGTAGCGGCCAGCCTTGGTTTTATCGGGCCATCGTGCATCGCTGCGCCGGATGGCCCGATGCTGGGGTGTATCATGGAATGCATCAGGAGGATGTGTCATGTCAAACAGTAAATTTGCACAATCGCCATATACCGTCATTGAGGACGCCGCCATGCCGTACTTGCCAGATGAATCTCCTGGCCCTGCGATTGCAGGGGGACCCTACGTCCATGCAGCGCCCCAGGGGCGCCTGGAAGCGGCAAGGCAGCGCAATGAGCGGGCGTTGATGGCCATCGACGGCGTGGAAGGCGTCAGCCTGGGGCGCACTGCCGTTGGTCAGGACGCGATCATCGTGTATCTGCGCGACGCGTCAGTCAAGCGGCGCGTGCCCTTGCAGGTCGATGGCTACCCGGTAGAGACGAGCCTTACGGGCCAGATCGATATCCAGCGCTGGTAGACAGTAAGTAGACCCGGCTGCTTTGACGACTGGGAGCCGGGGCGCAAGGTGCTAGGGAGCAAGCATTGTTTCCAGGACTGCCCAGCCGTCTCGCCAGGACCTGTCCCTGCACTGTCAGGGCTGAGCCTGTATGCCAGGCTCACCGCGCTTGGGCGGGCGTCGCATAAGATTAGTGCCATTGCCGGGCTGGTCGCCGCCGCGCCGCTGTCATGTCATCCCATCAGCTTGCCCACGAACACACTGCGTGCCCGGCAAACTCATGCTTCCAGCAGGTATTCCGCTGGGCAATATAGGTCAGCCTTCATGTGGCTTGAAACCTGTTGCAGTTATTGTGCCGGTCTTCCGTCGCTTCCTTCATCAGGTGGCCCGCGCGGATGGCGTCGTCCGCTTGCACCGTCATGGCCAGTTCCTCGATGGCGGGCGGGTATTCGTGCTGAGCCGCTTCTTCCAGCATTGCACGGCCCTTGAGCTGGTCGCGCGGCACGCTGCGGCCTTCGCGCTAGGCGTTGTACAGAAGGATCATGGCGTGTCGATTGCCCAGTTCGCTCGATTTTTCCAGCCAGCGCGCCGCGATACTTGAATTTTTCGCTACGCCTTCGCCGTTCGCCGTTCGCCGCCAGCAGGCCCAGCATCAACGGCGACAAGCTGCCCGCCATTGCTGTCTGCCCGCCATACCCCAAGACGAAGACAGTGACCTGAAGTCAAGCCTAATGCTGGCCTGATTGGCATCGCCATGCGTGTGCGATGGCAGCTGCAGGCCAGAGGCGGGAGCGACAGGCAACGATTGCCACCAAAATGCAATAGAGTTGCATTATAATTGTTAATGCAGGTAAATTGCATTTGATGGTTTAAGCTCCATGACCAGCCCTATTTGGCTCCACCCTGAAGGAATCCCATGCCCCAGTTGCAGCGCAAACTCCCCGTCACCGTCCTGTCCGGCTTTCTCGGTGCCGGCAAGACTACCTTGCTTAACCACATACTGCGCAACCGCGAAGGCAAACGCGTGGCCGTCATCGTCAACGATATGAGCGAAGTCAATATCGACGCCGCGCTGGTCAAGGACAGCGCCGCAGCGGCCGGCGCGGCCCTCTCGCGCACGGAAGAAAAACTGGTGGAAATGTCCAACGGCTGCATCTGCTGCACCTTGCGCGACGATTTGCTGCAGGAAGTACGGCGTCTGGCTGCCGAAGACCGCTTCGATTATTTGCTGATCGAATCGACGGGCGTGGGCGAGCCGATGCCCGTGGCCGCCACCTTCGACTTCGAGGATGAGCACGGCGACAGCCTGAACGATGTGGCGCGCATCGACTGCATGGTTACCGTGGTCGACTGCGCCAACCTGCTGGCCGATTTTCATAGCGAAGACAGCCTGGAGCAGCGCGGCGAAACCGCAGGCGAGGGCGACGACCGTCAACTGGCCAATTTATTGACGGAACAAATCGAGTTTGCCAATGTCATTGTCCTCAACAAGGTTGACATGGTGCAGGCCGATGAGCGCCTGCGCGTACTGGCCATCCTGAAGGCCTTGAATCGGGCAGCACGCATCATCGAAACCAACCAGTCTGTCGTGCCCCTGGACGCCATTTTGGGCACAAATCTGTTCGATCTGGAGCAGGCGGCCGCCATGCCGGGCTGGGCGCAAGAGCTGGCGGGGATCCATACGCCAGAAACCGAAACGTATGGCATCGGCAGCTTCGTCTACCGGGCGAGAGAGCCATTTCACGCGCAGCGTCTGCATGACTATATTTCCCAGCCGATTCCCGGCGTGGTACGCAGCAAGGGATATTTTTGGCTGGCCAGCCGCCCTGAATGGGTAGCGAGCCTGTCTGGCGCGGGCAAACTGATGAATATCGAGCCCGTGGGCTTGTGGTGGGCTTGCGTGCCGAAGGAGCGCTGGCCCACGGATGCGGTCTCGCTGGCGGAAGTGAAGGCGGGCTGGAGCGAGGTATACGGCGACCGCTACCAGGAGCTTGTCTTCATCGGGCAGGACATGGACCAGGCCGCCATCGAGGCGGCCTTGAGACAGTGTCAACTCAACGATACAGAGACGCGCCAGGGCATGGCCGCCTGGCGCAAGCTGCCCGACCCCTTCCCGCAATGGCAGCGCATGGAAGAACTGGAAGACTAAGCGTACAAAGAAAGCATGCCTCATGACAGAATTGATCCCCGTGACCATCATCACGGGTTTTCTCGGCAGCGGGAAAACCACCTTACTCAAGCGCATATTGCAGGCTGATCACGGCGTGCGCATCGCCGTGATTGAAAATGAGTTTGCGGCAGAAAGCATTGACCATGACTTGCTGCTGCGAGAAAGCGACGAGCAGATCGTGGAAATGAACAATGGCTGTATCTGCTGCAGCGTGCGAGGCGACCTGATCCGCATCCTGGGGCAGTTGCAAGCCAAGCGCGCAGCGCGGACGATCGCTTTCGACCACGTGATCATCGAAACGACGGGTCTGGCCGCGCCTGGCCCGGTGGCGCAAACCTTTTTTGCCGAGCCGTCTGTCAGCGAGTTTTACATGCTCGACGCCATTTTGACGGTGGTGGACGCGCGCCACGCACAAGAGCAATTGACCTTGCACCAGGAAGCGCAGGAGCAGGTAGGCTTTGCCGACCGCATCTTGTTGTCGAAGACGGACCTGGTCGGCAAGGATGAGCTAGCCGCACTGCGCCAGCGTTTGTTCGCCATCAATGGCCGCGCCCGCATACAGAAGGTGCGCTTTGGCCACGTACCGCTGCGCGATATCCTGAATATTCGTGGCTTCCATTTGAGCGCCATCGTTGAGCTGGAGCCCGATTTCCTGGGAGAATTAGGCCACCGCCATGGCGACGGCGTGCAATCGTTCGTCTACCACCAGTCCCAGGCCCTTGATTTACTCCAGGTGGAAAACTTTCTCGATGCCGTGGTGCAGCTGTTCGGCAGTCAGCTGATGCGTTACAAGGGCATTCTCTACGTTGCCGACGTGCCATGCCGCGCCGTCTTCCAGGGCGTGCACATGCTGATGGGATCGGAACTGGGTGCACCGTGGCGCGATGGCGAAACGCGCGCCAGCAAGATCATTTTCATCGGTCGCGATTTGCCGCAGCAGATGCTGACGCGTGGACTGGATCGCTGCGTGCTCAGCTGATGCCAGAATGGCCTTACTTGCAGCGCGGGCACAGGCCCTTGATCAAATAATCGACTTCGTCGCCGCTAAAACCTTCGGGCAAGAGCACCGGCGCAGGCAGCTTGACTTCATTGAAACAGGTGACGTTCGCGCATTTGGTGCACTGGAAGTGTGCGTGTTCGTGCGCCTGGTGGCCGGCACCCGCACTGAAGCGCCACACCTGGTCGGCGCCCGCGATGCGGTGCACCAGTTCATTTTCCGTCAGCCATTCGAGCACCCGGTACAGCGTGACGGAATCGATATCGCTGTCTTGCGACAGTGCCTGCTGGATTTCATGGTGGGTCAGCGAACGGCTTTGCAGCATTAAAAAGTCGAGCACCTTCACGCGCGTCTTGGTGACGCGGGCGTTGGTGTTGCGTATCAACGATTCGGCTTGCGGTGTAGAGGATGTTGTCAACATGATATGGCCTGCTTGCGGCGGATCGGCGGGCGGCGTCATCGCCGTGCCTTTGCCACCCTATGGGCCGTATCTTAGCATGCGTGCCGACAAGCATGAAGCCGCGTCATGTTTTGAACGCCCAATAGCGACCGGCTACGGTATCGACGGGGTCGAGAAAGCGCTGGTCGGCACGCGTATTGTCGCGTATCAAGTAAAACATGTCGGCAAGAGCCGAGCGCTTTTCCGCAAAGTACGCGTGCTTCATGAAGCTCGTGTCGACGCCCGTGGCGTCGATGGTTTCCACGCCAGCCACGATCAGCATGCCGGCACCACTGTCGCCTGCGCGCGGGTAGCCGTGCACGGCTTGCGAGGCGGCCAGGGCCAAGTCTTGCGATGAGGCATACAAAGTGACGGGGTTGCGCGCGCCGGCCAGTTGCGGCGCGATATCGTGCTTGAAGATGGCTGCGTCGATATCGGGCGCAGACAAGATGAGTTCCGTGATTTTTTGCGCCAGCTGCGGCTGCGCGGCGAGCAAGTCGGCCACGGCCCGCGTCAGCCCGCGACTACCCATGCTGTGTCCTATCAGATACACTTGCGCCGCCTCCGTGCTGGCGAGAAAGTCGGCCAGAAAGTTGGTGATGTGGGGCGTGCTCCATTCGATATTGTTTTCATCGATGGTGTAGCCGGCCACGTCGCCGCGCGACGGCCAGCTATAAAATACGGGGGCGCCATCGAAACCGAGGTCGTAGGCCATCTGGCCCGTGCGCCGGGCCGCATCCTCGAAGCTCACATTGTAGCCGTGGAAGAAGACAAAGGCGCTCTTGCCAGCCGAGGCGCGTATCTGCGTTTTCAGGGCGGCAAAGAAATTATCGCGGCCCTGCACTTCGGCCGTCAGCAGCACAACGTGTTTGGCAGGGTCGTTGCGAAACTCAAGGCGCCATAGCGACGGCGACTCCAGCTGGCCCATGCGGTGGTCGCGGGGGATGCTGATGTCGCAGCTGCCATAGCTGAGCTGGCCATCGCCGCCGCCATTGCCGCTACTCATGCCTTTGCTGCGTTCGCCGCTGAAGCGCTGGGCCGGCGGCTTGCCCACATTGCGCTGGCGGTCGGTGGCGAAATACACTTTCACCACCGCATAATTGGACACCACGGCGCTCTTGTCGGCTGGCGCGGCTGCCGTTTCTACCTCAGGCAGCGGTGAAGGCAGGCGCTGCAGGGTATCGAGCAAGCGCTGCGCGGCAAACAGCGTTCCCATGTCATCGGGCACGTTTGCCGCGGCCAGGGCCGCCGACAGCGCCAGTTGCAGCTGGGGATTGGCCGGCGCCGCTTCCAGCGCGGTGATGGTGGCCAGGATGGCGGCAGCGCCGTCGCACTTGCCGATGGCCAGCTTCAGGCGTTGATATTGGCCGGCGACAGCCTCGGGCGCATGGCTGGGCACGCCATGTTCGATGGCCGCCAGCACGGCGGAAGTGATCAAGTCCATATGCCACCTGCCTTTCAGGTCACTATACATTGAATATTGATTTATATTGCCATAAAAGCACGCGCAAAGCGATTTGTCCAGCTTCCCGCGCAACAAGCGCGGCCAAGCCAGTGCCAATGACGTAGACCTAAATCGTTCTGCCGGCGCGGTATACGGACAGCAGGACCGTCACGCCCGGCACGGAATCGGAGCAGAAGGCTCGCGGGTCGAGGAAATCTGCACCGGCAAACTGCATGCAAATGTCGGGGAGGATGGAAATTGCCTGCATTTCCCAGCGCGAATGGGCCATTTTGTTGATTTTCTCGGCGTGCATGGTGTCTGGCTTGATGCTGATTTTCTCTTGCTGTTAGGGCGCTAGCTGTCACGCTTGACGGCGTCGGCGGTTTGCACGAAAGGGCGGCAATCTATGGGGACGTCGAAAATGAAGCGGGTGCCCGTTTCAGGCGCGCTGTCGACGGCGACGCTGCCGCCGTGGCTTTCGGCCACGTTTTGCACGAAGGGCAGGCCGATGCCCCAGCCCGGCGCGGCGCTGCCATTCTCGCGGCGCAGATAGTCGAAAATGCGTTCGGCCTGTTCCGGCGCGATGGCCCGGCCGCCATTATGAACGGTGATGAGCAGGCGCTCATGCACCGCTTCCACGTACACATTGATGGGCGCGTCGGCGCCATACTTGAGGGCATTGCCGAGCAGGTTTTCCAGCGCCCGCCGCAGCGAGTTCTCGCACCACCAGCCGACGACGGTCAGGCCGCTGACCTGGCATTTGTCGGGCTGCTGCAGATTGACCTGGCTGACCACGGCGTGCACCAGGGGCATCACATCGAACTGGCTCAGCACCAGCGGCAGTTGCTGGCCATGGTAATAGCTGAGGCTATCGAGCAATTCCTCGATCATGCTGTCAAGCCGTTTGCAATGCTCGGCAATCTTGTGCGCCAGCAATACCATCCGTTCCGGGTCCGCCGGCCGCAGCAGCAACTGGGCGCTGGTGCTGATCACGGCCAGGGGGTTACGCATGTCATGCGACAGGCCAGCGGCGATGCGTCGCCGGAAGCCTTCGTGCATGCTGGTAAATTCGCGTATCGATACGCGGATGCCCATATCGATCGATTCGTTGAGCACACGCCAGTCTTTGCTGCGCAACATGATGCCGGCGTCCTGCGCGACGGCGGCAAAGCAGTCGCGAAAAATCTGGTATTCCTGGATCACTTGTTCCGGCCCGTAATTGGTCATGCGCGCCCGTTCATTGCCATGTGCAGCAGGGACGTTGCTGTTGCTGGTGGCGTTGTCACGCGGATGGCCCGGCGTCAGCGCCTCTGCCAGATGAAGGAAAAAGGCCGGCAAGGTATTGATGAGTATGGGCGCGAGCAATTGGTCCGCGCCGCGCACACTGGCGCGCACGCGCGTCTCCCACGCGTTAAGAACGGCGTCGCGCATGGCGAAGATGCGCTGCGCGCGCTGCAGTCGCTGACGTCTGCCTGCCTGGCGCCGCAGCGCATGATCGGTGGCAATATTCACCCGAACTCCCTCACAGCAATGGCTATGCTTTCGATAGTATGCGCCAATTGCGCCATCGGGGGAACGCCTTATTGCCCGGCATCGCGCTACCGCAGGGGAGGCTGCAAGCGGAAAAGGAGGCTGACTATACGTCCAGGGAAAAGTTTTGTGGATCATCATGAGCAGGCGCAAAGCCTGTATCGAGTTCGGCGTGGAAAGCAGCGATCCCCCACGTGCCCTTGACGCCGCGCTCCCAGGCGGCATACGGGCAGGCAGCTCGCTTTTGCGCAGCAGCGGACTGGGAATGCTGAGCAATAGCGGCAAAGCATGGCACCCACCTCATGCGCTGCTCTGTCGATACCCTGGTGATGCATAGGTGCCAGGTGCCGAATTGCGCCAGAAAAAGGCGCTGCAGGCGACACCTTGCAAATTTATCAATTCGTAAGCGCAAGTGTCGCTAGAATAGGCTATCGCGCCCGGCGCCCACAGGAAACCGTATGCCATTGCACCACCATCTACAAGTCGTTTTCACGCGCAGGCAGATACGCTGGAGCTTGAGCCTGAAAGGCGCGGCCGTTGCGCTGATCCTGGCCATGCACGCGCTGGGTCTATATTTCCTGCTCTTGCCGGCGCGACAATTCAAACAATATACCGAAGTGGCTTTCATGACCCTGCTGCCGGTACGTCCGCCGCCAGCACCAGCGATGACCTTGCCCATGCCGATGCCTATGCCGATTCTCAGACCCATGCCCATGCCGCGCGCGCGAGGCAGTACGCGGCCCGTACCATCGAGACAGCTCCCGTGACAGCGCAGGCGATCAGCGTGCCGGTCGACGACTTGCCGGTCGACGACTTGCCCGCCGCTCCCGTCACGGCCCCGTCGAGCGCCGACTTGCGCACGCGTGCGCGACTCGCCGCAGGCGCCGCCGACAAGGCCGTGCGTGCCGAGCTGAAGCAGGAACAACCATGGCTGGCCACTACCGAGCTCAAGAGCGCAAGCAGCTTCCAGAATCTGGTCGCCTAGGCGTGGCGCGGCGGTCCGCTTATCCGCGTGGAGCAATACCTGACGGCCGATGGGCGGCCCGCCACGCGTGTCGTCAGCCCCGGCGGTGCCACCTGCTATGGCATGGATGCGAATCCGGGCGCAGGCGCCGATCCATTCAAGACGGGCGGCAAGGTAAAACGCGTGCCTTGCCCAGGCTAAAGAGCGCCAAAGGCACACGGTTTTTACGCCCATTGCAGGGCTTGCTCCACGGCTGGTCGTCAAATATGCTAAGTTGCTTCTGCACTTCATGTTGAAACGAACCAAGATGCCCATGCTGCCCGAACTTCTCATGCTCGCCCCCAGGCCTTCGGCTGCCGTCTATGCGCAGCTGGAACAGCAATACAGCCGTCACCACGGCTGGCAAATGCCGGTGCACGAGCGCAACGCCTGGCGGCTTGAACACGCATCAGGCGCTGGCGCAATGGCGGCTCGATCTTCTGGCGGCACACTTGGTCCGCTTGCCCTGATTGAGGCCAGGCACGCCCAGGCTCTCACCTTTTACCAATAAGAATGAAAGAGATGTATGGAATTAACTAAATCGCTGCTGCGCACGCGCGGCGGACATGACAGCGGCAAGGTGAGCATGATCGAACTGTTCTTCGACCTGGTGTTCGTGTTTGCCGTGACGCAACTGTCACACGGTTTGCTGGCGCACCTGAGCGCCATGGGCTGGTTGCAGACAGGCTTGCTGCTCATTGCCGTCTGGTGGGTATGGATCTTCACATCGTGGATCACCAACTGGCTCGACCCTGAGCGCATTCCCGTGCGCATCAGCTTGTTTGTGCTGATGCTGGGCGGCCTGATCATGTCGGCCTCGATACCGGAAGCGTTTGGCACGCGCGGCCTGGCCTTTGCAGGCGCCTATGTCGCCATGCAAGTGGGGCGTCCTTTGTTTGCCTGGTGGGCCGTGCGCGCCGACACCGTGGCGCGCCGCCGCAATTTCCAGCGCATCGCCCTGTGGGCCGCTTTGTCCGGCGTTTTCTGGATCGCCGGCGGCGTCGCATCGCCCGAGCAGCGCATGTTTTGGTGGGGCGCGGCTTTGCTGATCGACTTGGCCGGTCCATGGATGCAGTTCAGCCTGCCCGGCCTGGGACGCTCGACGATCGCCGACTGGGATATTGATGGCAGCCACATGGCCGAACGCTGCGCCCTGTTCGTCATCATCGCCCTCGGCGAATCGCTGCTGGTGACGGGCACCACCTTCGCGGGCCTGGAGTGGACGGCTGCCAACTGGCTGGGCTTTTTCTCGGCCCTGGTCGGCAGTGTCGCCATGTGGTGGCTGTATTTTGACACGGGTGCCGAAGCGGGCCGCCACCGCATCGCCCATGCGAAAGACTCGGGCAGCATCGCCCGCAAGGCCTACACATATATCCACGTGTTGATCGTGGGCGGCGTGATCGTTAGCGCCGTGGCCGATGAGCTGGCTCTCGTGAGTCCGGACGAAGCGAGCTTCGCCGGCATCAGCGCCTTGCTGGGCGGGCCGATCCTGTATTTACTGGGCAATGCGCTATTCAAATGGGTCAGCAACGACCGTGCCACGCCGCCGCTGTCGCATTTGCTGGGCATCGGCATCATCCTGGCGCTGATCCCGATGGCTTACGGTCGCCTGTACACGCCTTTGACTCTGGCCTGCATCACCAGCGGCGTGCTGGTCCTGGTGGCTGCGTGGGAACATACTGCCTTGCGCCGTCTACCGCCGGAGCTCGATCCGTGATGCTGGTGTCAGCTTAGCCGGGCGGCGTCACGCCGTCCGGATCGCTGCGCGTATCGAGTTGCAGCTGCAAGAACGCCAAGTCCAGCCAAGTGCCGAACTTGGTGCCCACCTGACGCATCAATCCCACTTCGTCGAATCCCAGTTGCTTGTGCAAGGCGATCGAGGCGGCGTTGCCGGCCTCGATGCCCGCCACCATCACGTGCTTGCCCAAGCCGCGCGCGCGCACAATCAATTCCCCCATCAGGGCCTTGCCGACGCCGGCGCCGCGACTATCGGCGCGCACGTATACGGAATGCTCGACCGTATGGCGAAAACCCTCGAATGGGCGCCAGTCGCCAAACGAGGCGTAGCCTGCCACCTGCTGCTGCGCATCGATGGCGACCAGCACCGGATAGCCGGCGCGCGCGCGCTCAGCGAGCCAGGCGGCGCGGTTGGCTACATCGACGGTCCGCTCATTCCAGATAGCCAGGGTGTTGCTCACGGCATCGTTGTAGATGGCCGTAATTGCCTCGATATCGCCGATCAGGGCGTCGCGTATATGCATATTGATTTCCTCGCTGGGCGTCTACTATAATGGACAAATCATAGATTGGCGACCCCGCCTTGTCCACTAGAATCCGATGTATGTCCACTAAACCAGACGAATTGAACCAGCGCATCGGGGCCCGGGTGCGCCTCGAGCGCGATAGCCTGGGCTGGTCGCTGACGCACCTGGCAGCCCGTTCGGGCGTGTCGCGCGCGATGGTGCACAAGGTGGAACGCGGTGATTGCAGCCCCACGGCCACCTTGCTGGCACGGCTGTCGGGTGCCTTCGGCCTGAGCATGTCCGAACTGATCGCCCGTGCGGAACTGCGCGAAGGGCGCTTGCTGCGCAAGGCTGAGCAGCCTGTGTGGATCGACCCGCAGAGCGGCTACGTGCGGCGCCACGTGTCGCCCGCGTCGGGCATACCGCTCGACCTGGTGCATATCAGCTTGCCGCCGGGCGCGGTGGTGGCGATGCCAGCGGCCGCTTATGTGGCGCGGCGCCAGCTGATCTGGGCGCTGGCCGGCAAGCTCGTCTTCATCGAAGGCGACACCCGCCACGTGCTGGACGAAGGTGATTGCCTGGAGCTGGGTGCGCCCGCCGATTGCGTGTTCAAGAATGAAACGTCGGTCGATTGCACTTATGCCGTGGCCGTGCTGAAGCAGGGCTGAAGCAGCATCGTCTTGAATCAATTGATGGTCGCCGCCGCGCGCAGTTGGGCTTAGCACCTGTTTCGTTCGGGCACTGCCGGTAAAAAAATAAAAAAAATGTAACTATTCAGACAGTTTCGTGTGCGCCGTCTGCACTTGCAATATGATGCAATCGAGTAATTCATAGCAATCATATCACTACCGCAGCTAATCCTCGGTGACGGCACGGGAGGCGCGCATGCGCAACAAACGCATTATCATTACCAGCGTGCTGGCGGCAGTCATCGGCGTGGCGGCCCCCCTGAGCCTCGCTTTTTACCTGTCGTCCGTGCGCGCCGAACAGGGCGAGCAGGAACGCCTGCGCCTGCTGGGCCGCTACGCCCTCGAACGTGCCCACCGTGCTATCACTTCGGCTGGGGCCGTCCTGCGCCGCGCCGATGCGCTCGACCTGCTACCCTGTTCGGCAGCGCATATTGAGCAACTGCGCCGCATCACCATCACCGAGCGTAGCATCGACGATATCGGCTATGTCGAAAATGGCTTGCTCAAATGTACCTCTACGGGCATCGAACAGGCGCGCATCGTTGTCAAGCCAGCACAGTACACGATGGACAATGGCATGGGCCTCGATTTCAAACTGTACCCCGTCGTTAGCGGCGGCAAGCGCATGGTCGGGCTGTCTTACCGTGCCTATAAAGTGTTGATCGATCCCGTGAGCTTTTCCGATGTCATCATCGACGATGACATCCAGATGGCCGTGGCCATGGGCAAGCGCGGCGTGCTCGACACCTTGCATCATCCCGACCCTGTGCTGGTGCACCGCTTGCTCGCCGACGAACGAGCGGTGCACGACGCCATGCACGCTGACAGCATTCATGCGCTGCTGTACCGCGATGGCTTGACGGCCATCATGATAGAGCCGCGTAGCAAGCTGAACGCGAGGCTGCGCCGCGAACAATTGCTGCTCTTGCCGTTGGGCCTGCTAATGGCCGCCTTCATCGTCGGCATCGTCATCTGGCTGTCACGCCGCCGTTTGTCACTGCTCGGTGAACTTAAGATCGCCATCGAGCGGCGCGAATTTTTTGTCCATTATCAAGCCATCATCGCGCTCGACACGGGCTTGTGCGTGGGCGCCGAGGCGCTGATACGCTGGCGCCGTCCCGACGGCAGCATGATACGGCCCGACCTGTTCATCCCCGTGGCCGAGGAAGGTGGCTTGATGCTGCCCATTACCGACCAAGTGATCGATTGCGTCATCGCCGATATGCGCGCCGCGCTGCAGACCGACCGCGCGCTGCACATCGCCATCAACCTGTGCGCCAGCGATATTGAAACGGGCAGGGTGCTCGATGTGCTCGAACGGGCGCTCGACGGCACCGGTATCGAGGCGCAGCAGATCTGGCTGGAGGCGACGGAACGCGGTTTCATCAATGTGGAAGCGGCCCGCGCTACCATCGAAAAAGCCCGCGCGCGCGGCCATCAGGTATCGATTGACGACTTCGGCACGGGATACTCAAGCCTGTCGAGCCTGCAAAACCTGCCGCTCGACTCCCTTAAAATCGACAAATCCTTCGTCGACACCATCGGCACGGACGCCGCCACCAGTAGCGTCACGCCGCACATCATCGACATGGCCCGCGCCTTGCGCATGCAGATCGTCGCTGAAGGCATCGAAACACAGCAACAAGCCGATTATTTGCGCGAGCGCAAAGTGGAATTCGGCCAGGGCTGGCTGTTTGCGAAAGCGCTGCCGGCCGCGGACTTTCTCACTTTTTACAGCAAGCGCCGCACCCGCTCGACTGCATCCGCGAGAGGCTGAACGTTTGCTTCACTGCAGCATGCGCGCAAGAATGATGGCACCGGCTTTGCCCAAATCGGTATGCGCATATCACTGTGCCGTGGGTAAGCGAGGCATCAGGCGCAAAGATGCCCGGTGATTTAGGTCTTCGTCAAATGGCGTTTCACCCAAAGCGTCGCCGTCTCGGAGACGATGCGCGCATCGAGGCGGGCGCCCGCCGGCAGGCGCAACCAGCTCCAGGCGCGCAAGGTGTCTGCGCCTTCTCGCACCTCGCCTTGCAACACCAGCAGTTCTGCGCCATAGGGGAAAGTTTCTTGCCATGTCTGGCCGCCTTGCCAATATTGTGCAGTGACGCTTTCACGTGCATCGTGGTGCAAATCTTGCACCAGCACCCCGGGACGCTGGGCATCGCCGTGCTGCGGTGCACGGCCCAGGTCAACTTCGACGAACTGGCGGTCATGGGCATGGAATTGGCGCAGCTTGACAAAAATGACGGTACCAGCTTGCGAGCCCGGCGTGTGCCGACTGCCCGGTGGATTGCGCACGTAGCGGCCCACCGGGTGATCGCCCATTTCGTCTTGAAACACGCCATCGAGCACCAGATACTCCTCGCCCATGTCGTGCGTATGTGCTGGGAACATCGAGCCCTTGGCGTAGCGCACGATGCTGGTGGCCTGCGCCACCTCGTCGCCTATGCGCGCCAGCATGCGCCGCTCGACGCCCGCTTGCGGTGACGGCACCCACGGCAAATCCTGGGCATGCACCAAGGCACGGATGGTGTGGTCGGCATGGATCAGCATAAGGCCTGCCCACGCCATTCCTGCACCACCATTTCGGCAGAGCGCGCCGCGCCTTCGAGGTAACCATTGAAGTCGTCGGCAAATTCCGAGCCGCCCAGATACACCAGCGCGTCCCACGGCGCCGGCAGCTTTCTCGGCGGCTGGGTCGGGTGGCTGTTGACCGGCAAGGCATCAGCAGGCGTCGCGGTGTGCGGGTCCTGCGCCCAATCTTTGAGATGCACCCATTCTGGCGCAGTTGCTTCTGGCCCGAACAATCGGCCCAGTTGTTGCAAGCTGCGCTGAACCAACTCGGCCTCACCCATTTTGGCGCGCCATGACGCAGACACTCCCACAAAACCAAAGAGTGCAGCCGATAGGCCTGAGGCATCGCTGGCATCGTGGATTTCCACCAAGGGCCCGGCCTTGCTGGCAGCGTCGCCCGACAAGCCCGCCTCGCGCCAGAACGGCGTTTTATAGGAGGCCACCAATTTTGCTTGCCCCGCCATCCACGTGGGCGAGCGCTGCCACTGCGCAGTCAAGCTCGCGGGCAGCTCTGGCTCCCAGCGGATGCGTTCGGCCAAGAGGCGCGGCGGCAAGGTGATGATTGCCGCAGACCCGCGCCACTGCTGTTGGCCCTGCGGGCCGTCGACGACGACGCTCACCGCGTTGTCAGGCGCATGGCGTATCAGCGTGACCTGTGCGTTGAACAACATCTGCGTGCGTTCCAGCCGCGCCGACAGCGCATTCAAGAGCGCCGCCGCGCCCCCTTCCCAGCGCTGGGACGACGGTACTTGCACGTAAGTCGTTTCTTGGCGCAGCACAGCGTGGTTTTGCATTTCCATGACGGCTGCCCCGTGCTGGTGTTGCGCAAACAGCTTCAAACCCAGCGTAGCGCTCCAGTGGCTGAGTCGTTCATTGATCTCGGGCCATACCCAACTGGGGCCCAGGTCGACAAACGGTGCGCCGGTGTGGGCGGCATCGCTGAGCACGCGCCCGCCGATGCGGTCGCGCGACTCGATCAGCAGCACCGATTGTCCCTGTTGCTCCAGCAAGTACGCACTGAGCAAGCCAGCCAGGCCCGCGCCGATGACAATCACGGCATCTGGCGGGGCACGAAAAGAAGTGTCCATCATAGGAGGTAGAACCTTTACGGGTTAAATAACTGCCGCCCTGGGGGCGCAGGTCAAGCTCTTGCATCCGGGTGCTTGGGGTGTGTTCAAAAATTGCCAGTAGCGCTGGACCACGTCACTTGGGAGCATACTACGCTGCCGGCGGCGATCAGCATGCTTTTCACTTGCATGGTGTGTTCTCGTTTGAGCGAGCACTGGCGAACGTGTCGCCACTTGTGAAGAGAGATGGCGCCTTAGACCCGTTCAACACGCTTTTATGGACGCACCGAACGGGGCAGACTTGCTCGATCAGCTTTGGAGTCGCAAGGCCAGGGCTTCGGCCAGAGGCGGCGCCGAGGCCGGGCTTTGGCCCGTCATCAAAGCACCATCGACGACGACGTTGGCTTCCCAGTTGGCTTTGCTCTGGTACTTTGCGCCACGGCCTTTAAGCTCGTCTTCCAACGAGAACAACAGGTGTTTGAGTAACTCAATTTCAGTGTCTTCGTCATTTTTGAAGCCGGTCAAATTGACGCCCTTCACCAAATACTCGCCGTTGGGCAGTTTCACATCGCGCAAAATGGCCGGGGCGTGGCACACCATCGCGATGGGGCGATTGCTGGTGTAAAAATCCTCGATCAATTTGATCACGTGTGCATCGTGGGCCAAATCCCACAGCAAACCATAGCCGCCTGGGAAAAAGACCGCGTCGAAGGTGTCGTAGTTGATGTTGCGCAATTTGCGTGTTGCTTTGGCCGCGTGTTGCGCCACCTCGTCGGCCATAAAGCGTTGGGTGTATTCGGTGGTGAACGGCGCTTTCATGCTCAACCAGTCAATTGGCGCCTCGCCACCGTGAGGTGAAGCGAGCACCACCTCGTAGCCCGCTTCGGTCAAGATGTAATAGGGCGCAGCCAACTCGGTAAACCAAGTGCCCGTGTGTTTGCCGCTGATGCCCATTTCGTCCACCGACGACATGACCAATAAAACGCGCTTTTGTTTATTAGCTGTGCTCATGAAAAACTCCTCTGCCGCAATGGCATTTCGATATCAAAAAATAGATGCGTGTACCAGTACTCGCACCCTGCTTTTGCAACACTGGCGGAAAGACTTCAGCCAGTGTTGCTCTTTCGCACGGCCTACCTACTAAATGGTAGGTAATGCGTTTAAAAAAATTACACAATCAAGCTGGAAAGAAACACATCGCTTATGCGGCGTGGCCCCAGCGGAGACTTCAGGCTGCGCCCGACCAACATGGCCCCTTCAAGCAGCGATAGCAAGGTTTCCGCCAACACTGGGGCGCCCTGTGCGCTCTTCAGGCTGCCACTTGCCAAGCCATCCTGTATCACATCCGTGAGCCATGCCACATTGAGCTGAAAGAAATGCCGCACTTCCAGGTTCACTGCAGCGTCCAGTGAATTCGATTCCGCCCCCAGCATGCCGCAAACGCACAGGTGATGATCATTCATGAAGGTCGTTTCAAATAGATCCGCGTAGGCTTGCAGCCGTTGCGGTGCCGGTTTGACTGCCGTGAGAATCTGGCGCAAGGCGCCGTCAAATTGGTGGGTGTAACGCTGAGCCACCGTCACGCCCAAATCCACTTTGGATGCAAAGTGATGATGAATGCTGGCCTTGCGCATGCCCACCAATTGGGAAATGTGCTCAAACGAGAACCCGTTATAACCGACTTGCTGAACCAACACTTGCGCCGCATCTGCGATGCGCTCAGCCGATGGGGAGAGTTCTTGTAATGTCGTCATGGTGTTTTCGCGCCTAATCTACTTACCTATCAGTTGGTAGGTATGATTATGGCAGAAAAATATGCCGTGTCAAGGATTTTCCGATAAGCAGCTATTTGCTCTCCAGGGCGCACAGGGCTAGTAGCAATTGTGAAACGGTTACTAGGGGTAGTGTGCACATCGCAAAAACATTCACCCAATTCCACTCCGGGGTGCACCCGCAGCAGTTATGCTTCGGGTGCCTCAGTAGCTTGCTGCTTTAGCGTGTACTAGCGCAAAAGCAGTGGCGCGGCGCGAGCAATGGCAGGATCGAGGAAATGTGAGCACGCTGCCGCCGCTGATTTACACCCAAGTCCAGCCGTAGAGACAAAACGATCTGGAGGCGTCGTCTGCTCCCCAGCAACTCAGAAACTTAACCTTAAGCATGATCCTGCTCAGCTATTGCAGGCAACATGCCCATCACATCGAAGACCGAGTTCCGCGCCGCGACTTAGCGGGCACGTAATCGCAGGAGCCAGGTATGACCCAGTTGAAAAAAATTAAAGTTGTCGAACTCAGGCTGGGAATGTTCCTGCACGGATTTGACGGACCTTGGCTGAAGCACCCATTCTGGAGGTCCACGTTTCTGCTGACGGAAGCTGCCGACCTTCGGGCGGCGCAGCAATGTGGGCTAGATGAGTGCTGGATCGATACGGCGCGCAGCAGCAAGAAGCGGCAACGCACACAGAAAAGGGACAGGCGCTGCCACTCGCGGAGCCGCCAGGCACAGCGCAAGCGAACGTCGCGGTCAGTTTCGAGCAAGAATTATCGCGGGCGCGATTGATTTGCGGTCAGGCACGCGATGCCACAGCGGCCATGTTCAACGAAGCGCGCCTAGGCAAGGCCATCAATCCTGACTCATGCCTTCCGCTGATCGAAGAAATTACGCAGTCGGTTTCGAATAATTCCTACGCCCTGATTAGCCTCGTGCGTCTGAAAACGAACGATGACTACACGTATATGCATTCAGTGGCCGTCTGCGCGCTGATGGTGGCACTGGCAAAAAACCTGGGGATGGATGAAAACGGCTGCCGCGACGCCGGCCTTGCTGGCCTGCTGCATGACTTGGGCAAGGCCAGCTTGCCACTTGAATTGTTGAACAAACCAGGCAAGCTCAGCGCCGCCGAATACGACCTCGTGAAGCGTCACCCGCAATACGGACATGATTTACTTGTGCAAAGCAAGCTCAGCAATGCAGCTGTGCTGGACGTCTGCTTGCATCACCATGAAAAAATCGACGGTAGCGGCTACCCCGAGGGTTTGAAGGGGAAGGACATTTCCTTGCTGTCACGCATGGGCGCCGTTTGCGATGTGTACGATGCCATTACGTCGAACCGTGCCTATAAACCGGGTTGGGATCCAGCAGATTCGATCGCGCAAATGTTGTCATGGCACGGACATTTTGACAAAAAAGTGCTGAACGCCTTTATCAAGACAGTCGGCATATACCCAAGTGGATCGCTGGTCAAATTACGTAGTGGAGCACTCGCCGTGGTCGTCGAACAAAATGCATCTGCGCTGACCAAACCGATCGTAAAAGTATTCGTCTCAAGTAATTCCGGGGCGCGCATACCTATCGAGAAAATCGATCTGTCCGGCCCGGGAGTACGTGAAGGTATCGTGGGACGCGAGCCCAGGGATAAATACGATGCGGCGTTCATCGATGCCTTGTGGGCTGGATAAACTTCCGTCTGAATCCGACTGGGGGGGCTTACGCAAGCGACGGCTGCCCCAGTAAGCCTGCACGCAAAGCGAACAGGGGAGGGTAGACATCGAGCAGCAGGATCAGCGGCTGCGCGTCGACATGTCGACGCTCACCCAATAGGGGCACGCTCAAATTTATTCGTGATGTCGAGAATTTTTTGCGTCGTGTAAGGTTTGATCACGAAGCCTTTTGCTCCTCCGCTGAGCGCTGCCAGAACACGGTCCAGTGAGCTGTCTGCGCTGACCATCACCATGAAAGCATGGTTGCCGACAGAGCGTGCATGTTCAAGCACGGCCATGCCATCCATTTTCGGCATATGTATGTCGAGAAATACCAGCGCGGAGCGATACTCCGGCAGCTCCAGCAGTTGGGCGGCCTGGCGGCCGTCGACAGCGAACGCGATGGAGTGGTAGCCGAAAGCACGCAGCGCCGATGCCAGCACTTCGCGCATCAAGGGTTCATCATCGGCGATGATCACTGGCGTGGACAAGCGGATATTTTTCATGGTTTAACAATCCTTGCAATCGATAAGTTCTTCCAGCGCCCTCAGTTGTGCGTATGCATCGCGAGCGGCGTCGGTATTGCCAGCCCTAGCTGCGCGCTCGATTGCTGCTGTCAACTGACTGAGGCCAGGATAGCCGAACGAGGCGCCGGTGCCGCGCAGCGTATGACAGAGTTCGGCTGCCGCATGCAGCGAATTTTGCCGCAAGTGTGCATCGAGTTGTTGCAGGCTTGCCGGTAAGGAGTCGATGAACGCGCGGCGAATATCGGCGTAACCAGGCAAATCTTCCAAGCCGCCAAGCGCTGCCGTGCTGATGTCCTGCACCAATAATTGAGACAAGCGGCGCGCCAGCACCTCGACGTCGATCGGCTTGCTGATGCTGCACGCAAAGCCAGCTTCCCTGTACGCCTCGATATCTTCCTGCATCACATTGGCGGTCAGCGCCACCAGGGGGCGGCCATATCCGGCGCCCTGCAACACCGTGGCAGCTTGAACGCCATCCATCACGGGCATCTGTATGTCCATCAATACCAGGTCGAACTCGCCCGTGAGCGCTGCCTGCACTGCCTGCGCGCCGTCTTCCACGACCTCGACCGTCAATCCCAGCCGGTGCAGCAGCGACACGATCAGCAGGCGGTTATCGGGGCCGTCCTCGGCCAGCAGTACGTGACCGGACAACAGCATGTCGTGCGCCATTTCGCGCGCCGCATTAAGTGTCGCAGGTGCGCTATCGACCCAACCGGCTTGCTCCACCATGGGCGCATGGATCTCTAGCTCGAACACTGCGCCTTGCTGGAGCTTGCTGCGCACTTGCACAGCACCTTTCATCTTGGTTGCCAGTTGGTGCACCAGATGCAGTCCCAGGCCGGTACCGCCGTATTTTCGCGCGGTACTACTGTCGGCCTGGCTGAACGGCTTAAACAGCATTGTCAACTGATCGTCCGACATGCCGATGCCGCTATCGCGCACGCGCAACTTCAGGCGCTGTTGCTCGCTGTTGTACTCAAGTTCGAGCGCCACCGCACCAAGTTCCGTAAACTTGACGGCATTGCTAGTCAAGTTGAACAGTATCTGCTTCCAGCGTGTGGGGTCGCCCATGACCTGCGCGGGAAACGGATAAGCGACATGCAGGCTGAAACCGATGCCTTTGCTGGCTGCTTGTGCCGCCATCATGGTTTCTACGCCGCTGGCGACATCGACGGGGGAAAATGGCAAGTACTCAAGATGCATGCGGCCCGCTTCTATTTTGGAAATATCGAGTATGCCGTTGATAATGTCGAGCAAGTGGCGACCATTTCGCACGATGATGGACCCGGCATCGCTGGCCGGGCCGCTGATGACGGTGCGCTGAATAATTTCGGCAAAGCCGATGATCGCGGTCAAGGGCGTGCGGATTTCATGGCTCATCATCGCCAAGAATTCGGATTTCGCCGTGCTGGCCGCCTCGGCTTCGGCTTGCAAGGCGCGCGTCCTGTCCAGGTCCCGCTCGCGGCATTTCAGGGAGCGTATCAGTACCATGAACGCCGCCAGCATGGCGCAGGCGCTGATCCCGCCTACCAGCGACAGCGCTAGCGAGAATCTGCGCCATTGCGCCAGATAAAGCTGGTCGGTCACGGTGACGTTAATAATGAGGGGGAAATTGTCGATCAGCCGCGCTGCGCCCAGGCGCGAGACGCGCTCGCCGCCTTGCGAAAAGCGCGGGCCTTCGATTTGCACGACGCCGTGCAATTTCTTTAGGCCATCGATCACTTTGAAGCTGCTGCCGCTCGGGTTCAGCTCGGCCATCAGTTTGTCGTCATGTGGCCAGCGCGCCAGCACCATGTAGTCGCGGCGGTACAAGGTTACTGTCGCGTCGGCGCCCAGATTGATCTTGTTGTAAAAATCGCTAAGGAAAGTGCTCGAGAAACCGACCAGCGCAAGGCCGAGAAACTCGCCTTTGGGGCCCGTCAGGCGGCGGCTCAAGTAAAACGTCCATTGACCGTTGCCCTTGTTGCGCACTGGTCGTGATACGTGAATGCCCAGATTCGGCTGCTGTAAATGCGCCTGAAAATAATCGCGGTCCGCCAGATTGATCGATGGCGCCGGATGTGATCGCGTGAAGTTGATGACGTCGCCATTCGCCGCGACGATGGTAGCCACGTCCACCTGTGGCAATCCCTGCGTCTTGTCGCGCATGCTGGCGAACTGCGCCGCAGTACCCATCTTGAGGCGTAATTGATCGTCCGTCGTCGCGCCGCTGACGGTGACGCCTTCGGCGATGCTGTTCAACACCAGAATCGCCGATCTGACCTCCTGCGCCGTTTGCTCGGCCAGGAGCAGCGACAAATTATCGAGCTGCGTACTCCATTCCTTGGCCGATTGCTCGCGCGCAATGAGCACGGCGGAACCGACCGTTGCGGCGATAGCGAAGACCAGGAAGCCAGCGAGCAAGCTTGCAATTTTGCTGGATCGAAAATTGCTCGTCATGGTTGCTCTCCTGCGGCCACTATAGCACGCCGATCGTCTTTCCACCGGGCAATATCTTAGTCAACAATCAAAAAATGCTCACCTTCATATAATGGCCATACGATGCGTCGCAGATCATCGCGGCGCGCGCATGCAATGCAGGTCAGCGCGGATGCCAGCGAGTTGGCGCTGTTTTAATTGCAGATCGCTACAGCCAGGCTGCCACTGAGCGCGCCAGCATGGACAAGCTTTGACGACATATTCAAGGCTTGCGGTTGATGCAGCCAACTGCACAGACGCGTGCCCTGCGGCCCCATGTGGCAGGCGAAACAATGGAGCAAGGCTTGAAGGCTGGCGCAGCGCGTCACGCAGGCACGCTCGCCAGGCCCGAGCATGTCGCCGGGTTCAAACAGTGCGTTGCTGCTTGTTGTCGAGCAATAGCGCCAGGTGCGCCGCCATGCCGGCGTTGTCGCGCAGCAAACCGTCGCGCTCCTGCGCCAGGCTTGCTGCCTTCTGCTGCGCCACCTGGGCATTGTCCGCCAGCATGTCGAGCTGGCGTTCTTGCGCGCTCAGCGCCACCTTGGCATCGCTGAGCGCCTGCAAGGCCGTGTCCAGCTTGGCCAACAGGGCGTCGGCCGATGCAGCCGCCTGCAGATACTGAAATTCAAACTGGTCGCGCTCGGGCCGCACGGTGGCCAGGGCGGCGCGGTCGGCAGCCGCTTCGCCCGTCAGGCGCGTCTGCTCCAGCTGCAGCTGCGCCAAGCGCATGTCTTGCTGCACCAGCGTCGCTTGCTGGCCTTGCAAACGCTGTTGCAACTGCGCGTTTTCCTGTTCCAGCCGGCTGATTCGTTGCTGCGCCTGGGTCCGATCTTCACTGCGTTGGGTCGCCGCCGCTTCCTGATAATGATCGAACTGCGCGCGCACCTGGGCCAGTTGACGGTTCAAAGCGGCGATTTCCTCGCTCCGGTCGGCCAGGCGCTGCGTCAGGCCGGCGTTGTCGCTGTGCAGGGTGGCCAGGGTGACGGCGCGAAAATGGTGTTCTTCCTTCAGTTGCGCCAGCGCTTGTTGAGTGGCGCGCAATTCCTGGGTGAGCGCGGCGCGCACCTCGGTCAGTGTCAACCGTTGCGCTTCCGTCTTCTTGAGTTTTTCCAGTGCCGCCTCGAGCTCGGCGCGGTTCTGCTGCATGCCCGTTTCCAGCTGCTGCGCCACGTCGCGCTGCTGCTTGTCGTACACGCCACGCATCGCCTGCATCAGTTCGGCCGGCAAGCCGGCCTCCGTTTTCACGGCGCCCGCACCCTGGAACTCTTCCTTCCAGCGCTTGAGCAGGGGAGCGATGGTGCTCTTGCTGCCAGTGCTGCCCAGTGCTTCACGCACGCTGTCGACCGTGGGATTGCGACCATCGGCAGCGACGATTTGGGCTGCTTTCATAACATCAGAGTACAGAATGCCGGTGCGGGCCATAAAACCACCTATGAGCGAAATTTAGTAACGTATTACATGATACGTAATACGGTGTAATATTACGACTTAAATTTTCATATTTTTTGAAAAATATAAGTCGCTATAAGATCGCTTATCGCGTGTTATGGCCGTGTTTTACATGCTATTCTGTGGCTCCCCCAGTACAAAACCGCGATTTCACTGCCGCCATGCCTGATTTACCCCTCTCTAAACGCCGTCCCGCCGTGCCGAAAAGCGCCAACATCCCGGCCCTGCCATTACACGCCGCCTTGGTCGATGCCGAGTTGGCCGCGCGCCAGCAAGCTTTTCTCGCCGCCGCGACGTCCGATAACACGCGCCGCACCTACCGCTGCGCCATCCGCCACTTCCAGTGCTGGGGCGGCGCGCTGCCGGCCGACGAGTCCGCCGTCATCCGCTATCTGCTGGCCTACGCCGATAGCCTGAACGCGCGCACCCTGGCGCTGCGCTTGACAGCCCTGTCGCAATGGCATGTGTACCAAGGCTTTGGCGATCCTGCGTCCACACCCACCGTGCGCAAGACCTTAGCCGGCATCGCCCGCGTGCATGGCAAGCCGAAAAAAAAGGCCAAGGCCCTGCCTTTGGAAGATTTGGAAGTGATCGTCACGAGACTGGCCGCGCTGGGCGGCATCAAGGCCCTGCGTGACAGCGCCTTGCTGCAGCTGGGATTCTTTGGTGGTTTTCGGCGCAGCGAGTTGGTGGGGTTGACGCTGGAAGACATCAGCTGGGAGCCGCAGGGCATGGTCATTACACTGCCGCGCTCAAAAACGGACCAAGCAGGCGAGGGCATCGTCAAGGCCATTCCGTTTGGCGACGCCGTGTGCTGCCCGGCCACCGCCTTGCGCGCCTGGCTGGCGGCGGCGCACATCCGCTCCGGGCCACTGCTGCGCCCCGTCAACCAGTGGGGGCATGTGAGTGCGAAAGCGCTGCACGCGAGCAGCATCAACACATTGCTGGAAAACTGCGCGAGCTTGGCGCAACTCGATTACGTGCCGCAACTGTCCAGCCACAGTCTGCGCCGCGGCATGGCCACCAGCGCGTACCGGGCGGGCGCCGATTTCCAGGCCATCAAGCGCCAGGGCGGCTGGCGCCACGACGGCACCGTGCATGGCTATATCGAAGAGGCGAGCCGCTTCGAAGAGAATGCGGCCGGCAGTTTACTAAAGGCCAAGAAAAAACCGGCGACCTGACAGCGCGCGACCAGACCTGCCAGCGTACCGGCAACAAATACGCGAACAGGCCGCTAGATACGGCTAATGTCGCCGCCGCGGCACGCCCAGCGTGTCCGGAGTGCCGCTTAATCAGGGGTTTGCGGTGCAATGCAAGATCAAGTAGGGTTCAGAGGGGGGGGGCTGAGCCGGAAGCCCGGAAAATTTTTCCATCCGGCTCCCGGGCTGGGCAGCCAAGCCCAGCCGGTGGGGGTGTGCTGGAGCGTATGCGCCGCGCCTTTGCGCGATCAGCGCATGGCCGCTGTCGTTCAGGTGAAAATAGCGCGCCAGGCTTGGACAAGCTGCCATCGATAGGCTTGCCGCATTTGTCTAGCGATCAGGTGTCGGGCGCGCCAGCAAGCAACTGCTCAAGCACTTCAATACGGAGCCGACGCGATGTGGTGATGGCGTAGAAGCGCTCAAGCAAGGCTGTTGACTGGCCCACAACGACGAGAATGCCGGAACGCAGCTCATCTTGAACCACCACTTCGGGCAACAATGTCAGCCAGCCACTGTCGCGCGCAATCAGGCGCAGCATGGCCATGTCATCGACCTCGGCGCGTAGTCTGGGACTCACGCCTGCCGTGGCACATAGCGCGTCGAATTGGGCGCGCAAGACATGACGAGGACCTGGCAACGCAATATCTAAGCCATTGAGATCTTCCGGAATGCGCAGGCTTTGCGATGCCCAATTGCTCGCAGGACCGACCAGCGAGATCAACTGGCTGCCCAAAAAACGGCAGTGCAAACGGCGATCAGGATCAGCCGGCACGGTCTCATTGGCGAGCACCACATCTAACTGATGCTCTACCAGCCGAGTCAGCAGGCCCTCGAGCAGCCCGGACTCCAGTGTCAACACAACGGCGGGGTTTGTCAGCACGGGTCGAATCCAGTTTTCCTGATAATTGCGCGACAGCGTGGCCACGCTACCCACACGAAGGCGGGCAATCCCTGCTGAGCGGCCTTCCAAGCGTCCCAGCATTTCCTGGCCGAGACCGAAGATGTTGTCGGCATACGCCTGCACAAGTTGCCCCGCGTCGGTCAGGATCAGCCGACGACCTTCGCGGATAAACAAGTGCTCGCCTATCCGGGCCTCCAACTGGCGAATCTGCGCCGAGACTGCTGATTGCGAGGTATGTAGCTCCTCGGCAGCCCGGGTCAGATGTCCGAGCTTGGCAACGCGCCAGAAATAAAATAGGTGATGAAAATTGAGTTGATTGAGTTTCATCGTTCTGTTTTGAGTATTTAATCGTTCTTATTAATCTATTTTACAGAAGTTCTTTACAGAGCATCATCCTCGCAACAAATATAAGTAAGGCTATGCGATGGATATTACCCACGTTTTGTATTTAACTTGTGCCTTGGCACCGATCGCTTTGATGGCTGCGTTGGCCGGCTTGACGCGACTTGATTCAATCTCGATACCGCGACTGTGGCGCCTGTTTCAGCTGGTTTCGATTTCCGCGCTGGCATGCACCGGCATGTCGCTTCTGGTGGGCGCAAATGGCGCACCTTGGCCAGGCGTTGTGACAGCGACATCGTTGAGTCTGATTCTGGCTTTGCTGGTGCAGCTGCTTGGCACGGTCATCGCTGCGTTTTCCGCCCGTTATCTGGAGGGGGAGGTCGGCCAGCGACGCTATGTCAGCGTGCTGGCCACTGTGCTCGCTAGTGTCCACCTGCTCTTGATGGCCGATCACTGGCTCGTGCTCATCGCGGCCTGGGCATCCGTCGGCATCGCATTGCAGCATCTGCTGTGCTTCTACCCGGATCGCCCCTTCGCCCTGCTGGCGGCGCACAAAAAACGCATTGCCGATCGGCTAGCCGATGTGATGCTGCTTGGCGCCAGCGCGCTGGCATGGCTAGAGGTCGGCAGCGGTTCGCTCTCGGCTCTGTACTTGCATTTGGCAAAGCCGGGCCTGTCCGTATCCCTGCAAGTAAGCGCCGTCTTACTCGTGTTGGCCGTCATCCTTCGCACTGCCTTGCTGCCGGTGCATGGGTGGTTAATTCAGGTGATGGAAGCTCCCACCCCGGTCTCTGCACTGTTGCATGCTGGCGTGGTCAATCTTGGCGGCTTTGTGCTGATCCGCTTTGCGCCTATGCTCGAACAAGCCCCGCCAGCGCGTATGCTGCTGTTGGTATTCGGCCTGGCGACGACCGTACTGGCCGGTATGGTGATGCTGACACGCATCAGTATCAAGGTCCGCCTGGCCTGGTCAACCGTTGCCCAGATGGGTTTCATGTTGCTTGAGTGCGCGTTGGGCCTCTACACTCTGGCCGCTCTCCATCTGATTGGCCATTCACTCTACAAGGCCCATGCCTTCCTGTCGGCATCGAGCGCCGTGCGTCAGACCCGATTGCAGGTCTTGCGCGGTACGCCATCACCCAGTATCACCAGCCTGGTGCTGGCACCGGTGCTGACGATTTGCGCTGTCCTGTTGGTGCTGAAACTGGCAGGCCATGCATTCTGGCCTTGGTGGTGGAGCGTGGTGCTTGGCCTTGCCTGGGCTCCCTTGCTGTGCTTACCCGCTGTGCACACCGACTGGCAAGCACGCAGTGCGCAAGCTTTTTTCGGGTGCGTGATGGTCGTTGGCCTCACGCTGGCCACCACTGCAGGGCACGCGCTGCCTCTTGGCCTCCAGAATATTCCTCACCAAGGGCTCGGTTTGATCGCCTTGATCGGCATGGCGGCCTTGTATTTCTTTCAGGCGCTGCTGCAAGTGCGACCGCAATTGCTGGCTAACTGGCGTCGCTGGAGCTATGCGGGATTTTATCTGGACGAGGCCTACACGCGTCTGGCGCTCCACCTTTGGCCCACTCGCTGGATGCCCAGGGCCACCCCACAGTGTGCGCCAGAATCGGCCACATCGCCGCGCACCGATGCTGTGCGCTAAATTGCCAAACAGGACAATCTCATGACAGACATACTTGCCAACGACGCCGCGCCGGCTACGGCGAACACCACGCAAGCCCTTGCCGATCTTGCGGCGCTACATGGCGCGATCGAGCACGCGTGCAGCCAGGCCTGCCACGCAATTGCACCCGCATGGCCGCTCGATAGGGCCATTGCTGTCAATCCACATTGGTCCCGTATCAACATGCCAGTGCGCCGAGTGGCCGCACGCATGGCCGTGCTCGGCGGCATCAAGGTCTTTCCACCGCGAGAACAGCAACTGCGGGCGTGGCGCGAAGGGCGAATTTGCGCTGCCGATCTGGCGCTCGCTTTGCGCCAGTTGCCCGAGGCGCAGGCGACCGGGCTCGGGCCTGAGCAGTGCGCCCATGCGCTGCAAGCGAGCGCCCCACCAGCGCAATTGCCCTTGCTCATTGATGTGCTCGACAACGATCCCAACCGCCATGCGCGGCTGTCCTGGCGCGAGGCCATCACGCACCAGGTGAGCCAAACCTGCGCCGCTTACTTCGATGTACATCAGGCCATTTGGCAGCCAGAGCGCACCCAGGGCTTGTACGGCTTTTGGCGAGACACCCTGCAACACGACCATGGAATCGGTTTGTTGATGGGCTTGCCGCGTTTGGGCAGTGCCGTCGGCGCCTTGCCGGCCACCGCCATTGAGGCAGAGCGCTGGGTGATGCAGCGCCTGGGTCTGCCGCAGGCAGTGTGGGCGGACTACCTTGAATCGGTGCTACTCACGGTCAACGGTTGGGCTTCATGGTGTGCCTACCTGGCCTGGCAGGCGCGATTGGAGCGGGGCACGGCCGACGCACACCTGCGTGAGCTGTTGGCAATTCGTTTAGCTTGGGGCGCACTGCTGTTGGAGTGCAAGGATGACGGCGCGACCGGGCAGGCGTTTGTCGCACTTCAGCAAGGCTGGAGCCAGGCCCCCTTACTGCTTGAGCAGGCCGAGCAGGCTTTTTTGATCGACGAAGTATGGCAATTGGCCCTGGAGCTTGCTTATCAGCGCAACCTGGCGCAGCAACTGGCCGTGGCAAGCAGCATAAGCCTGGTGCCGCAAGAGATTGAAGTCCAGGCGGCCTTTTGCATCGACGTCCGCAGCGAGCCACTGCGCCGCGCCCTGGAGACCGCATGGCCGGGCGTCCAGACGCTTGGCTTTGCCGGTTTTTTCGGTCTCCCAGTGGCTTACACGCCATTGTCGACGCAAGCCCGGCGACCGCAGTTGCCTGGCTTGCTAGCGCCTTCCATCGAGGCCGGTGATTGCATCATGAGCACAGACTCAGCCGAGCGCGCAGCCGACCCAGCACGGCAAAGCGCCGCCAGTCGCGAACGTCAAGTCCGATTCGCCATGGCAAGTCAATGGCAGGCTGCAAGCCGCTGGCCTGGGGCAGCGTTCTCTTTCGTCGAGGCGGCCGGTTTGGGCTATCTTGGCAAGCTAGGGACTTGGCTGCTGCCGAGTAAGCGTGGTCGCGCCAACGATGACCTGGCAGGACTGCCAGCGCGCTATCGCCCCATCTGTCGCCCGCAACTGCTGGGTGTAAACCTTGAAGCCAAAGTGACGCTTGCGGCGCGGGTACTTCACGCCATGGGTCTGGATCAAAACGTAGCGCCGATGGTGCTTCTCGTCGGGCACGGCAGTCAGTGCGCCAACAACGCCCACGCGGCCGCATTGGACTGTGGCGCCTGCTGCGGACAGAGTGGCGAAGTCAATGCGCGTAGCTTGACGCAATTGCTCAACGATCCAGCAGTGCGCCAAGGTTTGCAAGCGAAAGCGCTCAGCATTCCCGAATCGACCGTGTTCGTGGCAGCGCTGCATAACACCACCACCGATGAAATCGAGGGCTTTGACCTTGATCTGCTGCCCGAACATTCGCGCGCTCGCTGGGAGCGCCTGCAAGTGGTGTTTTCCCAGGCCTGCGATCAGGTACGCCGCGAGCGCGCGCCTAGCCTGCAACTAGACCCGCACGCACCGCATGATGTGCTGTTAGCTCAGCTGCGCCGCCGTGCCAACGACGGCGCGCAAACGCGACCAGAATGGGGGCTCGCGGGCAATGCGGCTTTTCTGATCGCGCCCCGGCACAGAAGCCGCGGCGTTGTGATGGATGGACGCAGTTTCCTGCATGACTATGACGCCAGCCAAGATGGTGATGGAAGCGTACTGGAATTGCTGATGACCGCGCCCATGTTGGTCGCGCATTGGATCAACTGGCAATACCATGCATCTACCTGCGATCCGCTGCGGCTCGGCAGCGGCAATAAGTTGCTGCACAACGTGGTCGGTGGCAACCTCGGCGTCTTCGAGGGAAACGGCGGCGATCTGCGCATCGGGCTGTCCCGTCAGTCGCTCCATGACGGCCAACGCTGGGTGCACGAGCCCTTGCGGCTGACCGTGGTGATCGATGCGCCGCAGGCGGCCATTGACATGGTGATCGGCAAGCATGCTGTGCTCCGGCAACTGCTCGACAACGGCTGGCTCCACCTCTGGCGCTTCGCGCTCGCTCGCTTCGAGCGTTACGAAAACGGCACATGGCTTCCATTGTGTCTGGAGGTCGAATGATGGCGCAGCCGTCCTGTTACAAAGGAAGCCGGGTGGCCCTGCTGACCCAGCATGGAAAGGAAGCTGTGATCGCACCTGTGCTTGAGCCTATCCTGGGTTGTTCGATCGAACTTGTTACTGGATTCGATACTGATCAGCTTGGCACCTTCACAAGGGAGACGCCACGGCACGGCACCCAACTGGAGGCGGCCAGGCGCAAGGCAAGAAAAGGGATGGAGCTTGCGCATGCTTTGCAGGGAATCGCCAGTGAAGGCAGCTTCGGTCCTGATCCCCATACGGGCATGTTTCCTTGGAATGTGGAGCTCGTGGTCTGGATCGATGAGCACCTGGGAATCGAAGTTGTCGGTATGGCCCAGGGTGCCGCGCCGAACGATCATATCCAGAGCGGCGACTGGCAGGCAGTGGCTGAGTTTGCCAAACGCGTCGGTTTCCCAGGGCACCATTTGGTGTTGCGCCCCGATGGGCAAAGCGATACGCGCATCTGCAAGGACATTGCCGATTGGACGCGGCTCAAAACGTGCTTCGACAGGTGTGTTGCGCAATCACGTTGCGGCAAGGTGTTTGTCGAATTGGATTTGCGCGCCTTCGCCCATCCTCGCCGCATGAAATACATCGAACAGGCTGCCAGCGATCTTTTGCAGCGCCTGCAATCGACCTGCCCCGCATGCAGCGCCCCCGGTTTTTGGATCAGCGCACGGCAACCGGGACTGCCGTGCGCATCGTGTCGCTTGCCAACCCAAAGTTATCGCAGCGAAGTGTGGACGTGCCTGCGCTGTGAGCATAGGCGCATCGCTGAGCGGACAGACCGGTCAGCAGCTGACCCTGCGCATTGTGCTTACTGCAATCCTTAAGGCGCTGACAAACACTCTCTGACTGAGAAGTTACGTCGCAATGACTTGACATATGTCTTCAACGACACACAGCGGGCGCAGCTCCACGCCTTGCTTGTGTTCGCCCGCGAAAGCGACACGGTAATGGTGCGCAGCCGCGACGGTCCAGCGCGCAACGCGGACGATCTGCACCCGCTGGTGCAGACGTTGACCATGTGCCGGTGACTTAAGCGGGTTTGACGTTCCACGGCTGCTCAAAGCCCAATAAGGCCGACTGGAAGCGCACTACGCGCAGTGCAAGGCTGACTAGATGCCACAACATTGCCACTTCAGCCCTTGAGCGCGAAAAACTTAACTTGACGCAATAAAATCTAGTTTTTGGATTGATTTTTGTGATTTTTCGTGAGAAACTAAATACATCAAATAAAAAGAAAACAACAAATAAAACGAAATAGCCAAATAATATATCTCGTTTATAGTGCACCCATCCCCGTGCCTTTTGAAAGCGCCGCTGATTGCATAGCGCCTACCTGGCCCGCTACGCCTGTTCATTGCGCTAGTCCATTGAAATGTTGTTCACGCTGCACCGTGCATGGCGAGACTCGCTCACCCGAGTGTCGTGAGGTTTTGACAACATATCTACGTTGATCTTCAAGCAGAGTGCGCAAGCAAGGTTCAAATCTGACATTAGGGGAATATTGTGAAGAATTTATCGGTACGCGCTCAGCTTGCAGTGGCCTTCGGTGGCTTGGTGATCTTATTGGCAGGCATTGCCATTTTTGCTATTTCCAGCATCTCGAATCAGGCTTCCGGCTTTGAAAAGTATGTCAATGGGGTGCGGGCGCGCGCTGACCTTGCGCATCTGGTGCTGGAATCCGTTGGCTTGCGCGCAGTCGCCGCAAGGAATCTTGTTATCGTCAGCTCGCCGGCAGACATGGACACTGAGAAGCAGTTGGTGTCCCAGGCGCATGCGGCTGTAGTGTCAAATTTGAATACACTCAAGCAGCTCGCGAAACAATCTTCTACGTCTGAAGAGGCGCGCGGCATGATAGGCAACATTGACAAGATAGAAAGCCAATATGCGCCCGTCGCCTTGGGTATCGTGGACCTTGCACTACAAGGCAAAAGGGATGAGGCGATTAGCAAAATAAATAAGGAATGCCGCCCCTTGTTAATGGCCTTGGTCTCCGCAATGGATGCTTATGGGAAATCAACAGCGCTGCGTTCAAGCGAGCTGATCAAGGAAGCAGAGGAAGACTTTAAGTCGGCAAGAAACAAGCTCATTTTTTTCAGCATCCTCGCCACCGTACTGGCCATTGCCGCTGGAGCGCTGATTTCGCGCCGTCTGCTGGCAGCATTGGGGGAGGAACCCTTAGTCTTGTGCGACGCCGTGAGCAAGGTGGCCAGTGGCGACTTGACCGCAGACCTCAAGGTCAAAGCCACCGACAGCACCAGCATCTTGGCTGCACTGCAGCGCATGCAGCTTTCGCTCGCCAAGGTAGTGGCGTCCGTGCGTCAGGATTCGGACACGGTGTTGACGGCAGCAGCAGAAATTTCAGCGGGAAATAACGACTTGTCTAACCGCACTGAGCAACAGGCCAGCGCACTGGAAGAGACGGCATCTTCGATGGAAGAACTGACATCGACTGTGAAACAAAATGCAGAACATGCACGCCAGGCCAACATGCTGGCAATCAATGCCTCCGATATCGCCACCAAAGGCGGTGCCGTCGTTAGCCAGGTGGTCGGCACGATGGACTCAATCAGCGAAGCATCGCGCCAAATTGTTGACATCATCAGTGTTATCGACGGAATCGCTTTTCAAACCAATATTCTTGCCCTCAATGCAGCGGTGGAGGCGGCCAGAGCCGGCGAGCAAGGACGTGGATTTGCCGTGGTCGCTTCGGAGGTGCGCGGCCTCGCACAGCGCAGCGCCAGTGCCGCCAAGGAAATCAAGGTATTGATAGACAATTCGGTTGAACGTGTTGATCTCGGCACCAAGCTCGCTAACGATGCCGGTGTCACCATGTCTGAGGTGGTGGGCAGCGTGAAACGCGTCACCGATGTGATTGCGCAGATCGTTAGCGCAAGCGAAGAGCAAACGACGGGCATCGAACAAATAAATCAGGCGATCAGTGCGATGGACAGTGTCACGCAGCAAAACGCCTCCCTGGTTGAAGAAGCTGCGGCTGCCGCCGAATCGCTGCGCGATCAAGCTGGAAATCTGGTGCAGACCGTCAGCCTATTCCAGATCGGCGTCCATGCTCAGCGCCACAGCGCAACGCCAGCGCACCCCCATTCGGCTAAATCGTCGGCAAGAGCATCTGCATCACTCCGTATTGCACTGTCCAATCTCGCGCCTTTAGCGTAAGGCGACAAGTGCCGTCCTGGCCAGGTCATGCAAGAGTGCTGCTGGCCTAAAGAGACTTTATCGGCGCATTCACCGGGCCTGAAACGGTCCGCCTGGCCTTGCGCATCGGCGCTGCGGCCAGTGCACATTATGCGCCGGCTTGCTCCCGCGGGCGGATGATCATGCAGGTGGCCGTCGCATGGGCGTATACCTTGCCGGCCTCGTCGCGGATCGTGCCTTCCGAAATGACCAGATTGCGCCCCGCATTGATGACCTTGCCTTCCGCGAAGACGGTCACGTTGAACGGCAGGGGACGGCACATCTTGATGTTCAGGTCTGTCGTGCCATAGCTTTCGCCAGCGGGCAAGACTGTGTGCGTGGCGCAACCGGTGACCGTGTCGAGCACGGTGGCGGCGAAACCGCCGTGCACGCCACCCATGGCATTGGTGTGGTTTTCATTCGCCGTCGCCGTGAAAATGACTTTGCCGTGCTCCACCGTGTGCGCATCCATGGGTATGGTCTTGGAAATGCCGGGCCGGGGAAACAAGCCTTGCGCGAAAGCTTGCATCAATTGCAAGCCGGTCATGTCGTTGGGGTGCATGGTAACTCCTGTGGGTAAGGGTAAGGGTAAGGGTAAGGTTAAATGTCTTCTTGGAAACGCAGGCGCGAGGCATGCAGCAGGAAGCGGGCGACGACGGCCAGCTCTGCTTCGCTGAAACCTGCTTGCAATTGGGTATTCAGGCTGTCGAGCAAGGGTAGGGCGGCGCGCAGTACGTCAGCGCCCTTGGGCGACAGGTGCAAGGCACCGGCGCGCGCATCAAGCGCACACTGGCCACGTATGATCAGGCCGTTCTCTTCCATGCGCGCCACCAGGCCCGTCACGGCCGAGTTTTTCAGTTGCAGCGCGCGGCCCAGATCCTTCAGTTGGCAGCCTTCCTCGCTCTTCAGGGCAAACAAGGCGACGACTTGCGTGCCGGAAAACCCCAGTTCACCGCTCAAGACGGCATCGGCCGAGCGAAACAAGTTCTGGCGCGCCAGGTTGAGCAGATTAAACAGGTGCGGCGAACGCTCTCCTAGCGGGCAGGCTACGGCATCGGGGAGGTCTGGCTGGGGCGAGGTATTGTTACGCATGCGCAGCATATTACTACGCATGCGTAATAAATCAAGCGCAGCAAGTTTTCAAGGTGTGGGTCGCTCTGGCATCGGGCAGTGTGCCAGTGTGCACAAGATTGCCGCCAGATACGCGGCGCGCGCGTCGGCTTGACGATACCGCCGATGCAGCCGATGGCCAGCGCCGCCCGATTGCGGCGCAGTGCGCGCATATCATCCCAGCCGTGGCCCATCGAGCAATAATTCTGCCAATCTGCTCGTCAGCCACAAACTCGTCTCGCTGAGCTTCTTGCCATGAATCGATAGGCGCCGCACGGGCAGGCGCGACAGGGCCAGCGCAGGGCAAGGTACTTCCTGCAGATATCCTTTGTAATTGTCGTAGTTGGCGATGTTGAGCGGCAAAATCGCCCAGCCCAGCTCGTCGGCGACCATTTCCGCAATGCTGTAAAAGCTGTCGGAAAACCAGACGGCGGGGCTGAAGGCGTGTTCGCGATTGAGCTCGGAATCCATGATCAGCTGGCGGTAGCGGGTCAGCTCGTTGCGGCTCACCTCCTGGCCATGCGCCATCGCGTGGCCTTTTGCCACGAATACGCCTTGTGCCACGCTGCCGATATGCTGCTGTTCGAGCACAGGCGAAATGGGGCCACGGTCGAAGTGGAAGGCCACGTCGGCTTGTTGCTGCTCCACGTATTGCGCCACTTCCGACGCGGTGGCGTTGAGCATCACCAGTTCCAGTGCCGGATAGCGCGCCGCCAACTCCTTGACCAACTTGCTGATGGCCAAGTAGGGCAGGGCTTCGTCGAGGGCCAGGGTCAGCTGGGCTTCCGGCGCCGCACTCAACAGCTGGGCGCGCAACTGCAATCGCTCGGCCTGGCGCAACAGTTCGCACGCTTCCAGGTGCATCACCTTGCCCGCTTCCGTCAGCACGGCGCTGCGGCGCGAGCGGTCAAACAGTTCCACACCCAATTCCGCCTCCAGCAAACCAATCGAGGTGCTGACCACCGATTGGGCACGCCCCAGCCGGCGTGCCGCGCCCGAGAAAGAACCGGCCGCGACGGACGCTTCAAAGTAGCGCATTTGTTCCAATGTCCATTGCATGGCTTCCACCTATCTGTTTTTCAGATGGATTTTAACTTGAATGCCATTCAGGGGCGACATAAAATGTCTTTACCAATTCAACAACATGAGATCCGCCATGAAAAACGCCCAAGCCCATACCCCCGCCATCAGCTTCGACTGGTGTCACGACGCCAGCGCCGAAGATACCTTGTGCAAGTTATATCTTGACAACGTCAGCGCCGATTATATTTCCCATTCGGAACTGCAGGGCGAACGCGCCGACGCGCCTGGCAACTGGCGCGCTGACTTGCCTGAGGTGATACGCGGCGAAATCCGCGCCGCCCTGTCGCACGACTGGGCGCATGGCGATTCTACCCTGCTGGCCGTCGCCACTGCCGGCGACGCCATCGTCGGCATGGCCCTGGTCTCTATCGATACGCGCCAGCGCGCCTCGAAATCATTCGCCGCGCTCGATGACCTGGTCTTGCTGCCCTCCGTGCGCGGCAGCGGCATCGGCAGTCAGCTGGTGGAGTGGGTCGCCGACGAGCTGCGCAGCCACGGCATCGCCCGCTTGTTCCTCGAATGCGGCGCGCACAACTTGACGGCGCAAACATTTTTCCGGGGCCGTGGCTTCAAGCAAGTGTCCGTCGTCATGCTGCGCGAACTCGACGCTGGCACAGCGAGCGCCGCCGTGGATGACAAGGATGGCGACCGTGGCTGACGCCCGCCGCCCCCGACAAGGCCAGGCCCGTGGCAGCCTGGAACGTAAATATTTGCGCAGCACCAAATTCATCCAAACCGATAGTTGTTAAATAATACATGAGTTGTTTATGCATCCAATGAAAAAATGGCTGACGCTGGCCATCGTCTCCAGCGCCCTGTTCCTGATCGTGGTCGACATGACCGTGCTCTACACCGCCTTGCCCGCGCTGACGCGCGACTTGCAGGCCACATCCTCGCAAAAACTGTGGATCATCAACGTCTACGCGCTGGTCGTCTCCGCTCTGCTACCCGGCCTCGGCACGCTCGGCGACCGTTTGAGCCACAAGCCCGTTTTCCTTGCCGGCCTGGCCGTGTTTGGCACCGCCTCGCTGTGCGCCGCGTTTTCGCCCGCGCCCGAATGGCTGATCTTTGCCCGCGTGCTGTTGGCCATCGGTGCTGGCCTGATGATGCCGGCCACCCTGTCCATCATCCGCCTGACCTTTACGGACCACCGCGAGCGCTCGTTCGCCATCGGCGTGTGGGCGGCGATTGCCTCCGGTGGCGCCGCCTTCGGTCCCGTGCTCGGTGGTTTCCTGATGCAACACTATTGGTGGGGTTCCGTCTTCCTGATCAACGTGCCCATCGTCCTGCTGACCCTGGTGCTGGCCACCGTCGTCCTGCCGAAACGGGCTGGTAACCGCGACAAGCCGTGGGATCTGGCCGGTTCTTTGCAAATCATGATGGGCCTGCTCGGTGGCGTGTATGCGATCAAGGAGCTGGGCAAGTCGCAGCCTTCGTATGCGCTGGCTGCCGCCTCGTTCGCCGTGGGCGCCTTCTTCATGCTCAAATTTGTGCGCCGCCAAAAGCGGCAAGCCAAGCCGCTGATCGACTTCGCCCTGTTCCGCGAACTGCCGTTTTCCAGCGCCGTCGCTGCCGCCATGGTGGCTTCCGCAGCCCTGATCGGCATGGAACTGGCGCTGAGCCAGCACATGCAACTGGTGCGTGAATTGTCGCCGCTGGAAGCGGGCTTGCTGCTGTTGCCACTGCCGCTGGCCTCCGTGTTTGCGGGACCATTGACGGGCTTCATGCTGCCACGCGCCGACAAGGCCATGGTACTGTGGGGTTCATTGTTGCTGTCCGGTATAGGCATGGCATTGTATTTGGTGCTGCATGACGCCGCCGTCTCGGCGCAAGTGGCCAGCCTGGTGATCCTGGGCCTGGGCTTGGGCGCCGTCATGACGGCCGCCTCCAGCGCCGTGATGCTCAATGTCGCTCCCCAGCAAGCCGGCATGGCTGCCTCGATCGAGGAAGTGTCGTACGAACTGGGCGCCGTGATCGGCGTGACGGTGCTGGGCACCATCCTGTCGGCCGTCTACAGCGCCACTTTGGTGATCCCGGAAAGCGCGGGCCTGTTGCCCAATGCCCATGACACGCTCGACGCGGCACTGCTGGCCGCCGAGCAATTGCCGGCCGAACTGGGCGTGCAAGTGTCGGCGCTCGCCCGTTCGGCCTTCGACAAGGCATTTATTGTCGTGCTGGCCACGGCTTCGGCCATCCTGATGGCAGCCGCAGCCACCATCCGCCACCTGCATTTGCGGGCGCGCTGCGTGGCTTGATGTATGGCTTGATGCGTGGCTTGCTGCATGGCTTGATGCACGGGCCGTGCGCCTAGCAACATCGCACTAAACACTGGCCCGCCGCGCAAACGGCGGGCCAGGCCCATTGCAGGCCCATGCGAACATGGCAGGCCTGAAAATTATTCTTCGGAAACAACTTTCTCGTTCGCCAGCGGCAGCACCTGGCCGATAGCAGCGACGACGACCTCCGGCGATGTTAGCGCCATCTGATGGCTGGAGTCCGCTACCATTCTCACGGCCTGCGGATATAGCGCTTTGACGGCGTCGCGCGTGGCCTGGTCCATCCTGAACGCGCCAAAGTCAACGGCGATGGCCGTGCTGGAGACGGGCCGGTTTTCCAGACGCACCACGGGCTTGCCGGCGTCAGGCAAGCCCAGCACCATTTCTCCCGTCGCATCGATGCGCTCGATTTCGCGCCAAACGGTGCGGGAAAAGGCCAGCTGGCCTGCGATGCGCGTGAGCAAGGGAAACTCTTGCACCGGCTTGACCATGCGCGGATACAGCGCGTCGACCAGCACCAGTGCCTTGACTTCCTGCGGATAGGCGCGGGTGTACAGTTGCAGGTACAGGCCGCCCAGCGAATGGCCGACCAGCACGTAGGGCGGAAGCAAACCCTTGAAGCGCAGCGCGGTGCGCAACTCCTCGACGATGGCGCGGCCGTCGCGCGGCGTGGCCGCCGCCTCGCTATTGCCATAGCCAGGCCGGTTGTAGGCGAATACGGACGCCTGCTGCGCCAGCCGTTCCGGCACCGTACCCCACTTGTCCATGGTGGCGCGCGAGCCATTCTCGAATACCACCACATCGTGCGAAGTGGGATGGCGCAGGGTCAGCGATTCCACCTGACGCCCGGCGATGCGGTCGATGGCGGGGGCGGGCAATGCGGCAAAGGCAGGCATCGCGCTTGCAGCGCACAGGAAACCTATTGGCAGTAGCTTCAACATGGGCGTCTCCGGCAATGAAAACGCTAGCATCGCCGAAGGAAAGGCCCGCCGCACTGGCCTTGCGACGAATCGACAGCCGGCGCGACGGATGGCAAGCCGGCAGGAAGGACGCGCTACATGGCCCTGAACAGGTGGACGAAGGCGCGGCTTACGGGCAGCTCGCCCGCATGGCCGCGTATGCGCAGGAACAAGCGGCTTGCTTCGTCGCGGCGCGTGCCGTCCAGCCAGGCCAGGTTGATCAGGGTGGAGCGGTGCACTTGCCAGAATTGCTCCGGATCAAGTTGGGCGGCCAGTTCCGTGATGGGCGTGCGGATCAGGAATTCGCCGTCCACGCTGGCAACAACCGTATACTTGGCGTCGGCATGAAAAAAGCGCACCGTGGCCACGTCAAGGTGGTGCGTGCGCTCGCCCTGGGATGCGAGGATGTAGCGCAGCCGGGGGCGGGCAGGGCCGGGCGCGACCGTCAGCTGCTGCAGGGCCTGCGCCATGGCCGCACTGGCGGGCGGCAGGGGCGCCACCGAGCGCAAGCGCGCCACGGTACGGGCCAGCCGTTCGCTAGTAACGGGTTTCAATACGTAATCGAGCGCCGCGTGCTCGAATGCCTGCAGGGCAAATTCGTCGTAGGCCGTGACGAATACCACGCGGGTATGGCCTTCGATGCCTTGCGCCACCTCCAGCCCGGACAGGCCCGGCATCTGGATGTCGAGAAAGGCAATATCGGGTTCCAGCTCGGCGATGTGGGCGGCGGCCTCGATACCGTTGCGCGCCATCTGGACGATCTGCAAGTCCGGCCACAGAGCCAGCAGCTGGTCGCGCAAGTAGAGCACCAGATGCGGTTCGTCGTCCGCGATCAGGGCGCGCATCATGCCGCCGCCTGCACTGCGGGGGCGCCGGCGGCGCGCTGGTAGGGCAGCTCCAGCACAGCTTCGGCGCCAGGCTCGCTCTCGCGCTCGCGCACGCACAGGCTGGCGGCGGCGCCAAACTGGGCCTCCAGGCGCGAGCGCAGGTTGGCCAGCGCCAAGCCGCCGCCCGCTCGGCGGGGCTTGCCTGGCGCCATCAGACCCACGCCGTCGTCAAGCACGCGGATTTGCAAGCGGCCGGCGTGCACCGCAGCATGCACGACGACGCTGCCGCCGTCCAGCCTTGGCGCCAGTCCGTGCTGGACGGCGTTCTCGACCAGCGGCTGCAGCATCAGCGTGGGCATACGGGCCAGGCGCGCTTCCGCACTAGCGTCGATGCGGAAACGCAGGCGCTCATCCATGCGTATTTGTAACAAAGAAAGATACTGGCTCGCCATGTCGAGTTCAGCGTCCAGGCTGCTGTCGCCCTGGCGCAACTGGGCCAGGCTGGCGCGCAGATAGCCGGAAAACGTTTCCAGCATGCGTTTCGCGCGCGGTGGGTCGTAGTCCATCAGGCTCTGGATGTTCGCCAGGGTGTTGAATAGCAGGTGCGGCTCGATCTGGCCCTGCAGCAGGCGCAGGCGCGCATCAGTCACCTCGGTTTGCAGCTGCTGCTGGCGCAGGCGCGAACGCCACCAAGCCCAGTTGGCCGCCATCACAAACAGGATGAACACCGCAAACTTGGTCAGCGCGGCAGGCAGGGAGACGAACATGCCCCACACGTTGAAACCCACCAGTATCGGGATGAGGGTAAAGCCGATGCTCATGCCGACGATGATGCCGCCCAGGGCCAGCGCGGCCAGACCCATGCCGGCGCGCAGGTCGCGCACGTTCGACATGCGCTCAACGAGCGGCGCCGGCAAGCAGCGCTCGGCAAGGCGTAACACGCCAAACAGCGTATGCACGATGCACAGGCAGATGCCGATGTTCGGCAGCAGCGACGCCCACCACCAAAGCGGCCGGTCGACCCGGCCAAAGATGGCCACGATAGCCATCAGGGCCAATGCCAGGGCGACACCGATCAGGGAAACGATCAGTAGGCGGATAGGGGTAGACACATCGTGCCGGGGACGCAGTTCCCATAGTGAACACCAGCCCTGTACCAAAGTCGTTTTTCTGATCATGGGCATAGTGTAGCGGCCCGTTGCCTGATTGACCAGAACATCGCTTGCCATTCATCGGCCCCATTGTCGATTCGTCGCATGGGCACGGCAAGGGGCAGGTCGGGCTGTCAATCTGTACTCCCCCACCCATCCCGACCAGGAAACACATGAGCCACCTGAAACATCTGAAACACGGCCTGATTTTCCTTGCCTGTGCGCTCCCCTGCTGCGTCCAGGCCACGCCGCCCGCCCCGCAGCCGACCATCGTCCCGCCCATGGTCAGCATTCCCGCCGGCGTGTTTATCATGGGTAGCACGGAGCCGCCCATCGGCGACGGCAGCCACAATCTTGCCGAGGGGCCGCCCCACGAGGTGCGCGTGGCCTCATTCAGCCTGGCGAAATACGAGACGACGGTAGCGCAGTTCCGACAATTCGTCGCCGCCACCGGCTACCGGGCGGCCGGAGAATGCTGGGAATTCGACCGAAACGACGGCATCGCTCTCAAGGAATCGGGCTGGGATGCTCCCGCACATGCGCCAACGGACTACCATCCCGTCATGTGCGTCAGCTGGAGCGACGCCCAAGCCTATGTGCAATGGCTAGCCCGGGAAACGGGCCGCTCCTTCCGCCTGCCCAGCGAGGCGGAGTGGGAATATGCGGCGCGCGCGGGAAGCAGCACAAAATATGCGTCCGGCGATGCTCCTGAGCAATTGTGTAGCTACGCCAATATGAAAGACCGACGCTTCAAGGCCGCAGCCCTGCGCGATCATGGCCTCGACATGCTGGTCACCGATTGCGACGATGGCGCCGAGTACACCGCCATCGTGGGCTTGTATGCGCCCAACGGCCACGGCCTGCATGACATGATGGGCAATGTGGCCGAGTGGGTGGCCGATTGCCAGCACCCCGACTACCGGGGCGCACCCGCCGACGGCGCGCCCTGGATGCGGGGCTGCGAGGCGGAAGGCGATTATTTCATCACGCGCGGCGGTAGCTATTCTTCCTCGCGCCAGGTGCTGCGCAGCGCCGCGCGCGGACATGGTGGGCGCGGCAATGCCAGCAGCTTGGGCGAAGGCTTCCGGATCGCCGAGGACACGGGCAGCTGCAAGGCCAGGTCTTGCACCGAAGGTGACGCCGCCTTTGTCAAGGCGCTGGTATCGGCGCGGCAGGCGCAACGCGGTGCCGGGGGCCGAGGTGCTGAATGATGATTCGAACAATCACCGCTCGCCGCAATGCTAGTCCGTGCCGATAATTTTCTCGCGCATCTGCGCGTGGCTGCTGCCGCACAGCGCGGCGGAACGGTCATCGGCTACTTTGGCGGCGCTGGAGAACAGTGTCCAAAGTAGCGTTTTTTACACCTATTATTTAGATGAAAATATTTCTGCGAGGGATTAGGTTTGCTTGCTATTACGCAGCAAGCGCAGCCCATTGGCCACCACCAGCAAGCTGGCGCCCACGTCGGCAAACACGGCCATCCACAGGGTCGCCATGCCGGCCAGGGCGAGGCCAAAGAAGACGGCCTTGATGCCGATGGCGAAGCTGATGTTTTGCACGAGGATGTTGCGCGTGCGCTGGCTCAGGCTGATGAATTCAGGCAATTTACCCAGTTCATCGTCCATCAAGGCAACATCGGCCGTTTCGATGGCCGTATCGCTGCCGGCCGCGCCCATGGCAAAGCCGATGTCGGCCTGCGCCAAGGCCGGGGCGTCGTTGACGCCGTCGCCCAGCATGGCCACCACGCCAAATTGCTGCTGCAAGGCCTTGATTTCATCGAGCTTGTTTTCCGGCAGCAATTCCGCCTTGACCAAGCTCACGCCCACCTCGGCAGCGATGCGCTGCGCCGTCAACAGATTGTCGCCTGTCAGCATCACCGTGGTGACACCGAGCGCATTCAATTTGGCGATGGCCGCCGCCGCCGTGGGGCGCAGCACGTCGGCCACGGCGATCACGCCCAGCGCGCCGGCGGTGGTCGCCAGCACCATGGCTGTGTACGCTTGCTGTTCCAGCCGCGCCAGGATGGCTTGCAGTGCCGGCGTCAAGAGCTTCAGTTCCGCCATCAGGCGCGCATTGCCCAGATAATAGGTCTGGCCGGCAATGTCGCCTTGCACGCCGCGTCCATGCAGGGCGGCAAACTGGGTGACGGCCAAGTGGCTGCTGGCGGGCGGACCGGCCTTGACGATGGCCGCGGCCAAAGGGTGGGCGGAATTGGCGTCCAGGCTGGCGGCCAGCAAAAGAATGGCGTCGCGATTGCCGCCCTCCATTGCCACCACGTCCGTGACGGCCGGTTTGCCCATGGTCAAGGTGCCCGTCTTGTCGACGGCGATGGCCTTGATGCGGTAGCCCGTTTCCAGGAATTGTCCGCCTTTGACCAAGATGCCGCGCCGCGCGGCAGCCGTCAGGCCGCTGACCACCGTGACGGGCGTGGAAATGACGAGCGCGCACGGGCAGGCGATCACCAGCATCACCAGCGCCTTATACACCCAGGCCATAAAGGGTGCGCCCAGCAGCAAAGGCGGCAGCACGGCCACCAGGATGGCGAACACGACGACAGCGGGCGTGTAGTAGCGGGCGAAATTGTCGACAAAGCGCTGCGTGGGCGCCTGTTTTCCTTGCGTTTCCTCGATCACCTTGACGATCTTGGCCAGCGTGCTGTTGCCGCTGTTGGCCGTCACGGTGACGTCGAGTAAGCCCCGTTCATTGATGGTGCCCGCATACACGACGTCGCCTACGGCCTTGTCCACCGGCATGCTTTCACCGGTAATCGGCGCCTGGTTGACGGACGATGCGCCGCTCGCGACTACGCCATCGAGGGCAATGCGCTCGCCCGGTTTCACGCGCATCAAGGTGCCGATGGCTACCGTGGCCACGCTTACCGGCTGCCAGGCGCCGCTGGCGTCGGCCACCGTCGCCGTGTCGGGCGCCAGCTGCATCAGGCTTTGTACGGCGTTGCGCGCCCGGTTCAGCGACAAGCCTTCGATCAATTCGGCAATGGCGAACAGAAAGATGACCATGGCCGCTTCCGGCCACTGGCCGATGGCGATGGCGCCGAAAACCGCTAGGCTCATCAGAAAGTTGATGTTCAGCGTGAACGTTTTCAGGGCGATCCAGCCCTTTTTCAGGGTCGGCCAGCCGCCCGTGGCGATCGATAGCAGGGCCAGGGCGATGACGAGCGGCGAACTGTCTGCCTGCGTGGTCCACGCCAGCGCTTCGGCAGCGGCAGCGGCCAGGCCGGACACCAGCAGCAAGCCTTTTTGCCTGCCGGACAGGCTGCCTTCGTGCGGGTCGCGCGCAACAACGGCGTCCGCCTGCATGGGAATCGCCTGCATGCCGATGGCGTGCAGGGCCGCTTCCACCGTGGCCAGCGAGGGCAGGGTGTGGTGCACATCGAGCACGCGGTTCATCAGATTGAAATCGAGGCCCACCACGCCGGCCATCGTGGCCAGCTTGTTGCGGATCAAGCGTTCTTCCGTAGGGCAATCCATGTTGGCGATGCGGTACTTGGCCGTGTTCGCGCCGGCGATGGCGGCGCTGGGCAGGGCAGGCGAGGGCGGGGCGGCCGGCGCCGCAGCGCATGCATGCTCGCTGGCACAGCAGCTGGCCGCCTTGTGCGCAGCGGCCGGGGCGCCTTCGTGCTTGTGCTCATGCTCATGCTCATGCTGATGGTCGTGCTGATGGTCGTGGTCCTGCGCGTGTTTATGGCTATCGTGCGGCATCGCATTATCTTTCAGGATTCGTGTATGCTTTCATTAGAAACCCTGTAGCCGCTACAGGGTCAAGCGAAATTTGCACGAAAGACTGAAAAGGGGATGCCATGCGTATCGGGGAACTGGCCAAACGGACAGATTGTGACGTGGAAACCGTGCGTTACTATGAAAAGGCGGGCTTGCTGCAGGAACCGGGACGCAACAGCGCCGGCTACCGCGAATACCGCGAAGAACACCGGGAACGGCTGCAATTCATCCGTCATTGCCGTTCGCTGCAGATCGGCTTGACCGATATCCGCGCCTTGCTGGAGTTTAAGAACAATCCTGCCGAAGGCTGCCAGAGCGTCAATGAATTGCTCGATCATCACATTCTGCGCATCGCCGAGCAGATGGCCAATTTGCACACCTTGCAGCAGCAATTAGTGACCCTGCGCCACCAGTGCGACCAGCCGCAGCCGTCACAAGACTGCGCCATACTGCAAAACCTGTCCGGGGCGGCCAGCGGCCACGACTGCGCCTGCCATACCGAACTCCATTGATCGTTGTGATGCATGCAAACACTGTGACCTGGCAGCGCTATAGCGGCCAAGGTCCCGCGGGAACGCTGCTGCAGGAAGAGGACGACCCGGCGCTGGCCGCGGCAGGCAAGCCATGCCCGACTGCGCGCTAGCGGCCATGCAGATCCAGCGCTAAGGCGCCGGCAGCGGCGCACTGCCTTCGCCCAGGCGGAAGGCGCCGACTACCCTCAGCAAGTCGTGCGCCTGGTCTTGCAGATTTTGCGCGGCGGCGGCCGATTCCTCGACCAGGGCGGCGTTGCGCTGGGTCAATCCGTCCATTTCCGTGATGGCATTGTTGACTTCCTCGATGCCCTTGCTCTGGCGCTGGCTGGCCGCCGTGATGTCGTTCATGATGTCCGTTACCTGCTGGACGGAGGCGACGATGTCGCCCATGGTGCGCCCGGCGCTGTCGGCAAGTTCGCTACCTGTTTCTATCCTGCCAACGGAATCCTCGATCAACTGCTTGATTTCGCGCGCCGCCGTGGCCGAGCGCTGCGCCAGGCTGCGCACTTCGGTGGCGACAACGGCAAAGCCGCGCCCCTGTTCGCCCGCGCGCGCCGCTTCCACGGCCGCGTTCAAGGCCAGGATGTTGGTCTGGAAGGCAATGCCGTCGATGACGCCGATGATATCGACGATGCGCCCGGAGCTGGCCTTGATCGCGCCCATCGTCTCGACTACCTGGCCCACCACACGGCCCCCCTCGAGCGCCACGTTCGAGGTTGACAGCACCATCTGGTTGGCCTGGTGCGCATGACTGGCGTTTTCGCGCACGGTATCGGTCAAGGCATGCATCGACGTTGCCGTTTCCTGCAAGGAATGGGCTTGCGACTCCGTGCGGGCCGACAAGTCCGCATTGCCCAGCGCAATTTCACTCGCTTCCACCGTGATGGTCGAGCCCGCCTGACGGATCTCGCCCAATAAAGTGTTCCAGTTTTTCAGCACCGTGGCCAACGCCCGCAGCAGATTGCCTACCTCGTCGTTGCCCCGAACATCGAGACGCATGGTCAGGTCGCCGGCGGCCAGGCTTTCGGCGGCGCGGCAGGCCGCGTCGATGGGGCCCACCACAGAGCGCGCCACCCAGGCAGCGATCAGGGCCAGCAGGGCAAAGCCGAGCGCCATGCAGCCGAGCGACAGCCAAGCGGCGCGCTGGCCTGCGTTTTTTGTCTCCAGCAGCGCATCGGCAGTGTGGCGGTCCAGGTTGAGCATCACCTGACGTAGCTGGCCACGCACTTGCTGGTAGTGCGTGGCGGCATTTTGCATTGCGGCCACGCCCGTATTCGGGTCCATCGAAGCCATGTCCAGCGCCTGCGCCACGCTGGCACGGTAGCGCTCGATGCCGGGCAGGGCCTGGGCCGCTTCCGTCGCGGCGCCCGAAAATGTCTTCAGTTGCGTCAAGCCTTGCACGATGGCGTTCAACTGGCCATCCGTTTGCGTGCCGAATTGCTTGAATTGCTCCTCCGACAGGCTGGCGGCGATGGCGATCTTCGCATACACATCGGCATGCACTTGGCCCAGGGCAATCGCTTGATGATTGGCCAGCCGCTCGGCCGTCAGGGTGACGTCTTTCAGTTCGCGCATGCGCTGCTCGTTCTGCTGCATGGCGAAATACGACAAGGCCCCCATGGCCAGCAGGCAAGCCAGCGCGACCAGCGGGACGATCAACATCTTCTGTGCGATTTTCACATGAGGTCCCTATCGTTGAGAAATCGGTGTGCCATCGCGGCGATGGCGGCGATGGCGGCCCGCCCGCTACATGTAAATGCCGCCGCAGACGACGGTCTCGGCCAGCTTTTCGCAATACATGATCTTCGGCTCGATCTTCTTGTTTTCCGGATTCGTGAATTTGTATTCCTGCCAGAACGTACCCTTGCTCCTGGCCAGCTCGACGCGTTCCTTGACGAAGGCCTTGCCATCGATATCCTTCAGTTCGATCAAGTTCTTACCCACCATTTTCGGGTTGGCGCCATGCGCGGCGACCGTGCCGTCGAGTTTATAGACGACCAAGTACAGATCTTGCTTGATGAAATCGGGCGCTTTTGCCGTGATATCGGCATACGTCTTCGCTTCGCCGGCGCTCTTTATTTGGGCTACGCCTTTCTTGACCATGGCTTCGGCATCGGCGCGTGTCGCGCCGCCTTCGGCAGCAGCGGCCACCAACGGTAAGGCGCAGGCGGCAACGATGAACGACAGGCAAACGGCGGGGGCAAACTTGGGCATGAAAATCTCCTTCACATTGCGGCAGGGGAAAGCCGGCGCGAAACCGGTGCTGGGGGCGGCGCCACTCGGCGTGCCGACGTTGCATGGTAGCGCGATGCTGGCAAACATGCATTGGTGCAACATATATTTTTTCAGGCGGGCGTTTTTGCAACGGCGCGTGCACCTGGCAAAAACCGAGGTTTCATAGGAGAAAGTGGGTTGCCGACTATCGCGATGCTAGTGTGGTATCCGCATCGCGCCAGCAGTTGGCCACGCGCATCCGCTGATGTGGCGATGCCCGTATGAGCAGCGCCTCGAGATCGGTGATTACAGGGGGGCGAGGCGCGCAGCACCGCGGCATGCCAGGCGAGAGCGGACTCGTTCCAAAAGTCGGTCGTGAAAAGGCAGGACAATCACGTTGCAGATCGGCTCGACTACTGCCAGCAAGCCGCCGAAGGCCATGGAACCCGTGGCCCAGTACATGACGCTGAAAGCGACGCCCATATGCAGGGCCGTCTGGCTAAGCTTTTCGCCGGCCAGGGCGACAAAGCCCCGGCGGCTGGCGGCGTAGCGGCGGCGTATTGCGTGCCAGGCTTTTTCATGCCACGGCAGCAGGGCAACGTTGATGATCGGTTCGATGAGTGCGGCCAAGCCACCGAGCGCCAGTGATCCCGTCAGCAGATAGGCTAGGCTGAAGGCGATCGACATGTGCGTGCTGACCTGGCTGAATGTTTTGATGGCGGTGAACAAGGGATGCTCCTTTTTGTTGAATATGCTTACTCCTGACTTGAATAGTAACGATTCTCATTTGCAAAAGGAAGAAAAATAATCCAACCGGACTCATAGCTTGCATCTATGACTTCGTACTTATTGGCGGAAGGCGTAGCGTTGTCCATGCTGGCGGCGGCACAATTACCGTCAAACTTGAGTGGATCGAAGAGTTTGAACCCAGGCGCGCCGTTCGCTCGCTTGTGCGTGCAAGAAGCGCCGAGGGAAGGTATGCAAGGTAGGCCGGTACAAGACGTCTCAAAAAGACAATACTGGTCGAATTTCTGTTACATTAAGGTGGGCCAGAGGACATAGCGAAGGGCCTCCCTTCCAGCCGATTCCCGCCAAGCTGCATTTGGCGCTGGCGGGCATGGGGAAAGCTGAGACTAAGGAAAATTATATGACGCGTTTTCCCTTTCCAAGCAACGAAGTGGAACGCCTCGATTCACTTGATAAACTGCAGATTCTTGACACTGAATCAGAGAAAGAATTTGACAGTCTGGTGCGTGTAGCGTCCTTGGTTTGCGAAGTACCGATAGCGTTGATTAGCCTCGTTGCGCATGACCGTCAGTGGTTTAAGGCAAATATCGGGCTGCCAGGCGTGTTCGAAACTGAGCGGAAACTGGCATTTTGCGCACACACGATTGTTCAGGACGACCTGTTCGAAGTTGAAGACGCCCTGCAAGATCCTCGGTTCCGCGATAGTGATTTAGTGCTCAAGGAACCCTATATTCGGTTTTATGCCGGTGCTTCGCTCACGCTGTCTGATGGCGCCAACGTTGGTACTATCTGCGTCATCGACCGCCGCACGCGCAAGCTCGACGATCGCCAACGCGAAGTGCTGCGGCACTTGGCACACGCGGCCGTCAAGCTGCTTGAGGGGCGCCGTGCCCTGATCGAGGAGAGACGGATCACCGCGTTTTCCCATGCGACCGTATCTGCCCTTGACGACACCATGTCGCGTCTTAAATCGAATGAGCTTTTGCTCAACCGCACGGGCGAGGTTGCCGGTGTCGGAGGATGGAAGGTCGATTTGACGAGCCAACACATCGAGTGGTCCAAGGAAACTTGCCGTATTCATGGCGTGGCGCCAGATTTTGTGCCAGATCTTGCTCAAGCAATCGCATTTTATGCGCCGGAAGCCCGAGATCTGATTCAGACAGCGGTGGAAACTGCCATGGCAACCGGAGCGCCTTGGGATGTGGAAGCGCCTTTCCTGCGCGCCGACGGCGCGCGTATCTGGGTGCGTTCAGTCGGTGAAGCCGAATTTGAAGCCGGCAAACCGGTACGATTGTTTGGCGCCTTGCAAGACATAACGAAGCAGCGCATGCTCGTCGATGCCATGCAGTCCGAAAACAAGCAACGGCGTATTGCCCAAGAGGCACTCGAGCAGGCCCAGGCAGATCTACAAACAATTCTCGACCATACGCCAGCGTTGGTGGTGTACTGGGATCGCGATCTGCGTAACCGATTCGCCAACCGAGCCAGCGTGGAATGGTTTGGACTGTCGCCAGAGGAAATGCGCGATCGGCATTTATCGCAGGTCCTTGGACCGATGGCTTTTGCTGACATGGCCCCCCGTCTTAATTCCGTCCTGTCAGGCAATAGCGAACTGTTCGAGGACACGATCACCCTGGCATCGGGAGAGCGGCGCCAGGCCATGTTTTCTTATACACCCGACACCAAGGCTGGCCGGATTGATGGCATATACGGTGTTATCAGTGATGTCACTCAAATCAAGCGGGCCGAAGCCGGGCAAGCTCATGCTTTAAGCAAGCTGCAAGGCGTTTTGAATGCAGCGCGCGACTTTTCGATCATTCAGACCAACGTTGACGGTATCATCGAACTTTTCAGCCCCGGCGCCGAACGTTTGCTCGGCTACGCTGCTGCCGACATGGTGGGACTGTTCACGCCAGCCATCCTGCACCTGGAAGACGAGCTGCTGACGCGCGGCGCGGCCTTAACGCTTGAGTACGACAGGCAGATATCGGGCTTCGAGGTATTAATTGCCGAAGCGCGAGATGGAATTTCCGTGTCGCACGATTGGACCTATGTGCGTAAAGATGGCATGCATCTGCCCGTCAATCTGACTGTCACCGCAATACGCAATGCGGATGGCCAGATCGACGGCTATCTTGGCATTGCCAAAGACATCAGCGTTGAGCGAGATATCCGCAGCGTGCTGGCCAATGCACGCGATCAGGCGGAACAAGCTAGCCTGGCCAAGAGCCAATTTCTGGCCAATATGAGCCACGAAATTCGTACTCCCATGAATGCAGTGCTGGGAATGCTCGATTTGCTGCGATACACGCAACTGTCGGCACTCCAGCGCGAGTATGCCGATAAGTCACGCTCGGCTGCCAGTTCGCTACTGGGCTTGCTGAACGATATCCTCGATTTTTCACAGGTAGAAGCGAACCGGATAGAGCTCGAAACCGCCGCCTTTTCCGTTGAGGCGCTATTGCGCGATTTGTCAACCATCCTTTCCTCGCTGATTGGCGACAAAGACGTCGAGGTGCTGTTCTCGGTCGATCCGGCGCTGCCGCCATGGTTGATGGGCGATGTGACGCGCTTGCGCCAAGTGTTGATCAATTTGGCCAGCAATGCGCTTAAATTCACCGAGCAGGGGGAGGTAAGTATCGTCATTTCCCAGCTGCGGCGCGGCGAGCATGGGAGTGACATCAGGTTTGAAGTAAATGATACGGGAATCGGCATCGCTGCTGATAATATGGACCACATCTTCGAGGGATTTACGCAAGCCGAGGCCTCGACTGTGCGTCGCTTTGGCGGAACCGGATTGGGTCTCACGATCAGCCAGCGCCTGGTCTGCCTGATGGGCGGCAAGCTGCAGGTTGAAAGTACCGTTGGCGTCGGAAGTTGCTTTCACTTTCAGGTGACTCTTGCAGTGCCTGCCATAGCGCCGCTGTCGTTGCCTGAAAATACAGTTGCACCAACCCGCCTGCGCGTGCTGATTGTGGACGATAGCCCATCGGCACGCACGATGCTAAGCGCCATCATTACTTCTTTCGGCTGGACAGCCGTGACGGCGGGCAACGCCAGCGAAGCGTTGACGACACTCGACGAGAGCGCGAGGGCAAAACTGGCGTTCGATGCCGTCTTGATTGACTGGCGCATGCCTGGGATGGATGGCTGGGAGTTGGCAGCCCGGATCCGCTCGCACTCCAGCGCTGCACCGATGGTATTGATGGTGACTGCTCACGGGCGCGATGCGCTGGCCGAGCGCCTGGAATCAGAACGTGGAATGTTAAACGGTTTTCTGACCAAGCCTGTGACGCCCTGCATGCTGCGCGAAGCGATCGTCGCGGCGCAAGCAGGACATGTCATGACAACCGAAGCGCAGGCGCCCCCGCTGCGTTTGCAGCGCCTATCTGGCCTGCACGTGCTCGTCATCGATGACAATGCGATGAATCTGCAAGTGGCGCGCGAACTGCTCCTGCACGAAGGCGCTGAAGTCAGCGTCGCCAACGGTGGAGCGCTCGGCTTGTCGATGGCGCTTGAGGCCGAGCCTGTCTTTGATGCCGTGCTGCTCGACATTCAGATGCCGGAAATGGACGGCTATGCCTGTGCCATGCGCATGCGTTCGAGCATGCGACTGCGCAGCACACCAATCATTGCCATGACTGCCAACGTGATGGCGCGGGAACGCGACGCCTGCATGGCTGCCGGCATGGACGCGCATATGGGAAAGCCGATTGATATTGATATGATGGTCGACCTTTTGCAGACCCACTGCCAAGCCAGTCTTGCGCAGGGGGCTGTCTCGGAAACAAAGGACTCGACGCCACCAGCGCCAGAACCATTGCCTGGTTTCGACCAGCCGTCATTCATCGACCTCCCTGCGGCTCTTTCCCGGCTCGGGGGCAACCGTACGCTGTTTCTCAGCCTGGCGGTGACATTTTCCACCGAGGCGAAGGCCTTTATCGCCGCTTTGAGCGAACAGTTGCCATCGCCGGATATACGCTCGGCTGCTGACCTTTTACACACATTTAAAAGCGCCGCCGGCATTGTCGGCGCCGCACCGTTGCAGTCGTACTGCGCCGCTTTGGAACAGCAACTACGTCACAATATCCACCCCTCTGACGTTAACCGAGTGCTGGCCGAAATGGGTAGATTGGTACACGCCAGCATCGCAGAACTTGCCAACGTGACAGCCAAGCTAGCAGACGCGCTGCGGGCAGAGGGCACGACAACATCAGTAGCATCGCCGGTATCGCTGCCGATGCGCGATCTGCTCGATGAGTTGGCATTATTGCTGAAGGGGTCGAACATGCGTGCGCTCGCCGTCATGGAGCGCATTGAGCTCATGCATGGCGGAGCACATCTGGCCGAGCTGTCTGCCAGTGTCGCGCGCTTGGATTTCCCCGCTGCGCGCCGTCATTGCGAGCAATTACGTGCGCAGTTTTCATGAGTCATGTCAGTACTGCACCGGGCAGGCAATGTTGAGTGAAACGCAACGCGTTCGGCGCAACGGCTCGCCGTTGGCAGCGGATACACAACTATATTTGGCAAAGGCGGCAGGGCGTGGACGTGTCAGTTCGGAATCTCCACATTAAAACGCATTGAACTAAAAGCAAGTTTGGCTTGTCTACCGATCAGGCCGCTGGCGTCGAAGGCCTGGCTTTTTTATTATCAATGCGCATCTATGACAAAGTATCTATGACAAAGTTCTCTGCAAGTTTGGCGCATCGAACAACCGCATGCTGGCCGAAGGCCTGATGCCATTGCATCGCGCCGCCGATGCCATCTAAGCGTTGAGCATGGCGACATCATCGTGCGCCCGGCGCCGATGACAAACAAAGATGAAATTGAATACGAACTGAGCATGCGCTACGCGCCACTCAAAGGCAACGTCGTGTCGCGCAGGACAGTGGAAGACTTGATCGGCTGCATCATCGAAGCGCCAGACTTGCAACAGCACGCCAACCTGGGCGTGAACAAACAAAATACAGACAGGGGACGAGCCGTACTTCATGCCGCTTATCCAAGCGTTGGCGCCCAGCGGCGGCGACAGCAGCGCACGGACGGGGAAAATCGCATTTGCGATTGGAAAGTTGGGGAAATGCGGTTTTTTTCAAATCCATCCATAACTTCGCATAATTTATATTATGTCAAATGGCTAAAAGAGTGCAGAATCAAAGCGTTACATGCAGTTCCTCGAAAAAATCCAGCTTTTTACGAAATTATGTAAAACGCCAAACACCCCTCTATTCCCCGCTTTGCCGCCCCAGGTCGCCGGGCATTATATCCGAATGAAAAAGACAACAACCCGCCGCAAGCCGAAGCCGCCAGCAGCCTATTTTTCCTACCAGCTACGCCAGCCAGCAATCGATCTTTTCGGAGAGATTGCCGTCATTGAGGACGATTTATACGATTGGGTGGCTTCCGTCGCCCCCTTGCACCTTAGCCCGCGAGCCTTCGCCAACTACGTGCGCGGCTATGACGTAGCCGCCAAGGTGCGCCATGCGAAACTTCACGGCTTATTCGATGCCATCAAGGAGCGCCCCGTGCGCCCCTGGCATGCGCGGCTTGCCATGCACGCCATCATGTAAAAAGGCCCGCGATCTGCGGGCCTTTTCTATTTCTTCTTTCGCTTGCGGAATTGTCCGTTTGCCTTGCGCGGCGGCGTGCGGCGGGCCATTATGCGGCCTCCAGCGCTTCGACGCGGGCTTCAATGCGTGCAGCCCAGCGCATGGCACCGAAGCCTTGCAGCAGGATGCCGGACGACGTGATGCACAGGAACAGATCGACGGCGCTCATTTCGCCACCGAGCCCTTCTCAGCGATCACGCCAGCCAGGGCTCCCGCCATTGCCGTGGCACCATCGACCACAATGTGATACTGAGGCGGCACCACCATTTTTGCCAGCTGGAACAGCGCGGCCAGCCCCGCCCAGGTGGACGGCTCTTTCAGTCGATTCATGCAATACCCCTTGTTTTAATAAAGTTGTCGGCCGCTCGTGTCTTTCACCGTGATCGATTGTGCGGCCACCCAATCGCGGATTTTAGGGAAACGGCTCAGTACATACGCCGCGATCAGGATGCCGCCGAGGACAATGATGGCCTCGCGTGCGACTTCCGGCCCCGTAGGGATTACTTTGGACAGATTCACCACAGAACCTCTTTTAATCGTTTCAGGTGTTGCTTAAAAAATGTTGCCGTCCATGATGTCGCCTGGCTTGTATTCTGTTTTTGGCTTGCCGTCTTTCGCTGGCCTCCGGTCATACAGGCCCGCGCCCTCTGGCGCTATCCACGACACGGCAGGCCAGAAATCTGCCGCCCGCAGGAACGCAGGAACGCCGCACTTGCCCAGCGATGACCAGATACCATTTTCATCCATGTAGGCGCGGCACTCGTTTGTGTCGGTTAAGGTTTCGTTTGTCGTGGGAATGCCGATTGCCGTGCTCACGCCGTCAAGAATGCCCGTGGCCGCGCCACCAGCCGCCTCAACGATTGCGCCCCCCACAGCCGCACCCGCAGCCCCCGCCGCTCCCTTTTTTTTTACCAGATAAATCACAGCGGCCACCGCCGCAATGATCGCTGCCAGCTTCACCGTTTCCATGTTGTCCATCATTGCCACCACATCCCGCTAGTCGTTTTGAAAAGTCCGTCAATCAGATTCGGCGTTTCGCCGTAGTCGATGCTGTCGGACACGCCATCACCATAGGCATACGGGAACATGTCGCCCAGCTCTTCGCCTACCGGCTTGCCGTCGCTAGTCACGGTTTGGCCCATCCAGTTTTTCATGAGGAAAGCCGCGCCGCCTTCCTTGTCCTGTGCGTCTTTCAAGAGCTTCCACGCGCCGCTTGCCAGCGCATTCCATCGCTGATCTTGAATGTTGGTGGTCTGCACCTGGTTGCCCTTCGGGGCCGCCGTCGTCGGCGCTGCCTTGGCCCGCTTCATGTACAGGACGGCACCGACGACCAGCGCGGCCATCAGTACGATATCTCGGTTGCTCATGCGACGTTACCCCCTGCATCTGCGAAATTGTTGACGAAAGCGGCTAGCTTTACTTCACCCTGGCCGTACCCGGCACCGGGCAGCGATGCCCATACCTTGCTTACCTTGCTCACGGCAACTTCTACCCGCCCGGCGCGCACGTCGTTCAGCGCGCCTTTTTCGCTAATCAGGTACAGCGCCGCCGCATCCTGGCTGGCTGGCGAAAAATCGTTCAGGCCCAGCTTTCGGCTCACGCGCAGCCAAGTCGGCTTATTGATCTGGAAAGCGCCCGCCGCCGTCGATACGCAGCCCGGACCGAAACCGGCCCCCGCGCACATGGCAGCGCTCAAGCTGCCGCCGCGCCAGCCCAGCAGGGCCGGATGATCGTCAAAGCTGCCGAACGTCGCCCCGCCGAAGAGGATCGAGTAGCCGTTACCGGCGCTCGTTCCCTCCCCTACCCTGATTGCTGCCAAGAATGCCCGCTCGTTTGCTTGTGCCGTCATTTCGTCTATCTCACTAAAATATTCACTGCCGGCGTCCAGCGCCTGATTGCCAAGATCTTCCAGATCGGCGCTGTTCGCGCTTTCGCCGTCGCCTTCATCCAGCAGGTACAGCAACAGCAACGCCGCGCCGCCCACTATTGCCAGATTTAGGACGTTTTTCACTGTTGCGGCTCACACCAAAATTCAACGATTCCTGATACATCCTGATTCAGCGATCCGCCAGAAATGGCAAGCCCGAAACCCGGCTGCATGACAATCGGCTCTTTTAGCGATACGGGAACGTTTGTTCCCGCCGATACTAAAATAGTCGAGATTCCCTGTCCTGGCCATGCCGCCCCGGTCGCCGTTCTTACCTCAATCGCTGTAATAATGTTCTGATTTAATTTTGATACTGGATTTCCGGCCAGGGTCGCAAACGGCGCGTTTGTGGATCGAATAACGATGCCACCCGCCCCCGAACTGGATACCTGCAATCCGCTAATAATCATGTTTTTTGCGCTGCCTACAGGGTTCCACAGTTGAGCCCATGAATACACGCCAGCAGATGCCCCGCAATTCAAACCCGAGATACCGGCGATGTTCGACAGCGTGCGCGCCTTGCCACCGTCCACCACGTCCACGGTTCCAGCAATGCGATCGTCTTGAAAATCGAAGTCGCCCACGATCAGCACGCCCACGTTATTTGCGCCGCTTCGGTCTGCTACCGTCAGGCTTTCAAAATCAAAGCCCCGCACGCCTTGGCCTGGCAGCAGATCGACGTAGCCGCCCTTTGAGGCGCGCACGCGGATAGAGCCAGTTCCACTTCGATACTTGAAGAAGCGGCCCTTCACGTCCAGATTCAGGGCGCCGCCTGGCGATAAATTGAAGTCGTATTGCATGCTATGCCTTCGCCAGAACAGGAGCCAAAACCAGCAGGCCAGCAACGACCAAGACACCGATGATGACTTGCTTTTGTGAGTCGGAAGTACCCTTTGCATCGGCATACGCGCCCTGCAACTGGCCCATGGCCGCCGACTGCGCCGATTGCGCCTTGTCGTAAGCGGTTGTCAGGTTTTTTTGCGAGTTTTCCACGAAGCCCAGCGACTTATCGAACAGGTCTGCATAGTTTTTCTGCGAATCCTTGGCACCGCTGGTAACAGCGCTCAGGGACTGGTCGAAAAGGTTCGAGTAGGTTTTTTGCGATTCCTTGGCACCGCTTGCCACCGCCCCGGCAGATTCTTTCACCGCCCCCAGCGCCTGATCGAACAGGTTCGCGTAGCTGGTACGCGACTTGTCTGCCTGGCTTGCCAGCGTGTCTGCCGCCGTATCGAAAAGGTTCGCATATTGGGTAATGGCGCTGCCGGCCGTCTTCGTTACCGCGTCCGTGCCTGTCGTGAAAATGGCGTCGCCGTAGTCCAGCGCCCGCCCTGTCGTCGTTATGCTGCCTTGCACCGCCGAACTTCCCAGCCCGCCGAAAATCTTTGCCGCGTCGCCAGCAAAATCAAACGCGCCCGCAATCGCGCCGCCGTCCAGCGTATTTGTCACGATGGAGCGACTGTCCGTTACCGACGACTTGCTTTCAGTCGATTGACTCTTGCTGCCGCCAAAATACAATGGCATCCAGGCAAAGCAGAACAGCGCTTTCCAGAATTGAATAATGCTCATTTTTTGATTGCCTTCCGCATGATTTTTGCCGCTTCGCCATATCCGGCACCTTGCAGCTTGCGCACCAGCCCGGCGCGCTTCGTGTAGATCACCACCGCGTCACAGCCCGCGCCGAACACGCGCTCAATTTCCGGCAGCACCTCGCCCACTAGATCGCGCCCGCGCACCAACTGATGCGCCACTCGAATGACCAGTTCGCGGCCATGTTCGTGCTGTACTTGTTCCACGATGAAGATCATCGTAGGCAGGCCACCTTCATCGAGCGCGGCATAGGCATCGCCGCCGCCGATCACATCGTCCACGCCAGACAGGCCCGACCAGTCCCACTTATCTACCCCGACCATGCACGCCACGAAATCGCGGGCATGGTCGCGTGGATAAGCCTGAAATTTCATCGTTTCGTCCACAGGTAAATGCCTACACAGATCGCGCCCAGCACCAGGGGATTTTTCAGCATGCCCATCAGGTTGCCCAATTCAGAGCGCGACTGTGCATTGCTGGCCGAGCCGCTGCCGGTATTGACCACCCAGCCCGAGCCGTCATAGCCCGAGCTGAAATTCGTGTTGCTGGTCTGCGGCGTGTTGTCGGCAAGCGCCTTCGTGGCCACGCCCGCCGCCGCGCCAAACATCTGCGCGAACGGATCAACCTGCATTTGCGGCGCGGCCATTATTTCGACGCCACGAAGATCACCGCGCCGACCAGCATCAGCAGGAACAGCGGGTTAATTTGCGGCGTGCTGGTGACGCGGGTAGGCATGTTCGGACGCCCCAATACGTAGACGTTGCCGAACTCATCTTGCCCGTAGGTCTGGCTGCTGTTGTACAGGGTTTGACCGCCGCCCAACTGGCGATCAATCCATGTATCGAGCGCGAAACCGGCGCGCGCGGCAAGCCACGCGCTTGTGCCGTTATCTTCTTCCATGATGGTCCCTTAGAAAACGCCCAGCGGTTCCAGAACTTCGACTTCGATCACGATGGTTTCACCCGCCGAGAACGTGCCGAGGATTTCCATGGTTTGCGCGTCACGCGTGTTCAGCGCCTGGGTTTGATTGTCATCGGTGATGAAATCCATCATGTACAGGCCAGCTTGCGGAACTTTTTTGTATTCCATTTGCTGGTAGTCGTTCAGGCTCTTGATGTTCTCTTCCACCACGACGCCGTTTTTCTTGATGAGCAAGCCGGTCATGTTGGCCGAGAAAATGGCAATGCGCTTGTAAATCGAGCCGCCTTCGGACACAGCAAAATGCGGCACCGAAATCGAGAACTGGCCCGAGCCGCCGATGGTCTGGTTCGAACTGTGTACGCGGGCGATCAAGGGACGGGTGGACGCCTGCGATACATCGACTTGTGGGCGGTCCACTTCCGCCCAGGCTTGCAGCGTCGGGGCCGTGGCACCGGCGATGTTGATTTCCAGTTTCAGACTGGTTACGCCCATGGTGGTATCGAGCGAGCCCAGCGACTGACCCAATTCGGTCTTGCTGCGAATTTCGCTGAAATCGAGCACCAGAAAACCAGCATTGGCCGTGATGCCGCGATACTGCATGCAGGTATCACGGCGAGCGCCGGACGTGTCGTAGATGATTTTGCCGTTCGCCTTCATCTGAATGCTGGTCAGCATGGCCTTAGTCAGCGACGTACCGCCCAATTGCAGCGTAATGCGTTCGATGGTTGTACCCAGCAGGGACGACAGATCGAGCGTGGCGACGCCGTTAGCAACGACGTTATTGAAGGGGAGGCATTTCAAGCGTAAGCCCATGGCGCGCCCCTTACAGTACGTCTTTGAGGACAGGCACGCGCTTACCGATGATGACACCGGCAACGCCCAGGGCAGCGGCTTTAGCCAGCTGGTTCGGCACGAATTTATACACGCCAAACAGGATGCCAAGTGCCATCGCCAGTTTGGTCATTTCGGATTGAGTCATGATTTCCTCAGAAAATTTGTAAAAAAAATGAGAACTGTTGTTCGCAGTCCTCATAGTGTTTTTTTCCATTTCCAAATGCAAAAATCGGGCCTTAGGCGGTCGCCTTAGGCACCTGCTAAAACTTCACGAATCCGCGAACATTTTCTTTCGTTCGCACGTTTCTGTGGATATATTCCAACGGTTTAAGGGACTGAATTTCAGCTATCGACACTTGCAGCGCCTTAGCCATGACTTTTTGATCGTCCTCATAGTTCAGGAAGCCGCAATGGATTTCCGTACAGTTCGACCAGAAAGCCTTGTCCACCTGGGCGGGCCGCTGGCTAGCGCCGATCAGCCTTAGACCCTTGTGGCGTCCGATACTTGTCGCCATCTTCCAGCCTGCCGGCGCGTGCGTGGCCTTAGTCACGAATGCCAGTTCCTCCACCAGTAGCCGCAGGTTGCCAGCCTCGACGGCAGCACGACAGAAGGCGTCAAACTGCTTGGCCCTTAGCTTGTCCTCATAGGACGGTGCGAAGGCCAGCCGGAACGCCTTTGCGCCCATGCCGCGTATCGTGTCCGATAGGCGCTCGCTTGACGTGTTCACCAGGGGGCCATACTCGCGCATGTAGTCCCACACGACCAGGCGCTTGTCTACCGGGTCACGCAGGGCGTAATTCTTGATGAATACGCCTTTTCCCGACCCGGTAGCGCCGATGACGGCGATTACGCTGGCGTCATTTGATTGGTCTGTTTTCATCGCCTTAGGCCACCGTTTCAGCGGGCAGCGCGTGCGGCTGTTCCTGCTGCCTTAGGCTGTCGTCCTTAGGCGCACGCGCCGCAATGTCGGACTTGATCGCCTTCACCGTGGCGTAGGCAATCGGGCCGCACACCATCAGAGCGCCAATTTCCGCCTTGTACGCGGTTCCCCATTCGGCCAGGTTGATACCGTACTTTTCCAGCACCGGTGCCAGCGAACCGGCCACCGCCTGGCGGGCGGGCGGCGTGTACACATCCAGCAGGGACGGAAAGAAATTGCCCAGCACCGGCAATGCCAGTTCAAGAATCATCCCGAGCTGGGCCTCAGTCTGCCCGACCTGTTCGACCATCTGCGCGTCTTGCTGCGCGGCCAGCACCGCTTCCGGCGCTTGCGCCGCCGCTTCATCGTCCAGCGCTTCCGCGCCAGCGGCCATTGCTTCGAGCGCGCTCATTACAGGCCATCCAGCGTAAAACCACCAGCCTTAGGCGGCGTTTTCTGTGGCGGGATGACCTCAGGCGCAGGTATAGGCGCTGGCGCAGCCTCAGGCGCACGATTCGGCAGCAGGGCCAGCCACTTTCTGGCCACACCACTGTGCGATTCGGCAAAACAGGACGCTTCGCAATCGGCGTCCTGGCATTTGTAACTGAGCTTCCCGGTGCTGGATTTAAAGACCGCAACCGGGTCGCCACAGTGAGGGCAAGGCATCTTGCCGAGGTTTTGTTTAGCGGTCGCCATGATTAGAACAAGCCTTTGATCGAGGTGATTTCGAACGATTCGATTACGCCATCATCGAAGCGCAAATTGTAGTCAGCGCCATCCATGCCGACATAGCTGCCGACCTGGCCACAGCGCTCCAGCGTTTCGTCGATGACTTGCACCGATTGATATTGAGTAAATTGCATCTTTATTGCCCCTTCAGTTGATTGATTTCCGCCCGCAGGCGGTCGATTTCCATTGCCATTTCCAACAATGTCTCTTTGTAGCCAGACGGCAGATACGCCGCCGCTATCGCGCTCAGTTTCGAGAACGCGGCTTTCATTTTTTCGTGCACAACTCCCCCATTTCTACGAATAAATCAGGATTAAACTCACCATATTTGTCAAAACATACGAAATCATTGTTTGCGAAGTAATCAAAATCGTTGTGTGGCTCGACCTGGGACGGCCACGGCGCGTCATCTTCCCAGCGATGGCCAGCGACTGGCGTACAGTTATTGACAGGACTCCAAGGACGGCACACGGCAACGTCAAAAGCCACCCCCGAGCGCCGCCACGTATAGCGGGTCGATACGTAATTCACGCTAGGCATGCTCTTGCAGTGCATCCCTGTCGGGCAATCCCTGTCCTGCATGCCGTAGCGGCCCGCCACGACGCGTAATTCGGTAGTGACTGCTATACGGTAGTGACGGCCCACGTTGACGCCGCCTTGCGCCCGTATGTACGCCGCCCAGCTACATTTTTGTTGCCCGGCTATCTCGCCCGTTTCCTCGTCCACCAAATCGACACGGTTGCAGGACAACCAGGCCGCACGTACGTGTTCAGGCGCATCAACGATAACGGCCTCATCCACACGGCGAAACTCGCGGTAGCCGGTAACAGGTGGCTGGCCGAAGGCCTGAAACTGGCGGATACCCCACACGCCCGCCCAGGCATCGACGCGCATTTCCTTGGTGATAATGTCGCGCCCGTTCTTGTCTTCCTTGATTTCGCCGTCGCCGATGTTCTTGCCGATGTACTTCATCATGTAGGCGGCGGCGCTGCCCTCGTTCGGGTCCATTTCGGTAAAGGTGACGCGGCGCTCTTGCGCGCCTGGCTCGCTTCCGTCTTCCAGTAGTGCGTAGTGGCACAGGTTTTTCTTGAACGGCTCTATGTCTTCCTTCGGCATGAACACGACCATGTGCCAGTGCGTGCAGCCGTCGTGATGCGGTTCAGCGACACGGAAGCCATACGGCGACAGGCCGTCATGCCCGTTCTTTGTGCGCGTCAACGCCCACACTTCACGCAGGTATTTCTGGGTCTCGCGTGGCGTTGCGCCGTTATATCGGGGGTTCGGTGTATCGGTCTTTTCCAGCACGGCATGATAGGCAGATGGCGCGGTTAGCGTGACGAACAGGCCGACGTGGCCCATTTCAACGGCTATCTCGTCCACGCCGTCCATGCGCAGCATCAATTCACCCCGGCGTAACACCGGGTTTGACGTGCTTTTTGCGGCCAGCTCGTCCAAGCCGAATTTCTGGCCCGTTTCGACATTTTCCAGGGTGGTATTTTCCAGCACCTTTTGATTGCGGCGGCGCTGCCCTACCCGGCTTTTCGCTGTCTCGTCACTGACGTATTTGCCCTTCCGGCTCGATACGAAGCCCAGCCGCATTGCGGCATGTTCCCTGGCGCGGCCATGCACCGTGCGCAGGTTTCTTCGCCACCAGACGGCATCCATGTAGCGCAGCACGGCCTGGCGGTCATCCTTGATCTTCGCCGGCTCCATGTCATACATGCGGACGATCAGTTCCACGGACTGGCGCATGGCTGCGGCCTCATGTACTTCCAGGGCGACATTCATGCACTCGGACGCGCACCGCTCAGCCAGCATGCATAGCTGTGCTTCCGTGCTATCGAGCGGCAGCGGGCATGCTGTCACCTCGTCCAGCATGGCCGATAGGCGCTTATAGCCATCAGGCATGACGCCCATTGCGCCAGCTTGCGCCGCATTCAATTCGCGGTAGGCAGGGATACCCCAGCTCAGGGGCAAGCCCTTTACGCTACGGATACCGTTTTCTTGCTGGATGATTGGCATTAGTGCAGAACCGTCGTTGTGCTCGTCGTCACGTCACTGTCGTTCATGCACGATTCAGCCACGGATAGGTGCGTCATCATCGAGCGCAACGCGGCAGTGATGCGAGCGCGCTCGATTCGGTTAAAGGCCGTCAATTCGTCATTTGCGCGGGCGTCCGGCATATCAGCGAAGGCCAGCACCAGGCGGCGCACCGGATGCGGCAGCAGCAGCCAGATAGCGATGCGCGCCTCTTTCCGGCTGTTTTTTTGCGCAGTAGCGAAGGCAGTTTTCATATGGCAACACCTGCTACACTGGATGCTTTTTTGCCAAGGGTAAATATGGACGAGGAAATCCACATCAAAAAAACCGGCCCAAGTGGCTGGGAAAGTCCTGAAAATGTTGAAAGAATCATCTCAGTTCTTCCCAGTATGTTGTCTGGATTGCTTGCCCAATCGCAAGAAACGAACAAGGCAAATACCGAGGCCGCGAATGTGATGCATCGCCGTTTGGTCATACTGACGAGCATTATTTGCGTCGGTTTCGTCGGCACTGCAGGCCATCAAGGTGCTTGACGGATTCCTTTACGGCATCGGTTATGAGATCGACGCTGACGGGTACGCTACTCTTGTTGCTTGATTTGTAATTTTTTGTAACTGACATAGTGGCCTCCTCAGGCTAGGTTCGTTCCTCAGGCGAAGGTGTCGGGCGGCCCGGGCAGTGCCGGATTGCCTGAGGAGGGACGGAAAATCCGCCCGACAGCGCAATGTACTCTCAGGCTTTGAAGTACGTCAAGCGTTAGATGCATCAAAGTCCTCGAAGCTTGATGTATCAACCGCTTTGATGTATGTTCGCCACATGGCCCACATTGGGCAATCAGCCTGAGGAGGCAAAATGAACACTTCGGAATATTTGGACGCCGTAAAGCGCAAGCTTGGCGTGGAGAGTGACTATGCTGTTGCTAAGGCGCTTGCAGTTCGCCAATCGACGCTTAGCGGCTATCGCGCTCGCAATGGTCAAATGGATGATGAAATCGCCGCGAAGGTTGCCGCTATTCTTGGCATCCACCCTGGCCTTGTTATCCTTGATATGCACCGCGAGCGTGCGAAGACGCCAGCAGAGCAGACTATCTGGCGTGAGATTTTCGAGGGTTTTCACGTACTGTTGCTACACGCTAAATCGGGACGGAGCCTTGCGCTCCCCCGGTAGCAACAGATTATTTTTTAGCCATGAATGACGTTGTATTTATATTATGTAAAATAGCCGGTGGGGAGTGGGATGCTTTATCTGGCATTTCAAGTGTTCAAGCTCACCACATCTGACCTAACGCTAAACATTGATGTAAATCAAACATTTTTCGAACTGTCTGCAGCAGAATGCAATCATTCGCAAGCCTCTGTTGACCAGACTGTGACAGTGCGCTTGGCTGGTGCGACACTACAAGTGACTTGCCCCCAGTCCGGCGCCGGCGCCCTACGCTATGCATGACCAACTTCATAAGGAATAACATGACACCCACTACCATGAAAGCCGCAGTTGTCGAGGAACTGGGCCAGCCGCTGGTGCTGCGCGATGTCCCCGTGCCGGTTCCCGGACCCGGCCAGATTCTCGTCAAGACGGAAGCTTGCGGCGTTTGTCACACCGACTTGCATGCGGCGCGCGGAGACTGGCCCGTTAAGCCGACCCCGCCGTTCATTCCCGGCCACGAAGGCATCGGCCTGGTGGTCGCCATGGGCACCGGCGTGACCGAAGTGCAACTGGGCGACCGCGTCGGCGTGCCTTGGCTCTACTCTGCTTGCGGCCATTGCGAACATTGCCTGGCTGCCTGGGAAACCGTGTGCGCCGAGGCGCAGTTCGGCGGCTATACCAAGAATGGCGGCTTTGCCGGGTACATCCTGGCAGATCCACGCTACGTCGCGCATATTCCGGCCGGCTTGTCGGCCGTGCAGGCGGCGCCGATTATCTGCGCCGGTGTGACCAGTTACAAAGGCATCAAGGAAACCGGGGCGCGACCGGGCCAGTGGCTGGCCGTGTCCGGCATCGGCGGGCTCGGCCACCTGGCCATCGAATATGCGGTGGCCATGGGCCTGCGCGTGGCGGCTGTCGACATTGATGAAGGCAAGCTGGAGCACGCGCGCGCCCTTGGCGCCGAAGTGACCATCAACGCCCGCCAGGGCGATCCCGTTGCCGTCCTGCGCGAGGCGACCGGGGGCGGCGCGCACGGTGTGCTGATTACGGCGCCGTCGATTGATGCCTTCCAGCAAGGCGTGGCGATGACGCGCAAGCGCGGCACGTGCGTGCTGGTAGGTCTGCCGCCGGGCGACTTCCCGACGCCGCTGTTCGACGTCGTTGCTAATTGCATCACCATACGCGGCTCCTTCGTCGGCACTCGCCAGGACATGGCCGAGGCACTCGCCTTTGCCGCCAACGGCAAGGTCAAGGCCGGCGTGGAATTGCAGCCACTGTCGGCAATCAATGACATCTTCAGCCGCCTGGAGCATGGCAAGGTTGCTTCGCGCATCGTGCTCGATTTTAGCGGCAACTAAGTGGCAACTAAGCAGTAACTAAGCAGTAACTAATTAGTAACTAAGCAGCAACCAGGCAAGACGGTGTCTGTGCGCGGCGGCCAGAGTGCCGTCGCTATGCTGACAAAGCCAGCGCGGCCGAACTGGCCCCGCCCGCTCGCCATGCCTGGGCATTGCTGGCTATAGATCAAACGGTGGCCTGCAATTAGGCGACCCTGGCAGCTGCCTGGCCACAAGACTCTACGCGCAGCCCGCATCGTAGCAGTATCCCGCCTGCCGCCTCATCGGCCCGCCTTGCAACGCATTCCATTCTCCAGCCACCTGCTCAAGCATATTGACAGGCGCGACGCTTTTGCCCCCCGCACGCAGCCGTGCTGCCGTTGACACCCTGCACTGTCTATCCTATAGTCGCCCGGTTGACAATAAATGAGAATGAGAATCATGTTCATTAAAATGAGGAAATGGCTCGTCTGCTACCCGCTCGTGGCCGCCAGCCTGTTGCTGGCCGGCAGCGCGCAAGCGCAAGTGGCCGATACTGGCGCCGGCGCCAAGCAGTTGTGGCAATTGATTGATTACGTTGCCGTCGATTACAGCGGTGCTGTCGAGCATGGCAAGGTTGCCAGCGAAGCAGAATATGCAGAAATGCTCGACTTCACGGACAACGCAACGACACAGATCGCCGCCCTGCCCGCCCACGCTTCAAAGGCGGCCATTGCCGCTGCCATCGCCCAATTGCGCGCCGCCGTCGTCGCCAAGGCGGACGGCGTGGAAGTCAAGCGTCTGGCCCACCATGCAAACGGCTTGCTGATTGCCGCCTACCCGATTCCCGTGGCACCCAAGGTGTTGCCCAATTTGGCGCGCGGCGCCGCTCTGTATGTGGCCCAGTGTGCTTCTTGTCACGGTGTGGCCGGTGGCGGCGACGGTCCGCTGGCAGCCGGCCTGGAACCAAAGCCGATCGCCTTCACAGATGGCGAACGGGCGCAGTCGCGCAGCCTGATGGCGCTGTATCAGGTCATCTCGCAAGGCGTGGCGGGCACCTCGATGGCCAGTTTTGGGCAGTTGTCGGAAAACGAGCGCTGGGACCTGGCCTTCTTCGTGGGTGGCATGTCGCACGATGCGGCGGCGCGTGCGCACGGTGACAAGCTGTGGCAGGACGATGCGCGCAGTAAAAGCCTGTACCCGGACCTGGCCGCCGTGACGACCCTGACCCAGGAAGCGGCGGCAGCCAAGCTGGGCGCGGACCAGGCGCAGGCGCTGACGGCCTACTTGCGCAGCCATCCCGACAAGGCTGAAGCGCACAAGCCGACCGGCCTGGCCCTGTCGCGATTGCGCCTGGAAGAAAGCCTGGTCGCCGTGCAAGCGGGCGACCGCGCCGCGGCCACGCGCCTGGGCCTGTCGGCCTACCTCGACGGTTTCGAGCCGATCGAGCCGATGCTGGGGGCGCGCAACAAATCGCTGCTGCTGGCCGTTGAAAACGCCATGCTGGCCTACCGTTCCGCCGTTGCCAAGGGTACGGTAGCCGACGCCGAGGCGGCGGGCGAAAAGCTGCAGCAATTGTTTGCCCACGTGGAAGCGGAGCTCGGCAACGCCAAGGCCGAGCCGATGACGACCTTTATCGGCGCCCTGACGATTTTGCTGCGCGAGGGCGTGGAAGCGCTGCTGATCGTGATCGGCATCATCGCCTTCTTGCGCAAGGCCAAGCGCAACGATGTGCTGCCCTATGTGCACGGCGGCTGGATCAGCGCGCTGGTGGCGGGCGCCCTGACGTGGGTGGCAGCAACGTATCTGGTCACCATCAGCGGCGCCAGCCGGGAAGTGAGCGAAGGGCTCGGGTCCGTTTTTGCAGCCCTGGTCTTGCTCAGCGTGGGCCTGTGGATGCACCAGAAGAGCAGCGCCGGACGCTGGCAGCAATACCTGCACGAGAAAATCACGGCAGCGATCTCGCGGCGCTCCGCCTGGGGCTTGTTCGCCCTCGCCTTCATCGCCGTCTACCGCGAAGTCTTTGAAACCGTGCTGTTCTATTCCGCCCTGGCGGCCGATGGCAACGGCGGCGCCCTGCTGGGCGGCTTCCTGGTGGCCATCATGTTGCTGGTGGTGATTGCCTGGGCCTTGCTGCGTACCAGCGCGCGTATGCCTATCGGCAAGTTCTTCTCGCTGACGTCCGCCTTCGTGGCCGTGCTGGCAGTAATACTGATGGGTAAAGGCGTGGCTGCATTGCAAGAAGCTGGCTGGGTTGGCGTCACCCCGGTCGACTTCATGCGCATCGACCTGCTGGGTATCTTGCCCACGGCGGAAACTCTGCTGGCGCAGGCGGCCATCGTGCTGATCGTCGCCGCCGGCTATGGCTGGAACCGCGTTAGCGCTGGCAAGCACAAGCCGGCCTGAGCTTGAAAATCCCCGCTGGCAACGCCCGCATGCGGGCGTTGCCCAATGACGGTCAGCTGCCATTGGGGTTGGCGGATACACTCGTGGACATTAGGCCTTGCTGTGTACTTTAACGCCGGCCTGCCAGGTTTCTTCCACTACGATGTCACGCAGCTTGCGCACGCTTTCGTCGAGCGGGTCTTGCGCAAGAATCACCAGATCAGCCTGCTTTCCGACTTCCAGCGAGCCAACCAGATGGTCGAGGTGACAATGCCAGGCAGCATCGAGCGTGACGGCGCGCAATGCTGCCATCCTGCTCAGACGCTCTTCCTGATTCAGCACCGCTTTCTCGCGCGAACCTTCCATGGTGCGAAATACCGCCTGTTCCATCATGCGCAAGGCGCCCAGTGGCGAGACGAAATGGTCAGAGTGCAGGCTGACGTGCATTCCCGCATTCAATGCCGACTGGCAGCGGTCCAGCAACTGGGCGCGCTCCTGGCCGAAAATGGTGTTCTGGAAGGTGTGCCCCCAGTAGCCGACGTGCCCAATGAGGAAACTGGGATTTAACTGCAGCTCAGCCATTTTATCGATGGCATCATCATTGAGCAGCGATGCGTGCTCTACCCGCAGGCGCAGCTGGCGCCGCTTCTGCGCCTGCTCTTCGCTGAGGCCACCTGGCTGTGGCGTCAATACCTGCCTGTAGCTCTCCAGTACATATTGCACCGCCTTGTCGCCATTGGCATGCACCAGCACCGGCCAGCCGTGCGCCACCGCCTTGTCCAGCATGCGGGTAAACACGGAGGTGTCCTGGTAATTGTTCAAGCCGGTGTCGGGCACGTCAGGAATGGCATGTTCATGCGAGCAGGCATAGGGCTGGCTCTGGTAGCCGGTCAAACCCTGGTTCGAGCCATCTGCGATCAGCTTAATCGCCCTGAGACTGAAACGCTGCTCGCCTTGGCTGTCCAGATCCGGCGTGTAGGTCTGTAGCCAGTTGTCCAGTACCTCTTCTTGAGGCGGGGTGAACAGTGCGGCGCCGATACGCACCGGACCGAGCTGTGCCGCCAGTTTGAGCAAGCCGATTTCCAGTTGTGGCTGGTCGGTGGCACCCAGGCCGGCGTCGAATACGCTGGTAAATCCCATCGCCGAGGCATCGTCCAGTACCTGCTTCAGGCAGCCGACAAATTCCAGTAGCTTGGGAAGCGGCGCGACCTTCAGCGCTGCGCTGATACCGATCTCGGTCAATACACCGGAAGGGGTGTCCTCGATGTTTGCCGCCTTCATCGCAGCTGTGTTGAGATAGGCCAGGTGGCCGGAAGAATTCATCAGCAAGATGGGCACCGTGCTGCTCAGCGGGTCCAGCTGGGTGACGGTGATGTCTTCCCAGGGCTGCATCAGCGAGGGATCGATGCCAAAACCCAGCAACCAAGGCTGGCCTTTCTTGTCTTTCGGTAGCTTGTCCGGCTGTGCCAGCGCGGTGCGAATCTGCTGGCTGATGCTCTGGAAACTGTATTCCAGATTCAACTCCTGTTGTCGCGGTGCCTGCTGGAAAGGCGTCAGCGACAGCCAGCTTTTGTACAGCGCGCTGGGCAGGACGTGCATATGCGGTTCGACAAAGCCAGGCAACAAGGTGCGCCCGCGCAGGTCTGTCTCGTTGGGCTGGTGCGCTTGCATGGCCAGGCGCACCTCGGACAGCGTGCCGATGGCAATGATGATGCCGCCGGCCGTGCCCAGTGCCTCCACCTGCGCGCTGCCGGCGCTGGCCATGGTATGAATGATACCGTTATGAAAGATCACGGCTTGCGACATCAGTGTCTGCGCGTGCTGGGCGTAGGTTTGCTTAAACGCCGCATCGAGTTCACCGCCGCGCGCGGTTTCCGTCAACAGGCCGGTCGTCAGTTCAGGCAAATAAGGCAGGTTGCAGCAGGCGCAACCGAGGTGGTCATGGCTCATGCAGATTCCTATCAAAGTGAATGATTGAGGATGGGTGGTTTCATCCTGTATGCAAGACCTTGCATACTCGACAACAGAACGGCGCATGAGCGCTACGCTTGCGCGGTCTCACTACTCGCTCCTCGCTCCTATCTGCCTCGGCAGCATAGCGATTTGCCAATCAAAAAGACTCAAACATTGTCACGTCAATGCACATGCCTGTCATTGCTTGTTTCAGGTCAACAATACGTCAACAATTTTTACTTTATCGGGAAAGGCGCGCACTGCCCTCATTGCAGTGCGCCGGCGTGCCAGTTGGTGCAACTCGTCTTACCAGTAACCGAGCAATTTCCACCAGGTCGTGCCGACAACGGCAAAGATCAGCAATTCCACCACGCACATGATGAAGCCCACACGCCACCAGTTACCCATCGTCACGAAGCCACTGCCAAAGATGATGGGCGAGGTGCCTGTCGCATAGTGCGTCAAGGTCATCATGATGGCCGAGCCGGCCGTCATCATCAGCATGAAGGGCACGTGGTATTGGGCCGGGATCAGGTGCAAGCCCACGGTCAGGAAGGCTAGCAGCATGGCGCTGATGTGGGCTGTCGTACTGGCAAAGAAGTAATGCGAAAACACGAACACCAGCACCAGGATAGCGGCAATCGGCAGCCAGTCCATGCCGCTGGCGACGATGGCCGCCTTCATGCCGGCCGAGAACCAGGCGATCACGCCCGTTTTGTTCAATTGCTCGGCCATCATTACCAGCGCGCCAAACCACACCAAAGTGTCCCAGGCGCTCTTTTCGGACAGCACGTCGTCCCAGTCGATGGTGCCGGTAATAATCAACACGAACAAGCCGACAAAGGCGACCACCGTCGCATCGAGCGAAAACGTGGGACCGAACAGCGTGGCGGGCACATTGGCCCACAGCAACAGCAGCAAGGCAAACGTGCCCAGCATGACTTTTTCCGACGGCGACAGCGGCCCCATGCTTTTCAATTGCGCCTTGGCGTAGGTGACGGCGTCCGGTGTGACTTTCAGTTCGGGCGGCGACAGCCAATAGATAATCACGGGCATCGCCAGCAGGCAGACCAGGCCCGGCAGCAGCATGCACAGGGCCCAGGTGGTCCATGTCAGGTGAAAGCTCTGGCCGCTGGCCTTGGCCACAAAATCGACCACCAGCGGATTGGGCGCCGTGGCTGTGAGGAACATGGCCGAGGTAATCGGGTTGGCGTGGTAGTTGACGAGGGCCAGATAAGTGCCTACTTTACCTTCCGTGCCCTTGGCCGGGTCCGAGTCGAAGGCGTTGGCGATCGACTTCATGACGGGGTGGACGATGCCGCCACCGCGCGCAGTGTTACTTGGTGTAAATGGCGCCAGCACCAGTTCGCAAATCGCCAGGCCATAGCCGATACCCATGGTGCGCTTACCCAGCACGGAGATAAACAGCAGGCCGATGCGGCTGCCCAGCCCCGTCTTTTTGAGTCCGCGCGAAATCAAAATCGCCACGACGATCAGCCAGATCAATGGATTCGAGAAACTGCTGAGTGCATCGGTGATGGCGCCCTTGGACGAGGTCGAAGTCACTTGTGATAATGACACGATGACGATAGCCATCATGGCCATCACGCCGATGGGCATGACTTTCAAAATGATCGCCAGGATGGTGGTGAGGAAAATTGCCACCAGGCCCCAGGCTTTGGGCGTCAAACCGTCAGGTACGGGCAGCATCAGCATACTCACCAGCAAGGCCGTGCAAATCAGGGCGGGGACGAGGCGGAATGGGACGGCTTGCTTGAAATGCAGGAACATGTCGCGCACTGTTTTATACATCTGTATGACCTTTCGCTGTGGGTCAGGCATCCTGAGGAGCGGAATCATGTACGCAGATTCCGGGCCTGAAAGGCACAAGACGTGCGCCCTTCAAATGAATGATGCCCAACAATTCTATTCGGAAATATCATACACGCAAGGTTTCCCCACCCCCCGCCCCATTTGGCGCATCCTTCCCGGCAATTGCAAAATCGTTGATCTGGGTGCGACATATTTCACATCATCGTTCACACCATCGCCCCTCATGCCGCCAAACCGACAAGGACGCCATTGCAAGCACGCAAGCATCGATTGATGCACTGCCCTGCCATCCTGTGCGTATCGCCTGCGGGGTGCGCCTGCCATGTAACACTTGCGCTGGGCCGCGTTGGCAGCAGCTCTTGATCGGTGCCCTGAAAAAGTGAGCCAGGTCAAGAACGCGCATGGCCATGGCCCGGTTGCGGGCAAATTTCAGCCCCGCCTTGCCATTCGCACTATAATGTCGGCACCGCGTGCGGCAGCAATGGCGGTAATAGACGGTAACAATTTCGTGTGGACGCCAGTACAATAGCGTTCGGGCCTACACAGGGTTTCACTTTTGCCAGCAGTTGCCAGCAACTAACCATTTTTTTGACCAGCCAACAACCACTATGAGTTCGATGAATGAAGAGCGCGTATTAAGCGTGCACCACTGGACGGATACCCTGTTCTCCTTTACCACCACGCGCGACCCGTCGCTGCGTTTCTCGAATGGTCATTTCACCATGATTGGCCTGCGCGTCGATGGCAAGCCTTTGCTGCGCGCCTACAGTATCGCCAGCGCCAACTACGAAGACCACCTGGAATTTTTCAGCATCAAGGTGCCGGGCGGCCCCCTGACCTCGCGTTTGCAGCACTTGCAAGTGGGCGACACCGTCATCGTCGGGCGCAAGCCGACGGGTACGCTGGTGTCCGACTACCTGCTGCCAGGCAAGCGCCTGTACATGCTGTCGACAGGCACGGGCTTGGCGCCTTTCCTCAGCATCGTGCGTGATCCCGATATCTACGAGCGCTTCGACGAATTGATCCTCGTGCACGGCGTGCGCCAAGTCGATGAACTGGCTTACCGCGAGCTGCTGGAAGAGCATTTGCCGAAGCATGAATTCTTGGGCGAAATGGTCAGCGACAAGCTGCGCTACTACCCGACCGTCACGCGCGAAGACTTCCGCAACATGGGCCGCATCACGGCGCTGATCGAGAATGGCAAGCTGGCCGAAGACCTCGGCTTGCCGGCGCTGAATCCGGCCGAAGACCGCGTCATGATCTGCGGCAGCTCGGACATGCTGCGCGACCTGAAAGAGATGCTCGAAGCGCGTGGCTTCAAGGAAGGCAATACCTCGACGCCTGGCGACTTCGTTGTCGAGCGCGCGTTCGCCGAGAAGTAATCGGCAAGTTATCGTCAAATCATCGGCAACACACCAGGGGCCCGGCCCCGCCGCTTTGCGCGGCGGGGCCGGGTTTTTTTATTCTTAGCTTAAGGGCTTGGCTTAAGGTGCCAGCACTGCCCCGCGCTGGTATTGCAAGCCATTCATGAAGCGCGGCACGGCTTGAAAGGTGCCGCTGAGGATATCGTCATGCGCCGCGTAATAGCGCGTCTCGATCTTCAGCAAGCCCAGCACGGTCGCATCGAGCTTGTCAGTTTGATACGGCCGGCTTTCCAGCGCGGCGCGCGCGGCCGTTGATTGTGGCGCTTGCCTATTGCTCCAGATCAACATGGGAATTTCATAGCCGCTTTTATCGGACGCGGAATGGCCCGCGTGGTTGCGGTTGTAGCCCACTTCCTGGCCATGGTCGGAAACAAACAGCAGTGAGGTGGCGCGGTCTGATTTGGCCCTGTCGGCCATGCCGATCAGGGTGCCCAGCACGTAATCGCCATAGCGGATGGCGTTATCGTACTCGTCGCGCTGCTTGCGTATGGCACCAGATCTGCCTTGGCGGGCCATCTGCGCGCTGACGGCGTCATGCGCCTGGTCGAAATACGCAAAACGGCTGGGATAGCGCATGGCATAGCTAGGGTGTGCGCCCAGCAAGTGCACCACGATCAGTTTTTTCGGCGCGCTATCGGCCAGTGCGTGGGCGAACGGCTGGAACAGCTGGTCGTCGAAATTATTTTCGCCGCGGCCGGTGCCATAGTTGATGAAGTCGCTCTCATCGGCCTCGCCTGCCAGTAGTCCGATCCAGCCATCGTTACGCGTCTGGTTCGAGACCCAGAACGTCTTGTAGCCGGCCGCCTCGGCCAGCATCAGCAAGTTGGGCTTGGCCATCCACGCATCGGGGTTGCCGATATCGGCCGGCGTGAGCATCGTCATCATCGATTCCACCGTGCTGGACGCGGGTGAAATCACATCCTTGAACACCAGCAGCTTCGCACGCATGGCGTCGAGCTGGGGTGTGGTCGCGCGCGGGTAGCCATACAGCGACATCGAGGCCCGATTGGTACTCTCACCGATCACCAGAATGACGCTGCGCGCATCCTCGCCCGTATAGTGCACCTGCCAGTCGCGCGGCGCGGCCATGGACGCCGTCAGCGCATGCTGCATGGACTGCATCGCTGCAAGCTGCGCATTGTACTGCTGGTAGCGCAGCGGCCAGAACAAGGCCGGATTTTCGCGCCGCATGGTGGTATTGACGTGCAGCAGCACGAGAAAGACGGCCATGCTGACGGCAAAACCCTTCGCCAGCATTCCCGGCGCGGCATGCTCACGCGCCGCTTGCCAGCGCAGCAGTTGGCGGTCGGCCAGCAGCAGCAGCGCCGCCACGAGTACAAAGCAGCCCATCGCTTGCGCCAGGGCGATGCTGTTGTGCAAGAAAAATTCTCGCGTTTCTGTTTGATCGGTCGCAAACATTGCCTGTAAGACAGCATTGGGATTGGTCGCATGCCAAAATAGCCACGCAAAAAACCTTTGACGGCGGCATCGAGATAAAACACAAGCACCACGATGCGCAGCAACATGGTGACCGCGCCGGCGCCGGCGTTTCCGCGCCAGGCATATAACACGCCGCACAGGCCCAGCAGGAAGGCGGCCAGCAAGACGCTCAATTTCAGCAATTCATTGGCACTTAACTGATCGAAGAGATAGAACAGCAACAGGCCAGCAATGCTGGACAGGACACGGCAAAACAAAATCAGCATGGAGGCGATAGGTAATAGGTGACAGGTAATAGAATAGCTAATAGGCATTCAAGCTGGACAGGCCCACGCGAACGCAGCCGGCGATTGTAGCGCAATCGCCCCTGCAAGGTGGTAGCGACGTTGCAAGCCCACTCCTGCCAGAAACTGTCCGTATTTTTTGTTATGCTTTCGCTACCAGCAGGCTAGCCAGCCTGTACTATCGATATCTCAACCTGCGACAGGACTTTTCATGCCACGTGCTATCACCATTCTGAGCGAGAACTTTGCCGATTGGGAAACCGCCCTGTTCAATGCCACGGCACGCCAGTATTACGGCTTTTGTACGCAGTTCGCCACGCCGGGCGGCCTGCCGGTCACCTCGTCCGGCGGCATGCAAGTCACGCCGCAACTGGCGCTGGAGGCCATTTCGCTTGATGAACTCGACTTGCTGATGGTGTGTGGCGGCAGCTACTGGCAAAGCGGCAAGGCGCCTGATCTGGGTCCCTTGCTGCGCGCCGTGCGCGATAAGGGCGTGGTACTGGCAGGCATTTGCGACGGCACCCGCGTGCTGGCGCAGGCAGGCGTGCTCGATAAAGTGCGCCATACTTCCAATTGCGCCGACAATCTGCAACAGCTTGGCTATGCGGGCGGCGCCATGTACCAGGACGTGCCCTGGGCCGTGGCCGATCAGCGCATCGTCACGGCGCCCGGCACGGCACCCATCACCTTCACGCAAGAAGTGTTGCGCGCCCTGGGCATCGCTGACCAGAAGCTGGCGGCCTATCTCGCCTTGCATGGTGCCGAGCACGGCAAGGCTTCCGCAATCCAGCCAGCGCGCTAGTCGGCAGCCAGCGCGCGCAGGTGCGCCAGCATGACAGTACCGCATCGCGTTAAAAGACCCACGATGAAAAAAACCTACCATGGCAGTTGTCACTGCGGCAGTGTGCGCTTCGCGGTCGAGATCGACTTGGCAGCCCCCAGCCTGCGCTGTAACTGTTCCTATTGCCTGAAAATGCGTTGCTGGGCCAGCCAGGTGCCCCCCACATCCTTCCAGTTACTGGCAGGAGAAACGCACTTGAGCCAATACCGCTTCGGCGCCGGGCGCGAACGCCACTATTTTTGCCGCCATTGCGGCGTGCGCCCGTTCGGCTACGGCGATGCCGCGCGCAGCGGCCCCTTTGTTGGCATTAGCGTCAACTGCCTCGATGACGCCTCGGTGGCCGAACTGGCCCAAGTACCCGTCATCTTTGTCGATGGCTGGCATGACGCATGGGACATGTCGCCGCAGGAAACGCGGCATCTGTAAAAATGCAATGCAGAAATGGTTGCCACGCATGACGGAGTTTTCCTACGTGGCGACAGCTAGTACCCCTATGGTTAAGCCGGCGTCCGGCAGCGAAAATGACCTTAACGGTGCTGCACGGCGCCGGAGGCAAGGCAGTGGCACGCTTAATCCAGCCTTACGCCATCCTTGCTGCCGATGATGACGCAAACTAAGCAAAGGGGTAACGATCATGACTTCAAACAGCAATGACAAAAGCCTTAATCAGTCGAGCAAACAGCAGTCAAGCAAACAGCAATCGGGCAACAAGCAGTCGGAAAACCAACAGTCAGGCAACCAACAATCAGGCAACAAGCAGTCGGAAAACCAACAGTCAGACAAGCAGCAGCCGGACAAGGCATCGGGCAGCCGCCAGTCATCCGGTGGCACCCAGGACGGCAAGCACGGGCAGAATGTTGAGGCAAACCGCCCAAGCAACAAGAATGACGGCGACAAGCAATCTGGCTCGCAACAAATGGGGCCAGGCAAGAGCGCTAGTGAACAATCGGGTTCGGGCGCCGGTTCGCACGGCGGCGCGCATGACAAGCGCATGGAAACGGGGCGTCAAGGCCACAAGGATAGTAACAAATCCTGATTGCCGAAGCGTGTGATTGCCGGCAAATCTGCCGGCACTTCGCGGCAACATGGGCCGTTGCGGCAGAGCCGTGCCGGTCTATGCGTACCGTAGGGCCAGGCACGCCATTGCATGGGCGGCCCGACGGGTGAGGTGCGAAAGGCCGTTGTCTGGATCGGCATTCTGGGCGATAATTACGCCCATGAACGATACCACCACCTTACCCCCATTGCCCGATCGCCTGTCGATCGACCCTAGCAGCCCTTACCACGTCGCAGCCGTGTTCGAGAACGACGTCGGCATTCGCTTCAACGACAAGGAACGTCTTGACGTGGAAGAATATTGCATCAGCGAACGCTGGATCAAGGTCGCTTCCACCAAGTCGCTCGATCGCCGCGGCCGTCCGCTGCAGATCAAATTGAAGGGCAAAGTCGAAGCGTTTTACCGCTAAGCAACACATGCAGTGATCATCGAGGCCGATCTTCATCGGCCTTTTCTACGTCTGCAGATATCCCCCCGCATTCGCTAGTCGCCTGGCGATCAAGCCGACAGCTGCCGCTGGCAGGCGCAAAAACCCCCGCCCCTGGTCGCGCCTGCCGCCTACTTTAAGCCTCCCTTGCCATCGTAGCCGCTGGCGCTGACCTCGATAGCAAAAGCACATTGCCACGAGGTGCCATCAAGGCGATGCAGCACTGTCCGCCAGGCAGCATCAACGGCGCTCAATTTCGATCAGCTCGATTTCGAACAGCTTGGGCCACAGTTTTCCCGTCACAAACAAACGCTTGCCACGCGCATCCCAGGCGATACCGTTGAGTACAGCGTCAGGGTTGGCCGTACCTCGCTGCTCGGGCGGCAGCAAGCCCGACAAGTCGATCCAGCCTACGACCTTGCCGCTCGCCGGATCGATGCGGGCGATCACGTCGGCGCCCCACACATTGGCAAACAGCTCGCCGTCGACCATTTCGAGCTCGTTCAGGCGCTCGATGGGGCGCCCCTCGGCCTTCACTTCGAAGCGGCGCATTTCGGCCAGGGTTTTCGGATCGAGCACGCGGATGGCGGAACTGCCATCGCTCATGTAAACAAATTGACTGTCGCTGGCCAGGCCCCAGCCTTCGCCCTGGTAGCTGAAGGTGCGCTTGAGCTTGAAGCTCTTCTGGTCGAACACATAGCCAGTTTGCGAAACCCATGTCAGGCCCAGGATCTCGTCGCCGATGGCGGTGATGCCTTCACCGAAGACTTTTTTGTCGAGCATGCTTTTCTGCAGCACTTTGCCCGTCGTCAATTCTACCTTGCGCAGCGAGGACTGGCCGTTTTGGCCCGTACTTTCATACAGGTGGCCATCCTTGAACAGCAAGCCCTGGGTGAACGCCCGGGCGTCGTGCGGATAGGCATTCTTGACAAAGTAGCCATACACAGGAATGGCGGCTTGGGCGTAGCCCATTTCGCTCATCAGACCCATACTGCATAACAATCCCAGCAGCAGTGAGCCGGTGCTGCGTTTGATTTTGGCTGTAACCTTGGCGTTGGCGTTGGCGTTAATGTTCATCTGCTCGGGCGGAAGTTGGCTGATGCCTATTGTAACCGTGGCGCATCGGCCATGCGCTCCCTGACGAGCTCGAGCCAGGCGCGCGCGGCAAACGACAATCGTCCGCCGCGGCGCCAGGCCAGCATCAGATTCCACTCCACGGGTGGGCCGGCCAGCGGAATGATGTCAAATTGCGCTGGCGCTAGCGTGTCGCAATACATCTTCGGCAGCAGGCAAATACCCACGCCCAGACGCACGAGCGAGGCAATGAAGTCCCACTGGCCGCTGCGGCCGGTGATGCGCGGCGCAAAACCGGCCCGCTGGCAGGCATCGAGCACGATCTCGTTCAGGGCAAACGCGGCGCCGTAAAAGATGAAGGGACTGTCGGCCAGCTCGGCCAGGGCCACGCTGCTGCGGCCCTGCCAAGGCGAGCCGGGCGCGGCCAGCAGGCATAGCGGTGAGCGCACGAGGGGCAAGGCTTCGAAATCCTGCCAGGTTGCGGCATTGCCCGGGTAGTCGAGCATGGTGCCCAGCTCTACCGTTCCCGTGCGCAAGTCGCGCTCGATCGCTTGCGTGCCGCTTTCATACATCTTTAACTCGATGCCCGGGTAGCGCTGGTGGTATTCGGCCAGCCATGGCGCCAGGGTGGAATGCGTCTGCGGCGACACCCCCACGCGCAGCTCGCCCCGCTCCAGCTCTTGCAAGTCGCGCAACGCCACTTTCAGGTCCGCGTGCAATGCCAGCAATTCATGCGCGCGCGACAGCACCACCTTGCCCGCGTCGGTCAAGCTAAAACGCTTGCCGGCGCGGTCCAGCAAAGCCAGGTCCAGCGATTGCTCGAGCTGGGCAATCATCTTGCTGACGGTAGGCTGGGTCACATGCAGCTTGGCGGCCGCGCGCGTAAAACTGTTCTGTTCGACCACCTCGACGAAGTAGCGCAGCGAGCGGATATCCATGATGCATTCCAATATCGAATGATAATCATAAGTTTAAGTCATTTTATCTTTTGATGTGGCCTCACTACAATGAAAACTTCCCCCAGCCGCTAGAAAGCCCGCCGTGAAAGCCTTACATCCTCCCAGCAGCGTCCTGCCATCCCTCCCCGCCTGGCGCCAAAGCGTGCTGACCGCGTGGCAAGTGGCGATCCTGATTGCCGCCTGGTGGCTGGCAGACGAGGCCGCTTCCGCCCTGCATTTGCCGTTTTCCGGCGGTGTGGTAGGCCTGTTCGTGCTAGTGGCGCTGCTGCTGGCGGGCTGGCTGCAGCCGGCCGCCATCGAACTGGGCGCGAACTGGCTGCTGGCGAACATGCTGCTGTTCTTTATTCCGCTGGTCGTATCCGTGGTGCAATTTACACAACTACTGAAGACACAGGGGGTGATGCTGTTCGTCAATATCGGCCTCGGTTTTGCCAGCGTGATGCTGGCTACGGCGTTGACGGTGGAATGGGTATGCCGCTATGAGCGCAAGCTGCGCCTGCAAAAACTGCTGCGCCAGCGCGCCGCCAGGGCGGCAGCATGAGCACCTTGCTGCTGTCCCTGCTGTTCTTGCTGCTGACGCTGGTCTTGTTCTATGCCAACCAAGCCGTGCACCGCCGTCATCCACATTTTTTGCTGACGCCCGCCATCTGCACCTCGGCCATCCTGATCCTCATCGTGCAGCTGACCTCGACGCCGTTCGCCACGTATTTTGGCGAAACGCGCTGGCTGCCATGGCTGCTGGGGCCCGCTACGGTCGCCTTCGCCCTGCCCATCTTCCAGGAGCGCAAGCTGATACGCAAGCATGGCCTGGCCTTGTCGCTGGGCAGTTGCGCCGGCATCGTCGCCTCCATGGCCGCCACCCTGCTGCTGGATCGGCTGCTGGGCGTGCACGGCGACATGGCGCGCAGCCTGCTGGCGCGCTCGGTCTCGACGCCCTTCGCGCTGGAAGCGTCGCGCCAGATGGGCGGCTCGGCCCAGCTGACAGGGATTTTTGTCGTGATGACGGGTTTGTTCGGCTTGCTGCTAGGCAAGCCTTTGCTGAAACTGCTGCCCTTGCGCATGCGCATCGCCCGTGGCGCCCCGTATGGCGCAGCCGCGCACGGTTTCGGCCTGTCCGTGGCGCGCCGCGTGGGTACGGAAGAAGGCGCCGTGGCCAGCTTGACAATGATCTTCTCGGGCGTCGTGACGGTACTGCTGGCGCCGCTACTGGGCAGATTGTTAGGCTAAGGCGCCACGGTGCAGGCCTTTATCGGGGATAATACGTCTTTCCCCATTTGAAGCAGCCGCGCCACGATGAAATACCCTGCAGTCCTGCCTTTCAGCGACATCCTGTCCCGCTTGCACGAATTCGATGCCATCATCGATGTGCGCAGCCCGTCCGAGTTCGCCGAAGACCACTTGCCGGGTGCCATCAACCTGCCCGTGCTCGATGACGAGCAGCGCGTGCGCGTAGGCACCTTGTACAAGCAGACCAGCGCCTTCGAGGCGAAAAAGCTGGGCGCGGCGCTGGTGGCGAAAAATATCGCGCGCCATATCGAAGAAGTTTTTCTGGGCCACCCGCACGATTGGAAGCCCCTCGTCTACTGCTGGCGCGGCGGCAACCGCAGCGGCGCCATGGCGCACATCTTGGCACGCATCGGCTGGCCCGTGACGCAGCTTGACGGTGGCTACAAGGATTACCGGCGCCACGTGAACGCCGAGCTGGCCACCCTGCCTGAACGCTTTGACTTCATCAACGTGCTGTGCGGCCCCACGGGCAGCGGCAAGAGCCGTTTGCTGCAGGTACTGAATAAGCAAGGCGCGCAAGTGATCGACCTGGAAGACCTGGCCGCCCACCGCGGCTCCGTACTGGGCGGCTTGCCGGACGCAGACCAGCCTTCGCAAAAGGCGTTTGAAAGTGCGCTGTGGCAGCAACTGCGCCATTTCGACGCGCAACTGCCCGTATTCATCGAATCCGAAAGCAAGAAAGTGGGCCGTTTGCGCGTGCCCGACGCGCTGATGGACAAGATGCGCGCAGCCGAGTGCACGGATGTGCAGTTGGCCACGCAACAGCGGGTGCAACTGCTGATGGATGATTACGCGCATTACGTGCTCGACGCCGAGCGTCTGAACGTGCAGCTGGCCCTGTTGACGCAGCTGCATGGCCACGAGAAAATTGCCCACTGGCAGCAGCTGGCCACCTCGGGCCGCATGGCCGAGCTGGTAGAACAGTTGCTGGTGCAGCACTACGACCCCGTCTACCGGCAATCGATCGCCCGCAACTTCAGCCGCTACGCCCAGGCGGCGCCGCTGATCTTGCCCGATATTTCAGAACATGCCTTTGAGCAAGCCGCGCGTGCATTATGTGCTATCGTCGGCGCACCCCGTACCGCTAGCGCCGCGTGAGCGCTGGCGCGGCTTCTAATGAACTTTTTGAGCAGGATGACGACCATGTCCGATAGCGCAGCAACACCCAATACACCCATCCGATTGACCGAGTTTTCTCATGGCGGCGGCTGCGGCTGCAAAATTGCGCCCGGCGTACTGGCCGACATTTTAAAGGGCAGCGGCGGCTTTCCCCTGCCCAAGGAATTGCTGGTCGGCATAGAAACCTCGGATGACGCGGCTGTCTACCAGCTCAACGACGAGCAGGCGCTGATCGCCACCACGGATTTCTTCATGCCCATCGTCGATGATCCGTTCGACTTTGGCCGCATCGCCGCCACCAATGCCATTTCCGACGTATACGCCATGGGCGGCACGCCCATCATGGCACTGGCTCTGGTCGGCATGCCGATCAACAAGCTGCCGGTGGAAACCATCGGCCTCATCTTAAAGGGCGGAGAAACCATCTGCGCCCAGGCCGGCATCCCCATCGCGGGCGGCCACACCATCGATTCCGTCGAGCCCATCTATGGCCTGGTGGTACTGGGCTTGGTTCACCCCTCGCAGGTGAAACGCAACGCCGGTGCGCGCGCCGGCGATAAGCTGGTGCTGGGCAAGCCGATCGGCGTGGGTATTTTGTCCGCTGCGCTGAAGAAAAACGCGCTGGACGCGGATGGCTACGCGTCCTTGATCGATAACACCACTAAATTGAATACCCCGGGCAAGAAACTGGCCCTGCTCGACGGCGTGCATGCGCTCACGGATGTGACGGGCTTTGGCTTGCTCGGCCATACGCTGGAACTGGCGCGCGGCGCCAAATTGCTGGCGCGCATCGCCATGCAAGACGTGCCGCTGTTGCCGCAAGTGCTGCAACTGGCGCAAAATGGCAACATCACGGGCGCCTCGGGGCGCAACTGGCAGGGCTATGGCGCGCAAGTGGCGCTGGACGACAGCCTGAGCGCCATCGACAAGGCGATTTTGACGGACCCGCAAACGGCCGGCCCCCTGCTGGTGGCCTGTGCGCCGGAAGCCGTCGAGCAAGTGCTGGCGATTTTCCGCGCCGAAGGCTTTGGCGACGCCGCCGTCATCGGTGAGATGCAGGAAGGCACGACCGGGGTTTCGGTATTTTAATGAACAAATTTTTTTGCAAAGGCAGTCCCATGACCAAGTTCTCCACCTCATTGAACAAGTTCCCCGCCATCCTGGCCACCGTCGCCGCCACCCTGGCCATCCACAGCGGCCTGGCGCAAGCGCAGCAAGTGCTGCGCGTGTCCGCCATCCCCGATGAAGCACCGACGGAATTGCAGCGCAAGTTCAAGCCGCTGGGCAGCTACCTGGAGAAAAAGCTGGGCATGAAGGTGGAATTTACGCCCGTCACCGATTACGCGGCCTCGGTCGAGGGCTTGATCAACAACAAGCTCGACATGGTCTGGTTCGGCGGCTTTACGTTTGTTCAGGCGAACGTACGCAGCGGCGGCAAGATCGTGCCCCTGGTGCAGCGCGAGGAAGACACGAAGTTTCGCTCCGTCTTCGTCACCACCAGCAAAGACATCAATCAGTTGTCCGACCTGAAGGGCAAGAACTTCACGTTCGGTTCGGAATCGTCGACCTCGGGCCACTTGATGCCGCGCTACTACCTGCTGGCAGCCAAGATTAACCCGGACACGGACATGAAGCGCATCGCGTTTTCCGGTGCGCATGACGCCACCGTCGCCGCTGTCGCCGGTGGCAAGGTCGATGCCGGCACCTTGAATATTTCCGTGTGGGAAAAATTGCTCGAAGCGAAAAAGGTTGATCCAAGCAAGGTGCGCGTGTTTTACACCACGCCCGGCTACTACGATTACAACTGGAGCGTGCGCGCCGACATGAACCCCGTGGTGCGCAAGAAGCTGACGGACGCCTTCCTGGCGCTGGACCCATCCACGCCTGAAGGCAAGGAAATCCTCGAGCTCCAGCGCGCCACGAAGTTCATCCCGACCAAGGCCGAGAACTACAAAGATATCGAAGCTGCCGCGCGCGATGCCGGTCTGCTCAAGTAAAGCAAGCCAATCCGCTGGCCGGCGCCGCCACTGCGGTGCGCTGGCCAGCACTTTCCCCACTCTCGCATGACATTCCAACTTCACAAGATCAGCGTCCACCACGCGGGCGCCGCCAGCAATGCGCTGGCCCTGCGCGAGCTGGACCTGAACGTGGCCCAAGGTGAACAGATCGCCCTGATCGGCCCTTCCGGCGCCGGCAAGACCAGCTTGCTGCACACCCTGGCCTGCGCGCTGCGCCCCGCATCGGGCAGCTTGAGCGTACTGGGCAGTTCTCCCTGGCAGATCGGCAGCGCCGAGCGCCACGCCTTGCGCGCGCGCTTGTTCCTGGCGCCGCAAACGCCACCGCTGCCGCCGCGCCAGCGCGTCGTCAATGCCGTGCTGGCGGGACGCTTGCCGCAATGGAGCTTGTGGACGGCGATCCGTTCCCTGCTGGCGCCCGTCGATCCGCGCGCCGCCTGGGAAGCGCTGGGCAAATTCGAGCTGCAAGACAAATTGTATGCGCGCGTCGATCGCCTGTCCGGCGGCGAACGCCAGCGCTGCGGCATGGCCCGCGCGCTGGTATCGAATGCGCAAGTGTTCCTCGTCGACGAACCGTTGTCCGCGCTCGATCCCACACTCGCTGTGCAGACGATGAATGTGCTGCAAGCCGAAGCGGCAGCGCGCCATGCCACGCTGATCTGCAGCCTGCACCAGGTGGACATCGCGCGCGCCTGCTTTACGCGCATCGTCGCCCTGCGCGACGGCCAGATCGTCTTTGACGCGGCCAGCGCCGAGGTCAGCGACGCCATGATCGAACAATTGTACCGCAACAAGGCCGACGCCGCGCCCCAGGCCGAGGCCGATGCGCTACAAGCGAACCTGGACGCTGCGAGGCCGCTTTGCTGAAAACCGCGAATGCCGCCATGCCGCGCGATCCGGCCTGGCGCGCCCGCCTCAGTGCCGCTGCCGTCGTGCTGCTGGTGCTGTGGCCGATGCTGGTGCAGGCTGAATTTAAGCCGTGGATTTTATGCGATGCGCAAAGCCTGGCGGCCACCTGGCAATTCATTGCCAGCTTCGTGCCGCCCGCCCATACACTGGAATTTTTGCACCTGGTGGCCATTGCCAGTTGGGAAACCGTCGCCATGGCCACGGCCGGCATGGCGCTGGCCATGCTGGGCGCCATACCACTGACCCTCCTGGTGACGGAGCGCCTGTCGATTTCGCGCATCGGCTCCGGCCAAGTGTCGCCGCTCGCCGCTGGCGTGCGCCATTGCGTGCGTGCGCTGCTGGTGCTGCTGCGCAGCGTGCCGGAACTGGTGTGGGCCTTGTTATTGGTGCGCATCGTCGGTCTGGGGCCGACGGCGGGCGTGATTGCCATTGCCCTCACGTATTGCGGCATGCTGGGCAAGGTGTATGCGGAAGTGCTCGAATCGTCGGACGCCGCCGCCTGCAACGCCTTGCTGCACAACGGCGGCGGCCGCCTGCAAGCCTTGCTGTACGGCGCCCTGCCCGAATCGGCCGCCGAATTGGTGTCCTACACGATTTACCGCTGGGAATGCGCGATCCGCGGCTCCGTCGTGATGGGCTTTGTCGGCGCCGGTGGCCTGGGCCAGCGCATGGATGAATCGATGAAGATGATGGCAGGCAATGAACTGGCCACCATGCTGATCGTGTTCGTGCTGCTGGTGGCGGGCGCCGATGCGGTCTCGGCCATGCTGCGCCGGAGGTTGGCATGAAGAACGACACCGCCATGCTGCCTGTTTCGCCTCGCGTGCGCTGGTCGACCTGGGCCTTGCTGGCCGGCTTAGTGCTGCTGGTCATCGCCAGCTTTGCCACCCTGCCCTTGAAATGGGGCGAATTCTTTAGCGCCGATGCCGTGCGCACGAGCGCCGACTTCCTGCACGGCTTCGCCCCGCCCGACCTGGCACCCAACTTTTTGATGAAAATCGGCGTCGCCACCTTCGAAACCCTGGCCATGTCGGCCATCGGCACGGTGATTGCCGCTCTCCTGGGCGCGCTGCTGGCCCTGCCCGCCAGCGGGCGTTTCGGCACCCTGGCCCGCAATGCCACGCGCGCTCTATTGAACGTGCTGCGCTCGATCCCCGAACTGGTGTGGGCCTCCATCCTGCTGATCGCCGCCGGCCTGGGCCCATTCGCGGGCACCCTGGCGCTGGCGCTGCACACGGTGGGCGTGCTGGGACGCTTGTTTGCCGATGCGTTTGAAAATTGCCCGCCCTTGCCGGCCGCCAGCTTGCGCATCAATGGCGCGCGTCCCGCCGCCACTTTCCTGTACGCCACCTTGCCGCAGTGCGGCCCGCAAATGATGTCGTATACCCTCTACCGCTGGGAAAACAATATCCGCGCCGCCGCCATCCTTGGCGTCGTCGGTGCGGGTGGCCTGGGGCAGATGCTGAAATACCACCTGTCGCTGTTCCAGATGCCCAGCGCCGCCACCGTCATCGTCGCCATGCTGCTGATGGTGGCCGCCGTCGATGGCCTCAGCTACGTGCTGCGCCGCGCCATGACGCGATAAATGAGACTGTCTACAGCATGAAAAACTGCTCCTCGCCCCCCGCTGCAACCTGCATGCCAGCGCCGCGCCGCTCGCAGACTTTACCGGCAGTTGGCAACTGCAACGCACCACCGTCCCGCACCATAGCGTCATCAAGCACGATGGCGAGCCGCACGATCGAGCGTCATGATGCTGGCAAAAACATACAAGTAGATTTCCCCAACCATGGCCGCGCCACCAGTGAAAGAATCTTGCCGATTTGAACAATATCATTATCCGCGCCAGCAGCGCCGCCGACTGGCCGGCACTGAAAGCCACGCGCCTGGCCGCCCTGCTCGATACCCCCACGGCCTTTGGCGCCAGCCACGCCAGCGCGGCCCGCTTTACCGATGCCGACTGGCAACAGCGCGCCATCAGCACGCCGCTGCGCACCTTTTTCCTCGCCTTTGATGGAGAGCAAGCCATCGGCCTCGCCGCGCAAATGGTGGCCGGCAATGGCGAGTGCCATCTGATCGCCATGTGGGTGCAGCCGCAATATCGGGGGCTGGACGTGGCGCAGCGCCTGCTCGACGCCGTGAAACAATGCGCCGTCGGTAATGGTCACGCCCGGCTGGTGCTCGACGTGGCACCGGAGAATGCGCGCGCGGCAGCGTTTTACCAGAAACAGGGTTTTGCCTTTTTGCCGGAATGGGCGCCGCTGGAAAGCCACCCGCATATCCAGGTGCAGAAGATGGCGTGGCGGGCGCCAGCATAAGCCCAAGCAGCCCCTCTTTCTGCAATTGCAGCCCGTGATACGCCTGCTTGCTCCCCCCCAAAGATGCACTGTGCTTGATTCGATTTTCGACGCCATCGTCTGTGCTGCAGACCTTAGTCGTAGCAGTGCTTCACCAGTTCCGTGTGACAGCGCAGAAAACCGGTGTTGCCACCACGATCAATTCATGAAGTACAATGGATATATCTGATAAATTCATGAACATGGCTCATATAAATGCTTGAACGCATCCACCTCAACATCGTCCAGCAAGTCGAGAAACAAGGGTCCTTGACGGCCGCTGCGGGCGTGCTGAACCTGACCCAGTCGGCGCTGAGCCACAGCATGAAAAAGCTGGAGCTGCAACTGGGCACCGACGTCTGGCTACGCGAAGGGCGCAATCTGCGCCTGACGCAGGCCGGACAGTACCTGCTGGCGGTAGCGAACCGGGTGCTGCCGCAATTGGATCTGGCCGAAGAGCGCCTGGGACAATTCGCGCAAGGCGAGCGCGGTGCGCTGCGCATCGGCATGGAATGCCACCCTTGCTATCAGTGGTTGCTTAAAGTGGTGTCCCCCTATCTGACAACTTGGCCCGACGTGGATGTGGACGTCAAGCAGAAGTTCCAGTTCGGCGGGATAGGCGCGCTCTTCGGCTACGAGATCGACCTGCTGGTCACCCCCGACCCGCTGTACAAGCCGGGACTGAAGTTCGAGCCCGTGTTCGACTATGAGCAGGTGCTGGTCGTGGCCAAGGGTCATGCCTTGGCTAGCGCGCCCTATGTGGAGCCGCAGCAGCTGACGCAGGAAGTGCTGATCAGCTACCCCGTCGACATCGAGCGCCTGGACATCTATAACCAGTTCCTGCTGCCGGCCGGTGTCACGCCCAGGCGCCACAAAGCCATTGAAACGACCGACATCATGCTGCAAATGGTGGCCAGCGGGCGCGGCGTGTCGGCCCTGCCGCGCTGGCTGGTCGAGCAATACGCGAGCAAGATGGACGTGGTGCCGGTGCGGCTCGGTGTGCACGGTATCGCCAAGCAGATCTTCCTGGGCGCGCGCGAAGCGGACACCGCCATCGACTACGTGCGCGCTTTCATCGCACTGGCCCGCCAGCCCGTCGTCGCCAGTGCGCAAGCCAGCAACTGATGGCGTCCAGCGTCGAACGCAAACGACTTTCATGACCGGGGCTGGCAAGGCACCAGGCAAACGCCATCACTATAAAGAATGCCCCATGAAAATGAAGACCTGGGCCGGGATCGCAATGGTCGCCGCCCTCCCCTTGGCTAGCGGCCATGCCAAGGCGCAAGAGACAATACGCATTGGTGTCATCGCTGCCCTCACGGGCCCGTTTGCCAACACCGGCAAGCCATTCGAAGATGGCATCAAAACGTACTTGCTGCAGTACGGCGACCGTGTGGCCGGCAAGAAAATCGAAGTCATCTACCGTGACGATGGCGGCACCAACACCGAGATGTCCAAGCGCGCGGCGCAGGAACTGATTACGCGCGACAAGGTGAGCTTCCTGATCGGCTTTTCGCTGACGCCTAGCGCGCTGGCCGTCGCCCCCATCGCCACCCAGGCCAAGATCCCGATGATCGTAATGAACGCGGTCACCACCGGCATCACCGCGAAATCGCCGTATATGCTGCGCACCGGCATGACGATGCGGCAGATGACCGAGCCATTCGGCACCTGGACGGCAAAAAACAAGGTCGGCAAGGTCTACACCCTGGTCAGCGACTACAGCACCGGCATCGATGCCGAAGCGCGCTTCGTCAAGGCCTTTAGCGCCGGCGGCGGCAAGATCGTGGGCTCGTCACGCGTGCCGCTGGCGAACCCGGACTATTCGCCCTTCGTGCAGCGCGTCAAGGATGAAAAACCGGATGCACTATTCTTTTTCGCACCTGGCGCGGAAGACGGCATCGGCGTGCTCAAGGCCTTCAGCGACAAGGGTCTGGACAAGGCGGGCATCAAGTTCCTCGGCGTCGGCGACATGAGCAGCGACTCGCCTACCCTGGAATCGCTCGGTGACCGAGCGCTCGGCGCCATCACGGTGCTGAACTACTCAACTGCGCTCGACAATGCGGCGAACAAGACTTTTCTGAAGGCTTACGCGGCAGCAAATCCCCAGCGTCCACCTGCCACCTTCGTCGCCGTGACGGCCTATGACACCATGGGCATGATCGCCGAAACCATCCGCACGCTCCATGGCAACGTGAGCGCCGACGCGGCGCTCCGGGTGCTGTCGAACATGAAGTGGAGCAGTCCGCGCGGTCCGATCAGCATGCATCCAGAAAGCCGCGACATCGTACAGAATATGTATATCCGCGAAGTCAAGAAAGTCAACGGCAAGCTAGTCAACCAGCCTGTCGCCACCCTCAAGAACGTCATGCCGAATTAAATCTCTGCCTAGTCCAATGCCGCAGATGGCGCGCGGTGCTGCTTGCCTGGAACGCTGTTGTGCTTTGAGCACCACGACAATGAGACGCACCCCGGCAATGAGACCACTCAGAATGCGCCAACATAGTTCTCCGCCAGCGCCGTTGCCATGGCACGCGAGTTGACAATGTTGGCCAGTTCGGCGCGCTGCATCTCGCGTTCGAATGGCGTAGCGTCGGCGAAGGTATGCAGCAGGCGCGTCATCGTCCAGGAGAAGTATTCGGCGCGCCAGATGCGCTTCAGCGCTGCGTCACTGTAGCCATTCAAACGCTCCTCGCTGCCCTGGCGATAAAACTGTTCCAGCCCGCGCGCAAGCAACTGCACGTCAGATACGGCCAGGTTCAAGCCCTTGGCGCCGGTCGGCGGCACGATGTGCGCGGCGTCACCTGCCAGGAACAAACGCCCGGCCTGCATGGGTGTCGAGACGAAACTACGCATGCCGATGATATTTTTCTGAAAAATATGCCCTTCTTTCAGCTTCCAGCCGTCGTGGTTTTCCAGCCGCGCATGCAGTTCGGCCCAGATGCGGTCGTCCGACCAGTTGTCCACGTGGTCGTTCGGGTCGCACTGGAAATACAGCCGCTGCACCGTCGGTGTACGGGTACTGACCAGGGCATAGCCGCGGTCATGCTGGGCGTAGATCAATTCTTCGGACGATGGCGCCGATTCCACCAGGATGCCAAACCAGCCGAAGGGATAAATGCGCTGGAAATTCTTGCGCAGCTCCTGGGCAGGCATGGCCGGTCGCGCCACGCCATGGTAGCCATCGCAGCCGATGATGAAATCGGCCTCCAGGGTATATGCCTCGCCGCCATGGCGGTAGCTCACGCGCGGACGCAGGGTCTGCGTGTCATGCAGTTCCACGTCGGCGACCTCGAATAGCACGCTGCCCTTTGCCGCCAGCCGTGCCGCCACCAAGTCCTTGATCACCTCGTGCTGCGGATAGACGGTGATCGCCTTGCCCGTCAATTCGCTCAAGTCGATACGGTGACGGGCGCCATCAAAGGCCAGCTCGATGCCATGGTGCAGCGCGCCTTCGCTGCGCATGCGCTCGCCGACGCCGGCCTGCGTCAGGATGTCCATCGTGCCCTGTTCCAGCACCCCGGCGCGGATGGTCGACTCGATGTCGGTGCGCGAACGCGCTTCCAGCACCACCGATTCGATGCCCTCCAGATGCAGCAGATGGGATAACAGCAGGCCGGCCGGGCCGGCGCCAATGATGGCGATTTGAGTACGCATGACAGTCTCCGATGTTGTGGTGGTATGCCTGCATGGTAGCGGCGCCGGGAAGAAAAAAACATGGATGAAATACGTTAAAACTTGTACTATTTATACACACCTAACCTTTCAAACAATGTCCATCCATGCAAGATACCGCCTTGACGAGCACACCGGAAATTCCACAGTTTTCGCTGTATGGAGAACAATCAGGGGTGGAAAACGCGGAGTTTGTGCATATCGAATTGATCGAAACGCGTAGCCGCCTTCACGACTGGCATATCGCCAGGCATACGCATCCAGGCCTGTTTCAGGTACTTTTTTTATTCGGCGGCCAGGTCAGTGCCAGCGTCAACGATGCGCTGTGGCAGCGTGCTGCCCCCGTCGCCATCACCATCCATTCCTCGGTGGTGCATGGCTTCGACTTTTCACAGGAAGCGCAAGGCTACGTGCTGACAGTGGACCAGAACGTGATCTTCACGGTGGCGCAAAATCACGTCGACCTGTATTCATCGCTATTCGTTGAACCGCTGGCGATCGACCTTGCCAGCGCGCCCGACATACATGGCCGCCTCGATTCGCTGCTACAAAACCTGCTGGTGGAGGCGGCCTGGCCGCAATATGGACACACCCTGATGCTGGAATGGCTGGCGCGCAGCGCTTTGCTACTACTCGTGCGCGTGCATGCAGAGCACCGGCTGGCAGACCAGTCGGGACGCAGCGACTTTGAGCTGTTCAGCCGTTTTCGCGCCGCAGTGGAGCAGCACTACAAGCAGCAATGGCAAGTGGGCCAGTACGCCGATGCCTTGCGCGTCACGCCGACGCGATTGAATCGCCTGTGCCTCAAACTGGCGGGAAAGTCCGCTTTCGACATCACGCAGGACCGCTTGATGCTGGAAGCGTGCCGAAAACTCACCTATGTCCCCGCCAGCATCGCCAGCATCGCCTATGAACTGGGGTTCCAGGACCCGGCCTATTTCAGCCGGCTCTTCAAGAAGCGCATGGGCGCCACGCCCAAGCAGTTCCGCCGCCATTCGGACGAAGGCCGCGAACCTTAGAGCAAGGAACTCAGCTCGACCTGTATCTTGATCAGCGCAGGCAAACAGCGCTGCACCATCTGCTCGATCGGAATGCGCCCCGCATGCACGCTGATATTCATCGCCGCCACTATGTCACCGCGAAAATTCTTCAATGGCACCGCGATGGTGCGCAAGCCAAGTTCAAGTTCCTGGTCCACCAGCGCATAGCCGCGCGCCCGCGCCCGCGCGATTTCCAGCAGCAGCCGCTCCTTGCTGACGATGGTGTGCTCAGTGATCTGCTCCGGTTCTGCGCGCGCCAGGAAGGCGTCGGCCTGCTCTGGCGTGAGGCTGGCGAGCAGCATGCGGCCATTCGCCGTGCAGTAGGCAGGTACCCGCGTCCCCGGCTGCAAAGTGGCCGACACCAGCTGGCCCGCACTCACGGCAGCCACGCACACCAGTTGGTCATGATCGAGCACGCCCACGGATGCCGCCTCGCCCAGCGCGTAGGCGAGCCGATACAACAGCGGCTGCACCACGCGTGGCAAGCGCGCTGAATGCAGATAGGACTGTCCCAGCCGCAGCACCATCGGCGTCAATGAAAACAGCTTGTTTTCATGCCGCATATAGCCGAGGTGCGTCAGCGTAATCAGATAGCGCCGCGCGGCAGCACGCGTCAGGCCCGTGCGTTCGGCCACTTCCGCGATGCTCAAGCGGCTGCGTTCCTGGTCGAACGCGGCGATCACTTGCAAGCCCTTCTCCAGTCCGGCGATCAAATCGCGGCTGGCAGGCAGCTCTGTTGCTAATGTCATTGTGTAGAAAAAACCTGATTTGGGCGTTATTCGCACAAATTGTGCGCATAGCGAATATAGCACGCCATGGCGACCTTGTAAGGATGGTAGCGCTTGCCTACCATCGTTTCACCCTGCCACATGACATAACAAGGAGACAGCTTTGAAATTCGATGCCATCGCCCCCGGCGTATATCCGGAATTGATCTACCCTCCCTACAAATCGACCGCCAAGCGCGGCCCCACGCAGCCGCTGCTGCGCCTGGACGCCAGCGTGCCTGTCACGCACAACATCGTGCCCTCGCCGCGCATCTTGTTGCCGCATGACATGGATCTGACGACCCAAGGTGATGCCGCACCGCTGGGCGAGAAAATCGTCGTCACCGGTCGCGTGCTGGACGAAGATGGCAAGCCGGTGCGCAATTCACTGCTGGAGGTGTGGCAATGCAATGCCGCCGGCCGCTACCGCCACAAGCGCGACCAGCACGATGCGCCGCTGGACCCGAACTTTAACGGCTGGGGCAAGATGATGACCGATGATGCGGGCCGCTACCGCTTCGTCAGCATCAAGCCCGGCCCCTACCCGTGGGGCAATCACGAAAAGGCATGGCGCCCTGCGCACATCCACTTTTCCTTGTTCGGCAATGTCTACGCCCAGCGCCTGGTGACGCAGATGTACTTCCCCAGCGATCCGCTGTTTGACTACGACCCCATCTTCCAGAGCATTCCCGACCTGGCCGCGCGCCAGCGCCTGATCTCGCGCTTCAGCCTGGAACACACCGTCGACGTTGACATGCTGGGCTATGAATTCGACATCGTCCTGCGCGGACGCGACGCTACGCCGTTTGGCATTTAAGGATACTCACATGAGCAATATCACGACTTCGCAAACCATCGGCCCATTTTCCCACGCAGCCTGGCAATGGGCGGTAGACCTGTGCGCCGCCGACCGCCTGCAAACGACTGCGCCCACCATCGTCATCCACGGCAGCATTTTTGATGGCGACGGCGTGCCCATCAACGATGCGCAGATCGAGGCATGGCAGCCCGCTGGCGCCGCAGCCGAATCAGCCCAGGCCATGCCCGGTTTTCGCCGCGTGCCCAGCGACGACGCGGGCAACTTCAGTCTGCGCCTGTCACTATGCACACAGGCGCCTGGCGAACCGCTGGCCTACATCACAGTATTCGCGCGCGGCCTGGTGAAACATCAGTTCACAGCCGTGTTCCTGGACAGCGACACGCACCTGGCGCAATCGGCCATACTGGAGCAAGTGCCGGCCGCGCGCCGCGCCACCTTGCTGGCCACCCAGGCGGGCGACGGCCAGTACAACTGGAGCATCCACATGCAAGGGCCGCAAGAAACGGTATTTTTCGACTATGTGTAATGCACAACGGGAGGCGCTGTGAGCGTATCGATCTTTGACAGCTTCCTTACCACCAGCGAGATGATCGCCGTGTTCGACGACGCGGCGATCGTGCAAGCGATGTTTCGCTTCGAGCAGGCACTGGCGCAGGCGCAGGCCGACGAAGGCATGCTCGCGCCAGCCGCCGCGCATGCCATCGCCTCGGTCTGCAACGCGCAGCTGTATGACATTGCCGCCATCATCAGCGACGGCCGGCGCGCCGGCAGCCTGGCAATCCCTCTGGTGAAAGAGTTGACCCGCACCGTCGCCCTGTACGATGCGCAAGCGGCCAGCAAGGTCCATTGGGGCAGTACCAGCCAGGACGTGATCGACACGGCCATGGTGCTGGCCACGCGCGACGCCCTGCTGCTGCTTGAGCATGGCTTGAACAGCTTGGGTCAGCACTTGCTGCGCCTGGCGCAGCAGCACCTTGCCACGCCGGTGCTGGCGCGCACCCTGATGCAGCCGGCGCAGGTGACCAGCCTGGGCTTCAAGCTGGCCGGCTGGCTGGCGCCACTCGTGCGTGCACGGGCGCGCTTGCGCATATGCGCGCATCAGGCCCTGCAACTGCAGCTCGGTGGCGCCGTCGGCACGCTGGCCGTGATGGGCGAGCAAGGTCCGGCGGTGGCGCGCCGCATGGCCGATGCACTGGGCCTGAAGGTGGCCGATGCGGCCTGGCACACGCAGCGTGATGAATGGGTGCGCCTGGGCCTGGAAGTGGCCGTGCTCACTGGCAGCCTGGGCAAGATTGCCACCGATCTGAGCCTGATGGCCCAAGGCGAGATCGGCGAACTGGCCGAACCATCTGGCAATGGTCGCGGCGGTTCGTCGGCCATGCCGCACAAGCGCAACCCCGTCAGCGCCATGATCGCGCTGGCCGCCGCTACGCGCACGCCGCAGCGCGCCGCTGCCCTGCTGGCCAGCATGGGCCAGCAGCACGAACGGGGCCTGGGCAATTGGCAAGCCGAACTGGCAGAATGGCCGGGCCTGTTCCTCAGCGCGCATGGCGCCCTGCAGGCACTCAACGATGCCTGCGCCGGCCTGCAAGTCGATGCGCCGCGCATGGCGCGCAATATCGACGCACTGCAGGGCCTCGTGTTTGCAGAAGCGGCGGCAGCCTACCTGGCGGCTGCCATCGGCCGGCCGCAGGCGCATGCGCTGCTGGAAAACATGAGCGGCAAGGCGCTGGCCACGGGGCGCCACCTGGCCGATATACTGGCCGAGGCCGTGCAAGCCGATGCCACGCTGGGCGCACAGGTCGATCTGGCGCATTTGGCGACCCTGTTCGATGCCAATGCTGCGGCCACGCCTGCACGCACGCTGGCGCAACAGCAATTGCAGCGCTTGCGTAGCGACATCGCCACCCTGGACGCCGTCCCCCACCCGGCCCTTACTCACCATCTATCGCGAGGCCAGCATGCGCCATGACCCCATCGACCACGACTTCGAGCGTGGCCTGAACAACCGCCGCGCCATCCTGGGAGACGCCTGGGTGGAACGCTCGCTGGCGAACGCCAACAGCTTCAATAGCGACTTCCAGAACCTGATCACGCGTTTTGCCTGGCATGAGATTTGGGGCCGTCCCGGACTCGAACAAAAGACCCGCCGCGCCATCGTACTGGCGATAACCGCCGCGCTGGGCCGCTGGGAGGAATTCGAACTGCACGTACGCGCCGCACTGCTCGGCGAGGCGTCGAACCGTTTGACACCGGATGAACTGAAGGAAGTGCTGATGCAGTCGGCCATCTACGCCGGCGTTCCTGCAGCCAATACGGCCTTCACGCACGCCATGGCGATCCTGCACGAACTGGGCCCGCAGATAGGCTATACGCTGGCCCCCGTGGCACCTGCGGCCAGCCACCATCCAGGCACGGGCTTTGAAGGGCGTAGTGGCGGCAAGCCATCGCTGCACTACAGTGTGCGCGCACCGCGCAGCGGCAAGGCGCCGCGCCACACGGTGGTGCTGAGCCACGCGCTGGGCTGCGATCTGAGCATGTGGGATGCGCTGGCCACGGCCCTGGCCGAAGATTGCCGCGTGCTCGCCTATGACCATCGCGGCCATGGCGGCTCGGAAGCGCCTGCCGGCATGTACGACATGGCGACGCTGGCCGACGATGCCGCTGCCCTGCTGCGCGAACTCGATACGGGGCCGGTGCTGTGGATAGGCTTGTCGATGGGCGCCATGGTAGGCCAGGAACTGGTCTTGCGCCATCCCTCGCTGGTGCGCGCCCTGGTGCTGGCCAACACCACTTCCGGCTATCCGGGCGCTACACGCGAACTGTGGCAGCAGCGTATCGCCACCGTGCAGTCGCAAGGCGTCGATGCCATCGGCGACGCCGTCATGGGGCGCTACTTCACGCAGGACTTCCGCGAGCAGCATGCCGCCACGGTGGCGCGCTTTCGGCGCCGCGTGGTCAGCACCGACGCTGTCGGCTATGCCGGCTGCTGCCATGCCGTCGGCGAGGTCGATACCACTGCGCGCCTGGGCGCGATCGCCGTGCCGACCCTGGTCATCGCAGGAGAGCTGGACCAGGGCACGCCAGTGGCCATGGCGCAGGTCCTGGCCGATGCCATTCCCGCAGCGCAGTTGGTCGTGCTGCAACAAGCCTCGCACCTGAGCGTGATCGAACAGCCGCAGGCGTTCGATCACGCCGTACGCAGCTTCATCGCCCACCTGTAAAAAAATGGCGGCGTCCTTCAAGGCGCCGCCATCTTGCGTGCTTACTTAGATTCCCTCTTCACACGCCCGTAGCGCGCACCTGCCGGTGCTGGCAGAATTGGACTGCTCTCTGACATGCAACAGGCGGCCCGCGTTGCAGGTCGCCTCACTGACATCAAGCCACCGAGACCAGCCGATCGAGCTTGTCGCCATCGGCCAGCAGGCTGGCACTGTCGGAATCGTGCACAATGCGCCCCCGGTCCAGCACGATGGCGCGCTCGGTCAGTGACAGTGCCAGGCGCGCATGCTGCTCCACCACGATGACGGACAAGCCTTCATCCTTCACCAGCTGGCGCACTATGCGCACCAGTTCCTGCACGATGATGGGCGCCAGTCCCTCCATCGGCTCGTCGAGCAGCAGGATGCGGGGATTCGTCATCAGGGCGCGGGCGATGGCCAGCATCTGCTGTTCGCCGCCCGACAACTGGTTCCCCATGTTCTGGCGCCGCTCCAGCAGACGCGGAAAGATCGCATAGATCTTTTGCAGATGCCATGGGCCGGGGCGCGCCACCACCGTCAAATGCTCTTCTACCGTCAGCGAGGGAAACATGTGGCGCTCCTGCGGTACCCAGCCCAGCCCGGCGCGCGAGCGCTTCCAGGTAGGCACGCGCGCCAGGTCGCTACCGTTCCAGCGGATCGTACCCCGGTGCAAGCGGGTCAGCCCCATCAATGTCACCAGCAAGCTGGTCTTGCCAACACCATTGCGTCCCAGTAGCGCCAGGCTGTCTCCCTCGTTCATCGACAAGGACACGTCTTCCAATACGATCGATTCGCCGTAGCCGGCGCTGACCTTCTCCAATGCCAGCAGCTCACGCATGTTCGGCCTCTCCCAGATAAACTTCCTTGACGCGCGGATCGGCCGCGATCTCTGCCGGCGTACCTTCCGTCAGCACCTTGCCTCCCACCATCACCGTGATGCGATCGGCGAAGCGGAACACCAGTCCCATGTCGTGTTCGATGAACACCACCGTGACATCGCGTGGCAATTGCGCGATCACTTTGAACAGTTCCCGGCTTTCGGCCGAAGGAATGCCGGCGGCCGGTTCATCGAGCAGCAAGATAGACGGCTTGGTGGCCAGCGCGAGGGCGATTTCCACCAGGCGCTGCTTGCCGTATGCCATGCTGCGCGTGATGCTGTTGATCTCGTCCGTCAGTTTCAGGCTGGCAAGCAGCGCCATGGCCTCCTCGACCACCTCGCTCTGGCTGGCGACGGTCTGGTACCAGACCGACTGCAAGCCGCGTCGCTCGCTGATCGCCAGCACCACCGATTCGAGCACGGTCATGCCAGCAAACAGATTATTAATCTGGAAGGTGCGCGTCAGGCCCAGCTTGACGCGCTGGTGCTGCGGCAAATGCGTGATATCGGTCTCGCCCAGCCACACCTTGCCAGCGCTGGGAGGGAAGGTACCCGTCAGCAGGTTGATGAAGGTGGTCTTGCCGGCGCCGTTCGGGCCGATCAACGCATGGCGCGCACCGGGCTGGAACGTCAGGCTGACGTCGCTATTGGCGGCAAAGCCGCCCCATTTCTTCGACAGCGCTTCGGTGCGCAGTGTCATCGCGGCGGTGTTCATGCTTTCTCCTTGGCAAACAGTTTTTGCAGACGCTCCAGGCCGCCGAGGACACCGCCGCGTGCGAACAGCACGATCAGCACCAGCAGCATGCCGATGTAAAATTGCCAATACGTGGGATTGAGGCCGGCGATAAAGTCTTGTGCCAGCATAAAGACGGCCGCGCCGATCAGCGCACCATACAGGCGCCCCGTGCCGCCCAGCACCAGGATGATCAATAATTCTGCCGAGCGCGAAAAGCCCAGCATGTCCAGGCCCACGAACTGCGTAGTCTGCGCCAGCAGCGCGCCAGCCACGCCGGCAACGGCAGCGCTGATGGTAAAGATGACACCGAGGCGACGGTTAACGTCCACGCCGATGGCCGGCATGCGCTGGCCGCCTTCGCGTATGCCGATCAGGCTGAGGCCGAACGGCGAATGCACCAGCCTGCGCAGCGCCACGAACAGCAGGAACAGCACCGCGAAACTGTAGAGGTAGGCCGTCTTGCCCTCGAGGTCAAATTCGAACACACCGAACAGTTTGCCGAGCATCATGCCGGACAATCCATCGACGCCACCCGTGATGAAGGCGGCCTTGTTGGCCGCTTCGAACAGCATCAGGCCGATGCCCAGCGTGACCATCAGGCGCGTCAGATCCTGTCCGCGCACCACCAGGAAACTAGTCATGTAACCAAACACGCCGGCCACCAATGCCGCCGCCAGCAAGCCGCTCAGCGGCTCGCCCCAGCCATGCACGGCCAGCAGGCCGGCCGTGTAAGCGCCCAGGCCAAAAAAAGCGGCATGGCCCAGCGACACGATGCCGGCATAACCGAGTATCAAGTCGAGCGACAGGGCAAACAGGCCGACGATCATGATCTGGCTAATCAGCACCAGATAGCCGGTAAAGGCGAAATAGGCGCCCACCGGCAGCAGCCAGAAAGCGATTTCCAGTGCTCGCCAGCGGCCATCGGCCAGGCGCGGCGCAGGCGCGGCAATGCGCGCGACGACGGGAACTTCATGCATGACACTCATGCTTTTCTCCTCATCAAGCCGGCGGGGAAGACGATCAACAGCACCACCATCAAGCCATAGATCACGAAAGCACCCATTTGCGGCACATAGTATTTGCCGGCGACGTCAAAAATGCCGAGGATGAGCGCGGCCACCAGCGGCCCCTTGATGGTGCCTGCGCCGCCGACGGCGACCACCAGCAGGAAGTACACCATATACTTGAAGGGGAACGTCGGGTCCAGGCCCAGCACGTCGATACCGAGGCCGCCGCCCAGGCCGGCCAAGCCCGAACCGAGCGCGAAGGTCAGGCTGAAGACGCGGCTGACATTGATGCCCAGGCCGGCCGCCGCTGTCTGGTTGTCCACCGAGCAGCGGATCTGCGCGCCGAAGCGCGTGCGCTCGATCAGCACACCCAGAGCTGCGGTGACCAGCACCACCACGCCGATCAGGAACAGTCGATAGGCGCCCACGTCCAGGCCGAACAGCGCAACCTGGCCGCGCAGCCAGTCAGGCAGCAGCACCGGTTGCTGGGTCGGGCCGAAGAAATACGTGGCACCCGCCACCGCCATGAACGTCAGACCGATGGAGAACAGCACCTGATCGAGGTGACTGGCCTTGTACAGGCGGCGGTACAGCGTACGCTCGAGCAGCAGGCCGACCAGCGCGCAGATGAGGAAAGCGAGCGGCAAGGTGGCCAGGAAAGGCAGGCCCATCTGCGATAGCAGCATGACGCAGACATAGCCGCCCAGCATGGCAAAAGCACCGTGCGCCAGATTGATGAAGTTCATCATTCCCATCGTTACCGACAGGCCTACACTGATGATAAATAACAGGCTGCCGTAGGCGATGCCGTCGAATAAAACGCCGATGAAGTTGCCTAGCATATGCCGGCCCTCCCCGCGCGCGTGCTGCGATGTGCAATAGTCACTGCTGTCTCCTTTTTGTTTCTTGTTGTTTTGTATGGTCTTGCTCGCCACCGCATGCCGGCGCCGTGCAGGCCACGCCGCCAGGTCATACGCGTTCGATGACGATGGCGATACCCTGGCCGACGCCGATGCACATCGTACACAGTGCATAGCGCCCACCGCTACGTTGCAGTTGGTACATCGCCGTCGTTACCAGGCGTGCGCCGCTCATGCCAAGCGGGTGGCCAAGGGCGATCGCGCCCCCGTTCGGATTGACGCGCGGGTCGTCGTCGCGCAAGCCTAGCATGCGCAGCACGGCCAGCGCCTGCGCGGCGAATGCCTCATTCAATTCGATGACGTCCATTTGGTCCAGCGTCATGCCCAGCTGTGCCAATACCTTTTGCGTGGCAGGCGCCGGACCGATGCCCATGACGCGCGGCGCCACGCCAGCGGTGGCCATGCCGACGATGCGCGCCTTTGGCGTCAGGCCGTGCCGCGTGGCCGCTTGCGCGCTGGCCAGCAGCAAGGCGCAGGCACCGTCATTGACGCCCGAGGAATTGGCCGCCGTCACGCTGCCATCGGGGCGCACCACGCCGCGCAATGTGGCCAGCGCCTCCAGGCTGGACTGGCGCAGGTGCTCGTCGTGTTCGAACAGCTGCGGCTCGCCCTTCTTCTGCGCGATGTGCACGCCGACGATTTCCTGTGCCAGGATGCCATCCTTCTGCGCCTGCGCCGCCTTGCGCTGGCTATGGAAGGCAAACAGATCCTGGTCGGCGCGACTGATGGCGTCGTCTTCAGCAACATTTTCTGCCGTTTCCGGCATCGCATCGGTACCATACAGCTGGCGCAGCAAGGGGTTCGGGAAACGCCAGCCGATGGTGGTGTCATAGATGGCAGCGTTGCGGGAAAAAGCCGTTTCCGCCTTGCCCATCACGAATGGTGCGCGCGTCATCGACTCGACGCCACCGGCCAGCATCAGCGCGCAGTCGCCAGCAGCGATGGCACGCGCGGCGCTGCCCACGGCATCCATGCCGGAACCGCACAGGCGGTTCACGGTGGAGCCGGGCACTTCCTGCGGCAAGCCCGCCAGCAGCGCCGACATGCGCGCCACATTGCGGTTGTCTTCGCCGGCCTGGTTGGCGCAGCCATAAATCACGTCATCGATGGCATGCCAGTCGACGCCGGGATTACGGCGCATCAATTCACGCAATGGCAGCGCACCCAGGTCATCGGCGCGCATATCTTTCAGCGCGCCGCCATAACGACCGATCGGGGTACGGATCGCATCACAGATAAAAGCTTCTTTCATGGCGTCTCTCCAGGCAGCGATTGAATCAGCGCAGCGCCCGTGCGGGCCTGCAGTTCGTCGAAGTCCAGGCCCTCCGCCATTTCGCAGACCAGCAGGCCGGCCGGCGTGACGGCCAGCACGGCCAGGTCGGTATAGATGCGGTCGACGCAGGCAACCGCAGTGAGGGGGTAACTGCATTGCGCGACGATCTTGCTTTCGCCCGCTTTGGTCTGGTGATCCATCATCACGAATACCTTGCGCGCGCCCAGCGCCAGGTCCATGGCGCCACCGACTGCGGGAATCGCATCGGGCGCACCCGTATGCCAGTTGGCCAGGTCGCCGCCGGACGACACCTGGAAAGCACCGAGTACGCAGATATCAAGGTGGCCGCCACGCATCATGGCAAATGCATCGGCATGGTGAAAATAGGCGCCGCCCGTCAGCAGCGTCACCGGCTGCTTGCCGGCGTTGATCAGGTCTTCGTCTTCCTCGCCGGGCGCCGGTGCGGGGCCCATGCCCAGCAAGCCATTTTCGCTGTGCAGGAACACTTCGCGATCAAGCGGCAGGTAATTGGCGACCCGGGTCGGCAAGCCGATACCGAGGTTGACATATGCGCCATCGGGAATATCCTGGGCCACGCGGGCCGCGATGTCATCGCGTGTATAGCGCTTGATCATGCTTGCTCCCTGACAACACGTTGCACATAAATGCCGGGCGTGACGATCACCTCGGGATCGAGTTCGCCCAGCGCCACGACATCATGTACCTGGGCGATGGTGCAGCTTGCTGCTGCGGCCATGATAGGACCGAAGTTACGCGCCGCCTTGCGATACACCAGGTTGCCCCAGCGGTCGCCGCGATGTGCCTTGATCAAAGCGAAGTCGGCATGGATAGGTGATTCCAGCACGTACTGGCGGCCATTGATCAAGCGCGTTTCCTTGCCATCAGCCAACAAGGTGCCATAGCCAGTGGGGGTAAAGAAGCCGCCTATGCCGGCGCCAGCGGCGCGGATGCGTTCGGCCAGATTACCTTGCGGCGTGAGTTCGAGTTCGATCTCGCCTGCGCGGTAGAGCGCATCGAACACTTGCGAGTCGCTCTGGCGCGGGAAGGAACAGATAATCTTGCGCACCCGTTTGGCCTTGAGCAATGCTGCCAAGCCGGTTTCTCCATTGCCGGCGTTATTGTTGACGATGGTGAGCTCGCGTGCTCCTTGCGCGATCAGGGCATCGATCAGTGCAGCAGGCATGCCGGCGTTGCCGAAGCCACCGATCATCACGGTGGCACCGTCGGGAACGTCGGCCACCGCCCGTTCCAATGATTCATATATTTTATCGATCACGATATGGTCTCTTGAGTAAAGGTCTAACTTGCCAATCTATTCGCTTTGTTCGATAATCGCACTAATGTATTATTACCGCACAAATAAGTGTACCCATGCGTGGCCCTCGTGGTCAAGCTAAACATGCGCTGCACACAAACCGCAGCGACTCGACTAGAATCAGCCGTACATTGCGGGCACGCTCCAGCGTCGCCGCACCAACCCGATCATGATCATGCCCAAACCAGCCACTAAACCAGCCACTAAACCAGCCACCAAGCGCCCCATCAATTCGCCGCCCGAGTCCATCACCGAGCAAGACGCTGCCGAACTCACCATTGCCGAGCAGATCGATGCGCTGACCGATCCCAACTTCATGACCTCCCTGGCGCGCGGCCTGGCCGTGCTGCGGGCATTCAGCGACTCGCGCCGCGCTTTGACGATCGCACAAATTAGCCAGAAAACCGGCATCCCGCGTGCGGCGGTGCGCCGCTGTCTGTATACGTTCCAGCAACTCGGCTATGCTGAGGCGGAAATGAACAATTTTTCATTGCGCCCGAAAGTGCTGACGCTCGGCTATTCCTATCTTTCATCGACGCCACTGGCCGTGTCGTCCCAGCCCTACCTGAATAACATCAGCCGCGCCCTCAATGAATCGTGCTCGCTGGCGGTACTCGACGACAGCGAAGTGCTGTACGTGGCCCGCTCGGCTACCTCGCGTGTGATGTCGGTAGCACTGAACGCGGGCAGCCGCCTGCCCGCTTACTGCACCTCGCTTGGACGCGTGATGCTGGCACAGCTGGAAGCGGACGAACTCGATACCTACTTTGCACAGGCCAAATTACGCCCGATGACCGAGCGCACCATTGTCTCGGAAAAGCAGCTGCGCGAGGTGCTGGCAGGGGTGCGCCGGAACGGCTATGCGATCAATGATGAGGAACTGGAACTGGGTCTGCGCTCCATCGCGGTGCCCGTGCGCGGCGCGTCGGGCAAGGTGCTCGCGGCACTGAACATCGGCGCGCAGGCATCGCGCGTGAGCGCCACGCAAATGGAACAGGAATTTTTGCCCGTGCTGCAGCGCGGCGCCAAGGAATTGTCGGTGCTGCTGCCCTAGCAGAATTGGTGTCGCCAGGATGCCAGGATGGGGGGGCGACGAGCGCCCCCTCTTTGAACCGCCAGCCCCGCTTAGAACGTATGACGCAGGCCGCCCATCATGCCGTTCTGCGTCTTGCCCGCACCCACCGTGCCGCCCGCATCAAGGGCAACGGCTGATGTCCCCTTGTTCTTCATCTGCCCTACAGCAGCGTACACGGCAGTGCGCTTGGATAAATTGTAAGTCAGACGCGCCGCCAGCATGGTGACATCCGACGCACTCGCCTTGGTGTCACGGTGAGCCACTTGGGCATCGAGCACGAAGGCATCGAAGCGATAGTTGAAGCCAAGGTAGTACAAATCGCTATCGAGCGCACCGGTGCTGGCGCGCAACTTGCGCTCGACAATGCCGGCGCCAATTTTCGTTGGCCCCACCATCACGTAAGCGTTCAGGGTCGAACGTTTATCCGTGTTGTCGCTGCTGCTCATGCCACCGGCGGCGCCCACATTGCCATGCATGACATCGTATGAGGCGCTGACGCCGAAGCCCTTGCTGTCGTAGGCCAGCATCGCTGTCACCTGACGGCAAGCCTTGGCGTTGCCTGGTACCTCCCCGGCACAAGCGGTAGCAGCAGGCCCACCTGCGGCCGATCCGTCACGACCGAAACTATAGGTGGCACCTACGCTCACGCCAGAAAAGACGCCCAGGTAGCCCAGTGCATTGTCGCTGCGCGCGTTCGGCAGGTAAGGATCGATGCTGCCGATGGCGAACAGGTTCGGACCCAGCACGTCGGCTTTCATCGTCGCAAGATAGCTCATGTTGTGCTGGCGGCCCACAGTAATGCTGCCTAAGCTGCCCTTCAAGCCCACGTTCGCCTGGCGCCCGAACAGGCGTCCGCCCTGGCCGGTCGCACCAGTATCGACGCCAAAGCCATTTTCCAGCACAAATACGGCTTGCAGGCCGCCGCCCAGGTCCTCGATGCCCTTGAAACCGATACGCGAGGGGAAGGAGCTGCTCAGTGACGGCATCTTGGTGATGGCGTCGCCGAGTGCATTGGCGTTGGTCGTGTAGACCAGGCCGCTGTCGATGATGCCATACATGGCCACATTGCTTTGCGCCATGGCCGTGCTGGCGCACAGGCCGCCGAGCAGCGCCACGGCGCTACGGATCGTGTTGTTCATACTGTTGTCTCCTCCGGGTTGTAAAACGGGGTTTCCTGCTGGATGCAGAATTTTTATCTATCTTATTGTGTGCGATTATCGAACAATCAGTTGTTTATCGAACGGAAATTGCGATACTATTGTTCCCGTGATGCATTGTCAAGAACGTATTGACGCTAGCCGTTGCGACAGTGTCGCCCTTGCGCGACAATGCGGCACCGTGCCAGACCGTATGCTGGCCCACCATAAAAATGCAATAGATAGGAGACTGAAATGACGATGAAAAAAGCAGCGGCACTGGCGATGCTGGTCGGAACAAGCCTGCTCCACGCCGGCCTGGCGCAAGCACAGGACACCATCAAGATCGGTGTGATCGCCGCGTTTTCTGGTCCATTTGCCGATTACGGCAAGCAGATGGAAGGCGGTATCAAGACTTATATGGCGCAGCATGGCGCCAGCGTGGCGGGCAAGAAGATAGAGATCATCCTGAAGGACACCACCGGTCCCTCGCCGGAAATCGCCAAGCGCCTGGCGCAGGAATTGGTCGTGCGCGACAAGGTCGATTTCCTGGCAGGCTTTGGCTTGACGCCGGAAGCGCTGGCGGTTGCGCCGATTGCCGAGCAGGCCAAAAAACCGATGATCATCATGAACGCGGCCACCTCAGCCATCACCAGCAAGTCCAACTATATCGCGCGCTTTTCCATGACTCTGCCGCAGATCTCGGCGCCGATGGCCACCTGGGCGGTCAAGAACAATATCAAAAAAGTGGTGACTCTGGTGGCCGATTACGGTCCCGGCATCGATGCCGAAGCTGCCTTCAAGAGCGAACTGGTCAAGGGCGGAGGAACGGTGACCGAGGCGATCCGCGTACCGCTGCGCAATCCGGATTTTTCGCCCTACATCTTGCGTATCAAGGATGCCAAGCCAGACGCGGTCTTCGTTTTCGTGCCTGCTGGCGAGCAGAGTATCGCATTCATGAAGGGCTACCGCGAACGTGGTCTGGCCGAAGCCGGCATCAAGGTTATCGCCACCGGCGACCTGACGGACGACCATGTGTTGCCAGCGATGGGTACGGCAACCCTGGGCGTGATTACTACCTTCCATTATTCGGCGGCGCACAAATCGCCGGAGAACGCTGCATTCCTGAAGCATTTTGCCAGCACCAATCCAGGCGCGGGCAGGCCGAACTTCATGGCAGTTGGCGCCTACGACGGCATGGCCGCTATCTATGAAGTGGTGCGCAAATTGAACGGCAAGATCGATGGTCCGCAGGCAATGGCCGTGCTAAAGGGCATGAAACTGAACAGCCCGCGCGGGCCGATCATGATCGATCCTGCAACGCGCGATATTGTACAAACCGTGTATGTGCGCAAGGTTGAACAAGTCGACGGCAATGTCTACAACGTGGAATTCGATCAATTTGCGAACCAAAAAGATCCCGGCAAAGATCCCGGCAAGTAAGCACTAAGCAGTTCGGATCAGCATTCGCCAACGCTTCGCTGTCGCAGCGCCTATTTCACGCGCTGCTTTTCCAGCTTGCGCGCCAGCGTGCGCCGGTGCATGCCCAGCCTTCTCGCCGTTTCCGAGATATTGAAATCCGTCTCGGCCAGCATTTCATGGATGCGTTCCCATTCCAGGGTCTTGATGTTGCTGACGCGGTTCGACAGTTCAATATCGGCATTGCCGGCGACGTGGCCGAAGGCCGTCTCGATGTCGTCCGTATTCGATGGTTTTGCCAGGTACTGGCAGGCGCCCAGTTTGATGGCTTCGACGGCCGTGCCGATGCTGGCGTAGCCGGTCAGCACGACGATCAGCATTTCCGAGTCGTGCTGATGCAGCATCTGCACGCAAGCCAGGCCCGAAGTATTGCCATTGAGCTTCAAATCGACGACGGCGTAATCGGGGCAATGCTGTTCCAGCAAGGCACTCGCTTCATCGAAATTGGTGGCCAGGATGACCTCATAGCCGCGCCGCTCGAACGAGCGGCCCAGGGTGCGGGCAAATGCGGCATCGTCTTCGATGATGAGTAACAGGCGCTCATCTTGCATGGTGATCGCTTTCTTTTTCCAGTTTGATGGCCGCCAGCGGCAAGGCCAGGTGCACCAGCGCCCCGCCCTGCACCCGGTTGCGCGCCGTCACCGTACCGCCGAGGGTACGCGCAACATTGACCACCAGGAACAGGCCAAGTCCGCCGCCAGGCTTGCCCTTGCTGCTTTGATAAGGCTTGCCCAGATGCGTCAGCATCGATGGTTCGAAGCCGGGACCGGCGTCGGTAATCACCAGGTGCAATGAATCGGCTTCGCGCGTGGCTTCGAAGCGCAGCCAGTCGGGCGACGCTTCCAGCGCATTATCGAGCACATTGCAGATGGTTTGTTTCAGGGTCGAATCGAAGACCACGGGCACATCGTGCTCGATGCGGTTATCGTACTCGAACTGCTGGATCGGCCGGCTGCTGCGCCACTCGTCGACCAAGTCGTTGAGGAAGGTGTTGATCGTCGTTTTCACGGACGATTCGCCGCGCGCCTCGCCCGCCGAGAGCAAGATGCCGCTGACGATACTTTTGCAGCGCCGCAATTGTGCCTGCATTTCCGTGATTTCTTCCAGCAATTCGCTGTTCTTGCTCAGCTCCGGCATGCGGCGCCAGTCGCCGAGGATGACGGACAGGGTCGCCAGCGGCGTACCCAGTTCGTGCGCTGCGCCCGAGGCCAGCAAGCCCATGCGAATGATGTGTTCTTCTTCGGCCGCGCGCTGGCGCAAGTCGGCCACCTTGGCGTCGCCGGCGCGCTGGTTGCGGTTGATGCGCGTGATGAACACCACCAGCAAGGCGGCATTCAAAATAAAACAGATCAGCAAGCCTTGCACGTACAAGCTGGAAAAACCGCGCTCGGGATCGATCGGCAAGATCAAGGGGCCGGGCAGCAAGGCCAGGCCGGCCAGGCACAGGCTGGTAATGGCCACCATGATCCAGGTCGACCACGCTTCGAGCAGCATGGCGCTGAGGAAGACTTGCAACAAATACAGGAAAGTAAACGGGTTGCTGATACCGCCGCTCAGGTAAAGCTGGGCCGTCAGTATGGTGACGTCGACCAGCAAGGCGAGAAACAGCGCCGTATTGGAAACGGGCTGGCGTTCGTGCCAGCGCAGCAGGCTGGCTAAATTGAAAGCGATCAGGCAGGACAGCAATTCGAGCATGTAAGGCACAGGCAAGGCGATACCCAGCCCGAGGCCCACGCCAACGATGGTACTGACCTGGCCGATCACGGCCAGCCAGCGCAGCTGTATCAGCAGTTTCATGTTCTGGTGGCCGGCCGGATGCTCCATCTCGGGGGCTACCGCACCGCGCTCCAGTACTTCGCGATTGGGCAGGATCTCAATCCGGCCCGACATGATCACTTTCTTGCTCTTTATCAAGGCTTTTCTCACGCGCGCGGCGGCGCCTACTCGCGCGCACCAACCACCAGCTGATGCCCGCTACCATCAAGGCCAGCGCAAACCATGTCAGGGCATACACGAGGTGGTTGTTGTGGAAGGAAATTACGGTCAGGCCGCCGACGGGAGCGTCACTGGCAGTTTCCGATTTTTCCTTCGCATCGACAAAGTAAGGCGCCACGTTGGTCAGCATGTGCGAAGCGCCGATGGCAGCCACATCGCGCGAATACCAGTGCTGCGTGGCAGGACTGTTTTCGCGCAGAAAACCGCCACCCGTTTCGCTGATGCGCAACAGGCCATCGACGTGAACGATGCCGGCCGGCGTGCTGGCGGCGATGCTTGCGCGTTTCGCCACGAAGCCGCGGTTGACCAGCACAGTGCTGCCATCGGCCAGGCGCAAGGGCGTCACCAGCCAATAGCCGCTGCCCAGTGCGGTCGTGGCCTGCACCAGGGTGTTGAAAATGGGGAGATAAGTACCGGAGAGTCGCACGTGGCGGTATTCATCGGTTTGTGGCGTAATGCTGGCCCAGGCTGCAGGTCCAGGTGCGTCCGTTGCGGGTGCATGTACGCGTTGTTCGACGCGCTCGATCAGGTCAAGCTTCCAGAACAGACGCTTGACTTGCCAGGTGCCCAAGGCACAGAAACCGGCAAAAATGATCCCCGCAAGTATGGCCAGTGCAATGCTTGAATAATGCACAGCCATGCCGCGTGGGCCTGGCGCGGCATCTTGCGATGCAGCGCCAGGGGCGCGCCCGGTGTTGCTTGGGCGCGGTTGACTCATCATGGAGCCGTTTTCGTATGCATGTACTCAGGCATCAGATCGGGCATCATGTTGTGGTTCATGTGGTACATGACCCACACTGAACCAGCCATGGCAATGACCACCATCATGATGGTGAAGATCAGCGCCATCATGTTCCAGCCGCCTTCGGACTTGGTGTTCATGTGCAGGAAGTACACCATGTGCACCACCACTTGAACCGCTGCGAACGCCAGCAGGACCAGGCCCATGGTACTCGAGTCGGTGATGACTTTCGTCATTACCAGCCAGAACGGAATGGCTGTCAGGATCACCGACAGGATGAAGCCGATAGTGTAGCTTTTCAGGCTGCCATGATCGTGTTGGTCATGGTGTTGGCTATCGCCGTGTGTGTGGTGGTCGCTCATGGCAGCACTCCCATCAGATAGACAAAGGTGAAGACGCCAATCCAGATGACGTCCAGGAAGTGCCAGAACAGCGACAAGCACATCATGCGACGGCCGTTTTCCGGGGTCAGGCCGTGCTTGTTCAACTGGAACATCAAGGTCACGAGCCAGATCACGCCGAACGTCACGTGCAAGCCGTGCGTACCGACCAGCGCGAAGAACGACGACAGGAACGCGCTGCGCTGCGGACCGGCACCTTCGTGGATCAGATGAACGAATTCATATATTTCCAGCGACAGGAAGGCCAGGCCGAACAGGCCCGTGATGCCCAGCCAGACCAGGGTGCTGCGCAATTGCTTGCGCTGCATGGCCAGCATGGCGAAGCCGTAGGTGATCGACGACAGCAACAGCATGGCTGTGTTGACGGCCACCAGCGGCAGGTCGAACAGCGCGGCGCCCGTCGGGCCGTCCGCGTAGTTGCGGCCCACCACGGCGTACGTGGCGAACAGACAGGCGAAGATCAGGCAATCGCTCATCAGGTAGAGCCAGAAACCGAGCAAGCTGCCGTTTTCCGGGTGGTGCTCGCGCACAAAGTAGCTGCGCGTGCTTGGTGCGGCGCCAGCGGCGCCGGTGTTATGGGCGATGGTATCAGACATGGCTGCTCAGCAATTTAGTATAAGCGTCTTCAGTACGAATCACTTCTTCCACAGGAATGTAGTAATCGCGCTTGTAGTTAAAGGTATGGACGATGATGGCGATCAGCATGATCATGAAGCTGATGCCGGCGACGAGCCACATCTGCCAGATCAGGCAAAAGCCAACCGCTGCGCTCAGTGCGGCGATCGCGAAACCAGCCCAGGTATTCTTCGGCATGTGAATCTTCATGAAACCGGACGTCGGACGCTGGTACGCATGTTTTTTCATGTCAGTCCATGCATCGAGTTCGTGCACTTGGGGCGTGAAGGCGAAGTTGTAGTCTGGCGGTGGCGACGACGTCGACCATTCCAGCGTACGACCACCCCATGGATCACCGGTCACGTCGCGCAGGGCGTGACGATTGCGGTAGCTGACGACGAACTGGATCAGCATCGAGCCGATGCCCAGTGCGATCGAGACGGCGCCAAACCAGGCGATGATGGTCCAGATTTGCAGCGACGGATCTTCAAAGTGGTTGACACGACGGGTCACGCCCATCAGGCCCAACACATACAGCGGCATGAAGGCCAGGTAGAAGCCGACCAACCAGAACCAGAACGAGCATTTGCCCCAGAAGGTGTCGAGCTTGTAACCGAAGGCTTTCGGGAACCAGTAGTTAATTGCAGCAAATACACCGAAGACCACGCCGCCGATAATCACGTTATGGAAGTGGGCAATCAGGAACAGGCTGTTATGCAACACAAAGTCCGCTGGTGGTACGGCCAGCAGCACGCCGGTCATGCCGCCGATGGTGAAGGTGACCATGAAGCCGATCGTCCACAACATTGGCAGTTCGAAGCGGATACGGCCGCGGTACATGGTAAACAACCAGTTGAAGATCTTCGCGCCCGTCGGGATCGAGATAATCATCGTCGTGATGCCGAAGAAGGAATTGACGCTGGCGCCCGAACCCATGGTGAAGAAGTGATGCAGCCATACCAGGTACGACAGAATCATGATGACGCAGGTGGCGTACACCATCGAGGCGTAGCCGAACAGGCGCTTGCTGCTGAACGTGGCGACGACTTCCGAGAACACGCCGAACAGCGGCAGAATCAGAATGTAGACCTCTGGGTGACCCCAGATCCAGATCAGGTTGACGTACATCATGGCGTTGCCGCCCAACTCCGTCGTGAAGAAGTTAAAGCCGGCAGCGCGGTCCAGCGACAACATGGCCAGAACCGCCGTCAGTACCGGGAAAGCGGCGACGATCAGGATGTTGGTGCACAAGGCGGTCCAGGTAAAGACTGGCATTTTCATCCAGGTCATGCCTGGCGCGCGCATCTTGACGATGGTGGCGATCAGGTTGACACCGGACAATAGCGTGCCGACCCCGGCAATTTGCAAGGACCAGATGTAATAGTCTACCCCCACGTCCGGACTGCCGACGATGCCCGACAGCGGTGGATACGCCAGCCAGCCCGTGCGGGCGAATTCGCCGACGAACAGCGAGGCCATGACCAGGGCGGCGCCCATGGCAGTCATCCAGAAGCTGAAGTTGTTGAGGAATGGGAAAGCCACGTCGCGCGCGCCGATTTGCAGCGGCACGACGTAGTTCATCAGACCCGTCACAAAAGGCATCGCGACGAAGAAAATCATGATCACGCCGTGGGCGGTGAAGATCTGGTCGTAATGATCGGGTGGCAGGAAGCCGGCATTGTCGCCAAAGGCGATTGCCTGCTGGGTGCGCATCATCAGTGCATCGGCAAAGCCGCGCAGCAGCATGACCAGGCCCAGGATCATATACATGATACCGATTTTTTTATGGTCGATACTGGTGATCCAGTCGCGCCACAGGGGAGCCCAGAGGCGGAAATACGTCAGTGCCGCAACGAGTGCGATACCGCCCAGGCCAACCATTGCAAAGGTCGCCAGCAGGATAGGCTCGTGAAATGGAATTGCATCCCAAGTCAGACGGCCGAAGATAAGCTTCGTCAGATCAATATGGTCTAGCATTGTTACTCTCAGAGAAAAAAGGGAGGCGCCTGGCAAACGGCGCCAATATCTACAACGCAATGCGCTGCGGGATTCATGCAGTCGTTACTTGGCTTGAACACCCTTTTCAACTACTACATCGCTAGCGACTACTGCCGTTACGGCCGCTACCGGGCTATTTGCCATCGTCAATTTATATGGTTCGACCGGCGTTACACATAGGGCGTCGGACACGATGGTACGGTTCAAAATTGCCTTATACAGATCGCTAGGTACGGCGCTAAAACGACGTACCGGGTCGCGTTCGCTTGGCTGGGCCAGCGACAGGTAGTCGTCGCGGTTCAGCGCGCCGCCACCGGCACGTGCCGATGCCACCCATTTGTCGAAGTCTGCATCATTCACGCCGTGGAACTTGAAGTGCATGCCCGAGAAACCGGCACCACTGTAGTTCGCCGAGAAACCCTTGAATACGCCAGGCTTGTTGATGACGGCATTCAATTGCGTTTCCATGCCCGGCATGGCATAGATCTGACCTGCCAGTGCGGGGATAAAGAACGAGTTCATGACGGACGAGGCGGTGATCTTGAAGCGGATCGGACGATCGACGGGTGCATACAGTTCATTCACGGAAGCGATGCCTTGCTCGGGATAAATGAACAGCCATTTCCAGTCCAGCGCCACCACTTCGACGATCATCGGCTTGTGGCTGGCAGGAATCGGGCGATTGGCGTCGATACGGCTCAGTGGGCGATAAGGATCGAGGGTGTGGGTACTGATCCAGGTCAGCAGGCCCAGCACGATAATGATCAGCAGGGGCGCGCCCCAGATGATCAGCTCGAGGCGAGTCGAGTGGTCCCAGTCCGGCTCGTATTTGGCCGCGGTATTGTTTTTTCTATAGCGCCATGCGAAAAGCAGGGTCAGGGCGATTACCGGAACGATAATCAACAGCATCAGCAATGTCGAGATGACAATCAGATTGCCTTGCTGAACTGCGATGTCACCGGACGGGTTCAGTACCACCGTATTGCAACCAGCCAACAATGCGAGAGGTAAGAGAGGCAGTCCGCGACTAACTTTTAATGAAAACATCAGGAAAGTCCAGTACAGGGGATGAAGATATGTTACTGTATTCTCACTGGAACGCGTTGGCAATTGGACGTTTTGTCCTACCCCCTTGCTCGGACTTTTGATAGGTATTTGCGGACTTTTCCTACAACTATCTATCACATAGTCCTACTCCGGGCGTGAGACACCTGGAGTATGTTACGCGTTGGCCTAAGTCGAAACTATATTGGAGACGATCATCATGTCCAGCACACACATACACAGCGGGAATGTACCCGCCGACTCCTCCCCGCACTCCCCGCACAATGCCAGCGGGAAAGCCACGGGCGACTCACATATCGACCCCGGTGAGATCGCCGTCGGCGTGATCATCGGCCGCGCTTCCGAATACTTTGACTTCTTCGTCTACGCCATTGCCTCGGTGCTAGTGTTTCCGCGCGTCTTCTTTCCGTTTGAAGAACGCCTCGAGGGCACATTATATGCCTTCCTGATTTTCTCGTTTGCCTTCATCGCCCGGCCGTTCGGCACCCTGATCTTCATGGAGATTCAGCGCCGCATGGGACGCAGCGCCAAGCTGACGCTGGCGCTCTTCCTGCTGGGCGTGTCGACGGCCGGCATCGCCTTCCTGCCGACCTATGCCCACCTGGGCTTTGCTGCCATTATCTGGCTGTCCGTGCTACGTATCGGCCAGGGCGTGGCGCTCGGTGGTTCGTGGGACGGCCTGCCATCGCTGCTGGCCCTGAATGCGCCAGAAAACAAGCGCGGCTGGTACGCCATGCTGGGCCAACTGGGCGCACCCTTCGGCTTCCTGATCGCCGCCGGCTTGTTCTGCTTCATGTTGGTCAACCTGAGCGATGAAGACTTCCTCGACTGGGGTTGGCGCTATCCTTTCTATGTGGCTTTCGCGATCAACGTCGTCGCCCTGTTTGCCCGCCTGCGCCTGGTGTCGACGCCAGAATATGCACGCCTGCTCGATGAACGCGAACTGCAACCGGTGAGCATACTTGAAATGAGCCGCGGCCAGGGCCGTAACGTGCTGATCGGCGCCCTGGCAGCGCTGGCCAGCTACGCCCTGTTCCACCTGGTCACCGTGTTCCCATTGTCCTGGATTTCCGTCTACCAGACGCGTTCGGCCTCGGACTTCCTGCAAGTGCAAATGCTGGGCGCCGTGCTGGCCGCCATCGGCGTGGTGATCTCCGGCTTGCTGGCCGATAGAGTGGGCCGTCGCACGACCCTGGCCGTGCTGGCCGTGCTGATCGCTATCTTCAGCGCATTCGTGCCGACCCTGATGGGCGGTGGCAATGCCGGCCAGGACGTGTTCATCCTGGTCGGCTTCAGCCTGCTGGGCTTGTCCTACGGCCAGGCAGCGGGCGCCGTGACGGCCAACTTCCCTGCCCGCTTCCGCTACACGGGCGCGGCCCTGACATCCGATCTGGCCTGGCTGGTCGGTGCCGGCTTCGCCCCGCTGGTGGCGCTGGGCCTGTCGGCCAACTTCGGCCTGGCCTATGTCAGCTTCTACCTGCTGTCGGGCGCCGTCGCCTCGCTCGCTGCCCTGAGCCTGAACCGGGCGCTGGAAATTCGCGACTGATACCCGTCGCTGCAGCAGTTGCAAGCACACAGCGCCGGATTCGTCCGGCGCTTTTTTTGTACCAGAGCGCTCACGGCTATGCTTGCTCTGTTTCGGCAGGGGTTAGTCATGTTTCACATTTCAACTGTACGCTAGCGCACTTTGCAACGCCTTGCAGCGCCTTGCGAGCAGGCGATCCAGCGCCAGGCTGTTATGCTGGCGCACGCTTTGTTTGAACGCCAGAAAAATTGCTTTTCAATTAAAATTGCTTTTCGCGCCAGCCTTAAGCCTTATATGGATATGATGAATACCAAAACCCCGATCGATTCCTTCAGCTTTCGCCGCATCCTCGCCCGTAACGTGACCTTGCCGCTGGTCATCGGGGTCGTTACGGCGCTCGTGTTTGTCGGCCTGATCGCCTACCTGCTCTCGGCGCTGCGCTCGGTCGAGCATTCCGAACGGGTGATCGGTAATGCAAACGAGGTCATGAAGTTGTCGGTCGACCTGGAAACGGGCATGCGCGGCTACCTGCTGACGGGCGATGAAACGTTTTTGGCCCCGTACAAATCGGGCAAGGCAAAAATCAGCGTCGAAATGACTACCCTGCTCGACCTGGTCTCCGACAGCGCCATCCAGGTCGATCGTTTGCGGCGCATCCGCGCGCTGCAAAAACAGTGGATGGAATACGCCGAAAGCGTGATCGCGCAACGCCGCAGCAACCAGGAATTTCTCGCACGCGTGCGCCAGGGTGAAGGCAAGCTGGAGTTTGATGAAATTCGCCGCGATTTTCTTACCTTCCTGTCCATGGAGCAGCGCTTGCGCCAGGAACGCGCCGATACAGCCGAGAGCCGCACCATACTCGCCGTACTGGTATTCCTCGTCCTCAGCCTGGGCATGTCCGGCTTGCTGGCCTATTTGGGACGGCGCGAACTGCTGCGGCTATCCGACATCTACAACGATGCGCTCGAACAGCGCGGCAAGGACAACGACGTGCTGCAGGAGCAAGCCTGGCTGCGCACGGGGCAGACCGAATTGGCGGCTCACACCAGCGGCCAGCTAGGCCTGCAGCAACTGGGGCGGCACGTGCTCGATTTCCTCGCCCACCGGCTCGACGTGGCCGTGGCCACCCTGTACGTCGTCGACGACGATGGTAGTCTGCGTCGCACGGCCGTATACGGCTTCAGGCAACAGGGCGTGCAGGACAAGCAGGTGATCAAGCTGGGCGAAGGCCTGGTGGGCGAGACAGCGCGAGAAAAACGCCTCAAGCATGTGCAGCAAGTACCCGACAATTATCTGAGCGTGACATCGAGCCTGGGCAGCGGCACGCCGCTGGAACTGATCCTGGTGCCCGTCAGCAATGAAGGCATCGTCAACGGCGTCATCGAACTGGGCTTTACGCATCGCGTCAGCGCCCGTGCCAAGCAATGGCTGAACCTGATTGCCGCCAATGTCGGCACCTCGCTGGAAGCGGCCCTGTACCGCCAGCGCCTGCAAAACGTGCTGGAAGAAACCCAGCAACTGAATGAAGAGCTGGAAGTGCAGCAGGAAGAATTGCGCACCGCTAACGAGGAGCTGGGCGAGCAGTCGCGCGTGCTGGAACAGTCGCAAGCCCACCTGGAAGAGCAAAAGGCGGCGCTGGAACAGTCGAATCAGCAACTGGCCGTGCAGGCGCTGTCGCTGGACCAGAAAAACATGGCCATCGTCCAGGCACATGCCCAGCTCGAGGCGCGCGCCGAAGAGCTGCAGCGGGCCAGCCGCTATAAATCGGAATTCCTGGCAAATATGTCGCACGAGCTGCGCACGCCGCTGAACAGCTCGCTGATCCTGTCCAAGCTGCTGTCAGACAACACCAGCGGCAACCTGACGGCGGAACAAGTGACGTTTGCGCAAACCATTTATTCGGCCGGCAACGATTTATTGAGCCTTATCAACGATATCCTCGACATTTCCAAGGTCGAAGCGGGCAAGCTGGAATTGACGCCGGCAGCCGTGCCCTTCGACGAACTGCTCAGCAGCATGAAGATGCTGTTTGGCGCCCAGGCGCAGCAAAAGAAACTCGTTTTCACTACGAGCGTCGCGCCGGACGCGCCGCCGTCGTTGCTCAGCGACCGCCAGCGCCTGGAGCAAATCTTGAAAAACCTGTTGTCGAACGCCATCAAATTTACCGATACCGGCACGGTGTCCTTGCACGTCAGCACCGATGCGGCCGGCCAGGTACGCTTCCAGGTGCAAGATACCGGCATCGGCATCGCCACTGAGCAGCAGCAAAAAGTGTTCGACGCCTTCCACCAGGCCGACGGCACCACCAGCCGCCGCTATGGCGGCACGGGCCTGGGCCTGTCAATCTCGCGCGACCTGGCAGCCTTGCTGGGCGGCAGCATCGAGCTGACCAGCACGCCAAGCCAGGGCAGCACGTTTTCCTTGCTGCTGCCGGCGGTCATGCCGGAACGTGTGGCGACAATGACTCAGCAGCAGCAGCCTGCACAAATCAGCGCCACGCCGCCCAGGGCAACGCCCGCCGTCCAGCCCGTCCCGTTAGCCACCTTCCTCGACGACCGCAACAGCGTGGCCGCCGGCAAGACCGGCCAGCGTTCCGTGTTGGTGATCGAGGATGAACCGGCGTTTGCCGGCATCCTGTTCGAGCTCGCGCATGAAATGCAATACCGCTGCCTGGTGGCCCATGGCGCCGACGAAGGCTTACGACTGGCGCAACAATTCCTGCCCGATGCCATCCTGCTCGACATGGGCTTGCCCGACCGCCCGGGCTTGCTGGTGTTGCAGCAGTTGAAGGAAAACCCGCTGACACGCCACATTCCGGTGCACATCGTGTCCGGCAATGACCAGATCCAGGAAGCCATGCAACTGGGCGCCGTCGGTTATGCCACCAAGCCGCGCACGCGCGAGCAGTTGAAGGAAGTGTTCCGCAAGCTCGAGTCGAAGTTCACGCAAAAGATGAAGCGCATCTTGCTGGTCGAGGACGATCAACGCCAGCGCGAAAGCGTGGTCCACCTGATCAGCGATGACGACGTGGAAATCACCGCCGTGGCGCTCGGCGAGCAGGCGCTGGAATTACTGAAGACACAGATTTTCGACTGCATGATCATCGACTTGAAACTGCCCGATATCGAGGGTAACGAATTGCTCGAACGCATGGAACATGAAGAACTGTGTTCGTTCCCGCCCGTTATCGTCTACACGGGCCGCAACTTGAGCCGCGAGGAAGAGGCGGATCTGATGAAGTATTCACGCTCCATCATCATCAAGGGCGCCCGCTCGCCCGAGCGCCTACTCGACGAAGTGACCTTATTCCTGCACAAGGTGGAATCGGAACTGTCGAGCGAGCGCCAGGGCATGCTGCAGCAGGTGCGCAGCCGCGAACGCGTGTTTGAGGGACGCAAGATTTTGCTGGTCGATGACGATGTGCGCAACATCTTTGCGCTGACGAATGCGCTGGAGCAGAAAGGCGTGGTGGTGGAAATTGGCCGCAACGGCTTCGAAGCCATCAGCAAGCTCAACAGCGTGGACGATATCGATCTGGTGTTAATGGATGTCATGATGCCCGGCATGGATGGCCTGGAAGCGACGCGGCTGATCCGCGCCGATGGCCGCTATAACAAACTGCCCATCATCGCCATTACCGCCAAGGCCATGAAAAATGACCAGGAAGAATGCCTGCAGGCGGGCGCCTCCGATTACCTGGCCAAGCCGATTGACCTGGACCGTTTGTATTCGCTGCTGCGCGTGTGGATGCCGAAAATGGAACGCATCTGATGCCCCTGCATACCACGGACACGCAACTGCATGCACTGATGGAGGCGATCTGTCAGCGCTACAGCTATGATTTTCGCAACTATTCCCTGCCCTCGCAGCGGCGTCGCCTGAACCAGGCGCTAGAGCGCTTCGCTTGCGCGGACTTGCCTGCCCTGCAGCAACTGGTGCTGGACGACCCTGCCGCTTTTGGCAAGCTGTTGCAGATGTTGACCGTGCCAGTCACGCAAATGTTTCGCGACCCGGCTTTTTTCCTCGCCGTGCGCCAACACGTGGTACCCGTGCTGAAAACCTATCCATCGCCGACGATCTGGGTGGCCGGTTGCTGCACGGGCGAGGAAGCGCTGTCGCTGGCCATCGTGCTGCACGAGGAAGGCTTGCTTGAGCGCAGCACAATTTACGCCACCGACATCAATCCGCAAGCGCTGGCCACGGCCGCGCGCGGCGCCTATCGGCTGCAGCGCCTGTCCGACTATGGCGACAACTACCAGGCCGCCGGCGGCCTGGGCAGGCTGGCCGATTACTACACGGTCGAGCATGCTACCGCGCAGTTCGACCAGCGCCTGCTCGACAGGATCAACTTTGCCGACCACAGCCTGTCCACGGACAGTGTCTTTATTGAAGCGCAATTGATTTTATGCCGCAACGTGTTGATTTACTTCAATAAAACCTTGCAGGAACGCGCTCTGGGTTTGTTCCACGACGCGCTGTGCCATCGCGGCTTCCTCGGCCTGGGCAGCAAGGAAAGTACCCATTTCACGCGCTTTGCCGTAGGCTTCGACCCATTGCCGGGCGCCGAAAAGCTCTACCGCAAGCGTGCGCTGTCGCACGCCGCCCCCCCCCCCATTACGCTGCACGGCATGGCCATGCCAGGAATGAAACATGACAATTGAAACAAGTACCAAACTGCTTATCGTCGACGACTTGCCGGAAAACCTGCGCGCGCTCAATGCCCTGATCCGCGAGAGCGACCGCAGTGTCTACCAGGCATCGTCCGGCGAAGAAGCGCTGACCCTGCTGCTCGAGCACGATTTCGCGCTGGCCATCCTCGACGTGCAAATGCCGGAAATGGATGGTTTTGAGTTGGCGCAATTGATGCGCGGCACGGAAAAAACGCGCCATATTCCCATCGTCTTCGTCACCGCGGCCGGCAAGGAAATGAATTTCGCTTTCCAGGGCTATGAAAGCGGCGCCGTCGACTTCCTGCATAAGCCGCTCGACATCAATGCCGTGCAAAGCAAGGTCAACGTCTTCGTGGCACTGCACCAGCAGCGCAGCGAGACGCGGCGCCAGGTGCAGGCGCTCGAACACAGCCGTCAGCAGCAGGAAGCGTTATTAAAACAATTACGCGTCACCCAGGCAGAGCTGCAACGCTCGCTGCGCCTGCGCGACGAATTTATGTCCATGGTGGCGCACGAGCTGCGCACGCCCTTGAATACCTTGTTCCTGGAAACACAGATGCGCACCGTCAACTGGAACGGGGCAATCTCGCCGCCTTCGAACCGGATAAGCTCAACAAGATGGTGGCGCGCGACGGGCGGCAAATCCGCAGCATGGTGCGCCTGATCGACGACATGCTCGATGTGTCGCGCATCAGCAGCGGCAAGCTGTCGATCCGCCGCGTAGCGGTCGACCTGGTCGGCCTGGTGCGCCGCGTGGCAGACGACCTGGGCGCATGTGCAGCGGCCACGGGCAGCGTGCTCGAAGTGCTGGCATTCGAACCCATCGACGGTAACTGGGATGTCTTCCGCGTGGAACAGATCGTTGTGAACCTGATCAGTAATGCCTTGCGCTATGGCCAGGGCCAGCCGGTCGAAATCAGCCTCGCGCGCACGCAGAACAGCGCCATCATCGAAGTGCGCGACCATGGCATCGGCATCAGTGCGCGCGACCAGGAACGCATCTTCGACGCCTTCGAGCGCGTCATGCACCAGGACCACACGGGCGGCCTGGGCCTGGGCCTGTTCATTACCAAGCAGTTGGTGGACGCGCATGGCGGTGCCATCACTGTGCAAAGCGCGCCCGGCAACGGCGCCCTGTTCAGCGTCACCCTGCCGCTGTCTGGAAGCTGAGGCAGACAAGATAAGCGCACTGTAAGCACACTGCCGCCAGCCGACTACGCGTCGCGCCGGCGCGTCTTCAGTGCGCCAGCCAATTCTTCCAGGCCAAATGGTTTGCGCAGGAAACGCGCGCTGGCGTCCTGCATCAGGCTGGCGCCCCAGTCGTGCCCTGACGCAAACACCACGTCCAGTTGCGGCCAGTGCACACGCGCATGGCGCGCCAGTTCCAGGCCGGACATGGTGGGCAGACTGATGTCGGTCACCAGCACGTCCAGGCCAGGCATGGCCAGCAGGGGCAAGGCCGCCTCGGCGCTGGCCACGGCATGCACGGTATGGCCGAGCATATTGAGCATTTCCGTCGTCATTTCACGCGCATCGTCGTTGTCTTCTACCAGCAAGATGCGCCGTCCCGACGGATCGGGCGCGCCCACCAGGCGGCGGTCGGCCAGCAGGTGGCGGATGCGCCGCGCCAAGTCTTCGCGCCGATAAGGCTTACTCAACAGCTCTACGCCCGGATCCAGCCGGCCACCTTGCATGATGGCATTGTGCGTATAGCCTGAGGTAAACAACACGGCCAGTTCCGGCAGCAACAGCCGGGCTTGCTGCGCCAGCTCCTTGCTGCTGACAGGGCCAGGCATGACCACGTCCGTAAACAGCAGGTCGATGGCCACGCCCGTGCCCAGCAGGGCCAGTGCCGAGGCGCCATCGTCCGCATGCAGCACGTCGTAGCCCAGGCCGCGCAGCATGTCAACGACAGTATGTTGCACGGGAGCATCATCCTCCACCACGAGGATGGTCTCGCTGCCGCCCAGCACAGGCCCCGTCAGGCCCGCTGGCGGCTCGGCCAGCTTTTCCAGCGAACGCGGCAGATATATTTTGAAGGTTGTGCCGGCACCCGGCGCGCTGTGCACCTTGATGTGGCCCGCGCTCTGGCGGATGAAGCCGTAGGCCATGGACAGGCCCAGGCCCGTGCCATCGCCTTCGCGCTTGGTGGTAAAGAAGGGCTCGAAAATCTGGTCGATCACGTCGCGCTCCATGCCATGGCCCGTGTCAGTAATGGTCAGCAGCACGTATTGCCCTTCGAGCACATCGGCATGCAGGCTGGCGTAGGCGGCATCGAGGGTGACGTTGCTCAAGGTAAAAGTAAGGCGTCCGCCCCCCTGCATCGCGTCGCGCGCATTGATGGCCATGTTCAGCAGCACGTTTTCCATCTGGTTCGGGTCGACCAAGGTATGCCACAAGCCCTCGCTGATGAAGGTTTCTTCGCTGACCGCTTCGCCCAGGGCGCGGCGGATCAACTCGTGCATGCGGCGCAGCAAGCTGCCCAGGTCCGTCACCAGCGGCTTCAACGGTTGACGCCGCGCAAAGGCCAGCAGTTGCGATGACAGTTTGGCGCCACGCTCGACGGCCGAGGCGGCCGAATCGAGTCGCCTGGCCGCCTGCGGATTGTCGGCCACCGTCAGTTTCAGCAGCTGCAAATTGCCGGAAATGATTTGCAGCACGTTATTAAAATCGTGGGCCACGCCACCGGTCAGCTTGCCTATCGATTCCAGTTTTTGCGCCTGCAATAACGCTTGCTCGCTGCGCATCAGCGCCAAGCGCGCCTCCTTTTCATCAGTGACATCGCGGCCGATGGCGTGGATCAGCTTTTGCGCTGGCACGGCCGTCCAGGAAATCCAGCGGTAGCCGCCATCGCGGCGCCGGTAGCGGTTTTCCATGCGCAAGGTGGGCGCGCCATGGGCCAGGCGCGACAAATCCTGCAAAGCCGCCATGCGGTCGTCGGGATGCACGAGGCTGATGAAATCCATGCCCAGCGATTCGATTTCAGGACGTTCGAGGATTTCACTCCAGGCGGGATTGACAGCGATAATCATGCCGGCCAGGTCGGCCACCAGCATGATGTCGGTCGACAGCCGCCACATGCGGTCGCGGTCCGCCGTACGGTTGGCCATTTCCACTTCCAGCGAGGAATTGAGGTAGGCCATCTTTTCCAGCACGTTTTTCTGCTCCTGCACGTCGGTATTCGTGCCCACCCAGCGCAGCACCGTGCCTGTCTCGTCGAACAACGGCAAGGCGCGTGCCAGGAACCAGCGGTAGGCGCCGTCACTGGCGCGGCGCATGCGGAACTCGTATTCGTAAGCGCTGGCCGTGGCAACGGCCCGTTCCCAGCTTTGCTGCATGGCCTGCACGTCGTCCGGATGCATGCAGTGGCGAAAGCCGCTGGAGACCAGGGACTTCATCGACTGCCCCGTGTATTCGCACACCTGTTCATTGACCCAATAGGTGGCGCCGCTGCCATGCGCCAGCCAAGCCTGGTTGGGCATGGCCGAGGCGAGCGAACGGAACTGCGCCTCACTGTCGAGCAAGGCATTGCGCGCCTGCCAGTGCTGGTCAATATCCTCGCAGGAGCCATACCATTTCGCCGGCTGGCCGCGCGCGTCGAGCCGGCAATAGGCGCGTGTATGCACCCAGCGATACAAACCGTTTTGCCAGCGCACCCGCATCTCTTGGTCGAAAGGCTGGCCGCTGTCCACCGATGCGCGCCACGCCGCCAGACAATGGGGCACATCGTCGGTATGCAGGGCATCGAGCCAGTTGCTGCCCAGGCCGCTGCAGCCGGTCCATTCGCGCCAGCGCTGCGCCACATAGTCGAGCTTACCGTCGGGGTCGGCCGTCCACAGCACTTGCGTGTTCAGCTCGATGGCGTAATGAAAGTGTTGCTCGCTATCGTGCAGCGCTTTTTCCAGCTGGCCCCGCTCGATGACATGCGCGGCCACGCGCGCGGCCAACACCAGCAATTCGATTTCGGGTTGCGTGGGATAACATGGGGCCTGGAAAAACAGGCCCAGCACGCCCAGGATATGCCCCTTGGCACCGAAGACGGGGGCGACCCAGCAGGCGCGATAGCCATGCAGCATGGCTTCCTTGCGGCCCGCGCTCCAGTGGGCGTCGCGCGAGATGTCGCCGCAATACACGGGCGCACCGGAAAAGGCCGCCGTGCCGAACGGCGAAGCTTCTGCGCCGCCGTGGCGCACGGCCATACACAAGTCTTGCGGCAGGCTAGGGGCCGACAAAGCGTAAAAGCGGTCGGCGTCATCGATCAGCACGAGACAGGCATGTGCGCCGCCCTCGGCCAGGTCTTGCAGCGCCAGTAACAAATGTTCCAGCGCATGGGGCAAGTCGGTGCCTGCGGCGATATTGCCCAGCGCGCTATGCTCTGCGTCCAGCAAGGAAAGAATGTTGTTTGCGTGCACCGTGTCGACAAGGGGAAAACTGATGCCCGAAATATACCATGGGGCAGCCCTCTTCCAGCTAAAACAGCGTTCTGCGACCACGCGGCGCTATGCTAAAGTAGTGTTCTGTTCTCAAGCGAAACCAACGATGTCCACCTTCTTGCCATCCGCCCTGCTCGCCTCCGTCGACGGCGCCGTCGTCGCGCCCATGAGCCTGGACGATTACCTGGCCCTGGACGGCCCCGCGCCCACGGCGCACATCGCGTATGGCTGCGCGCCGTCGCAATACGCCCAGCTGTTCCGGCCCGAAGGCAGCGGGCCTTTCCCCGTCGTCGTACTGGTGCATGGCGGCTGCTGGACGCTGGCCTTCGGCGGTATCGAGCAGATGGGCAACGTGGCAGGCGCGCTCGCCGCGCAAGGCATTGCCGTCTGGAATGTGGAATACCGTCGGGTCGACGAGCCGGGCGGCGGCTATCCAGGCACCTATGCAGACATGCACGCGGCGCTGGACAGCCTGCAGCAGCACGCCGCCCTGTACCAGCTCGACGTGAAGCGCATCATGGCCATGGGCCACTCGGCCGGAGGCCAGTTGGTGCAATGGATCGCCGGGCGCGAAAAACTGCCGAAGAATAGTCCGCTGTACCGAGACCAGTACTTGCCAGTGCCGCATATCCTCAGCCTGGGCGGCCTGGCCGATCTGCGCCACGAACGCGATTTGATCAAGCGCAGCTGCGAACGCGACATCGAGCAATTGGCAGGCTGCGCCAGTACTGAGCGCCCCGACATCTACAGCGACACCAACGCGGCCGACCTGATACCGAATGGCAGCCGCACCGTGCTCGCTACCGGCGAGCTCGACACCATCTCGCCACCGCGCGTCGCGCACGACTATGCGGCCAGGGCCAACTTGGCCGGCGACCAGGCACAAGTGCTGATTTTACCCGGCGCCAGCCACTACGACGAGATCTCGGCCACGTCGAATGCGTGGCAGATGATTTTACCGGTGATCAAACAGATGCTGGGAATCGAGGCAAAATGAAGCGCCCATCGTCTGCTTCCTTGGAGCCGCGCATGCGTTCGATTGGTGGCGTGCAGGCTTGGTCGCTATATTTTGCGCAACAATCGCCTTCATCTGTGCCTCAAAAAAGAGTGAGCCCAGCTTGCGTCCAGCTAGGCTAAGCTACGTCAAGCTGCTGTAGATAGGCGACCAGGACGATAAGGTAGAAAAAACACTACTTCGGGGTCCGCCGAAAAGTCTGCATCCAAGCTCAATCGTCCACGATTGCGCTTCGATGAGAAGACGGGGCGACAAGGCCCCGGGGTTTTTCGGACTTACAAAGAGGCCATGTCGATCACGAAGCGATAGCGCACGTCGCTCTTGACGACGCGCTCGAACGCTTCATTGATATCCTGGATGCGGATGATCTCGATATCGGAGACGATATTGTGCTGGCCGCAGAAATCGAGCATTTCCTGGGTTTCCTTGATCGAGCCTATCATGGAGCCCGACAGGCTGCGCCGCGCGCCGACCAAACCGAAGGCGCTGATAGGCGGCACGGCACCGTCGGGAATGCCGACGATGACCATGCTGCCATCGACTTTCAGCAAGTTGATGTACTGGTTCCAGTCGATCGACGCACCCACCGTGCAGATGATCAGATCAAAAGTACCGGCCAGCTCGCTGAAGGTTTGCGCGTCATTGGTGGCGTAGTAGTGGTCGGCGCCCAGGCGCAGGCCGTCTTCGCGCTTCGACAGCGTCTGGCTCAGTACCGTCACTTCGGCGCCCATGGCGTGGGCTATCTTGACACCCATGTGGCCCAGGCCACCCATGCCCAGGATGGCGACTTGCTTGCCAGGGCCGGCTTTCCAGTGCTTGAGCGGCGAATACAGCGTGATGCCGGCGCACAGCAAGGGCGCGGCAGCGTCCAGCGGCAGGTTGTCGGGGATCGACAGCACATAACCTTCCTTGACGACGATACTGTCCGAGTAGCCGCCCTGAGTGGCCGTCTTGCCATCGGCTTCCAGGCCGTTGTAAGTCTGGATCAGGCCTGGCATATACTGTTCCAGGTCCACGTTGCGCGTCTTGCAGGTGGTGCAGGAATCGACGAAGCAGCCCACGCCCACATGGTCGCCCACCTTGAACTTGCTGACGTTGGCGCCGACGGCGGTGACGACGCCGGCGATTTCATGGCCGGGCACCATCGGGAAGGCAGCGCCGCCCCATTCGTCGCGTGCCTGATGGATGTCGGAATGGCATACGCCACAGTATTTGATCGAGATGGCCACGTCGTCTGCGCGCGGGGCGCGGCGCTCGAACGTGAACGGTTGCAGTGCGGAGGTGGGGCCCAGTGCGGCGTAGCCTTTGGCGATGGTGGTCATGAAATCTCCTGTATCTGTAGGTGTGTGACGAGGGGGCGCGTGCTGCGCATGCGATGCTTGCAGTGTGCCTGAGAATGACGGCCACCGTTACCGCGATCCTGCAAGACCTTTGCACGATCCTCCAAATCTGCGTAAGATCAGCTCCTGCCGTGCCGTGCCCTGCCCTTCATGACCTTGACCTTGACATTAACATTGACACCCATGTCCACAGCACTCGCTCCACAAGATGAAATCGTCGCCCTGATCAGCCGCCACGCGCCGCGCAACGGCGACTACGCGACCGCCGTCGGCAATCTGACCTTCCACCGCCAGTCGTGCGTCACCGACTCGCTGTTCCATGCGGCGCGCCCCAGCGTGGCCATCATCGCGCAAGGGGCGAAGGACGTCACATTGGGCAGCGAAACCTTCCATTACAGCCGCATGCAGTATCTGCTGACCTCGGTCGACCTGCCGGTGCAGGTGCGCGTGGCGCAAGCGAGCGAAGAACAACCGCATTTGTGCGTAGTGCTGGGCATCGACATCGTTGACGTGGCGGCGTTGCTCGACAGCGAGGGCGCCAACGGCGGCGCGGTAGCGCAAAAGGGCGTTCCCGCCACGCGCGGCATTTCCGTCAGCGACGTCTCGCCCGACCTGCTCGACGCCATGCTGCGCCTCGTGCGCCTGCTCGACAAACCGCAGGAAATCGCCGCGCTGGCACCCTTGATTCGCCGCGAACTGACCTATCGCCTGCTGAACGGCCCCGTCGGCGCGCGTCTGCGCCACATGGCGCTGAGCAGCAGCCAGTCGCACCAGGTGGGGCAAGCCATCGACTGGATCAAGCACCATTACGCGCAGCCGCTGCGCATCGAGCACCTGGCAAGCATGGCGAACATGAGCATGTCGTCGCTACACCACCACTTCAAGGCAATTACGGCCATGACGCCGATGCAGTACCAGAAGCTGCTGCGCTTGCAAGAAGCGCGGCGATTGATGCTGGTCGAGCAGATCGACGCTGGCACGGCAGGCTACCGGGTCGGCTACGCCAGCGAATCGCAGTTCAGCCGCGAATACAGCCGCCAGTTCGGCCGCGCGCCCATGCGCGACGTCGGCCAGGTGCGGGCGCAGCTGAGCGGCGCCGGCATGGCCTATTCCGGCTTGGCGTAAGCGCCCCGGCCCGACGTGTCGCAGATGAACACCTCGCCTGGCTAGAAATAGCATCACTAACACTTACTGAACGGCATTAGCTAGACAGGGGCGCTTTTCAGGCGTGCGCGCCTTGCCTTGCGCGCGGATAGGCCGTATGTTGAAGGCATACTAACAAAGGAAAGCAGCATGACTTCGAACGACTTTGCCAGCACCGCCCTTCCCCTCTATTGCATCGCCGAACTGCGCGCCATCGAGCAAGCGGCCATGCAAGACTTGCCGCAAGGGCTGCTGATGCAGCGTGCCGGCCAGGCTGGCGCAAGTGCCGCCCTCAAGCTGCTGCACGCCACGAAAGACGGCAACGCGGGGCACCGGCGCGTACTGGTGCTGGCCGGCCCCGGCGACAACGGGGGCGATGCGCTGGAAGCGGCCGCGCTCCTGGCCCACAGCGGCACCGAGGTGCGCGTATGGCTGGCGGGCGAGGTGCAAGCCACCTCGCCCGAGCGCGCACAGGCGCTCAGCCGGGCGCGTAACAGCGCCGCGAGCTTCATGGACGCGGCCAGTAGCGTGGCCTCGGCCGTCGTGGGCAGCGCGCAGTGGCATCTGGTCATCGATGGCCTGTTCGGCATCGGCGCGTCGCGCCCTTTGGCCGGCGAATGCCGCGCAATGGCGCAGCTGGTCAACGAGCTGGCATGCCCCGTGCTGGCGCTCGACGTGCCCAGTGGCTTGCACGCGGACACGGGCGCCATCGACGGCGTCGCCATCTGCGCCACGCACACGCTCACCTTTATCGGCGACAAGCCGGGCCTGCATACGGCAAACGGACGCGATTATGCGGGCGAAGTGGAAGTGGCCGCGCTGGCCATCGATGCTTCCCTGCTGCCACCGGCCAAAGCCCAGCTAAGCGGCCTGCACCTGTTCGCCCGCCAGTTACAGCGGCGGCGTCATAATACGCACAAGGGCAGTTACGGCAGCGTGGCCATCGTCGGCGGCGCGCAAGGCATGGCGGGCGCACCCATCCTGGCAGCCCGCACGGCGCTGCACGCGGGCGCGGGGCGCGTCTACATCGCATTTCCCGACGCGCCACCCGCGTTCGACAGCGGCCAAGCGGAACTGATGTGTCGCCGCGCCCAGGACGTGGATTTCTCTGGCCTACACTTTGCCGCGCTGGTGGCAGGGCCTGGCCTGGGCGACGACGTCGACATGGTCGAGCTGCTGCAGCGCACGTTTGAGAGCGACAGCGCACTGCTGCTGGACGCCGATGCGCTGAACCTGATGGCAGCCGAAGTGGAACTGCAATCGGCACTGGCCGTGCGCACGGGTCCGGGGGCGACGATATTGACGCCGCACCCGCTGGAAGCGGCCCGCTTGCTCGATATGACGCTGGCCGAGGTGCAGGCTGACCGCCTGGGCGCGGCGCGCCAGCTAGCCGCGCAGCTGGGCGTGATCGTGGTGCTCAAGGGTTCCGGCACGCTCATCGCCGCGCCCGATGGCGGCATCGTCATCAATAACACGGGCGGCCCCGCCCTGGCCACTGCCGGCACGGGCGACGTGCTGTCCGGCCTGTGCGGCAGCCTGCTGGCGCAGGGTTGGCCGGCATGGGAAGCGGCAGTGGGCGCCGTGTGGCTGCATGGCGCGGCGGCCGACGCGCTCGTCGCCGCTGGCAACGGCCCCATCGGCCTGACAGCTGGAGAATTAATCCCGGCGATACGCAAGCTGATCAATGCCCTGTCGCAGGCTTAATGTCGCAGGCTTAATGACGCAGCTGACTGGCGTCAGACCAATCTGCCCGCCGCAATCGTAATGGTGCGCCCGCAGCGGGCCGCAATCGAACTGTCGTGCGTGACGAGCACCAGGGTCGAGCCGCGCTCACGGTTGAGTTCGAACATCAGCTGGATCACCGCTTCGCCCGTGGCGGCGTCGAGGCTGCCCGTCGGTTCATCGGCGAACAACAACGGCGGCTCGGTGACAAACGCGCGCGCCAGGGCCACGCGCTGCTGCTCGCCGCCGGACAAGTATTTCGGATAGTGCTTGAGGCGGCTGCCAAGGTTGACCCTGCCCAGCATGGCTTGCGCCTTTTCCTTCGCCTCCGGGTCGCCGCGCAATTCCAGCGGCAGCATGACGTTTTCCAGCGCCGTCAGGTGCGCCAGCAACTGGAAGGACTGGAACACGAAACCGAGCTTTTCCTTGCGGAAACCGGCGCGGCCATCTTCGTCCAAGGCGAAGATGTCGGTGCCGTCGAGGATGACCTTGCCCTCGCTGGGCGTATCCAGGCCGGCCAGCAAGCCCAGCAAGGTGGACTTGCCGGAACCGGAGGCGCCGACGATGGCCAGCGTCTCCGCCGTTTGCACGGTAAAATCGACATGATGCAGGATGGTGAGCTCACCATCGGCATCGGGTACGCGCTTGGCCAGCTGGACCACTTCGATGGCCGGCTGGGCAGGTTGGCCGTTTTGGCTGTTTTGGCTATTACTTGCGGCGGGCCGCTGGGCCGCTCGCCGTGCTGCTGTCTCGGATGGGAGAAAACTGGTGGAAGTCGCTTTAGGGAATTCGGACATGCTGATCTATCTTAAAAAATTTCGTGAACAAATAAGTAGCAAGGGCAGTAGCCGCATGCGGCGGCGCGCACTGTCCCTGCTTCCTGCTGCAGCCCTGCTGCTGGTATCTGGCATGACGAACGCCTATTCTGCACCAAAAACGCTGCTGGTGCTCGGCGACAGCCTCTCAGCCGAATATGGGCTGGCAAGGGGTACGGGCTGGGTGGCGCTGCTGGAACAGCGCCTGGCGGCGCAAAAGAATGACACACGCATCGTCAACGCCAGCATTAGCGGCGAGACCACCAGCGGCGGGCGCGCGCGCCTGCCCGCGCTGCTGGCCAAACACCAGCCCGATGTCGTACTGATCGAACTGGGCGCCAACGACGGCTTGCGCGGCTTGCCGGTGGCGGCCGCTGAAGCGAATCTGCGCGCCATGGGCGCAGCGGCCAGGCAATCGGGCGCGCAGGTGGTGCTGGTGGGCATGCGCATGCCGCCCAACTATGGCCGCGCCTACGGCGAACAATTCTATGGCGTATACGGCAAGCTGGCCAAGGAATGGAAGGCGCCGCTGGTGCCCTTCATGTTCGAAGGCATCGCCGACCAGCCACAGCTATTCCAAGCCGACCGCATGCACCCGAATGCGCAGGCGCATCCAACGATCCTGAAAAATATCTGGCCGCAGCTGTCGCCCTTGCTGAAAGCCAAGTAAGCCGGCTCATAAGCTCACTTAATTTTCATCCCGTTTTCACCCCGAAGGCCGAACTGCCGGGGTCGGACCCTCAGGGGGATTACGCTCCAATGGAGCGTATTGCGATCACGAGGTGACCGACCCCAGTCTTACGCAGTTGGGTTACATAAAGTGCCCGACTCGCAGACAAAAAAATAGCCGCTCCTGGAGCGGCTATTTTTATGCGCTGCGACCGATTATGGTGCGGTCGGCGCTGCTGCGGCTGGGGCGGAGACCGGCTTGACGATCTTTACCTTGGCCTTGTTTTTCAGGTACTCGACGTAATCAAACATTTCCTGCTGTGCCAGGATGGCGCTGATCTGGTCTTTTTCTTGCTGGCGACGCGCAGCATCGACTTGCGCCGGCTGCTGTACCTTGCCGATGCGGTAGATGCCGTAACCGAGCGCTGGCAAGTCCACGCCAACGTAGGCAGGCAGCTTGCTCGTGTCGGCTTTCATGACTTGCGCGATGGCGGCGCGGTTGATGCCGTCGAGCTTGCTACGCGACACCCATTGTGCGGCGCCGAAACCGGTCGCATCACCAGTCGCCTTCAAGGCAGCCAGCTTGGCTTCGCCAGCTTTTTTGGCCAGCTTTTCCGCTTCTTCCAGTGTCACGCGCTGACGTATCATCGCTTCGACTTCGGCCAGTGGCCGCTTGCTTGCTGGCTTGAATTCCACCACGCGGCCAGCGATCAGCACGTTCGGTGCGACGCTGACGGCTTCCGTGTTGCGCTTGTCCTTCAAGGAATCGTTCGAGAAGATGGCGCTCAAGAACTTGGCGTTGTTGAACGGCGCTTTGCCCAGCGCTGGCGACGGCGTGCGCGACAGGTTGGCGGCGCTTTCCACTTTCAGCTTCAGCTTGTCGGCCACCGGCTTGAGGCTATCCGATTGCTCGTAGACCGTGTTGGTGAACGTTTCCGCCATTTCCGAATATTTCTTGGCAGCAAATTGCTTGCGCAGGTCAGCCGTGATCTCGCCGCGTACTTCATCCAACGCTTTCACATGCTCTGGCTTGAGCGAGGTGACGGTCAGGATGTGGTAGCCGAAATCGGAAGCGACGACATCGCTGATCTCGCCTTGCTTGAGCTTGCTTACCGCGCTCAGCATTGGTGCCGGCAAGCCATCCTTGCCTATCACGCCCAGGTCGCCACCTTGCTCTGCCGAAGCAGGATCTTCGGACTTGGCTTTCGCCACGGCGGCAAAACTGGCAGGCGTTTTGCGCACGTCAGCCAAGATGGCCTCAGCCTTGGCCTTGGCGGCTGCCTTGTCGGCGGACGAGGCATCTTTCTTGACAGCGACCAGGATGTGGCTGGCCTGGCGCGCTTCCGGCGTCGCGTAAGCTTTCTGGTTCTTCGCGTAATAGCTGCTCACATCGGCATCGCTGACGTCGACTTGCTCACCGGCGGCGCTGCCGTCGAGCACCACGTATTCGATCTTGGCTTGTTCCGGGATTTCGAAGAACTTACTGTTCTTGTCATAGAAAGCCTTGATCATGGCGTCAGTCACTTTGACTTGCGACACGTACTGGGCGATCGGCAACAGCAATTCCTGCACTTCGCGTTCTTCCGACGTGATGTCGGACAGGCGCTTCGAGACGCTGCTCGGCGCGAAAGCGCTGCCTTGCACGGCGCCGGCCAGTTGCTGCAGGGCCAAGTCGCTGCGGCGACGCGCGTCGTACATCTGCGGCGTCATGCCTTGTGCCGCCAGCATGGCCTTGTAGCGTTCCAGGTCGAATTTACCGTCCGGCAAGGTCAAGCCCGGGATTTCCAGCACTTCCTTTTGCAGCACGGCATCGCTGATGACGAGGTGGCTACGGCCCACTTCGGCAGCCACGGCGCGTTCGGCGATCAGGTTATCGAGGATGCTCTGGCGCGCTTGCGGCGTATCAAACATTTTCTGGTCGAACTGCTCGCCCATCATCTGGCGATAGCGGTCGATCTGCTGGCGTTGCGCTTCTTCGTATTGCTGCTGCGTAACGACCTGGTCGCCGACCTTGGCGATGGTGTTCGCGTCATCGCCGAAGCTTTGGTAGCCGCTGATACCGACCAGTGCAAAAGACGGGACGATGACCAGCATCAAAAGAAACTGCATCAAGCGTCGATGGGTACGAATAAATTCAAACATGGTCAGCCAATTCGGGATGAGTGGATCACTATAAAAAAAGGCGAACATGCGTTCGCCTTGATTTCTTCGGCGGAATGGACGGGACAGATGTCCACTTCCCCTTTAGATTCAACAACTTGGCGCTGGAACTAAAGCAGGATTCTGACGCCCAAGCCATTATCTCCTGATTCTACAATGCCCATAGCGCTATAGCAAGAGTAAATCAGGGAGCGCGCCCTGCCCCGGCGCCGCATGGCTGGCCAGGCGCCAAGCAAAACATAGCCGGGCCATTCAACAGCGGAAAGCTTGAAGCGGATTTAATTGCAAGGGCCAGCCATTTAAAAAGCCGCCGTCGCAGAATTGAAATGACAGGAGCGCCAAGATAATCGGACGCATGGGATGCATAGGACGACGCATAAAGAAAAACCCGCGCTACTTATTCAGCAGCGCGGGTTTCTATATTCTGGCGGAGCGGACGGGACTCGAACCCGCGACCCCCGACGTGACAGGCCGGTATTCTAACCAACTGAACTACCACTCCTTAAGAGCGTATTTTTTTGGCGGAGCGGACGGGACTCGAACCCGCGACCTCCGACGTGACAGGCCGGCATTCTAACCAACTGAACTACCACTCCGAAAAATACACAGTACTACTTGCATTTATATCCAGGATTGCGATTCAATGAACTTCAACCCTGAAATCGCGGCACCGTTGGGCACCGCCAAATGTTTTCGGTGATTGTCACCTCACCGAAGTGCATTAGTTTACAGCATCCTTCAAAGCTTTACCAGCTTTAAATTTTGGAACTTTTGCCGCTTCGATCGTGATCGCTTCTTTGGTACGCGGATTGCGGCCGGTACGCTCAGCGCGTTCGCTAACCGAGAAAGTGCCAAAACCAACGAGCGTCACGCTGTCGTTGTTTTTCAAAGTTTCCGTCACGCCGCCGATAACAGCGTCGAGTGCGCGCGCAGCGGCGGCTTTGGAAATGTCAGCTTTTTCAGCAATGTGGTCGATCAATTCAGTCTTGTTCACTAGCATCCCCAATTACAAAGGTATAAAACGTTTACCGTATCGTTGCGGCACTTTTGGCACCACAGCTGTCCGGCGAAAAAAATGTGCAGGCGTATTAAACAAGCCACACTGTATATGTGTCAAGCGCTTTGGGAGCGCAATTCACGTTTCAATATAAAACAAGCGCTCTAAAAGCGCTTGTTCGGGGAAAACAGGGGGAAACAGTTAGTGTTTTACCACCTCGCCAGCCGCATCCGGTTTCGCCGCAGCGGCCGTGACAGCCTCCACTGCCGCGACTTCCACCAGCGGTTCCGGCATGCGCTCGAGGGCAATTTCCAGCACTTTATCGATCCAGCGCACGGGCACGATTTCCAGCTTGTTCTTGACGTTGTCCGGAATTTCGGCCAGGTCCTTCACATTTTGCTCTGGAATCAAGACCGTCTTGATACCGCCGCGATGGGCCGCCAGCAGCTTCTCTTTCAGGCCGCCAATCGGCAACACTTCGCCGCGCAAGGTGATCTCGCCCGTCATCGCCACGTCGGCACGCACGGGGATGCCCGTGAAGACCGACACCATCGCCACCGTCATGGCGGCGCCAGCCGAAGGACCATCCTTCGGTGTCGCGCCTTCCGGTACGTGGATGTGGATATCGCTCTTCTCGAACACGTCGGCCTTGATGCCCAGGCGCTGTGCGCGGCTGCGCACCACCGTGCGGGCTGCCTCGATCGACTCTTTCATGACGTCGCCCAAGGTACCCGTGCGGATGATGCCGCCCTTGCCCGGCATCGACACGGCTTCGATGGTCAGCAGATCGCCGCCCACTTCGGTCCACGCCAAACCGACCACCTGGCCCACTTGGTTTTCTTTCTCCGCGACGCCGAAATCGTAGCGGCGCACGCCGAGGAATTTATCCAAATTCTTCGAGTTGACGATGACTTTTTTGTCGGATTTCTTCAGCAGCAGCATCTTCACTACCTTGCGGCAGATCTTCGACACTTCACGCTCGAGCGAACGTACACCGGCTTCGCGCGTGTAGTAGCGGATGATGTCGCGCAAGGCCGACTCGGCTACCGAGATTTCATCTTCCTTCAAGCCATTGTTCTTGATCTGCTTCGGCAGCAAATAACGCTGCGCGATGCTGGTCTTTTCGTCTTCCGTGTAACCGGACAGACGAATCACTTCCATACGATCAAGCAAGGCTGGCGGAATGTTGTACGAGTTCGAGGTGGCCACGAACATCACGTCGGAGAGGTCGAAATCGACTTCGATGTAATGGTCGGAGAACGTGTGGTTCTGTTCCGGATCGAGTACTTCGAGCAGGGCCGACGATGGATCGCCACGGAAATCGGCGCCCATCTTGTCGACTTCATCGAGCAGGAACAAGGGATTACGCACGCCGACTTTCGCCAGCGATTGCAAGATCTTGCCCGGCATCGAGCCGATATAAGTGCGGCGATGGCCACGGATCTCGGCTTCGTCGCGCACGCCGCCCAAGGCCATGCGCACAAACTTGCGGTTCGTGGCACGGGCGATGGACTGGCCCAGCGAAGTCTTGCCGACGCCCGGAGGGCCGACGAAGCACAAGATAGGCGCTTTCAGCTTGTCGACGCGCTGTTGCACCGCGAGGTATTCCAGTATGCGTTCTTTGACCTTGTCGAGGCCGTAGTGGTCGCCTTCGAGCACTTTTTCGGCATTCGCCAGGTCGTTATTGACCTTGGATTTCTTTTTCCAAGGCAAGTTGACCAGGGTGTCGATGTAGTTGCGCACGACGGTGGCTTCGGCCGACATCGGCGACATCAGCTTGAGCTTTTTCAATTCGCTCGTAGCCTTGTCGAGCGCTTCCTTCGGCATCTTGGCCGAAGCGACTTTTTTCTCCAGCTCGTCGAGGTCGGCACCATCTTCGCCCTCGCCCAGTTCTTTCTGGATCGCCTTGACTTGCTCGTTCAGGTAATACTCGCGCTGCGACTTTTCCATCTGGCGCTTGACTCTGCCGCGGATACGCTTTTCCACCTGCAAGATGTCAAGCTCGCCTTCGAGCTGGCCCAGCAGGTGCTCTAGGCGCTTGGCCACGCTGAAAATTTCCAGGATGACTTGTTTTTGCTCAAGCTTCAGGGGCAGATGCGCAGCCACCGTGTCGGCCAGGCGGCCGGCGTCGTCGATACCGGACAGTGAGGCAAGGATTTCTGGTGGAATCTTTTTATTCAGTTTGACGTACTGATCGAACTGCTGCACGATCGCGCGGCGCATGGCTTCGACTTCCGACTCGTCGCCCGGCTCGGACTCGAGCGGCGTGAGGTCGGCGATGAAGTGCGTCGGTGCATCGCTGATATGGTTGATACGGGCACGCTGCGCGCCTTCGACCAGCACCTTGACGGTGCCATCGGGCAGCTTCAGCATTTGCAGAATATTGGCCACACAGCCAATTTCATATATATCCGAAGGCGACGGCTCGTCCTTCGCGGCTGCTTTTTGAGCGGCAAGCATAATGCTCTTGCCCTGCTCCATCGCAGCTTCCAGCGCCTTGATCGACTTTGGACGGCCAACGAACAGCGGTATCACCATATGCGGGAAAACGACGACATCCCGCAACGGCAATAACGGCAGTTGAGTTTGCTCAGTTAATTTGGAAGTTGTCATGGCGTACCTTATAGAAAGCGTGTTTACGATGTTGGCGCTCGCTGCCAAAACACAAGACCGGCGAGAATAAATAATTCTGCGAAACAAACATAGTGTCTATTTCGCAAAACTCACCCGCATGACTTTAACAAATGCAGTGGTAATAATAAAAAAGCCACACGCAGCTAAGCGCCGCGAGTGGCTTTACGATTGAAGCCTGCACTCATTAATTTAAATTGTACTGCCATGCATTAGGTAATCAAAACCCTTTTTATGCATTTGTCTCGGCAGTTTTCAATTTTCTCCGGAGGCCTTGGCAGTCTCTTGGTAAATCAATAAAGGTTTGGCGCCACTGGTGATGGTATTTTCGTCGATGACGACCTTCACCACGTTTTGTTCGCTCGGCAATTCGTACATGACGTCCAGCAAAGCATGTTCCAGGATGGAGCGCAAGCCACGCGCGCCGGTCTTGCGCGCCAGCGCCTTCTTGGCGATCGCATGCAGGGCGGCCGGACGAATCTCCAGTTCAGCGCCTTCCATCTCAAGCAACTTCGAATACTGCTTGATCAGCGCATTCTTCGGCTCGACCAGAATCTGGATCAGCGCTTCTTCCGTCAACTCGGCCAACGTGGCGATGACGGGCAGACGGCCCACCAGCTCCGGGATCAGGCCGAACTTGACCAGATCTTCCGGTTCCGCTTGCAGCATCAATTCACTGGCCGAACTTTGCGACTTGCTGCGTACCGTGGCCGAGAAGCCGATGCCGCTCTTTTCGGAACGGTTGGCGATCACCTTCGACAGCCCGTCGAAGGCGCCGCCGCAAATGAACATGATATTGGTCGTGTCGATTTGCACGAAATCCTGGTTCGGATGTTTGCGCCCGCCTTGTGGCGGCACGGAAGCCATCGTCCCTTCGATGAGTTTCAACAAGGCTTGCTGCACGCCCTCGCCCGACACGTCGCGCGTGATGGACGGATTGTCGGACTTGCGCGAAATCTTGTCGATTTCATCGATGTAGACGATGCCGCGCTGGGCTTTCTCGACGTCATAGTTGCAGCTTTGCAGCAGCTTTTGGATGATGTTTTCCACGTCTTCACCCACGTAACCGGCTTCGGTGAGGGTGGTGGCGTCGGCGATCACGAACGGCACGTTGAGCATGCGCGCCAGGGTCTGTGCCAGCAGGGTCTTGCCCGAACCGGTAGGACCGACCAGCAAGATGTTGCTCTTGGCCAGTTCGATGTCGTCTTTCTTGCCCAAATGCTTGAGGCGCTTGTAATGGTTGTATACCGCCACCGACAGGATGCGCTTGGCAGTTTGCTGGCCGATCACGTACTGATCGAGCAAGGCGGCAATTTCTTGCGGCGTCGGCAGGTCCGATTTGGTACCGGTCACCGTCTCGATGCTCGACGTTTCATCACGGATGATGTCGTTGCACAGGTCGATACACTCGTCGCAAATGAACACGGACGGGCCGGCGATGAGTTTCTTCACCTCGTGCTGGCTTTTGCCGCAGAACGAGCAATACAGTAATTTTTCGCCGCTAGAGGATTTTTTGTCTGACATAAGGCATTTTGGTTGGAACTGCATTAACAATATTGCAAAATCGCAAGCCGGAGTGCGGCAGCAGCCTGCAAAGACCGCCACCATTGGCGCAAGTAAATAACGCGCACAGACTCCATGCTACCCGAAATAAAAGCGAAACGCCCGAACGTTTGATCGCCCGGGCGTTTACTTGCATACTTAACAATACCGGTAGGGGCTCATCAAGCGCGGCTGGTCAACACTTTGTCGATCAAACCATACTCAACGGCCTCGTCGGCGGACATGAAACGGTCGCGGTCGGTGTCCTTGGCGATCTGTTCGATCGACTGGCCCGTGCGCTCGGCCATGATGCCGTTCAAGCGGGTACGCAGGTAAAGAATTTCCCTGGCCTGTATCTCGATGTCGGACGCCATGCCTTGCGAACCACCGGACGGCTGGTGAATCATGATGCGCGAGTTGGGCAGCGAAAAACGCTTGCCCTTGGCGCCAGCGGCCAGCAGGAAAGCGCCCATCGAGGCAGCCATGCCCGTACACAGGGTCGAGACGTCCGGCTTGATGAACTGCATGGTGTCGTAAATGGCCATGCCGGCCGAGACCGAACCACCTGGCGAGTTGATGTAGAGCGAGATTTCCTTTTCCGGATTTTCGCTTTCCAGGAACAGCAACTGGGCGACAACCAGGTTGGCCATCTGGTCATTGACCGGGCCGACCATGAAAATCAAACGCTCCTTCAGCAGGCGCGAGTAAATATCATACGAGCGCTCGCCGCGACCGCTTTGTTCCACCACCATCGGCACCAGGCCGAGCATCTGTGTGTCCAGCGCCGGATTACGGTTCATACCTGTCATTTCATTTCCTTGTGAAGCAGTTAGGGGATGCTGCCACTGTCTTTCGGCAATAACGGCATCCCAATACCAACTGGTTTACGCTTGTGCGTTGCTTCCCATCAGTTCGTCGAAGGCAACTGCTTTCGACGTGACTTTCGACAGGCCCAACACGTAAGTGACGACGTTTTCTTCCAATACAAGGGCTTCGATCTCACCCAGACGACGACGGTCGCTGTAGTAGTACTTCAGCACTTCGCGTGGATCTTCGTAGCTTTGGGCGAAATCTTCGATTTGCGCCTTGACTTGCTCAGGCGTTGCCTGCAGCGTGTTGTCGCCCACCAGTTGCGACAGGATCAGGCCCAGGCGTACGCGACGCTCGGCTTTGTCTGCGAACAGTTCTGCTGGGAAAGGCACGTCCTTGACGTTCATGCCGCGCTGCGCCATGTCTTGGCGGGTCATTTCAGCCAGGCGCTCGGAATCCTGAGCGATCAGCGTTTTAGGCACGTCCAGCTCAGCAACTTTGATCAGCGCGTCCATGACGGCTTCCTTGTTGCGTGCTTTTACGCGGCCAGCGACTTCGCGCTGCAGGTTGACTTTGATGTCTTCGCGCATTTTGGCCAGGTCGCCATCGGCAACGCCCAGGGACTTGGCGAATTCAGCATCGACTTCCGGCAAATGCGCCCATTCCAGCTTTTGCAGCGTGATGGTGAACGAAGCGGTTTTGCCGGCCACGTCCTTGCCATGGTAGTCCTCAGGGAAGGACAATGGGAAAGTCTTGGACTCGCCCACTTTCAGGCCCAAGGTCGCTGCTTCGAATTCTGGCAGCATGCGGCCTTCGCCCAGCACGAAAGCGTAGCCTTCAGCTTTGCCGCCTGGGAATTCAACGCCGTCGATAGAACCGACGAAGTCCACGGTCACGCGGTCGCCATTGGCAGCGATCGGCTCACCGCCGTCGCCATGTTCGCCAGCTTCGCCCTTGGTGTGGAAATGCACGCGTTGCTTGCGCAAGATATCGATGGTCTTGTCGATTTCGGCTTCCGACACGTCCGCTTGCACGGTTTCGATTTCAACGGCCGTCAAATCGCCGATAGCGACTTCTGGATACACTTCGAAGGTAGCGTCGAAAGCCAGCTGGCCTTCGGCTGCTTCTTCTTTCGGCACGATGTTCGGGAAACCGGCCACGCGCAGATTGTTTTCGTTGGCGGCGTCGTTGAACGCGCGGCCAACTTTGTCATTCAACACTTCGGATTCAATTTGGTAGCCGTATTGTGCTGCGACCATTTTCAACGGCACTTTGCCCGGACGGAAGCCCGGTGCCTTAGCCGTACGGGCTTGCACTTTCAGGCGCTTCTCAACTTCCGTGCGGACGTCCGTCAGCGGGAAGGAGATCGTGATACGACGTTCGAGTTTGCCCAAGGTTTCGACTGCAGTTGCCATGTAAAAAATCGTCCAAAAAATAAACACTGTTGGTGCGAGAAAAGAAGACCCGACCCCTTGCGCCATCACTGACGGCAAGACTTGGGTCCAGCTTCACTCGCTCGCATATTCATCTGTAAAAGTACGGGAAGACGGGACGATGGACCTGGTCTACCCGGCGCAGGGAAAACCCGCACCAGGCACCAAACAATCCGCCGCTTCCAGTACTGCGACAGGGCTCCGAGCGTCCAGCCATGCTTGTATGTCAATACAGGGCCGGTCATCATTCGGTAAAGCGTGGCATTATAACAAAGGACTTCGGGAAAGTGGCTGGCTTTGCAGCCCGGCCACAGAGGATGCCAGCGGCGGCGAACGAGTCGCTACAGCCTGGGTGACCCTGTCTTTACTCTTGCCCCGGCATTCTTCATTTCGCCAGAGACAGGCCTTCCAGCCTGCTTCGCTCATTAGTATATGCGAACTGTCGCTCGGTCCGAAACAAAGAAATGCGCTCTCGACGAAGATTTCAGCCAAAAAACCTTGGATTTAGCCCAATTTGGCATTTTTTTCAGGAAAATCTGTGTCGGTGACCAGCCCTGCTACCCAGTGACTGGCAAAAAATGACGCGCACGGGCGAGCCGAATCAGGCCAGGATAGACGGGAGAAAAGCAGGAAAGGCGCCTAAGACGAGATTAAAGAACACGCGGCTGAAAAGCACGAGGCCCACCTACGAGAGCCTGAAGAACAACTTGATGGTGCTGCACTTCCGGGCTGGAGCAACCCGGAATGGTGCGGATGGGGAGACTCGAACTCCCAAGCCGAAGCACTGGCTTCTAAGACCAGCGTGTCTACCAATTCCACCACATCCGCATTATCTGCTACTTGACGCAAGCTGCACGCCGCGCAGGTTTTTAGCCTGCGCACACCCTGATTTTAACAACTCGGGAGCGATCTGACCAGCCTGGACTTGCCAGGCAAGCGCTCGCTACAGCAGAGGCGGCATTTTACTGGATTTCTCAGAGGAATGCCGCCTTTTTTATGCCTATGGCCTGATGTAATTACTTATGCTCGCTCCTTGGCTGTCACCAGCGGCTTCTTGACGCGGAACCAGGCCGCATACAGGGCCGGCAGGAACAGCAGGGTCAAGGCCGTCGCCAGAATCAGGCCGCCCATGATGGCCACCGCCATGGGCCCCCAGAAGACGGAGCGCGACAGGGGGATCATGGCCAGCGCGGCGGCGGCGGCCGTCAGCACAATGGGACGGCAGCGCCGCACGGCCGAGTCGATGATGGCATCCCATGGGGCCGAGCCATCCTTGATGTCTTGCTCGATCTGGTCGACCAGGATCACCGAGTTGCGGATGATCATGCCGAACAAGGCAATGACGCCCAGGTTGGCGACGAAACCCAGCGGTCGGTGCAGCAGCAGCAAGGCAAACGCGGCGCCCGCCACGCCCAGCGGGCCCGTCAGGAACACCAGCAGCGAGCGCGAGAAGCTGTGCAGCTGCAGCATCAGCAAGGTGAAGATGATGAAGATGGCCAGCGGCAAGTTGGTCGCGATCGACGCTTCCGCCTCACCGCTGCCGGCCGCCACCCCTTTCACGGTGATGCGGTAGCCGGCCGGCATCTTGGCGCGCAAGGCATCGAGCTGCGGCGCCAGCTGCGTCGACACGGTCGCGCCCTGGATGGCGTCGACCACGTCCGATTGCACGGTAATGGCCCATTCGCGCTTGTCGCGCCAAACCACGCCCGGTTCCCATACGAAATGCACGCGCGCCAATTGCGAGATGGGCACGGACTTGCCCGTCGCGGTCGCAATATTCGTGTCATTGAGTACAGAAATCGTCGACCTTTCGGCCAAAGGCTGGCGCACCTGGATATCGATCAGCTTATTGTCTTCGCGGAACTGGCCGATGACCGTACCCGACAGTATCGTATTGGCCGCCTGCATCACGGTTTTCGAGGTGACGCCGAGCGCGCGCATCTTGTCCTGATCCAGATCCAGGCGCAGCACTTTCACCGATTCATTCCAGTTGTCATTCACACCCAGAGTGTTCGGATTGGCGCGCATGACCTCCTTGACCTGGTCGGCAATGGCGCGCACACCGGGCACCTCGGGCCCCGTGACGCGAAATTGCACGGGATACGGCACCGGTGGCCCGTTGGGCAACAGTTTGACGCGTCCCCGCACTTCCGGGAAATCCTTCTTGAACACCTCGATGATCTTTTGGCGCAGTGGCTCGCGGTCCGCCAGGCTCTTCGGCAAGATCACCACTTGCGACACATTCGTCTGCGGGAAGATCTGGTCGAGCGGCAGATAGAAACGGGGGCTGCCGGTGCCGACATAGCTGGTCACACTGTCCACGCCGTCGAGCTTGCCCACAAAGGCTTCGAATTTCTTCACCTGCTGTTCATTCGCGGCAAAGGTCGTTCCCTCGGGCGACCATAGTTCCACCATCAATTCGGGACGGCTGGAATCAGGAAAAAACTGCTTTTCGATGAAGTCAAAGCCATAAATGCCCAGCGCAAAGATGGCCAGGGTGGCGGCGATCGTCGTCTTGCGCCATTCCACGCACCAGGTGACGGCGCGGCGGAAGCGGCGAAAGTTCGGCGTATCGAACAATTCATGGTCGTTATGCGCGTGCGGCTTCACTTTCAGCAAGACGTAGCCGATGTAGGGCGTGAAGACGACGGCCACCACCCAGGAAATGATCAGCGCCAATGCATTCACGGAGAACAAGGAAAACGTGTATTCGCCGGCGGCCGACTTGGCCAAGCCGATGGGCAAGAAGCCCGCCACCGTGATCAGGGTGCCCGTCAGCATGGGCATCGCCGTTGACGTGTAGGCGAACGTGGCCGCGTCGAAGCGCGACATGCCCTCTTCCATCTTGCGCACCATCATCTCGACGGCAATGATGGCGTCATCGACCAGCAAGCCTAGTGCAATGATCAGGGCGCCCAGCGAAATCTTGTGCAAGTCGATGTCGAGCAGGCGCATGAACAGGAAGGTGACAGCGAGCACCAGCGGGATGGTCAGCGCCACGACCAGGCCGGGCCGCACGTCGATGCGCAGCGGTTTGGTGTGCAAGCCCAGCGCGACAAAGCTGACGGCCAGCACGATCAGGACGGCTTCGATCAGCGTGTGCAAGAATTCGCCCACGGAGGCCGATACGGCTTCCGGCTGGTTCGACACGCGCTGCAGCTCTATGCCCACCGGCAACTCGCTCTTCATGCGCGTCACCGTCGCTTGCAGGGCCTTGCCCATGTCGATGATATTGCCGCCCTTTTCCATCGACACGCCCAGGCCGATCACTTCCTTGCCATTGAAACGCATCTTGTCCTTGGGCGGATCGATGAATTCGCGTTTCACGCTGGCAAAGTCACCGAGGCGGAAGGTCGTGCCGTTGGCGCGTAGTTCCAGCCTTTCCAGATCCTTCACGGTGACCATCGCGCCCGTCACGCGCACTTGCAGATTATCCGTCGGCGTCACCAGCACGCCCGTGGCGTTGATGCTGTTTTGCTCGGACAATTGCTGCACGATAGCGTCAAAAGGAATACCCAACTGGGCAAACTTCTTGTGAGAAAAGATGATATTGATCTTTTCATCTTGCACGCCGAACAGTTCCACCTTGGCTACCTGCCCCACGGCCAGCAATTGCTGACGCACCTTGTCCGCGTAATCCTTCATTTCCGCGTAGCTAAAACCGTCGCCGGACAGGGCGAAGATGGAGCCATACGTGTCGCCGAACTCGTCATTGAAGAACGGGCCCACCACGCCGGCCGGTAAACTGCCCTTGATATCGCCGATCTTTTTGCGCACCTGATACCAGGCCGCTGCCGTTTCCTTGGGTGGCGCCGATTCGCGCAGCTCCAGCAAGATCAAGGTTTCACCGGGCTTCGAATAGCTGGTGATTTCATTGATGTAAGGCGTTTCCTGCAGCTTCTTTTCCAGCTTGTCCGTCACCTGCTCGGCCATCTGCAAAGCGGTGGCACCGGGCCAGTACGCTTGCAAGACCATGGCGCGGAAAGTGAACGGCGGATCTTCATCCTGACCCAGGCTGGCGTAGCTGATCATGCCGCCGATCAGCAGCACGGCCATCAGGTAGCGCGTCAGCGGAATGTGTTCGAGGGCCCAGCGCGACAGATTGAAGCCGCCCTTCATTTGGCCGCCCCCAGGCTGACGGCGGCAGCGGCAGCGTCAGACTTGCTGACCGGTTCGGCGCCAAGAATGGACACTTTCTGGCCAGGCTTGAGCAGGTTGACGCCGGCCGTGACCACCGTCTGCCCCGCTTTCACGCCCGAGGTCAGCAGCAACTCATTGCCCGCCACGCCACCCACCGTCACCGGCACCAGCTTGACGGCGCCGTTTTCCACCACCCACACGGAGCTTTGCGACTTTTCATTAAACAGGGCCGTCAGCGGCACCTTGATCTGTGGCGTCGCCGTCTGCGAAGCAAACTGCACCACGGCCGTCATGCCCAGGCGCGCTTGCGGCGCATCGGGGATGCTGACCTTGGCCAAATAGGTACGCGTGGCGGCATCGGTCACGGGTGATACCAAGCGTATCTTGCCCGGCAAGCCCTGCTTCGGATCGGCCCATAGGCGCACCATCACATCCTTGACACCACGCAAGGTTTCCACCTGATCTTCGGGAATGGCGATCGCCACTTCCTTCTCGCCGCTCTTGGCCACCTGCACCACGGGGGTGCCCGGCGCCACCACCTGGCCCACTTCGGCCTCGATGCGCGTGACGACGCCATCGACATCGGCCAGCAAGCTGGCATAAGCGGACTGGTTCGCCTGGCCGCGGTACAAGGCCTGGGCCGCTTCCACGTTCGCCTGCGCCGCCTTGTAAGTCGCATCCTTGCCATCGAGCACGGCCTGGCTGACAAAATGTTTCTCGCGCAAATCCTGGTAGCGCTTCAGTTCGGCGCGCGCCAGGTCACGGTTCGTTTCTGCGCTGACCAGCGACGCCTTGGCCTGGGCCTGCGACAGCTGCAAGTCGAGCGCATCGAGCTGCATCAGCACTTGCCCTTTCGTCACCGTGGCGCCCACCTCGACCTTGCGCGCGACGATCTTGCCGCCCACGCGAAAACCCAGCTGCGACACGACGCGCGGCACCACCTCGCCTGCCAGCTCGGCACGCACGTCAACGTTGGTACTGGACAACACCATCGCGCGTACGGGGCGCACCTCCTCCACTTTGACGACAGTCTTGGAACAGGCCGCCAAGCTCAGCGCCAGGGCGGCGGCGGCGATCAGCCGCAGGGTGGGCAATGCGGGTACGCCGGTCTCGCGGCGCGGGGTTTTCAGTGCAAACAAGGTATTTTCCTTTACTATGCGGGCTGTTAGATTTTTGCGTGAGGAAACTTTTCACTTACGAAATGGTGCTGGCGAAACTTTTTCGCACGCGATATCCTTGAATTTGTGACAATGTCAGCTGACTCATGACAGGGAGTGACGCCCCTAATGACTTTCTGGTTATTAATTATAATCGGCTGTAAAAGTTTTTAGTGACTTTTACGTCATTAACAGTGAGACGTACAACGTTCGGCAAGCCTCCCGTGCTGGCAGGCTGCCGCACAAAACTGCAAGACTAGAGAAGTGTGTTCATGCCTGTAGACCATTACGAAAATTTTCCTGTTGCATCGTTCCTGCTGCCACGCCGCCTGGTGCCCGCCGTCGAAGCCATCTACGCCTTCGCCCGCAGCGCCGACGACCTGGCCGATGAAGGCGACGCCACGCCGGCCGAACGCCTGGCCAGCCTGCACGCCTACGAAGAAGCGCTGGGCCGCATCGCCCGCGAGCAAGACCACGTCGGCGAGAACGGCGCCATGTTCGAACGCTTGGCTGGCGTCATCGCCAAACACCAACTGCCGCTCAAGCCGTTTTACGATTTGTTGTCGGCCTTCAAGCAAGATGTGGACACGACGCGCTACGCCAGTTACGACGACGTGCTCGATTACTGCGCCCGTTCCGCCAATCCGGTGGGGCTGCTCATGCTGCATCTGTACGGCGCAGCCGATGAACAGAATGTACGCGATTCCGATGCAATATGTTCAGCTTTGCAACTAATTAATTTCTTGCAAGACGTCGCCATCGACCAGCAAAAAGAACGCATTTACCTGCCGATGGAAGACTTGAGCCGCTTTGCCGTGTCCGCCGCCGCCTTTGAGCGACCCGAGGCGCACGGCAAATGGAGTGCCCTGATGCGCTTTGAAGTGGCCCGCACACGCGCCCTGATGCTGTCCGGCGCGCCGCTGGCCCTGCGCTTGCGCGGGCGTATCGGTTGGGAATTGCGTCTCGTGGTGCAAGGAGGTTTGCGCATCCTCGAAGCGATCGAAGCGGTCAATTACGATGTATTCCGGCGCCGCCCCAAGCTGGAAAAGCGCGACTGGCTGATCATTTTTTGGCGCGCGCTGCGCATGTCGCGCAAAAGCCTGTATCAAGAGGCACAAGTAAAAACGGCTTTTCCCCCGTCGCCCACTCGGTAAGACGATAGAATAGCGGCTTCGATGTGCAACCCTTGCTCTTTTGACTATGTCTCCCGACGAATACTGCCAACAAAAGACCGCCCAGAGCGGCTCCAGCTTCTATTACAGCTTCCTGTTCCTGCCCGCCGAGCGGCGCAAGGCCATTACGGCCCTGTACGCCTTCTGCCGCGAAGTCGATGATACGGTCGATGACTGCACGGACGAAGCCGTGGCGCGCACTAAACTGGTTTGGTGGCGCAAGGAAGTGAAGGCCATGTACGAGGGCAAGCCGACGCATCCCGTAATGCGCGCGCTGCAGCCGCACCTGGATATCTATAAGCTGGAAGAAAAGCATCTGCAAGCCATCATCGACGGCATGGAAATGGACTTGAACCAGACGCGCTACCTCGATTACCAGGCCATGAGCCGCTATTGCTGGCATGTGGCCAGCGTGGTGGGTATCTTGTCGGCCAGCATCTTTGGCGCGACACGCCCGGAAACCCTGCTGTACGCAGAAAAACTGGGGCATGCCTTCCAGTTGACCAACATCATCCGCGACGTGGGCGAAGATGCGCGCAAGGGGCGCATCTACCTGCCGATCAGCGAATTGCAGCAATTTAATGTGACGGCGGCCGACCTGCTGAACGCGCGCCACAGCGAAAACTTTGAAAACCTCATGCGTTTCCAGGTGGCGCGCGCGCAACAAGCGTATGAGGAAGCGTACGCGCTGCTGCCGCATGAAGACCGCCGCGCCCAGCGCCCGGGTCTGATCATGGCCGCCATCTATCGCACCTTGCTCAACGAAGTCGAGCGCGACGGCTATCACGTCTTGAAACAGCGCATCTCGCTCACGCCGATCCGCAAGCTGTGGCTGGCATGGAAGACCTGGGTGCGTGGCTAAGTTCGTGGCTAAGTTCGTAGCTAACACTAGCGTAAAGCAACGCTATGGCGTCATCGGCGCCGGCTGGGCTGGTTGCGCGGCGGCCATGGAACTGGCGCGCGCCGGCCATGGCGTCACCGTCTTCGAGGCGGCGCGCACCCTGGGTGGGCGCGCGCGCCGCGTCGAGCGGGAAAACACGGTCCTCGACAACGGCCAGCACATCTTGCTCGGTGCCTACACGGAAACCTTGCGCCTGATCAAGCTCGCGGGGCAAGATCCGGCCGAGCTCATCCTCACCCTGCCCCTGCAGATGCGCTATCCGGCAGATTCTGGCGGCATGGATTTCATTGCGCCGCGCCTGCCCGCGCCGCTGCACCTGGCGTGGGCCCTGCTGCGCGCCCAGGGTTTGTCGTTCGCCGACAAGCTGGCCCTGATGCGTTTTTCCACCGCCATGCGCACCATGGGCTGGCAGTTGTACCACGATTGCACGGTCAGCGAGTTGCTGCTGCGCTTCGATCAGACCGAGCAATTGAACCGCCTGATGTGGCACCCACTGTGCCTGGCGGCGCTCAATACCCCGCCCGAACGCGCTTCGGCGCGCGTCTTCCTCAATGTGCTGCGCGACAGCCTGGGCGCATCGCGTCGACGCGCTTCCGACATGCTGATCCCGAAAACGAACCTGAGCGCCCTGTTCCCCGAGGCGGCCGCGCGTTACCTGGCCCAGCATGGCGGTGACGTGCGCACGGGCGCCAAAGTGAGCGCCTTGCAAGCCTTGCCCGATGGCCGCTGGCAGCTCGATGACAGCGCAAGCTTTGACGGCGTAATCGTGGCCACCTCGTCCGTGCAGGCAGCGAGCCTGCTGCAAGGCGTGCACGATGCGCGCCTCGACGAGGCGATTAACCGCATGCAAGCGTTCACTGCGGAAGCCATCAGTACCTGCTACCTGCAATACGACGCCTCGGTGCGTCTGGACTTGCCGTTTTACGCCCTCGTCGATGCGCCGCAACAGCAGCATTGGGGCCAGTTCGTGTTTGACCGGGGCCAGCTCGACGCGCGCCAGGCGGGCTTGCTGGCCGTCGTCATCAGCGCGTCCGGCCCAGCCGCCGAGCAAGGCCACGCGGCGCTGACGCAAGCCATCGCGGCACAACTGGCGCAGGTGCTGCAGCGTGCGGAACTGGCGCAGCCCCTCTGGACCCAGCTGATCACGGAAAAGCGCGCCACCTTTGCCTGCACGCCCGACCTGGTCCGCCCCGGCAACGCCAGCGGCATGCCGGGCCTGCTGCTCGCTGGCGACTATACGGCCAATGCTGACCGGAAGCACGATTATCCGGCCACTATCGAGGCTGCAGTGCGCAGTGGCGTGGCAGCGGCCAAGGCCCTCACCACGGGCAAACTGGAACAGTAGACGACGCTGCATCTTGTCCTGTTACCACTCGCCCCCGCGATATTGCATTCTGTCGCACCGCGCTGGTGCGCCTGAGTGCGCTTGGGTACAGTCTGAGCATTGACAACGGCCATGCGACGGACAATACCATGCACACTACCTTGCACTTAAAAAATAGTTTGAAAGCCTTGGCGTTGCTGGCGGGCGTCGCGCTCGCTACCCTGATCGTCATTCACGTACCGCCAGCGCCGCCAGCGCCATTACTGCTAAGCCAGGCCAGCATGCTGCTGCCGACGCTGGGCTAAGCGGCGCGCCGGCACAGGGACAGGAACAGGAGCACTATGATGAACAAGCAAGACTATCTGGAGGCGCTGCGGCGCGCGCTGGCGGGCTTGCCACCGGACCTGGTGGCCAAGACGCTGGACTATTACGAACAGACCTTCATCGAAGGAGCGGCGGCTGGCCGCAGCGAGCACGAGGTCGCCGAGGACCTGGGCGACCCGAAGAAAATTGCCCTGACCTTGCGCAGCAGCACCCGGCGCCAGGCTTTCGCGCAAAAGAAAAGCCCCGTCAACCTGCTGCGCCTGCTCGTCTCGCTGCTGGGCCTCGCCATCTTCAACCTCTTCATGGTCGTGCCCGCCGCCGTCTACGCGGCGCTGCTGACCACGCTGTATGGCGTCGGCCTGAGCTTTTATCTGGCCGGCATTGCCATCACGGCCAGCGGCCTGTCGGGCGCCAACGAACTGGTGCTCGATGGCCCGCTGCGCCACGTCTTCATCCATGACGATGACGGTGGCGAAGGCGGCGAGCGGCGCGAAACACGCATCACCATCGGCGACACGGGCATCGAAGTCGATCACCTGCCCGGCCCGTCGCAGCGTGAAGCGGCAGAAACCGAGGCGCCGGGCGCTTCATCGCGCATGATGGAGCGGGCCGAAGCGCTGGCCGGTGGCGGCATCCGCATCTCCACCGACATGGAGCGCGATGCACGCACCACGCAAACGGTCTTCGGCATAGGCATGCTGCTCGGCGGCATCGCCATCTTTTTGCTCAGTCTGGTGGTGACGCGCTATACCTTGATCGGCATCAAGCGCTACATCGCCATGAATGTCTCCCTGCTCAAAGGTCACTAGAAAGGCTGCCATGAAACGCTTGTTCAACGTTGGCCTGTCCATGCTCGTGCTGGCAATGGTCTTGATCGCCCTGTCCTATGCCGCGCTGCGCGCCAAGGGCATCAGCAATCCCAGCAGCGCTGCCGGGCGCGCCGTGCGCAGCGAAACGCGCCCGATTTCCGCCGGCATCAACAGCATCGACCTAGCCGGCCCCATCGACCTGGTGCTGCGCCGCGGCGCCACGCCATCGATGAAGGTGAACGGCGAGCAGCGTTTGCTGTCGAACGTCGCGACCAGCGCCGACGGCACGACCCTGCATATCGGGCCGAAAGGCATGCTGTTCCACCATCGCCAGCCGCTGCAGGTGGAACTGGTGCTGCCATCGCTGGTGCGCGTGGAAGTGCACGGCAATGGCGACAGCAAGATCACGGGATTTTCCGGCGACAGTTTCATTCTGGAATTGACGGGATCGGGCGACGTCAGCTTTACGGGACGCTACAAACAGGTACAAGCGACCGTCAACGGCAGCGGCGACCTCGACATCAACGCCGGCAACAGCGACAGCGTGGTGCTGGAAATGGTCGGCTCCGGGCGCATCGCTGCCAGCGGCAACACAAAATTCTTGCGTGCCGACCTGAGCGGCTCAGGCGATATCGATGCCGAGCACCTGTCGGCCGACAAGGCCAGCGTCAGCCTGCAAGGCTCGGGCCAGAGCACCATCTTCGTGCGCGACGCCACCAACCTCAGCCTGCGTGGCAGCGGTGATATTCACGTCCACGGCAACCCACGCCAGCGCGATGCGCAAAAAAATGGTTCAGGCGACATCATCTGGCACTAATAATGACGGCGATGCTTTAACGCGTCGATTCCAGCCACGCCACCGCCTGCTCGCCGGCCGCCTTGCCTTGCGCCAGGCAGGCCGTCAGCAGATAGCCGCCCGTGGGCGCTTCCCAGTCCAGCATTTCGCCGGCCACGAACACGCCCGGCATGGCGCGCAGCATGCTGCCGTCGATGCCGTCGAAGACCACGCCGCCGGCGCTGCTGATGGCTTCGTCGATGGGGCGCGGGCGCTGCAAGGTAACGGGCAGCAGCTTGATGGCGCGCGCCAGCTTGGCCTCGTCGGCAAAGTCGGCCGCACTCAGGCACTCGCGCAGCAAGCCCGATTTCACGCCTTTGATACCCAGCCGGCTTTGCAGATGGCTGGACATGGAACGCGCGCCACGCGGCCGCGTCACTTCCTCGAACACCCGTTCGCTGCTGAAATCTGGGGTCAGGTCGAGCCAGATGGTGCTGCTGCCCTGAGCGGCAATTTGCTCGCGCAAGGCCGCTGAGAGCGCATAGATCAGGCTGCCTTCGACGCCGCCGGCCGTGATGACGAACTGTCCCTGGCGCTTCACCGTCAAGCCATCGATGTCCTGCGCCGTGATGGCCACCGTGGCCAGGTGCTCGCCCGCGTAACGGCTGCTGAAATGTGCGCTCCAGTCGACGTCGAAGCCGCAATTGGCCGGCGCCAGCGCTGCCACGGCCACGCCCTGCCCTTGCAATAGCGGCACCCAGGCGCCATCGGAGCCCAGGCGCGCCCAGCTGCCGCCGCCCAGCGCCAGGATCACGGCGTCGAACGAGCGCAGACATGCGCCGTCCGGCGTGGCGAAAACCAGTTGGCCATCTTGCCAGCCGGTCCAGCGGTGGCGCATGTGAAATTGCACGCCCGCTTCGCGCAAGCGGTGCAGCAAGGCGCGCAGCAAGGGCGCGGCCTTCATATCGGTGGGGAAGACGCGGTTCGAGGAGCCCACAAAGGTGTCCACGCCCAGGCCGTGCGCCCAGTCGCGCACATTCTGCGGGCCGAACTGGTCCAACGCCGCTTGCAAGCGACTCGCTTGCCTGGCATAGCGCGAGACAAAGGTTGGGTAGCCTTCTGCGTGCGTAATATTCATGCCGCCGCGTCCAGCGAGCAGGAATTTGCGGCCGACGGACGGCATGGCGTCGAACAACTCCACCATAGCCCCCTGGTCGGCGGCCGCCTGGGCGGCCATCAGGCCGGCGGGGCCGCCGCCGATGACGGCGATATGAAACGGAGCGGAAATGGAATGGGTCATGGCAAGCCGGGAAGACGCTGAAAACCCCGGCATTTTAGTCGAGATAAGGCACGGGGATGGCAATAATGCCGAAAAATGCTGCATACTGCGCTCAGATGCTGCAGTCAAAAGCGGCGAGACTTGACGCGACAACGAGACAACGAGACGACAAGAGGAGAAACATATGGGTGCAGGATTCTGGATTTCCCGTTATTTGCTGGCCAGCTCGATTTTATTCATCATCCTGATGCTCGTCGAGTACAGCAAGGGCGCCACCAGCGGCGCAGATATTCTCAGCACCCTGGCCTGGTCGCTGGTGGCGTCGGCCATCTTTATCGGCTCGAAGTACTGGCGCTACAGGAAAGCCATCGCCTGCGCCACTTGCAGCGACAGCACGCTCAGCAAGCCGAAAACGAAGTCCTGATGAAAAAACGGCCACTTCGATGAAGTGGCCGTCGCATTTGGCAAGCGCGATCAGCCGCCCGTCACGGGTGGGAAGAACGCCACCTCATCGCCTTCGGCGATCACGGCATCGGCATCGCACATCACCTGGTTGAGCGCCATGCGCAGCGCGCGGCCCTGCGCCAGCGCAGAATCCCAGTTGCCGCCGCGGGCGATCAGCAAGGAGCGCACGTCACCGACCGTGCGCAAACCTGCGCTCACTTCGAGTACTTCCTGTGTCGTGCCCACCAGCTCGCGCACGCTGGCGAAAAAACGCAGATTGATCTTCATCAAGGCTTCCTTAGTACAGCAATTCGTTGAACGGGATAAAGCGCAGCATGTCGCCGCGCGCAATCGACAGCCCCGGCGGGCAATCGATCAAGCCATCGCCCCACACAGTGGACGTCAGCACGCCCGAACCCTGGTTGGCAAATAGCTCCAGTTCGTCGTGCTGATTGATCTTGGCGCGTAAAAATTCGTTGCGCTTGTCCGCCTTCAGGCGTTCAAAACTGGCCGGCAGCTTGTAGCTGCGCGGCGCCAGATTGCCGGCCACGCCTTGCAGGCGCAGGATGAAGGGACGCACGAACAGCAAGAACGTGACAAAGCTCGACACGGGATTGCCGGGCAAGCCGACGAAGAACGCTTGATTAACTTCGCCAAACGCCAGCGGCTTGCCCGGCTTGACGGCGATCTGCCACATGTTCAGCCGCCCTTCCGCTTCCACGGCCGGCTTGATATGGTCTTCCTCGCCCACCGACACGCCGCCCGAGGTGATGATCAAATCATTGCCCTGGGCCGCCTGGCGCAGCACGGCTTTTGTCGCTTCCAGGCTGTCTGGCACGATACCCAGGTCGGTGATCTCGCAACCGAGGTTTTCCAGCAGGGCGCGCAAGGTAAAACGGTTCGAGTTGTAGACGGCGCCGGGCGCCAAAGGCTGGCCCGGCATGGCCAGTTCATCGCCCGTGAAAAAGACGGCGACGCGCAGCTTGCGCAGCACCGGCAGCTGCGCCAGGCCGACCGAGGCGGCCAGGCCCATTTCCTGGCTGCGCAGACGCCGGCCAGCAGCAAGGATCTCGCCGCCGGCGCGGATATCCTCGCCCTGGCGGCGCACCCATTCACCCGCCTGCGGCACGTGGTTTACCGTCACCACGGCGTCAAGCACGCTGCACTGCTCCTGCATCACCACGCAATCGGCGCCGTCCGGCAGCAAGGCGCCCGTAAAAATGCGCGCCGCCGTTCCCGGCTGCAAGGGCTGGCCCACGTGGCCGGCCGCGATGCGCTGCGACACGGGCAAGCTGGCCGCGCCGCTGGCGCAATCGCTCGCGCGCACGCAATAGCCGTCCATCTGCGTATTATCGCGCTCGGGTACGTTCAAGGTCGAGGTCTGGGCCAACGCCAGCACGCGGCCGTTGGCGCGCATGGTGTCGATGTGCTCCACCTCCGTTACCGGGCGCGCCGCGCCCAGCATGAACGCTTGCGCCTCGGCCACCGACAACAGGGGTTTTCGTACAGTGCTGGTGTCTGTCATTGCAGTGGCGCTCATTACAAGCCCGTGGCGGCGCTGATATACGCCTTCATTTTCTCGACATCGGTATCCATCACGATGAACTTTTGCGGCAAGTCTTCGATGTTTTCGAAGCCCGCTGGCCGTTCGGCGTCCACGCCCAATGCATCGAGGATGGTTTCGTTGAACTTGGCCGCCAGCGCCGTTTCCAGCACGATCATCGGCACATTCGGCTCCAGGTGCTCGCGCGCCACCTTGATGCCGTCGGCCGTGTGCGTATCGATGATGATGCCGTAGTCGTCAGCCACGTCGCGGATGGTGTCGAGGCGGTCCTGGTGCGTGGACTTGCCCGACTTGAAGCCATACTTGGCGACCAGCTTGAACTCGTCGCCATCGCTGCCAGGCTTGCCGGACAAATCAAAACCGCCGTGGCTGTCCACTTTCGCAAACAGCGCACGTACACGCTCGCCGTCGCGGCCAACCAGGTCGTATATGAAGCGCTCGAAGTTCGAGGCCTTCGAAATATCCATCGACGGGCTGCTGGTGTGGTAAGTCTCGGCCGACTTGCGCACGCGGTACACGCCTGTGCGGAAAAATTCGTCGAGCACGTCGTTTTCATTCGTCGCCGCCACCAGTTTCGAGATGGGCAAACCCATCATGCGGGCGATATGGCCGGCGCAGATATTGCCGAAGTTACCCGACGGCACCGTAAACGACACTTTCTGTTCGTTGCTGGTGGTAGCCGACAGGTAGCCGCGGAAGTAGTACACGACCTGCGCCACGACGCGCGCCCAGTTGATGGAGTTGACGGTGCCGATCTTTTGTTTCGCCTTGAACGGCAAGTCGTTCGAGACGGCCTTGACCATATCCTGGCAGTCGTCGAACACGCCTTCGACGGCGATGTTGTAGATGTTCGGGTCTTGCAGGCTGAACATCTGCGCCGTCTGGAAGGCGCTCATTTTCTTGTGCGGCGACAGCATCAAGACGCGGATGCCCTTCTTGCCGCGCATCGCGTATTGGGCCGCGCTGCCCGTGTCGCCCGACGTGGCGCCGAAAATATTGAGTTCGGCGTCATGTTTGGCCAGCGTGTATTCGAACAGATTGCCCAGCAACTGCATGGCCATATCCTTGAAGGCCAGGGTCGGGCCGTTCGACAGCGCCTGTAGCATCAGCGTGGTCTGTCCACCCTTGACGCTATTTTCTTCGAGCACGCGCAGCGGCGTGATGTCGGCCGCGTTTTCACCGGCGCGGACGTTTTTGTAGACGGCCTTGGTATAGGTTTTCGCCGTCAATGCCTTCAAATCCGCAGCCGGGATATCGGTGGCGAATTTCTTCAGGATTTCGAATGCCAGGTCGGCATACGACAATGTGCGCCAGGCATTGAGCTCGGCACCAGTGACTTGCGGGTAATGTTCTGGGAGATACAGTCCGCCATCGGGGGCCAGTCCGCCCAGAAGGATGTCGGAAAATTGCTGCAAAGATGACTGTTGCGACTGCAATGGCGCTTTATCAGCGCGGGTAGACACGTAGTGCATAAATTTGAAGAGTCCAGTTGAGCTGAGTGCGGTTGATCATGAATTGCAGCGGATATTATAGTGCCACAGGCTACCCAAGGCGAATCGCATGCGCAAGCAGCCGTGCTGAGCGGCGCGCTTGTTGCCAAACAGCAGCGCCTGGCAAGGCTGACATCGTTTAAAAGCATTGCACTTTTGAAATTTGTTTGACCAGATCAACGCGCTGCATAAAGGATGCGCGCCCATGCTGGTGTGCGCGCGCGATTTGCGCCACACTCGTCCTTGTCGGCCGCAGTGCGGCCATTCATGGAACCGGCCATGTCGCTGAGTAAAAAACCGTATCTGCAAAGTGCCACGCTGCGCTCTGACGCCGTCGTCGACCTGGACAACTATCCGTTCACCATCCCCGCTATCCGCGACTTCGTGCGCATGGATTTTCATCGCGACGTGACGTTTTTTGTCGGTGAAAATGGCAGCGGCAAGTCGACCATGCTCGAAGCGCTGGCCGTGGGGTTGGGCTTGGGCAAGGATGGCGGCACGCGCAATGTGCGCATCGCCGTGCCATCGGACCAGGAATCGCTCTTGCATGCGCATCTGCGCCTGAGCAAAAGCTACAAGCAGCCGGACGACAGTTATTTTTTGCGCGCCGAGAGTTTTTTCAATGTCGCCACCTATATGGATGACATGCCCGAATACCTGGGCAGCTACGGCGGCAAGTCGCTGCATGCGCAATCGCACGGCGAAGCGTTCATGGCGACCTTGATCAACAAGCTGAGGGGCAAAGGCCTGTATCTGCTCGACGAGCCCGAGGCAGCCCTGTCGCCCAGCCGCCAGATGGCAGCCCTGTCGGTGATCCACCAGCTGGTGCGGGATGACTCGCAGCTGATCATCGCCACCCACTCACCCATCCTGCTGGCCTACCCGAACGCGAAAATCCTGATGTTTAGCGGCGGCGGCATCCACGAAGTGGCGTACGAAGACACGGAACACTACGCCGTGACGCGCGATTTCCTCGATCACTATCCAAGAAGGCTGGAGCAGCTGTTTGAGGAGGAGTGAAGTTGGTGGCTGAGGTGGTGATGTCGGCTTACGCCCTGCGGGCTAAGCCGACCTACGCCGACCGTGGCGTATCGTAGGTCGGATTAGCGCTGCGCGCGTAATCCGACACCACCATCAGCACATCAACAAGCGGCGTGATTCACCGTGATGACGTGCACGGCAAGGCCGCCCAAGGACGTTTCCTTGTACTTGTCTTGCATGTCCGCGCCCGTCTGGCGCATGGTTTCGATAACTTCATCAAGGCTGACGAAGTGCGTGCCGTCACCCTTCAGCGCCAGCGAGGCGGCCGTGATGGCCTTCACTGCGCCCATGCCATTGCGCTCGATGCAGGGGATCTGCACCAGGCCGCCGATCGGGTCGCAAGTCATGCCCAGATGGTGCTCGATGCCGATTTCAGCCGCGTTCTCGATCTGTTCATTCGTGCCGCCCAGCGCGGCCACCAGGCCGGCCGCCGCCATGGCGCACGCCACGCCCACTTCACCCTGGCAGCCTACTTCGGCGCCCGAGATCGAGGCATTACGTTTGCACAGCATGCCAATGGCCGCTGCCGTCAGCATGAAACGGCGCACGCCGCCCACAGGGTCGCTGGGTCGGCAATCCTGCGCGTAATAGCGCAGCACGGCCGGGATGATGCCGGCGGCGCCGTTGGTCGGTGCCGTCACGACGCGCCCACCGGCCGCGTTTTCTTCGTTGACGGCCATCGCGTACAGGCTGACCAGATGCACGGCATCGTGCGGCAAGTCGTTGGCGCGGTTGTCCGACGCTTTCGTCTCCTGCGCCAGACGCCATAATTTGGCGGCGCGGCGCTTGACGTTCAAGCCGCCCGGCAAATTGCCCGTCGCTTCCAGGCCGTGCGCGATACAGTCGCGCATGACGTGCCAGATGCGGTCCAGGCCTTCATTGAGTTCCGTCTCGCTGCGCTTGACGCACTCGTTGGCGCGCAGCATTTCCGGGATCGACAGACCACTTTCCACGCCATGCGCGAGCAGCTGCTCCATGGTATCGAAGGGAAAGACGACCGGCGCTTTGGCGGCCAATTCCACTTCGCCTTGCGCCTGGCCCGCAGCATGCCCTTCGCCCTCTGCACGGATAAAACCGCCGCCAATCGAGTAAAACACCTTGTCGACGCGGCTGCCATCGGCCAGTATCAGGGTAAAGCGCATGCCGTTCGGGTGTTCGGGCAAAGAGACATCCTTATGCCAGATCAAGTTCGCCGCTGCCGTAAACGGCACCACGTGCGTACCCAGCAGCGCGACCTCACCGGCCGCATCGATGGCGGCCAGCTTGCTGTCGACGGCATCGGGCGCCACGTCTTGCGGCGTTTCGCCCATCAAGCCCAGAATGACCGCCTTGTCTGTGGCATGACCCACGCCCGTCAGCGCCAGCGACCCATACAAGGCTGCCTCGACGCCCACTACCTGGTCCAGCGAACCGTATTCGACCAGAAAACGCCGCGCCGCCGCCATCGGCCCCACAGTGTGGGAACTCGACGGCCCGATGCCGATCTTGAACAAGTCAAATACGCTCATATCCATGTAGTGTCTCTTTATATTGGTATTTTTTTATTAATTATTGTGCAATCTTCAGGCAGCTTTGGCGTGCTGCCCTGCGTCGACATTGGCCAACATATCGGTGACCATCTGCTCGACGCCGATCTGCGCTTTCCAACCCCAGTCTGCGCTGGCCTTGCTGTCGTCGAGACTTTGCGGCCAGCTGTCGGCGATGGCCTGGCGGCTGTCCGGCTTATAGCTGATCTTGAAGTCCGGCACCGTACGCACGATGGCTTTTGCCAGCTGCTCGGGGTTGAACGACACGCCCGCCACATTGTAGGACGAACGGATCTTGATCGATGCCGCCGGCGCATCCATCAGTTCAATGGTGGCGCGGATGGCGTCGGGCATGTAAATCATCGGCAAGGTGGTGTTCGCATCGAGGAAACATTCATAGCGCTCACCGCGCAAGGCTGCATGGAAAATGGCGATGGCGTAATCGGTGGTACCGCCGCCCGGAGGCGATTTATAACTGATGATGCCCGGGTAGCGGATGCTGCGCACGTCCACACCATACTTGTTGAAGTAATACTCGCACAGGCGTTCGCCGGCCAGCTTGCTGATGCCGTACATCGAAGTCGGGTCCATCACCGTCATTTGCGCGGTGTTCGCCTGCGGCGTGTTCGGACCGAAAGCGGCGATCGACGATGGCCAGAAGATGCGCAAGGGTTTGCCCGCGACACCGCGTTCGCGCGCCAGTTCCAGGATATTGAGCAAGCCATCCATGTTCAGGCTCCAGGCCTTCAATGGCGCCGCCTCGCCCGTGGCCGACAGCATGGCCGCCAGCTGGTAGACCTGGGTGATATGCTCGTCGGCGATGATTTTCGCCAAGCCGTCCTTATCCAGTACGTTCAATTGCGCGTAGCGCTTGGCCTGGTACAGATTGTTTGTGCCGATATCGCTGGCGATGACGTTGTCCGCGCCGTGCTGCAGCGCCAGCGCGCCCACCAACTCACTACCGATTTGGCCGTTTGCGCCGATGACTAAGATGCGTTCCATGCTATGTCCCTGAATTCTTATTAATTAGTAGTGGTAGTGGTCGTAGTGAGCAGGCCCAGTTCCTGGCCGGCCTGCTCGAAGGCGGCCAGCACTTGCACCAGCTGTTCGCGCGTGTGCGCAGCGGACAGCTGCACGCGCACGCGGGCCTGGCCCATCGGTACGACCGGGTAAAAGAAACCGGTCACCAGCACGCCCAGCTCATACAGGCGGGCGGCGAATTTTTGCGCCACGGGAGCATCGAACAGCATCACCGGCACGACCGGATGGGTGCCCGGCTTGATGGTAAAGCCGATGCGCTCGATTTCGCTGCGGAAGAAAGCCGTGTTTTCATGCAGGCGGTCGCGCAGTTCGGTCGATTTGGCCAGACGCTCCAATACCGACAGCGAGGCGCCGGCGATCGATGGCGCCAGGGTGTTCGAGAACAGATAAGGGCGCGATTTCTGGCGCAGGGTGTCGATGACTTCCTTGCGCGCCGCAGTAAAACCGCCCATGGCGCCGCCCAGGGCCTTGCCCAGCGTGCCCGTGATGATGTCGATGCGGCCCATCACATTGTGGTGTTCGTGCGTGCCGCGGCCCGTCGCGCCCATGAAGCCGGAAGCGTGGCATTCGTCGATCATCACCAGCGCGCCATACTTGTCAGCCAAGTCGCAGATCTTGTCGAGTTGCGCAATCGTGCCATCCATCGAGAACACGCCATCCGTGACGATGACCTTATGGCGCTTGCCGGCGGCAAGCGCCGCTTGCAATTGCACTTCCAGATCGGCCATGTCGTTGTGTGCATAGCGGTAGCGGCCAGCCTTGCACAGGCGGATGCCGTCGATGATGGAAGCGTGGTTCAGCGCGTCCGAGATGATGGCGTCGTTTTCATCGAACAGGGGCTCGAACACGCCGCCGTTGGCGTCGAATGCGGCCGCGTACAAAATCGTGTCCTCGGTGCCCAGAAATGCGGAAATCGCCTGTTCCAGTTCCTTGTGCACGGTTTGCGTGCCGCAGATGAAGCGCACGGACGACAGGCCGTAGCCGTATTTTTGCGTGGCGGCAATAGAGGCTTGCTGCGTCTGCAGATCGCCGGACAGGCCCAGATAGTTGTTGGCACACATATTAATCAGGGTACGGCCATCGTCGCATACCACTTCGGCGCCCTGGCGCGAGGCGATCACGCGCTCGGGCTTGTACAAGCCCTGCTGGCGCAATTGATCGAGATTCTGTTGCAGACCGCTGAAAAAGGTGTTCTTCGCTTGCTCGCTCATGATGATCCTTGTGTGTCCCTGTTGTATCGGTGGTATCCGGGTGACCTCAGCGGCCATAGGGGAACAGCAGCCGCTTGACCGGTGCGCGCAGTATGCTGTACCGTGAAGCGCTGTTTGAAGTCTACACGTTTCCGTGCTTTTCCTCAAAATCCACTATGTCGAACTGAAATTCAATATAGTGGATATTACCCAAGCCTACTGAACTTTGCAAGCCACCTGCCGATGAAAACCAGCATTTCGACCAATTCTCCACCCGAAGTGGGTGCAACACTGCAACGGCTGCGCCTGGCGCGCGGCCTGACACTGGAAGATTTGTCGCGCATCGCGGGCGTCTCGAAGTCCATGCTGTCGCAAATCGAGCGCGAAAAAGCCAATCCCACCATCGCCATTACGTGGCGACTGGCCAACGCCCTGGGGGTACAGATCGGCGAATTACTCTCCAACGCAGAAAAAACCGTGGAAACCATCCGCATCACGGACGCCCACGAAACCCCCACCCTGCCCGGCGACCATGCGGGCTACGTGCTGCGCATTCTGGGGCCGATGGAACTGGCCGGCAAATACGAGTGGTATGAAGTGACCCTGGCGCCGGGCGGGGAACTGGCGTCGCAGCCGCATGACCCGGGCACCACCGAGCATTTGACAGTGATCCACGGCAACCTGGAACTGGAAGTAGGCATGGCGAAGAAAAAGGTCAAAAATGGCGGCACGGCGCGCTATCCGGCGGATCAGCCGCATACTATCCGGAATCTGGGCAAGACCGAAGGCAAGGCCTTACTCGTGGTCATCCACCGATAAGCCTCGCCAGCAACTGCGTCAATTCGGCACCGTTCGGCATCGACGTGGGCGGCCTCGATCATTTAAGCTTTCAGTCGATGTCTGAAAAGGGGCTGCTGGCACGCATCGCGCCTTGGCATCGGACGTAAAAAAGCGCGGGCCAACTGCACCCGCGCTTTTCAAGACAGAAAGATGAGCAGATTACTGCGCCGCCACCTTGGCTGGCTCCGCCACTACCGGCGTCATCTTCAGCGAACGGCTGAGGAAGCCCCAGCGATCGGCCACTTCTTCGATCTGCTTGGTCGTCGGCTTGCCGGCGCCATGGCCGGCCTTGCTGTCGATGCGGATCAGTACGGGTGCCGCGCCGCCTTGCGCTGCCTGGGCAGCGGCAGCGAACTTGAAGCTATGGGCCGGCACGACGCGGTCGTCGTGGTCGGCCGTGGTGATCATGGTAGCCGGATAGCAACCGCCCGCCTTCAGGTTGTGCAGCGGCGAGTATTTCACCAGTGCCTTGAACTGCTCGGCGTCATCGGACGAGCCGTAGTCAGGCACCCAGCCCCAGCCCACGGTGAACTTGTGGAAGCGCAACATGTCGAGTACGCCCACTTGCGGGATGGCCGCAGCGAACAAATCCGGGCGCTGCGTCATGGCCGCGCCCACCAGCAAGCCACCATTGCTGCCGCCGCCGATCGCCAGCTTGGATGGCGAGGTGACTTTGTTGTCCACCAGCCACTGCGCGGCGCCAATAAAATCGTCGAACACGTTTTGCTTGTTCAGCTTGGTGCCAGCCTGATGCCAGGCTTCGCCATATTCGCCGCCACCACGCAGGTTGGCCATCACATAGACGCCGCCCATTTCCACCCAGGCAAGATTGGCCACGGAGAAGCTTGGTGTCAGCGAAACGTTGAAGCCGCCATAGCCGTACAAATAGGTCGGATTCGTGCCATCGAGCTTCATGCCTTTTTTCGAGACGATGAACATCGGCACCTTGGTGCCGTCGCGGCTGGTGAAGAATTGCTGGCGCGTTTCAAAGGCGTTGGGATCGAAATCGACCTTTGGCTGGCGGTACATCGTGCTCTTGCCCGACTTCATATCGTAGCGGTAGATGGTCGCTGGCGTGGTAAAGCTGGTGTAGGAGTAGAACGTTTCCGTATCGCCACGTTTGCCCGCAAAGCCACCGGCCGAACCGATGCCCGGCAACGCCACTTCACGCACCAGCTTGCCCCTCAGGTCGACGATCTTGATTTGCGTTTGCGCATCTTTCAGGTAGTCGAGCACCAGCTGATTGTTGATCAGGTTGACGGCAACGAGGGTTTCCGCGCTTTGTGGCACGATTTCCTTCCAGTCGGAAGGCAGAGGTTTGCGCGTGTCGATGGCAATGACGCGCGATTTCGGCGCATTCTTGTCCGTCTTGAAGAAAAATACCGGGCCGTCATTGTCGATGAAGGCATACGCAGCGTCGAACGCTTCGAGCAAGCCTACCACCTTGGCGTTCTTCTGGCGCAAGTCCTTGTAAAAGACACGGTTCTTGCGTTCCGTACCCTGTGTGGCCGTGATGATCAGGTAATTGCCGTCGTCGCTGACGGTGCTGCCACCAAATGCCCATTCTTTCTGGTCAGGACGTTCGAAGACCAGCACGTCATCGCTTTGCGGCGTGCCGATTTTGTGAAAATACAATTTCTGGAAGTAATTGATATCGGCCAGCTTGGTCGCTTCGTTTGGCGCGTCATAGCGGCTGTAGAAGAAACCCTGGTTATCCTTGGTCCACGAAGCGCCGGAGAACTTGGCCCACTTGATGTGGTCCGCCAAATCCTTGCCCGATTCGATGTCGCGCACTTTCCACTCGTTCCAGTCGGAACCGGAAGCGGACGTGGCATAGGCCAGGTATTTGCCATTCGGACTGATCGAGGTACCGGCCAGCGCCACCGTGCCATCGCTGGACAGGGTATTCGGGTCCAGCAGCAGACGCGGTTCGTCCGTCAGTTTTTTAACCGTGTACAGCACGGCCTGGTTTTGCAAGCCGTCGTTGCGGCTGTAGAAGTAACGCCCGCCCTGCTTGCTTGGCGTAGAAAAACGCTCATAGTTCCACAGCTTGGTCAGGCGCTGCTTGATCGTGGCGCGCTCGGCGATGGTGCCCAGATACGACTGCGTCAGCTGGTTTTGTGCCGTCACCCACTCGCCCGTCTCTGCGCTGTTGGCATCTTCCAGCCAGCGATAGGGATCAGCGATGGTGGTGCCGAAATAGCTGTCTTGCTGGTCGACTTTTTTGCTGACCGGATACTTCACGGGAGCGCTATCGCCGGCTGGGCACGATTGCGCCATGGCATTGCCAGCAAAAGCGGCCAGCAAGCTCAATATGAGGGTTGTACTACGTAATTGCATGGGTGGTTGTCTCATTGTTGGATGTCGAAGAAAGCAAGCCGCTCAAACGTACGACGCGGCTGCCCATGTTGACTTTCGCCAAGAGAAATCATAGCGCGGATTGACACTTTTAAAGCACAGTTATCTGCTGGATTTGCCGTCTTTTGTTTGGGGAAATGCGGTGAACTACCGTCACAAATTACTGTATTGGCGAGAATTGGCACACTGACGGACAGGCAAGAAACATTATCAAAAGCAAACCCGTTTCATCAAGCCGTCATAAATCTTCGTTACCATGATCAATATGTTCATGGCCCGTCCAGAGGCCGTGCCGCCACATCCTCCTATGCACACTCTCGCCCTCCCTTCCGCCACCGCCGCGCCGCCCGGCGCGATACCATCGAATATAGCTTACCTGAAGCCACATTCTGCCTCCATGTCCATCGAGGCAACAAATGCCTTGCACGAGATTCTGGCAGGGCGCAAGCTCAGCGCCCTGTTCCAACCCATCATCCACATGCACAGCGGCGACATCATCGGCTACGAAGGCTTGATACGAGGGCCTTCGGATAGCCCCCTGCACGCGCCGATGAATCTGTTCAAGGTGGCGCGCGCACATGGGCTGACGCTGGAAGTGGAACATCTGTGCCGGCAAGTGGTGCTCGAGCGCTTTGCAGAACTGCAACTGCCAGGGAAATTGTTTCTTAATGTCAGCCCTGAATGCTTGCTGCTGCGCAATGCGCGCCATGGAGAAACCCTGGGATACATCGAGCACATCGGCATCAACCCGGACCGCGTCATCATCGAGCTGACGGAAAACCAGCCCACCTACGATTACGAACTGATGCGCGAAGCGGTGCTGCATTACCGCAACATGGGTTTCCAGATAGCCATCGACGACCTGGGCGAAGGCTTTTCCAGTCTGCGGCTGTGGTCAGAATTGCGCCCTGAATACGTGAAAATCGATATGCATTTCATTCAGGGCATCAATAATGACCCGGTAAAACTGCAATTCGTGCGCTCGATCCAGGAAATCGCGGAAAAGTCAGGCACCCTGGTGATCGCCGAAGGTATCGAGGCACAAACGGAATTGCTGGTCTTGCGCGACCTGGGCGTGGCGTTCGGACAAGGCTATCACCTGGGCCGACCGAATGCAGTACCGGCGCGCGCCCTGCCGGCCGAAGTGCTACAGGCGCTGGGGCGCAATGGCGTAGCCGTGTATCCACAGCGCAGCAGCCTTGAAAAGAACGGCGCCAGCATCCGCAAGCTGCTGCACCAGGTGGCCGCCGTTTCGCCCGACAAAAACAATAACGAGGTGTACCAGATCTTCCTGAAGGAACCGAAGCTGATGATCATTCCCGTCGTCGACAATGGCGTGCCGCTAGGCCTGATCAGTCGCTTCGTGATGATCGACCACTTCGCCCGCCCCTACCAGCGCGAACTGTACGGCAAGAAATCGTGCAGCCTGTTCATGGATGCCACGCCCCTGATTGCCGACCACGAGACGAGCTTGCAGGAACTCAGCTACACCATGGTGCAGTCCGACGCCCACCATCTGTTCAACGGTTTCATCATTACCGAACAGGGCCGCTACCTGGGCATGGGCACGGGTCACGACCTGATGCGCGAAATCACGCAGATGCAGATCAATGCGGCGCGTTATGCCAATCCGTTGACGCAACTGCCCGGCAACGTGCCCATCAACGAGCATATCGACCGTTTACTGCACAGCGCCGCCCGTTTCTGGGTCTGCTATTGCGACCTCGACCACTTCAAGCCCTTCAACGATGTGTACGGCTACCGCAAGGGCGACGACGTGATCCAGTTGACGGGGGAAATCCTCAGCAGCCATTGCGACCCGAACCGCGACTTCATCGGCCACATCGGCGGCGACGATTTCATGATTTTATTCCAGAGCGAAGACTGGGAAGTGCGCTGCCAGGCCATACTCGAGCATTTTGCTACCGCCATCCTCGCCTATCACAGCACGGGAGACTGCGAACGGGGCGGCTACATCAGCGAAGACCGGCAGGGGAAAAAAGTGTTTTATTCATTGATCAGCTTATCGTTGGGCGTCATCAAGGTCGGGGCGCACCAGTACTACACGCACCATCAGATTGCCACACAGGCGGCCGAAGCGAAGAAGCAGGCGAAGAAGATCCACGGCAACAGCTTGTTCCTCGACCGGCGCCAAGGCACGGGCATGGCGAGCCTGGGGCCTTAAGCGGGAAAATTGCGGTATTGCTCGATGAACTCACGCTCATGCGCGCACCGGCGCTGGACGTCAGTGGCGCGGCGGCGGCGGCGGAAAGCGACCCTGCTGCCATTGCCGCACCCGCTGTTGCGCTTCCTGCAACTGTGCCGGTTCCAGCCTGGCGGCCGCCGCTTCCCTGGCCATGGCCGCCGCGCTATCGCCGCTCTCGGCCGCCAGCGCCAGCCACATGTAGCCGCACAGCAAATCCTTTGCCACGCCGCGCCCGCTGTTATACATGCCGCCTAGGTTGTATTGCGCCAGCGCATAGCCCTGGCTGGCCGCGCGCGCATACCATTGCACGGCCAGGCTATCGTCTGGCGGCACGCCATGGCCATTCGCATACATGACGCCCAGATTGTTTTGCGCGCTGACATCGCCCTGCTCGGCGGCCGTGCGATACCAGCGCACGGCACAGACATCGTCGCGTTGCATGCCCTGGCCATTGGCATACATCACACCGAGGTTGAACTGCGCATTCGGCGCGCCCTGGGCCGCCGCCCTGGCATACCAGTCCAGCGCCTGGCGCCAATCGCGGACGATACCGCGCCCGCCCGCATACATGCCACCCAGATTGTATTGCGCCATGCAATGGCCCTGCAGGGCGGCGCGCCGGTACCAGAGCACGGCGCGCGCCTCGTCCATGCCCACGCCCTGGCCGTGCGCCAGCATCAAGCCGAGGTTGAACTGGGCATCGGCATCGTCCTGCTCGGCCGCCCGCTGCAGCCACGCATAGGCACGCAGTTGGTCGGGCGCCACGCCCAAACCTTGCGCATACGCCACGCCGAGTTGCCGCTGCGCCATAGCCAAGCCTTGGGCAGCGGCTTGGCGAAACCAGGCCAGCGCCTGTGCATCGCTTTGCGCCACGCCCTGCCCACGCTTGAGATCAGCCCCAGATTGAGCTGCGCCTGCGCATCGCCCTGCAAGGCTGCCTTGCGGAACCAGGCCAGGGCCAGCGCATCGTTCTTTTCCGCGCCCAGCCCCTTTGCATACGCTACACCGAGCAAGAATTGCGCGCTGGCCATGCCCTGCTCGGAGGCGCGGTAAAACCATGCCAGAGCCAACTCGTCGCTCTGCAGTACCCCGCGCCCATTGCGGTACATCTGCCCCAGGTTCTGCTGGGCTGCAGCATCGCCCTGGACGGCCGCACGGCGAAACCACAACACGGCGTCTGCATCACTCTGCGCCACGCCCCTGCCATGGTAATACAGGGCAGCCAGTTGGTTCTGCGCGAAAGCCAGGCCTTGCAAAGCGGCAAGGCGTAGCCAGGCGAAAGCGCGCGCATCGTCTTGCGCCACACCCTCGCCTTTCTTGTACAGCAATCCCAGGTTGAACTGGGCGTAGGCATTACCCTGCTCGGCAGCCGTGCGAAACCAGATATACGCCTGGTGCTTGTCTCTGGCAGTATGGTGCTTGTCCATGTGCGCCCCCATCGACATCGCGCTTGCCAGCAGAGCGCGCAAAGCGGCGGCCCAGGGCGGCGAAATCACGTGTTGCCTAAATTTTAAATTCGATGCGCGGGAAGGACTTGAGCAGGCTCAAAAAAGATAATAAAATTATATCGTTTTGATGAGCCCGCCTTGATGCCAAAAGAGGGCTTGCACGCCAGAACAGGCGGGCGGCGGACATTAGGAGCGCGCGGGGTGCTTTTGCAAAAATTGCGGCACTTTCGCGGCCGCCAGCTTGTTCAGCGACACCAGCAAGTCGGCGTCGACATCGGCGATGCCGTAGTTGCTGCGCAAATGGCGGCCGATATGGATCAGCACTTGCGCCGCCACTTCGGCATCGGACTCGGCTCTGTGGGCGGCGCTCTTGAAGGCGATGCCCAGCTGGCTCGACAGCAAGCCTAGCTTATAGCTGGCCAAGCCCGGAAACACGCGACGCGACAGTTTCAAGGAACACACGAGCGAGCGGTGCGCGGGCGTCAGGTTCAGTCTCGCGCTTTCCGCGCGCAGGAATTTTTCATCAAAACTGGCATTATGCGCCGACAAGGCATCGCTACCGATGAACTCCAGCAGCTGCGGCAGCACCTCGGTCACGGGCGGCGCCTTATCCACCATGGCCTGCGTGATACCCGTCAAACCCGTGATGAACGAAGGAATGCGCGCATTGCAATTGATCAACGTCACATAGCGGTCCGTGATCCGCCCGTCCTCGATGCGCAAGGCAGCCACTTCGGTGATGCGGTCGCCCATATCGGGTGACAATCCAGTCGTCTCGAAGTCGATCATGACGATCGGTTTGTCAAACACATGCATGGGATGCTCTTTCGTAGGTGCAACGATAAGTGTCTCGATAAAATGCGCAGGGCAAGGCGCGGCAACGCCGCCACGCACACGCCACCCGCATTTTATCAGCCGAACTTGCGCACGGCGTCCAGCGCGAGTCCGGCGCCGATACTGCCGAACCGGTCGCCTTCGACCTTGCGCGCGGCCGGCACCAGGGCAGCGATCTTTTCGCGCAGCAAGCGCACGCCGGAAGAGCCGCCCGTGAAGAACACGGTGTCGACGGCTTCCGGCGCTACGCCGGCGTCGCGCAGCAAACGCAGAACGGTTTCTTCCACGGAACCACACAGGTGAGCGATGGCATCGTCGAATTGCGCACGTTTGAGCAACAGGCTGTGCGCGGGCGACAAACGCTCGAGCTCCAGCTGCACTTCGGCCGCGTCGGACAGGGCAATCTTGCCCTCTTCCACTTTCATGGCCAGCCAGTGGCCGGCACGCTCGTCGATCAGCTTTTGCAGACGTTTCACTTTGTCTTGCTCGCGTGCATCGCGGCACACGTCGGCCAGCTGCACCCAGATTTTCTTGGTGTACGCCAGGTTGATCGTGTGCCAGGTAGCCAGGTTGAAATAATAACTGGAAGGCACTTCGCTATTGTTATGCAGACGGCTGCCGTAGCCGAGCAAAGGCATGACGGACGACAAGCTCAGGTATTTATCGAAGTCCGTGCCACCGATATGCACGCCGCCGGTGGCGAGGATGTCGTCGCGCCGTTCGGCTTTTTTCGCCCGCTGCGGCGACAGCCTGACCAGCGAAAAATCGGACGTACCACCACCGATGTCGGCGATCAGTACCAGTTCTTCCTTGTCAATTTGCGACTCATAGTCGAAGGCGGCAGCAATCGGCTCGAACTGGAAGGCAACATCCTTGAAACCTACGGAACGGGCCACTTCAGCCAGCGTATCCTGGGCCAGCTGGTCGGCCTGCGCATTGTCGTCGATAAAGAAGACGGGACGGCCGAACACGGCCGACGAGAACTCGCGGCCAGCCGATTGCTCGGCGCGGCGCTTCACTTCGCCAATGAATTGCGCCAGCAACATGCGAAATGGCAGCGCGCGCCCGCCCACTTCCGTCTGGCCATCGATAAGACTGGTACCCAGCAAGCTTTTCAGCGAGCGCATCAATCGCCCCTCGTAACCGGCCAAATAGCCAGCCAGCGCCGCGCGGCCAAAGCTGACTTCCTCGTCCTCCGCATTGAAGAAGACGACGGACGGTAAGGTCGTCTTGCCATCTTCCAGGCCGAGCATGGTGCTCTGCCCGGGACGTGCCCAGCCTACCGTGGAATTTGACGTGCCGAAATCGACGCCGCAAGCATTGGCCATGTCGACCCTTCCCTGAATAAAGGGGCGTTATCTTATCAGAAGGCAGGCCATAGCACCAGAAAAATACTTGCGCCACGAGCAAGGCAGCAAGCTTGCTTTACGTCAAGTAGCTACGGCGCACAACAGCGACTCTTGTGCAAGGTCCGCCGGAAAACCCGGCAAGCGACCGGCGCAGCGCCATAGAGCGCGCAGCATCGAGGCATGATGGCCGCCGCCTGAAAGAAAAAACCCCGCATCGCTGCGAGGTTTTTCACTTCCAGGGCCAGGCAATCAAGCAAAAAGCTTACCCTTGAGCATATTCAAGCCCTGGCTGACGAGGTCATTGCCTTCTGGCACTTGACCGTTCGGCGTCAGCATGTCGATCAACTGGGGCAGCAAGGCTGCCAGGCCGCCCGATGCCGCATCCGGCGCCACGCCCGCTTTTTCAGCGATCTGGGTAATAGTATCGGCGCCCAGCGCATCCTTAATTTGGTCACCGGAGACGGGCGCATTGGCGCCGCTACCGATCCAGCTGGCCACCTGGTCGCCCAGGCCGCTTTCCTGGAATTTCTGCAGCAGGCCCGGCAAGCCGCCATGCTGGTTGACCAGATCCATCACGCTGGCCAGCAATCCGGCTGACGTTTCCCCATCCGCGCCCGGCTTGCCCAAGGCGCTCATTGCCTGTCCTGCAAGTTGATTTAGAAAACTCATCGTATTCTCCTGAAGGCTATCGATTCGTGCCGCGTGACTGCGGCGTCCGGCATGGCGCAGACCATTCTCCACCACGGAAATAATTGCACTATAAATAATACAAAGACTATAATGACGATTTGGCGGCGAGCACCTGGACGGCCTCACTGCCGAGTCGCCCACCACCATCATATTGAGTTCGGCACAACATGCAAGCGTCAATGTTCGGCAGCCCACCCATGTGGGCGCGCTCTTTTATGCCAGCTCTTATGCCAGCCCTTATGCCAACCCTCATGCCAGCCATCTAGCGACTGGCATGCCACCCGCCATGAGGCCCTATTGGACACGCCGTTGACCCTGCCCGGCATTTGCTGGCCCCTGCAAGCGAGTACTGGCCATCTTGCCGTCACCAGCACCCACATCACGGGCCACTTTCACGCCGGCGCGGGCGAAGACGCCATCGTGCTGTGCGCCCTGCTGCCGGCCGGTAAATTTCGCAATGGCGCGGCGCGCCACTGGTGCCGCACACATCAATGCTACTGGGGCACGCAGGCCGACCTGGCCGATAAGCTGGCAACGCAGCTGCTGCGTTGCCGCCAGCATGCCAGCCCCATGGGCTATATGCTGTATCCGCCGCTGTTCGACCCCGCCCGCTTTCATGCCAGCACCTTGCGCCTGGGGCCGGACGGCTTGCTGCAACTGCGCGCCAGGGCCGATGACGGCGACGCCCTGATGGCGCACGACACGGCCGCGTTGGCCATCGACTGCCGCGCCCTGCCCGGTATCTTCCCGCCCGACATCGTGCAGCTCAATATCACGCCACCGGCAGCGCATGCCTATGTGGCCGCATTGCAGGCCGGCGCAGCGCTGGACTGCAGCGACTGCACCCGCTGCGGCCATCCGCACCTGGACCTGGGCAGCTTCGCGCTGGCGCCGCACCGGCGCCACAGCTGCGGCCAGTGCGGCCATGACGCCTCGCATAGCGCCACGCCTATCGTCTCGTCGCCGCTGTGGCGCTTGCGCCAATACGCCTTGCGCAACCGCACACGCATCACCGAATGGCTGTGACAGTGCGCGCTGCCATCGTCGGGACTGCGCTGGCAGCGATCCTCGTTCGGTAATATGCACAGGACGTGACGGATTTGTTGCACGCCATCGTTGTGGCGGGTCTGTCAGCACTACAGCAGTCGTGAGTAAGGTGAGTAAGGTGAGTAAGGTAAGTAAAGCAAGATGCAAGGAAGTCCATTTCGGCCTTGGCCACCTTTTCTGTGCTTGACCTGTAGCGGCATCGGGCGCATTTCGTGTTATCGTTAACAACAAGAACCGTCAATGGTGTGTGCAGTGCAGCAGATTTCAGCCATCGCCCAGCACGGCCTGCCCGAATCTCTTACTATATCGCCTTTGCGCAGTTCTTATCGCCCGCAAATACGGCCGGCCATCGCCTCTGGTGGCGCTTGGCCAGCTTCGGCTGGACTTCCGGCCGGGCCACAGCGCCTCTCCACCCAATCATTGTTTACCCGAGCAACTAGAACATGCACGCCTCCGTAGATCCCCTGATACCGCGCATTACCGCGCCTTTTGGCGCCGGCTATGCCGACCTGGCCCTGGCCCTCGGCGGCCTTGCCATCGGCACGGGCGAATTCGCCTCCATGAGCATCTTGCCCGTGGTGGCAGACGACCTGGGCACAAGCTTGCCGCAAATGAGCCACATGATCAGCGCCTATGCGCTGGGCGTGGTCATCGGCGCGCCGCTGATCACGATCTTCCTGGCGCGCATGCCGCGCCGTCTAATGCTGATCTGTCTGATGCTGATGTTCGCTGGAGGCAACTTGCTCAGCGCCATCGCCCCGAACTACGGCTTGCTGGTGGTGGCCCGCTTTGTGGCCGGCATCCCGCATGGCGCGTATTTTGGCGTAGCAGCGCTGGTGGCGGCCGCCCTGGCCGAACCGGACAGGCGCGGCCAGGCCGTGGCGCGTGTCCTGATGGGTTTGACGGTCGCCAATATCTTCGGTGTGCCGCTGGCCACGTATATCGGCCAGACTCTGGGCTGGCGCTCGGCCTTCTTGCTGGTCGTCGCGCTGGGCTTGCTGACCATGCTGATGGTGCGCATCTTCGTGCCCATGGTGGCTGCCGGGGATGCCAGCCCGCGCCGCGAGCTGGGCGTGTTCCGCCGCCTGCAAGTATGGCTGACCCTGCTGATGGTGGCCATCGGCTTCGGTGGCATGTTCGCCGTCTACACCTTCATCACGCCCACCTTGCTGGAAATTACGAAAGTGTCACCCCTCGTCATCTCCATTTTGCTGGCCATCATCGGTGTCGGCATGACCCTGGGTAATGTGATCGGCGGCTGGCTGGCCGACCGCTCGCGCCTGTGGACCATCTTTGGCGTGCTGCTGTGGAACGTGGCCGCGCTGGCCGCCTTCACCTACTCCAGCAGCAATGTCTGGCTGACGGCGATCAACCTGTTCGCCATCGGCGCCGGCATCGCCGTCGCCCCTGCCGTGCAAACACGCTTGATGGACGTGGCCGGCGACGCACAAACGGTGGCCGCCGCCCTCAACCATTCCGCTTTTAACATCGCCAACGCCCTGGGCGCGTGGGCCGGCGGCATCGCCATCGCCATGGGCATGGGTTTGCGCTCGACGGGCTGGGTCGGCGCGATGCTGGCCTGCGGCGGCATCGTCGTGCTGGGTATTTCCGTGCTGGTGGAAAACCACAGCCGTCACCAAGGCAGCGCCCAAGCGGCATAAGGGTTGCGCCATGCAGCTGCCTGCCAAGGCGGCTGCATGGCGCATCGCCCGTTGCGGCGTTAGCCGCCTCCGCCAGCAAGCCTTGCAGCAATGCCACGCTGCACCATCCCTCGTCAATATTTTCCAAACTGCAGCGCGCGCACGGCCGCTGGCAGATGCCGGCTGTCTGCGCTGCGCGTTTCCGTGCGCCAGTACGGCAACTGAGCAATCATGGGCTCAAGCGTTCAATTCCATCAAATGCAATTAACTTGCAATAGCAAGGTCTGCAAGCTACTATTGCAACCCTGTTGCATTGACACCATTGCGCTGCGTCTGCATTCGACGCCAGTACCCCATCCCGCTTTTTAGAGATTTTTATGCGCCATCACGTATTCGCAGCTGCCATGCTGTCTACTAGCCCGCTCGCTCACGCGGCAGAGGACATCACCGTGCAGAGCATCAACGTCCGGGCAGACAAGCCTACGGCCATCGACAACATCGTTGTCGTCGACAATACACAAGCCCAGAACAGGACGCTGGGCGGCATGCTCGAACATGTCTCTGGCGTGCAAAGCAGCGCCTTTGGACCGCATGCGGGCGCGCCGGTAATTCGCAGCCTGAGCGGCAGCCGCGTGCAGATCCTGGAAGATGGCCAGTCCATCCTCGGCATGAATGCGCTCAGTGGCGATATCAATATCGCGTTTGATCCGCTTTTCGTGCGCAGCGTCACCGTCAACAAATCATCCGATAGCGTGCGTTTCGGCGGCAATGCGATCGGCGGCAGCGTCGACGTCGATTCCGGCCTCATTTCCAGGACCATGGAGAGCACGCAAAAGAACCTGGAATTTGTCCTGCGCAAGGGCTACAACGATACCGACGCCCAGGGCTTGCGCATGAACTTCAACGACCAGCAGCACTTCTCGACCAATTTGCAGATGTCGTTCCAGAAAATCGCGCATTACGCTATTGCTGGCAACAGCAAGGCAGGCGTGTGCAACAGCCAGCTATTTCCTGCGCAGGGCGGCGTGAATATTTTTTTATCCGATAGTTGCCAAAAGGAAGCGCGGATCCAGCAGGTCTACAACAAGGCTTCGCAGCCCTTTATCGATCAATTCATGACAGAAAATCCGGACTGGGCGGACGGTGATTTTTCCTTCTACACCAATAAGCCGACGTCCGTCTGGCAGCGCAAGACCTACGTCAACCCGGCTAACCCCGCTTATGTCGCAGGTACGCCATCGATGACCCAGAACAAGATCAACAAGGATGTAACGCCCGATTACCATGGCACCCTAGGCAATAGCTATGCCAGCAATTCCCACTTTGCCGTCGGCAGCACCTATTTTTTCGATCGTGGTTACGTGGCAGTCAGTATCGATACCAAGAATAGCGCGTATGGCGTGCCCGGCTTTTCCATGGAAAACAAGTCTTTCGGCGCGAAGCATGACGCGGCGCTGCCTGTCGGCGTGGTGATACAGCAGGATAAATATGCGCTGGAAGCGCTTCTGCGAGAGCCCGTCGCCTATATTGAAAGCGCGCAACTGCGCGTATCTCGACTGAGCAATGCATCGGCAGAACTTCTTGGCTCTGCCAGGGCGAATGACTACCGGTTCGACACCAGGCAAGCCGAGCTCGTGCTTGCGCACCGGCGCGCAGGGCCCTTGAGCGGCTCGCTTGGCCTGAGCCACAAGGCCAGAGATGTTGCCGGTAGCGGCTCGCAACTTTACCTTCCCGATGCAAGCACCATGAGCCGCGCGCTATTCGTCAAGGAAAGCCTGGACTTCGACTGGGCCACCTTCGATGCGGGCTTGCGCCATGAAAAAGTGGAGCACGAGATCCGCAAGAGCGGATTCAAGACCTCGAGAAATGCGAGCAATTCCCAACTCAACGACAAGGCGTTCAGCCTGAACAGCTATAGCCTGGGGGCCTCGGCCAAGCTAGGCCAGCTTTTCGGCGCGAAGCTGCGCTATACCGACTCGGAAAGAGCGCCCGATATCAACGAGTTGTATGCAAGCAATCGGCACTATTCGATCCTGGCCCAGGAAGAAGGAAACCAGAACCTCAAGGCAGAACGTGCAAGCAATACCGAACTTACCGGCTTGTTCGGCAATGGCGGCTTCAAGTTGTCGGCAACGGGCTACGTCATGCAGTACGAGAACTATCTCTACCTTGGCCACTCGGGAGCCCAAATGGCAAACCGCCTGCCCTTGAAGTATTGGAAGCAGACCGATACGACGGTCAAGGGATTCGAGCTCGACGTGTCACAGGACGTGCAACTTGGCAACTACGGCAAGCTCAATCTCTCCGCATTTGCCGACCTGGTCAAGAACAAGGCAGACAATCCGGACAAGCTGCGCGCGCATAACGACGGCGAGTATCTGCCCAATATGCCCACCAACCGCTACGGCGCGAATTTGCTGTGGCAAAACAAGGGCTGGAAGGCCAGGGTTTCCAGCACTTACTATGCCAAGCAAAAGTATCTGGGCAAAAGTGTCGGCACGGAAGTGCCGCTCGACTGCTACACCATGCTGAACTTTCAGCTGAGCCGCGAACTCCAGGTGCCCAATTCACCGTTTGCCGGAGTCGAAGTGTTTATCAGCGGCACCAACTTGCTCGATGAAGATGCCAGGGCGCACAATTCGCCACTGAAATACATTGCGCCCTTGCCAGGCCGCAGCTTTCAAATTGGCTTAAGCGCCACGCTTTAAGGCACGCGGGGGCCGCTGTGGTTGCCGTCGCAGCTGACGGCCGCGCCATCGCTGGCGCGCGCCCTGAAGGTCAGACCCTGGACCTGGCTTTTGGGTTCAGCTTAAACCGCACTGTCCCACGGCGCCGACAACCTCACGGCGCAATTGATCAAGCCCACCATCGAGTACGTCTGCGGGAAGTTACCCCACATTTCGCCCGTCACCGGGTGCGTGTCTTCCGACAGCAGGCCCAGGTGGTTGCGCGCCTTTAGCATCGTTTCGAAGATCTTGCGCGCCTCGTCTTTCCTGCCGATGCGCGCCAGGGCGTCGATGCGCCAGAAGGTGCAGATGTTGAAGGTCGTTTCCGGCTTGCCGAAGTCGTCGGGCGCTTCGTAGCGGCGCATGTAGGGGCCGTCGCACAGCGACGCTTCGAGCGCGTCGACGGTAGCGATGAAACGCGGGTCCATCGGGTCGATGAAGTTCACTTCCGCCATCAGCAAGACGGAGGCATCAAGGTCGTGCCCGCCCAGGCTTTCGGCAAACGCCTGACGCTCCTCGCTCCACGCTTCGCGCAGCAGGCGTTCGCGGATCAGCACGGCGCGGCTGTTCCAGTGGTCCGCGCGCTCCGGCAAGCCCAGTTGATGGGCGACCTTGGCCAGGCGATCGCAGGCGGCCCAGCTCATCAGCATGGACGAGGTGTGGATCCGGGCGCGCGTGCGCAACTCCCACATGCCCGCGTCCGGCTGCGCATGCAGCCTGAAAGCCTGGTCGCCCACGGCTTCGAGCGCGGCAAACTCGGCCTTGCCGGCCTGGTGGAACAGACGCTGGTCGAGGAAGGACTGCGCCGCGCCCAGCACGATATTGCCGTAGACATCGTGCTGGAAGTGTTCCTGTGCCTGGTTGCCCACGCGCACGGGACCATTGCCGCGGTAGCCGGGCAAGTGGGCTAGCGTCGATTCCGGCAATTGTTCTTCCAGGCCGATGCCGTACAGGGGCTGGATATGCCCGCCCTTCGAGCGGGCGACGATATTCGTCAGCCAGCGCAGATACTCTTCCATCGTGCCCACTTCGGACAGGCTATTGAGGGCGCGCACGACAAAGAAGGCGTCGCGCAGCCAGCAATAGCGGTAATCCCAGTTGCGGCTGCTGCCCGGCGCTTCGGGGATGCTGGTAGTCATGGCGGCGATGATGGCGCCCGTATCTTCATATAGAGACATTTTCAAGGTGATGGCGGCGCGGATGACCACGTCTTGCCATTCCAGCGGCACGGCCAGGCGGCGCGTATAGCTGCGCCAGTAATTGATGGTATCTTTTTCAAAGATGCGCGCCGTCTCGTCAATGCCGCCGGCCAACGTTTCATCAGGCCCCAGCAAGAAGTTGGCCGTGCCACCCAGCACGAAATACGTTTCGCTCAGCACATAGTTGAGCGAAACATCCGTGTTCAGGCGCAAGGTCTGTTCCGGCCCTACATAGCGGATGTGGTGGCTGCCCTGCGTGATCTGCGGCGCCAGGCGGCCCCAGTCGTAGCGGGGGCGCAAGCGCACCCGGATGCGTACGGCCTGATCGAGCGGACGCACGCGGCGTATCAGCATCAGCGGGCGGAACATGCGGTCACGGCTGAGGAAACGGGGCGCGAAATCGGTGATTTCCACGCCGCGCCCCTCGGTATCGTACAGGCGCGTGCGCAGCACGGCCGTGTTCGGCTCGTAGCATTGCTCGCTGCGCGCGTGGTTTTCAATGTCGATGCCCCACACGCTGCCGTTTTCCGTGGCATCGAGCAAGCGGTTGAAAACGGGGTCGCCATCGAAACGGGGCAGGCAGGACCAGACGACCTGCCCTGCCTGGTCGATCAGGGCGCTGAAGGCGCAATTGCCCACCACGCCGCAGTTGAGGCTAGCCTGGGCGGGCGTGACCGGTGCCGACGCACTCGCTGCGCCAGCGGCGCAAGCGGCCAGGGAGCCGGCAGCGCCGCTGGGCGTGTCATACGCTTGTTGCGGAGATTGCATCATCATCTGCTCCTTATGAGGATATGGCGGCAGCCAGCAGCGCGGCGCGCAAGGCGCCCGGACTGGCCAGACGCAGGATGGCGGCGCTGGGGCCGCTGCCCACTTTGACGCCCTGCCCACGAACTTGTTGTACAAAGGCAAAACCTGCCTCGTCAGTGGTGTCGTCGCCCGCGAACACGGGCCGGCGGCCGGCGAATGGCGCTTCACGCATGAAGGCGGCGATGGCGCCGCCCTTGTCGCTGGCGGCCGGCTTGGCTTCCACGACCATTTTGCCATGCAACAGCAACAACCCCGGGCACGCTTGCACGGCTGCCGTCATTTCCTGCGAGCACAAATGTTCGAGTTCCGGTGCCAGACGGTAATGCAGGGCGACGGCGCCCCGCTTTTGTTCCACCAGCAAGCCCGGGTGGGCAGAGGCCAGCGCCAGCGCGCGCGCCAGCACGGATGAGACATCGTGCGTAGCGGCCACATGCAGCGCGCCATCGGCGCCGCGCCGCTCCACGCCATGCACGCCCGCCACCGGCAAGAGCAGCGGTGCCAGCATGGCATCGATCTGCGCCACGGGGCGCCCGGAAATGAGCGCCAGCGCGCCGCCATGGCGCTCGGCCAGCAGGGCCAGCGCTTGCACGATGCCCCCTTCCAGGTGCACGCCATCGGGCGTGGGCGCCAGGTCGACCAGGGTACCGTCGAAGTCGAGGAAGACGGCGCTGCCAGGCTTGCTCAGCAGTTGCAGTACGGCGGCGCTATCGTCAGGCATCTGCATCATCAGATCCCCTTGCGCCGCTTGCGGCGGCTATGGGCATCGATCTTGCTCATGACTTTGTCGCGCTGACGCAAACGGGCGGCATCGAGCAACATGCGCCCGGCCCAGCGGTAGACATTGAAATGTTTGACACGCGCACGCATGCTCTTCATGCGCTCGCGCTGCTCCACGGGCGGCATCGACAGGCCGCGGTACAGGGCCTCGGCGCCTTGCTCGATGTGATATGGATTGATAATCAGCGCTTCATGCAGTTCGCGCGCCGCGCCGGTGAACTGGCTCAAGACAAGCACGCCCATCTCATCGTCGCGCGCGGCGACGAATTCCTTGGCCACCAGATTCATGCCGTCATGCAAGCTTGTCACCATGCACACTTCAGAAGCGCGGAAATAGCGCTGCAAGTCTTCCTGTCCATGCTGCTCGGCTTTCAACAGGATGGGGACATAGCTGCCGCTGCCGAAGCGGCGGTTGATGCGCTCGACCATCTTGCGCACGCGCGCATCGAAACTTTGATATTCGTCTAGCGAAGCGCGGCTGGGGGCGGCGATTTGCACAAAAGTAAAATGGCCAAGCATGCCAGGCTGCTGTTCCAGCATGCGCTCGACGGCCTGGAAGCGCTCGACGATGCCTTTCGTGTAATCGAGCCGATCCACACCGATGCCCAGCAAGTGATCGGGTGCCACGCCCAGTTCGGCACGGATTTGCGCGCGGCAAGTGGCTGCGTCAGGCTGCTCGCGATGCTCCTCGGGCCAGGCGATGGAAATCGGGTAATCCTCGACCTGCGTCATCTCGCCGCCATAGGAAATCGTCGACGCTTCCGGCGCGATGCGCGTTTCCAGGTAGCGGTCTACCGTTTCGAGGAAATTCTTGCGGTGGAATGGCGTATGGAAGCCCAGGATCGTGCTGCCCAGCAAGCCGTCGAGAATTTCCTCGCGCCACGGACAAATGCCGAACGATTCCGAATTCGGCCAAGGGATATGCCAAAAAGTAATAATCGTCGCTTTCGGCAAAGCTTCGCGCACCATGCGCGGCAGCAAGGCAAAATGATAATCTTGCACCAGCACGACAGGGTTGTCCGTCTTCGCCTCGGCGATCACCGCTTCGGCAAAGCGGCGGTTCACTTTGACATACTGCTCCCAGTCAGAGGAGCGGAACACGGGGCGCACGTGGGCAATATGGCACAGCGGCCACATGCCTTCATTAGCAAAACCATAATAATAGCCTTGTTCTTCCTCTTGCGTCAGCCATACGCGGCGCAAGGTATAGCTGGGATGATCGGGTGGCACTGGCACATGGTCGAATTTATCCACCGTTTCGCGGTCGGCGGAACCGGCGCCATGCGCGATCCAGGTGCCGGAACAGGCGCGCATCACCGCTTCCACGGCCGTCACCAGGCCGCTGGCCGGGCGCTGCACGCTGATGCCCGTGTCCGTCATGGTGTGGATGTACGGTTCGCGGTTCGATACCACCAGCACTTGATCTCCCGCCAGGTCTGCTTCGAGCAAGCCGCGCAGTTTTTCCGGCGTCCACTCCGAGTTCCAGCCACTGTCGCCCTGGCGCTCCAGATGGTATTGCTGCAGCAATTCGCGCAAGTCGCCGATCAGCGGCTGCATTTCCGGCGGCGGCGCGGCGGCGGCGGGCGCATTGGCGCTCTGGACGGCCATGGCGCTGCGCGGCATCAATTCCCCCCGCAACATATCCTTCACGGCCGACAGCCAGCCGCGCCAGCTCAGGTGAGCGACGCACACGCTTATCAGGGAAATGAGCACGGCCAGTACGGCCAGGAAAGCAAAGATGAAGCGCTTGGTATCGGTATTGCGGCGCTCGACAAAACGCATGTCCTGCACCAGCACCAGGCGGCCCAGCTCGGTAGCGTCCTGCATGACCGGCGTTTCGCTGAGATGGACTTGCCCCTGCGGCAGTTGCGCCAAGGATTTGTACAGACCGCCCGCAGAAGGCGTGCTCCAGCAGCCGATCGAGGCCGGGTATTGCGCGGATTGGTAGACCAGGTGGCCGGCATGATCGCAAAAGCCGATGGCGATCAGGCGTTCATCGCGCATGGCGCCCTGGAACAACGCGCCGATGCGCGTGGCATCTTGCGCGGGCAGGGCTTCGCTGAGCGGGGGGCGCAGAGTTTCAGCGAGCAATTGCGCCCGGCTGTCGAGGTCACGCACATACCAGCGCAGGGTGATGTTGTCGAGCAGCGGCACCACAATATAAGCAAACAATCCCAGCACCAGAGCCAGCGGCAGGATGAAACGCAAAGACATTCGCAGTGATCGTACTATCATCGTTTTCCTTTGCAGACATAAGCAAACATTGCAAGTATGACCATGTTGCAAAAATGGCGGCGCCCGTTTGCAGGCCGTGTTGAAACGTCAACGTGGCTTGGCGCAGCGCAGCAATAACTTGCAGTATCGACCTTGCCGCAACTCTTATCCGTTCGGCAACGCACGTCCCTGCGAGCTCACCTGCCCGTAAAATAGCCGCTTCCGGCAGCCATTTCACTGACACAGAGGGAGTTTTCGCCTATGGATCTCAGCACGTTTCACTCACTGATGGGAGGCCCGCTGCGCTCGGCGCTGAGCGTGCTCGTTTCGGCCCTGCTGGTCACCGTGCTCGCCATCGGCTTGCACCGGGCTGGCATCGGCTTGCTGAAAAAACTGGCCCATGGCCGCCCGTTTACCACCAATGTCACGCGCGTGGCTTTCCGCGCCAGCCAGCTGTGCGTGATCGTCTTCGGCTTGCGCATGGTGCTGGCCGGTGCGCCCGACAACACGCCGGGCTTGGTCGCCGTGTCGCACCTGGCCAGCGTGGCGCTGATCATCGCGCTGACCTGGCTAGCCATGCAATGCATCAAGGCGCTGTCCATCACGATTTCCGACATCCACCCCGTCGACGTCGCCGACAACCTGCGCGCGCGCCGCCTGATCACGCAAGCGCGCGTACTGACGCGCAGCGCGCACGCCATCGTGGTGATCCTGGGCCTGGCCTTCGTGCTGCTGACCTTGCCTGGCGCGCGGCAGATCGGCGCCAGCCTGCTCGCTTCGGCCGGCGTGGCGGGGCTGGTGGCCGGTATCGCCGCGCGCCCCGTGCTCGGCAATTTCATTGCAGGGCTACAAATTGCGTTTTCGCAACCCATCCGCATCGACGACGTGCTGATCGTCAATGGCGAATGGGGCAAGGTCGAGGAAATCAAGGGCACCTACGTGTCGTGCGCGTGTGGGACGAGCGCCGTTTGATCGTGCCGCTGCAGTGGTTCATTGAAAATCCGTTCGAGAACTGGACGCATAGCTCGTCCGCCCTGCTGGGCACGGTGTTCCTGTGGCTCGATTTCAGCATCGCGCTCGAACCGCTGCGCGCCGAACTGACGCGCATCTGCGAGTCGGCCAGCCAATGGGATGGCCGGGTCTGCACGGTGCAGGCGACCGATTCGAACGAGCGGGCCGTGCGCGTGCGCTTTCTGATCAGCGCGCAAGATTCGGGCCTGGCCTTCGAATTACGCTGCATCGTGCGCGAGCGAATGCTGGCGTTTATTACGGCCAACTACCCGCACGGCCTGCCCCGCTTGCGCTCCTCACACGACCCGATCGAAGTGCGCGAAATGCAGGCGCAAAACGACAGCGTGTCGCGGTACAAGGCGTAAACATCGTGCGGCGCGCTGCCCCTTGTCCACGCGCCGCTGCCATGGGCCGCAAGAGCACCACCGCCTGGCTCATCCTGATCGATGGTCTGCTGCTGGTGCGCGAACGGGCCGACATCCGCATTGGCGTCGTCATCTTGTCCATCGTCGCGCACGGCCTGACCGTCCCCCCCCTGCTGGAACGCTACTGGCGCAAATGAGCACGGGCCAGATCCCTTTGCATTTGCTGTAAAGCAATGTTTCGCCAATTGCACCTACGGCGGGCGGAAATGTTGTTAAGATAATTAAAAACAAGCAAAGAGAGCATCAATGAAACGAAGAAGCATGCTGCAACTGGGCGTCTCACTGGCCCTGCTGCAAACGGGCTGCGCCATCGATCCGACAACGCTGGCGTGGGAAACGCAATTTGACGCCTTCATGCGCGATGGCCTTGCCCGCACTGAAACGCCGGGCATGAGCGTGGCCGTGGTGCGCGGCGAGCAAACCATCTTCGCGCGTGGCTATGGCTGGGCCGATATCGAGGCCGGCAAGAAGGCCGACGCTAACACGGCGTTTCATATTGCCTCCGTCAGCAAGCTCGTGACAGCGACGGCCGTCATGATGCTGCTCGAACAGGGCGCCTTCCAGCTCGACGACAAGGTGGCGGCCTATCTGGACTTCCCGCTCATGCATCCGAAATTTCCCGACGTGCCCATCACCTTTCGCCATTTGCTCAACCATACGTCGGGCATTTCCGATGCCGTATACGAAAAAACGACGGCGTTTGCCGTGCAGGGCGACCCGCGATTACCGCTGCGCGATTTCGTCAAGGGCTACCTGTCGCGTGGTGGCGCCTGGTATGACGCGGATATGTCGTTTGCCGCCCGGCCTGGCACCGAGTGGCGCTACAGCAATGTGGCTATCGCCCTGCTCGGCTATCTGGTGGGCCGCTTGAACCCCGATGGCCTCGACGCCTACGCGCACGAGCACCTGTTCGAGCCGCTGGGCATGGACAGCACGGCCTGGAACCTGGCCAGCTTGCCGCGCCGTACGGTCGTCGCGCAGCCGTATGCGCACAAGGAACCGGGCCTGCAACTGCTGCCACAGGTCGGCTATCCAGACTGGCCGGCCGGCCTGCTGCGCAGCTCGGCGCATGACTTGGCCCGTTTCCTGGCCATTTTCAGCAATGGCGGCCGGGTCGATGGCCACCGCTACCTGCAAGATTCTACCCTGCAATTATTTTTTGCCCCGCAAACGGCGCCCGTCGTACCGGCCGATTCATCCGTGCGCCAAGCCTTGGTGTGGCAGCTGCGCGATGTCGACGGCAAGGCGCTGGCCACGCACAGCGGCGGCGATCCGGGCGCCGCGTCCGTCGTCTGCGTCGACCGCGCCAGCAAGACGGCCGTGCTGGCCTTCGCCAATGTCAGCGCCGACAAGGAATTTCGTTCATTTCAGAAAGAAGTCGTGCTGCGCCTGCTGGCGCATGGCGCCGGCACGCCGGCGACCAGGCAAGGCTAGGCGCCGAACCAGCCGCGCAGCTTCTCGGCAGCGCTTTCCTTGACCTCGGCCGTGATGTAGGTGGCCACCGTGGCGACGGCCGCCGCGAGCACGGCCAGGTCATCCGCATAGCCGATCACGGGCGTGATGTCGGGAACGGCATCGATGGGTGAAATGAAATAGCCGAGCGCGCCATAAATGGCCGTCTTGGCCCACAGCGGGGTATTTGGCTGCTGGGCCGCGTAATATAGCCACAGGGCTTTCTCGATGACTTCGCGTCCCGCCGTCCTGGCGAACTTGACGACCTTGTCCCAAAAGCTGTCTTGCGTGTATTTCTTTGCATACTGCTTGTCGGCCTGGGGGGCGTGATTTTCTTCCAACTTCTTTTTTCTGCCAAACATCTGCTGCTCCTGTCTAATGCGCAAGCCGTTACGCATGCGCACCTTAGCATAACGGCGCGCCGGGTAGGCCGCATGCAAGCTTGGCTCAAGCCTGGCGCCCCGGCTGGGGCTGGAGCTTGACTTGGCACTGGCGCGTGAGCTCGTGGGCGAAGCTGCTGCAGACCGGCAAGCCGGCTTGGCCGGCATCGCGCGCCACGGCGGCTGGCGCGGCGGCGCTCTCCGGCGCATCGCCGGGAGACAGCAGCGTGGCCGCCAAAATAGCGAAGGTGAACAGGCAAATGAGCAGCAATGGCTTGTTTACGTGCATCGACTGCTCTGGCTTGTGCATCGCGTACTCCATCGGATTGCTTGGTTGTTGTAGCATGGACACGATCATCGCGTGTTTCCGCAGGGCATACAATCAGACAGTTTCGACAAGATGGGTAGGACAATGCTGACAATGCTGGCAGCGCCGGCCGCAGCAACGTCAGGAAAGGGACCTGCAGGGCCTTTACCTGCAGCCTGCCCGGCGTCGCTTGCACGCTGGCCTCAGGCAGGCAAGTCGGACAATTCCAGCTCCGAAAAGCCGGCCCGGCGCCGCGCTTCCAGGTTGAACGGGCCGCGCAGGGTGGGCGCTTCGTAGCGCAGCGCCAGCGCGGCGTAGGTGGCGCGCAATTCCAGGCCACGCTGCTCGCACAGGTAGCCGTACCAGCGGTTGCCGATTTCCACATGCCCCACTTCATCGCGCAAGATGATGTCGAGAATGGCGGCGGCGGCCATGTCTCCGGCCTGCGCCAGCTTGGCGCGCAGCGGCGGAATCGCGTCCAGGCCACGCGCTTCCAGGGTGCGCGGCACCAGCGCCATGCGCGCCAGCACGTCGGCGCGCGTCTTGTCGACCATTTCCCACAGACTGTCGTGGCCGGGGAAGTCGCCATAAGTATGGCCGAGCACCTGCAGATGCGCCTGCAGCATGGCAAAGTGCGTCGCTTCTTCCTTGGCCACGCGCAGCCAGTCCGTATAGTAGTCAAAGGGCAAGTCCGGGAAGCGCCACAGGGCGTCGAGCGCCAGGTTCATGGCATTGAATTCAATATGCGCAAGCGCGTGCACCAGCATGGCGCGCCCTTCCGGCGTGATCATCGAGCGCCGCCCGACGAGGCGCGGCGGCACCAGTTCCGGGCGCTCGGGACGGCCCGGCACGGCGCCGCCGGGCGCCAATGGCGCTTGCGCATCGAGCGCCAGCTGCGCTTCGGCCATGGCCGCCACCATCGCCACCTTCGTCGCCGGGTCCGGTTCGAGCAGGCAAGCGAGCGCAGTGGCGCGCAATTCCGGTGGCGGTGTCGGGTTCAGTGGGGGTGGCTGCATGGGAATTCCTTCGTGCGCGTCAACTGCGCATAAACAATGAGGCCTGCAGTGTAGCAAGTGCCTGCCCCACCAGCCAGTGCTGCAGGCACTTGCCGGTCCAGCCGATGCCGCCGCAGCAGCGCCCATACTGCACCAGGCGCGCAGGCGGGCCAGGCCGGCATCAACCGGCGACGGCCGCCAGCAAGGCGCGGCCATGCGCCACATAGGCCGCCATTTCTTGCTCCGGCACCATGCTGCCGCCCGTGCCCCACACCAGATGCGTGGCAGTATCGCCGTGCTGCTGGTATTGCGGCGCGGTCAGCACGGGCTCGATCCCCGCGAAACCGGCCACGGCGGACGGTTCCAGGCGCAAGCCTTGCGTTTGCGCAAGCGTCGCCAGCAAACGGTACAGCTCGTCATCCGTGACGGTAGCGTAGCCGTCGATCAAGCGCTGCATGGCCCGCCCAACGAAACCGGACGCGCGTCCCACGGCCAGGCCATCGGCAGCCGTCAGGTTGTCGATGCCGATTTCCTGCACGCTGATGCCTTCATGCAAGCCCGTGTACACGCCCAGCAGCATGCACGGCGAGTGGGTCGGCTCGACAAACACGCAGTGCACAGCATCGCCAAAGGCCAGTTTCAAGCCAAAGGCGACGCCGCCGGGACCGCCACCGACGCCGCACGGCAAGTACACGAACAGGGGATGCTGCGCATCGACTATGACGCCGTTTGCGGCGAACTGGGCTTGCAGGCGCTGGCCCGCCACCGCGTAGCCGAGAAATAAATCGTGCGAGTTCTCATCGTCGACGAAGTGGCAGCTGGAGTCGTTCTGCGCCTGCCTGCGCCCCGCTGCCACGGCCACGCTGTAGTCGGTCGCGTATTCGACGACGGTGACGCCGTGGCTGCGCAATTGATCCTTTTTCCATTGCCGCGCGTCAGCCGACATATGCACCGTAGCGCGAAAGCCCAGGCGCGCGCTCATGATGCCGATCGACAAGCCCAAATTGCCCGTCGAGCCGACGGCAATTGCATACTGGCCGAAAAACGCCCGCACGGCGTCGCTGGCGAGCAGGCTGTAGTCATCGTCCTCTTGCAATAAACCGGCGTCCAGCGCCAGCATTTCCGCGTGTTTCAGCACTTCATAGATGCCGCCGCGCGCCTTGATCGAGCCAGAAATAGGCAAATGGCTATCCTGCTTGAGCCATAACTGACCGCTCGGCATGCCCAGCGCCGCCTGCATGGCGGGCAACGGCACGACGGGCGACTCGATGACGCCGCCGCTGGCCTGCGTTTCCGGGAATGCCTTGGCCAGGTAGGGCGCGAAGCGCGCCAGGCGCGCGCTGGCGTCAGCCACGTCAGCGGCCGTCAAGCCCACGTCGCACAAGGCCTCGGCCGCCGGCGCGATGCCAGGATTGAACCAGCTCAAGGGCTGCAAGGCCATCAATGCTGTCACAAGGGGAAACTTTTCGCACAGCGCGGCGATGGCGGGAATAGGCAGCATGACAACCTCGTGTAGAAACAAGCCATGATTAAACCGCATCCGGGTGCCGCTGGCAAACGATGGTTAATCAGACAATGGGGAGCCGGAAGCGCCTGCCAATAGCTAAATTTAATTATTGAATGCACTATCAATTAAAGAAAAATTTCCACAAAGTCACAAAAATAAGTTATCTTTAAGGCAAAAATAAGGAGACATTTTTTTCTCTTTTCTACCGAGGTAAAAATGCGTTCCAAAAATGAGAAAACCAATGCTGCGAATATGGACATCCTCGACTGCGCAAGGCAAGACGATTTGACGGCCCAAAAGGTCGAGGTGGGCGTTATTTTTCAGGAAATGCTCGATACCGCCACGGCAGCCGCCTATCTGGCCAAGAACAAAGTGCCGATCGCCACGGCGCTGCGGGTGCTGACAGGATCACGGCGCAAAAAGAACGCAGGCGAAAATTGATGGCGCTGCGGCGGCTTACTCGGCGCTGGCGCTCGATAATCGACACCGCACGCACGCGCTGCCATTATTCAAGACACGCCGGGTGGGTTGCCAGGCACGTTGCTGGCAGCGTTGCCGCACTTGAGGCCATGCGCATTTAGTCACGCACATCTGCCCCTGCTTTGTCTTTGCGACGAAACCTGAGGCGGGCGCCTTCCGCAGCGGCGGCAGGAAGGCGCACGCTGATTACGCCCTTAGAACTTCAGTTGCAGCCCAAGATCAATCGACCGGCCCTCGGCCGGCAAGGCTTGCAGCACGCCGCCGTTCGCCTTCAGACCCGACAGATACACGCCCCCCAGCGGGTCCGCGTAGGCGCGGTTGAACAGATTGCTGACGCCGGCGCTCAGGCTGGCCATCTTGCCTAGCGCTACGCTGCTGCGCAGATTGACGAGGGCATAGCCGCCCGTCGCGGGCTCAAAGCGACGCGCATCGACCTTGTCCTTGCGGGCAACCATCTTCGTTTCGATGCGACTGCTCCAGGCGCCCAGCGTATGCTCGACAGCCAGCAAGGCATTGAACGGCATCATGCGGTACAGGTCGCCGCCATCGCTGCGCTTGCCCCGCGTCCAGGCGGCATTGCCCGAGGCCACGATGCGCCCCCGGCGCGCGCTGCTCGCTAGCGGCAACTGCCACGCCATATTGGCGCCATACAGCTTGGCATCATGGTTGGCAAAGCGCAGCAAGTTGCCATTCGCACCCATTTTCATATACGGATGAAAAGACGCCAGCACATCGACGTCGATGTAATTGTCGACCTTGCTGTAATACGGGTTCACGCGCAGGAACCAGCCCTCTTCGCCGCCGCCATGCCAGTCGGCCGTGAAGGCCGCCGTATGGGCCGTTTCGGCTTTGAGGTCGATATTGCCCACGTAGCCGTTGCCGTCGCCAAACCAGTTGGTCATGGTCATGGCCATGGAGCCGCGGCCCCATGAGTAGCGCTCGTACAGGTTAGGCGAGCGCACCTTGCGCGCCAGCGCGAATGCATAGTCGCTGGCCGCGTCCGGCGTGAAGGTGGCTTGCGCCATGGCATCGATGTTCGTATCGCGCTGGCTGCGGCTGCGCGCATTGAAGGCCTTGGCGGCCATCAGGTCGGGCATGTTCATCATATTGGTGCCATACGCTTGCACCTCGCCCGTGTCCATGCGCACGGACTCGCCGCGCAAGCCCAACACACTCGTCCAGCGCGCAGCATGGCGCGTTTCCAGTTCAGCAAACAGCACGGTGCGGTCGCGCTTGCCATCGTTGATGTTCAGGTAGGTGCGCGGCCCCATCATCATCGAACCGGGCACGGCCGGCCAGTAATCGTCGAGGCGAAAGCCATGCCACTCCTGCCCCAGGCGCAAATCACCGGCAGCGGTCGGCACGCTAGCCATCAGTGCATAGCCGGTGTTGCGGCCATGCGTCAGCATCGGCATCGTGCCCTTGCGCTCGGCCGAGAAAAAGCCCATTGCATGTTCGGTCTGCTGCCAATAGGCGCGCGCATCGAACACGCCCCAGGCAAATGTGCCCTGGTAAGCGAGATTGGCGAACTGGCCGTGGTTGTCCGTCATGTCCATATACTGGTTGGGAAAGCCCTGGTAGGGAATGTGCTGCACGCCGGCGCGCAGGGTCAGCTGCTGGCCCTGACCTTTTGCCGCCAGTACCATGGCCTGGTTGATGCTTTCATACATGCTGCCCAGCACCTTGTTGCCGTGCCCATCGTCATAGCTATGGCCGCGTGTATAGGCGCCGCTGTAGCCGACGCTCAGGCTGTCGCTGGCTGCTGTGGCTTGCACGCTAGTGGCCACGCTATTGTTGACGCTGCGGCCAGACACGGCAAAACTGCCTTGCGTCAAGAGCCCTGCGCCCGGCTGGGCGAACACGGGCGCGTTCGATTGCACCTCGATACTGCCGGCGATGCTGTCGCCACCGACGCTAACGGGCGTCACGCCAGCGATCAGGCGTATGCGCTGCACTTGTTGCGGATCGATGTAGGACAGCGGCGCATTCATGTGATTGGCGCAGGCCGACGTCAGCTCCATGCCATCGATACGGATCTTGATGCGGTCATCGGCAAAGCCATTCACCATAGGCAAGCCGGACACGCCGCCGCCTGCCGCCACGCTGTAGCCGGGCGTGCTGGAGAGCAGCAGCGCCGTGTCGGCGACGGGGCGATAGCCTTCCTTGACGCCAGCAACGATGACTTTCATTTCAGGCAAGACGATGGTCTCTGCGTCGCTGCGGGTTTGCGCCACGACGGGCATGGCGGGCATGGCGATGGCGAGGGAAATCAATAACGGTATATGTTTCATGCTGCTGCTTTCAGATTCTGTAGAGGTGAAGCGAACTGGCGCAAGCGCACGACGCACGCGGCGCAAGGCAGTTCAGGAAAAAGGACAGATCAGAAAGCGGCGGGCGGGCCACGCGGCTGGACGGGCGTCCAGGCAAACAGCGGTGTGGCGGATTGATAGAATAGCTCGGGCAACAAGCCCGTGATGAGTTCGCCGGAAACGCGCACCAGGGAGCTCGGCGGCATCGACAAGGTGTCGGCATGCATGCTGCAGCAGGGGCAGTCGGCCATGCGCATCGCCGATTTTTCAGGCGCGGAAGATTCTTGCGTGCCATCGCCCATGGGCATAGGCATGGGCATAGCTTGCAGGCGCAGGCCGCCCGCCACCGAGCAAATTTCCAGGCTGGGCAAGGCCAGGCCGCTGGCGAGCGTCAGCGCGCGAGACACCGTAGGGGCGAGCGTAGCTAAGAAGATGGCGATACACGCGATCCACAGGACGATACTAGCTTTGCCTTTGCTGATGAACATGGCAACATAGTATCAGGGCAAGCACCGTGAGCCCAGCGCGCAGGTCAAGCCGCCACGACAAATCCGCCTTCTTCGACAGCTTGATGGCGCGCGGCGCATCGGACGCACGGTATCGACGCGTCAGCGCCACATCGGCGGCGTCGGCAGCAACAGTTATCGAGGGCAGCTGTTATCACATGAATACGTTTTCATTTTGCAAACGAGGCCGCAAAAAGGCATACTGACGGCCACGGCGCGCAGATATGCCGCCTAACAAGATACTAAAAGGTCAGTTCGTGAACACAATCGACAATAAAAGCGTGCAGACGAAAACATTTCGCTGGAAACGCTGGCAGCGCTGGCAGCGCTGGGCCTTAGGCGCGGGTTGCGCCCTGGCCGCCTACAGCGCGGCCGGCTTCTGGCTGCTACCCTACGTCATCAAAAACCAGCTGCCCAAATTGGCCGAGAAAGAACTCGCGCACCGGGCCAGTATCGGCGACGTAGGTTTCAACCCGTTCACCTTGCGCCTGGAAGCGCAGCGGATTACCTTGACGCAAGCGCCCGGCGTGATTGCCAAGAGCGGCTTGAGCGGCTTGAGCGGATCGAGCGACACGCACGGCACGCCGCTGCTGTCGATCGGCGCGCTGGCCGTCCAGCTGGAATGGAAATCCATCGTGCGCCGCGCCTGGAGCCTGGCGGAAATCCGCATTACGGCGCCGCAAGCGCAGCTGACCATCACGCCCGATGGCAAGTTCAACCTGGCCGAACTGCTGGCCACCTGGCAACGCCGCCACCCGGACAAGAGCGACGGCGCCATGCCGCGCCTCGTCATCGCCCACTTTGCGCTGGAACAAGGCAAAGTGGACTGGCAAGACCAGAAAGCCGGCTATGCGGACAACTTCGCGCCGATCAACTTTACGCTCGACAATATCTCCACCCTGCCCGACACCAACGGCAACTACAGCCTCAGTGCCGACGCGGCGCGTGGCGGCAAGCTGCATTGGCGCGGCACGGCCTCGCTCAGCCCGATCCGTGGCGAAGGCGAACTGATACTGAACGACGCCTCCCTGCCCGGCTTGGCCGCGTATTTGAAAGCTTATACGCGCGCCAGCGTCGTCAGCGGCAAGCTGTCGGCGCGCCTGCCCTACGCTTTTTCTTATGCCGAAGGCAAGCTCGAAGCGACTGTCAAAGGCGCTGGCCTGGCTTTGCGCGACCTGGCGTTAGCGCGCGACGGCAAAGGCGCAGCATTCACGTCGCTACATACTTTAGGCATCGCCGGCGTCAACGCCGACCTGGCACGCCACAGCGTCAGCGTCGATAAAATCAATCTGTACGGCGGCAAGATGGCCGTGCGCCGCGATGCCAAGGGCCAGATCGACCTGGCAAACCTGATGCTGCCTGACAATCACCGATCGGCAACACCGGCAGCGTCAGCCGGCGCGCCGGCGGCGCCAATCACAGCTGGCAAGTGGACGGTGGACTTGAAACAGCTGGCACTGGCCAACGTGGACGTGTCCGCCATCGATGAAAGCGTCACGCCGGCGCTGCAACTGAGCGCGAAACAATTGCAACTGCAGCTGCAATTGGCGATGCAGCAAGGACAGGCGGGAAACAGCATCATTGTCGATGGCGTCAATTTTAGCCTGGCCGACCTGGCCATGCAGCGCGGCGCGCAAACGCCGTTCAAGCTGGCCCGCTTCGGCTTTACGCAAGGCAAAATCGATGTGGCGGCGCGCACCATCGGGCTGGGCGCGCTGACGGCCAGCGGCGCGCAAATCGATCTGACGCGCAACGGCCAGGGAGAGTTCGCGATTGCGCAAAAACTGCCCGCATTTACCTCTGCCGCAACTGTCACAAGCAAGGCAGCGCCAGCCGCGCCGTGGTCCGCCAAGGTAGACCAGGTAGAACTGAGCAAGTTCGGCGCCCGTTTCGATGACGCGGGTACTGGCATCAAGGGCAACTTGCAAGATGCCCGCCTGTCTCTGCGCAACGTCAGCAGCGATATGCAGCAGGCGCTGCCGTTCGAGCTTGGCGTGGGCTTGCGCGAAGGCGGCTTGCTCGCAGCCAAGGGCAAGTTCGTGCCAGGCTCGGGCGCCGTCGATGCGCAACTGCATCTGCAACAGCTGACCTTGCTCCCCCTGCAAGCGCTGCTGGCGCAGCACGTGAAACTGACGCTGGCCGGTGGCTCGCTATCGGGCAACGGCCGCCTGACGATGGGCGGCGGCGCAGTAAAAGCGCCCAAGGTCCAGTATGTGGGCGGCGTCGATATCGCCGGCCTGGTACTCAATGAAACCGATGGCAAGCGCTTCGCCTCATGGAAAAGCGTGCGCGCCGACAAGCTGACGGCCAGCCTGGGTCCCGATTTTGTCGATATCCCCGAACTGCGCGTGGTCGAGCCGAACGCCCAGCTGATCATCGAAAACGACCGCAGCCTGAACGCGCAGCGCCTGCTGATCAAGGCCCCGGTCCCGGCCCCGGCCCCGGTCCCGGCGCCAACATCGACAATGGCGACGGTCCCACTTGCCAGCGCCACGCCGGCCGCCGACGCCGCCTTCCCCGTGCGCGTGCGCCGCGTGCGCCTGGAAAATGCCAAGCTGGACTTTGCAGACCTGAGCTTGCGGCCCCAGTTCGCGGCCAAGATTTATGCATTGAATGGCTTCGTCACGGGCCTGTCGACTCAAGCCGATGCACGCAGCCAGATCGAACTCGATGGCCGCATCGACGAATTCGGCATGGCCCGCGTGCGCGGCCAGCTGAACCCGTTCGCGCCGACCGACAACACGGACTTGAACGTGCTCTTCAAGAACGTCGATATGGTCGCCGCCTCGCCGTACACGGTGAAGTTCGCTGGCTACAAAGTGGCAGAAGGCAAGATGTCGCTCGATTTGCAATACAAGGTGCGCAATCGCCAGCTCGACGGCAGCAACCAGATCGTGCTCGACAAGCTGACCCTGGGTGAACGCATCGACGGCCCGGATGCCCTCAAGCTGCCGCTGACACTGGCGCTGGCCATCCTCAAGGATAGCGACGGGCGTATCGAACTGGGCTTGCCTGTGTCGGGCGATATGAATGACCCGCAATTTAGCTATGGTGCCTTGGTCTGGAAAGCCGTGGGCAATGTGCTAACGAAAATCGTCACGGCACCGTTGCGCGCGCTGGGCAGCATGCTAGGCATCAGCGCCGACAAGCTCGATGCCATCGAATTCGATGCAGGCAGCGCCGTACTGCTGCCGCCCGAGCGCGAAAAACTCAAACAGGTGGCGCACGTCCTGGCCAAGCGCGAACAGCTCAAGCTCGCCGTGCCGGGCCAGTACAGCGACACCGATGCCAGCGCGCTGCGGGCCCAGGCGGTGCGCCGCAGCGTCATCACCAAGGCCGGCATCAAGCTGAAAACGGGTGAAGAAGCGGACGAAGCAGCGGGTCCGCTGGACTTGGGCGAACGCAAGATACGCAGCGCCCTGCGCGAGCTATACGGCGAGCGCTTCGGCAAGGCTGCGCTGGAGCAGCAAAAGAAGGCGGCGCAGGCCGCTGCCACTGTGGTGGTGGCCGCAGCCGCATCGGCCAGTGCCACAGTCGGCGCCTCGGCCAGCGCATCAGCGAGCGCATCGAGCACTGCGGCAAAGGCCAACATCGCCGTTCTGCAACGCCTGGGCAAGCTGATCGAGGGTGAGCCGCAAGTGGCCGATACAGGCGCGTTCTACCACGGCCTGCGCGAGCAACTGGAAGCGAGTCAGCCGCTGCCTGCCGACGCCTTGGCGATACTGGGCGGGCAGCGCAGCGCGGCGATCTTGGCCGCCTTGCAGCAAGACGGTACGCCGGCAGCCAGGCTGAGCGCAGGCGCGCCGGAAAAAACGCCGGCGGCAACAGGCAAGCTGGTGCAACTGACGCTGGGCTTGGCGGCACAGTAAAAAGCCTTAATATGCCGCAAGCTAGCGCAACCTGGCGCAACCTACCGCAAGACAGCGCAAGACAGTGTCTGCGCGCCGATAATCTGACACCGTCGCCGCAGGCTGGCGCCGGGCTTGACCAGCCCGGCGCCAGCCTGCAAGACTAGCTTTCCACGGCAAACGGCACGCCCGTCTGCGGCGGCAAGTCCACTCCCATTGCATTGCCTTTGCTGTGCCCATGCCCGTGCGAACTTTCGCCTCGGCAGTGGGCACGGTGTTTTGCTGCGCCGGTCGATGACGGGCGCCAGTCGCGAGGTGCTGCGCCGGCAAGCGCTTGGCCCATCAAAGATGGCTACGCGATGTTGGTTTTTCGTCACAACCGATACTCCCTGCATCGCGCCCCTCACCCGTCAATGTCGACACACAAAATAAGTAATGCGAATAACAAATTTCTCGAATAAATTGAATTTTTGCCGTAAAATGAAAATTGATAAGCCTGGAAACCGATTTTCTTGATTTTCAACCTACACGTGGAGCGCCACCCATCATGACCATCGCCAAACGCCTGTATGCCTTGATTGTCTGCGTCATCCTTGGACTTGCCGCGCTGGCAGGCTTCAGCATCTATCAAATGGGGCGCGTCTACACGGCGGCCAACTATGCCACGGTCAACACCGTTCCCAGCTTGCTGACCTTGAACCAGATCTTCGTCCCTTTCGCGCAGATGCGCACGGCCGTCTGGCAACATCTGGCCAGCAAGGATGGTGCCGCACGCGACAAACTGGAAGCGGGCATCAAGGAAGCGCGTGCGGCAGTCGGCCAGGCTTTGGACAAATATGAGAAAGAGAATATTTCCGACGAGCAAGACAAGGCGCTGCTGGCCGCGGAGCGCGCCATCCTGCTGCGCTACGACGGCCTGCGCGACAAGGTCATGGCCCTGTCGAAGGCGGGCAACACTGACGCGGGGCGCGACTTGCTGCTGCAGAACCAGCCCCTCATCAAGGAACTGGTCGAAGCCCTCGACGCCCACCAACGCTACAACGAAAAACTGGGCAATATGGGCTCGGTCGATGCCGCCGCCACTGCTGCCAGCGCGCGCTGGATGTCGATCAGCCTGGCCCTGGCCGTGACAGCCCTGGTGGCCGGCATGGGCTTGCTGCTGGCGCGGCGCATCGTCGCCGCGCTCAATAGCGCCGTCGGTGCAGCCCGCACCATCGCCGCTGGCGACCTTAGCGTGCGCATCAGCGCCAGCTCGAACGACGAGGTGGGCCAGTTAATGACCGCCATGGCCGACATGAACCAGAGCCTGGTGCGCATCGTCTCCGAAGTGCGCTCCGGTACGGAGACCATCAATACGGCTTCGAGCGAGATCGCGGCGGGCAACCTGGACCTGTCGGCACGCACGGAACAGCAAGCGGGCTCGCTGGAAGAAACCGCCTCGGCCATGGAGGAATTGACGGCCACCGTGCGGCAAAACTCGGACAATGCGCGCCAAGCCAAGCAAATGGCCGTCAGCGCCTCGGAAAAGGCGGTGCGCGGCGGCGAGGTGGTGGGTGACGTCATCCGCACCATGGAAGCGATCGACAACTCATCGAACAAGATCGCCGACATCATCAGCGTCATCGACGGCATCGCCTTCCAGACCAACATCCTGGCCTTGAATGCGGCCGTGGAAGCGGCGCGCGCCGGGGAACAAGGACGCGGCTTTGCCGTCGTGGCAAGCGAAGTGCGTAACCTGGCGCACCGTTCGGCGGCGGCCGCCAAGGAAATCAAGACGCTCATCAGCGATTCCGTGGAGCAGGTGGGACAAGGTGGCAAGCTGGTTCAGCAGGCCGGTGCGGCCATGCAGGAAGTGGTCGACACGGTGCGCAACGTGACCGACATCGTCAGTGAAATTTCGGCCGCCAGCGCCGAGCAAAGCACCGGCATCGACGAAATCAACCGCGCCATCACGCAGATGGATGAAGTCACGCAGCAGAATGCGGCGCTGGTGGAAGAAGCGGCGGCGGCATCGCAATCGTTGCAGGAGCAGGCGGGCACCCTGGCCGGCGTGGTCGGCGCCTTCAAGCTCGATCATGATCAGGTCGGCGCGGCACCACAGAAGACGCCGGCGCGCCAGGCGGCAACGGCCCCGCAGCCTGCAGCGCGCAAGGCGGCGCCGCCCAAACTGGTCGCCCAGCACGCGTCTGCCACTGCCGCTGCCACGACTACCGCCACTAACCATTCCCGCAGCAAACCGAGCACCAATGCCGACGGCGGCGACTGGGAACAATTCTGAACCAAGCACCACGCTGTATCAGCGGCATCGATCGTTCTGGAGCATTATCATGACATACGTTTTCAATCACGCTCATTGCACGCAGGCATGGCCATGAACGCCTTGCTGGCCGTCCATCCCGGCCTTCGTTGCGACAACGTCTCGCTGGTGGGGCCATCACTGGCCCTGGCAGGCCTGCTGTTGCTGCTGGCCGCCCTGCTCTGGCATCGTCTGCTCTGGCACCGCCTGCGCTGGCAGCCGGCTGCCCGCGCACCGGCCGCCAGTGCAAGAGTTGCCGATCTGCATCAGCAACTGCCTAAGCGCCGGGCTACCTTGCCGGCCAAGGCGCCAGGCACAGCAGCGCCGCCAGAATCGGAGCCGCTGGACCAACCGCCGTTCCAACTGGCCCATCTGGACGCCATGTTCGGTTGCGACCGGCGCCTGCAAGGTGAGATTCTGGCCCTGTTCATGGCCGAAACGCGCGACCGCCTGGCCGGTATCGCCCATGCACTGCGTTGCGAACGCCCCGCCCCGGCGCGCATGCTGGCACAGGAAATTGTCGACAGTAGCGCCGCCATCGGACTGCTGCCACTGCAGGCCCTGGCGCGCCAGGCCGTGCATGCAGGCTTTTCCAACGATATCGGCGCGCTGCGCCACTTGCATGCGCGCCTGCTGAAGGCGCTCGAGGCGCTGTCGCAAGCGGTCACAGCCCTGCAAACGGCCACCGCGCTGGCGCATGACTGCGACGACTTTCGGCACCGGCCATGAATGCGCACATTGATCTGGCGAGCCGGCTTGGCGGCGCTGTCCTGCCCTCGTCGGCCTGGCGCCGCTACTGGCTGGCGACGCTATGCCAGCAGCAGGTGCGGTTCGATGCGCTGGCCGAACAACTGGGCTGCGATCCTGCGCTGACAGGCAGGGTCATCGGCCTGGCGAATGCCGCCGTGTCACCCGGTGAACGCAAGCATGCGGCTATCGATGCCGCGATGCTGGCCGCCATCGGCCTGCCCGCCCTGCGCCAGGCATTCGCCGTCCCGGCCCTGCCAACGGGTACCCATGCGCACTTCGACGAACAACAATTCTGCTCGTACTCACTGGCCATGGCTTGCGCCGCCCGCGCACCAGAGCCCGGCCAGCTGCACGGCAGGTTTTTAGTGAATTTATCTAATTTGTTAAAATTGATTTTTTTAGCCTAATTGCGTATCATTCCACCCACCTTCATCCCGAGCATAAAATCCATCATGCACACTGCAGACGTATGCACTACCCAAAAGGCTGCCGAGATCCTCGGCATCTCAGTCACATCGGTGCAGCAACTGGTCGAAGCAGGCGTTATCGAAGCCTGGAAGACCAAGGGTGGCCACCGGCGCATTCCCCTCGCAGCGGTCGAGGCCTACAAGGGTAATCCCGGCCAGCAAGGCCAGGATCAGCGCATGGCGCGCGCCAGCCGCGCCGCGGCATCGGGACGCCCGCCGTCCATCCTGGTGATCGAAGACAATCCGATCGAGCGCGCGCTGTATGAAAAGCAGATCGGTTCATGGGGCTTGCAGGCAAGCTTGCGCTTTTGTGAGAACGGCTACCAGGCCCTGATGGAAATCGCCCGCGACCAACCCGACATCCTGTTGGCCGACATCATCATGGAGGGCATCGATGGCTACGAGGTCATCCGTACCATTCTGGCCGACCCGCTACTGGCAGACATGCATATCGCCATGCTGTCGAGCCTGACGCCAGAGGAACTGGAAGAACGCGGTGGCGTGCCGCCAGGCGTGGTGTTCTTTGCCAAACCCGTCAATTACGACGAGCTGCGTGGCTATCTGCGCGCCTGCTGCGCCGGCCATGCGCGGCGCAACAGCCTGGCCGTCTAGCCCGCCACCGCTGTTCCTTCGCCCTGGAGCCCCCCCCCCATGCAAGCCTATCGCCACATCGACCCAGCCGTGCTGTTCAAGGCCGCTTGCCATGACCTGGAAATGTTCCGCGCCCTGTCCCAGACCTACCTCGATACGGCGCCGGCCATGTATGCGAGCGTAGAAAAAGCCGTGCACAGCGGTACGGCGCAGGCCATCGTGCATAGTTGCCATACCTTGCGCGGCACCGTGGTCTTGCTCGGCGCCCACGCCTTGACGGCGCGCCTGGCAGAGCTGGAATATCTGGTACGCCACCAGGGCGTAGCGGCAGCCGGCTGGCTGGCCGAAACGGCAGCGCTGGTCGGCGCAGTGGAGCAAGAGGTACGCCGCAGCATGTGCGAATATACGGGCGCGCAGGCATGAACGCACGCCAGGGCATACTATGCCTGGCGCACCGCTATCGGCCGCGCACCACGGCAGCCGTGGTGGGCTTGGTGCTGGTGTGCCTGCTGGCGCTGCTCATCGTCGTTTCCGGCGTGCTGCTGCAACGCGAAGCGGTCGATGACTGGAAACAGGACCTGTCCAACCTGTCGCTACTGCTAGCCGAGAACACGGCGCAAAGCATGACGGCGGCCAGCCTGGTGCTCGACAGCGTGAGTAACGACATCGGGGCCGCCACGCCCGCAGACGCGCGCGCGCTAGCCGCCGTGGCCAGCACCGAGGCCATGCACCAGATGCTGCGGCACAAGATCGGTGGCGTACCGCAAGTGGATGTCGTGTCCATCGTTGGCAGCGATGCCAGCGTGCTCGCTTTCAGCCGCGCCTTTCCCGCGCCGCCCTTGCGCCTTGATGAACGCGATTACTTCGAGTATCACCGGCGCAACCCGAACGGCGGCATGCATGTCAGCGCGCCGGTGCAAAACAAGGGCAACGGCGCCTGGACCTTTTACATCAGCCGGCGTATCAGCGCTCCGGACGGCCGCTTCCTGGGCATAGTGCTGGTGGGGCTGTCATGCGACTTCTTCAGTAAATTCTTCCAGAACAGCAGCATCGGCGAACACACGGCCTTTTCCCTGTACCGCAGCGACTACACGCTGCTGGCGCGCTGGCCAGCCGTGCCCGCCATGATGGGCAAGCGCAACCTGACGGGCAGCACCTATCTTTTGCTGGAACAGGGCAAGACGCATGGCGTGCTGCAGGTGGAGCGGCCGCGCGCGGCCGAACAGGGACGCACGGTCGACCGCCTGGCCGGCGTGCGGCTGGTGCGCGACTATCCGCTGGCCATCAACGTGACCATTACGGACGATGTCTACCTGGCGGGCTGGCGGCGCATGCTGCGCACCATGGGCAGCGCGGCGCTCATCAGCCTGCTCGTGCTGGCGCTGGCCATCGCGCTGATCATGGCCCTGTTGCGGCGCCAGGAGCGCGACGCGGCCGGGGCGCTGGCGCTGCAAGCGCGCGCGGAAGCGGCCAATGCGGCCAAGTCGCGCTTCCTGGCCATCATGCGTCACGAGATCCACTTACCGATGGTCGGTATCGCCGGCATGACCGAAATGCTGCAGGGAACTGAACTCGACGCGTCGCAACAGCAATATGCGCAGCGCATCGGCGATGGCGTACAACACCTGAAGCGCGTCCTCGACGATATCGTCGACCTGTCCAAGGTGGAGGCAGGCCAGATAGATATCGCGCTAAGCGATTTCAACCCGCAGCAGCTGCTCGATGAGGTGCTGGCGCTGCAGTGCCCGCAAGCAGACAGGAAGAAGCTGCAACTTGTCAGTGATATCGACAACAGCGTGCCACAGCGAATTTGCTCGGACCGTACACGCATCGCGCAAATCCTTGGCAATCTGCTCAGCAATGCCATCAAATTTACACCGTCGGGCAGCGTGACAGTGCACCTGCGCCTGGAGGCGGCAACGCCGGACGGCGCCAGCGCCTGCCTCGTCGCCAGCGTCAACGACCAGGGCATCGGTATGAGCGGGCAGCAGCTAAGCCGTATCTTCGCGCCGTTTGGCCAGGCCGACGACAGCATCAGCGGCGCCTATGGCGGCACGGGACTGGGCCTGAGCATCTGCAAACACCTGGTGGCGCTGCTGGGCGGCGAGATTTCCTGCCGCAGCGAGCCCGGCGCCGGTTCCCGCTTCACCGTGCGCATTCCTTGCCAGGCGCTGCAGACGCCGGGCGTCGCCACGCCAGCGGCAGTGCCTGCCCTGCCAGCACCCGCATCGGAGCAAGGACTGGGGCCGACACCAGGGCCAGGACCGGAGCCGGGTGCGCGCATCCTGCTGGTCGAGGATACGGCCCTGAACCGCCAGTTGGTGTGCCTGCAATTGGCCTCCCGTGGCTACCACATCGACACGGCGGAGAATGGCGCACTGGGCCTGCAAGCCCTGGCCGAGCAGCAATATGATCTGGTCCTGATGGACTGCATGATGCCCGTCATGGATGGCTACCAGGCTTGCCTAGCCTTGCGCGCCCGCGAAGCGGCCAGCGGCACGGCGCGCCTGCCCGTGATCGCACTGACGGCTGGCGTTACCGAGGACGACCGGCAGCGCTGCGTGGCGGCCGGCATGGACGATTACCTGTCCAAGCCCTTTACGGCCGCCCAGCTGCGCGCGATGGTGGAGCGCTGGATACAACACTGTTGACATAAAAATCTATTTATTCGATGAAATCAACTATATTCGCTATAATTGATAAAGGAACGTAGCAGTGCCGCTGGGCATCCGCGCGACATGGCAGACCTTGCGAAGGCAGCATGCGAAAGTACCGATACTGGAAGGCCGTGGCGTGGGAAAGCTGCGATACGCGCACCTTGCTATGGTTCTTCATGGCGCTCCTGCTGGCGGGACTGTGGAGCATCACCGTGCTGCAATTGCAGCACGCGCACGACAACGCCATCGCCGATGCCCGACGCGATGCGCGCAGCATGGCGCGCGTGTTTGACGAACACGCGATGCGCACGATCGAAGGGGCGGACCAGGCCGTCACCTATCTGCGCAGCCGCTACCAGACGCTGGGCAAGCGCCTCGACATCGTGGCGGACCTGCAGCAAGGCCTGCATCGCGCCCCGTTGTACAACCTGATGACCATCGTCGACGAACACGGCGATACTTTACTCTCTAGCCGTCCCTTCAAACCGACCAATCTGGCCGACCGCGAGCACATCCGGGTACACATGCAGCGCGACAACGGCGAACTGTACATCAGCAAGCCCTTGCTGGGCCGCGTATCGAAGAAATGGTCGATCCAGATGACGCGCCGCATCAACCATGCCGATGCCAGCTTCAAGGGCGTGGTCGTGGTCTCGTTGGACCCGTATTATTTTACGCGCCTGTACGACGAAGTCGACCTGGGCGACAACAGTTCCATCGCGCTCGTCGGCAGCGATGGCGTGGTGCGCGCGCGCCGGGTTGGTGCCGTCAACAGCATCGGTCAGGATATTAGCGACAGTAAAGTATTCGCCTTGATGCAAGGTAAAACGCGCGGCGGCTTTACCGAGCGCAGTCCGGTCGATGGCACGCTGCGCATTTACGCCTACGAAAAACTGGCCAACTACCCGCTCTACATACTGATAGGACTGGACCGCGACACGGTATTTGCCCACTACGTCTCGCGCCGCAACCAGGCCTTGCTGATGGCAGCCGTGACGAGCGCACTGATCGTGCTGTCGTGGGCTGCGCTGGTGCTACTGATTGACCGCCTGGTCGACAGCCGCGCCAGGGCCATCGCCGCCAGCGAGGCCAAGTCGCGCTTCCTGTCGAATATGTCGCATGAATTGCGCACGCCCCTCAATGGCATCCTGGGTTTTTCCGAGCTGCTGCTGGAGCAGCTGCGCGAGCCGGAACAAGCCGCCTGCGTGCAAACGATACACGATAGCGGGCGCCAGTTGCTGGCGATGGTGGAGGCGGCGATGGAACTGAGTGCGCTCGAAAACGACCAGGTGCGACTGAAGTTTGCTGCCGTGCCGCTGCACCAGCTGATGGCGCTGGCGCCGCACCGGCAGCGCGCGGCGCGCAAAGGCTTGCAGCTGGCCGTGCACGTCTCACCGGCAACGCCGCCCAGCATCGATTGCGACCGCGTCCGCTTGGTGCGCGTGCTCGATATCGTGCTCGACAATGCCATCCGTTACACGCCCACAGGACGGGTCGATGTCCACGTCACGCTCAATGGCGCGGACCTGCAGATCGAGGTGCGCGATACAGGCACGGGCATCGCGCAGGCGCAGCAAGCGCGCATCTTCGACAAATTCTCGCAGGCCGACGATACGCCCAGCCGCGCCCACGGCGGTGCCGGCATGGGGCTCGCTATCGCGCAGCAGCTCGTCACCTTGATGCGCGGCAGCATCGGCGTGGAATCGACGCCGGGCCAAGGCGCTAGCTTCCGCCTGCGGCTACCGCTTGGCGGTACGGCCAGCGCAACGGCGCAAGATATCAAATTGACCACACTATCACATGCATAGTCGCACACAAAAGTTGTTCTCCGTGCGTATCAGGTATAGCATCGCCACATGACTTACCACACTGATGCGGCGGCGGTACGCAGACTATGGATCGAATGGCTGTTTTTGCTCCTCGGGCTGCTCCTCGTGGCTGCCGCCCTCGCTTACGCGCATCTGGGTGAAGCGGCGCGACATGACGGGGCCGAGCGTGAACGGCTCAGCGTGATGACGGCGTTGCTGGCTAAAAATATCGAAGTCGACCTGGCGGCAACCAACCTGGTGCTGAGCGGCGTGATCCGCGACTATCTTGGCGCCGGTGCTGCGGGCCCCGGACCAGCCCTGCCACGGCGATTGGCGGCGCTGGTCGACGCCATGCCGGGCGTGCGCACCATGCTGGTCCTCGATGCGAAGGGCAAGCCGGTCGCCACCAATATGGCAGAACTGGTCGGACAGGATTTTTCGCGCCGCGACTATTTCCAGTGCGCGCGCGACGCTCCAGATGCGCGCATGCTGTACATCTCGGCGCCGTTTCTTTCCTTCGAGCGCGATCTGGTCATCACGGCGTCGCGCATCGTACAGGACCAGCAGGGCCGCTTTGCCGGCATGGTGGTGGCCACCCTCGATCCCGAGTACTTCACGGCCAAGTTCCGCACCGCCATGTATGCACCCGACGTCTGGGCCGTGGTGTTGCATGGCGACGGCCGCCAATTCATGAACTACCCCAAGAGGACTGCCGATGGCGGCAATATGGATGTCCCCGGCAGCTTCGTGCGGCGCTTCCGCGACAGCGGCTATCCGGCTGGCGTCCTGAGCGGCGTCGCCACTGGCGCTGCCAGCGCAGAGCGCATCATGGCCATGGCCACCATCGCGCCGCCCGCGCTGCACATGGACCGTGCCATCATCATCGGCCTGAGCCGCGAAGAAGCGGCCATCAGCGCCCCGTTGCGGCGCCAGGCGCTGACCTACGCCCTGTGCTTTGCCATGCTGGTGCTGACCGCAGCGAGCCTGCTGTTCTGGAGCCAGCGGCGGCGCCGGCAACAGGCAGCTTGGCGTGTGCAACAGGAAACGGAGCACCAGGCCATGCAAGCGGTGTCCGACAGCGAGGCGCGCTTTCGCACGTTGATCGAAGATGCGCCCTTGGCCATCGCCATCCTGCGCCACGGGCGCTTCATCTACTCGAATCCCCGCTACCGCAGGCTGCATGGCTACTCGCTCGAAGACGACCTGAACGGCGCAGCCTGGTCTTCCATGCTTTCCGCGCAATCGCAGGCGACACTGGCCACCAACGAAGCGCTGATCGAGGCCGACTCGCCCAGCGAACAGGTGTTCGAAGCGTTCGGCCTGGACAAGCAAGGCTTGCCCGTGCCCATGTTCAAGACCACGACGCGCGTGATGCTCAAGGATGGACCGGCGACGCTGATCTTTGCGCAGGATATTTCCGTGCAAAAGCAGGCCGAAGAGGCCATGCTGCTGGCGCGCGATGCGGCCGAGGCGGCCAACCGCAGCAAGGCGGAATTCCTCGCCAACATGAGCCATGAAATCCGCTCGCCGCTGAACGCCATCCTTGGCATGGCATGGCTGCTGGAACGTGGCAGCCTGAGCGGGGAAGGACTCGATATGACGCGCAAGATCCGCGCCGCCGGCCAGTCCTTGCTGGGCATCATCAACGACGTGCTCGACGTATCAAAAATCGAGGCGGGCCACATGACCATGGAGCAGGCGCCGTTCCGCCTGGCCGAGGTGATCGAAAAAATCGCCGCCAGCATGGGCGTTGCCGCGCATGACAAGCCCATCACCGTGCGGATCGGGCCGCTGCCCGAAGGCGTGGACCAGGTACTGGGCGATGCGCTGCGGCTGGAACAGGTGCTGGTGAACCTGACCAGCAATGCCATCAAATTTACGGCGCAAGGCACGGTCGAGCTGTTGACCACGCGAGAGAGCGGCGACGGCGACGCTGCAGTGCTGCGTTTCAGCGTGCGCGATACGGGCATCGGCATCGCCCCTGAAGTACAGGAAACGATCTTTTCCGCCTTCGCCCAGGCCGACACGTCCACCACGCGTCGCTTCGGCGGCACCGGCCTGGGCTTGACCATCTGCCGCCAACTGGTCAGCCTGATGGGCGGCTCGCTGCACCTGGAAAGCAGCCTGGACCGGGGCAGCGAATTTAGTTTCACGCTGCCGCTGCAACTACTGCCCGCCAACGCCCTGTCCTCACCCGACATGAAAGCCTTGCATGCCCTGCTGGCCGACGCCAACGCCGACACGCGCGAGGCCGCTGCTGCCGTGGCGCGCGCCCTGGGCTGGAGCGTGCATGTGGTGTCCGATGGGCGGGCGGCCCTCGACTATGCGCTCGCCTGCGCCGATGGCGAGCGGCCCGGCGTCGTCCTGCTGGCCGCGCGCATGCCCGAGCTGGACGGTATAGCCACGGCACGCGCGCTGCGCAAGCACTTGCCGGCACAGGACTGCCCCGTCGTCATCCTGGCGGACAGCGGCGCGCCGGTCACGCAAGCAGCGCAGCACCATGCCGACCGCGCCGACCCGGCCGACGCCGTACTCAACGAAGCGGTGACAGCGTCCAGCCTGTACCACGCGGCGCTGCAAGCGCGCCAGCAGCGCGCCAGGGATGCCGGCATCGATACCAGTGTGGTGACGCTGGAAGAGCGCGTGCTTGCCGGCGTGCGCGTGCTGGTGGTCGACGACAGCGAAATCAACCGCGATGTGCTCAAGCATATCCTGCACGACCAAGGGGCAGTGCCATCGTTCGCCTGCGATGGCAGTGAGGCGCTGAACTGGCTGCTGGCCCACCCCGCTGCCGTCGACATCGTGCTGATGGATGTGCAAATGCCTGTCATGGATGGTTTGCAGGCGACGCGCGCGCTGCGCCAACTGCCGCAGTTTCAAGACCTGCCCGTGGTGGCATTGACGGCCGGGGCATTCCAGACCCAGCGTACGGCAGCACTGGAAGCGGGCGTGAATCATTTCATCAGCAAACCATTCGACGTGCCACAGACCATCGCCCTGATCGCGCGTGCACATCGCCGCCATGCGCAGGCACTGCCAGCCCTTACTGCGGTCATCGACGACGTGACGACGCCCGTGCCCACATACGGCGCGCCAGCCGTGATCGACCTGGCGCAAGGCATGGCCCAGTGGCTCGATGAAGCGCTTTACCGCCGGCACCTGTCGCGCTTTGGCAGCACTTATCGCAACTCGGTGGGCGCCATGCGCGCCCTGCTGGCGGCCAACGCCGGCGACGATGCCGCCGCACTGGCGCACAAGCTGGCCGGCGATGCTGGCATCCTGGCCCTGCCCGCCACCTTGCAAGCGGCGCAGCAAGCAGAGCAGTTGCTGCGTGCCGGTGCCGATGCGTCGGCCGCCCTCGATACACTGGAACAGGCGCTGGCGCAGGCCACCGAAGCGGCCGCTGCCATCACGGCACAGACGCCGCTACCCGGTCAGCCAGCCTTGGCGGCAAAAATGGCACAATGACGCGGCAAATAATCGTGCTGGTGTGTAGGCCAGAGAACAATTGCATGCATAAACTGTTGGCCTGGCGCCGTATCTGGCAGCACCTACCCTTCGCGTCCATCTATCCTGGCGCGCCACAGGTAGGACGCATACACGCACGCATACAAGCCAAAGGCCAGTGACCAACAGGCGCCTGCCGCCAGCAGCAGCGGCATGGCCAGCGCTGCGGGACCGACGGCGGCCAGCAGGCGTGCCAGCGCGCCCAACTGTATCAAGCAGTACATCGCCGCTTCCGCGCGGCCACCCTTCAGCGGGCGCCCCGTGTGGCCCAGGGTGGTGCGTGTCATCATGCCGATGATCAATCCCGCCATCGAGCCCACCGTCAGCGCGTGAAATGCGGCGCTGGCCGGCAGCAGCCCCAGGCTGGCCAGCGCCAGTAGCGCAAAACCGACGCCTATCCATGCATACGACAGGTGCAAGATCCACAGCAGGGGCACGCGCACGGTGCGCTGCGGCTGCCAGGCCAGCACATTGAGCAGCGACATGGCGCTAGCGACCAGGGCCAACGGCGCCGTCAACCACGCTGGCGCGTCTGCCAGCCACGCGATGGCCGCCGCAGCCATGCAGGCCGCAGCGAGCAGCGCGCGCTTCGGACTGGCCACGGGCGGGCGATTTGGATTGATGTTTGGCGCGCCATTGCGGGTAAACATGGGGATCACGCGTGCGCCGATCACCGATTCGATCAAGACAATGATGAAGATGGCCGCCTGCACGGGCAGGAACAGCGACAGCGGCAGCGCGCCCAGCACGGCCGCATGGAACAGGCCATTGGCCAGCGCCAGCAAGGCCAGCAGAGCGACGAGGAACAAGTTGCGGGTATTGCCAGAACGGCGCAGTACCCGATATAGGGGCCAGGCAGCCAGCGGCAGGAACAGCCACTCGACCACCGCCGCCACCAGTGCGGGGCTGCACAGCATGGCGATGCGCCCTGCCAGCCACAGCGCTACCAGCGCCATCAGCTGGACACCGTGCGGCGTGGGCAAACCCGTCCAGTTGCGCCCCGCCGTGTACAAAAAGCCAACAATGACGGCCAGCGCGAAGCCGAAGACCATTTCGTGCATATGCCAGCCCAGGCCCACTTGCAGGCCAGGCGCAAGCAAGCCGGCATAACTGGCCAGCCAAAGCGCAATACTGATGACCGCAAACACGGCCGCCAGCAAGTAAAACGGTCGAAAACCCAGCTGCCAGAGAGCATGACGGGCATGCCAGGGAGCGGCGCCGGCTGTCGTGGAAGGCGGGGAAGGCTCGCTGATCGGGGTGATGGACATGATGGACTCGCGATAAAGATATATTCAATATACTACTTTAAACGCGCAAGAACTGCCATCGGCAAAAAGGACTAGGCGCTAGCGACAAGTGAGCATGGGGTCTGACCCGGCGGGTCAGACCCCATCACGCCGGTGCCTACTTGCCCTGGCGGTGCTCGACCGCATACACGGCCGCCTGCACGCGGCTGCTGAGATTGAGTTTTTTCAGCACGTTCTGCACGTGGATCTTGACCGTGCTTTCGGCCAGGTCGAGGGTGCGCGCAATGGCCTTGTTGCTTTCGCCACGCGACAGGCAGTCGATGATTTCCTTTTCGCGCGGCGTGAGCTTGTCGAGTTCCGATACTGGCTCTTCGCGCCGCGCGCCCGCCTGCAACTGCGCCACCAGCTTGCCCGTCATGGCTTCGGCGATGACGACTTCGCCGGCAGCGGCGCGGTGGATGGCGCGCACCAGGTAATCGGCGTCGATATTTTTGATCAGGTAGCCGCAGGCGCCCGCACGCAGGGCCGTCGCCAGGTCTTCGGCGTCTTCGGAGACCGTCAGCATGACGATGGCAGTGTCGGGACAGTCGTGCTGCATCAGTTGCAGCGCTTCGACGCCCGACATACCGGCCATGTTCAAGTCCAGCAGCACCACATCGGGTTGCAGTTGGATGGCGCGCTTGATGCCTTCCACGCCATCGGCCGCCTCGCCCACCACGCAAAAGTCGCTATGGCGCTGCAGCAGCGAGCGGATACCGCTGCGAAACAGCGCATGGTCATCGACCAGCATGACGGTGATCGGTTTGACGAGAGTCTCCATTTTTTGTACTTTCAGAGTGTGGCTTATGCGGCGCGGCGCTGCTCGCGCGACAAGTGCAGTTCGACCGTGGTGCCGCCACCGGGATGGGCGTGCACATCGAACCTGGCCTCGATGCGCTGCGCGCGCTCGCGCATGATGTGGATGCCGACATGGCTATCGCCTTTTTTCAGCACGGCCGCAGCATCGAAGCCGACACCATTGTCGCTGATCGTCAAGGTAAAGTCCTGGTGATCGGCGAGGCGCACCTCGACATGACTGGCCTGGGCGTGCTTGCGGATGTTCGACAGCGCTTCCTGCACGATAAATAGAAGCTGCAATTGCTGTTCACGGGGGAATGGCGCGCCGTCGACATCGGCCAGCAGTTCAGCCTCGATGCCCGTCTGGCGGCGAAATTTGTCGACAGCCGCGCGCAGGGAACCGATCAGGTCGTCCTCCATCAGGCGGCAGCGGAAGTTGGCCAGCAGTTCGCGCACGTCCTCATAGCTTTCCTTCACGCCCGCATGCAGGGCCGGCACGATGTCGGCCACTTCATCGAAGCGCGCATTGCGCACGGAGTCGTCGAGCATCTGCACTTGCAGGTTGAGGAAATTGAGGCTTTGCGCGATGCTGTCGTGCAAGCCCTGCGCCACCAGGTTACGCTCTTCGGAAATGGCCATCTCGCGCTCGCGCGCGGCCAGGCGCAGGTTTTCCAGCGCGATGCCCAGTAGTTGGCCCAGCGTTTCGAGTAGCCCCAGCTCGCGCGCGGAAAATACGCGCGCATGGCGGAAATGCAGGTTGAAAAAGCCCAGCTGCTGTTCGTGCGCATGGATATGGAAGACCGAGACGGTGGCAAAGCCCTCGCGGTGGCAGCGCAGTTCGTGCGCCTTGTCGATGCGGCGCATGTCGTGCACCTTCGCCACTTTCATCTCGACGGCGCTGCCGCACAGGCACTCGCCCACCTTCAGGCAATGCTCGGACGCTACCAGTTCTTCCGACAGGCCGTGGTGCACCACCATGTGCAGGTTGCCCCGCTCGGCATCGAGCACGCGCACGGTGGAGCCGTCGGCCTCGAAATAATCGACGATGCGCTGCATGAAGCCGTCGCAAATGTCTTTCAGCGGCTGCGGGCGCTGCAGGAAAGCGGCGCTTTCATACAGCAGGGCCAGTTCCCGGTTGCGGTACTCCAGGGTGGCCGTCTTGCTGCGTACGCCCTCTTCCAGGTTGCCGTACAGCGCTTGCAGGCGGTCGGCCATCTGGTTGAAGCCACTGGCCAGCTGGCCGAATTCGTCATTGCTATCGACGGCCAGGCGCACGCTGAAATCGCGTTCCTTCATGCGCTGCATACCCAGGCGCAGCCGCGTTACCGGTTCGACGATCAGCATGAACATCAGATAAATCATGCTGACCGTGCCGATGACGGCCATGCCCACCAGGATCAGCTGCGAGGCGCGCAGCCAAAAAGTGCGCTGCTCGCTATCGTGCTCGATCAGCCGCACCAGCTGATCGACCTGGCCAACAAAGGTATCGGCGTCACGCTCGAACTGAGGCCCTCGCGCGCTCTTATCGGCGACCAGGGCGGCCGGTCGCAAGGACCCGCGCCAGGCAGCGCCGATGCGTCCGAATTCGGCCTTGATGGCGCTGCTGGGAGGCAGGAACAAGGGACGCTGCGGGTCGCCTTGGCCGATCTTGGCCAGGGTCTCGTCGATCAGCAGCACCTGTCGGCGCGCCTGCACGACGGCGTCGCTGGCGTCGCTGACAAGCAGCAGGGACAGGCGGTAGGTCTGCATGCGCAGGCGCCCCGTTTCATTGATGGCGGCAGAACTGCCTTCGAGCTGCCACGACAGGAACAAGGTGCAGCCGATGGCACTCAATGCCAGCGCCAGCATAAGCAGCAGCGCGCCGACGATCTTGGTCGACAGTTTCTGCCAGGAGGAAAACATCGCCTTCAATTTCATACCGCCCTTGAATGTAAATACAAACTACCTCAACCGCCCGTCTGTGCCATGAACCTCACGATTTTATCGGGCTGCGAATTGAAATCATGCTGCTGCGGCTTGAGTTCGATGGCGGCGCGGATCGCCGCTTCGATCTGCGCATCGCTAGCCCCGCCGCGCAACAGGGGACCGAAGGCGAATTTCTCTTCCTGGCCCAGGCACAGATACAGAGTACCATCGACGGACAGGCGCACACGGTTGCACGTGGCACAAAAATGCTGCGACATGGGCGTGATGAAGCCGATGCTCGATCGACCGTCGGGCGTTGCCATATAGCGCGCCGGCCCGCCACCGAGTTCTTGCGCCTGCGGCACCAGGCCAAAGCGCGCGGCCAGGCGCTCGCGCACTGGCCCCAGCGGCATATAGCGGGCATTGCGGCCCGTACTGCCCATCGGCATGGCTTCGATCAGGCGCAGGATGAACTGCTGCTCGATACAGAAAGCCGCCATGGCCTCGATCTGGTCGTCATTGACGCCGCGCATGGCCACCATATTGATCTTGATCGGATCAAAGCCGGCCGCCTTGCCCGCCATCAGGCCGTCCAAAATAGGCTGCAAGCTGTCGCGGCCCGTGATCTGCTGCATGCAGGCGCGGTCCAGCGAGTCCAGGCTGACATTGATGCGATGCACGCCCGCCGCGCGCAGGGCCACCGCGTGCTTGCCCAATTGGGTGGCATTCGTCGACAGCGACAGATCCTGCAAACCGGGCAGCGCAGACAGCTTTTGCGCCAGTTCGGGCAGTGCACGCCGCAACAGCGGCTCGCCGCCCGTCAGGCGCACGCGGCGCGTACCAAGGCGCACGAAAATGCCCAGCAAACGCTCGATCTCATCGAACCTCAGCCAGTGCTGCGGCTCCTCGAAACCGTGAAAATCCTTGGGCATGCAATAACTGCAGCGCAAATCACAGCGATCGGTAACGGACAGCCGCACGTAATCGATCGAACGGCCAAAACGGTCTTGCAACTTGCTACCCTGCATGACACTACTCCTGTTTCTAGCTCGATTGTAAGGGCTGGGGCACGATCTGGCTGCGCCCCAGAAGGCGTAGCGCACTACGTCTTCCAGCCTACGCATTTCAGCCTAGGCATTAAAACCTACTGAACCAGCGCGCTGGCGGTGCCTTCGACGCTCGCGCCTTCCAGCTCGATGCCCGTAATCTGCGCGCGCCCCACCAACAAGTGCAGATACTGGTGTACGGCGCGCTGCCACGCGGCGCGCGACAGGCGGTCGGCGATCTGCGCCTGCACCGCCTCGTAGGCAATCACCTGGCCTTCGACGCGGCGCAGCACCTGCACGATGTGGTAGCCGAAGCGTGTTTCCAGCAAATGAGCGGCCAGCGCGCCCGCTTCCAGGCGCAGCAGCAGCGCGTCGAATTCCGGCACGCTCTGCCCCGGTGACAGCTGGCCCAGGTTGCCGCCCAGGGCCCCGGATGGGCAGTTCGAGTACTGCGCTGCCAGTTCGGCGAAGCGGTGCGGCGCCTGTTTCAGGGCATCGAGCACGGCTTGCGCCGTCGTACGCAGCAGCGCCAAAGGTGCTTCCGGCGTCACCTGAAACAGGATGTGGCGCGCCTCGACCAGCGCCCCGCTGCGAAACAGCTGCGGGCGCTGCGCATAAAAGCTGCGGCACGCCGCATCGTCGGCGGCCGGCACGCGCACTTCCTGCGCGAACAGCGCCTCGATGCGGTCGTCAATACTGCCGCCCTGCACGCCGAGCCGCTCGGCCTCGTCTTGCAGCAGCCGGCGCAGCACCAATTCATGCACGGCCTGTTTCAACGGATTGCCGGCGCTGTCGTGATGCGGCAGTTCCTGCGCGATGTCGGCATCGTCGATATCGATGCCATTGACAGAGATCCCCATGACATTGCTCCTTTTTTAGCGGCGGCGCACCAGTTGATAGGCGCGACCGAGATAGGCGACTGCGCCAAAGCCGCTCCACACGTGCACCAGACGGGTGAACGGGAAGATGACAAACAGCGACATGCCCATGAACAGATGCAGCTTGAAGATCAGCGGTGCCTCAACGATGAAGCTGGCTGCGTCAGCGCGGAAGGTGACGATGTGCTGCGCCCAGTTCATCAGCAAGACCATCATGTGGCCATCCATGTGCGAGGCCGACACAAAGATTGACGACAGGCCCAGCAGCAAGGTCAGCAAAATCCACAGCATCACCAGCTTGTCGCCGGCCGTGGTGACGGCGCGCAGCCGGTCATTGGAAAAGCGGCGCAGCAGCAGGATCAGCAGGCCGGCAAGGCACAGGCCGCCCATGATGCCGCCAGCGGCCATGGCCACGCCCTGTTTCAGGCTATGCGTCACGCCCAGCGTATCCCACACCCAGACGGGCGTGAGCAAGCCGGCCGCATGGCCGAACAGCAGGCCGATGATGCCGATGTGGAACAGGATATTACCCAGGCGCAGGCTGCCACGGTGCAGCAGCTGGCTGGAATCGGACTTCCACGTGTATTGCTCGCGGTCGAAACGGATCAGGCTGCCGAGGAAAAAGATGGCCAGCGCGATGTATGGATAAATACCATACACAAATTGATGCAAGTAATTACTCATGATGTACTCTCCTCATGCGGGCGCAGGCGGCCAATTAAGCGGCGCGCCGCGGCTGCGGGTGAAAATGCACGGGATGGACGCCGCCTGGGACTTGGCCCAGACCTTGGCCCTGACCTTGGCGCAGCAATGGCTCGACGCCATCCGCACCGGGGCCGAAGGTTTCCAGCGCTTCATCCATGTCGCGGATCGGCGGTTCGGCCAGCATTTCGGCCGCCACCGGGCTGAGGCGTTCAAGCAGCGTGAAGACGGGCGCATACGCACTGCCGTTCGCTGCCAGCTTGCGCCCGATATGCGCGAGCACATGGACAGCATCACCCAGCAGCGGCGCCGAAGCTGCCTCGTCGATGTGCGCCAGAAATTCCAGGAACAGCGGCACGAAGTCGGGCAAATCGTCCCCCGTCATCTGCAAGCCGTGGCGCTTGTATTCCTGCATCAGGTCGACCATGGCCTGGCCCCGGTCGCGCGATTCGCCGTGAATATGCTCGAACAGGTGCAGCGAATGCGACGGGTTGCGGTCGAACGTAGCCACGTACTGCTGCTGCAGATCGATCAGACTGCTGCTTTCAAGGTGCGCCAGCAAGGGCCGCAACAGCGCATGCTGCTCCGGCACGACCTCCAGCGCAGCGTCCAGTTGCGACAAGTGCGCGATCAGCTCGGGCTCCGGATACAGCAGCAGGCGCGATAGGATGTGATAGTGATTCATAGCGTGTCTCATCTGAGTTCCTTAAGCGCCTGGCGCCGTTTTGCGCGACTTCGGCATCTGCATGAAGATCGCCGAACCGTGTTTTTTCTTGCCGAACAAGGTCGGCTCACTGCTGCCGTCCGAGCAGCCATTGCCGAAGCTGAAGCCGCACGAGCCCTTCTCGTTGAAGCTGTCCTCCGCCATTTCCTTGTGGCTGCTGGGGATGACGAAGCGATCTTCGTAATTGGCAATCGCCATGATGTGGTACATGTCCTCCACCTGCGCCTTGCTCAAGCCCACCTGCTTCAATACCGTCAGGTTCTCGACTTTCTCGACCGTTTTGCTGCGCATATAGGCACGCATGGCCAGCATGCGGTCCAGCGCCGAGACGATGGGCGGCTGGTCGCCGGCCGTCAGCAAATTGGCCAGGTATTGCACGGGAATGCGCAGGCTTTGCGTGTCCGGCAGCATGCCGTTGACGCCCAGCTTGCCCGATTCGGCCGCCGCCTGGATCGGTGACAGGGGCGGCACATACCACACCATCGGCAAGGTCCGATATTCGGGATGCAGCGGAAACGCCACCTTCCATTCGACGGCCATCTTATAGACGGGCGACTTGACGGCCGCTTCCAGCCAGAGGTCGGGGATGCCCTGGCGGCGCGCCTCGGCGATGATGGCCGGGTCATGCGGGTCAAGGAACAGATCGAGCTGCGCCTGGTACAGGTCCTGCTCCTGCGGCACGCAGGCAGCGGCCTCGATCTTGTCGGCGTCGTACAGCAGCACGCCCAGGTAGCGGATGCGCCCGACGCACGTTTCAGAGCACACAGTAGGCTGGCCAGCCTCGATGCGGGGGAAGCAGAAGGTGCACTTCTCGGCCTTGCCGGACGACCAATTGTAGTAAATTTTCTTGTACGGGCAGCCGGAGATGCACATGCGCCAGCCGCGACACTTGTCCTGGTCGATCAGCACGATGCCGTCGTCTTCGCGCTTGTACACGGAGCCCGATGGGCAAGAGGCCACGCAAGTCGGGTTGAGGCAATGCTCGCACAGGCGCGGCAGATACATCATGAAGGTGTTTTCGAACGTACCGTACATCTCCTTTTGCATGTTGTCGAACAGTTTGTCCTTGCTGCGCTGGGCAAATTCACCGCCCAGGTCATCTTCCCAATTCGGACCCCATTCGATTTTTTCCATCTTTTTCCCCGTCAGCACGGAAATTGGACGCGCCGTCGGTGGCGTTTGCGACAGTGGTGCGCTTTGCAGGTGCTCGTAGTCGTAGGTGAACGGCTCATAGTATTCGTCGATGGCCGGCAGATTCGGGTTGGCGAAGATATTGGCCAGGATCTTCAAACGGCTGCCCTGGCGCGGCTCGATCTTGCCCGCGTCCGTGCGGCGCCAGCCGCCATTCCATTTGTCCTGGTTTTCCCACTGCTTCGGATAGCCGATGCCCGGCTTGGTTTCAACGTTGTTGAACCATGCGTACTCGACGCCGTCGCGGCTGGTCCATACGTTCTTGCAGGTGACGGAACAGGTGTGGCAGCCGATGCACTTGTCCAGGTTCAGCACCATGCCGATTTGCGCTCTGATTTTCATACTATGCTCCTTCTTCCTGCAACGGGCCTTCAAGCCAGTCGACCTTGTTCATCTTGCGCACCAATACGAATTCATCGCGGTTGGAGCCCACCGTGCCGTAGTAATTGAAGCCGTAGGCCAGCTGGGCGTAGCCGCCGATCATGTGCGTCGGCTTGGGCACGGCGCGCGTCACCGAGTTGTGGATGCCGCCACGCTTGCCCGTCATCTCCGCGCCGGGCACGTTGATGATCTTTTCCTGGGCGTGGTACATCATCGTCATGCCGGCCGGGATGCGCTGGCTGACGATGGCGCGCGCCGTCAGGCTGCCATTGACGTTGAAGACCTCGATCCAGTCGTTGTCGACGATGCCGGCCGTTTTCGCGTCCGTCTCCGACAGCCACACGTGCGGTCCGCCACGCGACAGGGTCAGCATGCGCAAGTTGTCGGAATACGTGGAGTGGATGCCCCACTTCTGGTGCGGTGTCAAAAAGTTCAGCGCCAGTTCCTTGTTGCCATTCGGCTTGCTACCCAGCAGCGCTTGCGTCGTCTTGGTGTTGATGGCCGGCTTGTACACGCACAGGCCTTCGCCGAAATCGCGCATCCACAGGTGATCCTGGTAGAACTGCTGGCGGCCCGTCAGCGTGCGCCATGGGATCAGTTCATGCACGTTGGTATAGCCTGCCGTGTAGCTGACTTCTTCACTTTCCAGGCCCGACCAGGTGGGCGAAGAGATGATCTTGCGCGGCTGCGCCTGCACGTCGCGGAAGCGGATGCTGTCATGCTCGCGCGGCAGCGCCAAGTGCGTATGCTCGCGTCCCGTGATCTTTGAGAGCGCGGCCCAGGCCTTGACGGCCACGTGACCATTCGTTTCCGGCGCCAGCGTCAGTATCATTTCCGCAGCATCGATGGCCGTGTCCAGGCGCGGCTGGCCCTTCGACACGCCTTCGTCAAGCACCGTGCGGTTAATGCCGCGCAATACCTCGACTTCATGCCCCGTTTTCCAGGAAATACCCTTGCCGCCGTTGCCGATGTTTTCCAGCAGCGGTCCGATCGAGCTGAACTTCTTGTACACGTCGCGGTAATTACGCTCCACTACCGTCATGTTCGGCATGGTCTTGCCCGGGATGGCGTCGCATTCTCCGGCACGCCAATCCTTGGGATCGAAAGGCTGGCCCAGCTCTCCCGGCGTATCGTGCATCAGCGGCGTGAGGATGATGTCTTGCTGGGTACCGAGCAGTTCGCCGCCGATTTCCGAGAATTTCGCGGCAATGCCCTTGTAGATTTCCCAGTCCGACTTCGATTGCCACAATGGCTGCACGGCTTCGGACAGCGGGTGGATGAAGGGATGCATGTCCGAGGTGTTCAAGTCATCCTTTTCATACCAGGTGGCCGTCGGCAGCACCACGTCGCCATACAGGCAGGTGGTCGACATGCGGAAGTCCAGCACCACCAGCAAATCGAGCTTGCCTTCGGCGGCGGGACGCACTTTCACCTGTTTCGGCGTGATGCAGTCGTCTTCGTCGCTAAGCAAGCCATTCTGCGTGCCCAGCAAGTACTTCAGGAAGTACTCATGGCCCTTGCCCGAGCTGCCCAGGATATTCGAGCGCCAGACGAACATATTGCGTGGGAAGTTGGCCGGATTGTCCGGGTCGTCGCAGGAAAACTGGAGCTGTCCCGCCTTGATCTGGTCGAGCGCATACGCCGCTGGGGCCTGCCCTGCCGCCTTGGCGGCCTTGGCCACTTCCAGCGGATTGGTTTGCAGCTGCGGCGCCGATGGCAGCCAGCCCATGCGCTCGGCCTTGGCGTTGTAGTCGAGCAGGGTCAGCTCTCCCGTGCCGCCGGCCGCCGATGGCGAGGCAATGTCGCCCGTTTCCAGCTTTTCGTGGCGCCATTGGCTGGTGTGCGCATAGAAGAACGAGGTGCCGTTCATCTGGCGCATCGGGCGTACCCAATCCTGGGCGAAGGCCAGCGGCGTCCAGCCTGTTTGCGGACGCAGTTTTTCCTGGCCCACGTAATGCGCCCAACCGCCGCCGGACTGGCCGATACAGCCGCACATCATCAGCATGTTAATGATGCCGCGATAGGTCATGTCCATGTGGTACCAGTGATTCAGGCCGGCGCCCACGATGACCATGCTCTTGCCGCGCGTCTGGTCTGCGTTTTGCGCAAACTGGCGCGCCACGGTGATGACGTCGGCGCGTTTCACGCCCGTGTGCTTCTCCTGCCATGCGGGAGTGTAAGGCACGTCGTCGTCATAGCTTTCGGCCACGTTTTCGCCACCAAGGCCACGGTCGATGCCGTAGTTGGCCAGGGTCAGGTCGAACACGGTGGTGACCAGGGCGGTCGTGCCATCGGCCAGGCGGATGCTTTTCACCGGCACCCTGCGCAGCAGCATATCGGCTGCATCCTTGCCACCGAAGTAGGCGAAGCCCACTTCCATGACCGCGTCGCTATCGTTGATCATGGACAGCATCGGCACGATAGCTGCGCCGCTACCGCCGGCCTTTTGTTCCAGGTTCCACTTGCCCGACTCGCCCCAGCGAAAGCCGATCGAGCCGGCCGGCGCCGTGATGGTGCCCGTGCTTGCGTCGACGACCAGGGTTTTCCATTCGGGATTGTTGGTCTCGTCGAGGTTGTTCTCGAGGTGCGAAGCGCGCAGGAAGTAGTCGGGCACCAGGGTGCCGTTATGCTCCTTGAGTAGCACCAGCATGGGAAAGTCCGTGTACTGGCGCGCATAGTCGCGGAAATAGGCGCTCTGGCCTTCCGAGTGGAATTCCTTGAGAATGACGTGGCCCATGGCCAGCGCCAGCGCGGCGTCCGTGCCCTGCTTGGGGGCCAGCCAAATGTCGCCGAACTTCACCATTTCGCCATAATCGGGCGAGATGGCGACGGTTTTCGTGCCCTTGTAGCGCACTTCCGTGTAAAAGTGGGCATCCGGGGTGCGCGTCATCGGCACGTTCGAGCCCCACACCATCAAATAGGTCGAGTTGTACCAGTCAGCCGATTCCGGCACGTCCGTCTGCTCGCCCCACACTTGCGGGCTGGCCGGCGGCAAGTCGCAATACCAGTCGTAGAAGCTCAGGGCCACGCCACCGATCAGCGACAGGTAGCGCGTGCCGGCGGCATAGCTGACCATGGACATGGCGGGAATCGGCGAAAAGCCGACGATGCGGTCCGGGCCGTATTTCTTGATCGTCAGCGCATTCGCGGCGGCGATGATTTCATTCGATTCGTCCCAGGTGGCGCGCACAAAGCCGCCCAGGCCGCGGATGGATTTGTATTGCTGCGAGCGCACGGGGTCCTGGCTGATCCAGTCCCAGGCCGTGACAGGGTCCATGGTCTTGCGCGCTTCGCGCCACATTTCCATCAGGCGGCCGCGCACCATCGGGTATTTCACGCGCTGCGCCGAATACACGTACCAGGAATAGCTGGCGCCGCGCGGGCAGCCGCGCGGTTCGTGGTTGGGCAGGTCGGGCCGCGTGCGCGGATAATCGGTTTGCTGGGTTTCCCAGGTGATCAGGCCATTCTTGACGTACACCTTCCAGCTGCATGAGCCGGTGCAGTTCACGCCATGCGTGGAACGCACGATCTTGTCGTGCTGCCAGCGCTGGCGATAGGCGTTTTCCCAGGTTCGGTCTTCATCGACCACGGTGCCATGGCCGTTGGAAAACGGCTCGGCGGGCTTGCTGAAAAATTTAAGGCGGTCCAGAAAGTGACTCATGCTACCTCCACATTACGCCGCAGACAGCGGCGCCAGGTCTTAAAAAACGCTGCAAGCACGATGGCTCGAGCGTCGATGCAAACAGTCTATCGATGCGTCCTGCGCGGCGGTATTGGCAAGAAGTCGGTTTCCCGCACCAGGAATGCATAGGCAGGTAGTCACTATTGCCTATGGGCGCCTCAGGCCTGCTGCGGTATACCTGTCGCCATCGTTCAACCAGGAGAAAAACCATGAGCATTACCGATTACGCCAGCCTGCTGCGCAGCGCCGGCAAGCAGGAACAGCCGCAACGCTTGCTGTTTACCTTTACCCAGGCGCAGGACCAGCCGGGCGGCCAGGGCAAGTCGCTCACGCCCGTGATGTGCGCCGACAAGCTGCCCGATGAACTGGGCAGCTTCGAGACATTGATAGAGGAATCGAGGCAGATGCAGACGCACTGGGATGTGGTCTTCGTAGCAGGATTGGCGGGGCGCGACGGCCAGCCGCCCGCCGCGCAGGACTGCGAGGCGCCCCTGCGCGCCATGGTGACGGCCATCGAGCAAGGCCGCATCGACAGCCTGCTGGCGTTTGATCGCAGCGGCGACCTGTTACGCTTTAACTGAATCCGGCCAAGGGCGCTCGTGCAGATGACGCGCCCGTTCGATTGGGCAAACCAGCGGCAAGAACTGCTGCTGGCGCGCCGAATACGCCATCAGTGCCCCGCTGTCGATGTCAAAATACCAGCCATGCAGTTTTAAGAGCCCCTGCTCCACCCGGCGCTTGAGCCAAGGGTAGGTCAGCAAGTTATCCAGCGACTGCAGGATGCTGGCCAGCTCGCACGCATGGTGCTGCTCTTGCGAAGAGCGGTGCGCCAGCTCGCGCCGCACGCGCTGCGCCACCGGTTCGGCAATGCGCATCCACTGGCCCACGAAGTCCGTTTCCTGTCCTTGCGCGCACGGCTGCGGTTCCAGCAGCGCGCGGATGCCGCCGCAACGCGCATGTCCGAGCACGATGACCCTGGCCACTTCAAGCTTGCAGACGGCGAACTCGATGGCCGAACTGACGCCAGGCGGCGCGTCGGGCGTGCATGGCGGCACCAGGTTGGCGATATTGCGCACGACGAACATGTCGCCCGGGTCGCTGCCCGTCAGCAGCATCGGATCGACGCGCGAATCGCAGCAGCCGATCAGCAAGGTCGTGGGCCGCTGGCCGTCGCGCAGGCTGTCATACAAGGTCTGCGGCTCGCTGAAGTACTGCTGCTGAAACAAGCTGAAGCCGTTGACGAATTTTTCCAGTTCTTCCATCACATACTCTCATTTCCTGAACGCCTGGCAAGAACGACTTGCCAGGCGTTCTAACTAGCAAGGCATCGGTGCGTTCTTGCGGGCGTAGCAGCACCAGGTAATGGCGATGCAGCTCACATAAAAACCGATGAAACACCATAAGGCCGCGTCGGGGCTACCCGTCAGCGCAATCGAGGTGCCATAACTTTTCGGGATGAAGAAGGCACCGTAGGCCGCCACGGCCGATGTGAAGCCAAGAACCGCCGCACCTTCCTTGTTGGCGTCAACGATGGCTTGCTCCTGCGCCGCCTTGCCTTTGCCGGCGGCCGCGCGCTGGTGCTCCGTCAAAAAGATCACGGGGATCATGCGGAAGGTCGACGCATTGCCGATGCCCGTGCCGGCGAACAGCAGCATGAACATCCAGAAGAAGCCGCTGAAGCTTCCACCCACGCCAGCTTGCGGCATGAAGTACAGCACGCCCAGCACGGCAACGATCATCAGCAGGAAAGACCACAGGGTGACACGGGCGCCGCCCAGTTTATCGGAAATCACGCCGCCGGCCACGCGCGCCAGCGCGCCCACCAAGGGGCCAAGGAAGGCGTAATCGAGGGGATTGACGTCAGGGAACTGGATCTTGATCAGCAGTGGAAACGCGGCCGAATAACCGATAAAGGAACCGAAGGTGCCCGTGTACAGCCAGCACATCAGCCAGTTGTGCTTGCGCTTGAAGATCACTGCCTGTTCAGAAAACGACGCCTTGGCCGAGGCCAGGTCATTCATGCCAAACCAGGCCAGCAAGGTACTCAGGGCGATGAATGGCACCCAGATGAAGCCCGCGTTTTGCAGCCACATGTCCTTGCTCACGCCATTTTTGAGCCAGGTCAGCGAATCACCGCCCCAGGCGCCGAAGACGGCGAAAGTGATTACCAGCGGCACCACAAACTGCACCACCGACACGCCCAGGTTGCCCAGGCCCGCATTCATGCCCAGCGCGAAGCCCTTGCTCGCCTTCGGATAGAAGAAGCTGATGTTGGCCATCGACGAGGCGAAATTGCCGCCGCCGAAGCCGCACAGCAACGCCAGGATCAGCATGGTCGGATAGCCGGTGTGCACATCTTGCACGGCCAGGCCGATGCCGATGGCGGGAATCAGCAAGGAGCCCGTGGAAATGGCCGTCCAGCGGCGGCCCCCGAAGATCGGTACCATGAACGAATAAAAGATGCGCAAGGTGGCGCCGGACAGGCCCGGCAAGGCCGTCAGCCAGAACAGTTGGTTGTTACTATAGGTAAAACCGATGTTGGGCAGATTGACCACCACCACGCTCCACACCATCCACACGGCGAACGCCAGCAGCAGCGCGGGAATCGAAATCCACAGATTGCGCGCGGCCGTGGCCTTGCCCGTGTTTTGCCAGAAGCTCGGGCTTTCCGGCTCCCACGTATTGATCATGTAGCGGCTCATTGGTTTGCTCACAGCGTTACTCCTACAGGTTGAGGGAAAGTCGCTGCACGCAGCGGCTTGAACGAGAAATACATCCAGACAAGCGATACGCAGACGGTGCCGTACAGGAGCATGAAGGCGCTCGAACGCACACCGGTGAGGTCCACCAGGGCGCCGAACATCACGGGCAGAATGAAGCCGCCGAGACCGCCAGCCAGGCCCACCACGCCAGAGACGGCGCCGATATTGTCGGAAAAGTCGTCGCCGATGAACTTGAAGACGGAGGCCTTGCCCACGGCCATGGCGATGCCGACGATGAACAGCAGCGCGGTAAACCATAGAGGCGACAGGCCGATGTGGATAGCCAGCGGCCCCGTCACGGTCTCGATCACCATCTGCGTTTGCGGATACGACAGCAGGAAGAAGCACACCCAGCACACCCACATCACGGCCCAGGTGACTTTCGCCGCACCATATTTATCGGAGATCCAGCCGCCAAATGCGCGCAACACGCCGCCCGGCAGCGAGAAGCAGGCAGCGAGCAGCGCCGCGTGCTTCAGGTCGTAGCCATATTCGGCCACGTAATACTTCGTCATCCACAGCGCCAGCGCCACATAGCCACCAAACACCACCGAGTAGTACTGGCAATAGCGCCAAACGCGCGGGTCCTTCAGCACCTTCATCTGCGCCGCAAAGCTTTCGCCCGATGGCGCCAAGTGCGATTTGTCCGTGTACGAAAACAGCCAGAAAACGATGGCCGTGGCCAGCATGGCTAGCGCATACACCTTGGGCAGCATTTGCCAGCCGAAGGCGGCGACGATGCCCGGCGCGACGAACTTGGTCAGCGCGGAACCGGAGTTGCCGGCGCCGAAAATACCCATCGCCAGGCCGCGGCGCTCCTTCTCGTACCAGCGTGCCACATAGGGCGTGCCGACCGAGAAGGAGCCGCCCGCCAGCCCGACGAACATGCCCAGCAAGAGAAAGTGCCAGTACGCGCTGGCGTAGGAAATCAAGTAGATCGGCACCACGCTGGCCAGCATCAGCAGGAAGAAGACGCGGCGTCCGCCGTATTTGTCCGTCCAGATGCCCAGCGGTACGCGCACGAGGGAGCCCGTCAGCACGGGCATGGCGGCCAACAGGCCGAATTGCGTTTCCGTCAAGCCCAGGCTGGTCTTGATGGGAATACCGAGTACGGCAAACATCATCCATACCGCGAAGCAGATCGTAAACGCGAAGGTACTGCTGATCAGCACGCACGCCTGCTTGCGCCGCATGCCCGGCTCGACTGCCTTGTTACTACTGTTGTTCTTAGTGCCATCTAGGGTAGCCACGATGTTTCTCCATGAATGCACTGGCCGTCTGGCCAGCCGTCCCGACCAGCTTACGTGGCGCAGGCGAAAGGCACTATCGGCCACAGGGTGATTATGAAAAGGCAATCTGGATAGCCGCATCGGCAAAAGTGACTAGATGGCGCGGTGCGGGCCTAGGCTGGATGGCGGGCGTTTTACAAAAGGACGCGTTTTTGGCACACTCGGCGCCTGCAGAACAGGCACGAAACAGAGCAGATCATCACCCGCGTGGCCCGGCATGGCGTCCCGACATATGGCGCGGCGCGCCAAAGGCGGCTATGCTGTCGCCACCATCAATCAACGCCCCCGACATCACGCATGGACTATCTGAGCCTCAAGCATTTCCACATGGGCTGCGCCGCCGCCAGCGGCTTTCTTTTCCTCTTGCGTGGCGCATGGATGTTGCGCGCCCCGGCCAAGCTGCAGCAGCGCTGGGTCAAGGTGCTGCCGCACCTGATCGACACGGCCCTGCTGGCCAGCGCCATCGCCCTGGCCGTGTGGAGCGGCCAGTCGCCGGGCAGCCAGCCGTGGCTGGCCGCCAAGCTGTGCGCGCTGGTCGGCTACATCGTGCTGGGCACCATCGCGCTGAAACGTGGCAAGACGCCGGCCGTGCGCGGCGCCGCCTTCGCGCTCGCCGTGCTGGTATTCGCCTACATCGTCGGCGTGGCCGTCACCAAGCAGGCCTGGCCGCTGTGATGCATCAGATATGCAGCAACGCAAGCGAGCTGGCGGGCGCTGGCGCGCCCTGCACGTGCTTAGTTGGCGCGGTTCTTCTCCAGAAGTTTCTTGCCAGTGGCGTCCTGTAGCCACCATTCACGCACATCGAGCGCCTTGTTCTCGATGCTGGCATTGGCCAGCAAGGGATTTTTCTTCAGGTAGACGATATCTTCCTCGAAATTGTCGTGTATCGAAGCCACTTCCAGGAAACGGTTGGCATCCAGACGTCCCAGATAGATGACCTTGCCAGCCACGACGTCAAACTCGATCGCCTTCGGCGACGATTCGGAGTACTTGGACCTGCTTCCATAGTCAAGCAGCCAGATGAGGATGCGGTAGCGTCCCGGCGTCAGCTGCAGCGCAAAAGTACTGCCCTTGCCCGTAGGCACTTTTGGCGCGACATTCTGCAAGGAGACCTGGCCGGCGGGAGCATGGCTGGATAACCACAGATCTTTGTCCTTGTTGGTGGCAAGGTCGCTGCTGACAATGCCGAATCTGGCGCCATGCGCCTCGAAGACGGCGCGCTCGAACACGGTGCCGACGACAACGCCCTTGGCAAGGTCGGGGGTCGTATAGGTAAACGCAGGCGCTTTATCGTGGCCGGTGACGCAGCCGGACAACAGCGCAGGCAGCAAGACGGCGCACGCCAGCGCGCGCAGCATGGTGGTTCGGACAAACATGGATGATCCTGGATGAAATGAAGAAAATGGGTAACAAGTAATGGGCATGGGGCGACAAGCCCTGTGCCTGCCGGGGCATCGAAAAATATTTCCACATGGGAATATTTTTAGTGTATCCGCTTGGCAGGAAAATGTCTAGTTGATAAGTCGGCGAGGGGCAAAGTACGATTTCTGCAGAACGCAGCAGGCTGCACGACAATGACAGTATTGGCAACATCATCGACAAGCCGGCCACCGTGTACCTGCGCGTTACAAACGACATCATCGAGGCTGCGGTGTTGATGGCAGTGACGCTAGGCCGGCCACTCACTGACTATCGCGGCATCGAGGCGATGGTGGGCAAGCGGCCGGGCTGAGGGCGCTTATTGCATCGGCAAGGCATTCACATCAACGACAGGCATCTGGCCTGTCGCGGGCCGCGTGAAATTCTGATCGGTTTTCACGTAAGCGGCAAAGAAGCCGCCGTTATGCAGGTAAAACTTGCCGTTTTCCAGGCCGCCCGCATAATCCATGCGCTGCGCATTGGTGGCCGTGGCGTCGCCCGTGAAGCGCCCTGCCGTCACTTCGGACCAGGCGCCAGCGCTACTCCTTGCCCACTGGTTACCGAACTGAACGCGGCGCTCCATGTAGCCGTTCGTGTCGATGAAGTTTTCGAGGAAGGAATGCACGCCCGTCAGGTAGGTGGAAATGGCCGGGCGCTTCCAGGTAGCGATATAGCGCCACCGGCCCGTTTCCGGCGCGAAGAACCAGGCCGAATATTCGCTGCTACCCTTGCCGTCGGGCCGCGCGCGGGTGATGAAGCGGTACGTGGTGCCGGCTGCCCAGTTATACGACAGGTAGGTCTGCCCGCCAGTGCCCTCGCCGCCAAAGGCATTGTCGGTCACGCCGGCGCCCTTGCTGACCAGGGTGGTTTTCGCGCCATTGTCGGCATCCCAGACGGAAAACAATATCCAGCGCTCGCTTGGCGACTTCACCTGGATGCCCAGGTAGCCCTGGCCAAAACCGTTGGCCATGAAGTAGGAGCCGATGGCATCCTGACCCACGGGTATCGTCATCTCGTTGTAAAAATACTCGGTATTGGCCGGCACCGTGTAGCCCATGTGCACGGACGGCCCGCGCCGCGACCAGTAGTAATTTTCCGTATCGTCGGCATAATTGAGCGTGGCGCCTGCTGTCACCTTCAGCGCGGCGACCTCGCCAAAGGTGGCCTTGGCGCGCGTCAGTCCCTGCAATTCCACCTTCACATAGCCGGCCGTCGGCACGTTCACCGTGCCCACCGCGTAAGTCTTGCGTGCCTTGTCGGTCAGCTTGACGTCGAACGACTTGCCGTTGATCTTTACGCGCACGGTGCTGCTGCCGCCATCGGCCAGGCTGGCATCGAGCGCCACCTGAACGGAGCCTGCTCCGGAGACGCGGAAATACGTGCTGGCGACGGCATCCGGATTGCTCCAGCCAGTCAAGCCTTGCTCAGTAATGTCGGCGCCGTCCTCACCTCTGGTGATATAGGCATTACCAGCCAGGGCCACCGTCACTGGCACGGCCGTGCTGCTGGCCAGCAAGGCCGTGCCGTCCGTGGTGGCGGTGGGGGCGGTGCCGCCGCACGCTGCCAGCAGCAGGGACATGGCGGGAAGGACTGCATAGCGTAATGAACTTCTGTGTTTCATCAACATCTCCTCGTGGTGCGGCGCGCAACGGACCCAAAAAGGCCTGCAGCGAGCGCCGCGGTTTAAAAAACAAACGGGTAAAAAAAACCCGCTACGGCACCAGGTGCGGTAGCGGGTTGTGCCGGCTTAGTACTTGCCGTCGAGCGCGAAGATCGGCTGGCGCGCTTTCCACTGGCCGCCCGTGAAGTCAGGGAAGTCCAGGGTCTGGAAGTTGGCGGCGATCGATTGCTCGGACAGCGGCGTGATGGCGCTCCAGGTCACCGCATCGTAAATATCGATCGGCATCGGCGCATTCGCCTTGAGCGCTTCGACAAAGGCGTGGATGACGAAGAAGTCCATGCCGCCATGACCCGCGCCTTCGGCTTGCGCCGCATATTTGCGCCATAACGGGTGCTCATACTTGTCCTGGTAGGCCTGGAAGTCATCCCACTCGTGCGCCTTGCTGACACCTTCGATGTGGATAGCATTGTTCAGGTCCATCCACAGGCCGTCCGTACCTTGCACGCGGAAGCCCAGCGAATACGGACGCGGCAAGCTGGTATCGTGCTGCAAGATGATGGTTTCGCCGTTTTCGCACGCCAGCGTGGTGGTAACGATATCGCCGAGCTTGAACTTCACCTTGGCGTTCGCATGCTGCGCGCCGCCCGGCTGCTTGACAATGTAGTCGTGCAAGCCGCGCGCCTTGCTGGCAAAGGCGTTGATGCGCGTAAAACGGTTGCCGCGATTGATGTTTGTATACATGGCGCAGGGGCCGATGCCATGGCTCGGGTACAATTCGCCATTGCGCTCGACCGAGTGCTGCGTGCGCCAATGGGCCTCGGACCAGCCTTTTTCGCCGAATTCCACACCGCCGCCGTACGGCTTGCCCGGATTGCCGCTGTTGAATTTGACGGCGCGCAAATCGTGCTGATAGCCGCCCTGCAGGTGCAGCAGTTCGCCGAACAGGCCGGCGCGCACCATCTGCAACGCAGCCATCACATCGCGGCGATAGCATACGTTTTCCAGCAGCATGTAAGGCGTCCCCGTTTTCAGCTGGGTATTTAGCACATCCCAGTGGTCTTGCAGGGTAATGCCAGCGACTACTTCGCATCCGACGGCAATCTTCGCCTGCATGGCGGCGATAGCCATGGGCGCGTGACATTCCCATGGCGTGGCGATGATCACGCCATCGAGGCCACCGGCGTCGAGCATGCGCTTGTACGCTTTCTGGTCGCGCTCTTCGCCATAGGTGCGCGGACGCGGCTTGCCGGCTTTGGCCACCTGGCCCAGCGCGTGTTTCAGCATGATCGGGTCGATATCGCACAGGGCAACGACTTCCACGTCATCGCGGCGCACCAGTTCGGCCAGCAGCACCTGGCCGCGCATGCCTGTGCCGATCAGGCCAAGACGAACCTTGTCGCGGCCGGTGGCGGTGGCAGCGTTGGCGGCGCCAGGCAGCAATGTGCTGCCGGCCATGGCGCTGCCAGCCAGCGCGGCGCTGGCGGACAGGAAATTGCGTCGATTGATTTGTATTGTCATTCGTCTCTACTCGCTTCCATTGGTAATGTTCTTCGCCGACCCGCCATGCAGCGGACCGGCGACAGTTTAATAAGTGTATTCAGCCGTGAAACGCACCGAACGCGGCGCCGTGCGTCCATCGACCTGCAGGTAATTGCGCGAGATGGCGCCATGGTCTTCGCGCGTTTCGGTGTAGCGGGTCACGGTCTGGCTGTTGAACACATTGAAGACGTCCACTTTCAAGCTCAACCCTTTGACGGCGCCGGGAGTATAGGCCAGGTTCATGTCCAACTGAGCTTGCCACGGCAGGCGGCCCTGGCTGCCGCGCGGCGCCGGCTTGCCATTGCAATAGAAGTAGGAATCGCCGTAATTGTTTTCGAACTTCAGCGCATCGGGCAGCGCGCCGATGCAGTTGCGCGGCGCACCCGAGGTCAGCGACAGGTTGGCGCCCAGCATCACGTCCGGCATGACCTGCATGAAACCGTAGGCCTTGAAGGCGTGGCGATGGTCGCCCGGCAGGTAGCCATAGGCGTTGTACATCAATTCCTTGTGGTCGTCGCTGACCGTCAGGCCCACATCGCCGCCGCCGACGCTGTCCGTCTGGCCTTCCATATTGCCCTTCAAGACGGACAGGGTGTAGGTCAGCTTGCCGTACCAGCCATTCGTGTACGGGTGCTCGACAAACATGTTCAAGGCACGGTAGGTACGCGACGGCAGCGGATTGCCCCATTCTGCCGCCGAAATATCGACGCGGCGCAAGCCCTTGCCATCGTCGAAGTCCACCATCAGGCTATTGTCGCGGCCTGGGTTGATGATGGCGCACTGGAAGCCGCTCCAGTTGCTCGTGTCAACGCTGTTGCGCGTGGCCCAGGCTTGCAGCGGGCGCTCGTCGCAGACGTCGTCGTTGGTATCGTTCAGCTTACGGTACAGCATGCTGGCGCCCACCACCAGTTGCTTGGAGAGGGCGCGTTCGAAGCCCAGCGAGAATTCATCCTGCGACAGCGGTTTCAGGCCGACGGCTGTCACTTCGCGCGCATCGCGGCTCTGGCCATAGGCGTTGTTAGCCGAATACGGCTTGCTGATGGCATGCAGGCCCGTCGGTGCGCCAGTGACGGGATCGACACCCGTGTAGGTGTACATCTCGCTGGTGGCCAGGAAGGGGCTGGCCATGTTGCTCGACAAATTCGATGGCACCGGCAGGTGGTAGCGCCCGCCATTGGCGAACAATTTAAGGCTGCCGTCGCCCAGGTAATCCCAAGTGGCGCCCACGCGCGGGGCGATCATGTTGCGCTGCGAAATGAAAGCCACGCCATCGGTGCTGTAATTGGTGAACTGTTCGCGGCGCAGGCCCAGATCCAGCAGTACGCGCTGCGTGACCTGATAGTGATCCTGGATGTACTGCGCCGATTGCACGCTGGTCGGACGCGCCAGGTTGGCGTTCAGGTCCTTGCTGACGTAATAGCCCTGCTTGCCGTAACCATCACCCTGATACGGCGTTTCAAAGGCGCCGTTGATCGGCAGATTCGGATCCGTCGCCCGCAGGTAAGTCCAGCGGTAGCCGCCGGCCAGGCTCAGGCCCACTTTCGATTCCACGTCGATGCGGTCGACGCCGCCGCGCAGCGAATGCTTGCCCAGCTTGTATTCGAGGTCCAGGCGCTTGGCCTTCTGGCGGTCTTCCGACGATGGGTCGACCAGGGTGCCGGTCACCGTTTGCGGATTGGAATAGCTAAGGCCAGGCACCTGGGTCGAGGTGTTCGACGAGGTCTGCGCCAGCAGCGGATTGTAGCCATTCGGTGTGCGCGTGTGTGAGGTGCGCGATGCGCCCATCATGGCCGTCAACGTCAGCTTGTCCGTCAGATAGCCCGTATACTTGAAGATGTCGGCATTCGCGCCTGGCGCAGCCGACGAACCGCAGCAATTAATGGTGGTCTCGCTGCCGCCGCCAGGCACGTTGTTGCGTTTCAGCGTGGCATAGTCGAAGCCATAGCTTTGGCTGTCCGTGGTCGTGCGATCATACAGCTTGGTATATTCAAAGTGATGGTCATCCGTCAGATTGTAGTCCAGCTTGGCCATCATGCGGTCAACCTTGCCCTTGCTCTCGCGCCAGCCATTCGGCAGCACCTTGTTCAGCAAGTCGTCGCGCGCACCGGCGATCGAAGCGCTGTTCGTGCGCGTCTGTTCCAGCGCCACAAAGGCAAACAGCTTGTTCTTGATCAGCGGCCCGCTGCCGTACAAGCCGACGACCTTGCTGCTGCTGCTGTTATCGCGATTCCAGTACTTCAAGGTGCCGTCCGTGAGCGCATTGGCGCCCGTGTTCGGGTAATACCTGTTTTCCGTTGTGCCCTTCAGCGAACCGGGGATGATGGAAACCTTACCGCCCAATTCCACCTTGTTGCCGCCGCTCTTGGTGGTGATGTTGATGACGCCGCCCGTGGAGCGGCCAAACTCGGAACCGTAGCCGCCCGACAGCACCTGCAGGTTCGAGATCGCGCCAAACGGCAGTTCCGACGCACCCACCTGCGTCAGGATGTTGGTGATGGGGAAGCCGTTGACATAAAAGGCGTTTTCCGACTGGCCCGAGCCGCCGATCGATGGCGCATTGCCATACGCGCTGTTGGTGCCGCGCGCCACGCCCGGCGTCAGCTGCACGATGGAGGCGACGTCATTGCCCACTGGCAGCGCTTTCAATTCCTTGGCCGTAAAAATCACGCCATTGTTGGTGTTCGACACGTCGATCGGGTTGCGCGACGCCCTTACCACGACAGTTTGCTCCTGAACCGAGGGGCCAGCCGCGCTGACTGGGCCGAAGTTGGCTTCGGCACCCGCGCCGATCAGCGCTTCGACTTCCTGCGACGCTTCGACCGAACCGGCACGCAGCACGCGCACCGCGTAGCGTCCTGGCGGCATGGAATTGGCCACGTAGCGGCCCGACGTATCCGGCGTCAAGGTGCGCTGCACACCCGTCGCCAGATTTTCCAGCACCACGCTGGCGCCGGCCGGCGTGCTCACTGCGCCAAAAATGGTACTGGTGGCGTTCGACTGTGCCCAGGCCTGGCCTGGCACGCCGGCCGCCAATGCGATCACGATCGCTGCGGCGCGGCTGATGTCGCGCAATTTGAGTCGGGTGGTATGCATTCTTGTCTCTCCGTCTATATCGAGGGTTATACGCGCCCTCCCCGCTCCAGGGCAGAGTCGGAGGGACGCAATTTTTATGTTGTTCGTCGAGCGGTGCAGCCAGGCAGTTGCACTTTTCGGGAAATCGGTCCGTATCGGCCGATCTTCGTTTTAGTAGGATTACTTTAAAAAGAAAAAGAAGTAGCGTCAACAAAAAGAAAGTTAAAACGCAAAATTGTCGCCAAATCGGGGGCAAAAATGCTATTTATCTTTCGCTTTTATGCATTGCCTGGTAGTTAACTTTCGTTATCGTGGCGTAGCAGATACACGCGCCAAAAAAAATCGGGCAAGCGCGAGCCAGAACAGCCCAATAATGGCGGGATGGAAACGAGAAAAAAGAAATTCTCATCCGTTCTATCTTACGTTTATCTTTCGAATTGCGCATTTCGAAACATTAATTTTTTTTCATCCCAATCGCCCAGCCCATCACAACGCAAACCGCGCCGACGGGCTGGGGCAGCGTCAAGCCTTAAAAGAACTTGTAGCTGGCAGAGAGGGCAAACTGGCGGCCGAACAGGTCCTGGCTATGGTTATAGCCTTCCCAGCCATTCGGATCGTAGTAAGGCTGCTTGTTGAACGCGTTTTTCACGTTCAGGCCCACGTCCAGGTGCTTGATCGGCTTCCAGCTGAAGGCCAGGTTGACCGTGGTGTAGGACGGCGCGCCCTTGCACTGTCCCGCAGGCAGGGCAACGGAAGCCGCGCTGCAATTTTCCGGCGTATTGTCCTTGTCCCACGGACCATAGGCCCAGCGCGTCTTGCCCGAATAATTGACGAACACGCTGCTGACGAAATTGCGGTAGCTCCAGTCGGCATTTACGGTGGCGCGGTAGCGCGGCGAATCATAGTAGCCGACGGTATTGCCCTTGATATCGCTGCCATCTTCGCTGTTATGGCTGTCGCGCTTGCGGATGGTGGCCGCGATGCCGGTGCTCAGCTTGCCCCAGTCCCCCAGCGCAAAACGCGTGCGGGCGTCGATGTCGATGCCGTCGATCAGGGTCCGACCGCGGTTCGAGTACGAGTTAATCAAGCCGCCCAGGTTGCCGACCGAGTAGCCTGGCACGCCAGCGGCGCACACGCCCGCATTGGCCGGATTGGCGCACATGGCCGCCACCGCCGCCATGTTGCCGCGGTCGGCGTCAGTCAGGCCATTGCGGATGGCACTCGACGTACCGGCCAGCGTCGGTCCATACTTGCCCACAAGTTCCGTGAACAGTTCGTTGAAGTCCTGGCGCACGATTTCATCACGGCGATACACAAACCAGTAATCGACCGAAATGCTCACATCCTTGGCCGGCTGCATGACCAGACCGAGGGTCGAAATCTTGGCCTTCTCCGGAAGCAGGTTCTGGTTCGGCGGCGTCAGGCCGCCTACCGTCGTCGAGCAGTTCGAATTGAGCAAACTCTTGCCCAGGTCCGCATCGGTAGCCACTTTGGACTTCATCAAGGCGCGCGCCATGGCATTCGTTTCGTCGCAGCGCAGCGTGTCGCGGATACCGCCCACCTGCGCAAAGACGCCGCCGCTTCCCGCTTCGGCAAGGTTGGGCGCGCGAAAGCCTTCGGAATACGTCCCGCGCAGCATCAGGTCGGGCCGTGCGCGCCAGATCAGGCCCAGCTTGGGTGCCAGGTTGGCGGCGAAATGCGGGTATTTATCCAGCCGCGCGGCCGCATTGACTTCCAGGGTATCGCTAAGCGGCACCACCACTTCGCCAAACACGGCGGCGATGGTGCGCCGGCCGTCGAACCAGGAACCGCCCTGCTGCGTGATCAGGCCATTGGCAGCATCGGCGTTGCCGGGCGTGAGAAAGCTCTCGCGCATGATGTTGGTGCCCACGGCGGCGCGCACTTCGCGCTCACCGAGCTTGAACAAAGTGCCTTCCAGCTTCGCATCCCAGGTCATCAACTTGGTCCACGATTCGATGGCGAAGGTCGGATAGGCGGCCCGCAGGAGCGCCGCGTTGGCGTCGCTGATTTCGCCGAACTTGTAGGCAGGATTGTCCGAGATATACGTGCGCCCGCTGACGGGGTCTTTCGTGAACGACCCAAACGCCTGCTCGAAACCCTTGATGTTGATATTAGCGGTCTGGAACAGCGTGGAATGGCTGCCCGCTACGCTGAGCGCCGTTTCAACATCCCAGCCGCCGCCGATGCTGCCGCGCAGGCCGACCAGCACACGGTAGTTTTCATCGATATTCTTTTGCCCGAAGTGCCCCGTCGCATCCTGCAGCAAGTAGTTCAAGCCTGCCGCGCCGCCCATTTTGGCCACCATGTCAGCATCGAGCTTGCCTTTCAGGTAAGCATTGTTGGGGCTCAGGTAAGGTGTGGCAAAGGTGTTCAGGGTATTGCCGGTGTTGCGCGCGAACCAGTTGTTCGTGCTGCCGCTATTGAAGCTCGACGGCCCGTTCTCGCCGCGCATCTTGATGTGGGTGAAGGCGCCTTCCGCGAACGCTTCCATGTCGCCACCGAGTTTCAGCCGGCCGCTCAGGTAGGCGGTGGCGCGCTCCGAGGTCGGGCCCGTGTCGATCTGATTAGGCAGCGCATTCCACACGCAGCGCGTGCCCGACGCTTCGGTGATGCTGTTATTGCAGCCAGGCGCGGCGCGCTGGCTGCGGGCATTGTTGTTGGCTTTGTCGAAGACAAAGAAGGTCCCCGGATTCATCACGCCCGGTTCGCTGCCGACGCCCACGCGCATGTTTGGAATGAAATTGGGGTTGTTCACATAAAAATACGCGGGACGCTTGCGGTAGGTATCGGCCAGCGCGATGCGGTCGCGCTGGTAGACGTTGACGGAAGCGTAGATGTTGTAACCATCGCTGGCCAGGTCGCCCAGGCCATACAGCACGCTGGCCTGGCGCTCGCCAAACGCTTTCACGCTGGGCGAAAATTCGCCATTGGCACGCGCTTCCAGACCCTGATAACTCTTCTTCGTAATCACGTTGATGACGCCTGCCACGGCATCGGAACCATATACGGCCGATGCGCCGTCCGTCAAAATCTCCATGCGCTCGATGGCGGCGGCCGGAATGGCGTCGATATTGACGAACATGGTCTGGAAGCCGGCCGGCGCGCCATAGAACGACAGGCGGCGGCCATTGAGCAGCACCAGGGTGCCCTGCGCACCCAGGCCGCGCAAGTTCGCTTGCGAGCCGCCATCCGAGCCCGAGAACATCGAACGGAAGTCCTGCTGCGCGGGACGGGCAGCAGGCAGATTGTCGAGCACCTGCAGCAAGGTGAGCGCGCCCATGTTTTCGATCTGCTTGGCGCTGATGACCTGCACCGGCGACGCCGTTTCCGCGTTGATGCGCTTCAGGCTCGATCCCGTCACTTCGACGCGCGCCAGTTTCTCCTCTTCCGCTGCCAGCGCCGTTGACGCCAGCCCTACCGCCACCATGGCGGCCATCAGTTTTTTCAAGTGCATTCCCATCTCCCTTTTTATAAGTGATTTATTTTCGTCAGGCTGCAAGAGCCCCTCCCCGGTCCGAAGAGGGGCTCGTTTTTAGTGAAATGATGAAGTGTGTCTAGCGCGGCTTGACTGTCGCGCCCTCCGTGCCGGTGAGTACGGCGTTGCCCCAGTTGCCGCAGACCTGGGACGGTCGGCTACCGCGCGCGCCCAGGGTACGCAAACTGAGCTCGCTCAGGCCGCGCACGTCGATTTCCGGTTTGACCACTGCGGGAGCCGAGACCAGGCCGCTGTCATACAGCAGCCGCTCACCGCTCCAGACCTGGAATTGCAAGCCGCCCGCGCTGCGGCAGCTGTCGTCCACGCCCAGGTCGGCGCGCAGCAGATTCCAAGTGCCCGTCAGTTGCAAGTCGATGCTGCTGACCGGACCCACGCCGAGGCCCTTGCGGAACCACAGCCCGTTCATGCGCATCTCGGCCGCCTTGCCGGCCGGCCGGTCACGCGCGATATTTTTCGCTAACGCCAGGTCCGACAGATAGCGCTGTACTTCGGCGCCTTCGGCCACGCGATGCTCAAGCACGCGGAACTCGGACAAGGTCACTGGCGCCACGTCGGCCGCCAGCGCCGCATCGAACGCGCGTGCCAGCGGCTCCGCTTGCGCCGCCGTGACCATCGGGTCGGCGGACGCCGCGCCATCGCCTTCCGGATTGTGCGTGCTCATGACGCGAAAGCGCAGCAAGCGCCCGGCCGCGGCACGAAAATTGATCGTCTGCGCCCCCTGTTCCAGCTTGAGGCTGCCGCGCGCAAGGGGTGCACCCCACTCGCCATTGTTATCCCCGATGTAGATTTCATAGTCGCGCACCTGGCCATGCTTCCAGTGCTGGTCGTTGCGCGGCGCCAGTTCGATGCCGTCCACCAAGCGCCGTTCCGTGAAACCGATTACCCACTCATGCGGGCCGCTTTTCACCGCAGGGCTGCGCACGGTGCGGAACCACGTCTCGGGCTTGCCATCGAAGGCGTTTTCCAGCCGATAGCCGCTCTCCTCGCCAGGGCGCGTCACCACCTGCATGGCATCGGCCGGCAAGGCGCGGCCCGGCACGGGCGCAGCCGGGAAGTGGGCGTCCAATCGAGCCACGCTCAGCGCGCCGTCGACGCGGATGCGCAAAGGCTGGCCGATATCCTGCGCCGCCACTTTCACGTGCACAGTGCCTTGCCTGTCTGCTGCGTCGAAGTACCAGCCTTCGAGCGCCTTGTCGTAGGCAGCGCGATCGCCAGCGTCGGCCAGCAATCGCTGTCCCGCCTTTACCGCTACCGGCCGCTGGAGCGCCAGCATGCGCAGCGCATAGCCGCGACGCGCTTCCTGGCCCGCGTACTGGCCTTCGACGCCGCCGACGTCGACTTGCACATCGCCGCCCGTCTGGTGCATGCTAATCACTTGCTGGCTGAAGGCGCCGCCCTGATACTGGCGCGTGTTGCCGTCATCTTCATACAGGGTGTATTCGGAATGGCCATGCGGATAGATATCGAGCGTGAGCTGATCTTTCGGCTTCTGGCCGTCGTACAGCATTTCCGGATACATGGGCACGATGGCGCCGGCGCGCACAAACACCGGCAGCTTGTCCAGGCTTACCTGCAGGTCCAGGTCGCGCCCCTTGGCGTCGGCCGTGGCCTGGCGTCCATCCCAGTAGTCGTACCAGGTGCCTTGCGGCAGGTGGATGCCCTTGCGCCAGCCTCCGCTGACGGCCTGGCTGCGGTAGACGGGCGCCACCAGCACGTCGCGCCCCAGCAGAAATTGATATTTGTAGGCTTCCGTGTAGGCGGCCGGATCGTGCGGGTAATCCCACATCAGGCCGCGCACCAGCGGCGCGCCCGTCTGCTCGGCTTCGCGCACCAGCGTGTACATGTACGGCGTCAGGCGCATCTTGAGCTTCAGGTAGCGGCGGTTGATGTCGCGGTAAGGTTCATCGAACCACCACGGATGCTTGCGCTCGGCTGCGGCCCAGCCGGACATGCCCATCAGCACGGGCGTAAAACTCTTCCACTGCAAATCGCGCAGATAGGTTTCCGGGCTGCCGCCAAAGATGGCGTCCACGTCGCCGGAGGCATACGCCTGGCCGGACAGGCCCGAGCCGATCAGGGTAGGGATGTGCCAGCGGATGTAGTCCCAACTGGCGCTCTGGTCGCCGGTCCACGCCACGGCATAACGCTGGATGCCGGCCCAGCCCATCACCGTCCACAAAAATGGCCGGCTGTCGGAGTTGTTCAAAATGCCGTCGTAGGCGGACTTGTTCGCATCCATGGCGAACTGATAGCCCTTGCCCGTCCACGCCACGTCCAGCTTTTGTACGCGGCTGCCCGCCTGGCTCACTTCCCAGGCGATCTTGTCGACGCCGTTTTCGGTCCACAGGCCCGTGCGGAAACCGTAAGCGGCCAGGCCCTTCACCGTAGCGGGCAAATTCGTGTAGCCACAGCCGTAGCCATCGTTGGGTAAAATCCAGCCGCCCGGCATATCGTGTTCTCGGTACTTGCGCGCCACGCTCTCGACCACGTCGGGCGTCTTGCCGGTGGGGCCATCGGTCCAGCCCTTCGGCACGGAACCTGGCTTTTTCACGTTATCGCCATCGTTGTAGCAATCGGCGTCGCCGTATTCCAGCGCCCAACGGGGCAACATGCGCGCACGCCCCGTCAAGTCGGTGTAGCGGGCGACGACGTCGCGCAAGTCCTTGCCGACGAAGAAATACGCGTCGAAGCGGCCTTCCGCATGCTGCAGCGAGATCTGCTGCTGGTCGCGCAAGTCGTAATTACCATCGGACCAGGTATTGCGCAGCACGCCCCAGCCGCGTGAACTCATCAAAAATGGCGCGGGATTGGGCCGGTCGCCCTCTTCCCACCCTCCCGAATACGACACCGGCACCTGCTTACCCTTGAATTCGAAGCGGCCATTTTGCTGGCCGCCGCCGAAAAAGCGCTCGCCCGGCAAGCTGGAAAGGACTTGCACGCCCTGCTTGTCGTCCAGCGACAGCGGCTGCACTTCGCGCCACAGCGGCACCGGGTCACCCTTGCGAAAAAGGCTGAAGCGCAAAGGCTTGCGCTCGATGCGCAGACTCAGAGCCTCGGTGCTGATCAAGATATGCTCGGCCTGCTCGCTGAGTTGATACGCTACATGCGCAGCAGGCTGGCCCACGACTATCGGTGCAGCCTTGTCGCCCGGCCCCGTCAAGCCCCCCTTGCCACCCGCCTCGATACGCAGCACGTCCACCTGCGGCAGGCTGATACGCAGCTGCATACCATTATCGCTACGCAAGTCCCAACCCAGACCCTCCCCCTTGGCCATGTCGGCCGCGTGCACGGCGGAGAGGGATTGCAAATTACCGATAGTGGCACCCTGCAGGCCAGGCGCAGCCAGGGTAGCAAGAGCGGCGAGGACACAGGCGGCAAGGGCACGGCGGGGAAGCGGGAGGGGTTGCATGTGCTGGCTTTCAGGAAATCGAAGTGATAGAAATACTTTAAGAAGAAAAATTAATATCGTCAACATAAAGAAAGTTAAAGCGCAAATATATTCATAAAATACGCAAAATATGCGTATTTATCTTACGTTTAATCAAAATGTCATAAATAATACTTTCACTATCGTGGTATTTCAGCGACAACCGCCCCCATTACGGCATTTCATGCGGCGCTGCCACCGCATTCCAGCCCCGTAAAACACCATTATTTCGCAAGTTACCAAATATTTTACTTTCGTTTTACTTTCGTATTTGACTTTTCGAAATTTAGTGCCTATGCTTTCTCCAACAAACACTTTACTGACCTCTCATGACTACCCTACTTCAGCGTGACACTCAAACCTGGCGCGACATCGGCGGCCTGCACACGGCCGAGGAAATCGCCCACCAGCCGGCTATCTGGCGCGCGCTGAGCAGCATTTTGCGCGACGCACAAGCGAGCCTGGCCGCCTTCCTCGGCGATGCGCTGTCCAACCCGCAGCAGCGCGTCATCCTGACGGGCGCCGGCAGCTCGGCCTATGTGGGCGAAATCGTCGTCGACACCCTGAATGCGGCCTGGCCAGCGCACATCCGCGCCATCGCCACCACCACCTTGCTGACGCACCATGCGCTGTACCTGGAAGCGGCTGCGCCCACCCTGCTCGTCTCGTTTGCGCGCAGCGGCGACAGCCCCGAAAGTCTGGCGGCCGTGGAGATGCTGCGCCAGGTCGTGCCCGGCGCGCGTTTCCTGAACATCACCTGCAACGCCGAAGGAAAGCTGGCGCGCCAGGGCGCCAACGACGCCAACACGTATAACTTGCTGATGCCGGAAGGCAGTTGCGACCGCGGCTTCGCCATGACCAGCAGCTTTAGCAGCATGCTGCTGGCGGCCCTGTCGGTGCTGGGCAAGGACGCCGATTTGACGCGCCTGGAGACCCTGGCTCAGCTGGGGGAACAAGCCTTGCGCGACTGGTCGGCACCGGTGGCGGAGCTGGGCAACACACCCGTGCAGCGCGTGTTCTACCTGGGCAGCGGCCCGCTGGAGGCGCTGGCCAAGGAAGCAGCCCTGAAAATTCTGGAATTGACGGGTGGCCGCGTGATGGCGATGGCCAATACGCCACTCGGTTTCCGCCATGGCCCGAAATCGGCCGTCACCACGCAATCGCTGGTCATCCTGCTGCGCAGCAGCAAGCCGCTGGCGCGCCAGTACGAGGACGATCTATTAAAAGAACTGCAGCGCGACGGCGTGGCGCAAGCCTGCCTGACGGTGGGCATCGGCGGCGACTTATCTGCCAACTTATCTGCCAACTTAGCGCCCGACGCGCAGGCCTGGCCCGACGCCTGGCTGGCCCCGCTGTGGCTGCTGATGGCGCAGCAATATGCACTGCACCAGTCTGCACTGTTGCAACTGCGTCCCGACAATCCATTCGCCGGCGGCATCGTCAACCGTGTCGTGCAGGGCGTCACCATCTATGGCCATGAGCAATTCTAATCACATAGCGGCTTACCACGGCATCGACATCGGCGGCAGCAAGATGGAGCTGGTGGCCTTTGCAGACCGCGACGGCGCGCTGACGGAAGTGTTCCGCGAACGGGTGGCCACGCCGGGCGATGATTTCAGCGCCTTCGTGCAGGCGGTTGTCGACCTGGTGGCGCACGGCGACGCTGCACTGGGCACGACGGCAGCTGTGGGCATAGGCTTGCCCGGCGTGATCGACAGCAGCAGCGGTCGACAACTGAGCTCGAACGTGCCCGCGCTGAACGGGCGCCTGGTGGCGCAAACGCTGCAGCAAGCCTTGCAGCGCCCTGTCGCCATCGGCAACGATTGCCAGTGTTTCGCCCTGTCGGAAGCGCAAGGTGGCGCGGCCAAAAATAGCGCCAGCATGTTTGGCGCCATCCTCGGCACGGGTGCTGGCGGCGGCTATTGCGTGGGCGGCCAGTTGCTGCGCGGTTTTAACGGCGTGGCTGGCGAATGGGGCCACTGGAGCCTGCCCGCCAGCGTACTGGCGCAGCACGGCCTGGCCGAGTATCGCTGCGCATGCGGCAAGACGGGCTGCCTGGAACGCTATGTCTCGGGCCCCGCCATGAGCAAACTATATGCGCACTTTGGCGGCGAAGGCACAGAACCGCTGGCCACGCTGTCCATCGTCGCACGCGCCAATATGGGCGACGCCGTGGCCAAGCGCACGGTGGAGGTGCACCTCGACGTGCTGGGCCACGCGCTGGCCGGGCTGGTGCTGGCCTACGACCCGCACGTCATTGTGCTCGGTGGCGGCCTGTCCAAGCTGCCCCACCTGTATGACAGACTGCCGGTGGCAGTCAAACGCCATCTCTTCCCCGGCGTGCACGTGCCGCCCATCTTGCCACCGCACTTTGGCGATGCCGGCGGCGCGCGCGGCGCGGCCCTTTTGATACGACAACATACGAAGGCGTCAATATAATGAAACAAGTGGGAAACCCGACCTTTACACTCTCGCCTATCGAGCAAGTGATCAAGGCGCACCGCCGCGGCGAGCGCGTGGGGCTGTACGCCGTCTGCTGCAGTCACCCGAGCGTGCTGCGCGCCGCCATGCGCGTGGCCAGCGACTACGACACCGTGCTGCTGGTCGAAGCTACCTCGAACCAGGTCGACCAATTCGGCGGCTACACGGGCATGACACCCAACGTTTTCCGCGAAAGCATGTTGGCGCTGGCCCGCGAACAGGGTTTTCCGACTGAGCGCCTGGTGTTGGGCGGCGACCACCTGGGCCCGAACGCCTGGCAGCACCTCGATGCCGCTACCGCGATGGCGCACGCCGAAACCCTGATCGCCGCGTATGCGGCGGCCGGTTTCCATAAAATCCACCTCGATTGCAGCATGCGCTGCTTGGATGACCCTTTGCAACTCGACGATGAAACCGTGGCCGCCCGTTCGGCGCGCCTGTGCATCGTCGCAGAAGCGGCGGCAGCAGCAGCCGGTTTCGCGCCGCCTGTCTACGTGATCGGCACGGAAGTGCCGATACCCGGTGGCGAAGCATCGTTGGCGCAAGCCGGCGCCGTCACCAGTGCGCAGGCGGCGCGCCGCACCCTGGACGTGCACCGCCGCGCCTTCCTCGACAATGATCTGCATGGCGCGTGGCGCCGCGTCATCGCCATGGTGGTGCAGCCGGGCGTCGATTTCGATCAAAATAGCATCGAGCACTACGCTGCGCCGGCGGCCGCCACACTGTCGGCCTTTATTGGCGAGCAGCCTGGCCTGGTGTTCGAAGCCCACTCCACCGACTACCAGCGCGAATCAGGCCTGCATGCCATGGTGCGCGACCATTTCGCCATCCTGAAAGTGGGCCCGGCCGCCACCTTCGCCCTGCGCGAGGCGCTGTACGCGCTGTGCCAGATCGAGCAGGAACTGCTGCCGGCGCACGCCACTTCACAGCTGATGCAAGTGCTTGACGAGGTGATGCTGGCCAAGCCCAAGCACTGGATCAAGCACTACCTGGGTACGCCGGAGGAACAGCGATTGATGCGTCGCTACGGCTTGAGCGACCGCTGCCGCTATTACTGGGGCGAGCCGGAAGTGGTGGCCAGCGTCGCCAAACTGCTGGCCAACCTGGACGCGCTGGCGATTCCGCTGCCGCTGCTGAGCCAGCATTTGCCGCAGCAGTACCAAGCCGTGGTGCAGGGCAGCTTGAAAGCCCAGGCATCGGCCTTGATCGAGCACAAGATCGGCAGTTTGCTGGCGCAATATGCGCGCGCCTGCAACTGCAATACGGCCGTCCCCGTCGTTGCCGAAGCGGCTATCTGTTAAGCTCGATATCTTCATTTTTTACTGAGCCCGCCAACATGCGAAATACCAGCCAACGCCGTGAATCCATCCTTCGAATGCTTACCCAGCAGGGCTCGGTGCAAGTGACCGATCTGGTGGCAAAGCTTGGCGTGTCTGCGGTCACCATCCGCAGCGACTTGAATGCGCTCGAAGCGCAGGGCATGGCCACGCGCAGCCACGGCGGCGCGACCCTGACGCGCACGCCGCCGCTTGAACACACGATCAGTCAGAAGGATGCCATCAACCACGCGCAAAAGGAACGCATCGGCGCCTATGCGGCGCGACTGGTGGAAGCGGGCGATAACATCATCATCGACTCGGGCACCACCACCATTTCGCTGGCGCGCCATTTGCGCGATGCCACTGGCGTGACGGTGGCCACGAATGGCCTCAACATCGCCTGGGAATTGGCCGACGCACCCGGCGTGGACCTGATCCTCACGGGCGGCCTGCTGCGCAAGCAGTCGCTGTCGATCCAGGGCAGCCAGGCCGAAACCTGCTTGCAAGCCTACAGCTTCGACAAGCTGTTTTTGGGCGTGGACGGCTTCGACCTGCAGTTCGGCGTGACCACCCACCACGAAGCGGAAGCGAGCCTGAACCACAAGATGGTGGAACGGGCAAAGAAAATCATCGTCCTCACCGACGCCTCCAAGTTCGGCCGCGTCAGCCTGCACCGCATCGTGCAACTGGACCGCGTCGATATCGTCATCACCGATGCCAGCATCAGCCAGGAGTACCGCGAAGGGCTGCAAAAGCTGGGCATCGAACTTTTTATAGCGGAATAACACATGCTTAGCGGCAGAATCCTTACCCCCTCTGGCTGGATCACGGGCAGCATCGCCTTTGGCCGGCGTATCGTCCAGATACAAGAAGACACTGCCGCCGACAGCGCGCTGACCATTTTGCCCGGCTTTATCGACCTGCACGTACACGGCGCCGCCGGCGTCGACATCATGGAAGGCGCAAACGCCGGCGCCAGCGTGGCGCAGGTGCATGCGCGCCACGGCACCACGGCCCTCTTGGGCACCACCCTGACGGCCAGGGAGCCGTCGATCTTGCGCGCCCTGCAAGGCCTGGCCGGCGTCATCGCCGAACGCCCCGCCAACGGCGCACGCATGCTGGGCGTGCACCTGGAAGGGCCGTTTTTAAATTTGCACCGCCTGGGCGCACAGCCCCCCGACGTGGTGCAAGCGAGCTTGGCGCAGGTACAACGCTTTCACGCCATTGCCCCCATCAAGGTGCTGACCATGGCGCCGGAAATCCCCGGCCACCTGGAACTGATCCCGCAACTGGTGGCGATGGGCATCCGCGTGCAGATCGGCCACAGCGCCGGCACGTATGACGAAGGCGTGGCGGCCCTGAAAGCCGGCGTCTCCGGTTTCACCCACCTGTACAACGGCATGACGGGCATGACGCACTACGACCCCGGCATGGTGGGCGCGGCGCTCGCGCATGCCCAATACGCGGAAATCATCCCCGACCTGCAGCACGTGGAAAAGGGCGCCCTGCGCGCGGCCCTACGCGCCATCCCGCGCCTGTACGGCGTCACGGACGCCACCTCGGCCACCGGCATGCCGGACGGCGAATATGGCCTGGGCACGCAGCGCGTCTACAAATGCCTGGGCTGCGTGCGCCTGGCAACGGGTTCGCTGGCCGGCAGCGTGCTGACCATGGACCAGGCCCTGCGCAATTTCGTCGACCTGGGCCTGGACCTGGCCGACGCCTCGAACCGCTTGTCGCTGTATCCCGCCGATTACCTGGGCGAATCCGAACGGGGCCGCCTGGCGCCGGGCGCCTGGGCCGATATCGTCGTCCTCGATGCCAACTTGCAGCCCGTGTCGGTCTTCGTCGAAGGCGTGGCCATCGATCTTTCCACCCGCTAAAGCACCTCAAGCCACCTCAACCCCGTCCCGGAGTTTTCATGCACGACACGTCACACAAGGCCCCCGTGTGGGCCATGCGCTACCTGCTATTTATTGCCGGCATGGGAGGCTTGTTGTATGGCATAGACATCGGCATCATCGCCGGCGCCCTGCCTTACCTGGAATCGACGGCCTCGGTGGCCTGGAAACTGACGGCCCAGCAGCTAAGCTTTATCGTCGCCGCCGTGCTATTGGGTTCAGTCCTTTCTTCCCTGTTCGCCGGCGCCCTGGCCGATATGCTGGGCAGGCGCTGGGTGATGTTCCTCGCTGGTGCCTTGTTCAGCGCCAGCATCCCGCTGATCGCCCTGGCCGACGGCTACACGCCGCTGCTGCTGGGTCGTCTGCTGCAAGGCATCAGCGGCGGCTTGATCGGCGTCGTCGTGCCGCTGTACCTGGCCGAATGCCTGCCCGCGCAACAGCGCGGACGCGGCGCCGCCCTGTTCCAGCTGCTGCTGACCATCGGCCTGGTGGCCGCTGCCCTGATCGGCCTGCAGCAGGCACAGACGGTGGAAACGGCCACGCAAGCGGCGCAAGCCTTGCCCGAAGCGGGCCGCAGCGCCGCCATCTTCATGGCCAAGGACCACGCCTGGCGCAGCATCTTCTGGGTCTGCCTGACGCCTGGCCTGGTATTTACCATCGGCGCCATGCTGCTGGCAGAATCGCCACGCTGGCTGGCACAACGCGGCCGTATCGCACAGGCGCGCGACTCGCTGCTGCGCACGCGCCTGCCCGCTGCTGCCGACCTGGAGCTGGGCGACATGCTCGCTACGCCCGAAAATGCGGCCAAGACGAGCGGCAAGGACAAGCCCAAGGAGGCGCTGCTGAGCCGTCGCTACATGCTGCCCTTCCTGCTCGCTTGCCTGATCCTCGCCTGCACCCAGGCGACGGGCATCAATTCCATCCTCGCCTATGTCGTCAATATTCTTAACCAGGCAGGCTTGTCCGGTGCCTCGGCCAACATGGCGGACGTGCTGCTAAAGGTGTTGAATGCCGTGATGACGGTGGTGGCGGTGCTGCTAGTCGACCGCAAGGGCCGAAAATTCCTGCTGATGCTGGGCACGGGCGGCATCGTCGTCTCGCTGCTGGCGGCCGGTTTGCTGTTTCGCGGCGCCGAAGCGCACCTGGCTGACGTGCGCCCGGCCATCGCCGCGCAAGCGCAAGCGGATGCTCTTACGCTGCACCTGGACAGCGCCACCCTGCAAGCGCTGGGCGCGGCGGCCGATGGCACGCCGCAGCAGCTGACCATCGCCTACGCCTATGGCCCGTTCAGCAACGTGAAAAGCCTGCGCAGCGACGACCCGGTGCTGCGCCAGGTCAGCATCGCCCGCGCGGACGCCGTGCAGCCTGACAGCGTGATCGGCGTGTTTTTCCGCAAACTGCACCTGAACCCATTCGCCGACCCGGCCGCCGGACGCGAAGCGCCGCTGCGCATCGAGAAGGCCAGCCTGGGCCCAGTGCCCTCGTCCACGCATGGCTGGCTGGTGGCCGTTGCCATCTGCGTATTTGTCTCCAGCTTTGCCGTGGGACCGGGCGTGTGCGTCTGGCTGGCCCTGTCCGAGCTGATGCCTACCCGCATCCGTTCGAACGGCATGAGCATCGCCCTGCTGGTAAACCAGTTCGTCTCGACCGTGATCGCCGCCATCTTCCTGCCGACGGTAGGCTTGCATGGCTACTCGACGCTGTTCTTCTTTGGCGCCGGCTGCACGGTGCTGTATTTCCTGGCGGCAGCATTTTTGTTGCCCGAGACGAAGGGCAAGACACTGGAAGAAATAGAAGCGCACTTCGCCAGGTAGCCGCTTGCCTTATTGTGCAGGTGCAGCATCGCGGGGCTTTTTAAGCTGCCGGACAAGTTTGCAGAGCGATGCGCACGGCACTGTAGAGTTTTTCTTCTGGAAAAACCACCGGCTGGGCTAAAATCTGGCTGCGCCGTGCTACTTACGGGGCGGCAATGGCGCCATGACAAAGATTACCAGGAGAAAAAGTGAGCTTATTTAGAACCAAAAATTTGGATGACATGATCGCCCACAGCAAGAAACCGGGAGGATTGGCGAAAGTGCTTGGGCCCTTCGACCTGGTGCTCATGGGCATAGGTGCCATTGTCGGCACCGGCATTTTCGTGCTCACCGGCACCGGCGCGCTGACCGCCGGCCCCGCCCTGTCGCTCTCGTTTGTCGTCGCTGCCGTCGCCTGCTGCTTCGCCGCCCTGTGCTATGCCGAATTCGCCTCCACCGTGCCGGTGGCCGGCTCCATTTACACTTACAGCTATGCCACCCTGGGTGAGCTGGCCGCCTGGATGATAGGCTGGGACTTGCTGCTCGAGTACGGCCTGGCCGCAGCCGCCGTTTCCGTCGGCTGGTCTGGCTACTTCCAGTCACTGCTGGCGGGCTTTGGCATCACCCTGCCTGCAGCCCTGACGGCCGCGCCAGGCGCCCTGCCCGGCGTGACCACCTTTATCAACCTGCCAGCCCTGGTCATCATGCTACTGCTGACGGCCATGCTGGGATGGGGCGTGCGCGAATCGGCGCGCCTGAACAACATCATGGTCGCCATCAAGGTGGGCGTGGTGCTGCTGTTCATCATTTTCGGTGCGCGCCACGTACAACCGGCCAACTGGCAGCCCTATATGCCATTCGGCTACCACGGCATGCTCAGCGCAGCGGCCCTCGTGTTCTTCGCCTTCATCGGCTTTGACGCCGTTACCTCGGCCGCCGAGGAAGTCAAGAAGCCATCGCGCGACTTACCGATCGGCATTATCGGTTCCCTGGCCGTGTGCGCCGTACTGTACGTGGTGGTGTCAGCCATCATGACGGGCATCGTGCCATATCAAAAATTCCTCGGCGTCGACCATCCCGTCTCGCTGGCCCTGCAGTATGCGGGCGAAAACTGGATCGCCGGCTTCGTCGACCTGGGCGCCATTCTCGGCATGACTACCGTGATCCTGGTGATGGCCTTCGGCCAGACACGCATCATCTTCGCCATGTCGCGCGACGGTTTGCTGCCCAAGCGCCTGTCGAGCGTGCATCCGCGCTTCCACACGCCGTTCTTCGCCACCTGGCTGGTCGGCATCGTCTTCGGTCTGATCGCCGCCGTGATCCCGCTCAACATCCTCGCCGAGCTGATCAACATTGGTACTTTGGCCGCCTTCACCATGGTGTCGATTGCCGTGGTGGTGCTGCGCAAGAAGCGTCCCGACTTGCCGCGCGCCTTCCGCTGCCCTGGCGTACCGTATGTACCGGCGCTGGCAGTGATACTGTGCGTGGGCCTGATGACTTTCCTCAGCTGGGTGACCTGGATGGCTTTCAGCATCTGGCTGGTGCTCGGCCTGGTCATCTATTTCAGCTACGCGCGCCGGCGCTCGCTGCTGCACCCGGCGCAGTAAAAAGTCCCCTGCAGCGACATATTGTGTCGCTGCGCCAGTTAAGATGGCGGTCTCGCAACCTGTGCAGGCCGCCATCCATGCAACCTTCCCCCGACCTCATCGCCCAGCTCGAGCAGAGCACGGACCAGCTCAAGCGCGCGCGCCTGCGCAATATGCAAGGGCTGGCCGTCGGCTTGCTGCTACTCGCCGCCCTGGTGTTTGCCGTCGCCTGCTCGCAGCGCGGCGGCCATCCCGCCTGGGGCTATGTGGAAGCATTCGCCGAAGCGGCTATGGTGGGGGCGATTGCCGACTGGTTCGCCGTCGTCGCCCTGTTCCGCCACCCGCTGGGCATCGCGCTGTGGCATACGGCCATCATTCCCAATAGCAAGACGGACATCGGCCGCAGCCTGGGCGCCTTCGTGGAGAACCATTTCATTACCGAGCAAGGCATCGCCGAGCGCATCGTGCAAGCCGATCCCGCCGCGCGTCTGGGTGACTGGCTGGCGCAGCCTGCGCACGCGCAGCAGTTCGCTAGCGCCAGCGCCGGCCTCGCCAGGCAGTTGCTGGCGATGGCCGACCACGACACCGTGGGCCGGCTGCTGCGTGAACAGGCCAGCAGCTACCTGGGCCAATTGAACCTATCGCAAGTGGCAGCCGACTGCATCGACGCGCTGATCGCCGACGGCAAGCCGCAGGAGCTGCTGGACTTTTTGCTTGACCGCAGTGCCGCCTACCTGGACGATGAGCGCCACCACGCCGCCATCGGCGACTTCGTGCTGGGCACCTTCCAGATCGAAAACGCGCTGGTGAAAAAAGCCTTGAAAGCGTATGAGCCGCGCATGCTCGCCTCGCTGCAAAAGCTTGCCGTCGCCGTGCGCGTCGATCCGCAACACCCGCTGCGCCAGCGCATCGCCGGCTGGATCGCCGACAGCGCACTGCACCTGAAGGCCGATCCGCACTGGCAAGTGACGCTGCGCCGCTACCAGTTGCAGCTGATCGCCAGCGACACGCTGCAAGCCACGCTGGGCACGCTGTGGGAGCATATCCGCACACGCCTGCTGGCCGACCTGCACGCCGAGCAGCCCGTGCTGGCGCAGGCAATCGCCAGCCTGGCGCGCAAGACGGGCCTACTGCTGGGCGCGGATGCGGCTGCACGGCAATGGCTGAACGACACCATCGTCACCGGCAGCGGCGCTCTCGTGCGCCACTACCGGGGCGAAGTGGGCGCCTTCATCGCCGGCCGGCTGGACCTGTGGAGCAAGGAAGAAATGAGCGAGCGCATCGAACTGGCCATCGGACGCGACCTGCAATTCATCCGCATCAACGGCACCATCGTGGGCGGCATGGCCGGCCTGCTAATTTACGCCCTCAGCCATGCCTTTTAAACGCTATTTATCCGTACGGCACCTCGCGGCGCTCCGCCGGCGCGATCCGACACGGCCACACGCGCTGCAGCACTGGCATGCATGGCATGGATCAGCAGCAGCGACTGTAGGCGGCTAAGGCGCCCCAGCTCGGGCCGCACATGCCACCACGCCGCACACGGTACTGAACAACATCGGCATGCCGGCGCACTCCATGGCCATGCAGGTCGCTGCCGGTATCAGCGCCAATAGCAGGACCAGGTAGGCGATCAGCTTCAGGCGCCGCACCGGTGAGCGCAACAGGCCCGCACCCGACTCTTGCGCCTCGCGCATCGAGCCAGACGGCCGCCGATCCCTGTACACAGCTTCGCTACCCATTGTCGGTATTTTCCTACGCATGTCCGTTTCCTCCATCCAGCGTTACCCTACTGGCATGCCAGGTCGGACGCACCACGCGCGTGCCGCACTGCATCTTTGGAGTTTGGCGCATAAATTTATCAAATACAACAAATAAATCGACAAAAAATAGTTTTCCCTATCAATCAGCAAGCGACAGGCGCGAAAGATCTTCTCGGCCCCTCAGTGAAAGGCGCAGCTACGCACTGCCATTTTCGTCAAGGCCTGCATTTTTTTTGTGTACAAAAAACCAAATATAATCATCATAATCGTAATATTTGTTTAAATCATTTTTATTTGATGTATGATCTCTTTTAGCGCAAAATCAAGGCATTACGCCAGCCATGTTTGCTGCGATCACCCGATATCTTTGCCTTCTGTGTAGGAGATAAGCCCATGCATAGCCTCTTGGCCTTGCGCCCGCTCGACGCCGCCGCCAGCACCGTCGATATTGTCAAACGCGAATGGAAAGCTGACTTCATGCAAGCTGGCGCCTCACCACAGCAGGCCAAGAGCAATCTGCGCCCACGCGTCGAACCAGTCTGATTACAAGTTTGATTACGAGTTTGATTACTAGGCAAGCCTCGCATCTTCATGCATCACGCATCACTTGACAGGAGCAAACACATGGAAAACACCACGGCACGTGCCGCAGCAGAGAGCCAGCTGGCACAAGAGGGCGCCCGTGAATTGCTGGTCTTTGGCCTGAACAATGAGGAGTACGCGATTGACATCGGCCTGGTGCAGGAAATCCGCGGCTATAGCGCCGTGACCCACATCGCCAATGCGCCGGCCTTGCTCAAGGGCTTCATCCACTTGCGCGGCAGCATCGTGCCGCTGATCGACCTGCGCATCGCGCTGGGCCAGGCCGAGCCCGTATATGACGCTTCAACGGTGGTGATCATCCTCATCTTCGCGCATGGTGCCAGCGGCATCGTCGTCGACCGCGTGGCCGATGTGGTGCAGCTGGCACCGGCACAGATCAAGCCCCCACCGCAACTGCACGGCTCGACGATAGCCGGCCATGTGACGGCCATCGGCAGCCTCGATGAACGCATGCTGATCGTGCTCGATATGGACAGCCTGCTGTCAGGCTTGGGCATGCAAGCCCTGGGCAAACTGGCGGCGTGAGCCAGCCAGCCCATTCTGCACCGCCACCTGACCGACTTACGCCGGAGACCCCATGAGCATCCTGATCGTCGACGATAACGACACCAACCTGAACTTGCTATCGACATTGGCCCGTAAGGCCAGCAGCACCGAAGCCGTGTGCATGAGCGACCCTATCGATGCGCTGCACTGGTGCGAGTCGCACGTACCGGATCTGGTCTTGCTCGACTACCGCATGCCCAACCTGTCGGGCAACGAATTCCTCAGCATTTTCCGCAAGATGCAGGGCATGGCCGACATTCCCATCATCATGGTCACCACCGAGAATGACCGCGCCGTGCGCAAGCAAGCCTTTTCGCTCGGTGTCACGGAGTTTCTCACCAAGCCCGTCGACACCATAGAGTTCAGCCTGCGCGTGCGCAATCTGCTGGCCCTGCGCACGGCACAAACCATGCTGGCTGACCGCGCCAAGCTGCTCGAACATGAAGTCAGCGAGGCCATCGCCAATGTCACGGCGCGCGAAATGGAGCTAGTCACGCGCCTGGCACGGGCGGCAGAATTTCGCGACCCCGAAACGGGTGCGCACATCATGCGCATGGCGCGCTACTCGGCGCTGATCGCCCGAAACCTGGGCATGGATGCGCAGTGGCAGGAAATGCTGCTCAAGGCTGCGCCCATGCACGATGTGGGCAAGCTGGGCACGCCCGACCATATCCTGCTCAAGCCGGGGCGGCTGGACCCGGAGGAAATGGCCATCATGCGCCAGCACGCTGAAATCGGCGGCCATATCCTTGCCGGCAGCGATTCGCCACTGATCCAGCTGGCTGAGGAAATCGCCTGCGGCCACCACGAAAAATACGATGGCAGCGGCTACCCACGGGGCCTGGCGGGCGAACAGATACCGCTGTCGGCGCGCATCGTCGCCGTCGCCGACGTCTTCGATGCGCTCAGCTCGGAACGCCCATACAAGCGAGCCTGGCCAGTGGAGCAGGCGCGCCTGTTCCTGCAGCAAAACAAGGGCAGCCATTTCTGCCCACGGTGTACCGACGCCTTCCTGGTCGCCTGGGACGAGGTGCTTACTATCCGCAACAGCCTGCCCGACCCCATCGAGCACCACGCCCAATCACTGTAAGCGAGGAACCTGCCATGCGCGTGCAACAACTGATCTTGAAAAACCGTGCCGACATCGATGCCGTGCTGGCGCCCCTGGCCGCCATGCAGCCGCAGCTGGTGCTGGTCTTTGGCGCCTGCGCCTACTTCACCGGCCCCGAACTGACGGCGGCACTGCGCCGCCAGTTACCGGGCGCCGTCATCGCCGGCTGCTCCACGGCCGGCGAAATCGCCGGCAAGCGCGTCTACGACGACAGTTGCGTCATCACCGCCATCGACTTCAAACACACGACGGTGGCCATCGCCGACGCCATCATCTGCGACATGGCCGACTCGCATGACGCGGGCGAGCGCCTGGCCCAGGCGCTGCCGCAGGACGACCTGAAGGCGGTGTTCATGCTGGGCACCGGTGTCGCCATCAACGGCAGTGCGCTCATCGCCGGCCTGCAAGCGAATCTGCCACCGGGCGTGACCGTATCGGGCGGGCTGGCCGCCGACGGCGGCGCCTTCCGCCAGACCTGGACCCTGGGTCCGCGCGGTACAGCCGACAACACCATCGTCGCCGTCGGCCTGTACGGCGAGCATATCCGTCTCGGCTACGGCAGCCATGGCGGCTGGGAGGCGTTCGGCCCGGCGCGCAAGGTGACGCGCAGTGTCGACAACGTGCTGTATGGGCTCGACGGCGCGCGGGCGCTCGATATCTACAAGCTGTACCTGGGCGAGCATGCACGCGCCCTGCCCGGCTCGGGCCTGCTGTTCCCGTTTGAAATGCTCTCGGCCGCGCATGAAAAAAGCCAGGTCTTCCGCACCATCCTCGCCGCCGACGAAGAACAGGGTTCGCTGACCCTGGCCGGTGACATCCTCGCCGACGGCTACCTGAAATTGATGCATTCGAGTACCAACCGGCTCATCGACGGGGCCGAAATAGCCGCGCGCGGCGTCCAGTTGCATGCCGATGCGGTCGGCGATCAGTTGGCCCTGCTGGTCAGCTGCGTGGGGCGCAAGCTGGTCATGGGCGACCGGGTCGAAGAAGAAGTCGAAGCGGTCGCCGACTTGCTGGGCAACGGTGCCAGCCATATCGCCGGTTTTTACTCGAACGGTGAAATCGGCATCTCGCAACCGCATGGCGCGTGCCAGCTGCATAACCAGACGATGACCGTCACTGTCATGAGCGAAGCATGAACCGCACCCTGGCACGCCAATTGAACCGCGTTTGCGATATCGACTCGGACAGCGCCCGCATCGCCTTGCTGGCACAGGCCGAGGCCCTGGGCGCGCAAGCGGACACGCCGCGCGAACTGGCCGGCTTCCTGGCCGGCCTGCCGGCCCTGCTGCTGCGCATCGACAACGCTTACGAACAATACGAGCGCGACCTGGACTTGCGCTCGCGCAGCCTGGAACTGAGTTCGATGGAACTGAGTACGACGAATGACCTGCTGCGCACGGAACTGGCCAGCCGCAACCGCGTCCTGCAATTGCTGCGCGTGGCAGCCATGCGACTGCGCGACAACGACGATTCCGACCTGCACCTGCCGCAAGAAAGCGACATCGAGGGCCTCTCGGTGCTGCTCGCAGAGCTGGTGTCACAGCAGGAACTGCGCCGCATCGAACTGCAAAACCAGCGCTTTGCGATGGACCAGCATGCCATTGTCAGCATCACCGATACGGCCGGCGTCATCATTTACGTCAACGACAAGTTCTGCGCCATCAGCGGGTACACGCGCGAAGAACTGATCGGCAATACGCACCGCATGATCAATTCGCGCACGCATCCCAAGGCCTTCTTTACACAGTTGTGGAAAACTATCGCCGCGGGCCAGGTATGGCATGGCGAAATCTGCAACGACGCCAAGAACGGCGAGCAATATTGGGTGGACGCCACTATCGTGCCCTTCCTCGATGCCGCCGGCAAGCCCTATCAATACATCGCCATCCGCACGGACATCAGCGACAGCAAGCGCATGGCCGTGGCCATCGCGAAAAGCGAGCGCGAATACCGCAACGTCGTCAACAGCCTCAATGAAGTGGTCTTCCGCACCGACTTGAACGGCGCATGGACCTTCCTCAACCCCGCCTGGCACGCCATTACCGGTTTCAGCATCGCCGACAGCATCGGCAAGAATGTGCTGCAATTCATCGATGTGCGCGACCGCGACCGCGCCGCAGCCGGACTGTCCCAGCTGCTCAATGGCGAGATGGAGAGCATGCGCCATGAAGCGCGCTACATCAACGAGGACGGTAATGTGCGCTGGATCGACGTCTGCGCGCGCGCCGAACGCGATGGCCAGGGGCGGCTGGCCGGCGTCACCGGCAGCCTGACCGACATCACCGAGCGGCGCCTGGCGACGCGCGAGCTGCGCCACAACCTCAACTTTGTCGATGCGCTGATCGAAACCATTCCGATTCCCCTGTGCCTGAAAGATGGTCAGGGCCGCTACCTGCGCGCCAACCGCGCCTTTTGCGCCTTCTTCCAGCTAGACAAAACAGACATTCTGCACAGGACGGCAGCCGACATCTTGCCGCAGCAAGAAGCGCAGCAGGTGGCGCAACAAGACCTGCGCCTGATGCTCGACAAGGGCAATCAGACCTATGAAGAGCGCATGACCGTCGGTGGGCGCCAGGTCGATGTACTGATCAGCAAGGCGGCCCTGCTGAAGTCCGACGGCAGCCTGCAGGGCCTGGTGGGCACCATCGTCGACATTTCCAGCCAAAAGGCGGCTGAGCGGGCGCTGCTGCTGGCCAAGGAAGTGGCCGAATCAGCGAGCCGCTCAAAAAGTGAATTCCTGGCCAACATGAGCCACGAAATCCGTACGCCGATGAACGGCATCCTGGGCATGACGGACCTGGTTCTCGATTCGGAACTCGATATCCACCAGCGCAAATACCTGGAGATCGTCAAGGCTTCGGCCGACGCCCTGCTGGGTATCATCAACGATATCCTTGATTTCTCGAAGATCGAAGCGGGCATGCTGACCCTGGAAAGCATACCCTTCAACCTACGCCAACTGATGCAGGAAAGCATGCGCGCCCTCGCCGTGCGGGCCCAGGTCAGCGGTCTGGAACTGGTGCTCGACGTTGACCCCGCGCTGCCGCAAACCTTGCTCGGCGACCCTGGCCGGCTACGCCAGGTACTGACCAACCTGGCGGGCAACGCCATCAAGTTCACGCCGCGCGGCGAGGTCACTGTCAGTGCCCGGCTGGGCGCCTGCGACGACGGTAAAGCCCAAGTGCAGCTGTGCGTGCGCGATACCGGCATCGGCATCGCCGCCGACATGCAAGAAGCCGTCTTCGACGCCTTCCAGCAGGAAGACGGCTCGACCACGCGGCGCTTCGGCGGCACGGGACTGGGCCTGTCGATCACGCGCCGGCTGGTGAGCATGATGGGCGGCAGCATCGGCCTGTCGAGCGAATTGGGCAAGGGCAGCAGCTTCACGGTGGACCTGGCCCTGAACATCGGCGAGGACCAGCCTTGCCTGACGCCACCGGACGCCTCGCTGACGGGGCGGACGCTCCTGCTGATCGACGACAATTCCAGCAGCCTGAGTATCCTGCGCCAGATCTTTGAAGGCAGCGGCGCCGCCGTTACCGCCTGTACATCGGGCGAGGCAGCGCTCGAGCATTGCCGCAGCGCGCTGCCGGTCGACTGCATCATCATGGACTTTGCCATGCCCGGCATGAATGGCTTCGGTACGGCATCGGCCCTGGCCGCACTGCCGCACTGGAGCGAGGTACCCATCGTCATGCTATCGTCCAGCGGCAACCTGGCCGACGCGGCGCGCTGCCGCGAACTGGGCATCGAGGGCTATCTGCTCAAGCCGGCCAGCCCCGAGGAATTACTCGCCATCACGATGAGCGTGCTGGGTACCTGCCGCGGCGCGCCCAGCGCTACGCCCGCTGTAACGCAGCATGGCGTGCGCGAAGGCACACCCAGCCTGGACATCCTGCTGGTCGAAGACAATGCCATGAACCGCGAACTGGCCACCGTGCTGCTGTCGCATGCGGGCCACCGGGTCACGCATGCGGCGAATGGCCAGCAAGCACTCGACTGCCAGGCCAGCGGCCATTTCGACATGATATTGATGGACTTGCAGATGCCGGAGATGGGCGGCTTCGAAGCCACCGCGCAGATACGCCAGCGCGAAGCGCAAGGCATGGCGCGCAGCGTCATCATCGCCATGACGGCCAGCGCCTTCGAAGGCGACCGCGAACGCTGCATCGCCGGCGGCATGGACGACTACCTGTCCAAGCCTTTCCGCACCGCTGCCTTCCAAAGCCTGATCGAGCAGCATGTGTTGCAAATCAGCAAGCCCCCACTCGCGCCCGCCATGACGCCGACCGAGTCCTTGGCCGTGACGCCAAGCGACAGCGCGCCACGCTTCGACTACGGTGCCGCGCTGGCCAATGCCGATGCCGAAGTGATCGGCATCATCGGCGCTTCCTTCCTCGCCGACTTGCCGCAGCAACTGGCCGCCTTGCGCGCAGCACTGCAAGCGGGCGACCGGCCCACCGCGAGCCGGCAGGCACATACCCTGGCCGGCTTGCTGGCCAACTTCCATGCCATCCCCGCCGTCGCCATCGCCGCAGCCATCGAGCGCGAAGCGGCAAAGGCGCCACAAACGACGTTGCTGGCGCGCCTAGATGCGTTTGAGGAGCAGTTACGCCTATTCATGCAGCAAACGGGCACGGCCATCCAGACGGCAAGCAAGCTATGGCACGCATCCGGGCAAACTTGATGTAGATCATAATTTTTTGAACAAGCTCTTGCTATCCTGCAAATAAATGACAGGAGTCCTGGATGAGCAAGACACAGATGGCAAACGTGGGGCAAAAAATTGACTATGAGCGCCAGGGCAGTGCCTGGCAAGGCGCAGCGGGGACCTGCTATCCGGAGAGTGCGCCGGAAGGCGCCAATCTGGACCTGCTGCTGAACGCTTGGCTGGGCAAGTTCACGGGCACCATTTCGCCAGCCGCGCTGGGCAATGCCTATGCCGACTGGCTCAGCCACCTGGCGCTGGCGCCATCTAAGCAGCAAGCCCTGTTGCAGGAAGCGTGGAAGAACATCGGCCGCTGGCAGCAGTACGCGTTGCAATCCGCGCTGCAATTGGCCCAGGCCGGCAGCGCCAGCGCACCGCCGTGCATCGCGCCGCTGCCGCAAGACCGGCGCTTCGAAGACCCGGCCTGGCAGCGCTGGCCGTACAATCTGCTCTACCAGGGCTTCTTGCTGCAGCAGCAATGGTGGCACCGCGCCACCACGGGCGTGCGCGGCGTCTCACCGCACCACGCCGATGTCGTCACGTTCACCGTGCGCCAGTGGCTCGACATGCTGGCACCGTCGAACTTCATGCTGACCAATCCCGTGGTGCAGCAGGCCACGCTGGCAAGCGGCGGCGCCAACCTGGCCAACGGCGCACAGCACCTGGCCCAAGACTGGTGCCGCGCCGCCATGGGAGCGCATGCGCCCGACCAGCGCCACTATAAGGCAGGCGACAACGTGGCCGTCACGCCGGGCAAGGTGGTCTACCGCAATGCGCTGATCGAGCTGCTGCAATACGCGCCGGCGACAGAGCGCGTGCATGCCAAACCCCTGCTATTCGTGCCGGCGTGGATCATGAAGTACTACATACTCGACCTGTCGCCACACAACTCGCTGGTGCGCTACCTGGTGGAGCAGGGCTACACGGTGTTCATGATTTCATGGAAAAATCCGCGCGAAGAAGACCGCGAGCTGTCGCTGGAAGACTACCGCCAGTTGGGCGTGATGGAAGCGCTCGACGCCGTTTCGCGCATCACGGGCGCGCCGCAGGTGCACGCGGCCGGCTACTGCCTGGGCGGCACCCTGCTGGCGATTGCCGCCGCAAGCATGGCGCGCGACGGCGACGCGCGCCTGGCCAGCCTCACCATGCTCGCCTCGCAGGTGGACTTCAAGGAACCGGGCGAACTGTCGCTATTCATCGACGAGAGCCAGGTGAGCTTTCTCGAAGCGTCCATGTGGAAACAAGGTTACCTCGATACGCGGCAGATGGCGGGCGCCTTCCAGCTGTTGCGCTCAAACGACCTGATCTGGTCGCGCCGGCTGCGCCATTACCTGCTGGGCATCGAGGAGCAGGACAGCGACCTGATGGCTTGGAATGCGGACGCCACGCGCATGCCCTGCAACATGCATGCGCAATACCTGCGCCGTTTGTTCCTGCACAATGACCTGGCCGAAGGCCGCTACCGCACTGCAGGGCGCCACATCGCCCTGCCCGACATCGATGCGCCCATCTTTGCCGTCGGCACGCTGACGGACCACGTGGCGCCATGGCGCTCGGTCTACAAACTGCAGTTGCTGACCGATACGGACGTCACTTTCCTGCTGACCTCGGGCGGCCATAACGCGGGCGTGGTCTCGCCACCAGGCCAGGCGCACCGCAGCTACCAATTGGCCACGCAGCGTCATGACGCGCCCTACCTCGACGCGGACAGCTGGCAACGCGACGTGCCGCGCCACGACGGTTCCTGGTGGCCCGCATGGCAAGCCTGGCTGGCAGAACGCTCGGGCACGCAGGTGGCGCCGCCGGCCATGGGCCCCGACCTGGCTGATGCGCCGGGCACGTATGTGCTGCAAACCTGATTACCGATACCTGACATCCGAGGAAAACACCATGCCCTACACTACCCTGCTGGTCCACGTAGACAATTCGCGCCACAGCGCCCAACGCATCCGCCTGGCCGTGCGCCTGGCCATCGCCGAAGGCGCCCACCTGATCGGCTCTGCCATGAGCGGCCTCTCGCGCTACGCGTACGGCGGCGGCGTCAACGCGCTGCAATTCGCGCCGGCGCAGATGCAGGTGCTGCGCACCCAGGCCAGCGAGGCCTTGCACGAGTTCGAACGCATCGCCTGCGAAGAGGGCCTCGGTAGCTACGAAACGCGCTTTGTCGACGATGATGCGCAAGGCGCGCTGCTGCTGCAGGCGCGCTATTGCGACTTGCTGATCCTGGGCCAGACCGACGCGCAAGATACGCCATCGCGCGTCATCGCCGGTACGCCCGAATACCTGATGCTCCATTGCGGCCGGCCTGTGCTGATGGTGCCGCATGCAGCCGATGCTGCGCCAGCGGGCACCGCGCAGCATCCGCTGCTGGCCTGGAACGGCAGCGCCGAAGCGCTGCGCGCCATCACCGATGCACTGCCGCTGCTGCAAGGCGCGCAGCAGGTGACCCTGGCGGTCGTCAATTCGCATGCCCAGCCCGACGCGCATGGCGAGCAGCCGGGCGCTGACCTGGCCCTGTACCTGGCACGCCACGGCGTCAACGTCGAGGTGTTGCAGCACGACACAGCGCCGGGCCAGGACGTGGGCACGGCCCTGCTGGCGATGGCGGCGCAGCGGCGCTGCGACCTGCTGGTGATGGGCTGCTATGGCCACATGCGGCTACGCGAAGCGCTGCTGGGCGGTGTCACGCGCAGCGTGCTGCAAGAGATGACCTTGCCGGTGCTGGTATCGCACTGACAAGGTCGGGCTAGCGTGGCTAACGTGGCGCGGGAAAGCGCAGCGTCACCACCAGGCCCGTGCCATCGGGCCCGGCGTCCAGCTGCACGCTGGCGCCATGCGTTTCGGCGATGCGCCGCACGATCGACAAACCCAGGCCGCTGCCTGGCTGGTGCGCACCAGCGGCGCGGAAAAAGCGTTCGAACACGCGCTCGCGCAAGTGCTCGGCGATGCCCGGTCCCGTGTCACTCACGCACAGCAGCACGCCATCGGCCTCGCTGCGGCAAGACAGCGCCAGCGTGCCACCGGCCGGGGTGTAGCGCATGGCATTGTCCATCAGGTTACGCGCCAGTATCAGGACATGGTCCTGCTGCAAACGACATGGCGCCGTAGCCAGGTCAGCCTGCAACAGCAACTCCTGGCGCTGCGCCTGCGCCATCCAGGCGGGCAGCTGTTCGGCCAGCACGACGGCCAGGTCCAGCACGGGCAGCTCGGGCGACGGCTGCGACTGCGGGTCGAGCCGGGACAGCGTCAGCAACTGTCCCACCAGGCGCGTGGCGCGGTCCACGCTCAGGCCCAGGCCCGTCACAGACTCGCTGCGTTGCGCATCGCTGCGGGCGCGCTGCAAGACCTGCAAGTTGGTCTTGATAGCGGCCAGTGGCGTGCGCAATTCATGCGCGGCATCTGCCGTGAAGCGCTGCTCTTGCTCGCGCGTCTGGCGCACGCGCACGAACAGGCGGTTGATCGCCTGCAGCAGCGGCTGCACCTCCATGGGCGCGCCCCTTACGCTGACGTTGGCGAGATCGTCGGGCGTGCGCAGTGCCACTTCATCGGCGCAGCGACGCAAGGCGCGAAACACGCGGTTGATGCTCCACCAGATGGCCAGCGCCGCCATGGCCGCCATGGGCAGTCCGATGGCCAGCAGTTTGAGGGCGAAACGGCTGCTGATTTCCTGGCGATGGCTGGCCGGTTCGGCCACCTGGATCTGCAATTTCCCGCTGTGATTCCAGCTCGTGTAGATACGCCATTGGCCGCCTGCGTTGCTGCGCCAGCTGTAGCCAATCTCGGCTGGCGCGGCGAACGCCTGGTCTGGCGCCCCAGCGTTCTTGTACAGCAGACGGCGCTGCGTATCCCACACCTGGAACAGCAGATACTGGCGATGGTTGCGGTTTTGCGCTACCGGTATCACCAGCGCCGCGCTCACGCCATGTTCCTGCACCTCGTGCTCGGCCAAAGCGAGCAGCAAATGCCCCGTCTCGGCCAGCGACTGGTCGAACAATTCCTGGCTTTCGCGCCCCGCTTCCAGATACACGATGATGGCGCTGAAGCCCCACAGAGTGAATGTCAATCCCAGCAGCACGACCAGCAGGGTGCGCCGCAGCGACCATGCGCCCGCGATACCTGGGATGGCGGGGATCATGGACGCGCCTGCGTATCTGGCATAGCGGGCATATCGGGCTTGTCGATACTGTAGCCGATGGCATGCACGGTGCGAATCAGCGCCTTGCCCAGCTTGCGCCGTAAATGGTGGATATGCACCTGCAGCGCATTGCTGTCGATTTCCTCGCCCCAGCTGTAGATACCCTCTTCGAGCTGCACACGGCTCAGTACGCGCCCGCGCTGCTCGACCAGCATCAGCAAGATGCCCAATTCCTTGCCCGTCAGCGGCACCGCCACGCCCGCCCGCAGCACTTGACGTGCCGCGACATCGATGACGATATCGCCATGCACGATTTCTTCGCGCGTACGCCCGGCAGCGCGGCGGCAGGCGCTGCGGATGCGCGCCGCCAGTTCATCGAGGTCGAAGGGCTTGACGATGAAATCGTCCGCGCCCGCGTCCAGGCCGGCGACCCGGTCGGCGATCTGGTCGCGCGCCGTGACGATCAAAATCGCCCCGTCGTAAGCGCTGCGGCGCAGCGCCGCCAGCACCTGCATGCCATCTTCGCCGGGCAAGCCCAGGTCGAGCAGCACGCAAGCGTAGCGATGCAGGCGCACCGCCGTGCGCGCGCTTTCGCCCGACTGCACCCAGTCGACTGCATAGCCGCCCTGCTCCAGCCCCATCTGCGTGGCCCGCCCCAGCTGGGGGTCGTCTTCCGTCAGCAATATGCGCATCGTTTATCTGTCCTGTCGGCTGTCTTGTCTGGAGTTCATATTGGCAGCTTAAGCGCGGGTTGTTAAGAACTTCTTAATATCTGCCGCCCACCATCAGGCCACTCTTCACTTCCCGGAACGCCATCCCATGCATGCTAGCCCCCATCTTAACTGCTGCCGGCCCCACCGAACCATGCTGGCCGTGCTTTGCTGGCCGCTGCTGTCGGCCGCCGCGCCGGCGCCGCAGCAGCTGCACCTGAGCGCACAGCAAATCAGCCGCGCCGGCATCGCCACCGCGTCTGCCCTGAGCGCACTGGCCGCCGACGCGCCGCCGGCCGGCAACGATCAATACCTGTCGGGCACCGTAGTGACGCCGCCCGGCGCGAGTGCCCTGGTCAGCGCCATGCCGGGCGGCGTGGTGCAGGACGTGCATGTGGCCACCTTGCAGCAGGTACGGACCGGTACGCCACTGCTGACGCTATTCAGCCAGCCCTGGCTGGAATGGCAGCGCGACTATCTGGAAAAGTCCAGCGCGGCCAAGCTGGCCGCCGCCAGGCAGGCGCGCGACGAGGGACTGTACAGCGACGGCATCATCGCGCGTGCGCGCCTGGAAGAAAGCCGCGATGCGGCCCAGTTGGCAGCACTGGCGGCGCGCGAGCGCGAACAGGCGCTGCGCAGCGCCGGCCTCGATGGGACGGCGTTGCGACGCCTGCGCGACAGCCATGCGCCGTCGCCCTTGCTGACGGTGCGCGCCAGCCAGGCCGGCACGGTACTCGAATTGCCGGTCCAGCCAGGGCAGCGCGTCGAAGCCGGTGCGCTGCTGGCGCGCACCGCCGCCAGCGGCCCCCTGTGGGTGCAATTGCAAGCCTCGCGCACCCAACTGCCGCTGCTGCGCGTGGGCGACCTGCTGCAGGTGGAGGGCTGCGCCAAGCTGCGCGTGACGGCCATCTCTCCCGTCGTCGACAGCGCCACGCAAAGCGCACAACTACGCGCGCAGCAAGTGGGCCAGGACCCGTGCCTGAAGGTGAACGCCTTTGTCGAAGCGCGACTGCTGCGCGCGGCGCCGCCGTCGGACAGCGTGGCCGTGCCGGCAGCGGCGCTGGTGCAGCGCATGGGCGAGGCGCGGCAAGACTATGTGTTTGTCGCCAATGCCCACGGGTATGCGGCCGTACCCGTGCAAGCGACGCCGGCTGGCGGCGGCATGGTGTGGGTGCGCGGCGCTCTGGCGGTCGGCGACGCGGTGGCCGTGCGCGGCTTGGCGGCACTGAAGGGCAGCTGGAGCGGCCTCGGGCCTGCCTCGCTTTCCGCCAGCCAAGGAGGCAAGTGATGCTGGCCCGTCTGATCGCCTTGTCACTGTCGCAGCGCCTGCTGGTATTGGTGCTGGCCGCCCTGATGACGGCGGCCGGCGTGCAAGCGTTCCTCACGCTGCCGATTGACGCCTTTCCCGATGTCTCCGGCACCCAGGTCAAACTGATCCTAAAGGCGCCCGGCATGACGCCCGAAGAGGTCGAGGCGCGCATCGTCGCCCCCGTCGAGCAAGAACTGCTGGGCATACCACGCCAGGCCGTGCTGCGTTCGCAGTCAAAATATGCGATCGCCGACATCACGCTGGACTTCCAGGAAGGTACCGATGTCTTTTGGGCGCGCCAGCAGGTCAGTGAACGGCTGGCCGGTGTGCTGAAAGACTTGCCAGCGTCCGTCAGCGGCGGTCTGGCGCCCATCACCACGCCGCTTGGTGAAATCTTCATGTTTACCATCGAAGGACCACTGAGCCTGATGGAAAAACGCACGCTGCTGGAATGGACCATCCGTCCCCAGCTGCGCAATATCGCCGGCGTGGCCGACGTCAATTCCTTGGGCGGCATGGTGCGCAGCTTCGAGGTGGTGCCCGACTTGGCCGCCCTGGCCGCGCGCGGCCTGTCGCTGGCCCAGCTGCAGCAAGCGCTCGAAGCGAACAACCGCAGCGACGGCGCGGGTCGCCTGGGCAGCGGTGAAGAGGCGCTGCTGATCCGCAGCGACGCGAGCATCCGCACGCTAGCCGACGTACGCGCCATCGGTATCGATAGGCGCGGCGGCATGGCCGTCACCGTGGGCCAGGTGGCGACCGTGCGCATCGGCGAGTTGACGCGCTACGGCGCTGTGACCCAGGACGGGCGCGGCGAAGCCGTGCAGGCGCTGGTGCTGTCCATGCGCGGCGCGAACGCGCAGCAAGTGGTACGCCAAGTGCGGGCACGACTCGACGCACTCGGCCCAACCCTGCCCAAGGGGACCCGCATCAGCACCTTCTACGACCGCGGCAAGCTGGTGGAGCGGGCCGTGGCCAGCGTCACGGGCGCGCTGGCCGAGGCGACCGTGCTGGTGATCGTGCTGCTGTATGTCTTCCTAGGTAATCTGCGCTCGGCACTGGTGGTGGCCTGCATCCTGCCGCTGGCGGCGCTGGGCACCTTTCTACTCATGCAGGCGTATGGCCTGAGCGCCAACCTGATGTCGCTGGGCGGCCTGGCCATCGCCATCGGCATGCTGGTCGATGCGGCCGTGGTGGTGGTGGAAAACATCGAAGCCCATGGCGCCCACGCACAAGCGGGCGTGCCGCGCCTGCACCGCATCTACCGGGCAGTGCGCGAAGTGGCGCTGCCCGTCAGCGCCGGCATGCTGGTGATCATGATCGTCTTCCTGCCCCTGCTGACCCTGCAAGGCTTGGAAGGCAAGCTGTTCGCGCCCGTGGCGCTCACTATCCTGTTCGCGCTGGCCGCCTCGCTGCTGTTGTCGCTGACCGTCATTCCCGTGCTCGCCTCGCTGCTGCTGCCGGACAGGCACACAGGCGCACCGCGCCTGGTGCAAAAAATGGAAGCGGCCTACCTGGCCCTGCTCGAACGCGCGCTGGGCCGCGAACGCTTGATCGGCACCGTGGCAGTGGCGGCCCTGCTGCTGGCCGCCGGCGTCTTCCTGCAGGTGGGCAAATCGTTCATGCCCACGCTGGACGAAGGCGACATCATCATGCAGATCGAAAAACTGCCGTCCGTCAACCTGCAAGAGTCGGCGCGCCTGGACCTGGCCATACAGCGGCGCATCCTGGAACAAGTGCCCGACGTGCGCCGCATCGTGGCGCGCCTGGGATCGGACGAACTGGGGCTCGATCCCATGGGTTTGAACGAAACCGATTCCTTCCTGGTGCTCAAGGCGCGCCAGCAATGGCAGAGTACGGACAAGGAAGCACTGATCAGTGCCCTGCGCGCGGCCACGGCAAGCTTTCCGGGCGTCAATATCAGCTTTACCCAGCCCATCGAGATGCGCACTGCCGAAATGCTGTCCGGCGTACGCGGCGACGTGGCCGTCAAGGTCTACGGTCCCGACAACAAGACACTGGGTGCGCTGGCCGCGCGCATCGTGACCCAGTTGCAAACGCTGGCCGGCAGCGAGGATGTACTGACGACGCAAAACTCGGGCGTGCTGTATCTGCAGGTCGACATCGACCGCGTGGCTGCCGCCCGCCTGGGCTTGTCCGTGGAACAGATTCAGGGCGACCTGCGCACCCTGATCGAGGGCCGTCAGGCCGGCATTGTGATCGAGGGCGGCAAGCGCCTGCCGCTGCTGCTGCGCGGCGGCGAACAGCTGCAGCTGTCGGCCGAGCTGTTGCGCCAGTTGCGCCTGCCGATGGCGAATGGCCCCGCCATCGCCCTGAGCCAGGTGGCCAGCCTGCGCACGGTCGACGGCCCGGTCAAGGTGGAGCGCGAAAACGCCTCGCGCCTGGTGGTGGTGCGCGCCAATGTGCGCGGGCGCGACCTGGTCGGCTTCGTCGATGAAGCGAAGGCGCTGGTGGCGCGGCAAGTGCCGCTGCCGCCCGGCTACCGCATCGCATGGGGTGGCCAGTTCGAGAACCAGCAGCGCGCCGCCGCGCGCCTTGCACTGGTCGTACCGGTCGCGCTGGCGCTGATCTTCCTGCTGCTGTTTTGCACCTTGCGCAGTATCCGGCAAACCCTGCTGGTACTGGTCAATATCCCCTTCGCGCTGACCGGCGGCGTGTATGCACTGGGCCTGACGGGCCAATACCTGTCCGTGCCCGCCTCGGTGGGTTTCATCGCGCTGATGGGCATCGCCGTACTCAATGGCCTGGTCATGATCACCTGCTTCAACGACCTGCACGCACGCGGCGTGCCTCTAGCCCAGTTGGTGCTGCAAGGCGCCGTGCGGCGTTTTCGCCCCGTCATGATGACGGCCTGCATCACCGGCCTGGGCCTGGTGCCGCTGCTGCTGGCCACGGGTCCCGGCTCGGAAATACAAAAGCCATTGGCCATCGTCGTCATCGGCGGCCTGCTCAGCGCCACCGTGCTGACCCTGGTACTGCTGCCCTTGCTGTTCCGCCGCTACGGCGTGGCGCAGCCAACGATCCTTATTGCCCCCCTGACTGGAGCCATCCATGCCGCACCCTAACCACGCACCCTACGCACCCTGCGATGCCATGCTGACGCTGGCCATCCCCACGGCGCTCGAAGAAGACGTGCTCGATTTCCTGTTGCTGCACCCGGCCTGGGCGACCGGCTTTTCCGTGCTCGAGGCACAAGGCATGGGCCAAGGCGCGCCCTTCCCCTCCAGCATGGAACAAGTTCGGGGACGCGGACGGCGCAAGCTCGTCATGATCGCCGGCGTCGATGCCGACCTGCGCCTGCTCGTGCAAGCGCTGGCGGTGGCGTTGCCCCAACCCGACATCGCCTACTGGATCAGCCCCTTACTGTGCCACGGGAGACTGGCATGAGGGCGCGCGCCATGGCGCTGCTGCTCGTGGCGGCCGGTGCGCAGGCAGCGCCCGACACACTCTACGCGCTGCCGCCCGAAGCGCAGGTGCGGCGCGTGCTGGCCAGCTTGCCGTCACTGCGGCAAGGAGCGCTGAACACGGAACTGGCCGGTGCCGAACGCGACAAGCTGATCGCCGGTCCCTATGAATGGACGCTGCGCGCGGGCGCCAGCGGCCGTCGCGCGCCCGGCGGCGAACGCTATCTGGAACAGGAAATGGCGCTGGAAAGGCCGCTGCGCTGGTTCGGCAAGGCGGGCCAGGACCAGGCGCTGGGCGAACAGGGCCTGGCCGTGGCGCGCGCGCTGTATGCGGACGCCTGGCATGAGGCGGGACGTGCCCTGCTGCGCGATTGGTTCGACGCGCTGGGCGAACTGGCCGGCGTGGCGCGCCTGGAAGAGCAACTGGCCGTGACGCAGCAGTTGCAAGCGGCGGCCGCGCGACGCCTGCGGGCCGGCGATGGCGCCGCCCTCG